>JAHAJA010000044.1 GCA_018372435.1 Clostridiales bacterium | reverse complement strand
GTTTCAGGTTAAGTTGATTGAACCGCCGTGTACCGAACGGTACGCACGGTGGTGTGAGAGGTCGGGAAATTTAGTTGAATTTCCCTCCTACTCGATTGAGCTTAGAAAGGTATTCTAATAAGTTTACGACTAAATAGAAGCCGTCTAGTGAAAAATGTTGTCCTTCTATAATTATGTATGTTATAATACTACTATTCCTATAAAACATGTAGAATAAAATGTAACAAAATTGTTTTGATTTTAATAGAGTAAGAGGCGAGAGTTAGTATGATATATTTAGATTACGCAGCAAACACACCTACAGATGAACGAGTGTTACAAGAATTCTGTTTGGTGAATCAAGATTTTTTTGGAAATCCAAATTCCTTACATCCGCTTGGATTTGCTGCAAAAGATAAGATGGATTCCATAACGGAAAGTATGACAAAAGAACTAGAATTATCTGAAAGTGAAATCGTATATACATCAGGTGCTAGTGAATCCAATAACGCAGCAATAAAAGGTATTGCAAGAAGCAGTAGGCATATTGGAAAACATATTATTACTTCAGGACTTGAACATTCTTCTGTAAGTGGTACGTTAACACATCTACAAGAACAAGGGTACGAAATAGACATGCTTGATATATGCAAAGATGGTACACTTAACCTTGTAAGTCTTAGAGAGCTACTAAGAAAGGACACGGTACTAGTGACAGTTTGTGCTGTTGATAGTGAATTAGGTGTTATTCAACCCTTAGAAGAAATTGCTGCTATCTTAAAAAAATTCCCTAATTGTCGTTTGCATATTGATGCAACGCAAGCAATAGGGAAAGTAAGATTTGATTTTAATATATCGGATACCATAAGTTTTACCCCACATAAATTCTATGGATTAAATGGTTGCGGAGTTCTAATTAAGAAGAAGGATTTAATAATAGAGCCATTAATACATGGTGGAGTAAGTACTACGATTTATCGTAGTGGTACGCCAGCTGTTGCTTTGGCAGCTTCTATTCAAAAAGCGATAGAATTATCCGATTTGGAGTTTGAAAAACGATATGAGGTTGTAAAAGAGAGAAATACGTACCTACGCAGTCAACTTGAAACTATGAAGTTCGTAGTAATTAATAGTCCGATAGATAGCGTACCACACATTCTAAACATCAGTGTACCAGGCATTCGTGGGTATGTTATGCAAGAGAAGCTTACCGAATATGGAATTTGCTTGTCGGCAAAGTCGGCTTGTGCTGTAAAGACTACGCCTTCTAAGCCAGTTTTTGCAATAACCAAGGATAAGAAGAGAGCTATGTCGTCTTTTCGAATAAGTATTAGCCATATGACAACAAAAGAAGAGTTAGATTATTTCTTAGAGAAGCTTAATCTATGCTATTCCAATTAAGAATAAGCAGATCTAGTCAAATCAATAAGATAACGAAAATTAGCAGAAATAATTAGATAGTAGGAGAAATAATTAGATATGAGTAGAGAATTAACAACTTGTCAATTAATAGAGAGAAGTATTAATAAAAAATTCAGAAAAGAAATATGGACACCTTTTGTACAAGCTATTAAAAAATATGAACTAATTCAGCCAGGGGATCACATTGCAGTTTGTATCTCTGGTGGGAAAGATTCTATGTTACTAGCTAAGTTGATGCAGATATTACAACGAATCACAGAAGTTCCTTTTGAAGTTACGTATCTTGTAATGGACCCAGGATATAACCCAATTAACCGTCAGAAGATTGAAAGTAATGCCAAATTATTAGAGATACCGATTGTAGTATTCGAAACGGATATCTTTGATATTGTTAATGAAATTGATAAATCACCATGTTACTTATGTGCAAGAATGAGAAGGGGAAATCTTTACGCGAAAGCAAAAGAACTTGGTTGTAATAAAATTGCCCTTGGACATCATATGAGTGATGTTATTGAAACCACATTAATGGGTATGTTATATGGTTCACAGATTCAAGGAATGATGCCGAAACTACACAGTACTAACTTTGAAGGAATGGAATTAATCCGACCAATGTATTGTATCTTAGAAGAGAATGTAATAGCATGGAAGAATTACAATGACTTAGAATTCATTCAATGCGCATGTCGATTCACGGAACATTGTACAATTTGTGATAATGGTGGTGGTGGCTCAAAACGCCAAGAAGTAAAACAACTAATTAAAAAACTCAAGAAAGATAATCCAACAATTGAAACGAATATCTTTAATAGTATCCATAATGTAAGCCTTGACACTTTAATATCATATAAACAAAAGGGTGTTGTCCATTCCTTTTTAGATAGTTATGATAAAAAATGATAAAATTCTGATAAAAGATTATGTGTGTTGCTTTTGTAGTTTACCATTTAAAAAATCAGTAAAATATGATATAATAAAAATGGTATGATGAAATTTATGGTATTTACTTTAATTTCATATGATTATTTTTAGTTAGATCAAAGGAGGAAACAAACATGTCAGAATTAAAAGGAACTAAAACAGAAGCAAATCTATTAGCAGCATTTGCAGGAGAATCACAAGCAAGAAACAAGTATACATACTATGCTTCAAAAGCAAAAAAAGAAGGGTATGTACAAATTGCCGCTTTATTTGAAGAAACTGCAAACAATGAAAAAGAACATGCGAAAATATGGTTCAAATTATTACATGATGGTATGCCAGACACAATAGCAAATCTAAAAGATGCTGCCGATGGCGAGAATTATGAGTGGACTGATATGTATGCAACTTTTGCTAAGGAAGCCAAAGAAGAAGGTTTTGATAAGATAGCGTACTTATTTGAAGCTGTTGGTCATATTGAAAAAGAACATGAAGAAAGATATCGTAAATTATTAGCTAATATTGAAGGTGGACTTGTATTCTCTAAAGAAGGAGATGCTGTTTGGCAATGTTCAAATTGTGGACATATTGTTGTTGGTAAACAAGCACCTGATATTTGTCCAGTATGTGACCATCCACAAGCTTATTTCCAAGTTAAAGCTGAGAATTACTAAGATTTAGAAGACTGACTTGTTTGATTGGCGCATGAGTTATGTGTGGTCAAAGAGGCAGTAAGGAGTAAAAGATTAGAGTGGTGGCACCATCGACTTACGATACTCAGAAGGTGTCATTTTCATTAATTTCATAAATTCACGATTAAAATAACTGATATTGTTAAAACCATTTATGGTAGCAATATCAGTTATTTTTTTAATTGCATCCGATAGCTGCTCTGTAAGAGTATGAAGGGATTTTCTGATATCCTGTTTCGATAGATGATGTTGATATAATTGTTCCTATATTAAAAATGATAGACCTCGTATAAATAATTCATTAGCATCAGTATGAGAAAATATATTTTTTAAATTAGAAATAATATCTTTTTCCATTCTGCGTTTTTGCAATGTAATAATAAAAGAAAGGTTGTTGTGCATAATGGGAAGAATGTATGGAAATAGCCATGGTAGCATTGTTGATTCCGGCCATTACAGATATTTTATATGTAGAGGAAGGTAAGTTTATATAATAAATATAGAATATCGTTTAGTTGAAATAAAATAGCAATTTGTGTTTAATAGTAAGCAATTTTATATAAGACCTTTTGTAGGAAGTTCACTATAATTAGTATAAAATCACTATACGATAGTGTGTTGATAGGTATTTAGACAACCCAATAAGACAAGGAGGATTATTATGAACCCTAATCCAATTACTAAACTTGATTATCCGGATCCAGATGTGATTAGAGTAGGAGATACTTATTATATGGTATCGACAACAATGCACTTTATGCCAGGATGTGAAATATTGCGTTCTTATGATTTAATCCATTGGGAACATGCAACTTATGTATATGAAACACTTGATAGTTCAGAGGGACAATGTATGGAAGGAAAAAAAAATATCTATGGACAAGGTATGTGGGCAGCTTCTATACGATACAACAAGGGTACATATTACGTATGTTTTGTAGCAAACGATACACAGAAAACATATCTCTATACAGCTAAGGATATCGAGAATAAATGGGAAAAACATAGTATAGAAGGGTTCTACCATGATTGTTCACTCTTCTTTGATGACGATGATAAAGTATATATCGTATATGGAAATAAAGAAATATGGATTACACAATTAAAAGAAGATTTATCGGTACCAATGGAGGGAGGACTTCACCGCCTTATTGTTAATGATGAGGGACATCCTGGATTAGGATACGAAGGTTCACATATGTATAAAATAAATGGGAAATATTACGTATTCTTCATACATTCCAGACGAGATATGTGGAAACGTGTAGAAGCGTGCTTTTTTGCAACATCACTGGATGGAGAATTCATTGGAGGTGATGTACTTGATGATGATAGAGATTATTGTAATCAGGGCGTGGCGCAGGGTGGTATTGTAGATACCAAAGAAGGGGATTGGTATGGTGTATTATTTCAGGACCATGGTGCAGTAGGTAGAATTCCTGTACTAGTTCCAGTTACGTGGGAAAATGATTTTCCTATCTTTGGTGAGAGAGGAAAGGTGCCTAAAACGATCATAACGAATAGTACAAGACCCGATTATTGGTATAGTCCATTGGTTGGAAGTGATGATTTTATGGCTGCAGGGAAAGATAAATACATTATGAAAAAGCAATGGCAGTTTAATCATGAACCAGACAGGGACAATATGTTGTTCAATGGGGAAGAAGGATATTATCAGATTACGACAGCTAAGTTGTGTAATAATCTGATACAAGCAAGGAATACTTTAACCCAAAGAATGTTATTCCCAAGTTGTTTTGCTGAAGTTACGATTGATGCAGAGGGTATCTTGGAAGGAGATTATGCAGGACTATGTGCTTTACAGGGGTGCTATGGTATGGTTGCAGTTACAAAAAGAGAAGGCAAGTACTATTTGGTCATGAAAAACAGAGAGTCAACCGATGATTCTTTAAGCGCGATGGGACAAGACAGTTCAGAAGGTCATGAATGGGAAGCAATAGTAGTGAACCAAGGTAAGGTGAGAGTAAAGGTAGAGGTGAATTTTCAGAATATGGCGGATGAAGCGATATTCTACTATCACAATGGAACAGAATTCGTACAAATCGGAGTGAAGCATAAGTTATATTTTAAGATGGATCATTTTACGGGATGCCGTTTTGGATTGTTTGCATACGCAACAAAACAAATAGGTGGTAGTGCTAGATTTAGCAACTTTATTTATAATTAAGTTATAAGAAAGGAGTCTCACTCCACTATATCTATTTGGTAGGACAGTGAGAAGTGATAATATGAAAAAAAGTTATCGAAATATGTTTAATGAGATCGGGATTAAAGAAGAAGAGATTAAAAACCGTTTACAAGAGATCAAACAGACATTCTTCTACGGACCAGATGATGAGCGGTTATATTTTGAGTGCGGAGAGGATTTGGCATATATTGTAGACACAGGTAATAATGATGTAAGAACAGAGGGAATGTCCTACGCGATGATGATTTGTGTTCAGTTGAATATGAAAGAAGAATTTGACCGTCTATGGAAATGGGCGAAGACATTTATGTGGCTGGATTCTGGAGAGAATGAAGGATATTTTGCATGGTCTTGTGCGATCGACGGAACGAAGAATGCATATGGACCAGCACCAGATGGTGAAGAGTTCTTTGCAATGGCGTTGTTCTTTGCGTCTCATAGATGGGGAGACGGTGAGGGAATCTTTGCTTATTCTAAGGAAGCAAAGGAAATCTTGAAAGCTTGTATCCACAAAGGGGAGAATGGCAGAGCAGGGCATCCAATGTGGAACAGAGAGAATTATCAGATACTGTTTGTTCCCGGTATTGATTTTACAGATCCTTCTTATCATTTACCACATTTTTATGAATTGTTTTCACAGTGGGCTTATGAAGAAGATCGTGAATTTTGGAAGAAGGCGACGGTAGCTAGTCGTGAATATCTAGCTAAAGCATGCCACCCCGTTACTGGATTTAGTGCTGAGTATGCTGAATTTGACGGAAGTCCAATGAGTAGAAAACTGGCATGGGGACACGAAAGACATGACTGGTTCTACAGTGACGCATACCGTACTGCTGCAAACATTGGTTTAGACTATGAATGGTTTGGTATTGACTGTGGACAGAGAATAGCAGTAGATCGTATTCAACATTATCTTGGTGTAGTAAGAAAGGGAGAACCCTATAAGATATATGAAGTAGATGGTACCGTTATTGAACAGGAGGCACTGCATCCGTATGGAATTACAGCAACCGTAGCGCAGGCTTCTCTTGCTGCAAAGGACAAACAATATAAAGAATGGGTACAACGTTTCTTTGATATGCCATTAAGAACAGGTAAGAGAAGATATTATGACAATTGCCTCTACTTCTTTGCATTCCTTGCATTAAGTGGGAATTATAGAATATGGTAAATAAAATATTAATGTAAATATATAGCAGGCATTGCTGTTTGGGAATGCCTGCTTTTTCAAATTTCGTGCAAAATAGCAATTTCTATCAAATAGTAAGCAATTTTAAATTAGTAGTCTTTTAAGAACTTTGTTATAGTTAATCTAGAAGTTAGTTACTAGGGTCTATAGATTCTAATTGGTACCATTAATGATATAAACGTAAAAATTAAGGAGAGTATTTGTTACTATGGGTTGTTTAAGGTTACCAAGATTAATTAGTGATGGAATGATTCTACAGAGAAATACACATGTCCGTATATGGGGGTATGATTGTTCTGGTAGAGAGATTACTGTAATTTTATTAAGACTATTAGAAGAGAAGGAACAAGTTAAAACTACGATCGTTAATCAAGAAGGATATTGGGAAATATGGATCGATACAAAGGAAGAATCGACTGAATGTCAACTTATAATAAGAGATTCTGAAGCAGAAGAATATTGTATTAAGAATGTATGTATAGGTGATGTGTTTATCTGTGCAGGCCAATCCAATATGGAATTGCCAATGGAGAGGGTGAAAGATCAATATCCAGAGATAATTGAGAATGTCAGCATGCCATATGTAAGACAGTTTAAGATTATAGAATGTTGTGATTTCCATAAGGAAACGGAAGAACTTCTAGGTGGTAGTTGGAAGGAAGCGCAGGTAGATACAATTAGAGAGTTCTCAGCTACGGCGTATTTCTTTGGTTTATTCTTATATGAGAATTCCAATGTACCAATAGGTTTGATTAATGCTACTTATGGTGGTTCTAGAATACAATCATGGATGAGTCGAGATATGCTAGCTGATTTCAAAAAAGATTTAGATCTAGCAGATACCTATTCTAATGATATGTTTGTAAAACATCAACAATACAAGAATGAACAACAGATGATGGAATGGCATAGTGATTTGGATAAGCGCGACATTGGGTTAGAAGAAAAATGGTATAAAAACCATTGTTATATAAACGAATGGGATACGATGGAGTTACCTGGATTTTTTGAGTACACTCCATTAAAAGATTTCATCGGAGTCGTATGGTTTAGAAAAGATATAATAATTCCCAAGAGTATGCTTGGTAAGAAGGTAAACTTATGGCTTGGGACAATAGTTGATAGCGATATGGTTTATATAAATGGAATCTTAATTGGAAGAACAGAGTATCAATATCCACCTAGAAAATACAACATACCAAAGGAAGTTCTTCATGAAGGTGTAAATACTATTACAATACGTGTTAAAAGTGAGAATGGTGGTGGGCGATTTACTCCTAACAAGGATTACAAGATATTCACAGGAGAATACCATAAGATGGAGGAGTTTATTGATCTTACTGGTGCATGGTGTTACCGAATCGGTGCGTATGCTGGTAAGATACCACCAACTGATTTTGTGAACTGGAAACCAACAGGACTCTATAATGGTATGATGGCTCCTTGTCATAGATATGCTATAAATGGTATAATATGGTATCAAGGAGAAGGAAACACAGACTATCCTTATAATTATGAGGCACTTAGTACAGAGATGATCCGTGGTTACCGAGAAAAATGGAATCAAGGTAGCCTTCCATTTTATTATGTACAGTTGCCTAATTTTACTATTGATTTAGATGAAGTAAATAGTGGGTGGCCTGAACTTAGAGAAGAACAAGAACGTCTATTAGATATTGAGAACACAGGATTGGTTTGTGCGATTGACTTAGGAGAAGATAATGATCTCCACCCTTTGAATAAAATGGAGGTTGGGGAACGTCTTGCGAGACTTGTATGTGCAAAACAATATGGAATGAATATAGAATATAGTGGACCAACCATTGAACAAATTCATATCGATTCTAAAGAGAAACAGACAGAGATTATAATTACGTGTGGTCATGTTAGTAAATTATTAATAAAAGATCGTATCAGTCGAAACCATAGGCCAGTAGAAGAATTAATTGATTTTCAAGTGGCAGGTGATGAGGCAGTTTATGAAACAGTTCAAGCAAAAGTTGCGGGGAACAGAATTCATTTACAATGGGAAAAGGAAGAAAGACCGAGATATCTTAGATATTGTCATTCTAATGCTCCAAAAGGTGCCCTTCTCTATAATGAAGCAGGTTTACCAATGGCACCTTTTGCAAGAGGTATAGAATAAGATAGTTATAAGCTTTTATGTACGTTCATGTTCTTATATTCTGTTGGTGTACAATTTTTAGAAACTTTAAATACTCGATTAAAAGAAGAGAGACTTCCAAAACCTGATTGTAGAGCAACTTGGGTAATTGTCAAGTTTGGTTCGATAAGTAAGCGTTCTGCGAGTTCGATTCGTTTTTGTATTAAATATTCATAGCACGTAACATTGGTGAATTGCTTGAATAGACGTATAAAATGAAATTTACTAAAACCTGCGATTACGGCTAACTCGTCTACAGTTAGATTTTCTGTGCAATGAGCAGTAATGTAATCACAAATTTGCATGAATTTCTCGATATATTCATATTGCTTTGTGATTGCAATACCAGGAAATTTCTCAGTTGCATTCATTTTATAGCGACCAATGGAAACAAAGAACTGAATGATGAGTGCTTTAAGGCTTGCTTCTTTGTATGGGGAAGGTTGTACATATTCTTGATAAATGGCATTAATAGATTTTTGTAATGTTTGAAGAGTTTGCTTCGATTCTTCATAGTTAATTAAGACATAAGGGCGTAGGTAAGGTAGTAAAGCATTCATCCCATTCACGTTGCAAATCTGAGAATAATCAATAAGAAGTATCAAACGCTCTCCACTTGAAGGTGCTTGTAATTGATGAATGGTTCCTGGTGCAATGAGAAAGAGTTCACCTTCCCTAATTGTATGAGAAGTGTCATCAACTATAATGGTGTAAGAATTATGATAAGGCATAATTATCTCCAAAGCAGTATGCCAATGAGGAGGATAATTCTCAGCCTCTCTATTTAGATATAACTTAATACCAGGCAAATCATGATACTTAACGGTTTCGCGTATGCCATGTAATGTTTCAATCATAGATTGTCCTCACTTTGTTAATTATTAATGCTACTATTTTCATTATACTTCAATCTTATAAAAATTGAAATACAAACTAAATCAAATGTAAGGAGAGTCTACTAATTATTCATGTGAAAAGGAGTATACAAAGTACTATGGAATATGAAAAAGCTTGGCTAAAATACCATAAATTATGTAATTATGAGGATTGTACATTCTTTGGTTGTATCTATGTTAAAGATTTAGATTTGGTAATAGAAACCGCAATCAAGGAATTACAACTAGCAGTTAAAGAAATTCTTGGATTTGATTGTGAGAGTATTCATAATCCGAATGGGCAGGAAGAATATAATACGAATTCGGGGATTTATTTCGTGGCAGATCAAAGTATTCAAAAAGAAGGGTATCACATATATAATAAAGATCAGGCTATCGTAATACAAGCAGGAGATAGTAAAGGTTTTTTATATGGTGTATATGAATTAATTCGTTATTTGCAAAGAAATCAGTCGGTTAGAAATATAGATTATAAGATGGCACCAGATATTCCATATCGAATGTTAAATCATTGGGATAACTTAGATGGTAGTATTGAAAGAGGATATGCAGGGAATTCTTTCTTCTTTCAAGAAAATGAAATTATTGTGAATGAAAGAACAAGAATGTATGCTAGGTTACTTGCTTCGGTTGGGATCAACGCCACAGTAATTAATAATGTAAATGTGAAGGACTGTGCAACTGGTTTGATTAGTGATATGTATTATGATAAACTTCGTGCAATGGCATATATCTTCAAAGAATATGGCATTCAATTGTTTCTTAGTTTGAATTTTGCAGCACCTATGGTACTTGGTGGTTTGCACAGTGCAGATCCTTTAGATGAAGAAGTAAGAACTTGGTGGAAAGAAAAAATGGTGGAAGTTTATCAGAATATTCCAAACCTTGGAGGTTTCTTAATAAAAGCAGATTCAGAAGGAAGACCAGGGCCATTTACATATGGAAGGACTCATGCCGACGGAGCCAATATGCTAGCAGAAGCTGTAGCACCTTATGAAGGGTTAATCATATGGAGATGCTTCGTATATAATTGTCAGCAAGATTGGAGAGACAAAGTAACAGACCGCGCTAGATCAGGATATGATAATTTCAAACCGTTAGATGGTAAGTTTCTTGATAATGTGATTTTGCAGATTAAAAATGGACCAATGGACTTTCAAGTTAGGGAACCGATTACACCATTGTTTGGGGCATTACATAATACGAATCAAATGTTAGAAGTACAGATAGCGCAAGAATACACAGGACAACAGAAACATATTTGCTATCTTATACCGATGTTTGAACAAATATTACAGTTTCATACTTATCTACAGGATCGGAAAGACACGATTCGGGAAATCATTAGCGGTCAAGCATTAAATCAGAAGAATTGCGGTATTGCGGCAGTTGCTAATACAGGGAATGATTCAAACTGGACAGGGCATGATTTGGCAGCAGCGAATCTATATGGTTTTGGTAGATTAGCCTATCAAAAGGATTGTACTGCAGAGGATATCGCTAGGGAATGGGTAGAAGTGACTTTTGGTTCCAATAAAGAGATGATTACTACAATAACAGATATATTAATGAGGTCATGGCCTATCTATGAACAATATACAGCACCACTTGGAATCGGTTGGATGGTAAATCCCAATCATCATTATGGTCCTAATGTAGATGGTTATGAATATGATCGTTGGGGAACTTACCACCGAGCAGATCATCTAGGGATTGGAGTGGACCGAAGTGAGATGGGAACAGGGTATGCGATGACGTATCAAGAGCCTTTGGCAAGCACCTACAATTCAGTTGAAACATGCCCTGATGAATTACTCTTATTCTTTCATCATGTATCATATACCCATATATTAAAAAGCGGCAAATCCGTAATTCAACATATCTATGATACACATTTTGATGGAGTTGAAAATGTAGAAAATATGATGAAGGCTTTGGATAAGATTAAAGAGTATTTACCTTTAGCAGCCTATAATAGAATGGTGCCTCGTCTAGAGGAGCAATTACGCCTCGCAAAGGAATGGAGAGATCAGATTAACACGTATTTTTATCGTAAATCAGGAATTATAGACGCAGAAAATAGAACGATTTATTAAGGACTTGTGTTAATTTAGATAGTGAGTAGTGATGTTTATGAGGATATTATATTGGGATTTATTAATATATGATAAAAAATACGAATACGGAAGGTGAATTTTATGTCAGAATTAGTACATAATACACAAAAGATCAAAGAATATAAAGAACTTGCAAAAGAACTTGTAAGTAAGATGACACTAGAAGAAAAATGTTTTCAGATGTTACATGGAGCACCAGCAATTGAACGACTTGGCGTTAGTTCATATAACTGGTGGAATGAAGGATTACATGGAGTTGCAAGAGCCGGAGTAGCAACGATATTCCCACAGGCTATAGGACTTGCAGCAAGTTTTGATGAGGAACTACTGAAGTCTGTTGCAGATGCTGTTTCAACGGAAGCAAGAGCAAAGTTTAATATGCAACAAGAATTTGGTGATACGGATATCTATAAAGGACTTACTTTTTGGGCTCCTAATGTAAACATATTCAGAGATCCAAGATGGGGACGCGGTCATGAAACCTATGGGGAAGACCCTTATCTAACCGCTAGACTTGGGGTTAGTTATATTAAAGGTCTTCAAGGCGATGATGAGAATTACCTTAAGACGGCTGCTTGCGCAAAACATTTTGCGGTACATTCGGGACCAGAGGATATTCGCCACTCTTTTAATGCAGAGGTAAATATGCAAGATATGTGGGAGACATACCTACCAGCATTCGAGGCGTGTGTGGAGGAAGCAAAAGTAGAAACCGTTATGGGTGCATATAATAGGACCAATGGAGAACCTTGCTGTGGTAGTAAGTATTTATTAAAAGATACCCTAAGAGATCAATGGGGATTTGATGGTCATGTTGTATCTGATTGTTGGGCGATTAAAGATTTTCATGAATATCATCATGTAACAGACTCCCCAGTTGATTCTGTAGCATTAGCTGTTTCTATGGGATGTGATTTGAATTGTGGTAATATATTCTTGTATCTAGCGCAAGCGGTTAAAGAAGGAAAGGTTTCAGAGGAACAAGTAACTACTGCTGTTGAGCGTTTGTTTACAACTCGAATGAAGTTAGGTTTGTTTGATGACCCTAAGAAAGTACCATACAATGCTATTAACTATAGAATAGTGGATTCTAGAATAATGAAGGAAAAGAATCTTGATACGGCTAAAAGGACCTTGGTGCTGCTTAAGAATGAAGGGAATTTACTTCCTCTTGATAAGAATGGGATTAAGACTATTGGGATTATTGGTCCGAATGCAGATAACAGAAGAGCACTAGTTGGTAATTATGAAGGAACAGCATCACGTTATGTAACGATTAACGAAGGAATTCAGGATTATCTTGGTGATGATGTTCGTGTTTTATATTCAGAAGGCTGCCATCTATATAAAGACCGAATTAGCGGTTTGGGAAAAGAAAATGATCGAATTGCTGAAGTAAGAGGAATCTGCAAGGAAAGTGATGTCTTGATCGCCTGTCTTGGATTAGATTCTGGATTAGAAGGTGAAGAGGGGGATGAAGGAAATCAATACGCAAGTGGAGACAAACCGAATCTGAGTCTTCCAGGTTTACAAGAAGAAGTATTAAAGGTAATGTATGAATCAGGAAAACCAGTTGTTTTAGTAATTTTATCAGGAAGTGCATTAGCAGTTAACTTTGCAGAGGAACACATACCGGCAATTATTCAAGGCTGGTATCCAGGTGCACAAGGTGGTAAGGCAATTGCAGAAGTATTATTCGGAGAGTTCTCACCAGAAGCTAAATTACCAATCACATTCTATCGTACGGCGGAAGAATTACCAGCATTTACGGATTATTCTATGAAGAATCGAACTTATCGCTATATGAAGAACGAGGCGCTTTATCCATTTGGCTATGGACTAAGCTATACTACATTTGAGATTACTAATGTTGCTTTATCCTCGGAAGTAATAACTAAGGATGGCGTTGAAATCACTTGTGATGTAACCAATACAGGAAATATGGATGCAAGAGAAACTCTACAAGTCTATGTGAAAGCAGTACGTGAGAATACACCAAATGCAGGACTAAAAGCCTTCAAGAAAGTAGCAATATCTATAGGTGAAACGAAACACATAGGTATTCATTTAGGAGTAGAAGCCTTCTCATTATGCGATGAGGAAGGAAAACGAGTGGTGTTACCGGGAACCTATTTGGTCTATGTTGGTGATTCACAACCAGATAAGCGGAGCGAAGAACTAACGCATAAAAAGCCACAATGTTTCAAAATTACATGTAACGAATACTTAGAATTATCCTAGGGAATGGAAGCAAATACATATTCCTATGTAGACTTTGGACCATAACTTGTTTAACAAGATAGTTATTTACTTTGATTTATGATATTATTAAAGCAGGAGTTATTATCTGAATCTTTTGGCAAAATACGAAATGAATTACATAAGGAGAGTAGTATGAAAGATCAGAACTGTGCCTATTGTATGCAGGGCGAGCTAGTAGCTACATTTGGATACTTAGCAATGGAGATGGAGAATAGTCTGGTATTTATCTTTAAGGAACAAAGCAATCCAGGTCGTGTAATAGTAGCTCACAAAAAACATGTAAGCGAATTAATTGACTTAACAGATGAAGAAAGAAATGATTATTTTGCTGAAATTGCTAAAGTAGCAGGTGCTATGCATAAAGCTTTCTCGCCAAACAAAATCAATTATGGTGCATATGGTGATACTGGGCACCACTTACATTTTCACCTAGTTCCCAAATATGAAGGTGGAAGCGAATGGGGTGGAACATTTACCATGAATAGTGGTAAAGTTATGATTGATGATGAAAAGTGTGAAGAGCTTGCTAAAAAATTACGAGAAGCTATGTAACATGTATATGTAATTGGTAGAAAACATTCACAAGTTGATGTGCTCCCCTTGTGGTAGTTAGTTATGATAAGCAATAACGATTGTAACTACTGCTGACACAAGGAGGAGCATATTTTCTTATTAGGATTTATATTACGTAAGCTTAAGATAAAGTGAATGTACGATAAAGTGAGTTTATGATAGCGTATTTTTATAGTAATACACAGGATATACGTGTATAATAAGTAGTATATAGATAATAGGAGGTATAGGAATATGAAATTTGCAATTCTTGGAGCAGGGAATATTGCACAAACTATGGCAAATACCATTAGTAAGATGAATGGAATTGAAAGCTATGCAGTAGCTTCCCGTGATATAGGTAAAGCGACTGAGTTCGCCACAAAGAATGGATTTGAGAAAGCATACGGTTCGTACGAAGAACTAGTGCAAGATGATGAGGTAGAATTGGTTTATATTGCGACACCACATTCCCATCATTATGCACATGCTAGACTATGTATTGAACATGGGAAACCTGTGTTATGTGAGAAAGCCTTCACTGCCAATGCAAAGCAAGCAAAGGAAATTCTTTCGCTAGCAAAGGAAAAGAAAGTATTTATAACAGAAGCAATTTGGACAAGATATATGCCAAGTCGAGAAAGAATACAAGCAGTTATTGATAGTGGAATAATTGGTGATGTGACTTCTGTAACTGCGAATCTAGGCTATGCGATTGGTCAAGTGGAGCGCTTAGTTAAACCAGAATTAGCAGGTGGAGCGTTACTTGATTTGGGAGTGTATCCGATTAATTTTGCTTGTATGGTACTTGGTTCTAATTATTCAGAGGTATCTTCAACTGCGATAATAACAGACACTGGTGTGGACAGTATGAATACAATTACCTTATCTTATGCAGACGGTAAGATGGCTTCTCTTCATAGCACATTCATGGCAAGAACCAATCGAATGGGAATCATTAGTGGTACACAAGGTTATATGGAGATTCAAAACATAAATAACTGTGAAGAGATTCGAGTTTATAATAGTAATGATGAATTACTTAAGAAAGAGACGTTTAAAGATCAGATAACTGGCTATGAGTATCAGGTGGAAGCGTGTGTAGAAGCGATGAAAAATGGTCTTTTAGAATGCCCACAAATGCCACATGCAGAAACAATTAAGGTGATGGAATTAATGGATTCTCTTCGTAAAGAGTGGGGCGTAATCTATCCATGGGATGAGACGGACAACTAATTAGTTAAGAATAGATATGTAAAGCAGAATTGTACTAGTTTTTAGCAAGTCAATAGAAGAATTACAAGGTGAAAATCGCTATACTTTTGATTATAACAACAAACAAATTTGTTCCTGCGTCCAAAAGTTCGCAGGTTTTAGAAAGGCATGGTTATTTATATGAAAGTGACAAATCCAATCCTACCTGGTTATTATCCAGACCCATCTATCTGTGCAGTTGGAGAAGATTTTTACCTTGTGAATTCTACATTTACATATTTCCCTGGAGTACCGATTTTTCATAGTAAAGATTTGAAAAACTGGACCCAAATAGGCAACGTATTAACAAGAAAGAGTCAAGTTAGTCTTGATGATCAATGGCATTCTGGTGGTATCTTTGCACCAAGTATTTGCTATCATGATGGAACATTCTATATGATAACCACCAATGTAGGCGGTGGTGGTAACTTCTATGTTACAGCAACAGACCCAGCTGGTCCTTGGTCAGAACCGTATTTCTTAGAGGGTGCCGATGGAATTGATCCGACGTTATTCTTTGATGAAGATGGTAAAGCGTATTACGTAGGACAAAGAGCCAATTCTAACGGTGAAGCTTACTGGGGAGACTGTGAAATATGGATTCAGGAATTAGATCTAAAAGCAGGTATCCTATTAGGCAACTCTCGTGTCCTTTGGAGAGGTTCTATGAATCCTTCCAATTGGGTGGAGGGACCTCATCTATATAGAATAGGTGACTATTATTATGTAATGATTGCAGAAGGTGGGACAGGATTTGAGCATTCCGTGACCATTGCAAGAAGTAAGGAATTGTTTGGAGAGTATGAATCCTGTCCGAGAAATCCGATTGTTACACATAGACACCTTGGAAAGAATTATCCTATTATTAATACAGGTCATGGTGATTTAGTTCAGGATAAGAACGGTGAATGGTATATGGTATTATTAGCCTCAAGACCAAAACAAGGCTATTGTAATATGGGAAGAGAAACCTTCTTGGCTAAAGTAGAATGGGATGACGGATGGCCGGTGGTGAATCCAGGACTTGGAATCATAACAGATGAAATTGAGGTGCCATTAGAAGAACAAGAACAAACATATCATAATCACTGTTATCACTTCTATGAAGAAACATGGGATCCACATTTTGTATTCTTACACAACCCTGATGAAGCGGCATATGAGATTCTTCCAGAACAAGGAATTCTAAGAATGCATGCCCGTAAGGAAACAATTGACGATTTAGTTAGCTCTACTTATGTAGGTGTGAGACAGCAACATCATCGATTCCAAGCCTCTACTCGTCTAACTTGTAACATCGTGGAAGGCGAAGAAGCTGGTATGGCAATTGTACAAAGTAATGAATATTATTTAACAGCCACGGTGGTGAAAGAGGACAATAAGACCTATATGAAAGCGTTGATGAGAAATAACGAAGAGAGTTTTGAACTTGGTAGGAAAGAAATTATGCCTAGACCACTAGAAATTATAGTATCGGGACAAGATCAAGTACTTTCTATCCGTTATAAGCAAGAAGGGAAAGAACAAGTTCTTGCACAGAACATCAACACGAATTCCCTTAGTACAGAAGTGGCAGGTGGATTTGTAGGTTGTACGATTGGCATGTATATCACGTCAAAAGGTAGAGAGAGCGATAGTTTTGCTGATTTTAATTGGCTCTCTTATACGGGGCTATAATAATTATGGATAGTATTCTAAAAATTGAAGATAATTAGGAATAAAGAAAGCTGTTATTTGGTATTAGATAAGAATGAGATACTTATCTGATAACATTTAACAGCTTTCTTCAATTAGACGTTGGCGTAATCGGCCTATGTCTTATACATGAAAGAATGAGTCTTGTGTTAATAGGGTAAGGAGGTTTATCAAATGGGACTTAAGAAAGAATATGGGCAATTGTTCCTAATATTTTTTAAGATAGGAGCATTTACCTTCGGTGGTGGTTATGCAATGATACCATTGATACGAAGAGAAGTTGTCGAGAGAAAGTGGATTAACGAAAAAGACATGATGGATATCATCGCGGTATCAGAATCAACGCCTGGGGCTTTCGCGGTTAATTCGGCTACTTTTGTAGGATATCAATTGGGAGGAGTTTTCGGAGCAATGATGGCAACACTGGGTGTAACATTGCCATCGTTTTTAATTATGTTAGCCATCTCTTTTGTCTTGAAGCAATTTGAAGAATTTCGTGCCGTACAATATGCATTTACAGGGATTCGTGAAGGAATTTTTGTTCTTATCTTGAGCGCATGCTATTCTATGTATAAGCAATGTAAGAAAAATTGGTTTAGCTATAGTGTCATGGTAGCGGCGTTTATCAGTGTTGGTTTTTTTAAGGCCAGTGCAATTTTGATTCTTATTCTATGTGCTATAATTGGGCTTTGTTTTAGCAGTATTATAGCTAGAAAGGATTCATAATGATATATCTTAAGTTGTTTATTTCTTTTTTTAAAATAGGATTATTTACCTTCGGTGGTGGTTATGCAATGCTACCTCTTATTGAGAAGGAGGTAACGAATAACAAGTGGATGGAACTTGATGAACTGGTTAATTTCGTTGCAGTTAGTGAAAGTACACCAGGACCCTTTGCTGTTAATGTTTCAACTTATGTAGGCAATGTTGTAGGAGGAGTTTTTGGTGCGATTTCAGCTACATTAGGTGTTGTATTACCATCCTTTGTCATCATACTTCTATTAGCAAAATGTTACGGTAAGTTCAAAGAAAGCAAAATAGTGAATGGTTGCATGAATGGTCTACACCCAGCAGTAGTTGGTCTAATTGCAGCAGCAGCGCTATCAATTGGGAAATCGGTGTTTCGTATCAGTACAGAAACAATAGTTTCCAGTAGCGGGGTGTTAACTTCAATCGGTATTATTATAGTAGCCATATTCATGTTGTATAAAAAATCAAATCCAGTTTGGGTGATTTGCGTGTCTGGATTAATTGGTATTGTTTCAGGTTATCTACTAGAGTAGATTACTTAGAAACCCTGAGAATTTGGTTGATTAATAGGTAAAAACCAGTATAATAAAGGTAAAGAGTGAACGAATTCTAAGAGAAAACATTTACTTACTGGTTAGAGTATCTAAAGCTAATTTTTATTTTGATTTCGTCAAGTTTTACGAGAGGCTTTTGACACTCTAACCAGTTACTTATTATATAGAACCAGGGGGAGTAATATGGGAAAAGTACAGACAAAGAGAACTCAAATCCATAATGAAGATATGGAAGGTAATAAAATGCATACGCATATTCATAAGCAAATGCAATCGCATGAAGATAGCAATGGACATAATCATAGTCATACGCATGTTCATAAGCATGTTCATAGTGCAGAAGAGAAAAAGGCAATCGTGAATCGATTATCTAGGGCTGCCGGCCATCTAGAAGCAGTTAAAAGAATGGTGGAGAATGATGTGGATTGTAGCGAGGTTTTAATTCAATTAGCAGCAGTTCGTTCGGCCATTAATAATACAGGTAAGGTAGTTTTGAAGAATCATATCAATCATTGTATTGTTGAAGCCATTGAAGAAGAGGATCATCAAGCCATTCATCAACTATCAGAAGCAATTGATAAGTTCATGAAGTAGACTAATTTGTACCATGAATGAAATAAAAATAAAAATAAAACATAAATAAGCAAAGAAAGATGCCGAAAATAGGATCATATGGTAGCATCATTCTTTGCTTTTTTATGTATATAGCAATATTAATAAAATAGGAAAACAAGCAAGTGTATAGTTTGAATTCCATCTTTTGTAATTATTGTAAAAAGTACTTGAATATTATTAAAAATGATAATATAATCAAAAGTGGTAACAATAAAATAAAAAGTTAATAAGAAAGTAAGTGTAAAGATTATATGAATAAAGATTTTACTAAAGTTATTATGAATCCAATTAGGCAACGTGTAATTCAATTGTTGATAAGGAGAGGAACAGCAACAACTAGTCAGATGTTAGAGGAACTACAAGATATTCCTCAGGCTAGTTTATATCGTCATCTAAGAATCTTGTTAGAGGCTAAGTGTATCACTGTTGTGGAAGAAAACAAAATTAGAGGAACCATTGAAAAAACTTATGGACTTGAAAAGGAGGCATTCGGTGAGTATCAAAAGGATGAAGTATCAGGTTTGATTCAATCTACTTTATTATCATTAATGGGATCTTTTAAACATTATTTTGAAGATGAAGAGGCTGATCCAATTAAAGATATCTTATCGTTATCCACATCAACTTTATTATTATCCGATGATGAATTGCGCGAGATATTAGACGAGATAGGACAGATAATTAAACGGGGAGTAGATAATAAACCTAATAAGGACAGAAAAGAACGTAGGTTTACATTTATACTATCCCCATGTGAAAAAGAGTAAGATAGTCATATTGAAGTATGGAAGAAAGATAGAAAGAAAGATAGAAAGAAGAGGAGAGAGTTCATGTTACAAATTAAGAATATTACTAAGCGTTACAAGGGTGGTAAAGAAGCAGTCTCAAACTTAAGTCTAGATATTCAGGCGGGTGATATCTACGGTTTTATCGGTCATAATGGAGCGGGTAAAACGACTACAATCAAAGCTGTCGTTGGAATTATTGATTTTGATGAAGGCGACATATTAATTGATGGTGAATCCATTCGTGTGAGCCCAATTAATTGTAAGAAGAAGTTAGCCTATATACCGGATAATCCAGATTTGTATGAGCATCTAACGGGGATTCAATATCTGAATTTTGTTGGTGATATATTTGAGGTATCAGCAAAAGATAGGGAAGAAAAGATTAGAAGATATGCGGATGATTTTGAAATAACCAGTGTATTAGGCGATTTAATTTCATCGTATTCCCATGGTATGAAACAAAAATTAGCAATCATATCTGCTTTAATACACGATCCTAAATTATTAATACTTGATGAGCCATTCGTTGGTTTAGATCCTAAGGCGGCTATTATTCTTAAGAATACCATGCGTAGCTTATGTGAACAAGGTAGCGCAATCTTTTTCTCTACCCATGTACTTGATGTAGCGGAGAAACTTTGTAATAAAATTGCGATTATTAAGAATGGAAAACTAATGGCATCAGGTAACACGAGGGAACTTACCAAGGGGCAGTCATTAGAAGATGTATTCATGGAGGTAGCTGATCATGCTTAAGCAGATTAGAAAGCTGGTAGGCGTAACACTGTGCAATACATGGGGAATAAATGTAGCGAGATATTCAAAGGATAAGAAGAAGGTAACAAACGTGTGGATGTTGGCAATTTCATTCCTATTACTTGCCTGTATGGGTGTAACCTATATTACTATGCTTGCATATGGTTTGAATCAGATTGGTTTAGCTGATATCATCCCTGCTTATATATTAATGATTACAAGTTTAGTGATCTTAATATTCTCTATACTGAAAGCAGGAAGCATCTTATTCCAGATGAAGTCATATGAGATGCTTATTTCTCTACCAATTAAACCAGCTGCGATTGTAGCAAGTCGGTTTATCAGTATGTACATCGGTAATGTAGTTCTAAGTTTACTTACGGTAGTTCCCAGTACAATCGTGTATGGAATCTATCAAAGACCCAATAGTTTGTTTTATGTAATGATGGCTATTAGTGTTTTTCTGTTACCGTTAATTCCTATGACGATAGCAACTGCAATTGGTGCATTAATTATTGCTATTAGTTCAAGGATGAAACATAAAAACCTAGTTACAATAGTTCTATCAACGTTGTTAACAATGGCAGCACTGGTAGCATCCTTTGGTATGTCATCAAAATCAACGAATATTGATACAGGAGCATTAGCTAAATTGTCTACGATTCTAACAAAACAAATCTATGCATTATATCCTCCGGCACGGCTGTTTTCCCAAGGGGTAATCAATCAGGATATGGTATCCTTCTTAGCATTTGTTCTTATATCGATTGGTGTATTTTTGTTATTCGTACTAATTGTGCAGTGGAAGTTTGTTGAAATCTGTAGTGCGATAAATGCAAGAGCCACTAAGAATAATTTCGTTATGAAAGAGATGAAAGCGAGTTCAGCATTGATGGCATTTTATAAGAAAGAATTACGAAGATATTTTTCTTCAAGTATCTATGTAATGAATACTGCAATTGGTTATATTATGATGGTTGTTGCATGTATTGCTATGAGTGTTATGGGTGTTGATGAATTAGAAAAGACTTTACAAATGACAGGAGTCATTCACAAAGCCTTGCCATTAGTTATGGCTGGTATGTGCTGCCTAATACCTACAACGATATGTTCTATCTCCTTGGAAGGTAAGCAATGGTGGATACCAAAGTCCATGCCTGTTAGTACGAAAACAGTATTAGATAGTAAGATTCTAGTGAATCTGACGATTGGATATCCTTTTGTATTCTTGTCAGCAATTATTTTGTTTTTTACAATTAAAACTTCAATAATTGGTTATATCATGCTAATGTTAGTTCCAATTGTGTATATCTTGTTTATGTCAGTTGTGGGGATAGCAATCAATTTGCGGATGCCAATGTTTAATTGGGAATCAGAAGCTGTAGTAGTGAAACAAAGTGGCGCAGGATTCATTTCCATGATCGTATCTTTGATAATCATAGCAGTTCCAGGTGTATTAATTGCTGTATTAGGTAATATGGATTCGAATATTATTATGTTAATTACAATTGTAGTATTAGGATTATTAACATTACTAGTATATCGTGATAATAACAAAAAAGTATTGAGTACAATTCAATAATTGATTAGAGTGTCAAAGGCCAATTTAAATTTGGAATTTAAAGAATGATTGTAAATTAATTGAATAAAAAGATATTGACAAGTGAGCAAGTGCTAACATATAATGAATGTGAGCGCTTGCTCACCTTTATCTAGAGGAGGATTGACATGTCAACAAAAGAAAGAATAATTGAAGAATCATTGAAACTGTTTGCTGTGAATGGGTTTGAAAGTGTTTCTGTTAGAACAATTGCAGCCGCTGTAGGTGTAAGAGATAGTGCATTATATAAGCACTTTAGCAGCAAACAAGCAATCTTTGACGCAATTGTGGAACAAAGTATCGAGAGATTTAAACAGCAATATACGAAAGTAGATATTAAGCATTTGAATTCTGAAAATCTAGTAGATTCTTGTATGATGATGTTTAGGTATCAGACAAAAGATCCGTGGATTCAGCATTTTAGGCAGATATTAATTATTGAACAATTCAGAAATTCCAAGATTGCAGATCTTTATAAGAAAATCTTCATAGATATGCCTATAACAGGTCAAAAGAGTATTTTCGATGAGTTAATACAAGCAAAGATCATGAAGGATAACGATGCTTATGTAATGGCAATGGAACTATACGCTCCTTTTTTCTTGTTTCATACGGTAAAGGAGGAGGACGAAACTCTTGAGAAAAAACTTAGAAAGCATGTGGAGAATTTCATGAGTAATAATTTAATTGATACGAATTAATAACTAACAACAGGAATTTATTTGAAAGGGGTATGGATATGGGAAATCCAATAATTACTAAGAGGATATGTAAATCAAATCGTACGATAAAGGGGGTTCAAAAGGAAGATAGGAAGCAATATAAAAGGATTCGTGGTGGAAGAGTCAAAGCTAAGATCTATAAGGTTGTTAAATTGAATGAAGGAAGTAGCTTTGTAAACCTTGATATAAAGCAAGAGGAAAAGTTGCAGCAAGAAAAGTTGCGGAGCAATATGAAAGGTAAGGGATTGAATGTTGAGAGTATAGTAGCAACAATCAAAGACAGCAATCTCGAAGGATTAAGTGGAGGAGGTTATCAGGTAGCTGGTAAGATACGTACTTTGATAGAGTCGAAGGAGAGCAAACGTATATTGTTAGTTAATGGTGTTGAATGTGACCCAGGATTAATTCATGATTCGTGGCTACTGAAGAACCGCCTAGAGGAAATTAAAGAGGGAATTGAAGTTCTCAATGCGTATATTGGTTTTGCCGATATAGTAGTAGCTACCAAAGGATTACACAAATCAGAGGGAAAGATTCGTTTCGTTCAAGTGCCAAATCGTTACCCAATGGGAGAAGAACATATATTAATTGAGTTTATAACAGGGAAAAAACTTGGGAAAAAGGTGATTCCAGCAAAACACGGAATCCTTACATTGAATATTCAAACCGTTTACACGCTAGGACAAATTATAAAGAATGGCTATAATAACACAGGTAGATATCTTACGGTTGCTAATCTATTCACATCACAAGCAACAGTAGTACGTGCTCCATATGGAATGAAGATACGTACGCTATTGGAAAAAATCTATGGTAAGCAGGCGTCATTAGAAGCATACTGCGGGGGCGGAATTATGAATGCACACCCAGTCACAGAGGGGGAATGTGTGGATGTACATATGAATTTTGTGGGGTATCAAGAACCGATTCGATTTAGTAATCAAAATCCATGTAAGAATTGTGGAGCTTGTGCAAGAAAATGTCCAGCGCAGATACCAGTAAATGCAGTAGTGAAAGCTATGGAACAGGGAAATATAGAAGAAGCACAGGCAAAGCTTATGAATACTTGTATAAAATGTGGCTCTTGTACGTATCATTGTCACGCCAATAAGAATGTTATGGAGATTATTGAATCGTTGAATCAATTAACTTAGTTAGGGGTTCGGGTGGAAGTTAGAATTATGTTTATGACTACTAATCAAAAATATGTCGTAAAATGGTATTATGAGGGACATTGAATTAAAGTAAATATAATAAGGGAGATTCATAACATGAAAAACAAATTTAGAACATGGATACCAATGCTATTAATCGTATTGTTTGGAATTACCTTATACCTTGTAGAATTTAGCCCGTATAGTAGTAATGAGTTAGCAAAATATAATAATGGTTACGGAACCTTCGACATGAAGGCCTATGATGTGGAGCAGGTAAATCAAGTACTTACCAATATGGAACCAAAAGGATTTTCAGTATATCGCCAATATTTTGTATGTGATTACTTGTTTATTCTAACGTTTGGTGCATTGCAATTGTATCTATTATACATAGCGTATGCATTTGTTAAGAGTAAGAAGATAAAAGGGATTTTGTATGTAATACCAGTAATAAGAGGAATATTCGATCTTGTTGAGAATACGTTACTGTTAATCGTATTACAGCGTTTTCCAGGAGATATCAATTCGTTAGTCAAGGTAGCAAGTTTAGCAACTCAAGGTAAGTTATGGTGTATTCGAATTTGGTGTGTTGCGTTCTTAGCTGGCGTTGTGGGCCTGATGTATAGTAAAAGAAAAGGAGCCAGAAAGTAGTTCTTCTAGAATTTCGTAATTGATTATGATACAATAAGGATACGATGTAGGAGGAATGCCACGTGTCAAAGATTACGAAGAAAGCATTAGCAGCTTCATTAAAGAAGCTATTAGCAGAGAGACCACTAGATAAGATTACTGTAATTGATATTGTTAATGATTGTGAAGTAAATCGCCAGACATTCTATTATCATTTTCAGGATATTTATGATTTGTTAGAATGGGTATACTTGAACGAAGCTACGAAGGCTTTAGATGGTAAGAATACGTATGATACCTGGCAGCAGGGATTTTATTATATCTTTGAGTATGTACAAAGCAATCGAGAATTCGTACTTAACACATACAATTCTGTTAGTAGAGATTACCTAGAGAATTTTCTATATAAGGAGACGTATGCGTTATTAATTGGAGTTATTGAAGAAAAAGCGAAGGGAATGAAAATTAAACAGAGCGATAAAGATTTTATTGCAAACTTTTATAAATATGCGTTCGTAGGACTTATGTTAGATTGGATTCGAAAAGGTATGAAGGAAAATCCATCGTATATAATTGAGCACCTAAATGTTCTTATTCATGGCGATGTGTCAAAAGCTCTTAAGAAATTTCAAATTTCTGAAAACGAGTGAATTAAAACTAGCCTTATTGACTAGCCATAAAGTGTTTTATCCTATAAAATAAATAATGTGCAAGATCGTACGTTTTCTGAAAGACTGGAAAGTGTACGGTCTTTTTTAGTTTTTATGAGAAATTTAAATTATTTTCACTAAATAGACATCATATGCCTTTCCCAATATTATAATAGTAAATAGTAAGAGAATATAAAAGGAAGGCAAAGTATGCGAAAACGTTTGTTGTTAATTACTTTACTAATCGTGTTCATTCTAAGTTTTGCAGCTTGTAGTAAGAAGGAAAGCAGTAAGGGGTTTAATCCTCCGATGAAAGGGATAACCTGGGGAATGACACAAAAAGATGCGTTAGCAGTTATTGGCGATGCGAAATACGAAACGGTTGAATTAGATGATGGAATGCATATAGCAGTTATTCTAGCAGAACCAATCACGAAATTTGGTTCAGAAGCACAAATCTATCTACTATTCTCGAAGGAATTATGTAAGAGTGCGGATAATGGTGGTAGACTACAAGCAGTTGTTATGAGATATCCGAACATTACTGAAGAACAATTACTTACTAATATGACAGATGAGATGGGAGATATAACAAGAGATTCTTCTCCTATGAAAGAAGTTAAGAATTACATATGGGATAGTAAAGCTGTTTTGAAAGATTTGTCTAAAAAAGATTATAAGGCAATCAAAGATTTTATGACAAATAATGAATCTGCGAAATTATTAGTTGATCCAGATAGTGGAGTTGCTTTTAGTGCTCCACCAGAACAACAACCAATTAATGCAATTGCTTTAAAGAAAATAACAACAGCTGACGGAGATTCTTTAAGTGTAGTGTATTATGGTGACTGGGCTTATCTGTTGAAAGTAATTAAGGAAGAGCAATAAACAATAGAAATAAAACCTTACAAAAATGTTAGGTTACTGTAAGTTAGATAAATGGTAGTGATTACCCCCTTCTGTTATTATAATGTCATATAGTGTATAGAAAACGAATTAAGAATTCTTGAAATTTGAAGAAAATTTGCACTTTAATACGTTATATATAATAGAAGGGGGTTTTTCTATGAGTAAAAAAAGAAAATTATTATATGGTGTTCTTGGATTTTGCCTAGTTTGTATGATAGCAGTAGGTTGTCTAGTTACACCAATTATTATACGTGGATATGATATGTACAAAGCGGCAGTCACTGAAATTAGTATTGATGAGAAGGTGGCAGAGATTCAGTCAGACGAAGATTATCTACCTTTGGAACAAATATCCGATGAATACCTTACTAGTCTTGTGAAATCAGAGGATAAGAGATTCTATAAGCATAGTGGAATTGATTACTTAGCAACAGCTCGTGCTATGATAAACAATGTGAAAGCAAGAGCATTCAAAGAAGGGGGAAGTACGATTACACAACAGCTTGCTAAGAATATGTTCTTCTCCTTTGACAAGAAGTTAGAACGAAAAGTTGCCGAAGTATTTGTTGTTAGAGAATTAGAAGACAAGTTAACGAAAGAGGAGATCTTAGAATTATATTGCAATGTGATTTATTTTGGTGAGAATTGCTATGGGATTAAGGAAGCGGCGAATCACTATTATGGAGTTGAACCAAATGAGCTTACAACAAACCAAATAGAGGCATTGGTTTATACGATTAAATCACCTAATAATTATAATCCAAATACCAATCAAGTATATGCAACCTATAATAGCAAAACCACAACTTTTTTTCTACAAAATTCAACCAATTAATTTACAATAGTTCCCTACCATTCTTAAATTGACATTAATATTACGAGATGCTAAAGTGATAAGCAAGCAATAAAGTAATCGTAATATGGATATAGAATTACCAGGAGGGGGCAACTATGGAAAGAAACAGTAAATTTAATAAGATAAAAGATTCAAAAAATAGAGTAATAACAATAATAAAAAAAATATGGAATATATTTCGTTCCTATTGGCAAAGAAACTTCGGAGATACGTATAAAGGCCTTGCCATCTGTTCTGTAATAGTAACCACAATAGGAGTGGCTGCAGATTTGAAGTTGTATTTCTCGCCACTAAGTATAAAGATCTGTTATCTAGTAGGAGTAGTGGTAACGATTATACTGTTCGGTTTGATATTTCTAGCATCTAAGATACTATTTGGGAACAGAAGAAAGGGACTCATATACTGGTGTCTTCCTGTTATAGTTATCTATACAATTGCAACCGCAGCGACGCAAGGGGATCGGACGGATGCTAATTTTTATCTAGCTGCTTTTACAGTTATCCTTCTAGATTTCTTTGGAAGAAGTATGTGGGCAATCGTTAAGTTAAGAAGACGAACGATTACACTAGTTATCACCTTAGTAATTACAACATCGGGGTTAGGTGTTATTGGAGCGCTTCTAACGGATGAAGGATTCAAAGATCAATATATTGAGGATTATCTCACAATGAAAGAGGAAAAAGTACTAGATGATAGCCTGCCTAGAGTAGATAATACTTTCAAAAAAGCTACCGTGAAGGGAGACTATGAAACTACATCATTAGAATATGGTATTGGTAATTCCTTTGATTTACAATCTTCTGTATACAATTTATCAACATTTGCACAGAGAAGTTCTGTCTCTGGCTGGGTAATGAATCAGTACTTTAACTATGATTTAAAAGAAGCGCCTATCACAGGAAAGGTATGGTATCCTATCACAGAAGAAGAGTGTCCGGTATTATTTATCGTGCATGGAAATCATAACTATACAACCGATTCTTACCGTGGTTATGATTACCTAGGCAAGTATCTAGCATCAAATGGTTATGTTGTAGTTTCGGTTAATGAGAATAGTTGTAATGAGTTGAGTAATGAGAATGATGCTAGAGCAATTCTATTGCTTGAGAATATAAAGCAAGTTCTTAAGTTTAATAGAGAGAAATCGAATCCATTGTATGGAAAAATCGATGAAGAAAACATAGCGCTTGCAGGACATTCAAGAGGCGGAGAATGTGTATCTACAGCATATCTATTCAATGAATATGACGTGTATCCGGATAATGGTAACATTAAATTGGATTATAATTTTTCAATCAAATCAATCATTGCGATTGCGCCAACCGCTGATCAGTACATGCCTGCACAGCATGAAGTATCAATATCTGATGTGAATTATCTGCTCATACATGGGACGAATGACCAAGACGTACGAACAGTTATGGGGAACAAATTATATAAGAATACCACGTTTAGTGGGGAAGGAAACTATTTTAAATCTGCACTTTATGTAGCAGGAGCCAATCATGGACAATTCAATAGTGAATGGGGAAGATATGACATGGGATTTCCTAGTCACTATTTCTTGAATGTTAAGAATCTGATCTCAACGAAAGATCAAAAAGAGGTACTTAAGATATTCACAAAGATATTCTTAGACGTAACCTTGAAAGGGGACGAGACGAATAAGGAATTATTCAGTAATTACCTTGCTTATGAAGAGTATCTACCAAAGACGGTATATCAACAATTGTACCAAGATTCCAGTTTTGAATGTGTAAGTGATTTTGAAGAGGATTCCGATCTAACAACTGCAACCATGTCAGGTGCTAAGATTTCCACATCTCGTACAAGGATATGGGAAGAGATGAAGACCGCATATGGTGACGGTGGTACGAATGAGAATTATGTGCTAAGACTTAAGTGGAGAGATACGAAAGAGGCTACAGTCAGATTTGAGATACCTGTTTATGAGATGACGGGTAAAGATTTGCAATTTGATATAGCAGATATGAATGTAGAAAATGAGAATGGGGATAAGCAAATAATTGATGGAACCGTACGTATTACGGATAGCTATGGTAACGTAGCTAATGTGAAAATCAGTGATTCTACTATAGTATATCCTTCGTTACCAGTGCAATTATATAAAGTGGACTTCTTGCTTGATGAATATGAGTATAAACATCAGTTGCAAACTGTTTCTGTGAAAGAAGAGCAGTTTTTAAAAGATAATGCGAAAATTAAAACTGATAGTATCACTTCAATAGAGTTTATATTTGATGATAGGGAATCTGGACATGTCATAATTGACAATATTGGCTTTAGCAAATAAAAAATACAAAGATAGAAAATACATTTTTAACTAAGAACTCTACGGGGAAATGAGTACCATGTAGAGTTCTTTTATTAATTCCTATGACCTTGAATTGTGGTTTTAAGTTGTCTGAAAGTACAATATAGTTTCTTAATAGTTAACTTTATCAACCGAAATCAACTACCATTCCATTGTGTTTTTGCAATTTATAGGTATAATGAAACTATACTTGTTAAGGAGTCAGAGCCTTTTTGCTTACTTCAAGTAGTGTAATAGGTGATATCGACCTATGCAATATTTCACAAAGTTTTTGACTTTGGAAAGGAGTTACTAGATTCATATGAAAGAAATAAATATAGCTAAGAAGATTATTGAGAAACGTAAAGAAAGAGGAATTACACAAGAAGATTTAGCTAGTTATGTGGGGGTATCGAAAGCATCTGTTTCTAAGTGGGAGACGGGACAAAGTTATCCAGATATTACGATTTTACCAGTACTTGCAACGTTCTTTGATATATCGGTCGATGAATTACTGGGGTACTCTCCGCAGTTAACAAGGGAAGCCATTCATAAGATATATGTTTCCCTGTCGGAACAATTCGTAAATGAAGGTTATATCAAGACATTAGAAGAATGTGAAAAGATTAGTAAGAAATACTATTCTTGCTTTGAGTTGCAATTACAATTGGCAATATTATATCTCAATTATGGAATTGGGGCACCAACAGAGGAATTGAAAAACTTAATGATTGCTAGAATAATAGATATAAGTAAGCGCATTAAAGGTGAATCAGGAGATCCTTTATTAATGAGGAATGCTAATTCTCTAGAAGCAACAGCGAATCTAGTTCTCTCGAAAGCGTTGGAAGTTGTTGAATTACTAGAGGACACAATGGTTCCAGTACAAGCAGATGAAGTAGTTCTATCTAATGCATATCTAATGTTAGGAAAAACAGATAAAGCAATCGAGACCTTACAGTTTCGAATCTATGAGAATGTGATGCATATCATTAATGAGTTAAGTTCATATATTATGTTATTTATCACAGAGAAAGATAGATTTGAGGAAATCAAAAATAGAACACTGCAAATTGCGGATGCTTTTGATTTAGAGAAGCTTAATCCCAATATGATGGTAAATTTCTATTACATCGTTGCTACTGCATACGTACAACAAGGTCAAACAGAAGCTGCTATGGATTATCTTAATCAATATGTTAGCGGTTGTAAATCCTTTGAATTCCCTGCAAGGTTGCGAGGAGATGAATTCTTCGATATGGTAGAGAACAAATTTGATTTGTTTGATATAGGTACCGTATCACCAAGAGATGAAAAGTCAGTTAAGGCAAGTATGATAGCAGCGGTAAAAGATAATCCGGTTTTTATGGGGATCAAGGAGCAAAATGAGTTCAAGAATATGATAAAACAGTTAGAGTTGTTATAGTCAATAATTATATATGAAGGAGTGTGTTTTTTATGTATTTGGCAACAGGTTTAGAACAGTTACAAGAATATTTACCATTGTTATTACCATTAATTATTGTAGAATTGGTTTTAATGATTACGGCACTAGTGCATGTATTGCGTCACAACACGTATAGATTTGGTAACAAAGTGATGTGGGCAATTATTGTAGTTGTTATTCAGGTTTTTGGACCAGTGGTTTATTTCGTGCTTGGAAGAGGAGACGAATAGATGAATATACTTGAAGTTAATGAAGTCAGTAAAGCTTTTGGTAACCAGGTAATCTTAGATGGTGTGAGTTTTCATGTACCAGAACATTCTGTATTTGGTTTCTTAGGACAAAATGGTGCGGGCAAGACTACCACAATGAAGATAATTCTTGGACTCCTACAAGCTGACCAAGGTGTTGTTATGGTGAATGGAGAGAGGGTAACGTATGGTCAGACTAAGACAAACCGTTACATAGGATATCTACCAGACGTACCAGAATACTATGGTTATATGAAGCCTTTGGAATACCTTGCTTTATGTGGTGAAATCACGGGGATGAAGAAGAATGAATGTAAGCTAAGGACTGAAGAGTTACTAGATCTAGTTGGATTAGAGAAAGCAAATAAGAAGATTGCAGGATTTTCTAGAGGAATGAAACAAAGATTAGGTATCGCACAAGCATTGTTAAATGAACCTAAACTATTGGTCTGTGATGAACCGACATCAGCTCTCGACCCAATCGGAAGGAAAGAAATTCTTGATATCTTGTATAAGGTTAAGGATAAGACTACGGTAATGTTTTCAACACATATTCTATCTGATGTGGAGCGAATATGTGATAATATAGCATTAATACATCAAGGAAAGATTCAAATGCAGGGGGACTTGGTAACAATCAAAACGAATCATGCGAGAGATGGAATAGAGATTGAATTTTCAAAAATAGAGGATTTAAAACGCTTTCAAAATGAAGCAAAAGATCTAGCAAATGTATACAAAGGAAATGAGGATAATCCTTTAGCAATTGAATTAAAGGCAAGTAACATGAATGAATTGTCCAAAGTGTCATTACAAATTCTAGCTCAAAATGATATAGTTCCAGTTAAATTTATGTGTGTAAAACCGACGCTTGAAGATCTTTTTATGGAAATCGTGAAAGAGTAAAGGAGTAACTATGAAAGCATATATAGCATTTACGAAAAAGGAATGGCTGGAGAGCATTCGTACGTATCGATTCTTCATCTTATTAGCAGTTTTCTTTATTATAGGGATTATGAATCCTATAACGGCCAAGATTACGCCAGAGCTTCTGTCTAACTTAGCAACAGAGGGGATAACGATTACGATTCCAGAACCAACAGCAATGGATTCGTGGTTACAATTTTATAAGAATGTACCACAGATGGGGTTGATTGTTCTTGTAATTATGTTCAGCGGAGGAATGACGGGAGAATGTAGTAAAGGAACTTTTGTCAATATGGTTACAAAGGGCCTTAAGAGAAGTACAATTATTCTTTCCAAATTTACGATGTCTGTATGTATGTGGACAATAAGTTTGGCACTATGTTTTATGATTTCAATATACTATACTGCTTATTACTGGAATATTGATGGAATGGGACAAATTTTACAATCAGTAGCGTGCTTATGGTTATTTGGGGTCTTCTTGATTGCGATACTACTTCTAATGGGGGCAATCGTTAAGAGTAATTATGCTTGTTTATTGTTAGTAGGAGTAGTAGTAGTTACATTATTCCTAATTAACATGGTTCCAAGGTTGCAGGAATTCAATCCAATCCGTCTTACATCAGGCAATATGTCATTAATAACTGGTGAAATGATGATAGCAGATTTCGCTTATTCAATAATTATTACAATTATAATAACGGTACTTAGTTTACTAGGAGCAATTATGGTGTTCAATAAGAAAAAACTGTAGATGGAAATTGTTGACACATGTGAGGTTATATGTTAATCTGATTAAAGAGCAAACACAATGAATAAATCTAGGCTCTAAGGAGGAGAACATATGTTACGTGTAGAGGATCATTTCAGATAACTGAATAGGCATGTTGGCATAAGTGTTGTTGCTTATGTTATCGTTAAAGTATCCTTTATGTATGTTCTTAACTTAGAATTTGATTCTGAATAGAAAGCAATATATAAGACACACGAGGGTGTGTCTTTTTTGTGTTATGGGGAATTCATCGAGATCTTCTGTAATATTATATGAAATACACTCAGTAAAGACTGCATGCACACATGAACAATTATGTATATATGTGCATTGATTTACTCTGCTGTCTGGAAATCATGCTTTCTTTTAAGAGTCTATAACTATAAATCAAACTACCATACTATAAGAGCATACAGGATGCTTATTGTATGGTAGTTTTTTATTTTTTATTCTATTTTTGAGGAGATAGTGTGGAAGATAAATCATTCACACGGCGATTTGGTGCCCAAAGTCAACAAGTTGACTTGCACAAAGTCGCCAGACTTTTGAAGGGGCATGGTAATTTATATGAATTTTAACTTAAAAAAGGTATCCATGAAAGAAGCAAGGCCAGTTTATGAAAAGTATGTACAGACCTTCTCAGGTGTCGTAGATGACTTTTGGGAAGAACATATCTTGAAGGGAGATATTTACCTGATATCGGCTGAGGGAGAAGATATGGTTTGTGGTTGTTTTTCAACCAGGCTATTATGGAATGACGATACCTATCTTACTTCGTTTTATGTGGAAGAAATGTATTATCCATATGCAAGGGATCTAGTAGAGAGGATACTTAAAGAACACAATCTAACTCGAGCATTTGTAGCGACTTGTGATGAAGCATTCTTATCAATCTGTATAGATTTACATAAAAAGATTGAACTGCAAGCGTATTTCTTTGATGGAACAATTCCGCACAAGGTCAGGGAACCAGAGTTTACAAGAGATTGTATTAAGCAGATTGGAGTGCACGAGAGTGAATGTATTCAAAAGATGCGTGAAACCACAGGGGATTTCTTTGATAGTTTCACCTTAGAAGACTTTACAGAAGGAAGATATGCCTTATATCAATTAGAGAGTGAAGGAGAGGTTTTGGGATATGGAGTGATTGTGCCAAATCAGATTCAAAAAGGATATTTGGCATGTGGAATGATTACCATTGAAGAGAAACGAAGAAAAGGTGTAGGCCGAAGTTTGCAATATCATTTGGGGGATATCTGTAGAGAACAGGGGGGGATACCGATATCAGGATGTTGGTATTATAATCATCTAAGCAAGAAAACAATTACGAGTGCTGGACGATATGCGAAAACAAGATTACTTAATATTAGTTTCTAAATAGAAGTAATTACTTTACAGATAGTACTTGACAGGATAACACTTGTTAGCTATTATATAATCAGGCTAACAAGTGTTAGCAAATGAAAATACTTATTGTAAATTCTAATATGGAAAGGAGTATTACAATGCAAGAAATTAATTTGGGGGAATATTTATACGGTGGAATTGAGAGAATCATTAAGGGAGCAATGAAAGCGACTTTGAAAAATCCAAAAGAATCTGTATTCTTAGGTAAATATACGTTATCAGCGAAGAAAGCGGCGAAGATACGAAAAGAGTATGACGAGAGCAATATACATATACCAGCATTCTTAATTGCTAGTATTACTACTCAATGTAATCTTCATTGCGCTGGTTGTTATGCTAGGGCAAATCAATGTTGCTCAGATGTGGTAAGCCTAGGACAGTTAACGAATGAAGAATGGAATACTGTGTTTTCACAGGCTGAAGATTTAGGGGTAAGCTTTATCTTGTTAGCAGGGGGAGAACCATTTCTTCGCAGAGATGTGCTAGAAGAGGCAGCAAAACATAAAGACATCATATTTCCGGTCTTTACCAATGGCACAATGTTTGAGGAACAATATATGAAGTTGCTTGATGAGAATCGGAACTTAGTACCGATATTAAGCATAGAAGGGCAAAAAGAAGCGACTGATATGCGACGGGGAATTGGCATGTACGAGACTTTGCAGGAGAACATGACGAACCTACAGAGGAAAGGAATTCTATATGGCGTATCAGTAACAGTAACAAAGAGTAACCTTGAAGAGGTAATGAGTGAAGTTTTTACAGATATGTTAGTAGATAAGGGTGTTAAAGTAGTTATCTATGTAGAGTTTGTTCCTGTAGATGAGAAGACAAAGGGGCTTGCCATTAACGATAAGGAACGTACATTGATGGAACAACGGCTGGTAAAACTTAGAGTGGAACAACCGCACCTGGTTTTTGTATCTTTCCCCGGTGATGAAAAGACTTCAGGAGGTTGTTTAGCAGCTGGAAGAGGATTCTTTCATATTAATGCAATGGGTGGAGCAGAACCGTGTCCGTTCTCTCCATATTCGGACACGAATGTTAGAGACAATACACTATTGGAGACACTACAATCACCTTTGTTTCAAAAACTGCGTGCAGACAATATTCTGATGAAAGAACACGTTGGTGGCTGTGTACTGTTTGAACAAAGAGAAATAGTAGAGGGTTTCATGAATACCAAGTACTAGCCAATTGCGAAACTATGCATTCAGAAAAGGAGACACGAATAGTATGAAATCTTTTGAAGAAATGGGGACCAAAGAAAAGATACTTTATATGGCACTTGAATTATTCTCACAGAGTGGTTATGAAGGAGTATCGATGCGGGATATTGCAGCTGCGGTTAACATAAAGGGCAGTTCTATATATAAGCATTATAAGAGTAAGCAAGACATCTTTGATTCCATTGTAAAGTATATGGAGATTAGATATGATGAAGCAATGTCCTTGTTTCATCTCCCACATGGAGAGGCTTCCAGTGTAGTAGATTCTTATATGAACATTACAGCGGATAAACTTTATGAGATTGTATATAAGATATTCTTATATTTTCTTCAGGATCCTTACACGTCCAAATTCCGTAGAATATTAATGATGGAACAATATCGAAATCAAGTGATTGGCGATACATTCAAGAAAATATATTTTGAAAATGCGTTAAACTTTCAAGAAGAATTATTCAATGTATTAATGGAACGTGGCATGTTGAAAAAACTAGATGCTAAGAGTATGGCATTACAGTTTTATGCCCCAATCTATCTATTGATATGTCAATATGATTCGTTAGATGGTAAAGAAGAGGAAGCACAAGAAATAATAAGGAGACATGTTTATCAGTTTTTAAAACTATATGAGATGTAAGCTTGTATAGTGATACATAGGTGAAATGAAAAAGTAAATTCCACTTTGACAGAGTAAATTCCATAGAAACAAGCTTTTATTAAAATAACACTGTTTGTTGTATTCGATTTTCTGCTA
>JAHAJA010000003.1 GCA_018372435.1 Clostridiales bacterium | reverse complement strand
TAGCAGAAAATCGAATACAACAAACAGTGTTATTTTAATAAAAGCTTGTTTCTATGGAATTTACTCTGTCAAAGTGGAATTTACTTTTTCATTTCACCTGTATACAATGTATACCTTAAAATCTAATATTACTATTTTATTTAACTTTTTTCTTTAAAAAATGACACTATTTTTTTCATCGCTCATATACTTATAATATACAAACTATTAAAGGAATGAATACTTATGTCTTGTTTATTTGGTTGTTTTAACGGACGTGGTTGCCGCAATAGATGCAACCGTTGTGGCTGCAGCAATTCTAGTTGCCGTTGCAACAGAAGTTGTAGCGATAGTTGGGGCCGTAGTGGATGCAGTAGTAGAAGATCTTGCAGCAATCGCAGTAGCTGTAGACGTAATAGGGGTTGTGGATGTTAATTTTAACTCTAAATTAGTTGAGTAATAAAAAGACTGTCTCACGAATAATCATAGATTAGATTATTCTGAGACAGTCTTTTCTATTATAATCAATACTATAGCTAAAAAAACACTCGCTCTTGTTGGAAGATATCATTATTGTGACATATCGCCCCTCCTTGACGCATCGTTATATTGGCTTAAGATTATTAGGAAGTTTTGCTAATGGAGGATATTAACAATCAATTTAACCTTTTTTTCATATAATAGCTTAGATTAAGATTTAGGAGGTAATCAATAATGTGTGGAATAGCTGGATTCTGCAGTTTTGATGTCGATTATAGTTGCAGTCAGGGTAAATATGTTAACATACTAGAAAACATGTCTAACACATTATACCATAGAGGTCCAGACGAACATGGTCATTATCTATCGAAACATTTCGGTTTGGCACATGCAAGACTCTCTATTATTGACTTAACAAATGGTAAACAACCGATGTATCGTAGTGTAGGCGGATACACATATGCGATTTGTTACAATGGTGAACTGTATAACACCGCCGAGCTTAGGGAGGATTTAACAAGGAAAGGCTGGAGGTTCAAAACCTCCTCCGATACTGAAGTTATTCTAATTGGCCATATTGAATATGGTACTTCGTTTGTAGAACGATTAAATGGTATCTTCGCCTATGCATTCGTTAATGAAAAAGATCAAGAAATCTCATTATATAGAGATCGTAGCGGTATCAAACCTCTCTTCTATACCGTCTTCAATAATACCTTATTATTTGGCTCCGAGTTAAAAGCAATCTTTGCTTTTCCAGAGTATCAACCTAGGGTAGACAAGAATGGGCTTAACGAGATCTTCGGTATTGGACCTGCCAAAACAAGCGGATGTGGAATATTTAAAGATGTATATGAAATCTTGCCAGCCCATTATCTAATGTATACGGAAAGTTCTATGAAACTTCACTGTTATTGGAAACTAATTAGTAAACCACATACGGATTCCTATGAAGAAACGGTAGAGAAAACACGTTTTCTTGTAACGGATTCTATTTCACGACAGATGGTCTCTGATGTGCCAATCTGCACCTTCTTATCAGGAGGTATCGATAGTAGTCTCGTATCCGCTGTATGTACGAACGAATTGAATAAACAAGGAAAGCAACTTCAAACATATTCTTTTGATTTTGTTAATAACGATAAATACTTTAAATCAAATCCTTTTCAACCTGCAAGTGATAAACCCTATGTTGATATGATGGTAAAATTTCTAGATAGCAATCATACGTATTTGGAATGTGACAATTATACCATGGCTGATTGCCTTTTTGAATCTGTTGACGCAAGAGACCTTCCGGCAATGGCTGATATTGATTCCTCTATGTTGCATTTTTGTCGTCAAGTAAAACAATATAATAAGGTGACATTAACTGGTGAATGTGCTGACGAGATCTTTGGTGGTTATCCTTGGTTTCATAAAGAAGAATGCTTTAATGCCACAACGTTTCCTTGGTCTATGGATATTGATGCAAGGAAATCCTTCTTATCAGATTCTTTCATTAACGAGCTGAATATGGAGGCGTATATTCAAGCAACTTATGAAGCTTCTATCGCAGAAACACCAAGACTTGCGGAAGATTCAAAGACAGAAGCTAGAAGGCGTGAAATCTCCTACCTTAATATAAGATGGTTTATGCAAACCTTACTAGATCGTATGGACCGTACAAGTATGTATTCAGGACTTGAAGCTCGTGTTCCTTTTGCTGACCATAGAATTATTGAATATGTCTGGAATGTTCCTTGGTCAATCAAATACAAAGGTAATATGGTAAAGCATCTTCTTCGCGAATCTGCACGAGGCCTTTTACCAGACGAGATCTTATTCCGTAAAAAAAGTCCATATCCTAAGTCACACGATCCAGCTTATGAACACTTATTGCAACAACGCTTTATTGATATAATTGAGAATCCTTCTTCTCCTATATTAACTTTTATTGATAAGAAGAAAGTTTATCAATTCTTTAACAGTCCTTCTGACTATGCCAAACCATGGTATGGTCAACTAATGGCTGGTCCTCAGATGATAGCCTATATGATACAGATTAATTATTGGTTAGAAAAATATCATATTGAAATCCTATAGAGGTTATTAAAAACAATCTTCACGAATTGTCTGACTAGAAATAGACACTACGTGTCCTCTCGCCAGACAACTCGTTGAAGATAGCTTTTGAAATTAATTTCACTATAAACGTTTTTCAAAATTGCCAGCAATAGAAAGGTCCTCTTGAATTACTACGAAAGCATTCTCATCAATTTCCTTAATTCTCTTCACTAACCTACTAACCTCGTACTTCGATACTGCCGTATATATGATATTCGTCTCTTCACCAGTGAAAGCACCTTCCCCCTTCCAACAAGTTGCTCCTCTTACAATTTCACTTGTAATTAAAGGACGTATCTTAGGCGATTTCGTAAAGATTAAGGCTGTAGTCTTAATATTCTGATAATGACACTTGTCGATTACAATTGACATTACGGCCATGAAAATAATCGAATAGATCACAATACTAATATCAAACAATAGTGCACAAACACCGAAAACAAAGGCATTAATGATAATTGAAAGCTTTCCTACACTAAAATCATCATATTTCTTAGTCATGTATACACCTAGTATGTCTTGTCCACCACCCGATCCACCAGCCCGAAGTGTTAAACCAACTCCAAAACCACCAATTATTCCACCAATTAGGCAAGCACCGATAATATCATTAATAATAGGTTCTGCAGGAGCAGTAATTACAAGCAAAAAGATTGATTGGAAGGTTACACACACAATCGTCTTAACAAAGAATCCCTTACCTAGGTGGCGAAATGCTAATACAAACAATGGTATGTTCAAAATATAATAAATCGCACCTGCTATATCGAAATCACCAAAATTCATTCCCAGGTAATCTACTAATAACGTACGAATTATCTGCCCAATTCCTATAAAACCTCCCGTATACAATCCTAGTGGTACGATAAATAGATTGATACCAATTGTGAGCAATGCAGTACCAGTAATTGCCAAAATGTAACTTACTATAACATCTTTTTTCCTTTTCTTCTCTTTAACCAATTTTATTTGCTCTTGGTTTTCATCTTTATTTAATGAATCACCCATTCCAATATTCCTCCTAAAACGCACCTTCTACTATATAACAATTATATATACTAATATAACCAATTCGGGTAAAAGTATGTAATTTCCCTACAAAAAAACAGTTAAGAATCCCACTGGAAACTTAACTGTTCTCTATGCTTACGTTAAACAGATATTCGTTAGAAGCTTGTTTAACCTATTCTATATACTTTTTAACATATTAATAATCGGTGTTGACATACCTAACTGATTATATGATTGGTAGATGGATTCTTCTTGTTCTCCATCTTCTTCACTACCAAACATTATTTCCATCATCTTAAGATAATCATCCATTGAAAAAATCTCATCAAGCTTATCGGAGAGTTCTTCTACAGTTGATATACTGTTATTGATTTCAACGTTATCCGAAGGATTCGTTACAATAACAGCTGATGTTGTTGGTACTGTAGTAGTTACATTCGAAGTATAGTTTGAGGCGCTACTCGCTGCATCTTTACTTGTTACCGTTATGTCTGATGCATCTATATTCTGGTTATAGTATTGCATTACTTTAACTACATAATTCTGCGTCTCTTTAAAAGGTGGAATTCCTCCATACTTTCTAACATTACCACTTCCCGCATTATATGCTGCTAAAGCTAATTTTGTATCTCCATCATATTGATTTAATAACTTAGATATTAACTTCGCACCACCCATAATATTTTGTTCTGCGTCAAAGGCATCTGTAACCCCTAGTTCTTTTGCTGTAGCAGGCATAAGTTGCATAACCCCCATCGCTCCACTTCTAGATACAGCATCTGTCTTAAAATTCGACTCTTGTTTTGCAATTGCTTTTAGCAAATCAATACTTACATTATATTTATCTGATGCTTTTTCAAAGATGTCTTCTAGTGATACTTCTTTATCTTGATTCATATAACTATCGAAAGATGTAGACGAAGTCTTCTTTGTATTAGATACTTTACTAGACTGGTTTACAACTTGAGCTGTATTCGAGACATTATTTATCTGCATTACGTACCTCCGGCCATTATATTCCCTAATGGAATCATAGTAAATTCATTATAGCAAGAGTACTATTGCAATGCAATATGTAATATGTCTCATTTACGCGAGATTAATTCTTTCATCTTGTGGATTTATAATCCATACTGCCGATAACTCTGATTCTATGTCGTATTTCTTCATATTATGTCTTGCAAGAGTGAATTCTTCCCCCATTATTAAAGCTTTACTTACTTCACCCGTAATCTTATGCTGAATACCTTCACCAGTAATTACCGTAATGTCTACGTTCTTATGAAACGCCATACAATAGAGCATATCTTGTTTATCAGGTTCACATCTTGAACAATCATAATACACAATCCTGCCCTCTTTGTTAATATGCAATGATTTGTACGTTGTAGTATGAGGAATTCCGTCTTCATTGTATGTTGTTAGTGTTTTCATAACATCATCACGATTCATAACTTTTCTTAATTCTTCCGAAACCTTAATAAACATGTATGAATCTCCTCTCCAACAAAATTTCAGCTATTTTGACGATTTTTATTCTATAAAAGCCAAAGCAGCATGTTATAATTAACATTTATTGTTAATATTATAACATGCTGTTTGTTATATTGCACTAATTATTTTATTAATTTCCATTGTTTTTAATTACAATGGCAAATGAATCTCAAATGTTGTTCCTTCACCAACTTTACTATATACAGTAATCGTACCATCATGTCTCTCAATTATAGCTTTGGTTATTGATAAGCCAATTCCCATACCTCCTGTTTTTGAACTCCTAGACTTATCAACTCGATAGAAACGCTCGAATATAAATCCAATCTCTTCTATTGGAATCCCTTGACCATAATCGATTATCTGAATAACCACCTCTTTCATTCCATCTATCCGATAAGTTATACCTATCTCGTTACCTTCAGAAGAATAAGTAATGGCGTTGGATATTAGATTGATCATACATTGTTTAATTCTCTGCACATCACCATATACAACGGCATCTTCTGGTACTTGTATACGAATCGTTATGTTCTTATCACTTATTCTTTTTTCGAACTCATTTCGAAGTTTACAGCACATATCATAAAAATTAAATCTACACATGTATAACGTTTCACAAGTATTCTCTAGAATATATAATTCCTGCAATTGATTCACCAATTTAGTTAATCGTAAAATCTCTGTATGGCAATTCTCAAGTCTTACCTTAGATGGCTCCCAAAGCCCATCTATCATTGCTTCTACTTGTCCTTGAATATTGCACAGTGGCGTCCTGAGTTCATGTGCTATATCTGTGCACATCTGCCGCTTTTGAAGCTCTTCCTTCTTTAAAGAATAGGACATCTCATTGATTGAATAAACTAAGTCTTCCAGTTCTTTCACACTTGATTTTGCTTTAGCCTGAACGCCATACTCCCCTGTCGCAATCCTTTTAGCTATTTCTATTACGCTAGTAATTGGGTTACTAATACGATTTGCCATTATAACGGCTATTATGACAGACATCAACAGAAAGATTACTCCACTCCAAAAGATTGCATTATTTAATTTACTTACTAACATCGCCTCATTAACAGATAACGAATATGGACCATAATACCCTACATATACCCATCCGATTACTCCATCTTGCTCATTGTTTAATACATACTTGTTCTCTGTATATTCGCCCCTAAAATTAGGATATACCATATGCATGTGTTCTTCTACTGTCTGTAATATATTTATGCATTCTTGTTCATTCTTTGTTCGTATATCAAAGCGGAAGTTGTCATTAACGGATTCTATTCGTAGTAAAAGCCCTTTCTTTAAGCTTGTAAGACCAATTCTCTCAATTTTCTCTTCATCAAATGTACCAGTTTCTATATCATATTGATTCTCTATACGTTCTACTGTTCTATTAACAAATTTTTTATGGAGGTTTTCAGCATATTCACGGAATATTGTATTAATCGATTTATTAAATACAATAGCTAATAAGACAACAATAACCATAGTCGTAATTGAATATAGTATAATCATTCTGTTTTTCAGTGATTTCATAATTCATGCTATGCTCCCTTCTAGCAATCCTTTAATTGGAGTAATCGAACTATTCCTTCATAAAACGATACCCAACTCCATGTACCGTAGTGATATATCTTGGTTTCTTTCTGTCTGGTTCAATCTTTTGACGTAGCCCCTTTATATACGTATCAATACTTCTATCATATCCATCAAATTCACCTTCTAATGCATACGTTATTAACTGTTCTCTAGAAAACACTCGATTTGGTGAATTAACTAAAGTTTCAAAAATCTTAAATTCCGTAGGTGTTAGATGTACTATATTTCCCTGAACCATAACAATCCTTTTATCAATATCATAGGATAGATAATCATCTTGTACTACTACATTCGACGGATCTACATTACATCTTCTAAGTACCGCTTCTATTCTAGCCATAACATTTCTCGGGCTAAAAGGCTTGCCAATATAATCGTCCGCTCCGATTGATAATCCATGTACCATACTACTCTCATCTGTTTTGCCAGTAACCATAATAACAGGTATATCATATTCTAACCTAATATTCTTACACAAGCTTTCACCTTGTATATCAGGTAACATCAAGTCCAATATAACTAGATGAATCTTTTGATTCTTCAGTATTTTAAGCGCTTTCTTTCCATTCTCAGCTTCATAAACTTCATATCCACTATTCTCTATATAAGCTCTAAGTAGTTCTCTTATCTGTTCTTCATCATCTACAATTAAAATGGTTTTCTTATCCATCCTTATTACCTCCTAACCAAAAATTGCCCAGTATTGCTATCCTTAGTATTAACGAAAAAAAAAATCACAATACATAAGAACTTTAATTCTCATGTATTGTGATTTCATTCATGACAATAGAAAGTTCGCAATGCGTATTTCTATTATCTATTAAACAATTCTACGAATTGATTTAATCGGTCTATAATTTACATCTGATATAATTATACCAGTCCTTGGTGAACTAGCATGGATTAACTTACCATTACCAATATAGATTCCAATATGACCTGTATATGCAATTAAGTCTCCTGGTTGAGCCTGTGATATACTTTCTACTCTTCTACCTGATGAACCTTGCGCACCTGAAGTTCTTGGTAATGAGATACCGAAGTTTCTGAATACACTCATTACAAACCCAGAACAATCTGCACCGTTTGTTAAGCTTGTACCACCATAAACATAAGGATTGCCCTTAAATTGAACAGCATAATTCGCAATTTGTTGTCCTAGTGATTTGTTTCCAGTTGATGTAGTTGTTGAATTTGATGTTTGTGAAGAAGACCCAACAGATGAAGATGGTCTGCTTGACGAACCATTTGACGAACTACTTGATGTACTGTTACCGCTTGTATGTGTTGTGCTTGTATTGGAAACCGTTCGTTGTTGTGCTAGTAATTCTTGTCTTCTGGCTTCTTCTTCTGCTCTCTTTGCTTCTTCTTCTCTTTCTAATCTTGCACGTTCTTCTTCAATTGATTCTGCTTGTTCATTCTCTGTATATAACTCAACATATTCCGATGAAACATATCCCGAATGGTCATCTGTTTTAATTTTAACCCAGTTTTTTGTTTCTTTCTTAACTGGTAAAACCTCACCTTCACCTACTAATGTAAGAACCGTTGCATCTTCCTTCGCTTTTTCTCTTACTTTTAGGGTTGTAGTTGTAACAATCGCTAAACGGTCACCTACTTCATCAGCCTTTTTCTGAGCTTCTTCTCCAGACAATACATAATCAGCCTTTACATATCCTGTAACAGATCCTGAATCAATCTTGTACCAACCATCTTTTTCTTTAATGATTGTACCAACACCGTTTTTGTATAGTTTACCAACGATTTTACTATCTTCGCTTGCCTTACTTCTAATATTTAGATAGTTATCTACTTGCGCAATAACAATTTCTGGTTTCTCTTCTTCAACATTACGAGCTTTTGATTCTCGTTCTGCTATTTCTTTATCTGCTTCTTCTTCTAATTTTAACGCTTCTTCAACTAATGAAGTACTGTCAAAGCTAAGACTAATATCTTGCCAACTAGTAGTGTCTTCCAATAGTTTTTCTATATCTTCTGTACTATAGTTGTTTCCTACTACGCTGTTGTTCGTTACTTTACTAGCTTTCGCCACGTTCGGAAATGCTGCGGTTTCTAATAATAGAATCCCCATCGCCGACATAACTAATATTCTTTTTTGTAATACTTTCATTCTTGTAAATACACTCCTTCCAAGTCTTGAGACTATATGCGAAACGCAAATCTCTGTGTGATGATACTTCTGTCACACGAATTCCCTTGTTTTTAAACTTGAGCTTATAGTTCCTGTTTCAATTGTTACAATTCTGTTACATTGTATTACAGAAATGTGGCGATTTTATGGTGATTTGTGATTTTCTTTCACAAAAACGTAAAATATCTCTTCACCCACCCCTTTTTGACACCACTTGGAAACCTTACAAAAATATTAATATCAACCTTATCTTCCCTATCTCGTTGACAGTACGAAACCCACTATTTATAATGTAACTTATCGGAAGAAAATCAAGCACGAACGCAGTGAGTATTTGATTTTACCGATAAGTTAGCTCTAGAACAAAGTTCTAGGGCATAGGGATTGAACGTAGTGAAAGACCGTTACTCCGCTAGGAGTAATAAGTTAACAAGTTTTATTCACGAACCACACGTTCGATAAGTTAGCTCTAGAATGAAGTTCTAGAGTAAAAGAAAGGGGCAATATTTATGAATCGAATTCGTGAGAAGAAACGTTTATTTGGTGCTTTGTTTGTTATACTTATGATTTTTGTTGTTACATATCAACCACTCGTAAGTAAAGCTGCAACCGATTCAAACTTTATAATTGAAGACGGTGTACTTCTTCATTATAATGGTACAGCATCAACTGTTACCATTCCTTCTAATGTACACACAATAGGAAAGCGTGCTTTCTATAATAATAAAAAGTTAAAGAAAGTTACCATTCCTTCTACAGTTAAAGTTATTGATGAAGAAGCCTTTGCAAATTGTAATAAGTTAACTACTGTTCAATTAAGTAGTAATGTAACAAAGATTCTTTATCGTACATTTGCTAACTGTAATTCCTTAACAAGCATAACTCTACCTTCCAAATTAACATACATTGGTGAAGGAGCATTTATTAATTGTTACAAGCTCTCTAAGATAACAATTCCATCATCTGTTAAAACGATTGGTATTAGTGCATTCCAAGAGTGTTATGGACTTAAAACTGTAACGATTCCAAAAGATAGTAAGCTAAAAACACTATCTCGTTATACCTTTAGACATTGTAGTAACCTTACTACAATCAACTTACCTGAGTCACTTGAGTCTTTAGGGAAAGCTTCTTTTGCTTACTGTTATTCCTTAAAGAAGATTACAATACCGTCAAAAATCACATATATACAACCAGATACCTTTATCTATGATAGTAAACTAACTACCGTTAAAATCGAAGGTACTGTAACACGTATTGGTGATGAGGCATTTGCTTACTGTAGCAAGCTCACTAGCATAAACTTAAAAGAAGGTTTAGAATATATTGAAAGTTCGGCTTTTAGAAACAACTCAAGCCTATCCTCCCTATCCTTACCTTCTACTCTAACATATATAGGTGACTATGCATTTGCTGACAACGCGTCATTGAAGAAGCTAACAATTCCATCTGGTATCACTACGATTAATCAAGGAACCTTCACAGGTTGTAAAAAATTAACCTCTATAGCGATACCAGAATCAGTTACTACTATAAAGAGTAATGCGTTTAGTGATTGTTCTAAACTAGAAACCTTAATTCTACCAAGTAAACTTACTACGTTAGAATCTTATTCTTTATCAGGCCTTTCTTCTATTAAAACAGTTGAACTACCATCTACTCTTAAGACATTAGCCGCAGGTACTTTTAGTGGATGTAGTAAACTTACAACAATTACATTACCTGAAAAATTGAAGAAAATTCCAGCTAATTTATTTGACGGTTGTACTTCATTAACTGAAATTAAACTTCCTGAAACAGTTACTGAGATAGGAAATTGGGCATTCAATAATTGTTACCAGTTAGAGAAAATTAACATTCCAAACTCTGTTACTACTATTGGTAACAACGCATTTAACTCCTGTACTGGGATTAGTAAAATTACACTTCCTAATAAGCTTACCTCACTTGGAGCAAATGCATTTGCATACTGTACTAGTTTAAAATCCATTAAGATACCTACAACCTTAAAGACAATTGAAGAAAATACCTTTGATCATTGTCGTAGTTTAACAAGTGTTGAAATACCTGAAGGTGTGAAAAATATTTCTAATTATGCCTTCTATTACTGCGCTAATCTTACTGATGTCAGTTTTTCCGAATCAGTAGAAACAATTGGGTCTAATGCATTCACTGGTACAAAATGGATTCAACTTGCAGAAGAGAACCATATGGTAATTACAGATAACGGTATCCTTATCAAATATACTGGTACAGATACCAAATTAACAATACCAGATACCGTAAAATCCATTGCTCCAAATGTATTCCGTAACAATAGTTACTTAACTTCAGTGGTAATACCTGACACCGTAGTTACTATTAATAACTCTGCCTTTAGAAATTGTCGTAATCTTACAATGGTAAAACTCTCTTCTACTTTGGAATCTATTGGTAATAACGTGTTTGAAGAGTGCTTTAGCTTAACTACTATTAAACTACCTTCTAGTTTAAAATCGATTGGATCCTATGCATTTGAGAGATGTGAGAAATTAGTGACAATAAACTTACCAAACAGAATTACTAGTATTGGTGCTGGGGCCTTCTATGGTTGTTCTTCATTAGAAGAAGTAACCCTACCAACAAAACTAACAAGATTAGATCGCAATGTATTCTCATACTGTACTAATTTAAAGAAACTTACCATACCAGAAAACGTAACCTCAATTGATAATAATTGCGTATCGTATGATATGTCACCAGCTATTTATTGTACGATAGATTCTGCTGCATATAATTTTGCAATTAGTAAAAATCTTAAAGTTGTACTTAACTAATTAAAATACCAACTCTATGTAGTAATAAAAGGCTGTGGAACGATTCCACAGCCTTTTTTGCTACATATGAATTATTAATTCTTGTGTTGAAAAGTCTTCCTTACCAACGTTTTGCTTCAATCATCTCTTCTAGATAAAAAATCGCTTCATCAATCATCTGTTCTCTTTGATCTTCATCTTCTACCTTATATAATCGATTATTCAAATCATGCAGATAATCAAATCTCTCTTTATCTCCTCTTTCTATCTCCCAATTCTCACCCGTTAATCTTGGTATCAACCAGCATTCCTCAATTGCTGACATCTTCATAGTAAGAGATGTCAAATTCGTATCTGCAATCGGAAAGCGATGCACTTCATATGATGATAATTCGTTATATTGTTGGAAGTTATCATTACCCTTTTCATGTTCTTCTTGCCTTATCGTTTCACAGGTATTATTCTCATTAATATTTTTAAAAGCAAGTCGTAAGGGAACTGGATATTTTTCAAGTCTTTTTTCCTGTATCTGTGTTTCTTGAATAAAAATTCTCTCTACATACTCTTCAAAATCACACTGTAAACAACCTTTATCGTCAATTGTTAGATCCGGTAAAAAATAACACTTAGCTATTACCTTACCTACTGATTGACCATTTAATCTCATTATCTTCTTAAGTGTGACTTCACCACTATATGTATCGAGTATATTCAAGATATGTTTCTTTGTTGCGATTAGATATTCAAAGGTTGTTGGTGCTTCGAATCGATATTTCTTACTGTTTAGAAACCACACATCTGTAATCCCTTCTTTTTCGTAAAAAGCATGTTTATCCAACCACTCATTTAGCTTCATATCGTAACTTAGATACTCCATAACAATTGGTTTATCCGTATTATTTATATATATGTCTGCTACATACGTACCTATCTCTCTACTACAATAGATCTCTGACTCTTTAAAACTTCTCTTTGCTAATTGGTACAATAGTCTTCTTGCTAGAGGATAATCACCCTGATTTCCATTCGAGCGTGTTTTACAATCAGTCTCAGCATGGTGCCTAAAATACGGTTCACGAATCATTCCTGCACATAATATAATTGATTCTTTGCAATCCGGACAAATCAAATCGTGATTTTGGCTAGCCATTCTCATCTGTAGCCGTAAATCTTCCTTGTATCTGCCTTCATAATCCTTCAGCTCGTATGCACACCAAAGCCCTCCTTGATATAATGCATTCTCCTGTGTAACCAAGTCATATCCTCCTTTTATTATTGATGCCAAATTAGTCAATTACGAAACTCTTATACCTTATCAAACTAATCTGTGAGATCTGCTTTCGTTAATGCACTTAGGATAATAATGAAATTAAGATTCTTTCAAAATAAAACTCTTTCTTATTGCCAAATTGTTTCTCCATCTTTTTAAGATTCTTATCTAAGTGCTCAACTTCTCTAGAATAGCTATATGTAATTTCTACAACATCGCTAAATGTTAAAAAACCTTTCATTTGCCATCTCGACTGACATAATTCTTGTATAATCAACGGGCTAATTACTGCTAACTTCATCTTACCATATGCATTCTCATCATAAACCGCACCCGAGAAATACGTATACGTAAAGTATACATAAAGCTGTTCCATTATCGTCTCATACTTGATACCAAGTTCTTCATTCTGTTTCATATATAGCAAAAACTTCATTCTATTACTAATATATTCCTTTGAACCATTACCATATAGTTGATCAAAAGCAAGTCTAGTAGCATCTGACCATTCTGTTCTTAATACCTCTAAGCGAAACAATAAAGCAAATTGTTTTTTTATGATTTCAAATCGAATGTCTTCTTTACACTGATACGATTTTAACTTCTCTATCATACAATCTACAATCTTTTCTGTCTTGTATCGATTGATTAAACGGTCCATTGTAGAATATTCTTGACTATTTATTCGATTTTGTAAGTCATGTGCTAATGCAAAGCTGATTGCTGCACGTAGATTAACATCAAGTTTTCTATTCTGTAAGGTGCCAATAATACAATTTCTTGCTTCTGATAACTTGGCATAAAGTATGGAATTAAAATATTCAAATCGTCCCGATTCACTTTTCTTCTCTTTTGTTAAAAATCGAACTCGTTCCTCATGACTTAATATGATTCTTGTTACTTCAGGACAAGACATGGAAAGCGATAAATCACGCTCTCCTTCATACTCCTCCATATGTCTAGGATACTTTCTACAAGTATCGCATAACATGGAAGGACCTAATTCTGTATAGATATCACAGAGATTATCATCATTTAAGAATGCGCAACGGCGTCCATATTGTTTGAAAGCTCCCTTGCGCAACTGTATAGAATTCTGAAGGCAGTTTCCGAAACCGCCTTTTACATTTTTATATTTTTCTAATGTCTTAGGATCAATCATAATCTCCCAGCCTGCACAACAAGTGTCTTCACACTCCATGGCAATGCAACTAAATTGATGATAATAATCCGGTATAGAATATTTCATGTCTATTCCTCCATAACAAACGTATTCGCAAGTATCATACACTCATTTTGTGGAATGTTCAAGTGCCGAAGTTTTAAAAATATGTAACGATTTTATTACATACTTTTTTTCTTTAATCGTTTCCCATATATTTCATTTACATTAAGTTTTAGAACTGACACTACTTTAAATAGTCTCTCATCATACTTGTGCTCTATACCTGGTTGATAATGATTCATCAATTTTGTAAGAGCTGGCATTTTTTCCTCTTCACCTAGAATTTCTATCGCTCCATTGCCACACACGCTTTCAAACTCCATCGTACAATCACATGCCAAATCCCCTGTAACTAAATTGTGTGAACAACTCATCGAGAATGCTACTTTATTGTTTTCTTGTAATAAATCAAGTTTTTTTCCAGCAATAGAACTATGAAAATACATCGTAAACTCTTCGTTTTCATATTCCACTCCAAAATTAAGTGGTATTACATAAGGAAATTCCGTATCAAAAAAAGCCACGTTACATACATCGCATTGTCTCATAATTGCTAGGATCTCTTCTGGATTTTTTACTTCTCTATCTCTTCTTCTCATTCTTTCATAATTCCTTTCATGTTCCATGATAACTTTCCATATTTCTCTTTCATTGTATTAGAACACCAAATTATTGTCAATTTATAAACAAAAAAGTTATAGAATCTTTACTTAGATAATGCTAAAATAAATTCAAATTATTAACGCAATCCACCAGGTTACTTGTTTCTAAATATTATAAGTCTATGCCGATTTACCCATGTCAACCTACACCAAAGGAGAATACTATATGATTGAATATATAATTATTCTTGTTTACTAGATTTATCTCCTTTTGAAACTAAACCAACCCCAACTGCCATAATTAACACCGCTATTACGAAGACGATACTTGGAAGCTGATGATACAACACAAGTGACAAGACTCCTCCAACAAAAGGAGAAATTGCGTAATACGCACTTGTTCTTGCAGCTCCAAGATGTCTTTGTGCATGCACATAAAAGAAGATACTAAGTCCATAAGCAACAAAGCCTAATACCATTACACATAATATATCAGCAATTCTAGGAATCGTATTTCCAATAGCAAATGCTATCAAAAGTGAACCTATTCCAGAGCCAAAACCTTTAATAATTACAATCTGCAATGGATCTTTTTCTGATAGTACTCTCGTACAATTATTCTCTAGTCCCCAACAGACACAAGCTAATAGAACGAATATAGAACCTAAGGTAAAATGTAAACTACCTTCTCCTTGTATTGATAATAACATGCATGCAAAGGTTATAAAACCGATACCATACCACAGATACTTTGACAACTTTTCTTTAAATACTACAAACGCAATAATCGATGTTGCTACTATTTCAAAATTATTCATTAAGGAAGCATTAGCAGCTGTTGTTCTCGCTAAGCCAAGCATTAAAAAAATTGGTGCCATAATATCTAATACCACCATCCCAACTGTATAAGGAAGTTCCTTTTTCGTTATATGTAACTGGGTTGTCTTATGATTTTTCTTTTCTCGAATCAGCCATAAAATCGACATGCCAATTCCCGCCCCCAGATATAGCCAAGCTGCCATCATTGTCTCTGGAACCTTTGACAATAACATCTTAGAAAGCGGAGCATTCAGAGCATACAATACTGCTGCTAGTATTGCTGCTGCTGTTGCCTTTTTTTGATAATCATTACTTATCCTATTACTATTTTTCATATTACTGCTTTGCTTATTCATATACATCCAACATCTTTCTTAACGTAATTCACATCCCCCTTGGGGGGTTATTTTATTATAAGATAGTATATCGGATTATATATGAAAAAGCAATAAGATTGGTAAATCTCATTGCTTTTTTTACTTACTTTGCAAACTACTTCATTATTTTCTTTAACCATTTTAAGTGATTTTGATACGGAGGATAACGTAGTGGTATATCAATTAAATTACTCTTCTTCAAGACGCTTTTTCTATGTGAGAAAGCTTCGATACTGGCTGTACCATGATATTCTCCCATACCACTTTCACCAACACCACCAAATCCCATATACGAAGTGGCAAGATGAATTATGGTATCGTTAATACAACCTCCTCCATAGGATACTTCCTTTATGATTTTTTGCTCCATCTTCTTCGATTTTGTAAACAAATAAAGTGCTAGTGGTTTTGGTCTATTATTTATTAACGAAATGAACTCTTCTGGATTTTCATATTCAATAATCGGTAAAATTGGGCCAAAGATTTCTTCCATCATAACCTCATCTTCCCAAGTTACATGATCCATTATGGTAAGAGAGATCTGGTTCGTCTGTTCGTTACAGTCACCACCATAGACAATCTCTCCTGTCTGTATAAGGTTTTTAAGACGCACAAAATGTTTACGAGTAATAATTTTAGGAAAATCCTGATTTTCTTCTTGCTTATTACTGTAAAATTTCTCTGTATTCTTGATAATTTCCTTGATTAGTTTCTCTTTTACGCTCTTATGCACCACTAAGTAATCAGGGGCCACACAAGTTTGACCTGCATTTAAACATTTTCCCCAAGCTATTCTCTTACCAGCAAGCTTTATATCAGCAGTTTCATCAACGATACAAGGGCTCTTACCTCCAAGCTCTAAAATCACCGGAGTCAAATGCTTTGCCGCCTTTTCCATAACAATTTTCCCTACACCTACGCTTCCTGTAAAGAAGATTAAGTCAAATTTTTGATCAAGTAGTGATTGATTTACTTCTCTACCACCCTCTGCTACTGCTACGAAAGCTTTACTGAAAGTCTTACTTATAAGCTTTTTGATCACTGCTGACGTCGCTGGTGAATAATTAGAGGGCTTAATAATCGAACAATTTCCACATGCGATTGCACCAATCAAAGGGGCAATCGCCAATTGGAATGGGTAATTCCATGGAGCTATAATTAATACAAGGCCGTAAGGCTCCTTATATATCTTGCTAACCGAAGGGAATTGCGTTATTGGTGTTCTCACCGTTTTCACTTTTAATAGGCGTTCCATGTGCTTCATCATAAAATTGATTTCTTCTAGCACAATTCCAACTTCTGTAGCATACGCCTCAAACGAAGATTTATTCAAATCTTTTTTTAAAGCTTCTAAAATTTCCCCTTCCATCTCCTTAATTGCCATTTTAAGCTCACTTAGACGTGCTTTTCTAAAGGCAAGGCTTTTTGTAGCCCCAGTTTTAAAGTACTTCCTCTGTTTTCCTAGCAACGTCACCGCATCCATCATACTATTCTTCCTCCATATCTATAAAATGATTTTAATTCCTTTTACTATTTCTTTCTTGAATCTATATCACTATTCATTTTCTTATTATGTTCAATAAAATATTCAGCTCTTTTTCCTATTATACAACATTTCATATAAAAAATGGTAGTGCATAAAAACGAGCCTTTGCGCTATATAAGATTTACTCCTTTATTTCGCAAAAGCCCACTATATATTCCATATCTAATTAACTATAATCCAAACTCTCTTTATGGTTAAAATTCTTTTTATGGTTCAAACTCTTTCTATAATTCAAACTCTTTTTGCGTTTCGCTTAAAGCCTCATCCATTCTACTAATTACCTGATCCATATCTTCATACGAGATTACTGCTGCTGGTTCAAAACGAACACATTTTGCATTAACAAGTGTGCCAGCCGTCATTACGCCTCTTGCAAACATACCTTTTGCAACACTATATCCAACTTCACAAGCAACAAACTCTACTGCTAACATTAAACCAATACCTCTGACTTCCTCAATAACAGTTGGGTATTTTTCATGTAATTTAACCAATCCAGCTTTTAAGTACTCTCCTTTTTCCTTACATTGTCCTGGAACATCATTCTCAAGCATGTATTTGATCGTTGCTAATGCTGCTGAACAAGCGAGAGGATTACCACCGAAGGTAGGTGACCCTAATAACCATGGATTCTCAATAAGTTCTTCCGTCCACATATTTGGTCTACAGATGATTCCTGTAATCGGCATAATACCACCACCAAATGCTTTACCGACGGTCAGAATATCTGGAACAACATCTTCAGTCTCACATCTAAACATCGCTCCTGTTCTTCCCATACCTGTTTGGATTTCATCGAAGATTAATGCTACACCGTATTCATCACATATTGCTCTTACTTCCTTAAGATACCCTTCTGGCGGAATGATGATACCACCTTCCCCTTGAATCGGTTCTAAAATTACGCCCGCAACTTTTTCTCCAACTGCTGCTAAGTTTCTAATTGCCTTACGCATATCTTCACTGTTACCGTACTCTACGTGTTGTACTTGTTGCACCATTGGGAGATATGGCGTACGATATGTACTCTTTCCACCCATTGAGATAGCACCCATTGATTTACCATGGAAAGCTCCTACTGTCGAGATGAACCAACTACCACCTGTAGCAATTCTTGCTAACTTGAGCGCCATTTCAACTGCTTCAGCACCACCATTGGTAAAGAAACATTTCTCTAGATCACCTGGTGTAATTCCAGCGACAGCCTTTGCAAGATAACCACGCAGTGGATCTAATAATTCCTGTGAATGCAATGCTTGGTGGTCTAATTGTGCTTTTATTGTATCTATAATTTCTTCATTTCTATGTCCACATGTATAGATACCAAATCCCCCCAAACAATCAATGAATTCTTCTCCATAAATTCCACTACAATAAGCACCATAATCTTTCCATTCAATTACTGCTGCATTCGTCGAAACGGATTTACGGTATTTTAACCAACCCGGACTGACATATTTGTCAAAGTAAGCTACCGTATCCTTTGTCACTTTCTCTTTTTGTACATCTGTTAAATCATCACTATGAATAAACTCAAGTACCTCCTTCAATTCTTCCAATATTTCATCTTTATTTATCATATTAAATCCTCCATTCTTTTGGTTCTAAAGTTACTAGATAATTATTCTATCCTGTCGCACGTTAACATTCCATTCACTTAAATAACCATTTCACTACTTCTTTTTAAGTACTATACTTCTTTTTAAGTAATTTATGGATTATTTACACAAGGACTTTATTACAAAGAAAACTTTTAGCGTACCTCTTTCACTTTCTTAAACAACTGCATTCTACTACTAACCTCCATCTTCTGATACAGATTTAAGATATGTTTCTTAAGCGTATTATTGGTAATATATAATTGCTTGCAAATTACATCATTATCTTCACTTTGTAATAGATGCTCTAATATTGTTTCTTCTCTACGAGTCAAACCATATCGTCTTGTACATTCTGCAACTCTAATCTTCTCTTCCCCTTGGGATTCCTCAACCCAATTCTTATGAATTCGATACTCTAGATGATCTTTCAACATCTCTAAGATAAAGGTATCTTCATATTGAAAGTTAGGTTTTCCCTTATCACGGTAGAAGGCTAATACTCCAAGAAACTTCTGACGATATCCTAGTATAAGGTTTAATCCGTGATGCCACCCAGCAGGCTCAAAATACTTCTTATAAAATTCTGTGTTAACACGTTGGTCATCAGGAATCATATCCGATTCACGATAAATCATATTCTTTCCACTTATAAGCAATCCTTTTGCATAGTCAAGCGCATATAAATTGTCCATATAGATATCCTCTATAATCGGACTTTCATTGTGAAACACTGGCTCCACAAGTTTATTCATGCCATCTGGGCTTGATAACCAAAAGTCAGCACTATCATAATCCATGAGAATGTGTAATTGCTCCATGAGTAACTCACGCATTCTCGTTAGGTCCTCCATACTATGTATCTGATATATTATATGGTTTAATACAATCCAATCATTATTGCCCATGATCTGGTCACATCCCTTATCTAATCTTATGGAGTAGCATGCCTTTGCTCACCTGTTGGCTTATAGCGCTCTATTCCCTCTTTCACCGGTACGTATACGGACAACTTCTTCAATATTACGGATGAAGATTTTACCATCACCGACGTGATCCGTACCTACTTTTCCTCTTATATCAATGATAATATCTTCTACTTTTTCATCTTGTACAACCACTTCTACTCGAATCTTAGGTAACAGATTTATGTTTGTCTTAAAACCTTTTATTTGGTTTACTGCATCTTCTGAAATATTACCTTTTTGTGTACCACAACCCATAACACTTGAGATTGTCATACCACCGCAACCTTTGGATTCAATAATCGACTTTACCATCTCTAATTTTTCTGGTTTAATTATGATTGCTAATTCTTTCATTCCAATCTCCTCCTTAATCTCTGTGAGTTTATACTTTAAACTCATTTATAAGATTCACGCATTACTATTCTTTATTAGTTGTTATTACTTCTTAAGTTCCGTCCAGATTTGATCATAGATTGCTAAGGAATCTGTATCAATATTATCAACAAACTCTCCCTTAGCGATGACATCGCTTGGTGGATTCTTAGCAGGATTCTTGATAAAGTCATCTCCTAGTAAAGCAACACCCGCTTTATTAGGATTTAAGTATGGGAATTCTTCACCCACCATCTTTGCTGATTCTGCATCCATCATAAAATTAATGAACTCCATTGATGCATCATAATTCTTACAGCCTTTTGGTATTACCCAGTTATCTAAGAATAGATAAGGTCCCTCTTTGGGATAGACTACTTGAATTGCCTCATTCTCTTCCATGGCAAGTGCTACTTCCGCACTCCAACAAAATGCCAAGGCACAATCCCCAGCTATTAACGCACTCTTTGGTGAATCACTATCGTATAATTTAATATTATTCTTAATCGTTAAGGTCCTCTCTTTTACTTTTTCAAGAATTGTAGGATCAGTTTCGTTCATTCCATATCCAATACTCTTTGCTGCCATACCAATAACTGCACGAAAATCATCTAATACAACTAATTGGTTCGCATATTCTGGTTTGAATAGGTCTGCATACGAAGTAATCGTATCTTTGATTATATCTGTATTAACTGCAATAGCACCTGCACCACCAAGATACGGTATGGAATATTCATTACCTGGATCATACGATGGATTCATATACGCATCGTCCATATTCCCAATATTCGTTAGCTTATCTTTATCCAGTTTTTCACACATATCTTGTGCAATCATTTGTGCAACCATATAATCACTTGGTTGAACGATATCATATGCACCTTCAGATTCCGATTTTACCTTCGCTAACATATCTTCATTCGATGAATAGGTAGATAGATTAACCTTAATCCCCGTTTTCTTCTCGAAGTCCTCAACTACGCTTTCTGGAACATATTCTGTCCATACGTACACATTTAAAGTAGTGCCGCTTCCGCTTTTTGAACTACCTCCACATCCCGCCAATACTATACTTAATGCCAATACAAATATCACTAAACAACTAGTTCGTTTTTTCATAAAACTACCCTCTTTCCTTATTATTCTTTCTAAAGATTCCACTCTGTGTTAAAACAACTAAAAGTGTTGTGCCTATTAGAATCAATGTTGAAAATGCATTCACATCAGGAGAAACACCACTCTTAATACTATCCATTACTTTCAACGGGAAAGTCTTTACCTGACCATTGGTAAAGTAACTTATAATTACATCATCTATGGATAGTGTGAAGGCCATCAGAGCTCCTCCTCCGATTCCAGGCGCAAGTACAGGTAACGTAATATGTAAAAATGTATAGATTCGATTGGCTCCTAGATCCATAGAAGCTTCTTCAATGGAATTATCATAACCTGACAACCTCGCCCTAACATTGAATACAACAAACGGAATACTAAATGTTGCATGTGCTAAAACCAATGTCAACAAACCTCTTGGTATTCCTGCCTTAGAAAAAATCGTTAGCAAACTAATACCTAGAACGATTTCTGGTATTACTACTGGAATGTATAATAACCCATCAATAAGTGCTTTTCCTTTGAATTTGTATTTGTACATCCCAACTGCTGCGATAGAACCAACTATAACCGCTAGAATTGTACTTAGAATAGCAATTGTTATTGTCATCCCAAAAGACGATAACAACTCTTCATTCTGAAATAGTTTCACATACCAGGATAAGGTAAATCCCTTCCAACTTAGGTATGGCTTCTTCGTCGTTGCATTAAATGAATTCACAACGACTACAATAATCGGTAGGAATAAGAACAAGTAGATGCAACAACAGAATACTATCTTGAATATTCTTTGTACTTGGTGTTTTCTCTTCATATCTTACACCCCCAGACTTTCCATATCGCCACCTAATTTCTGGTAGATTCGAACCAAGAGTAAGGTCAAGAGAATTAAAATTATTGATAGTGCTGCCCCCAGTGGCCAGTTGTTTCCACTTTGGAATTGTCGTTCAATCAGATTACCTATTACATCGCTGTTTCCACCACCTAATATATCTGCTACGAAGAAGAATCCCAAACAAGGTATGAATACCATGATTGATCCAGCAAAAACACCTGAGATAGTAAGTGGTAATATAACACGAAAGAATGTATAGATTCCTCTTGCTCCTAAATCCTTGGAAGCCTCTATTAGATTCTGATCTAACTTCTCAATAGCGGTATAAAGCGGTATTACCATAAATGGAAATAAGCAATAAACCATACCCAACAGAATCGTTCCTCTATTGTACAGAAACTCAACTGGCGTATTAATCAGATTCAACTTCATCAGTATCGTATTCAGCCAACCATTCGTTCCAAGAAATGATCTCCAACCATAGATACGAATTAATGAATTCGTCCAAAATGGTACGATCACCAACATATAAAGAATTGCTTTTCGTCTGCTTACCGTTCTAGCAATAAAGTAAGCAAATGGATAACCCAGTAGAATGCAGATTGCCGTTGTAAAGACCGCAATGAATAAGGATTGTGCATAAATCTGAAGATAATTCGTATCGAATAACCTCTTATAATTATCTAGAGTAAACTTGTATGATACATTATAGAATTCATCGATAGAGCAAAAACTCATTACTAATACATAAACTAGTGGTATTGCTACTAAGAAGAGTAGCCATAATGTAATTGGTCCAACCATTGTTATTGCTGGGATTGTATTCGCCCGAAGCGAATGTTTACTTTTTGTCATGGCCATCTCCTCCTATCCAAATTGTATGTCCTCAACAGCTCTATAAAAAGTTTGATCAAAGCTATGAATCAATACGGAATCTGCTACTTCCCAATATGGGAACACTCTGCTTCCTATCTCTGGTAACTGTTCACTTGCCAGTCGTTCTAGCTTAATCTCATATCCATTAGGAAGTACAATGATTGCTTTTATTACAGATCCAACATAGATATAATTCTTTACATAACCATTTAATTCAAATCCTTCTACTGGTTCCATAGAGTACTTTAATTTCTCTGGTCGTATCGATACGCTAATCAGTTCATCCTTCGAAAATCCTTCGCCTCTACCAATTACAGAACCATTCTCTAAGAGAACTTTAGCAAGTTCACCTTCCATCGTTTCAATCTTACCATCGAATATATTGGTTTCTCCGATAAAGGTCGCTATAAATCTAGTAGTGGGTTTTTCGTATATTTCCCTAGGTGTAGCCAATTGTTCTAATATCCCATCATGCATAATTCCTATACGATCGCTCATGGTTAATGCTTCTTCTTGATCATGGGTAACATAGAGGAAGGTGATTCCAAGGCGACTTTGTAATTCTTTTAATTCAAGTTGCATCTGTTTACGTAGTTTTAAATCTAGCGCACCTAATGGCTCATCTAAGAGAAGTACTTTCGGATTATTAATTAATGCTCTTGCTATAGCAACTCTTTGTTTTTGTCCACCTGACAATTGCCTTGGATATCTCTTTTCAAAACCTTCTAATTGTACTAAACTTAACATCTTTGTTACTTTCTCTCGTATCTCACTTTTCTTGAATTTCTTTACCTTCAATCCATAAGCTATATTATCGAAGATTGTCATATGTGGGAATAACGCATAACTTTGAAAAACCGTGTTAACGTTTCTCTCAAAGGGTTCCTTATTCTCAACAGGTTCTCCTTCTACAAGAATACTTCCGCTCGTTGCCTCTTCAAAGCCAGCTATCATACGAAGTGTGGTTGTCTTTCCACAGCCAGAAGATCCTAGCAATGTAAGAAATTCACCTTGTTTTACTGAAAGATTCAAGTCTTTCACGACATGATTGGTACCATATATTTTATTTACTTGATTCACATTTACAATAATTTCGTCTTTCATAGTAAAATCTCACTTTCATTAATTAATGTTCATACCACCCTATTGTACCTGGTGCCAGGTTAATATTGATCTGTTTTACCTCTTGATATTCTTCTAGACCATGAACACTTAGTTCACGTCCCCAACCACTCATCTTATATCCACCCCAAGGTGCTTCGTTGAAGGTTGGATTATAACAATTAATCCAAGTAATGCCCGCTCGTATCTCTTTCACAACTCGTAATGCCCTTGCTCCATCTGTTGAAAATACCGCTCCTGCCAAGCCATATGGAGTATCGTTAGCAAGTGCAATTGCTTCCTCTTCTGTCTTGAATGTCTGTATCGTTACGACAGGGCCAAAAACTTCTTCCCTTACAATCTTCATATCTGATGTACAATGATCAAAAACAGTTGGACGAATGTAGAAACCCTTAGCACATTCCCCTTGTGTATAACGCTCTCCACCACATACTAAAGTAGCTCCCTCTTCTTTAGCAGTTTCTATGTAACTAAGAATCTTATTCATCTGCTTTTTTGTAATAATAGCTCCCATATCAGGATTCTCCATACCAGATCCAATAGTTATGGCATTCGCTCTCTCTTTCAATCTCTTAACGAAAGCATCTTTGAAACTCTCTTCTATAATAATTCTTGAGCCTGCAGAACAAACTTGACCTGCGTTGAAGAAGATTCCAATCATAGCCCACTCAACCGCACCTTCAAGATCAGCATCTGCAAAGATAATGTTTGGTGATTTACCACCCAACTCTAATCCAACCTTCTTTAAATTCCCTACCGCATTCTTAGCAATTGCTTGCCCTGTCTTCGTACTTCCTGTGAAGGTTATCATATCAACATCTTGACTTTCGGAGAATTCGTTTCCTACCTCTGGTCCGTTTCCTAAGACTAAGTTTACGGTGCCTTTTGGTAAGCCAACTTCATCAAAGATTTCAAACAATGCAATGGTAGATAACGGTGCATTCTCACTCGGTTTGAATACGATACAATTACCTGCTGCTAGAGCAGGCGCTAATTTCCAAACTGACATTAGCATTGGATAATTCCAAGGAGTGATTTGAGCACAAACACCAACTGGTTCATGCATACAGTAGGAATGCATCGGGCCAAAACCATCATTAACGTCATATACACCACCTTGTGGTTTCGTAATCAATCCTGCATAATACTTAAAACAAGCTGCCGCATCATCAATATCACATTCTGCTTCTCTAAGTGGTTTTCCATTGTCAAGAGTATCCATCTTAGCTAGTTCACCACGTTTTTGTTCAATCTTACTAGCAATCTTATATAGGTAATCGGCCCTTACTTGACCACATGTTCTTCTCCATTCTCCAGTTTCATAGAAAGCGGACTTTGCCGCTAATATTGCTTGTTTGGCATCCTCTGCGCTACTTTCTGTAGTAATCCCAATTAACTCTTCATTAGAAGGACATATGATTTCTCTCGTTCTACCAGTTACTGACTCTACCCATTCTCCATTGATGTAATTCTTCTTGATTTTCATGCTTTCACTCCTCCTTTATAATCTACCAAATTGATTTTAATACCACATCTAACCAACTTATCTGTTCCTACTACTCTTATAAGCAAAAAGAGGCATATTGCATATGCAATACACCTCTTCGTTTGTTATACTATACAACATTTTTCAATTTGCAACAATTCTACCTAAAAACCATTTATCTACTTAAAAAGGAGTAGTTATACTTATATTGGGTAATAATTTAATGCTTGACATTCATTCTAGACAATTGTAGAATATTATTATAGACAGTTGTAGATAATCACGAAACTCTTCATCAAGTTTAATGCACCCCTGCATTACAAGGAATTTCGTAATTGTCTATTTATCTTGATACTATGGAAGGAGCATGATTACTATATGAACAACAAAGAAAAAGATATTAGCAGAGAAATTGAACTTACACGTTTACCAGATACTGAGTTTGAAGTAATGTCTGTAATATGGCGTAATGATCCCCCCGTTACAACATCTATATTAATGGATCAATTAGGTAACATCAAAGGCTGGAAACTCCAGACTCTTACAACCTTATTAAACAGACTCATTGATCGCGGGTTTCTTAGAAGCGAGAAATTAGGTAAAGAAAGAAACTACTATCCCACTGTAAATGAAGAGGATTATATTCACTTTGAGACAACTCATTTTGTGAAGCGATATCATAATAATTCTATCTGTAACTTAGTAAGTACATTTTGTGACAACACAAAACTTGAAAAACAGGATATCGCAGAATTGAGTGCTTGGCTTAAATCTATGGAAGATGAGATATAGAAAGGGGCAATGTTGTCGTTATGAATAGTCTGTTATTAACTTACATGAACAATGGTATTCTAGTATCAATACTTGTGCTCCTACTATTCCTTCTTCAGAATATACTAAAGAGATATCTTTCCAACATCTGTCTATATCTATGCTGTATAGTACTGCTACTAGCTTATCTAATTCCATTTCGCCCATTTGCGAAAAACTCTCTTTTTACAATAATGACACCGCGGGTCAATAAGGAGTCTATGGAATTAGTAAATCGAACTGATTTATCTGATAGCAACTTATATACAGCTTACTCAAGCGAAACACCTTCTAGTATAGACGTAACAAAAGACAGTTCTAAAACTTTTGTTACTGCAATCAATGAAGCGCTTAAATTACATATTCTTATATATAAACAACAGCTAATTCAGCTTTTGGCTTTCCTTAGTACTTCTCTTTATCACAATCTTTTTCTACTATATGCAATTTGGACTTTTGGTGTTTTTATTACATTTAGTTATCATGTAATCAAGCATTATCGTTTTTGCAAAACAATAAAACGCTTTACCAAACCATTAGTCGATCAATCAAAGCTTGAACTATTACATAAGAATCAACAGCAACTAAAAATATATGCTTCCATTACTTGTAGTGTATGTTCCTCTATTGGAAGTCCTATTACTCTTGGATTATTACATCCAGTCATTATACTTCCTTCATATCCTTATACAGAGGAAGAACTAGATTATATGCTACGACATGAACTTATACATATCAAAAGAAAAGATATCCTAATGCAATGGCTTTTACTAATATGTCTATCCCTACATTGGTGGAACCCTATTATATATCTATTCATTCGTTTATGGAAAGATTTTTGTGAAAGCTCTTGTGATAGTATTGTGTTAAACCAAGCCTCTCCTACTGAGCGTATGGAGTATAGCAAGGTATTACTAAAAACTGCACTACATCAAAATCAGATACAACAATTATTATTCATTAACTTTTATGGAGGTAAAAAAAGAATGAAAAATCGTTTACAATCTATCCTTGATACAAAGCATAAGAAAACGAGTATCTTAACTCTTATGGTATTGGTACTTATACTATGTACTACTTCTATCTTTTCTTATGCTAAAGAAAATACCATTACCAAAGAAGCCCCTAATAAGGTTGCAGACCAAGTAGTCACATCTTCTGATCTAAGCACAGTAGCCTCAAAAGAAGATACAACAATTGAAACTTCCACAGACGATAAATCTGTAACCTTCTCCGTGCAAGACTTTATTGAAGATGTTAAGACCTACGAAGGGGCTTCCTATGAATGGGGTGGCAACACTCCAGAAACTGGATTTGATTCAAGTGGCTTCACACAATACATCTATAGTCTCTATGGATATACGCTTCCAAGGACGAGTAGAGAACAACATAACTCCATACCTTCAATTGACAGGGCGGATCTTAAAGCTGGAGACCTTGTCTTCTATGCAAATGATGAACAGGAGGTTAGCCATGTAGCAATCTATCTGGGTGACAACCAGGTAATTCATGCAGCCAATCCCAAAGTAGGAGTAAAATTATCTTCTATTGATTATAGACCTGTTTATAGTATAGGAAGAGTGATTCAGTAAATTTCTAGTTATAACTTATCAACTAGTATTAAGTAACGCAATACAGAATATGTTTACAAGGTTCCTCTGTATTGCGTTACATATATTCTCCCTTTTCAAGAGCCTTCTCAAGATATATCCATACAGAGTGTTTATAGTCCGAACTTTAAGGAGTCTTATTTTAATAAATTCTTTAAAAACTACAACTCATTCACATGGGTATATGTGACACACTTAAGCCCATGAACATACAGCCTTGACAAATGCTATATAAAGAACTATACTTTATAAAAATAACAAAAGCGTTGAAGAGAGAAAGTAATTCTATCTTATTTCCCCAGAGAGTTCCGGTAGCTGAGAAGGAATGAATGCAGATTGAATGAAACAAGTCTTGGAGCTTCATACGGATTCGAAATTGATGATGCTATGACGGTTGTTCCCGTTACAGAACTATAGTATAAGACGAGTGAATTATCACTACAATAACGCTCTGTACTTGACGAGATTTCTATGGTGACATAGGAATGAAATAGGGTGGCACCGCGAATCTATCGCCCCTACGCATAACTGTAGGAGGTGATTTTTTTTACCCTTTTTTAATCAATAATTTAAAATGGTGTGTCACTTGGTCTTTGACCTTTTGATCCCTAACCAAATTTAGTATTCTAAAAGTACACGTAGAAAGGACGATTCGTATATGAGACCCTTATTCCCAAAAAGAGCGGTAGTTACCGCAGGTATGCCTTATGGCAATAAAGAATTACACTTTGGCCACGTAGGAGGTGTGTTTGTTCATGCTGACACTTACGCAAGATTTCTTCGAGACCGCATTGGCAAAGACAATGTAATCTTCGTATCAGGTACCGATTGCTATGGTTCACCAATCTTAGAAAGTTATAGAAAATTAGAAAAGAACGATTCTATTACCATACAAGATTACGTTCGCAGTAATCACATAAAACAAAAAGAAGCTTTAGATGACTACGAAATCAGTCTTGATCTTTTTGCAGCATCTGCACTTGATAAAGCAGCTGACGTTCATAACGAAATATCTGCTACCATCTTCAAGAAACTCTATGAAAAAGGTGCTTTGAAGAAACTAAAGAATTCACAATTCTATGATCCTGAATTCAAGGTGTTATTAAATGGTCGCCAAGTCGTTGGTAAATGTCCGATTCAAGGTTGTTCTTCTGAAAAAGCCTATGCTGACGAATGTTCTCTTGGACATCAATATATGCCTTGCGATTTAATTGATCCAGTAAGCACCTTATCAGGTTTGAAACCAGAGGTTACCTACGTTTCGAATTGGTATTTTGATTTAGAAGCCTACCTCGGGCTCCTGAAAGAACGAAATGATTACTTACGATTGAATACCAATCACCGCAAATACCTGATCAATACCATAGAAGAGTTTTTGAAGAATCCTTGTATCTATGTTAAAAAAGACTTTGCTGACGTTGTAACTACGTTACAAAACCATCTTCCAAACTTCGAGATTGACGAACAATCAAACAAATCCTCTCTCACTCTTGTGTTTCAAACATTAACAGAACGTGAAACCGCCCAGGAACTTCTATCTTCTCATGGTGTACAATACCGAACAGGTAAAACACTTGTACCATTCCGTCTAACTGGTAATATTGAATGGGGAGTTCCCGTTCCAGAAGTGGATTCTGATGATACGCCACTAACCTTCTGGGTTTGGCCAGAGTCCTTATGGGCACCAATTTCCTTCACTAAGACTTATCTTATGGAACATGGAGAGTCTGAAGACGCTTGGAAAGACTGGTGGAATTCCAAAGACTCTATGGTATATCAATTTATTGGAGAAGATAATATCTACTTCTATGGTATTGCAGAGATGGGGTTATTCATGGCATTACAAGATGATGATAGCAAGATTATACCAGATGATGGTCAATTACAACTACCTCATCTAATCGCTAACAATCACATCCTATTCCTAGATAAGAAGGCAAGTAGTAGTTCCGATATTAAACCACCTATGGCTAAGGAATTGCTATCTTATTATACGCCAGAACAATTAAGAATTCATTTTCTTAGCCTTGGTTTATCAAATAAGAGTGTTAGCTTTATGCCGAAACCTTATATTCCAGGTGCCGATCCGAAAGTAGCTGATACCGTTTTAAAAGAAGGAAACTTATTAACCAATGTATTCAATAGACTTGTGCGTTCTTGTTTCTACACGGTTCAGAAATATTATGATAGCAAGATTCCTGATGGTACAATTACCCCTTCCATACTGGATGAGGGCGAGAATGCAATCCTTGACTTCGAACGTGGTATGTATAATCATGAATTTCATTCTTTAACCTACTTACTAGACACCTATATTAGAAATGCAAATAAATACTGGGTTAATTCTATGAAACAAGCCGAATCTACAGGCGATGATGAACTTCGTAAACAAGTACTGATAGATTCCTTCCATGCGGTACGTGTTACTATGACCTTATTACACTCCATAGCTCCTAGCGGATGTGAAATGATTCAAGCTTATCTCCATGCTGATAAAAAGATTTGGAACTGGGACTATATCTTCGAACCACTTACTTTTTTCCTAGATTCTAATGTACCTCTGGAATACCTCGAACCAAAGGTTGACTTTTTCAAAAAGCATGAAAGCCAATTTTAACTTAATCACTATTAAAAAAGGACAAAAGTGCTGACAATTGCACTTTTGTCCTTAAATCTAGATACTAATTTGTCAATACGAACTACTAATTATTTTTATCCAATATGATTAATTTAACTTTTTTATACAGTTATTACTCGAAAGTACCAAGAATTATAATACCAATTACACAAATGATAATCATTGCATAGTGTTTCATTGACAACTTTTCCTTAAGAAATATCCTACTCCATAACACGGAAGCCACGCAGTATGAAGAAATAACTGGCGCTGCAGCAATCGCATTCGCACCAACTGCAAAGATATATGCAAACTGTCCTGCAGTTTCAAAGATAGCTGCCACGAATTTAGGACTTTCTCTTTTAACCGTTAATTTTTCTTTCTTAATAACAACGACATAGATAAACGCCATAATTCCTAAGAAAAGAAATGTTAATTCATATGCCACATTGGCCGTATTCTCATTTAACTTCTCTAAAACAAGACTATCAGCTAATGTACCTGCTGCATCAATGATACAGTATAGTATAGGAAGTAAGATAGCAAGCAAGCTCTTCGTATATTTTACGTTTGCTGTACTTTGTCTCTTAACACGAAGTTCTTTATCTTCTTTCATTTCAACGAATCCAAGACCAACAACTCCTATACAAACAAGAAGTACCGCAAATGTTTGAAGACCACTCATTCTTTGGCCTAAGAATAGAAAGCAACCAAGTGCCGCGATTGCACCAGAAGAATTACAAATTGGTGAAGAAATCGATAACTCAATATAACGAAGTCCAATATATCCAATCGTCATCGATATAATATACAACATTGAAACTGGCAGATACGTTATAAAATCTCCCAGAGTAATTGAAGTACCTACTATAAATATTTCATACAATGCATGAAGTCCCATAACAAGACCAACTGCCATAACCATCTTTAAGTGACTGTTCTTATCATCTGGCTTAGAACCAATCTTACTGAACAAATCGGATCCACTCCAACATAATAGAGCCACTATAGCTAACCAAAACCACATAAATACGTTTCCTCTTTTCTAACATTTGTTTTGTTACAAGCCAATTGTACATGATATGATTTTAAAATAAAAGTCCAAAAAGGCAAAAGTTAAATGCTCTTTAACTTTTGCCTTCAATCCCTTAATAATTACCTAATTTTATTTATATAGCGGGCCATAGAATTTACAAGATTCATAATCAGCAGCTTCCTTATTCATTGTGCCAAAGGAAGCCCAGCTGTGTGGGCGGAATATTCTATCATCAGAAACGTTATGCATATTAACAGGAATACGAAGCATTGAAGCCAATGTAATGAGACGGTCTCCCACATGTCCATACACAGTCACACCATGGTTTGCTCCCCAGTTAGCCATTACACTATAAACATCTTTGAAAGCACCTTCCCCAGTTAGATTAGGTACAAACCAAGTAGTAGGCCAAGTACGGTCAGTTCTTACATCAATTGTATTATGTACATCATCTTCAAGAACAGCTGTATATCCCTCCGCAATCTGAAGAACTGGTCCAATACCATCTACCATATTCATACGTAACATAGTGATTGGCATCTCAGCCATTGTCTTAAAGTGGGAAGAGAAGCCGCCACCTCTGAAGTATTCATAATTAGCACGGCACCAATCCGTTGCATCTGTACAAGCTTTGATATCCTCATCCGTCATATCCCAGAATGGTTTCATAACACCCATACCAGCTTCATCTTTACTTGCACCCGTTCCATCAAGTGCTGTAGCCCCTGAGTTAATCAAATGAATAAATCCATCTTTTGCAACTCCACTTGGAGCCTTACCCGTTACTCGCTCACAGGCTTCTTTACTCCAATACGTTCTGACATCATGGAAACATGGAGCTGTATTAGTTACTAAAGTACCGAGTAACATTGCTACTCCATTACAGGTATCATTCTCTGTGGCAAATGGTGTTGGCATCTTAGGGCCATTCCAATCGAACGTAGAAGCCATAATTGCTTCCATAAAATCACCATTCGGTAACCAATCAGTCCACATTCTCTGACCTTGAAATCCTCCTGCAATACCATTTCTTCCAAGTGCCTCCTCATGCCATCCCATAGCACCTAGTTTTTCGTTACCATAGATGATATCTCTTGCAATTAGTGTTTGTTTTACAACAAACTCCCAATCTTTATCCGCTGGTACCACCTTGGATTTTGTAATAATCTCTGGGTAGTCTTTTTCTGCATTACAATCAAATCCTTCTTTACAATATGCTTTTACCCACGCAAGTGCTTTTTCATACTCTTCATGATCGTAGATTTTTAGTGTTATGCGACGAATAATCTCTGTCATGTCCACCCATTCAGCACGGATTCCCAAGTATTTTTGGAAGAATTCTGCATCGCAGTATGAACCTGCAATTCCCATAGAAACTCCACCTAGATTAACATAAGCTTTATTCTTCATACAACCAACTGCAATTGCACAACGAGCAAATGTGAGAATCTTCTCTTGTACATCTGCTGGTACACTTGTATCATCTTTGTCTTGCACATCATGTCCATAGATTGAAAATGCTGGTAACCCCCTTTGTGCATGTGCTGCAAGTACCGCAGCCAAATATACTGCACCTGGTCTTTCTGTTCCATTAAATCCCCAAACCGCCTTGATGGTATGTGGGTCCATATCGAATGTCTCCGAACCATAGCACCAACATGGAGTAACAGTAAGAGTAGCACATACTTTCTCTTTACCAAATTGTTCTGCACAACTTGCTGCTTCTGCACCGCTACCAATTGTAGTGTGAGAGATTACACATTGTACTGGTGTACCATCTGGATATCTTAGATTTGCCTCTATTAGCTGTGCAGCAGCTTTTGCCATATTCATAGTCTGTGTCTCAAGACTTTCTCTAACACCGCCCCATCTTCCATCTATAGTTGGGCGAATTCCAATCTTAGGATAATTCATCTTCATTCATTTTTCTTCCTTTCAAATTATTTGATACAAAACCCTTGCATTTCATCACAGATTAACCTTAAAAATCTCTCATACCCTTCGTTCCACAAGTCATGGTCCTTTGGTTCATAGATTAGTACTTCTGGTGAGCTTGCGATTACCTCGCGAATCTCTTGCAAACTATCAAACTCACCAAGAGCCATTAATTGTTGAGCAACATTTCCTATAATAGTTGCTTCTACTGGCCCTGCACTAACTTGTAAACCGCAAGAGTCAGCTGTCATCTGACAGAGTAATTTACTTTGGATTCCACCACCAACCATGTATAGTTTATGATATTCTTTACCTGTGCAATTTCTAAGTTGTTTCATACTGTATCTGTATTTCATAGCCAAACTTTCATTAATACAACGTACAATTTCTCCAATTGACTGTGGAACATATTGATTCGATCTTCTACAATATTCTTTGATTCTTGAAGGGATGTCACCTGCTGGTCCGAATTCTTCTGCATCTGGATCAATAAAACATTGCAGTGGTTTTGCTTCCTTCGATAATTGCTCTAATTCTCCAAAGGAATACTCCTTACCTTCTAAAATCCATTGTCTTCTACTCTCTTGTATTAACCATAAACCTATTATATTCTTAAGAAAGGATGTTTTCCCTTCACAACCACCTTCATTGGTGACATTCAATCGATTACTTTCCTCATTAATAATAGGTGCATGCAGCTCTGTCCCAAGTAAAGACCAAGTTCCACAACTTAAGAACACAAAATCCTCTTCTGTTGCTGGTACACTGACCATTGCACTTTGTGTGTCATGAGAAGCAATAGCAACAACTATAGCTGGTTCTACACCCAGTTCCTCACAGATATCTTCCTGTAATGTACCAACGATCGTTGGACAAGATACAATTGGTTGCAGCAACTTCTTTGGTAATCCTAGCTTATCCATTACCGTTTCCGACCAGGTCTTAGTCTTAGCATCAAGTAATTGGGTCGTGGAGGCTATAGAATACTCGCTGTATTTCTTACCAGTTAGAAAATATCCAAACAAGTCAGGGGTTAACAGCATAGCATCTGCACGCTCTAACAGTTCTGGACGATTTTGTTTGATTGATAATAATTGGAATACTGTATTCAGCTCCATAAATTGATTTCCTGTAATCTGATAGAACGTATCTTTATCAAGGTAACGAAAACTTTCTTCCATCATTCCCTTCGTTCTTGGATCACGGTAATGAATGCTGTTTTCTAACAGATTGCCGTCACGGTCTAATAATCCGAAATCAACACCCCATGTGTCAATACCGATACTATCAAATCCACCCCTTAACTTTGCCTTACGTATTCCTTGTTTAATCTCATGAAAGAGTCGTAAGGTATCCCAATACATTGTTTTATGTACAATTACTGGTTCATTAACAAAACGATGAATCTCTTCAATTTGAATCTCTCCATCTACTAATGTACCTAGCATAGCTCTACCACTAGAAGCACCGAAATCAAATGCTAATACTCTTTTCCCCATATACGAACATTACTCCTCGTCATTGTATTTCTTATAACCTGGATGTTTACCTGTTACTCCATATCCTTCACGCATACTAATTAATCGATCAATGTTATCTCTAGAGATTTCCTTTGCTCCACCTAAAAGTGTAGCTGTAAGATTAATCTTTGCAAATAATTCCAAAGTCTCCATTCTATAGTAGGCAGTAATTAAATCTGCACCGACTGTTAATGCACCATGATTCATTAATAATACCGCATCGTGTTCTCCTAGGTATGATGCAATCGCATCTGGTACCTCGTACGTAGATGGTGTTCCATATGGAGTTACAGGGATTGACCCAAGTGCGATTACGGTCTCAATCATATTGTAACTGTCTAAGGATTTATGGGCAACCGCATATCCTGTTGCTACTGGTGGATGGGCATGTACAACTGCACCCACATCTTCTCTTTCCGTATAGCAACGCAAGTGCATCTTAATCTCAGAGGAAGGACGATACCCCTCAAGTCCTTCTAATACATTACCATCTTTATCAATCTTAACGATTTTTTCAGGTGTAATAAAACTCTTACTTATTCCTGTTGGCGTCGCAAAGAATGTGTTGTCTTCTAATTTTACTGTTACGTTCCCATCGTTTGCTGCCACCCAACCTAATTGCCACATCTTGTGACATACATCACACATTTGTTCCTTAATTTGTTGTTCGATTTGCTGTTGATTTGTCATTATGTAATCCAATCCTTTCATTTGCCTTAACTTTGTGCTCCTAACTCTTATAGAGTTTGTTTTCTTATTCTAATTAACTACTTACTTCTAGTAAACAGCAATTATTCATAATTAATCTTTTTGATTAATTTTCACATTAGTATTATATAATCATTCTATATAATCGTCTATCTATGGCACTTATATTGAAGAATTCTCACAAATGTGCTATAATAACTAATCAGTTTTAATCATTTTCAATCACGAGGTGTTTACTATGTTATCATATGAGAGACAAAATCAAATTCTCGATCTACTAAATGAAAACCAAAGCGTAACAGTTGCTTATCTTTGTAAGAAATTATATGCCAGTGGAGCAACCATACGAAGGGATCTAGCGGAAATGGAAGGAAAAGGGCTTCTTACTCGAATTCGTGGCGGTGCTGCAATTATAAAAGGGATTAATCAAGATGATTCTCTGCTAGTACGATCTCAGAAAAATCTAGATAAGAAAAAGATTATTGCAGAACTTGCACTTACATATATTCATGACTTCGATACCATATTCTTTGACTCAAGTTCAACGATTACTGTACTTGCCAAACAACTTACTATGTATAAAAAATTAACTGTGGTTACGAATGGTTTAGCTACTATGAATGTGCTTAACGAATTCAAACATATTAATCTAATTGTTAGTGGCGGTCGTATTCACAATCATTCTTCTACCATTGGACAACCTGCTATCGATACTTTCTCAAACTATCGCGCCGATAAACTTATCTTTTCTTGTTGCGGTGCTTCTATTACTGGTGGAATTACAGAGGCTGGCGAGGATAACGCCATGGTTAAAAGACAGATGTTTCGAAGCTCTAAGCAACATATTCTCCTATGTGACAGCACTAAACTTGGCCAAGAATACTTCTGTAAAACCTGTGATTTATCAGACCTAGATGTTCTGATTACAGATACCAAACCAAGTGATAGTATTCTTCATTTCCTTCCTTCAACTTTACAGGTAATCTATCCAAAGTAATTACATTTGTCACATCCATGTTACTTCTATAATATTTTCTAATCATTTTCTAATTCATTTCATGACAAATCACACTAGTTCTTTTTACTTAATTTGGTATAATCTCTTATAGCTGAGACAATATTATACTAACAAGTGAAGGAGAGTATACATGAAAGTCTTTATTAAATACGTACTAAAGAGCATGACAGAAAAAAAAGGACGGTTCTTATTATTACTCATTGCAATCGCAATGAGTACGGGACTTGTAGTAACAAGTACTGGTTTAATTGACATCATTCTTGATAGTTTACTAAAACCTGTGGTTGCTTCTTATGAAAAACAAGACCTAGTAATTGAACCAAACGATAAGGGGTTATCGTTTTTTACTTGTAATGAAGTGAGTACTGCTGGCATTGAACCAGAGAGTATCCTCAAGGAAATCATCTTGAACGGAACCATTACAGACAATATTGACACAGATGATGAAACCACTCGTACTGTAACCATACGTGCAAGAGACAGTTCTAAGATTCCACTGGAGCAATTAACTGATGGAAATCTAGATACCTTCAAAGGTAGCTCTTGTATTATATCGGAACGTATTGCAAAAGAACGTAATTTAAGTTTAGGCGATACCATTACCATAGTTATAGCAGGTGTCTCAAAAGAACTAACCATAACTGCAATCTCAGCACCAGATGGAGCCTTCTATAATGATACACCGAACTCATTTTCCATGTTTCTTCCATACGAATATCTTTCAAAAGAATTAGGAGTGGAAGGACAATATAACTTCATTACTGCTAAGGCTTTAGATGGTGGCATAGATCAAGCAATTGAATCTTTTAATTCAGCTAACAAAGATTTTAATGCTACAGAACTTTTTGATATGGATCAAGTGAAAGAACAATTCTCAAGTTTTAGTAGCATACTTTACGTAATGCTTCTTATCGTAGTTGCTATGAGTTCAATTATTATCTATAGCACCTTCAAACTTATTATAACAGAACGACTAACTACCATAGGTACATTCCTAAGCCAAGGTGCAACTACCGGAAAAGTAAAATTCATCTTACGATTAGAAAGTTTCTTCTACGGAGTCATTGGTGCTTTGCTTGGTAATGGTCTAGGAATACTTGCTTTGTATGTTATTACTAGATCCATTTCTCCTCTAAAAAAATACGGTGTTTATGAGTCAATTACTATTAAACCAACTTATATGATTGCGGGAACTATCTTCGCTATTTTATTATCCTTATTATCTTCTTATTTACCAGTTCGTAAGATTAGTAAATTACAAGTTAAAGATGTTATTTTGAATGATGTTCGTGTTTCCATGCATATAGGATATAAAAAATTCATTGTTGGTTGTTGCCTAATTGGTGTCTCTTTACTACTTTATTTCTTTGGTGGAGACTTATCGATTAATTTATCACCTATACTAATGATTGTTTCACTAATTGGAACAATACTTGCTTATCCGAAAGTAATTGACTTGTTATCGATACTCTTAAGTAAACTATGCCGTGGTAAGAATAAATCCTTATTCTTTGCAACTAATAATCTTCGTACTTCGAAGATCTTGTTAAGTAATATCACGCTAATCATAATCTCAATATTATCTATTCTAGCAATTACTTCCGCTGCTAAAAGCGCCACCGATGTAGTTGTAGATGCATACGAAGAACTAAACAGTGATATTGAAATCTATAATATCTCAACAATTCGAGAAAATGACGAACAATCGGTAACTGACAAGCTGACAGAACAACTCATTGATTTGGGTGTTAAAGCGGAAGACATTAATTATGTTGATTACGAGTACGCAACTGTCTATCTAAGTGAGGATGAAGAAAATCAAATGTCAATTCCTTTACAAGGTATTGATTTAGACACTTATAGTGCATATAACGGTTATTTGGAACTGGATAGTAAAGCCTATAAAGAAGGCTTAGAACAATTCCGTACAGATTCTAAGGGCATCATTATGACAACTGCCCTATTAAAAGGAACGAATAAGAAAATCGGTGATACCGTATTAGTAGAATGCAATGGTGTAAAAGAAACATTGACAATCGACGCAATAATTAACGCTAAGCTGTTTAATGGTGGAATAGTTAGTTTTGTAAGTCATGAAACAATGAGGAACTTATTCAATGTACCTTCTTCTAATCAAATAACCTTAGTTACTGATTCAGGTATAGACACTTTCGTTCCGAAATTAAAACCAATTATTCGTTCCATTGGAGCAACCTTCATAACAAAAGAAGAGATGCGTGAACAAAATATAGAACAGAATCAAATGATGATGAATGCATTAAGTATCTTTTCCTATCTAGCAATTGTAATTGCTGCACTTGGTATTATCAATAATGTATCCATTAGCTTCCTACAACGTAAGACAGAATTCGCAGTATTATCCTCTGTTGGTATGGAGAATTCCTTACGAAGACGTGTATTGCTTATTGAATCTGTTGCTTGTGTAACTTGGGGTATGATCATTGCTATCCTATATAGTTTGTTTGGTATGTCATTAGTGGGCAAGATTATGTCTCTGGTAGGATTTCCTTTAGAAATCTCTTTATCGTTTGGTTCCCTACCAACAATTTATCTCGTATCTTTATGTATCGTTTTACTTGCTACTCTACCAGTTATATTCAAGAGTAAGAAATTATCAATAATTCAAGAATTAAAGTATGAATAAAGGTGACTAAACGTTTTGTAGAATGAAAGGAGATCTAACTATGAAAGCAATTGAAGCTATTAATTTGAATAAAACATTCATTAACGGTAAAGAAGAGTCCCACGTACTCAAGGATATTAATCTAACTATACAAAAAGGTGAATTCGTCTCCATTATGGGACCTTCCGGAAGTGGTAAATCTACTCTCCTGTACCTTCTCGGAGGCCTAGACAAACCAACAGGTGGATCTGTTATGTTAGAAGATACAAACCTTGGTACCATTAAACACAAAGAGATGAGCAAACTTAGAAGAAGTAAGATTGGATTCGTGTTCCAGTTTTATAACCTAGTGCCTAATTTGACAGTTGAAGATAATATCTTGCTACCTGTTATACTAGATGGGGAAAATCCTAAAAAGTATGAAAAGAAGCTAGCTGACATCTTAGATACGATTGGCTTGTCTGACAAACGAAAACTTACTCCAAGAGAATTGTCAGGTGGTCAACAACAACGTGTTGCTATTGCTAGAGCACTTATATTCGATCCAGATATCATCTTCCTTGATGAACCTATCGGAAATCTTGATTCCAAAACCGGTAAAGAGATTATGCAGCTTTTTCAAAAGATTAATATCAAATACAACAAAACACTCATACAAGTTACTCACTCTTCAAAATCTGCAAAATACGGAACCAGCATTATTCGTTTGGTAGATGGCCAGATCGTTGAACATGTTGATGTCTGTGATGAGGATATTGTTACAGTAACCGCATAAAGAAAACAGGCAATTTTCATATGGTAGATACCTTCAAAGAGGGCTCCATTGAAAATTGCCTTTATATTTACATATGAGTATTTAATTTGAATCGTGCAACCATTTCTCGTAATCCTTCTGCTTGTGCTGTAAGTTCTTCTGAGGCACCTGCACTTTGTTCTGAAACTTTAGACTGTCCTTCTATTACTTTAGAAATCTGCTCGATTCCCTTAGAAACTTCATCTAAAGCATTCGCCTGACTACTGGAGGCTTGCGATATTAAGTCAATATTCTCTCCTAGTTCCTTCGCCTTAGTTACCGTTTTACTTAACAGCTTTGCTGTCTTATCAACTTTTGCATTACCTAAATCTACCGCTTTTAATGAAGCCTCAATAAATATATTAGAATTATTTGCTGCTGTTGCACTCTCAGCTGCTAATTTACTAACTTGATCTGCAACTACTGCAAACCCACGGCCCGCTTCACCTGCTCTCGCTGCTTCTATAGAAGCGTTCAGTGCTAATAGATTCGTTTGTTCTGCAATACCCTCAATTGTTTGAATAATCTGAGAGATTTGTTTTGAAGATTCTGAGATGTCATTCATGGCAGAAACAACTGCTTCCATCTGTACGTTTGAATTATTAAGTTCATCTCTCATAACTCTTGCTAGATTATCCGCATTGCTTGCGTTATTAGCTGTTCTATCTACTTCATCGAATATATTCTCAATGGTTGCCTGTAATTCTTCAATGGAACTAGCTTGGTCAGCAGTGCCTTCCGCTATCGCTTGTGCCGTAGATGCAATTTGCTGTGAACCACCTGCTACCAAATCAGCAGAGAGATTAGTTTGTTTCATAAAGGAATTCATATTCGTTAAAATATTTAGAATAGATTCTTTGATCGACTTTAGCTGACCAGCATAATCAGCCGTTAAGGATACCGTTAGGTCTTGATTTGCAATTGCATTCAGTGCGAAACTAACTTCGCTAATCATTTCATTCAGATTCTGCTTCATCTGAACGATTGAACCAACCATCTCTCCTACTTCCGTCTGATCAACCTCCATATCAAACTCTTGTGCAAAATCCCCCTTCGAAATATGTTCCATTTGTCTCTTCACTCGTATAATAGGATTAAGTAACTCTTCACTAGAGAAACGAAGGAATTTACCAACAAGAATAAATAACGCGATTAAAACAATGATAACGTCAATATTGGACCAGTATGCTAAGAATGTAGAACCACTAATTCGAGAACTAAATCGTTTTGCTACTTCATTTGATAACTGATCTATACTCGCTTCTAATGCTTTATTAGCGTTCTCATAATCAGAGCTGAAAATCTTATTCATTGCCCCCTCTAAATCACCACTAGCCATCAAAGCAAATATTTCCTTATTCATATTAAGTAACTGTTGATATGTACTATCTGCTTCTTCTAAAAACTTCTTTTCGTTTCCCTTTAATCCAATAGCTTTCATCTTCTGAACTGCTAAGTCAACCGTACCATCTGCTTTTACTAACTCATTATATTCATCCATGTATGTTTCATTTTTGTTAGTAATATAACATCTCGCTTTATACATCATCTGTTGTGTTGCCAATTGATATTCTTGAATCGCAGTTAATGAATTGTGTTGATTTCTAAAATTCCTTTGTAGTGCGTTACTCTGTAGAACTTGAAGTACCATGATTATGAGCCCTATTGTAATACAAATCCTAAGTGCTTGTCTCCACTTTCTCATTCTAACAGATTGTTTTACTATCTTTCTACTTTTTTGTGTTTTCAATTGTAAACCTCCTCTGTAATTAATTATTTGTACTATTAGGTATTTCCTTGTTTCATTTAAAAACCGAGTTTTTTTTACTTAATTTACTATAATTCATCATATTATGTTACATTATATTTCATATTCCACAAATTAACAAGCATAACTTTGGTGTTTTTTTGTATTTTTTGTAATATTAAGTATTTTTCGATGCTTTTGCTACCATTTTCATGATAATACCAATTATAGTATCAATTACATTTATTTGTATATTTAATATTATATTCCCATTATTTTGATTGAATTAATTGACAATTCCGCTTGTTTTTGTTAATATTTATTATTATTTAGTATTTTTTGTAATCCCTAATTGCTTTTACGTATTACACTTTTATCAAGTTTATAAGTCTATTAATACAAAATACAATTACACAGAAAGGTATGATTGACATGACAAACTATTTACACAACCTGTATTTACAAATCATCTCTGAAGGAACCCTCTATAAAAAAGAATTTGATGAGATTGCCAAAAATCCTGGTGTTTATAACACGAATTTACTCTTGAATATTCTACAATCAAATGCTTCCACTGAATTTGGTCAATTACATAACTTTGCTTCTATTACTTCTGTAGAACAATACAAAAACTCTATGCCAATAACTGGATATGATAATTATGACCCCTATATTAAAAGAATGATTCAAGAACAGCAAGATAACTTATTGACTAGTTATCCAATTCGTCATTACATGGAATCCTCCGGTACACAAGGAACGGCTAAATATCTTCCTCTTTCCAATCCATCGAAAGAAATTATACATACATTGTCTAAACAACTCTTTTCTAGAATCTACGACTTAATGGGCGATGCATGGACGTATCATAAATTATTATTGTTAATTGTTCCTGCCGATAAAACACTTAATGAATATGCTGATCGTAACTCACTATCAACAGAACTGTTCATTGGAATCTTCGAAGAGAATATGTCTGATTTCGTTGTATCCCCAATGCTCGCATACGAGAAAGGTAGAACAGTCGATACCCAGTACCTCCATGCTATGTTTGCACTGATAGATGCAAATATGTGCTCCATCTTCTCCCCTTTTATGTCATTCATTCTTGAATTCATTCATTATGTCAACATTAACAAAGAAATGCTTATACAAAATATTGAGATGGGTATAATTGATGATTCTATAAATATCTCAGAAGAGGATTGCGCTACACTGTTATCAACTATAAAACCAAACAAAGAAAGAGCTGCTCAGTTAAGGGAAATCTTCGAGGCTTATCCTACCAGTTGGCCCAAAAAAGTATGGCCTAATCTGGAGCTTATCTTAAGTACTTGCAGCGGTAGCTTTCTTGAATGTACGGAAGTTGTCCGTACATATGTTGGAAATGGGGTTAATATCTTGGGCTTAGGATTTGGCTCTAGTGAATGTGTTTTTTCCATGCCAGTGGAATTAAACCAAAACGATGCTGTCCTTCTACCTCATACAGGTTTCTTTGAGTTCTTACCACTTGGCGAGAATGATTATACTAAGACTTTAACCTTAGATGAGATTGAAGTCGGTAAAGATTATGAAATCTTAGTAACAACTATATCTGGATTATATCGTTATCAGATGCGTGATGCAGTAACTGTGACTGGTACTTATCTTAATACACCTAAGATTCAATTCTCACATCGAATTGATCAGACCGTAAATATATTTGGCGAAAAAACTTCTGAACTTTTACTTCGGAAAATTGTTTATGATATGGCATCTGAGAATGGTTTAAGTATTTACAATTTTAGTGTTTACCCAGATACTACCTCAGCACCTATGAGATACGTTTTCTTTATTGAGTTCACCGATGATGCACTTAACATATCAGCTGAACAGATGCAAGAGTCAATGGAAAAGAAATTAAGAGGTGCCAACTTCCTCTACGACTTATTCGCTAGTTCTGGTAAATTAGCCCCATTAGAAATACATATATTACAAAAAAATTCTTATATCAATTATAATCAGAATTTACTGAATGAAGGTAAAAATATATCACAAATAAAACCAGTACGTATCATATCAAGTGCTAAAATTAGAGATTTCTTCCTTGATCGTATTGTTCATATAAAGGAAGAAGAATTGACTAAATTAATTATGTATTAACTTAGCTATTAGGAGACTTTACGTGTCTTAAAACATACAAATGTTAAAACTAGTTCTACGCCAAACATATCACGCAAAAAAGACAACCTTACTGGTTTTAAGCAGATTCACGGATATTATACCCCGTACTCCAAAATAAACCATTTGAAAGATTGTCTTTTTTATGTTGCTTTTTATTAGATTTATACTTTACTTAGCTTTTTCCCTTATATCATAATTCTTTCATATCGTGATTGTATCTTTATACTTTCATACCCTGATTGTATCATCATGCTTTCGTGTCTAGCTTCTATTATAACGCCTTAATATCTTGAATTAATTTCTCAACGTTCTCTTTCTTCGTGGCCCAACTCGTGCAAAAACGTACAGCACTCTTATTCTCATCAACCTTACACCAGAAAGTAAATGAATAACTCTTTGCTAATACTTCTAATTGCTCATCAGGAATGATTGGAAATTGTTGATTTGTAGTTGAATCATACATAAATTCGAATCCTTTATCCTCGAATGCCTTTCGAATCTTAAGTGCTAAATCCACTGCATGCTTGGATATATCAAAGTATAGATTTTCTTCGAATAAGGTTCCGAATTGAATACCAAGAAGTCTTCCTTTTGCCAGTAATCCCCCTTTTTGTTTTATGCTATATCGGAAGTCTTTCTTTAAGTAATTATTCTTAATAACTACAGCTTCTCCGAATAATGCTCCTACTTTCGTACCTCCTATATAGAACACATCACAATAATCAGTGATATCCTTTAGCGTAACATCGTTCTGTGGAGAAGTTAATCCATAACCAAGCCTTGCACCATCTAAGAATAGAGACAAACCATGTTCTTCACATACTTCTCTAATTGCATCAAGCTCTTCCTTCGAGTAGATTGTACCAGTCTCTGTTGGGAAAGAGATGTAAACCATTGCTGGCTGAACGAAATGTTCTCTCGATGCGTCTTCTCTATGATCAATACACACCTTAGATATCTGTTTCGCACTGATTTTACCATCTGTACTTGGTATCGTTAATACTTTATGTCCTGTTGCTTCTATTGCACCCGTCTCATGGCCACTTATATGCCCACTATCTGCTGCGATTACTCCCTGATATGGACGTAGCATACTAGATATAACTGTTAGGTTTGTTTGGGTTCCCCCTACTAAAAAATGTACATCAATGTCATCATGTTCGCATCTATCTTTGATATATTCTCTTGCTTTCTCACAATAAGAATCCACTCCATATCCTGGTGTTTGATCCTCATTGGTATCTATAAGTCGTTGCATAATCAAAGGATGTGCACCCTCTGCATAATCGCATTCAAATCGTATCATTCGTCTGTCTCCTTCTACATGTTCTAAAAATATCATACTCCTTTTTACTACATCAAACAATAGAAAATCTTATCCTCTTGTCGTTTTCTATCTACATGAATAATTCAAGTTATTGTATACCTTCCTAGTATAAATCATAATTTATAAAATTACACTAATCTTAGAAAGCATAAAAATCAGTACCACCTTACGTAAATAAGGAGTACTGATTTTTAATGCACTATGATTCCAGTGTCAAACGTTTGATTAATCTATTTCATATAAATGACAATGAATTATTATTCATATACTTATTGACTATTTTACAACTGCAATTGTTTTCATAATCATATCAAATGTTGACTTCAGGTCAAATGAAGTAACCGTATCATCATACATATATGTAACTTCAATGGAATGCTCATTAACGAACATATCATAAGCAATATAGGTGAGTCCTTCACTCTTGAAGGTAATATATATTCCATCACCAAGAGTAGTCTTTACATCTTCCTTTTTGTAATCTGTTATACCAGGAGTATTTGCTACAACCTCTAATTGACTATTAACCATTTCAACCCATAGTTCATATGTTATTTGCTGACCTTCCAGATTATTATTTGTAACAAGAATAGCCTCATGATCGTTCTCATTCAAACTAATTCCCATCATACTTATTGTATCTTGTGTTTGACTTTCATATTTTACGTTGCTTGGAACTGTGAAAGTAACATTATCTAATGTACATGTTTGATTATCAGCCTTCTTAGCAGTTACAAGTACTTTACAAGTATATTTTTTACCATTTGATTTTACAGTAATTGTAGCTGTACCTGCAGCTTTGGCAGTAACTTTACCACTCTTACTTACTGTTGCAACTGACTTCTTACTAGATGACCAAGTAATGGCCTTTTTAGTTCCAGTTAACTTTAATTGTTTCGTTTGTCCAACCTTTAATGATAGTTTAGTTTGAGATAACTTCACAGTAGCTGCACTTGCAACTGTTGTAGTATTCATTGAAGGTAACGCAGCTGGTGCAGATACTCCCATTGTAAAAGCTAACGCTAATGCCATAACCTTTGTTCTTAATTTTTTCATGTAATCTCCTCACCTTTCTTTACAAAATAACTTATATTAATTGAATACGTTATTTTATTCACGTACTCTTTCATTATAATACTAGTTGTTACATTTTACCATGCGAATTTTATTAATATTGGATTAAAAATTAGGATACCTTTATTTTTCATGTTGTTCAAAAATCTCTTTCACCTTACGATAAGCTAACTTTTCTCTACGATAACAATCTACAACGCCCTTATTATTCTGTGTTTTAGGCCTCACGTTTGCCCATTCCGTATCTACTCTACAATCGCAAAACTGCCAGATAATTACACCACTGAACCTCGAACTATCCAAAATACTTTCTAGTTGCTGCGTTAACAATTCCTCCTGCCTTTCTTCAGACCACTTTGCATGTGTTCTATCTCGGAAACCATAAATAGCGCCTGCACCGACCTCACTGACTAACATAGGCTTACCAGCTCCCCCTTGCGATTCAGCCCATCTAACCGCATCTACCAAGAATTCTTCCGTTGTTTTATCTGTATACCAGCCTGGATACATATTTAATGAAACAATGTCCACCAGATTAAAACATACTTCCTGATCATAATTACACGCTGCGTAAGTCACTGGTCTGATATTATCTAGTGATTTAATATATTCAATTAGTTCTTTATAGCATTGTCGTCCAAATTCAGTATAATCACAGGATTCATTCAAAAGTCCCCATACAAATATAGAAGGATGATTATAGTGGTTCTCTATCATCTCATATATAGATAGTTTTTCTTGTTCCATAAAAAGTGGGTGTCGCATCGCTTCCTCAGGAAGACTTCTCGCGTGAGCTTCCTCCCATACTAGTATCCCGTTCTCATCACATAAATCCAGAAAACGTTCATCGTTAGGATAATGACTAGTTCGTATACAATTCGCTCCCATATTCTTAATTAATTCTATATCAAGATACATAGCTTGTAATGGAACAGCACACCCATAGTCCGCATAATCTTCATGACGGTTAAATCCCTTTATGATAATTTTCTCCCCATTTATTAATATATCTTGTCCTTCTATGCTAACCTCTTTAAATCCAATCCGATCTATGTAATCATCAATTATCTTTCCTTTCATAATAATCGTTGCATTCAGCATATATAGTTTGGGATTTTTCGGTCCGTATGCTTCAACAGTTGGAAACTCTTGTTCAAACACAATCTCCTTCTCTTCTTCTGGTTGTAATAAGACCTCCTTTTGCAGTATTTGTCCCGCCAATTCCACCTCAACTGTAGTAACTTGGGATTGTTTCGTTAGATTAACTATGGCAGCCTTAATATTGCCACACCATTTTTGCTCCTTCTTATATGGCAAAAAATGAATTTGTCTAATATACACTGCATCCAACTTTTCCACAACCACCGGTCTGGTAATACCACCATATGAATAGTAGTCATTCGGTCTGTTTAAGGAAGCTTCCTCATTAAAGGAATTATCGATATCTACCTGTAATTCATGACTTCCACTTTCTTGTTCCTTTAATATATAATCAAATGAACCATACGCTCCATAATGTTTTCCTATTAGTTTACCATCCAGACTGACTAGGGCAGTATGACTCACTCCAGAGAATTCAATTCGAATATTGCCTTTTGCCTCAAATTCTGTTTTCAACATGGCTTTTCCCTTGTAGGATATTAACTTAGGATTCGTTTCGATACAACAGGGAACTGGAATTCTATCCACATCTACTCCCTCTATATTAATATCCCACATTTCTGCTAACGGAATACTTTTTCTCACTCTGTGTTGTGTAAATATTCTTGCCAATCTGTTACCTCCCGATTACTATTTTTTAATGTTTTTACTGTAGTATTATTTTACTTATAGAGAATAAATAATGAAATGCTCAAAAGTATAATATGATGTCATAAAGTACTGTAATTATTACATAGAACTGATATAATTGGGATAAATAAAAAAGGAGAATGTTTCTTATTATGTATAACTACGAATTGATCGATAATTTAACCTCCAATCTTTCTATAACATTAAAACTCAGTTATAAAGTAACTCACGATGTAAATTGGTTGGAACATAGAACCAAAACCGAATATACAATCTGGACCATTATTACAGGGAATGTATGGATAATAATTAATGACAAGGAATTTCTTGCTAAATCAGGTGATATAATATTGTTTTATCCAGGGGATACATACACTGCTCATACTGATGAAAATGGCTGTAGTTTCATCTATAATCGTTTTCGATTAGAGATGGGCTCTACTATTGACATTATGTCTACCATAAATATGTCAGGCATTATTCCTGGGTGCTACATTAAAGAATACGCAGATATATTCTGTGAACGTTTTTTATCTATGTATACTTCTCCCCAGCATATTTCACTAGAACTCTATTCAGAGTTTCTATATTACCTCTCTAAAGTGCTTATTGTAGGAAAAAGATACGGTATCTTCTTTTACACAGAATCAAACTGCAACAGGAAAATACCAATGATTGATACCATACTTCATTATATTAACGGACATTTTACGGAACATATATCTGTAAAACAACTGTCCGAAATGAGTAACTTAAGTGAGAAATATTTTATTGCTTCCTTCACTTCCTTATTAGGAATTTCACCAAAACAATATATTATTGAATGTCGTATGAAACTAGCTTCTGAGCTCTTATGTGATCCAAATACAAAAATCGGTGCTGTAGCTGCTATTGTAGGGTATTCAGATCAATATTCTTTTTCCAAAGCTTTTAAAAAATATTTTGAAGAAAGTCCAACAGAATTTCAAAAACAATTTATCTATTAATTATAATAAAGATTGTTAATCTTTATTGATTTTAATATTACTATATAGTAATATACCATTTAGTAGTTTATTATTATGATTTAGTATTAATACTTTTTATTAGTAATTTAAAATATTTAGGAGGTGAAATCATGCCCGATATGCCCGTTGGAATATTATTAGCTCAAATCAAGCAACTACAAGGCAGAATTATCGAAAAGAAATTGAAGGCTTATATCTGTCAAGATTTGAATGGTTCTCAGATTAATATTCTATATCAACTTTGGCTAGAAGATAATATCACCATTAGTCAGTTAAGTACACGTACTAATTTGGCAAACACAACATTGACCACAATGTTGGATAGACTAGAAAAACAAGGGCAAATTATTAGACATAGAAATGAAAATAACCGACGTGAAATTAGGATTCAATTAACAGATTCAGCAAAGAATCTTAGGCAAGATAGTAATCTAGTATTACAGGAAATGCATGAGATTAATTTCAACGGCTTTTCTAATGAGGAAGAGGACTTAGTGTACTCTTTACTTTTACGAATGAAACAAAATCTTGAAAATGAGGATGGAATTTATGGACACAAAAAGTGATAACAAATTAGGTACTGAAAAGATTGGTAAACTGGTTTTCAGTCTTGCATTGCCTGCTGTCATCGCGCAGATGGTTAATGTACTCTATAACATAGTCGATCGTATGTATATCGGTCATATTCCTAAAATAGGATCAACCGCACTAACTGGGCTTGGTGTATGTTTCCCAATTCTTATGCTTATATCAGCATTCAGCGCTTTCGTAGGTTCTGGTGGAGCTCCACTCGCTTCTATTCAATTAGGAAAAGGGAATAAAAAAGAAGCCGAAAAGATTCTTGGTAATGGTGTAACTATGTTACTTGCTTTCTCCCTTATATTAACCTTTGGATTTATGATATTTAAAGAGCCTTTATTATATGCCTTTGGAGCAAGTGATAAAACATTTACGTATGCCAATCAATATCTGACAATTTATTTACTTGGTACTATCTTCGTACAAGCAGCCATTGGTTTGAATACATTCATCACTTGTCAAGGGCAAGCAAAGGTAGCCATGTTTTCTGTCTTAATTGGCGCAATAATTAATATCGTACTCGACCCAATCTTTATCTTTGTTTTTGATCTTGGTGTACGAGGTGCTGCACTTGCTACTATAATTTCTCAAGGTTGTAGTGCTATATGGGTTGTCGCATTCCTAGTATCCAAACGGTCAAGTTTAAAAATTAAACTAGCTTATCTAAAACCAAATTGGAAGATAATTGGTAGTATAGCTGCACTTGGTGTTTCTCCTTTCATTATGCAAGCGACTGAAAGTTTAATAAACATCGTATTTAATAGTGGCTTAAAGCATTATGGTGGTGACGTATATGTTGGTTCCATGACAATCTTACAAAGTGTCATGCAATTATTCGTTCTACCAACACAAGGTATTACAATGGGAACACAACCAATTATCAGTTATAACTATGGTGCGAAAAACCATCAACGTGTCAAAGATGCTTTCAAGTACACACTTATAGTCACCGTTATTATAACTGCAATGGCAACAATTTCTGTTGTTCTATTCCCACAAGTATTTGCTAGAATGTTTACTAGTGACCAAGAATTAATTGCATTAGTAGTAAAAGTACTTCCTATCTTCATGGCTGGTATCTGGATTTTTGGTGTTCAGCTAGCTTGTCAATCCGCATTCATGGGAATGGGGCAAGCAAAGATTTCACTTTTCTTAGCATTACTACGTAAAGTAATCTTGTTGATTCCGCTTGCTTTGATTCTACCTAGATTTACTGGAGTTATGGGAATCTACTATTCAGAACCAATTGCTGATATCTTGGCTGCCATCACTACTGGTACATTGTTTGTTCTTAGCTTTAAGAAAATATTAGCTAAGGCATAATATGCTATATGATTACTCGTACTCAGAGTATATGATTTGATGTTTAGATTCTGCTAAGGAATCATACAATTTATTTCTTTTGCCAAACTAACTTGATACTATGTAATTACAGATATTATAAGCGTAATCTTCATTAATTTTGCTTATATTAAGTTTAGTTGTAATTACATAAATCAGGAGGGATCAATATGAATATTGTTTTAATCCTAATAGCAGTCATCGGTGGAGCAGTTGGTATCTTATCAACCTTATATTGTACCATTAGCATGATAGCAGTAATTATATGGAAGATATATCGTAAAGCAAAATATCATATTTCTATGTTCGATTAGGCAGTGACATCATCATGTAATAGATTCGTGTAAAAGAACGAAAATAAGAGCCAGCCCTTTTATTTTCGTTCTTTTCACGCGTTTATAACATTTTATGTTTTATATTAATATAACAAAGGATAATTATCTATTATGAAAAAAACAAATGATTTAGGACAAGATTCTATCTTTCCACTTGTATGTAAGCTTGCAATACCAACTATGATTGCACAACTAGTTAACGTTCTCTATAGTATCATCGACCGTATGTTTATAGGAAATATACCGGTTATAGGTGACCTTGCCTTGGCTGGTGCCGGAGTTTGTGGGCCAATTGTAACACTACTCTCTTCTTTTGGTACATTAGTTGGTTTAGGTGGCTCTATCCTAATGGCAATGAGACTTGGTGAAAAAAAAGAAAAAGAAGCACAAAACATACTTAATAATAGTTTTTTAATGTTAGTAGTTTTATCACTTACTCTTACTATTGGCTTCTTACTATCTAAAGATGCCTTGTTAGTACGCTTTGGAGCAAGTCAACTAACATTCCCGTATGCAGATACCTATCTCACGATTTATACCTTTGGGACATTTTTTGCTCTTCTTGGAATTGGAATGAATTACTTTATTACTTGTCAAGGTTTCCCATTAATTAGTATGGCAACCGTTATTACTGGTGCAATCAGTAATATAATATTAGATGCCGTCTTTATCTTTGTATTTGACTTAGGTATTGCAGGTGCTGCTTTAGCCACTGTACTATCACAGATGTTATCTTGTTGCTTAACATTACTATTTCTCTTTAAGCCTGGGAAATATCGACCATTTAAATCGAAACCACAGATTTCAATTGCCTTTGGTAATTACTCACTTAAATTAGTAAAGAAAATCTTAGCACTTGGCTTCTCTCCATTTGTCATACTATCGACAGATAGTTTAATTATTATTGTTATGAATGCTGCCCTACAACATTATGGAGGATCTGCAAATGGAGATCAACTAGTCTCTGCTGCTACAATTATCCAAAGTTATATGTTGTTAATTACAGGACCAATGGTGGGGATTACCGGTGGTACCCAAGCTATTATTAGCTATAACTACGGTGCGGTTAATACCAAACGTGTAAAACAAGCGGAGAAAATCATCTTAGCTCTTACGGTATGTTTTTCCACAATTATGTTCCTTGTGTCAAGATTCTTACCTCAAACTTTCGTACACATCTTCACAAGTGATGTTGAATTAATTAAGTTATCCACTTGGGGAATTCGTGTCTTCACACTAGGAATTATACCATTAAGCTTTCAATATGTTTTTGTAGATGTACTGACTGCTCTTGGACGCACAAAGACAGCACTTACCTTGTCAATATTACGTAAGAGCCTATATATGATATTCACTATGGTAATACCAATCTTCTACCAGACTAAAAGTGCTTTCTATGCAGAACCTTTATCCGACATCTTATGTTCATGCCTTTCGACTATTGTTTTCTTATTGGTTTTTTCAAAACATCTTCACATTAGAGAAAGTGCTTTCTCTTGTAACGATTCTCCTCTTACACCATAAACTAATATAGGAAGTAACTGTTCAGTCACCCTGCTCTTTAAGAGCTGGGCATACAAATTGAGTAATATATTCAATTTGCCCCTGGCTATAAGTACTGAATAGTTACATAGAGATCACTAAAAGTAAGGAGATAATTAATGGACAGACGTAACGACAATTGTAATTTTGATTACATGACGGACAGTTTCGGTAGACCAATTCCTAACGAAAGCAATTCTCTTACTGTAGGTAGTAATGGACCAGGACTTATTGAGGATGTTGTTCTTATCGATAAGATGGCCCACTTCGACAGAGAAAGAATACCAGAACGTGTTGTTCATGCAAAAGGGGCTGGTGCTTTTGGCTTTTTCCAATCCTATCGTTGTATGAGCGATTATACAATGGCGGATTTTCTACAAACACCAAACGCCAAAACAAAAGTATTCGTACGCTTCTCAACTGTTATTGGCTCAAAAGGTTCTGCTGATACAGTAAGAGATCCACGAGGATTCGCTGTAAAATTCTATACCAATCAAGGCATCTATGATATTGTAGGCAACGACTTACCAGTATTCTTTATCCGTGATGCAATACGTTTTCCTGATGTTATTCATTCACTTAAACCTTCACCAGACACCAATTTGCGTGATCCACAGCGTTTCTGGGACTTTGTATCGCTCATGCCTGAAGCAACACATATGATCACTTGGCTGTATTCCGATCGAGGTACTATCAAGGATTATAGGCATGTTGATGGATTTGGTGTAAATACGTACATCTGGGTTAACCGTCGTGGAAAACGTTGCTTAATTAAATACCACTGGAAGACACAACAAGGAATAGAAACAATTGATCGCTTTGAAGCAGAAGAATTATCTGGTACAAATCCTGATGTTGCAGTTCAAAATCTCCACAATGCAATCGCATGTGGTAATTTCCCACGTTGGGAATTATGTGTACAGATTATGGACCCTGACAAAGTAGAGTGTCTTGATTTTGATCCGTTAGATGATACGAAAACTTGGCCAGAAGATCAATTCCCATTAATTCCAGTTGGAATGATGACCTTAAACGAAAATCCAAGTAACTTCTTCGCGCAAGTTGAACAGTCGGCTTTCTGCCCAGCTAATATTGTTCCAGGTGTTGAATTCTCAGCTGACAAAATGTTACAAGGAAGATCTTTTTCGTATCATGATACCCAAAGACACCGTCTTGGAACCAACTTCATGCAATTACCAGTCAATCGTTCCATCAGTCCAATTGACAATAATCAACGAGATGGTGAGGCTACTTACTACTTCAATCCAGAACCAATCAATTATTCACCAAACAGTCTTAACAACAATAAACCGCTTCCTTATCCAATTCCAGTACCACCACCAACTGAAGCATGTGGCTTTGTTGTAAGAATTCCAATTGAGAATCCTAGTGACTTCAAACAAGCTGGTGAACGTTATGAATCTTTAAATGATATAGAGAAAGCACATCTTATTGACAATATCGCAATTGAATTATATAAATGCAAAGATGATATCGTAAATCGTGTACTAAATAGTTTTGCGAAAGCCTCTAAGGAATTCGGATATCGGGTATTAGAAGCTGTAAAAGAATATCGAAAAGGGAATTGCTAATACATCTATAGTCGTTCGGCATAACATTAGTCAAGTTTTATATGTGCAAATTGACGATACAAGTTTTCTGGAGACCTTTACACCCGAATCAAACTTCATAGTAAAGAAGAGCTACGAAAATCTTATCGATTTATCATAGCTCTTTTTTTTATAATTTACCTTCATAAATCTCTTGATTATCACGTGTAATACAAAGATATTCATTGGCCTCAAGATTGTCTAATAACCCCTGATGGTCTTTTTTAATGTTTAACCATTGCTTTAAATCCCGTCTTTCCTTAAGACTTGATACTTGATGAATAACAACCGTATATAACTCAGACCTAATGTTCTTTGGAAGTTTGGAAATTCCTTCTTCTATTAGCACAATTGACTCACCATATTTCATGGAAGCCAATATGTATTCCGTAATTGTCACTACTGCATTTTCTTCCCAAGGTGCTATCGCACCAGTCCCTTTACTTAAAATACGTCCCATATCCTCCATTACAATCACATGATTACTGCTATAATCCGTTCTTCCCTGTGATTTTCTCATTGCCATGCATCTCAATAAATATAGTAATGTGAAGAATTTGCGGTCAGCTTCATTAACCAGTTCTTCCAATTCAATACTCAAATTTCGTTCCATTAACGAAGTAAGATTCATACTATGCTCAGAACCTAAGAGTATGCCTTTCTTCCCTATTGTCCATCCATTTAGTGCCTCTCTTGCTCTTGCTATACATCTAAATTGTATCTCTTTATCCGTTACCTGCTTCTTAATTATTTCTTCTGTTTTAAGTAGAATGTCTAGGAAAGTTGGGAATGCTTTTACCTCTTTGGTATAAGCTTGTTTTCCGAATTTATCATTGCTATTCGTAGATAGATTCCACCCGAGGGCAATATACGATTCGTAGATAGCTCTCTCCATCATATCTATTAGCATTGGATCAAACCCGTAACAGTGAATCATATTTGCTAATAACAGTTCTACATGATTATCAATTAATTCATCTGGAAAAAGTTCAAATGGATTCAGTTTCAAAGTCTTGCCAGCACTCGTTAACACTGGATACCTCTCTATTTTTAGCGTTCCTTTAAACATTCTACTATATCTTCCAGAATCAAACTCTATCAATGTAAATGGTCTATCAATCTCTAATAGTATATTCTTAAGCGACTCTTCTTTACCACTATGTCGTTCCCCTATTATTAATAGACCATGATGTATCTTTTTACGGTCCAAATCAGGGAAAGTTGAATGGTTCAACGATGTAATAGAGAGTTCCGACTTTTTCTCTTTCTCCCTTCTATTTACAAACATTGAACTTGATGTTTTAAGTGGCAGTGTCATCATATGCCTCAATTCCTTGCTAGATATCCAATTACCTCCGTATATATAATTACCCGATATAAATTGTGAACATGCACTTCTTGCAAGAACTTCCTGATCCGAAAATGGGATAGTCATATCATTATTAGAATAGAAGTACTTTGGCATTTGAAAGTTTACAATGTTGTTGTATTGGTTCGTGTTTTTGTATAGTATCGTTTCCGTTATAGGAACTTTGCTAACGATATCATATTCATTCATTCCTCTCCATGCGGCTACTGCTTTCGTAAGTTTTGACTCATTTCCAGCGAAAACAATTGTACTACACACATAGATTCCTCTGATTTCTCCATATAATAATCTTGAATTCACGATATCGATTAGATATCTATTCCAAGAACTAACTGCTTGGTTTGTATACCTCTCTGTTACACTACAGATATTGGTACAAGAATCTCTATTATTAACTGCCACTCTATTATTAGTAGAGCAGGAATTAACTCTTACATTTGCCCTAGTATCTTGCCTATTAATACTGGCTAATGTAAATTCCCTTTGTCCTTTACGTAACTCTGTTTCTATCTCCTCCACATCACCAAAGATTAAACCTTCATCCTCTTCTAATGTTTGTTGTATTCTTAACTCATTACTATCTTCCTTCCTTACACCAAGTGAGCGACCCGAATTATCAAGATACCTCATGATTTTATCTCCCACATCTATCACATTTTCCTCTGTAATCTTATACTCGGCTCTTGGATATGGAATAGCATTACCTGAACTACGATACGATTGTTTCTTGTTTTGAGGATTTCTTCCCAACAATGAAAAACCAAAAGGATTTCTTCTTCTACCAGAACTCATACTATTTTGAGGCTCTTGACTATCTATCTCTGTTACAGTTACAACGGATTTACTTTCCACTTGTGGTGTAAATTTCGTATCCTTTGATACTTCTCTAGATTTTTCTTGCACTTTTTGCTTTAAGCACAAGTTATCCATTAATTCCATTAATTCATTATTCGTAACACCCTTATTAAAGAAAGAGTTTTCTAATTGTTGTAAAGAACCTCTCTCAAATCTTAGGGAACCACCTTCTGAAGTGGTAAACAGCTGAAATAATAATTGCTCCGATGCCGTGTTCGTTCGGGTAGTAGTATTAGCACGGTTTTTATCAATCAAAGCGGTCACTTCATTCACATTACTTTTTTGTCTAATCTGTGAAAAATCAAGTAATGGTGCAAGTAGGTCTAACAACGCTTGTTGCTCACTTACGATTTCATTAACTTTATTCTCAGACAATGGTTGCGCTAGAACCATAACAAGGAACGATTCTTGTTCCATTGCATTCACAAAGCGGTCCATACCAAGTGTTGTTGAACTAGAACTAATCACACCTGGAACTCCTTCTAATACTGCACAGGATTGTTCTCTAAGTAACTCCCTATGTAGCGTTAGCTTTTCCTCTTTGGTTAGCTCGGTAATACTTGAGCCTGGATAATTAACTTCAAAATTAGCCACTAAGATGTCTTCACCCTGCTTGATATCACATAGAATATCACTCTTGTGCTTATCTGTATTAAGTAATGGTGCTACCCCATAATAATAATGAATCTCAGTACCTGTTCCTTGTATAAGATAAACGCATGTAACAGTTTGAGAATGCATTGCATCTAATACATTCTCTATTGCATACAAATTCTTTGATATTGAATCATATGTCTGATTTGTAACTTCAAAGAGCCGTATATCCCTAATATCTATACCACAATTGGTATTACATTGTAATTTTTTATTCGAAGCAAGATACATAGAAGACATATTCTGCATCTGTTCAAACACATCACAATTATTCATTTTCAATCTACCCACCTTACAAAACATTCCTTTATACTATATGATAGAACTATCAAAAATACGTTTTTTCTTTATAGTCATAGTACAACATTGCAGCTACATATATTATTACAAAATAACGATAGGGAGAATAATATGGAGTTTCAACCTAGTCAACAAGATGTTAATGAATTGATAAACGTAATGTTTCATGACGAATTACAGTACTTCAATGCTTCCTTTGACATTGTAAAAAACGAAGTGATCCCAAGTATAACCCAATCACTTGAGAGTCTGCAACGTGCGGAGCAAGAATACAGGAATGGCCAGGGCATACGCGAAACGCGAATTGATACAATTAATGAAAATGCAGATAATGTAACAAGTAATTATTTCACTCCAGCTTGTTGGGCCTTACAAAAGAAAATTAGTAAATACTATGAATTTGTTAATGAAGAATACGAACAACTTCTGTTATCGCTTAATGCAGCCTCTGCTAGTGCACAGAATATGATTACCTTTCAAACGGTATGGCAAAGATATGAAAACCAACTACAAGATTGTATTTCTAACGCTACTGATAACTTACAACAAGAGGAATCGCAAACACCATAGTATTCCTCATGTATCTGTTGGAGCAACCAACTGCGTATATGTAATCATACAGGAGGTAGACTATTGAACGTAAACAACAAACGTTATCAGGCGAATAATCAGGCACAAGTGAATACGATTCAAACAACTAGTAACAACTCACTCTGCCAAGCAGATTGCTCGAGTCGTGATTCACGCAACAATCAAGGCGTCGTTTCCTGTTCAAAAGCTATAGTAAGCGTACCACAAGCTTTTGCACAAGCCAAAAGTGGAAGGCTTTTTCAATCAACCACAGACGCACTTCCTGTTATTGGTAACAATAATATCGTTATTCAATTATGTAATCCTTGTTCATGTAATACAACTGCATACGTATCCTCTGTTATATGTGCTAACCATTCACCTTCACCTATTAGCTTGAAAACCTTCTTCTATGGAACAGTCAACCCAGAGCTATTAAAAACCAGACCTGCAGGCAATCCGAATATGTATGTCGACTGTTCTTGTAGACCCAAAGCATGTTTCCAATGTGGTACACGCATTGAGATATGCAATGGTTTATTAGTCTCAACCGTAGTTGTAAACGGATATGATACATTTACAGAAACACTTGATGGTACTGTGATACTCTCACCCGATAGTTCTGTAATCTACGAAATCTGTTCTGTGAACTGTTCGCAAACTGCACTAGCAAGTGTATCCCTAAGTTGGTGGGAAGTTCCTACCTGTGAAGAGTTGATTCGGTGTTGTCTATAATACCTATCCCTATTGACTTCCAATTGTTACAACAAAAAAGATATGAAACTAGGTTCCTTTCATTCACTAGTTTCATATCTTTTTCTCATATAATAGTATTCCTTTTATAGAACATTTTGTCAAAAAAAATATATAATATTATGAACAGCTTTTTTCCTCAGGAAGTCGTGCCTGCTATAAGAAAGGAAATAGAATAGGAGGCTGGTATTTTGAAACAGGATTATGATTTTATCGGAAAAGAAGTCTATATGACTAAAAAATTCTCCTTTAGTGCAGCTCATCAGTTAAGCGGTTCTACCAGACACAACGATCAATTGCATGGGCATAACTATACAGTAAGTGTTACAGTTAAAGGTTTTTTGAATAAAGATGGTTTTCTTATTGACTTTGATAAATTCGAGTCATTACTCTACACCCATGTATTCTTTAAGCTTGATCATAGTGTACTGAACGATCACCTTGAACCATTGAATCCAACTGTTGAAGTACTAACTCTTTACCTCTATAACGAGATTGAAACTTGTCTACGTATATGTGAATGTACAGAAAATTTAAAGATAGCTGAAATTACCGTTTATGAAACTGATTCCTTTAGTGCAACAATAAAGTAAGCTTGTGTAAAATTTAGAAGGTGCCTATCATTAGACACCTTCTTTACTCTCTCTTGAAGCCATAACGACATGTTAATTACATGCTTAATTCAACTCTTGTTCACGAAATAAACTAGTAACTGCTTCCTCGTACTCACTAGCCTTTTGTGCTTTACGGATCTTCTTCATGTATTTCTCATGATTTGTAAACATCTTACTCATATAAAACCAAAATTCTTTCATCTTGAATAATGCATTCCTATCTCCAGACATAATTTCTTGGTATCCATGATATACTTCGTCATGGAATTCCTTCCAAGCTTTTTTATCCTTCTTTGCTTCTCCCATAATCTCTAAGATTAATTCTGGATTTGCAATTAAACCTCTTCCTATCATTATTCGATCTATAGTAGGGAAACGTTTTGTAATAGCATGATAATCATTAACAGTACAGATATCTCCGTTATAACATAATATATTCTTACTTAACTTAACCGCCTCTTCGAAAACATCTAGATTTGGCTTATTATTATACATATCCTTTTGTATTCTCGGATGTATGATTAGTTCTTCCATCTCATACTTATTATATATCTCCAATAAGCGATGGAACTCCTCTGGATCATCTTTCCCGATTCTAGTTTTAATTGATATCTTAGTCTCACTCTCCGTGAATATTCTTTCTAAGAATTCATCTAACTCCTCCTGATATGCTAGGAATCCCGAGCCCTTCTTCTTAGAGACAACCGTTCCCGAAGGGCAACCTAGATTCAAGTTGATTTCGTCATAACCCAGTGATTTCATCTTCTTAGAAGCAAGTATAAAATCCTCTGCATTACAAGTGAGAATCTGTGGCACTAAATCAATACCAATGTTGTTCTCAGGTAGGATATCTGTTATTTCTCTTGTTTTATAATTTCCTGATTGATTGGCACACACAAAGGGTGCAAAATAACGATCCACTTTTCCAAAATATTTGGCATAGGCATTACGGTATATGTGTCTAGTCACACCCTCCATTGGTGCGAAATAAAATCTCATAGTCTTAAATTCTCCTCTTTTCAAGTCGATTCTGTCAACTTAGTCCAATGGCTCCAACTTGAACTTCTTTTTTAGCGCCATTGTCCTAGTTTAACTACCTAACTCATGTCTTTAGTATTATACAATGTATTATAGAAAACTTCTATATGAGATTCTAATTCTTTAATAAATTACTGGTTAGAGAGTCAAAAGCTAATTTTAGTTTTGGGTTCGTCAATTTGCACAAATTTATGTGCGAGCATGTTATGGCAAACGTAGTTCACTCGCAACACGCTCTCGCTTGGATTCAGTTCGTAGTGGTACATAAGGCTCTACAATACAGAGCCTAAGTACCAACGACTTCATACAGTTGCTCATCGAACTGCGTTCGACATAACATTCGTCAAGTTTTATATGTGCAAATTGATGAAGGCAAGTTTGACGAGAGGCTTTTGACACTCTAACCATTACTTGTTTGATTTCTTATTAAGAACATCAAAGATTACTGCACCTAATAAAACTAACCCTTTAACTACTCTTTGATAGTTAGCATCCACGCCCATAATTGACATACCTAAGTTAATAACGCCCATCAGTACCGCACCTACGATTACGCCAGGTACCGTACCTATACCACCGTATGCTGAAGCTCCGCCGATGAAACAAGCTCCAATCGCGTCCATCTCGTAATTCTGTCCATATGTAGGTTGTGCAGATGTCATACGTGCAATTGTTAACATTCCTGCAAGTGCTGCTAATAAGCCCATATTACAATATGCAAGAAAGTAAACCTTATCTGTATTAATACCGGACATTTTTGTTGCTTTCTCGTTACCACCTACCGCATAGAAATAACGTCCAGTTGTTGTCTTTGAGGTTATATATCCATAAATTAAGACTACAATTACTACCCATATTAGTGCTGTAGGAATACCACGGTACATAGAAATCTTATATGTAAATGCTAATACAACTGCGCAAATAATTGTAGTTTTCACAATCATCGATTTCAAACTATCTGTTGCATAACCCTTATGGATTCGATTTCTTCTACCTACTACTTGAATAGCAATATAGATGATACATGTAATTATACCAATCAGCATAGAGGTAAGATTAAATCCCTCAATACCAAATATATCTGGGACATAACAGTTAGCTCCACCACCGAAGATTTTTACAAATCCTCCTGAAGTAATAGACTCCGTTTGACCGTTTAATACCACATTGGATAGCCCTCTGAATATTAACATACCGGCTAAGGTTACAATGAAAGGTGGAACCCGAACAAATGCTATCCAAAAACCTTGCCAAGCACCGATGAGTGTACCGATTACTAACATTATTAATATGGCTAACACGGGATTCACTCCCATACTCTCCATCAATTTTGCACCCACTGCTCCTACGAAGCAAACAACGGAACCAACAGATAAATCGATATTACCACCTGTTAAGATACACAGTAACATACCGGTAGCTAAAACAAATACATATGCATTCTGTGCAATCAAGTTACTCACATTCTGAGGAAGTAGTAACTTACCTCCTGTTTGCCAAGTGAAAAACATAGCAACAAATAGCAATGCAATAACCATGGTATATTTCTTCATGCCTTCATTCAATTTTGCCTTATCCATATTCCAAACTCCTCTCTAATGATAACTATATAGTTACTAACTTTTTCTGCTGTTCCTAAATAGTTAATCCTTCTCATTATTTTCTTTCAGTATGCATGACATAATCTCTTCTTGTGACGTCTTGTCTGCTTCCAACGAACCAACAATTCTGCCCTCATTCATAACATAGATTCTGTCACACATTCCCAGTACTTCTGGAAGTTCAGAAGAAATCATAATAACTGATTTTCCCTCAGCAACTAATTGATTCATAATGCAATAAATTTCGTATTTCGCACCTACATCAATTCCTCTTGTTGGCTCATCAAGTATCAATATATCTGGATCTGCAAACATCCATTTTGCTAATAATACTTTCTGTTGGTTCCCGCCACTTAAGTTACCTACATTTTGATCTACTGAGCTACATTTGGTTCGTAATTTTTCCTTGTACTCAGTAGCTACGCGATATTCTTTGTCTTTATCAATAACCTTATGTTTACTTATCGCAGTCATATTGGCCATAGTGGTGTTGACTTTAATTGAATTACTAAGTATAAGACCATTTCCTTTACGGTCTTCTGTAACATACGCTAATTTGTGGTGAATTGCTTCCTTTACCGTTTTTAGATAGGCTTGTTTTCCATTAATAATAATGCTACCCGAGATATTCGTTCCATAACTTCTTCCAAATACACTCATAGCTAATTCTGTTCTTCCAGCACCCATAAGTCCTGAAATTCCAACGATTTCTCCCTTACGAACATACATACTAACATTATCTACAACTTTTCGTTCAGTATAAAGTGGATGATATACACTCCAGTCTTTAATCTCCATGGAGATATCTCCAATGTTTTTCTTCTCTCTCTTAGGGAATCTATCAGTTAATTCTCTACCTACCATACCTTTAATAATTCTTGTTTCTGATACCTCGCCTTTCGTCTTATCTAATGTTTCTATTGTTGAACCATCTCGAATAACCGTAATACGATCAGCAACATAAGAAATCTCATTTAATTTATGTGATATGATGATGGATGAAAGTCCTTCCTTCTTAAATTGTAATAATAGGTCTAACAACGCTTTGGAGTCCGATTCATTTAATGAGGCAGTTGGCTCATCTAGTATAAGAAGCTTAGCATTCTTTGCTAACGCTTTCGCAATTTCTACCAATTGCTGCTTACCAATACCCAAATCTTTAATCAATGTCTTTGATGATTCCTTTAAGCCAACAATTTTGAGATATTCATCAGCCTTGCCATATGTATCACTCCAACTAATACTAAATTTATAGCCTCTTTCATTACCAAGAAACATGTTCTCACCAATTGTCATATATGGAATCAGTGCTAGTTCCTGATGAATGATTACAATTCCTTTGTCTTCACTATCTTTAATTTGTTGAAACTTGCATATATCTCCTTCATAGATAATGTCACCTTCATATGTACCATATGGATAGATTCCACTTAGCACATTCATTAGTGTTGATTTTCCAGCTCCGTTCTCTCCTACTAATGCATGAATTTCGCCTCTTTTAACTTGCAAATTCACATTGTCAAGAACTTTCACACCTGGAAATGTTTTGGTTATATTCTTCATCTCCAAAATTATCTCAGCCAATTAAATCCCTCCATTTTCCTTGCCTTACATCAAAAAGCCGTCTATAGTGTCCATAAGAATACCTAACCCGTGAAAGGACTGACAAATCTGCCAGCCCTTCCACGACTTGAATAAGCAACTCAAACTTCGCACATAAAAACTTCGTTTAGAGTAAGTAATTGCTATACTCATAAGAAAAACTATCTGAACACGTCAGTACTGTACTGACTACGTGTGAAGCTAAGCGAGAGCGTGTTTTTCGCCTAGTATAGCAATTAACTACTCCTCGAAAGCTTCAAGTGCGAAGTTTGATTAAGCAATCTATTTCAATGCATCTTCTGTATAATAACCAGAATCAATTAATAATTCTTTATAGTTGCTTGCATCAGCGAATACTGGCTCACAAAGATAGGAAGGAATGATACCTGTTCCATTATCATAGCTCTTGATATCATTGATTGGTGCTTCTCCACCTTTCATGATTGCATCTACCATAGATACAACTTGTGTAGCTAATGTACGAGTATCTTTAAAAATAGACATGGATTGTTTTCCAGCTATCATATTCTTAACGTTAGCAATATCACAGTCCTGGCCTGTAATAACTGGATACTCTCCAGTATAGTTAGCCACTAAAGCGTTCTCTACACCAAGTGCAGTTGAATCATTGGAACAAAGAACAACATCTAATTTTGCGCCACCTGAATAGTATGAAGATAATATATTTTCCATTCTTGATTGGGCTGCATCTGTTGCCCAGTTAGCTGTAGCAACTGTAGCAAAATCGATTTGTGCAGAAGGAACTACGATTTTACCAGCATCAATATATGGTTGTAACACATCGATTGCACCACTGTAGAAGAATTTCGCATTGTTATCACCAGGATCGCCTGTGAAGATTTCCATGTTGAATGGGCCTGCTGCATTATCAAGGTCTAACGCTTCTTTAATGTATTCACCTTGTTTTGTTCCTACCATATAGTTATCAAACGTCGCATAATAAGTTACTGCGTCTGAATTCATAATTAATCTGTCATATGCGATAACTGGGATTTTCGCTTCTTTGGCTTGTGCAAGTACAGTTCCTAGCGAATCTCCATCAATGGAAGCTATAACAAGTAATTCACAACCATTGGAGATCATGTTTTCTACTTGAGAAACTTGTGTCTGGATATCATTTGATGCATACTGAAGATCTACTTTGTAACCAGCTTCTTTTAATTCTGCTTCCATGTTAGTTCCATCTTGGTTCCATCTTTGTAAGTCTTTTGTAGGCATCGCAACACCGACTAAACCTCCGTCGCTAGTACCAGAACTAGTTGTTTCCTTCGTGTCATCTGGAGTGTCCTTAGCATTCTTCTTGCTACAACCTGAGAATACGGCTGCAACCATTACAACTGTTAGTAAGATACTTAGTAATTTCTTTTTCATGTGTTATCCTCCCTTTCTTATAAAAAACTATGTAGTATTTGTGTATTAGATTTTGAACAAAACTCCTATACATTATCAAAGCGTCTTTGCTGGCGAACTTTAACACAAAACACGCTACTCATCTAAGTACTTCTATGTGTGTACAGAATAGATATCGAAACAATGCGGAACCGCCTTCCATTCGGCATCCTGCCTCAGTTCAGGCTGGCTCGGCTTCCATGCCTCACCTTCCTAGGTTATCTAGTACACACTAAGAAGTACTATAGATGTTTCGCTATCGTTTTTTAGTTAAAGTTCGCCAGCAAAGACGCAACACTATGTGACTTAGAGTTTTGCATCTACGTTACCAATACACAAGTACAGGTTGGTCATTAGAGCTTCCCTATTGACTTAAATCAACTATATCATGAAAGGATTAGTATTAGATTGCCTCCTTCTTCATATTTTCGTGCTATATTAGTCCTACTAAAAGAGGTGCTAGCACATATCTTTCCTATGCACTAGCACCCTATAAAATATACTATTCTTTTTACTTATACTGACTAATATACTAGTATTATTCATTCTTCGTTTGGTACATTCAGATAGACATCCTCTTTTAAGTGATATCCACTATCAATGATTACCTCATCTATATTAGCTTTCGTCACGGCTATCGGTGCAAGATAAACATAAGGAACTTCTTCATCTCCCTCCTTCATTGTCTTCAATCCCTCAATCGGTTCCTTCTTTGCTAACTTAATAGCGTATTCTGCTGCTGTTTGTGCTAATTTCTCAACTGGCTTATAGACGGTCATAACTTGAGTACCTTCCACAATTCTTTGACAAGCTTCCAAGTCAGCATCCTGCCCAACAACATAAACCTTACCTGCCAGACGTTTCTCAGCCAAAGCTCTGACAACTTGCGTAGCGATACTATCATTTCCACACATAATCCCATCAACCTGTTCTATTAAGTCTATATTAGCATAGACATAATCTCCTCCAAGCTCCGCTTTCCAACTTTCGCAATTGATTACATCAAGGACCTCTACTTCTTCTTTATCCATAACATTTCGAAAACCAGTATCTACATAGAATACATTGTTATCAGTTGTGGGACCACAAATCATGATTACCTTCTTTTTCTCTAGTCCTGCTTCTACAAGCGATTTTGCCATCATTGTACCAACCATCTCATTATCGAAGGATATGAATAGATCCACATCTGAATCATTTATCATACGGTCATAAGCAATTACATTAATCCCCGCATTCTTTGCTTTCTTCACTACACTACGAAGTTCATTAGAATCGATACAGATAATAACAATAACGTCCATTTTCTTTCGTATAAAGTACTCGATTTGTGCTATCTGTTCCTTCGCATCTCCATTTGCATTTTGTACATTAACTTCTGCACCTAGTTCCTTTGCTGTCGATACGAAGACATCTCGGTCACGTTGCCACCTTTCAATTACGAACGAATCAAAACTCATACCAATCTGAATCTTAGCTACTTTCTCTTCTGCCAAAGTTTCTTCTTCGCCATCCACTTTACTACAGCCTGACATACATAGTAAACAAAGTACACATAACACGGCTACATATCGCTTCATCCCTATATTCTCCCCTCCTTAAATTCCGTAGGTGTTACCCCAACATTCTTCTTAAATGCTCTACTAAAATAATTCGGATCTGAATAACCTATCATACAGCAGATTTCTTTCATACTATAATCAGAGTCCTCAAGTAATTCTTTTGCCTTCTCTATTCGTATATTAGTTACATATTCAATAAAATTCTCCCCTGTCTCATCTTTGAAGATCTTACTAAAATAATATGGACTGATATCAACTTCTCTAGATACATCATCTAAAGAGATGTCTTTTGTATAATGAGTATCGATGTATCGTTTTGCTTGACTCACTACTCCAATAGACTGTTCTTCAATCTTCACTACAATTTTTCTACACGCATCTGATAGTTTATCTACAAACCAGGTTCTTAATTCTTCTAAAGACTCTAACTTTAGTAACGTAGGTAGATACTCCTCTCTCGATAAGAAATGATATGTCATACCACCACTAAGATAAGCTAGTCGTTCTGCCCATAGCACCAACTCTAATACTTTTAACTGAATATCTGTAATATGGGCCGAGAAATTCTCCTCCATCCAATTGAAAAAACTATTCGCTTCTGCGATGGTTCCATTCAAATCACCTTTCTCTACACGTTCAAACATTCTTTTCTCGATATCCACAGGATAGTTATCTGCATAGGTACATTTGAATGGCAAATCATCAACATGTGCAACGGTATTCGTAGTATCAATCAGCGAAGTAAGCGCCTCATTATAGGATGTCATTGCTTCATGGATATGACGAATGGAGCCAATTCCTAGACGAAATGCTACATTGGTGCGTTTCTTAAGCTTTCTAACTAATTCCCTAGACCTCTCTATCATTTCAATTCTTTCATTATAATCTAGTTTCTCTCTACTATCTGGTAGATACATCGCAATCTTATTCGCCATAACAGAACCCATTATGATATCAGGAAAATACTCTCTTACGGTTTCTCTTACATCACGATAACTATTTTGAATACGAACGCTTGCACCAACTGCATTGGTCATATGGTTTCCTTCTTGTCTCTCACCACAAACTAATACTGCCATGAACCCATATTCTAGTTCAATTCCTAACAACTGTTTGTAGTTTGTGATATCCTCCTCAAAATACTCTTGAAACAGCATTGTATATAGGAATCCATTCTCAATAATCGGTACTACGGTTTCCATCTTTTCCTTGATGATTAATTCGTTGCTTCTCTTCTCTCGTTCTTCTTCAATTAAAATCATTGCTTTTTTAAGCACTTGAATAATCTTACTTCGTTCTATTGGCTTATTCAGATATTCTAGCACCCCTAGATTAATGGCTTCCTTTGCATAATCAAATTTATCGTAGGCACTGATTACGATAAACAAGGTATTATGATTCGTTTTCTTAATTTCTCGCATAGCCTCAATACCGTTAATACCTGGCATCTGAATATCCATGATTGCAATATCAGGCCGAAAATGCTCTGCTAATTCAATTACACTTCTCCCTGTTTTTGCAGCTTTAATCAAACAATTTTGTCCAAATTCTTTCTCAATTATAAAGCGTAAAGAATCTATTACAATGCCTTCATCGTCTGCTAACATAATCCGATACATTATACCATTCCTCCCGATGTATTTACTTAAGTCGATAGCGCTAATTCGGTATACTAATAATTACTTCTGTTCCTAGATTTTCCCCATCACTAAGAATTTCAAAAGCATCTTCATCATCAAAGAACAATCGCAACCTACTAATAACATTATTAAGACCAACCCCATTAGAATCCGTTGAAACATCTGACTCTTTTAACCTACTATTCATAATATTAGAAAGCATCTCTTTCGATATTCCAATCCCGTTGTCTTTAATACTAATGCATACATAATTCTCCCTCTCGTATACGGACAAGACAACAAGCCCTTGCCATTCAATATTACGTATCCCATAGTTAATACAATTCTCCACAATCGGCTGTAAAATCATACTTGGTATTTGAATACGTGACAATTGGCCTTTCACCTCTTCTTTTATTCGCTTCTCGTAGTGAATATCTCCTGAGAATCGAACATTTAAGATATAGATATAATTATCCACTAACTCTATCTCTTCTTCTAATGTAACGGTTTCTTTATTCTTCTTCACATTATAGCGAAAAAACTCAGCTACATTCTGTATGTATTCATAAGTTCGGTCAGCCTCCTCCATCATGGCTAACTGAGCTCCTGCGTTTAACGTATTAAAGAGAAAATGAGGATTAATCTGTGCTTGTAGGTATCTAAGTTGTGCATCCTTAAGATGAGTCTCCATCATAAGTTCTCTTTCCTTCATCTGTCGTTCTTTTTCCATGCTATCTTTAATTTGATTAATATACTCCTTCAATGATATTACCATCTTATTGAAAGCCTTACCTACTACAGCAATCTCATCATGCGTTCGCACCTCAACTAATTGCACTTCAAGATTTCCCTTGGCAACTTGATTTGCTTTCTCTGCTAATCTACGTATTGGTTTAGTGATACTCTTTGTTATAATAGTGATAATAACAATATTGCAAAATGCTATTACTAGTAATATAGTTAGGCTAACATATTCGGTATATCGTAAGGATAGCGACAGGATTTTATAACTTCCCGTATTCTCCATAAACTGCTCATTATTTAAACTATATATGTAGGTACAGATATATTCATATAGCTCCGTTGCTTTCTCGTATCGAATCTTATACTTCTCTACATTTCGACCTCTCTTAGCCTCAATTGTTTGATTCGTCATCTCTAGATAACGGTCTGAGATATTTCGGATATTCTTCTCCATACGTTGTAAACGATTGTTTGTTGTTATGTTATTCAGCTTATTAATCTTATTAGAGTATTCTTGTTCCGCACGATAATATTCTTCCATGGCATCTGAGGTTTTCGTATTCAGATAATCCGTCATATTGTCTTGAACATCAAGCAAGGATTCCGTAAGTTCATTCAAGCTAACATTACTTAGATAGATCTCATCTAACTGGGTTATCATCTGATTGATGTTATAATACATGTACACATTTACCATAAGTATTATTAGTGTAGTTGCAACGAATGCTAGTAAAAGTTTTGTCTGTAAGGTAATACGTAGTAGTTTATTCTTCACTAGCAGCACCTCCTAGATAATCGCTTACATTATCTGCATGAATTACTGTCGTATCAACGGAGTAATAATTACTTACATGTCCCATCTGATCATATTCTGTAAGTGCCTCTACACAGTACTCTCCGAGTGCTTTCGCATCAACCGAAACGGTTGCATAGATAACATTTCTCTCGATTGCCTTAAGGATCGTTTGGGAATCATAATATCCGATTATATTAATTGCACCTACTTTATTATAATCAACAACAGCTTGGTATACACATGTTGTATTAATCTCATTTAAACAGATAATGATATCTGGAAGTTTGTCTTCTCCCATGAAGATATCACGGATTGCTTCTTCTGCTGCAAATGCTCCCAGGCTATTAAGTGCTTTGGCAGAGATCGTAATCTTTTGGCCACTTTTATTCATACCTTCTATTGTCTCTTGAATAGAAGAATAGATCATATTCTGACTTGTATCTTCGGCATTGGCATCAATCAAAACCATTACATTAAGGGGTGAATCAATACTATTTCCTTCTCTTTTCTCATATTGCTTCGCCAATCCAAGTACTTGCTTTCCATATTCTCTGCCAAGATTATAACTACTTATTCCTACATAACTTTGTCGTTCACTTTGCGTATTATCTTTCATAGCAGTGACAACTGGAATTCCTCGTCCTACTGCTTCATCTATTAAAGCTGTCATCTCCTCAGACTCATTTGCTTCCAAGATAATACCGTCAACATTAGCTTCAATCGCCATGCGCATCAATTGTGTTTCTGAATATCCTTCGCTAAGATTAGTACCAAACATCTCTAGATAGGCATCATTATCATTAGCCATCACACCTGCTGCCTCATATACAGCTTCCCAAAAAGAGGATTTTTGTTCTGATGGTATCATTACGTAATATTTTTCGTAACTCTTATATGTATTAGCTTGGCGGTATGCGGCACTTTTATTGATTTGTATTTTGAAGAATACGATTCCTCCAATTGTACAAGCAAGCATAAACACTACGCACAACACACCAGCCATTATGAATCTCTTATTCGTTCCTACCTTCTCGTTTTCGTCCATATGTCAGCCTTCACCACCTAAGATTAATTGTTACTAATATTTTACCATTATATTTCAACATTAAGAAAGAAGAAAATTTGAAGATTAGTAGCACAAGAATATGCTATTAGTCAGTAAAAACACCTTGCTTATATTTCTTTAGAAATAGTAGACAGAATATACCGATATATTGTCGATATGGAGAAGATTTTGGCAATTCCTTAATACTTATTTAGTCATTAGGTGGTAAAATTGCTCGACTTCTTCTCTTACTTTTCGTTCATCTTGATTCGTTCTTCCCATTCTATCGCAATATCCAAGCAAAGCAACTTCTCTTACATCTGTTTTTCTAAGCAAACCTTTTTTATCTGCAAATGGAAGGTTTCGCACTACAAACAAGATATGCATATGATAACGGATTAAGTTACTAACTTCTTCGATAAACTCACTATCCTTTTCGCAAGCTTCCAGAAACTCAATAGCAAGTTTCTCCCCTACTGTATCATGATTATAGGCTGTGATTTTTCCTTTCTTAACCCTTGTTGTTTTGGGTTTTCCTATATCATGTAAAAGTGCTGCCCACATAAATACCAGCGGATTCTTACTTAATTCTTTTAATTTTGCTGCTTGATCTACTACTAATAACGTATGATTCCAAACATCACCTTCTGGATGATGTATTGGCGATTGCTTTGTCCCTCTTAATACATATAACATAGTAAAAGGAAATTGCTGAAACCATGACTCCTTCCATATACTATTAAGATAGATAGATGGTTTTTCATCTTCTAATAAATGTTTTGTGATTTCGTGAAATGAATTTTCCTTCTCTAGCTGGTTTGTCATTGACATGGTAACTTTTCTCCTTAATCAACTCTAATATCTATAAGTGTTTATTCAACATATTGATTTTATTCATATTTACCAGATATATTAAATATCTTAATTGCATTCCGATACATCAAATCCTCGTAGGCAACCTTACCTATTATACCTTCTAACCTGTTAAAGTAATCTTGATAGAGCGATGGCTCTCCTTTCGGATTACAATAGTAAGTGTCCACACCATCAATCGGACTGTCACTTCCAAAAACGATTCGTTTGCTACCATATCGTTCAATTACCTTAATCGTTGTTTCCATAGGAACCCATGTTGTATCTGCATATAGATTCTCTGTATCCTCCATAAGATTAATTGCTTTTTGATTGTCCGTGCCTAATCCCATATGAACCATAACAAATCTCACATCTGGATTTGCTTTGGCCGCATTATACACATGAATTGGATCCGCTTCCTCACAGCCACCTGTATGGCAAGTCATTGGTATATCATATTTTCTAGCTAATTCTATATATGGTTTCACACAATCCGCATCCATGGCAGTCTTTGAATGAAAGGAATGAAGTTTTATTCCATGAATCAATGACTGATTCTCCTCCATTAATCTTAAAAAATCTTCGTCAACTGTCTCCGTATGTGGTTTTATCCAGGGCATTACGCCAATATATTTAGAATTCTTCTTAGCAAAACGTAATGTTCTCTCAAAAACATCTTTTTGGGTGATTTGTAACTTTCCTGGAATCTCTTTCAAATCTCCATCAAATTCAACCCCCTCAATATTAGAAACAATGGAATAGTCAATATTATATTTTATCATAGACTCCATAACCATTTCTTCAGTCAATACAAATCTTTTATCGTCCCCAATATGTACATGCGTATCAATAATCACAAAACTACCTCCCTTTTTTTTGCTGAATATAGCAGATTTGCAAAGCCCTAAACTGTATCTTTTATTATATAGTAATTTGCATACATTTGAAATACAAAAAAGGCAGTCTTCATAATTGAAAACTACCCTTAATATATTAGAAAATATAAACTTACGCTTCATATTGCTCTGTTATTTGTTCTACAGAATTTATTTCCAGACTAATCTCTTTTTCATTTACTTTCTCATTCTCTTTTTTCTTATTCGTCAGTAAAATTCCCGCTGTCATTGCTGTAAATGGTGCTACGGTAATTAATCCAAAACTTCCTATTATAGTATGCAAAATCTCTGCTGCCACATATTTATAGTTTAAGATATTCAAAATTGGTGTACCCTGCGCCATGAATACCATTAATAAAGCCACATAGCCACCAGAATAAGCCAATAGTAATGTTGTTGTCATCGTTCCCATTACCGCTTTACCTACATGTATACCCGAGCGAATTGCCTCCCATCTACTAATGGTTGGACAGTTCTCAACTACCTCATTCACTGCACTCGTTATATCAACAGCTAAATCCATAATTGCCCCAGAAGATCCAATGAATATACTAGCCATGAAGATCTTAGTTAGGCTTAAATGCTGATATCCACTATAAAGTAGACTCTCTGAGGAGGACATAACGGCTCCATGAATATTGAATAGATCCGTGAATATCATTCCCAATATACAAGTTGTCAGAATACCTAACATAGAGCCGGATACCGCCGATAACGTCTTTTTATTGAACCCATATACAAGAGCTATGATAATTATCGTTAGTGATATCGTAATTATCAAACCTACGAATACGGGATTTCTTCCTTGTAAATATTGCGGTATCAATACCTTCCAGATAGCGAGTACAGTAATAACAAAGGATAAGAGTGCACGTAGTCCCGTTTTACCAGCAAATAATACCAAAAGTAATACAAAAATAGCAGCAAGAATCAACTCGTTGTCTAGACGATAATGATCAATCATATTAACATATCTTATATCTTCACCCGAATAATCAATTAACACGAAGGCTTTGTCTCCAGCTACAAAAATCTTATCAGACTCTAAGGAACCGTTCAAGACATTAACGCCTTGAACCGTTCTTCCTTTGAATCTACCCTCGAGTACCTTCACTTCGCATGTCTGTTCACCTGATCGAACCAAGCCAGTGTCTAATATATTGTTATTATCTACACTGATTGCCTCTACTTTGCAACGTTCTGTTCCCTTATATAGTAAAGCGTCTTCAAATCCAGTTGGTATGAATAGGAGCACTAACAGAATTAATAAACCTACTATTACTGGACTTGATTCGATTAGATGTTTCTTATACTTTAATACTTTATCCATATGTTATTTGATGTTTAACAAGGAGGCAAGCTTAGTATATACGCTTGTGTTATCATAGTATCCTTCGAATACGTTTGATCCTGATCCTTTCGCAAATACTGGTACTGGAAGTCCTGTATGTGCATATGTGCTAAAATTAATTCCCGATTTATTATTAAGTATATGTGTGATCGTAACGGTTAAAGGTTCGTACGTTCCGTATAAGACATACTCCTCCTGCTTATCCAAAGTTACCTTAGATTTTCCTAACGTCTTTTGATATGCTTGATATAATTTATTATATTCATAATTGGTCAATACAAGTTTTGGATACTTTGCAGCATCAACATCGCTTGAGGTTAGTAATCCGAAATTTTTCTTGATATCTTGTAATACAGATTCGAATGCTGTATTGTTCTTTTTGTAGTTTGCTACATAATCACTATCGAATTTCGCATAAGAAATCTTTTGATTCGCTAAGTTAGTAAGGAATGTATCATAGTCTGTTCCTGCATACCCAATTGATAAACCACCAGTTTCATGGTCACCTGTTACAATAATTAAGGTCTCCTCTTTATGTTTGTTATAGAAGCTAAGGGCAACATCAACAGCATCAGCAAGAGCTGCGGTATCTTTAATTGTTGATCCTGCATCATTAGCATGACAAGCCCAGTCAATCTTACCACCTTCAACCATCATGAAGAAACCTTTTTTGTTATCTAATACATTGATTCCTGTTCTAACATATTCAGCTAATGACCATTCATCTGATTTACGATCAATATCATAAGAAAGAGCTCCACCATCTGCAATTGTCTCACCAATTACGATTGCTTTACCCGACTTAGAATTCAAAGCTTTCGCTTCTTGCTGTGTTGTTACCACTTTATAACCAGCAGTTTTAGCTAGATTATATATGCTCTTTTGATCATTCTTAGCACCCGTTGGTTGTTTGATTTCACCACCTGCAAAATATTCAAATCCACTATTAACCATCTCAGTTCCAATTTCGTAATAGTTGTTTCTACTCGCTTGGTGTGCATAGTAAGCCGCTGGAGTAGCATGGTTAATGTTAACACTTGATATAATACCTACTTTATATCCTAGTTGTTTCTTTAACTTCTCAGCTATTGTTTCATAAGAAACTGACTTTGTTTCGTCCATATTGATTACACCACTGTAGGTTTTATGCCCCGTTGACAATGATGTTGCAGTAGAGGCAGAGTCTGGACAAAAGGATGATGAATCGTATGTAACAGCTGAACCTACCGTATCGAATTGCATAAAGTTAAGATATTTGTTTCCAGATAGGATTTCACTCGTTGAGTTTTGTCTAACTGCACCAAGGTAATCGGAAGTTATTTGTACTTGTGGGAAACTCATCCCATCACCAATGAAGAAAAATACATACTTTGGTGCTTTCGTGTTTCCTACAGTTGTTACATTTGTCGTCTTGTCTGTCTTAGCTTCTACTGTCTTGGTTTTATCACTAAATCCATAGAATACAGTAGAAACAGCTAAGGCACCAATTAATACTAAACTTGTTATTTTTTTCGCATGTTTTTTAATAAAGCAAACCATTAAAAATTCCTCCCTATTATACAATATAGGCATCATCTGACCACACTCAAGAACTATGTTCTAACATTTGCTTATTGGGTAGATGTTGACCTTATTGATATCCTAAGGGAGGAATATTAAGTTTTAGTACAAGATTACGTAAAGATAGGGTAAATTAACCAATTTAAGTTTTAATAAATTAATATACTGCTACATTGATAATTATCAAAATGATCAGATAGATAATCGCCATTCCATAATTGCCAATCATAAATGCTTTCTTTTCAAATTCTTTGTTTCTTGGTAATAACTGATAGAATTCAGCCTTCACTCTTTTATGTACTTGAAATCCAATAATGATTTCACTAATTGCGTATCCTATTATAGGTACTAGAAAACTAGCATATATTAAAATCTTATTGTATTCAAAACCTTTTTGTGTAAATAAAGCTACAATGGTAATTACAACACACGTTAAGCAGGTTACTATTTGTGAACCTATATTTCCATAGACTCTATCCCAACTTTCATCTGCAAAGACTCCAGTTTTATAAAAAGAAAAGTATTTCTTCTCATTATACACTTCCATCTTATTTCGCTCATCGAGCTTGTACTTAAGTTTACTCATAAAGTCACCGATATTCTCAAGAACTACCGTTAACCGTATAGTTCCATTTCCATATACTATTTTCACCCACCCTCCTGCGTATTTTATGGAAGGAAATTGAATGCGACTGATATCTTCATATGGGATAAATATCTGTTCTTTACTATTCGTATAGATTATTCCATGTTCCTCTAGCGTTACGCTAATATACTTAAATCTTCTTAAAAACACTGCATTGATTAATAACAACTCTAGTGTAATTAAGACTGCTACAAAAAACATCACTGCTGCAAATACACCAACAAAACCAAGATCAAATGGTTCTGATTCTGTTAATAGTAAACCAGCAGATAACAAGATTACGAATACTATGAATACTCCTACTCCTGTCAGAAATAACTTTAGTGGTTGTCTTAGATGTTTTCGATATACATATGTAGTATGAATTGTGTTTTCCCCCTTCGCTTGTAATAGTTACAAATACTTGCATATTCTGCTCTATTATAACACAATGAGTGACAATTGCAAATATCTGTAATTTGTCCTATTATTAACTACATATCCTTAATTGTTCCGTTCATCAAACTAGACATCATACAAATCCCCTGTGCGCCATGATTTATAACTTCCTTTGCATTCTCAATTGTAACTCCACCAATCCCAAAGACAGGAATCGAAACAACCTTACAAACTTCCTCAAGATAAGTGAGGCCTCTTGGTGGCACTCCTTTCTTACAATCGGTTGCAAATATATGACCTGCTGTAATATAAGTAGCACCTAACCTCTGTGCTATAATTGCATCTTCTATAGAATGTGTGGATATACCGACCCTTTCAAATCTACTAATCTTATCACATTGTTCGATAGCAATCGTAAGCGGTAAATGAATATTGGCAATCTTCATATTAAGTGCTACATCAATGTACGTATGTAAGATACATCTTTTCTTATAATGTTCACAGATATCTATAACCTGTGAAGCTAATTGATAATACTCCTTCTCTGTAAGATCCTTCTCACGTAGTATAATACTTTCTACATTACTCCTTGCAATCTTTTTAATCTGTGTAAGGAAATCTTCCTTACATAACTTTCTGTTAGTAATCGCAAACACTCTATACATAGACGTAATCACTCATTACTGGTTGTAGTCCCTGATTCTTAATTGCCTCATACACTTCCATAACTGTCCTTCCATCAGAGATTTCAAATTGTTCGTCCCCTCTCGCTTCTTCCTCCTTCTGATGGTCCCCTATGCCTACCGATACCCCTGCCGAAATCTTAGTAGCTGCTATTCCGATTAAGTTATCCCTAACTCTTGCACACTCTCTTGTTGATATGGTTATATTAGCAAATGGCATAAACAAACGATACGCCGTAATCACTTGCAACAATTGTGTTTCATGAACATCCATTGGATTAATCCGATCGTTATTAATAATCGGACGAAGCCTTGGGCAAGAGAAAGCGATTTCTGCATGAGGATATTTTCTCTGAAGAAGATACGCATGATATCCAGTTGCAAGTGCGTCTTTTCTAAAATCATCAAGTCCTAAAAGTGCCGCAAATCCTACTCCTCGCATTCCTCCACGAATAGCTCTCTCTTGCGCATGTAATCTATAAGGAAAGATTCGCTTATGACCTGCAAGATGAAGTGTCTCGTATTTGTCTGAATTATAAGTTTCTTGGAATACCGTTACATAATCCGCACCACATTCATGAAGATAAGCATATTCATCAGAATTCATTGGATACACTTCAAGTCCAACCACATTAAAATATCTACGTGCAATCTTGCAAGCCTCTCCTATGTATTTTACATCAGACATCTTCTTACTCTCACCAGTCAGAAGTAAGATTTCCTGAAGTCCTGATTTTGCAATCTCTTTCATCTCTGTTTCAATTTGCTCTTCATTCAGCTTGGCCCGCCTAATATGGTTATGACAATTAAATCCACAATAAATACAGAAATTCTCACAATAATTAGAGATATATAACGGAGTAAACATATAGATTGAATTTCCAAAATGCTTTCTTGTCTCAAGTTTAGCTTTCCTAGCCATATCTTCTAGGAATGGTAACGCAGCTGGTGATAAGAATGCCTCAAAGTCCTTCAGCGTACACCGTTCATGGCCAAGAGCCATCTTAACATCTTTTGCAGTATAACGTTCATAATCAAAGGAAATCATTCTATCAATAACCTTTTTCTCTATATCGGAATCTAAAACCTCCATGTCAGGAAGGTAGACCATATGATCAATTCTATGTTCTCTCTCTTGCTTCATTGTCTTCACCTTCCTTAATTATCTGATAGTTGTAAAAAACCAGTCAACGGAGAAGATGCACTTGCTCCCTTATCCATAACTCGACCAAGACCCGCTAGATACGCTTTACGTCCTGACTCAATTGCCATCTTAAAAGCTGATGCCATAGTAGGAATATCTCCTGCGGTTGCTATTGCTGTGTTTGCCATAATCGCAGTTGCTCCCATCTCCATCGCTTCACATGCATGAGATGGCTTTCCAATCCCTGCATCTATAATAATAGGTAAATCAATTTCATCAATTAAAATCTGAATAAATTCTTTCGTACAAATTCCCTTATTCGTACCAATAGGTGCTCCAAGTGGCATAACACACGCTGCCCCTGCATTTACCAAATCCCTAGCCACATTCAAATCAGGATACATATATGGCATAACTACAAACCCTTCTTTTGCAAGAATCTCTGTTGCCTTAATTGTTTCTTGATTATCTGGCAACAGATACTTCGTATCCCTTATTACTTCAACCTTAACAAAATCGCCACATCCCACTTCTCTTGCTAAATGTGCAATCCGTACGGCTTCCTTTGCCGTTCTTGCGCCAGATGTATTCGGAAGTAATGTAACTCCCTTTGGTAGGTAGTCTAAGATATTTGCCATTCCGCCTTGATTGGCTCTCCGAAGAGCCAACGTTATAATCTGCGCTCCTGCCTCTTCTACCGCTGCTTTAATTAAATCTAGAGAATACTTTCCTGAACCTAATATAAAGCGAGAATTAAACTCATGTCCGCCTAATGTAAAGGTATCTTTTTTTGTCGTTTCCTTTTTTATCATTTCTTGATTTATTGTTTGTTCAAAATCTCTATTCATAATTACGTTTATCCTTTCCCTGTATAGCACTCTATTACTACAACGTTTATTCGATATATTTACACTTCAATTTCTCCTAGAATTAATCGTACTATCATGTTAGCTTCATGTGCTGCACAGATGCCAACCCGTGGCGCCATTAATCCGTTTGCTTGTTCAATACCAGTCTTTTCGTCTCCACATAAATAAAAGTTCTTAGCCACCTTTCTAGTATGTATAGTGTTACTACTCCCATATCCAGCCATACCAGAGGCTGCAACTATTTTCTTGTTAGGATAGTGTTCTAAGAAGGAATTAACCAGCATCGCCTTTGCCTCTGGATTATCGAATGCTTCACAGATAATGTCATCGTCAAAAAACAGTTCTTCTACATTTTTTTCATTAACCTTAATCGTATCAATCAAAACATCTAGATATGGATTAATCGAAAGAATCTGTTCTCTCAATGCTTCGGTCTTGTACCTTCCTATATCCAACATTCTATATTGTTGGCGATTAAGATTACTTAGATCTACGCAGTCAAAATCGATTATATGTAGACGGCCTACCCAAACCCTCGCAAGTGCGATGGCTATTGTTGATCCAAGACCCCCAAGCCCAACCACTGCAACTTTTGCTTTACTTAATCTCTCTTGGATTTCTCTCGTATGTCTTCTACAAAGTTCTTCGTAAACCGCTGCCTTCGTTGGATAACAGTTCATCAGCCACCTCCTACGAATGTGACAACTTCAATAACATCACCAGCCCGAACAACTTCCTCACCATATGTACTCTTTGGAATAATCTCACCATTCTTCTCAACAGCGATTTGTGTTATCACATAACCTTGTTGCATTACTAATTTATCAAGAGTAATTGGTTTTTCCAGTTCTACTTCTTTTCCATTCAACTGAATCATGCTTACCTCCTTTTGATCCATACGAAATTAGGAATCTCCTTGTTGCAAACTCGTGACAAGGACAGTCACAATATCAATTCCAACATAATAAAAAAGGTTCACAAAGAAATACACCCGCGGTGGTGTACCCCTTCATGAACCTATGGTTTCACTCTATGTTATCGTATGCAATTTTATCTTTGTTCAAAATTATTGTACTCAGATTATTGAATGCTGTCAAGGGTATGCTTTTTATACCTACTTAATTAAGTATAAAAAAAGAATATTTCACTACATCCTTCTATACAATATAATAATGAATTGTAATAGTAGGTATGTTATGCAACAGAGTGATTTTGAACAATGCCAAGATTTTATTAATAAGAATCTTAATTTTATAAATAGCAAAGAAGATTGCTGTAAGATTGGTTGCGCTTTTCAGAAGTTAAACCCTAGCTGTCTTCTATTGATCACGAATCTATTAGCAATTGATATAGCTAAATGCCTACCGCTAAATCAGCAAAATGTTGTTGGTAACTTTTTATTAGGAGTTGGCCAATCCATACTTATCTTTGGTGCACAACAAACTTATATGGAATCTGGCCCTGGTAATTGCTATAATCTAAAAAACTTTAATTCAAATAATCCCGATTGTACTACTGATTCAAATAGCAATTCAAGTTCTAACAAAACCTCTGCTACAAGATCTACGTCTAAGTCAAATGTAACCACGTGTTCCTATTCCTACCAGGATCAAATCGATGATTTAAAGGATGATATTAGATATTTAAAAAGATGGATTGACGAAGACTAACTTCCTCTAATCCTTAATCTGCAATACATTCCAACGAACTAATAACGTTACGATTAGTACGAAAACCCCAGCTATACCAATTAACCAATATAAACTTGATTCAAACATCTCAATTAAACCACCAAACAGGATTTGTCCAAGTGGAATGCATAAGGTAGCAAATGCGGAACCAAAAGCAAGAATCTTACCAAGCTTTGTAGCTTCCACCTCCGAATATATATACGATGCACTTAATACATTCGCTACACCTAATATGCCCATTATAAGCATACCCGCTAGCGCAAAGAATACAGCACTACTTATCGCCGAAAGCTTGCCACTCGCAAATAGCAATACCGTGATTGCCATGATAAACATCGAGACTGACGTTATATATAACAGCCTATGAACTCTTTTAATATGAAACTTAGCAGGTTTCCAAGCAATAATAAGCCCTCCTAGTATCATTCCAAGTGCTATACAACCTTCTGTTACACCATATATTTCAGATGATAATCCTAATGTGATTTTTATTAGATACGGTGCAACCACACTAAAAACCGGTACTAAGAATAGATTATAGAATCCTGAAAATAACAACATACGAAAGATAATCTTTTTCTCAAATCGTAGATAGTGAAAACTCTCTCTCATATCTTGCTTAAATATTTGAATAAAGCTTTCTTTTTCTTTTATATGTGTACCATATAAATGTATATCTTCTACTTTTGATATCTCTTCTTTTGTTTTGTCTCTTTCTGGAATATCTAACAGTAACTCAATTCCTGCTGAAAACAAAAAACTAGCCATGTTAATCACAACTACGCCAGTTATACCAAATGCGCCATATAATACTCCTGCTAGTATTGGTCCAAGGAAATTACTAAGTGATGCCACTTGTTGAATGATTGCATTGGCACGTATTAGATGATTCTCATGGACAAGGAGCGGAATACAGGTATTAACTACTGGCTGGTAAATAGTCGAAATCGTTGACAATAATACCATTAATACAGCAATTATTATAGTCTGATTACCACCTTGCACTTTAAGTACTAGATATCCTATCAATAATGCACCGCTGATTACGTCTAATATCACCATTAATCGCTTCTTATTGCCTCTGTCTGCTAACATTCCTGCAATCGGCGCTATCAATACAACTGGAATCATAGATATCGCTAATATTGTTGCAAAGATTCCTGCTGACCCAGTAAGATCTAATAGATACAAGGACAAAGCAAATCGCTGAATGGAACTTCCAAACAGCGAAATGATTTGCCCTAGAACTAATATGTTAAAGTTCTTATGGTATAACTTTTCTGTCATGTCATCTCCTCACGTCAAAATCCACGCAAATCGGATACTGATTTGTTTCGTCTACTTGTAACTTCGCATCTATTCCATACAAGGTATATAGATTTTCTTTCGTTATCACATCAAGCGGTTTCCCCTTGAATACAACATTACCGTCTTTCACACCTACGATATTATCAGCAAATTTGGTTGCATTGTTTAACTCATGTAATACCATAACAATCGTACGATTTTGTTCTCTATTTAACTTCTGTAATAATAACAAAATCTCAAATTGGTGCGCCATATCAAGATATGTTGTCGGTTCATCTAGAACAAGAATCTCCGTCTCTTGTGCTAATGCCATAGCAATCCAAGCACGTTGTCTTTGTCCACCAGATAAGCTATCTACCGCACGGTCAGCAAAATCTGCAATTCCTGTAACCTCCATTGCCCAATTCACTTTATCTATATCTTCTTGTTTCAAGCCACCTAGAGCACTTTGATATGGAAAACGTCCATAAGAAACCAACTCTTTTACTAATAGCCCAGATGGAACAATAGGACTTTGTGGTAATACCGCCATCTTCTTGGCAATCTCTCTGGGTGCTTGTTCTTTGATACTAATACCATTTAATTTAATTTCACCCTTACGCGGAGTAAGAATACGAGCAATTGATTTTAGTAATGTGGATTTCCCGCAACCGTTAGACCCAATAATCATCGTAATCTTTCCCTTAGGGATTTCTAAATTCATATTCTTAATTATATATTTATGCTCATAGGCAACATCTAAGCCTTTAACTTCAATTGCTTCCATCATATCCTCCATTAATGAATCAAAAACTTCAAGTGCGAAGTTTGAGCGAATCAAATTATTCTTATAGTCGTACCCAATCTATGCTTTATTCCCGTAACATCAGATAAATAAAATACGGTACTCCAACAATTGCAATCATTATCCCCGCAGGCACCTCGATCGGTGAGAATGCATTTCTTGATATAGAATCCGCTAGTATTATGATAACAGGGCTTATCCCTGCTGCTACCGGTATCTGTCTACGATGTACTGGACCGACGAGTCGTTTGGCTATGTGTGGACCAAGTAATCCAAGGAATGCAATATTCCCTGCGACAGAAGTTGCTAGTGCCGCTAATACAATGGCATAAAAGAATAATACTCTACGTTCTTTCTCAACCTTTACCCCAAGTCCAGTGGCAATCTCATCACCAAGATCCAAAACATCTAATATCTTTGCTTTCCACATGATTAATAACAAGAATATAACTACAAGTGGTGTAACAAGCCAGAAAAACTTCCAACTACTTCCCCATAGGCTACCGCTCGTCCAAGTAAGTACTTGATTATAGTCACCTTTTGACATATTAAGCTGATACAAGGAAATGAACGCGTTAATACCAACATTTACACCAATACCAGTAAGAATTAACCTTGTTGGTGATACCCCCTTCTTGTAACTTAAGAAGTAGATTAAGAAACCACTAAGTAATGCTCCAATAATAGCGGTGATAGGCATAACAAATAGAGCTACATCGCCAATTGTATCGTAATAGCTCGTGCTTCCATATGAGATTAGTAACACAACAGCAACAGCTGCGCCCGCATTGATTCCAATCATTCCAGGTTCCGCTAATTCATTCCTAGTGACACTTTGTAAAACACACCCGGCTGTTGATAGACAAACTCCCACAACTATGGCAACACAAATTCTTGGTAAGCGAATATCCCATATGGTTGTGGTCTGAAGAAGTGACCCTCGTCCAAAAAAAGTCTTGATTACATCACCAAACGAAATGGAATAACTTCCCCAGGAGGCTGCTAATAGAAAGGTAAATACAAAAAGAATGCTTACTACTATAGAAGTAATAAAAACTCGTTTCTTCATCACATATTCTCCTTTCGAATCATCCAAATAAATAATGGCACACCAACAAGGGAGGTGAATAATCCAATTGGCGTCTCATATGGTTGGTTTACTAATCTAGCAAGTACATCTGCCCAGATAACAAGTGTTGCACCAAACAAGAACGAAACTGGCATAATCATTCGATAATCTTGTCCAAGAAGCTTACGAGCAATATGGGGAACGATTAATCCGATAAATGCTATATTACCTGCAACTGCAACGCAAACTGCACACATAGGAATTAATAACAACAAGGTAAACATACGAATCTTAGCAGGATTTTCTCCTAATCCAATACATACATCTTCACCAAGATTTACCACATTAATCTTTGGCGCCATGAATAATGCTATAACCGTCGCGATTCCTCCAACGACAAGAACTAACTTGACACTATTCCAAGTAACTGCTCGGAATCCACCCGAAACCCAAAACGCTAAACTCTGTGACTTGTTGGTTAATAATGCTATAATGGTAGCCATTGATATGAAGAATGTACTAAGAGCCGTTCCTGCTAGCAATAATCTTGATAGATTCATGTTCCTAGCGTTCTTCATACTGAATGCTAATACCAACAATCCACTAAACAATGCCCCTATAAACGCTGCCACCGTATTGCCTAATAATCCATAGATACTCTGGCTTGCTCCTGCTATAGCGATTGCCAATGTTGCACCTTGTGTGATTCCCATCAAGGATGGCTCTGCTATAGGATTTCTAGTGACGCCTTGCATCATCGCCCCTGTAACGCCAAGAATACCGCCTACTAAGGCGGTACAGATAACTCTTGGTATTCTTACATCTCGGACTAACTGCATATCTAATATATCTTCATAGTGAAAAATACTATTCCAAACGGTTTGTAAAGGAATGCTCTTTGCTCCTGCACTTATCGCAACAACTAGCCCGGTTATTGCGATTATACTGCATGTACTAATAAATGCTACTGTTTTCTTATTCATTCGTACTTGCTAATAATGCTTCTACTTCTTCAATGAATGCTAATCTTCCAATTGGGCTATAACCCTGATTAAAATAAGGACTTGCAGGAAGTTCAATCACATTTCCTTCTTTCACAGCTTCTGTTCCATTCCAGATACTGCTTTCTTTTAATGTAGCTAAATCTTCATCTGTTGCAATTGCAAAGATATAATCAGAATTAATTTCTGCTAAACCTTCATAGGTTACTACTGGTAAACTAACATTCTCTTGTTCTGGCATACCTTCTGGCTTCGCTAATCCCATATCATCATAGAAGATTGTTCCAAGCCCAGCTGAGTCAAAGATAAATAAACTACCACCACTTGCTAAGAATGATAAGTATGATGTTTCTTCTCCGTAAGTTTCTTTCAATCTCTTTCCAACTTCTTCTGCTTTTGCTAAGTAATCTTCAATCCATGCTGTTGCTTTGTCCTCTTCACCAAATATAGTAGCAACGTTCATGAAATCTTCTTTCCAATCCATTTGTTTCAATTCAATCATAACAACAGGTGCTACTTTTGATAATTGGTCATACATCTTTTCTTGTACAGTTGAGATTACAATTAAGTCTGGTTCTAAGGCAATAATTGATTCCACGTCCATCTCAGCTAACATACTATAGCCTAGGATTTTCGAATCTCCTAAAACATCTTCAAGGTAGGTTGGGAACTTCGTATAATCATATGCATCACTGTTTGCCGTTCCAATTACATCATATCCTAAAAGTGATAAGATATCACTTGCTCCACTAATGTCAACAATTTTTTGTGGGTTAACAGGAATCTCTACAGTACCTTTTACGTCGGTAACTGTTCTTGTTTCTTTTGAAACATCTGCTGTCCCTTCTTCACTGCCTCCTGCATTAGTACCTGCATTATTCGTATCTTCTGATTTACCAGATTCATTGTTTGCATTATTACTTGAGCAACCAACTAGTCCAAACATTACGACAGCGATACTCAAAACTACCATCATGTACTTCTTCATAACTTATTCTCCTTTTGTTTTTATTCGTAACTTCTAGTGTACTGTTCATCTTCCATTATCCATGGAGTTTTGATACAATAACCAGTGTTTCCTTTTTCTCACCTTGGTTATTCTTAACTAACTTGTTTTTGAATTATATATGAAAACAAATCGCTACACAATATTTTCACCTATAATAATTATTTTGTAACCTAATATAATTATTTCTGTTTACAGTTTGGGATAATTACCTTACAATTACTAATACTTATACTTATAAGTATTAGTATATTATCAGTACTACTTCTTGAACTTGATTCTACTCAAGAGCAACTTTCTATATACTATTTTAAACGGAGAATATATATTTATGCAAACAATCGTTACGTCATCTAAAGAATTCAGAGAAGCTGTATTTGCTGAACTACAATTTGTTCCTATTAAGCAAAAGAACTATACCTTATATCAAAATCCCGCTAGACCTGAACATGGGCATCTATTATCTTATGAACGTCCTAATTACTACAGTTTTGGAATTGCTGACTTTACTATTCCACATCCGTTCAAACTTGCATTCGACAACCCTGAACGACTGATACGATTTGGTACTGTCTATAAAGGTTCCACCAATTTTAAATTGGAGAATCAACCGGTATCCTCCTTCAAACCTTCCTCTTTCTTTGTAATTGAGAGAGGTATTAAAGGTCAACAGGCTTGGATAAGAGGCGAACATTATCACGGTGCTGAAATAACAATACAGGAATCTTATGTAACTAGATATCTAAGAGATAACTTCAATCTCAACTTTGATTTTAATAAATTCAACGAGAATGTAACATATCCCTACCTTCCATTAGGAATCAATACAATAATTGAAAAGATGCAAGTTCTTTCCAATCAGGATGCATTAACTCCTCTCTATCTGGAAAGTTGCATCTTAGAATGTTTCGCAATTATTATCCAAACTGTTGAGACTTCCCCCGATAATACATTCACTAGACAGCTCCACTATGGCAAAGTCAAAATCGGTACAAACAAATACCTTCACCTAAGCGCCAGCGATATTCGTTCCATTCAAAAAGCTCATGAGATCTTGACTAATAATCTTCAGTCCCCACCAACGATCGACTCCCTAAGCGAGCAAGTATTACTAAACCCACAGAAACTAAAAGCAGGATTTTCTTATTACTATCACATGCCAATCGGAAAGTATATCACTTCCCTTCGTATGTCTATGGCTGTAAATCTATTAAGTACCACGGATTTAAGTATAGGAGAAATTGCTGAGAAGGTTGGGTATCCTTACACCAGCAATTTTATCAAGATGTTCCGCAAGACATATCAATGCTCACCTCTTGAATATAGACATAGAAAAGAATAGGTGGGCCCTTAATGGGTCCCACCAGATTTATAATCCTTTGCTGCTGATTTTTCTGTATCATACATAACATAATCACCATATTTGAATTCGAATGTATTTCCATAGGTATCTGTCTTTGCTAACTGTGAACCTTCTAGCTTCCACATATTGCAATATCCTTGCAACGCATTCTCTTTATTAATATAGCTTAGATTTGCTTGCGCTTTCCCCGTCTGATACGTAACAATATCATAATTTACTATGATATATCCTTTATCAAGCCAGATATCTTCTGTAAAATCAATATATCCTCGTTCTTTCGCATACTTCTTAAGGTCAAAATCTTTTACTACTACATGTACATCACTTGGTAGATAGTATTCTCCATACCAAGTCTGTACAGAGCGCATGACTTTCTTGGCACCAACTGAGCTCGGTATAGTTCCAGACGGAATATAACTACTATCTCCTACATAAGTCCGAAATGTTGTACTTAGTTGTATATCATTAAAGGAAAATATCTCATTCTTTCTAGAACGAATTAGATTGTCTGTTATATCATCTATAAATCCTGTTGCTTTTATTTCCTTCTCTGGAACTTGCCAATAAACATTCCCGAGAACAAAGGATTTCTTATTCGTCTTATCCTTATCACCACCGACTTTAACTAAATAATTTTTCTTACTGTTAAATGTCTCCGTATAATATAAATCCACCTCTTTTCTATTATTTCCGTGATAGTCTACATAATAGAATCTTGGAATTATCTTAATATAGTCTTTCGTTTCAAACATATCTCCTATAGTAGTCAGTTTAAATCTAGTACTGTAACCTAGTTTCATCGCCCCTTCCTTTTCTTTATTTGGGTGGCTTCCATACACCAACGGAAATGTATACTTGGCTAATCTACCAGTAAGGATACCATTTTGATTAGCAATACCCACGGTGTAATTTGTTCCTGTTAATGCTAATGAATTTTCTTTTCGGAATACTGATTCCCAGAGAGGGTAATCAGTTATATCATAGATTTGAAGATTGTAGAGACGTCCTGTGACTTGGACAAAGATACTATCAATTGCTGAATAATTATCAATATTAAAATTTGCTACGTACTCATTTAAGTCATCACCATTGTTTGCAGCACAGTTAATGGCCGTAGTCTTACATTCTACTTCGTAATTACCTTCTGTTACCCATGTTGGTAAGTAAAAGGTCTCCTCCTCATTTACCATATCAGTCCAAGTTCCTGCTCTTATATAATTTGTCCCTCGGTATACATCAAACGGAAACATAACTTGTCTCGTTGCTATATACTTTGCATAATCTCTGTATCCATATCCGGGATATTCATTATGCTCACCTGTTGTAGGTAAACTGACGGTAAAAGATTTGTCTAAAATAAGTGATGCACGATTCACAGCTGGTGTTACCATCTGATTATAAGCTTTTAAATCGGTTATCTTTGCATTACATACTGTAGGTGTATGTACTACAATGGAGTTAACCTCTGGTATTTCAAATGTGATCTTTCCTGAACCTATTATTCCTACATTCCCTAACCCATCGCCAGAAGATCCATTCCTTTCAGGATAGATTTGTTTATATATCACTACCCCTGTAGAATCATATTCTTTATTAGCTCTCTCTCTTGGAATCTCTATATTCGATTTGTATAGTACATTATTATCACATATTGCTGATTCTTTGAGCTCCTTAGGCCTAGGTCCTTCTTTTAGTGTTTCAGTATCATTCATAACAATTACGTTATCAAATATGAGTTTATCATTCTTCACTTTCGGTATACCGATTTTTTCTTCTACACATTCTTCCAAATCGGTACTCGATACTGTTGGTTTTATAAAACCTCCCACTATATTTTCCGCTGGGAAACTCATAGTTTCTTCGTATCCTTCTGGGTCTAACACATGTTCCTTAATGTCTACACTTCTATTACATTCTATCACTGGTATTTTGGTATTATTAGCAGTCAAATTAACTAATTGATTTGGTAATGCACCATTACCAATTACTGCGTTATCTAGTACATAAACATTTAATTGATTGATACGCCAATAGGCGACTACTCTTTCTACAACTATTTCTGCCTGCACAACATACTCTTCCGTTTTCTCTACATCATCATAGATATCTTCTTTCGTTTCCTTATTTGTTCCCACTTTTTCATAACTTGTCCAAGATAAATTATAAGTTTTACTTGCAGACACACTATACGGGACTTTCATTACTTCTTTTGTAAACTGATAAGAAAACAAATAGTTCTCCGAAACCACATTGGTGTACACATTCTCCGTAGTCGGTATTCCTAATTCTACATCAAATTGTTCATTTCCTCTTTGATCCGCCTTAATAACTGCTTCTGGGTTGGGTTCTTCAAGTGGTGAATACATAGCATCTGGTTCTATTTCTTCGCCTGATGGCATTGGATCATCTTCTTTGTACATGGCTATGAATTTTAACCCTTTGAGATCCGCGGCGATCTCTTTTCTTTTCTTAACGGAGGATAATGTTGCCCCATCTACATTAACTTTTAACTTGCCTAACATCTTAGTTGGCTTAGACATGTTGATATAGTAGCTTCTGTACAATTTGTAATTTTTGCCCTTAAATTTGTATTCTTCGGGGAATGTATAGGATGCGGATTTATCTAATTCTACTTTACCTAAATTATCAGTATACATCAGTTCATGATCACTGGTATGATATTCTACTGTTACTGGGACTTCTGGCTGCCATAAATCAGTCGGAGAATAATTTACTGGCTGATCAAAATATTTGGCAAAATCATTCATTGTTTCTGCTCCCCAACCCTCTGCTCTCCTAATATCTGATAGAGTGTAATAAGGTCCCTTTTTAGGTACTCCGTTATAATACACCTGAAATATACCATTTATGTAAATTGTCCCTCCTTCAAAAGTACCGTCTTTATTCTTATCCCAATTCATTGATTTCATAAATTGCTGGTGTAATACTGTATTATTTTCGACTAATTCAAGAAAATATCTCTCTGATATAGTATATTTAGTAAAATTATAACCATTTCCTAGTGATATTATATCTTGTGTAACATTTTTATTATCAAACAATACCTTTACATATTTTTCAGAACCACCTCTAAGAGAATTGTAGTTACACTTATCTAGTCGAATTATAAACCCAACCAATCTCCATGTAGTATCAGTGCAAGCAGCTTTATCTGTTGTTTCATAATAAATTACACCTTTAACTGAATAGGGATTTTCTTCAGCTTTTACTCTTCTATTATTATCTATTATTGAGAATATATTTATAATAATTAAAATTATTATTGTACCCACTTTTATTCTTTTCAATTAATCACCCTACTTCCAATAATAGTATCCATTAGGGAAATACGAATTACCCTTTTTATTGAATTTCTGTACCATAACTTTAGCTTTCATTTGTGTGAAATAATCGTTAATAAATTCACCAAATACCGCCCAATCATCACCAAAACTGCTTCCATTATTTACACCTACTGATATATCATAATAACCTTCATGCCATTTATTAAGTTGCAAACCAATAAAGTTTGCTTTGTACATTTTGTTATATACTAATGTATCTGCAAGACTACTTGCTGATGTAACCGAAAATTTAACATAACATCTTATATAAGTTTTTCCTTGTGAGTAGTAAAGTGTCGATGGCTCTACACTAATTTTTTGTGTTTTGATAATTACTTTATTTTTTTTCATTTCCTTTACATATTTTTTTATTCCATCCTCTGTATCATTATTCAAATCCTCATTCTTGTAAACACAATACGTATTCCTAAAATTATTAATCCATTTACTATTTATAGTTTTATAATTAACATTAAAGCGATAATAAAGATTCTTCTCAATTTTTTCTACCCAATCATCTAAATATTTATTAATCATTTCTTGCGTTTCTTTGGCTGTTCCTTCGTATCCAGATATTACAAAAGGCATTTTCTTCATTCTAACTGGTATACAATAATCATTAAACTCAATATATTTAGTATTTCTATTTCCAAGTTCAAATTGAAATTTCATTTCATAAAACTTATTAGGAAAACTAGCCAATATATATTCATACTCTTTCGCATTACAAGGTAAATTAGTAGTCCTGGTCAATTGACCATCTGGTGACATAATACTTCTTAACTTCTTATTTGTTATCTTCTTAATAACCGTTTTTGCACCACTATATGTAATCTTATTGCTTCCTTTAAAAGCTCGATCTTGTGTATACTTTCCATTTGTATAACCGACAATTATTCCTTTTCCGAACGCTTGTACAACATCTTCTCTATATTCTTTACTTATTTTGCTTAAATCTGAGATTCTCTTATGATCTCTGATTTCATCAAAGATTTTAGTATCTGATGTTACTCCATTTACATAAATATCTGCTCTATTAGTTAGTACAGCACACTCAGTTCTGGTCATCTCTTCCTCAACCTTAAACTCATCAACTGTTTTCAATACTCCTGTTGAAACTGCTGCTGTTATGTATGTTTGATTCTCCGTTTCATTAATTGTAACTTTCATTGCTTTCATTAATAACTCAATATACTCACCTATTGTAATGTTCTTAGATGATGCTTTTACCGCCATCATTGTACTAGATGGTATTGCTAATACCATTACTAAAATTAATAATACTACACGTTTCATAAGATTCTTCATTATTATAAATACTCCCCTTTCAAATGTTTGAAGACTTTGCGAGTATCACAAATCTCCGATTAAAATATCATTTTTCAACCTGTCCTTATTATCATTAAAATTACGTCAATTGACGTTCTAATGAAAATTATAGTAATTCTATACTGCTTATAAAACTTAAGATTACCTAGCTTGATTTTATTCTATATATGTATTCTGTATATTCGTCACTATTATAGTCATTCTGGCAACCGCAACCTTTTATCATAAGGTTTCTATAATATTATTTTATAAGTTCCTACATTCGAATAAATTACTCCTTTCATAAGTCTGGAGAGTTTGCGAGTAAAACAAATCTCCGGTCAAAAATATTGTTTTAATCTAGGAAAGAAAATCATGGATATATCGCCAACCTGACTATAAAGCTCACTTAAAAGATATGTTTTTCTGATTGCATATGATAGCTATACTCACAGTGACAGTTATTTTAAACAAGCCCCCTGAGAAATAAACGCTATGGAAGAGATTACTACTCTTGTAATAGATGTTGCATATAGTGGTGTGGATAATGTTTCACTAGAATTTTAGAATTAGTAAAAATAGAAAAGGTCAAAATCTTTATCGAATATACCTGTTGGCCTCTTATTAAATATTATTACATTTCTTTACATTAATCAACCATATTTTTCTATTTTTTATAAAAACCCGATCTCATCCCAAGTTCACAGTACTGCAAAGATTATAAACTATATGAGAATGATGAACTTTATGAGCTGAAATCTAAGAAATGTTACCAAAAATGAATGAAAGGACAGACGACTTCGGATTGTGTATTATCTGTAAGTGGATTCTTCGGATTTGTTACCGTCTTTTTCATCTGATTTTTCACTATTTCTTTTATCTTTAATATTTAATAAATGTATACATTTTCACAGAAATTATTGGCAAGCCTTGCACACCACATGTATCTTAATACATATGACATTCTCGTTTCACTTACCCTGTATTGTCTTTCCTAACTTTTTTCTTCCTTCTGTAATTCATATATATTTCAATCACAATACATAGAATCCCCTCTACCATAAGAAGTTTAAAAACCAATCTCTTAGTACTACTTATATACAGAAGTCTTGTTGGTTCATATTTGTTTGCATATAATTCTATCGTGTCACCTACTTCCCCACATTGCTCTGCAACCCGAACGTTTTTATACTGTTCGCCTTTCAAATCATAATTAACATAAGTACCATAACTATAGACTCTACCATTGGAATCTTGATTTTTCGCTAAATCAACTTTCTTATCATTCACTACCTTCGTGATTTCACATAGTACAGGGAAAGCATTGTATTGCATTATATAATAACGTGCTGCATTATATGAGACAATTGAAAAACACAGAACACCAATACACAAGAATGCATGAGAAATGATTTTTTTGCCTAACTTTTTCAATTTGAATTACCTCCTAAGAGACACGATATCTATAGATTTTTAAATCAGACAATCTTCAAATTTTGTCATGTAATTAAGTATTCCCCAAACTAAAATTCAATATGAATTGTATTTGTTTTTTCTTATGATATTTTAATCCTTAATCCCTAATAATCAAAAAGGTGTAGCGAAAGATACAGACCATCTTCTGGTTGAGTCTTTCACTACACCTAAAACTTCTTAATTTATTCTTAATTTATTTTTTACTTCATTCTCATAATATAATCGAATTATAACATCTCTGCTGTCCTCAGTTCATCTTCAGTACTAACCATACGCTCTTTCGTAATTAACCGTTCAATAGAATGAGATACTAAGCCTTCTAACAATTGAAATTCCAATACCTTTATCCTTCCTCTTCTTCCTTCTTCGCAAGGTAATGCCGAAGCCACACAGCTACTTTCAGATCTGAAACCAAGAGATAACTGATAACACGGTTCGAAATCGGTATAATTAGTAAACAACCGATATTCGAAAATACGATTAAACAAAATTCTTGAAAGAATGATTTGGAATTCAGCAACTTAGCAAAAGTGTAATGAAACTTTAGATATAGAACATTCAGCATAATAGTCTCGCCGACGGTTGCTAGTAACAGCGTATTAACAGTAGTTCCCATAATGTCCTTTCCTACATTACGCCCAGAACGTAGCAACTGTTTTCTATCAAAATGAGAATTATTTCTATGAATTTCATATACCGCAGTTGTTATTGCAATGGAGGTATCCATAATGGCTCCTAGTAACCCTAATAGTACTACACAAACCATTACCTGATCCATCTTCACCGATATGTTGGTGGATACATACATCGTAATCTCTTCATAACGATCCACTTCACTATAACCCGCGATTCTTGTCTTGTTAACCACTACCGCTATGAAGCAAGTAAGTATAACCATTACAACTATAACCGCTATAACAGCCGATAAAGATTTCATATTTGTTCCGTTCTGATAGATAAGTGTAACTGATAAGAATAAAAGCGATGCCAAAAGTACTATCACATACGGATTTACTCCCATTGATATCAACTTAATTGCGAAAAACATAATAACCATATTTGCAACCAGTGCTAAGACCGAACCGACACCACGGTCACCACCTACAACCACCATTAAGACCACTAATATAATACCCAATGTCAAGAGCATATTTCTTCACTTCCTTGTTAGTTTTCATGAGTTGGTAAACTTTTTTCTACCTGTCTTCTCTTCCTACGAAATATCAATAGAGCAACCACTGTTGACACTGGAATCGCCAACACGATGCCAATTGAGCCTAGTAGAAATCTTGCTGCTTCAAAAAACACATTATAACGTATCATAGCAAGCAAGCCATATCCATTCTTAAACTTTAGTATCGTCATCGGTAAACTTCCACTAATATAGGTAAAGAATAATACATTTACCATAGTACCCATAATGTCATATCCTATCTCTCTAGCCGATCTTACCAAATCCTTAACCGTAATCTTAGGAGTGGTATCAATAAGTTCACATATTGATGAATTCATTGTAATCGCTACATCCATAATCGCTCCAAGACTTCCTATAATAACACTGCCAGTAAATATCCCTTTAAAGTCATCATGTCCGACAACATAATCTAACATTTCATATGGCGGTTTCTCTACGAATCGGTATACCAGTTGATATATTATAGTAATAAGACCTACCGTCACCAAAGAGGATATAACCGCTCCAATAGATTTTCTATTGACACCGCCTAATATAAACAACGTTAGAATGCTAAAGGATAGCACCATAGCTATCGTTAGTATTTCAAAGGATTCCCCCTCTATATACCTTCTCATGAATAGTAGAAAGATACCTATGTTTACTACCAAGGACAGAATTGTCAGTACCCCCTGTTTACCAGAGATGGCGATTAAGAGTATAATAAAAATCAGTGCCATTACCACCACATATTGATCTCTCTTTACATCTCTAATGGCTCCTGTCAACACACCGTCCTTATCTTCTATAGTTATAAATACATCATCGCCCTCCGAGTATCTAGTATCCTTCATCTGGGTTTCTGAATATCTATTCGTTATCTCTATAAGCTTACCTTCATACTCTCCATTACGTATCTTAATCGTAAGTTTTTGTGTATACTGCTTGTCTACCTCTTTATTAGGTCCTTCTTCGTCGGTGGTATACTGCGTATTTGCTTTAACAACTGTTCCGATGGTGTCCTTATATAGAGAATAATTATTCTTCATAAAGAGAAATACAGCCACTACAAGAATTAATAATGCAGTCGCCGTTATTATTTGTTTCTTATACTTTACTATATAATTCTTTAATTTTGATTCATTCCTTGATCCAGTTTCATCCATCTTGTATGAACCTCCATAATAATAACCCATCCTTCACACTAATTCATGGAACATTATAGCACGAATCTGTCATAATTCTAGAAAAAATAATTTTATTTTCTTATTCTCAACTTTTTCCTCTTTCCATTTTATGTTTTTTCCATGATTATTTTACCACTTTTATCCGGTCTGCTAATATTATTAATTAGTACGGCTAATATATCTAAGAAAATTTTAAGAATTTTTAATATTCTAATTGCAAAATTCCTTAAAATCAGCTATACTTTCACTGTCATTAACGAAATAAAAGTCACCGAGAGTGGGGACAAGAATCAGTTGTAAAATGGCAGCTGATCACATTTCAAGGAGGTTAATTATGGAAAGGTTTTTCAAACTCAAGGAGAACGGTACTAATTTATCAACTGAAGTTATTGCCGGTCTTACTACTTTTTTTGCCATGGCTTACATTATCATTGTTAATCCGAACGTGTTATCACAAGCAGGCATGGAGTGGGGCGCTGTATTCTTAGCAACAATTATTTCATCAATCATTGGTACGTTAATCATGGGATTAGTAGCCAATGTACCTTATGCACAAGCACCTGGTATGGGTCTTAATGCATTCTTTGTATATACCGTATGTTTTGGTATGGGATTCAAATGGCAACAAGCGTTATCCATGGTATTCATCTGCGGTATTATCAATATCATTATCACAGTAACTAAAATTCGTAAATACATCATCAAAGCCATCCCAAGAAGCATGCAAAATGCAATTGGTGGAGGTATCGGTATCTTCATCGCTTATATCGGCTTAAAGAATGCTAACATAATAAACTTTACTAATGACACTGGAGCTGAAGTTGGAATTGGTGCTTCTATGCCTGGTTCACAAGTAGTTCCAACATTATCAAAGTTCACATCTGGTGAACTTGCTGCTATTCTTGCAGTAATTGGTTTAGTAATAACTGTTGTATTACTTATGCTTAATGTAAAAGGTGCTATCTTTATCGGTATTATCTTAACAACATTAATCGGTATCCCTATGGGACTTACTAATATGGGTAATTCTATTAACTTTAAAGAAGCATGTGAAGCATTACCATCAACATTCGGTGCAATCTTTACGAAGGACGGACTCGTTTCTCTCTTCAATGATGCTTCAAAAATTCCAGTTGTATTAGTTACAATCTTCTCTTTCAGTTTGTCTGATACATTCGATACAATTGGAACATTCATCGGAACTGGACGTCGTACTGGTATCTTCAGTGAAGAAGATGAAAAGTCAATGGAAACAACTGCTGGTTTCAAATCTAAGATGGACAAGGCTTTATTCGCTGATGCAACTGCAACTTCAATTGGTGCAATCATTGGTACTTCAAACACTACAACTTATGTAGAAAGTGCTGCTGGTATTGGTGCCGGTGGACGTACTGGTTTAACAAGTGTTGTTGTTGCAATCTGTTTTGCAATCAGTGCATTCTTTGCTTCATTTGTTAGTGCAATTCCATCTGCTGCGACAGCTCCTGCACTTATTATTGTAGGTATCATGATGCTATCTGCTTTCAAAGAAATTGAATGGGAAGACCTTAGTGAAGCAATTCCAGCATTCTTTGCAGGTATCGTTATGGCTCTTTGCTATAGTATCTCTAATGGTATTGCAACTGGTTTTATCTTCTACTGTATCGTTAAGATCTGTAAGAAGAAAGCAAATGAAATTCACCCTATCCTTTGGGTTGTAACTGGTCTGTTTATCTTGAATTTCATTTTACTAGCAATTTTCTAAAATAAAACTAAATAATTTATACTATATAAAGAGATGTGCCACTGCTGAAATCATTATTCAGCCAGTGGCACATCTCTTGTATTTATTCTATCTTAAATTCATTCAAGCTTATATCTACTCAATCTTAAACTTCTCAACCTCTCTACTAAGGCTTACCGTTTCTTCTTAATGAAAGTTATTCCACTTATTACAAAAGAATTTTCTTATTTCGATTCTATCTATAATATGCGTACGCTTCGTCTATAGCAAATGTTTCCCATGTCCTAAAATCAGCAGAATCCTCATTATCATGATTCTCTGCTTCTGAGAACTTAACTGCATCCGATGCGTAACGCCAACGGAATAACACGTCATCTTTGAAATACAACCTGTGAGAGTCACTACCTTCAATGTAAGCAAAGATTAATTTACTATCTTCAAAATAATAGTATCTTGTATAATCTGAATAGTTTGATCCCTTCTTAACAACAATAAGGCGAACCTCTCCATTCTCTGAATATGAAGTTACACCATCTGCTATACTAGTTTCATCATATTTGTGCTTAGACTTCTTACTAGTAATCTTGTTATACACTTCTCGAATTCTTACTACTTCTTCTTCAATTTCACTATCTGATAACCTCGTATTACTGATCAAATCAGAATAATCCTCATTTTTCATTTGCATTATAGATGGTTGGAATGACGCTGTACTTCTCATATAGCAATCATCTCCGGTGTAAGTTAGATATAATTCTTGGTTTGCATCGGTGTCAGTTTGATTCGATGTGTACTCAATTAGATACAACTCTTTATTCTCCCTGTAAATCTTATTATAGATGTCCTCCATGGCTTTCCCATCATCTATACTCTGATAAAATCCACCTGTTTCATCACTTATAGTACTCAACTCACTCGCATCAACATCATAACCAATTCCAATTATATAGACTGGTACTCCATACTTATTCGCAACAGAGATTACATCATCACTTGTCCTAACACTTACGTTATCGTATCCATCTGTAAATGCAATGACACACTTGGCTCCCTCTTGCTCAGCCACTTGGCATATCGCCACATATAACGCATCATACAAAGCAGTCGAATTACCTGCATACATCGTATTAATCTCTTTCACCATTTGACTCTTACTATTAGAAAATGCAGTATTTACATTAACGGTATTATCAAAGGTAATTAAGGATGTCTGATCCCCTGAACTATACTGTATACAGTCTACGAATTTTCTCATAGCTTCTTTCACTACTTCCATCTGCTCGTACATACTACCACTCACATCTGCAACAAGGCTGGTATTCAATTGCTCTTTCTCATCAAGCTGGCCGACTTTATTAATAGTTACATCACCATATGTACCACCAATCAATTCCTTTATGGCAATTCGATCTGCTGCTAGTTTTACCATATCGCCTGTTAGCATATTATAACCACTAACATATAATTTCACCGTAGGAAACGCTGACACATCCACTTGTTCCACATTAAAAAGATAGTTCCACGATTTTTCTATCTGTTCGATTAATAGAACACCATTCTGATATTCATCGTATGCTTTTAAATAATCATTATCATTCATATAAGTAGATGCATTTGACTCGTATTGCCTCAAAATACTATCTTCAGTTGCCATAAGTTGATTACGGTCAAAGTTATCAATCCTGGACTTAGCTTCCTCTACCATAAGAACATTAGAATCCACACAACCTATATATAGATCATCAAGTTCTGAAACCGCTTCTTGAATTTGCTCTAAACTACATACTTGTAGACCTTCTTCAAGGCTGGCTTGTAATTCAATCATCGTCGTATATTCTTCATCAACAAGCATAAGTTTACCAAACGAGGCTTCATATTCCTCTAATTTACCAGAATAAGCGGCTACTAGTTGTTGGTATAACTCCAAATCATTCTTAAACGCTTCAAAGGATTCTTTCAATCCCTTATATGACTCTTTGTCCTTATTCTTAATCGCTATGTCTGCTTCTTCCATAAGAGAAGCATATTCTTCACTCATGTCCCCTAACTGATATGTACTACAATATTCCTCGAATGCTTTAACCTTCTTATCAAATGCTTGCGCTTTCTTCGAATTCTGAAGAAATATTCCTCCCGCGGCTAGGCATAGTAAAAGTACTGCCAATATTCCAGATATAATTATTGGTTTCTTATTCATTGGCTTCTTATTCTTAAGAGGTTTATCCATATTCGTAGCGACAGCTTCAAATTGGCTCTCATAACGGTTCTCTTCCACATTGTTATTAATATTTAATTGGTTGATAATCTCCCCTTTTATTGTATCCTCTTTAATTGTCTCACTGTTCAATTTCTTCGTATTCTCTTGTTCAGTATTCTCTTGTTCAGTATTCTCTTGTTCAGTATTCGGCTGTTCAGTATTCATCCCTTCGCTACTCTGCGTTTCCTGAAGCCTTGATTTTGTATTAATCACGTTGCCACACTGTGTACAAAAATTATTGTGCTCTGTAACTTCTGCACCACATTGGTTACATTTCATTCATGCTCCTCCTCGTTCATTCGTATCTTATAACATAACACAAACCTCTTTATAATAATAAATCATAAAGAGGTTCGTACTTATCCAACTACTGGTAATATAATAGCATTTAATTTATAATTATGCAACTTTTTACATTGTATTGAAAGCAATAACTCTGTTCCTGTGTTGGAACCAAAATTATTGCTTTTCAATATTTTTATCCTTAATTTGATTATAGCCATAGACTCCAATGTATATATATGGTAAATTAATGGTATCCCACTAAAAGAAAGGATATTATAATGGATAAAAAAGCAAAACTAACGTTTATGTTCAGTATCATTACTTGGCTATTAGTCTCATCTTCTTCAGTCTTATTTACAAATATTATTTCCGGATGGCAAGGTATCCTTATTGGGTTAGGTGTTATGTTACTTTCACTAATTATTCACCTAATTGCCAGAGCTCACAATCCCAAATTATATATTATTAGTAGCTGTATCAATGCACTTGCTACAGGGATAGCCATGTCTTCCTATTATGCTTATGCAAAGATCGAGTTACCACTATATATTCTCGGTGCAACTTTACTCTGTTATATCCTGTTATCCTACTTATTATGCATAGGTGTTTATAAGATGCAATCAAAGAAAAAAGCTGCTTGGCTATTTGGTTGTCTCTTCTTGGTTTTATTAATTGCAACAATTTCCGTTTGGGTAAATAATCCTTTATTTAGTATTTACTTTTTTGCGTTGGTGATCGTATTCTTTTATTTCTTACTAGAAATGAAGACATTTCATACTTCAAGAGACTTTCTTTCCGATCTATCATCAGCAAGCTTCGGTATATTCTTCCTGGTTGCTTACATCGTAATTATGTTAATTAGTGACGGAGATGGTTTGGAATTGTTAGATTTTGCAGACGATGGTGGAATACAAAAGAAGAAAGCATAATTATTACTATATCATAATCTTCTCAATATGAAACGAACTCCCATCTACAATCATGTTCGCCATAGTAATCTCCAGATCAAAACGACGCTTTCCACAGCTTCCCGGATTGAACATTCTAACTCCGTCCACTTCCTTGTCATCATACTTATGAGAATGTCCATACACAACAAGATCTACATCTGATAAATCTTTCGGTATGTCCTTCTTATTGTGCACAATAAATATTCGCACTTCTTCTATAGTTATCAACAGCGATGTAGGAAGTTCGCACGCCCATTCTTTATCGTTGTTTCCTCTGACGATGTAGAGTGGGGCGTAACTACGAAGTTCATCTACGATGGTCTGTGTATTAATGTCTCCTGCATGAATGATTATGTCGGAGTTTTTTAGTTGTTGTTTTACCTCTTCACGGAGTAGTCCGTGGGTGTCGGATAGTATGGAAATGGTTGTCATGGTGGGTCTCCTTCTATTACTTATCAAAATACTTTTCAACACCTTGTTTTAAGCCCTTTTAGAAGTCATATCGAATCTCAATTTCCCATGCGCAACCCTCTAATATAAGTTGAGCAATCTCTTCTAATTCCTGTGCATCCACTTCATCAAATCTTGCTACGTTTGGGCTATCAATATCTAACACACCAATGACTTTGTCCTGTAACATTAGTGGTATTACAATCTCTGATCGGCTGGAGCTGTCGCAAGCGATATGTCCTGGGAATTCGTGAACATCTTTAACTAATTGAATCTCTTTCGTTTTCACAGCAGTTCCACATACTCCTTTTCCTATTGGTATATGGATACAAGCTAACTTACCTTGGAACGGACCAAGTATTAATTCATTTTGCTTCATAAGATAAAACCCTACCCAATTAATATCTGTAAGGGCTTCATTCAATAGAGCAGAACAATTAGAAAGATTAGCGATCACATCCTTTTCTCCTTCTAACATAGATTTCATCTGTTCCTTTAATAGCTGATACATATCTTGCTTATTGTCTGGGTATATATTGTTAAGTTCTTGCATGTTATCCTCCATGACTTTATAATTATTCAATTAAATTTACGTATATTTAATATCTTAACTTCTTTTTCAAATAACAAGTAACAAATGCAATTGGCGCATCTATATATTCTTGTATTATATCACTTTGCTATATTTCTTTACAATCACCCATGCATAATTACAGGCTACGCCGTCTTTCCACTATTACAGCTTTATAGTCATACGCATACTATAATAGGGAAAATGAATTATAAATTATTAATCTATTATGTTTGTAATTATAATGAGAAGTAAAGCCCTTAGAGTGAAATTATTTTATATACAACTAATTATATCATTAATAACTTCAAAATTATTACCTAATTCTGATATCAGTTTGCGATATGCTATATTTGCTCGGTTTATAAAATTTTACAGATTGAGACTCATTATCATGATTTACATATCCATTCTTTGTAATATAGATTGGTTCTTCCGACACATGGCACATTGCCGAAATCACAGATGTATTCTTTAAATCTTTAATTGATATAATTTTGGGCATAGCAAGCCTCCTCGAAACATTATTATGTTATTATTAGGCCATTTACTACTATATTGAATCTACTTATTCAACATACTTCCCCACAATCCCTATGATATCCTCCCCATACTTCTCAACCTTAACCTCTCCAAATCCAGCTACCTTCTTCAACTCCTCCTTATCTCGTGGCATTCTAGAAATCAAATCTACTAACTGATTATTATTATATATAAAATATGGCTTCACCATCTCTTCACGACTTTTATTTAATCTATATACTCTTAATTCCTTGTATATCTCTGTTTCTTCTATCTTTTTTTCTACAATTGTTTTTTCTTTATTAAAATTTTCTTCCGCCATAACTGAAATTGCAGCTTCCTCTATCATAGGGATTATATGTATCGTATCATCTGTCATTACTTCCTTTAATTTATACTTCTCATACTTTTCCGTATAATCTTTTCGCACTTCCTTATGCAAATTCAGATATGATTGTGCCCAGGATATGAGCTCTTTATCTGAGTTTGCTGTTTCTTTTGACCGTTCATTCATATCCTTAATGTACTTTACCAATTGATCTGAACGAATTACTTTATCCTTTATCTCTTTTTTTGCATACTTTGCTTTTAACACAGTTTTAGGATTTGCTAACACGATTACTGATTTATTGAAACAGTCGAAATACCTTTCACACATGAACTTTGAAAGAATATTACTCTTATTCTCCACCTTAATTTTCTTCATTAACTCAAGATGTCGCTGGTTCTGCGTAATTGGAGAGTATATTCCTTCTTTCTGCTTATATCTTCCAAATTCCATTTCACGGATAAAATCTCCTGCACTATTGATTTCAATATTTCCGTAAAGATTCTTACATTCGATTACAAAACACAACTTTCTTGTAATTACAAGATAATCAATTTGGGCTGTTAGATCTCCCGACTCTAGATAAATATCATGCAATATATACATAGGCATATGACTATTTCTCAATTCATATGCAATATTCTTTTCTCCAGCAATACCATATTCAAGGCACTGGATATCCTGCTTTATTAGTGCTTGTCCCTCTTTATTCAATCGTGGTTCCAAAGCTTTTAATGTATATAATTGTACTTCCGCGTCACTACTTTCTTTTAGAAAAACAGGTTCCTTTAACCTATCAAATAATCCCATATACATCTCCTTCATCTTTAATAACATATATTTACAAGTATAACAAAGAAGATATTAGGAATTTGTCGAACATCGTCACATTTATCCCCAATAACATTATTTATCAATATCGCAGAAAAGCTGTGCAATCTATCACAATCGCACAGCTACTATATCATTACTTCTACTATTCAATTACTATTACGGTAATACGCATACATAAAACCCATAACTACTGCTCTTTATACAGATACCGATCTCTTTTCTCAGTGTATTTGCCATACTGAATTGCTGATTGTTTGCAGCTATGTATGCATTTCAAACAAAATGTGCAATCGCCTATCCAAACAGGTTTTTTCCCTTCCATATGTATCGCATTACATGGACAGCTTTTTTCACATTGTTTACAACCATTACATTCTGGTGTAACAAAGAAATTTTTAGTGTGCTTGGTTTTTCTATAAGCATATCCAGTGATTGGAGTAACAAACGCAATCATTCCTCTTTTTATGTACTCTATATTTTCTCGATACTTAATCATAAGCATAATTTTATCTATTTCTATATCTGCGTTCTTTAAAATAGTCCTTTGTTTATCTACATCAATAATATTATAACCAACAACATAATTATCAACCATCTTTACCCCGAATATTCCATTTAATTGTACTTGCTTTTTATTCAAAGTTTGGGTTAACCTACCCATAACATTACCAGCAGCTATACCATACGTTGCTATTGCATAAACATATTGTTTCTGATATCCCGATAATTTCAGTTGTACTATAAACTTTTCAACTATTGTTGGTACACAATACCAATATACAGGAAAAACAAATCCTATACTTTCATTTTCTCCAATTTCATATGTATCATTGTTCTCTATGATGCTTTCAGATATAGATACTAGTTTATCACCTGTACTACTGGCTATTTTATCAGCAATATGTTTAGAATTTCCTGTTCCACTAAAATAAAATATCATCCTATTTTCTCTTCTTTCTGTCTCTCATATATTTTATTATACTCATAAGACTATATTTCTTTTTAATTCTTAATACAATATCCCTGCTAATCATTAGACTTCCTACCCAAAATATAATTTCGCTTATTATTATCATCGCTCCAGTTATCCCTGCAATAGTACAACCTGAAAATGGTAAGCAAGTATTAAATGGCATAATGGCATATAACACAAAGGACATTATAATTAAACTAATCGCGATGATTTGAAATACCTTCCTTTTATTCATTGCAATACATTTCATATGTTCTTTTTCTCTAATTCTTCTACTAATACAGAAATAATATGTTCGATAATTATAAGTTCTTTTTCACTTGTTACGTTATCCTTAATGGTATCCGTAACCCATTTGTAAACAGCTTTATCGCCCTGTAAAATACTCCTTCCCTTTGTTGTTAGTACAACATTATAAATTCTTTTATCCTCTGTAGATTGCTGTTTTTCAACTAATTTCATATTAATTAGCTTTCTTACAATTGCTGAAACAGCAGGCTTAGTCAATGATAATTTTTCTGCAATTTGTGAGAAATTCGGTTTTTGTAAGGAATGAATTACCAGCAAATAATAGTAGTCATTGTTTGAAAATTTGTTTACTTCCTCTTCAGTTAACGTAGAATTAAGATTTCTTATACATTCTTCCCATAATAAATTTACTAGGTTTGAAAATTTCTCTTCCATTTGAGTCTCCATTCGCTGTCTTTTTAGTTAAATATATTTAATTAAATCCCTTCAACTAATCTATCATAGTAAAAACGTACTGTCAATAGTACGTTTTTATTTTACAAAAGCCCTTTAGGGCTAGCCTGAGGAAGAAGTGCGGTTGGCAAATCCATCAGGCGCTCCCGGGCGCAAGCAGGAAGTAGCCCCTTATAGGGGCAGAGCAAGCCACCAGCTAAGCTGGTGGTCTTGACTAGTTTTCAATTCTTATACAATCTAGTTATAACATTCATTGCACTCTGTATAGCTCACTTCTTAATATTCAATCAAATCTACTGTAACTTGAATTCACCAACTACTTGACTTAGATTATATGCAATTCCCTCTTGTTGTTTCGACATAGAATTAACAGCTTCCACGGTTACTGATACCTCCGTTACGGAGTCCATAATAAGGTTGCTATTTTCCGCTGTTGATTGTGCCGATTCCGCAATACTTTGAATTGCAAGACTTACTTCTCTCATAATTCTCTCAATTCCACTTCCCATCTCAGAAATCCTCTCTGAGATATTTTCAATATGATTTGCATCTGCTTCATACTGTTCTGCTACATTAACAAAGCTTTGATAATCAGGCGTTACTGTTTCTTTAACAAAGGTTAGAAGGGCACTTGAATCCTGAGTTAGTGCTTTGAAAGCTTCCTCAATTTCTTGAACTGTATCTTGAATTTCTGTAACCGTAATGGCCGTATCGTTAGCAAGTCTGCCGATTTCAGATGCAACGACTGCGAATCCTTTACCAGCTTCTCCTGCCCTTGCTGCTTCTATAGAAGCATTTAAAGAAAGTAAATTAATCTGGTTCGCAATGTCAGATATCACACCAGCCATTGTTCCAATTGACTCTACAACTTTTGTATTTTCAAGACTCCTCTTAAGTTCTGCCTCATATTTTACAGCTAAATTAGAAGCTACCCCAAAGGACTTCTTACTTGACTTTCCAATATTTACTGCACGACTTTTTATTTCATCAGACATTGCTTTGCTTTTTTGAATCTGCGCTGCTAGAACACTTACGGAGGCATTTACCTCTTCTGTTGAGGCATTTACCTCTTCCGTTGAAGCACTTGTTGACATCATCGCCTCATTAACTTCTGCCATATAGTTCTCAATCTTAAGAAATTGATTTTGTAAATTTACGGCAGAATCATTCAACTTGGTACTAGAATCATTGATTTCGTCCGCGCGACTTGCAATGTTTTGAATAACTGTTTTATTACTATTATACATCGCATTCAGAGAATCTCCCATCTGCCCAAGTTCATCAATTGTCTTCACTTCTAATTGTCTGATAGTAAAATCTCGATCTGCTAATGAACTGGCAAAAGTTTTCACCCTCTTAAGTCCATTCGATATTGATTTCACCTGTATTAAAACAGTAGCCATAACCCCAAGTACAGCTATAATACATACAATAATTAACTTCTGTAATAATTCAACAATTGGACGAAATAATTCTTTTTCAGGCATCTGAATGATTAATTTCCAATTTAAATCTGGAAGCGTTGTATAATATAAATTATATTCATTCTTATCTTTTACATAAGATGATGTCCCTTCTTGATTTCCCATAATCTCTACCGCTGCTACTGCAAGGGAACTATTATCATCCTCCATAATCTTCTCACTGTTTGTGGCTTTTTCTAAATCATCACCATATATATACGTTCCATCAGCGGTAAGAAGAAGCCCATTGCCACTTTCCCCAACCTTGATATTTCCAACAAGCGTTTGTATGGCGGTTAACTCCATATCTACCGTAATACAGCCAATATATGTATTATTATGATTAAAGATTGGGATTGAACAGGTAGACATAATGGTATCCAATGTTTCATCATAATAGGGATTTGTAAATACCGCTTTCGTTGCATTTTTAGAATTTTTATAATACTCTTGTGAGAAATAATCATAATCTGCATTGCTATAATCGTAGGTGGTTATGTAATTAGATCCCTCTTTGTATACGTATGGCCCCACGTATTCCTGTGATTTATCAAAGACATATGGTTCGAACCATATTCCAGACCCCATAACTAAATCATTATCCATAACCATTCTACCTAACAACTTCTCATAATCAGATATGTTTGAACTTTCATATGTACTTCCTACTGATTTTGATAATGTATTTGCCATAGACGAAACGGAATTTAAATAGTTTTGAATATTCTGAAGCTGTGCAGACAATTCCGAATCCATAACATTGTTAATTTGTTCTTTAATAATTTTTTCACTTGATACAGCACTCAATATGGTTAATATCACCATCGCTAAGAGAATGACCGGCAATATAGTGATAATCATCTTCATACCAATCTTTTTGCATTTCATAAGACAATACTCCTTTCAACCTTTTGCATATGTAATTTTTCATCATTATTTTAGCATTAAAAATATTAATTATCAACAACATACCAAATACTTAATAATAGTCATATCTCAAGGAGCCATTGCAAACTATAGTTTGAATATCTATAACATATTTTTCTGTCAGAATGTATTGAAATGCAACATCAAAAACTTGTGCATATTCTTAGAGTAAAATATCATATTATATACAATTAATTATATCATTAATAACTTCAAAATTATTACCTAATTCTGATATCAGTTTGCTATATGCTGTATTTGCTCGGTTACAAGTATAACAAAGAAGATATTAGAAGTTTGTCGAACATCGTCATGTTAGTTGTATTTGCCCCAACGCAACACTCAGTGCTGATAGTAGATTAGATACACTCTGGAATATCCAACTTGGTAATTGCTCCCCCCATCGAGTACCTCCCTTATATTTTATAAGGAGATTTATAACTAAAACAGTATCTCAATATAAATACTCAGATAGCAACACTAATTATTGAATTCCTTCTTATATGCCTTTCCCAACCACCATCTGCATCTTAAGTCCAGTCTCATCTATCATCGGTTCTTCTGGTATAACCTCGCATAACCCTTGTTCTGCTAGTTTTGCAGTTACAGCCAAACAAATTGCATCTACAATATCGTCCACATTGCAACGATTTTGCTTTGCCATTTGCATTAGATCATTCGCATTCAGTTGGGGTAAATACTTTTGCAGAATCTGTACACGTTCAACCAATCCTTCGTACTCCGATTTCTTTGATAGTACCGTCTTTCCATTCAGACGTGCAAAGCATACCTCAGGATGACTTTCTAGAATTACATTCTTATACTCTTCATGTTCTTGTAAGAAGGTATCTAATTCTCGCATCTTTGGCATAATTCCAACCGTAAGTGGGGTGAATTTCTTTCCTAGAACACGTACATTTTCTTCATATGCCTCTGCTATACTTTCTGCATAGACTGCTTGCCTACATGGAACTGGGAATATGGTGGATGTACGTTCTTTTATAATCTGTCTCGCATACGTATCTGGTCTGATTTGGTCTTTGTTACTTGGTAAGCCAATTACCATATCGATTAAGAAATTATCAAATCCTGAATAGTCTGTGACGATTTCTTCTATTGAAGTCTTCTTCTCAATCTTTAATGTACCATTGTCTATACTTGCTACAATCCAACCGCCCTTACAGCCATCTACTCCTATTGATAAGCTGTTCTTATCAAGGGTTCCTAGTTGATACATATCTTCACCCGGTAACGGTTTTGTAGTCAAAGAATTATCCTTATTAATGGAGACCCTATCTGAATCTCGCTCTCCACTAACACCGCTTCCAAACTGCACCACCTGTTCTACCATATGACCAATATTGCCTTCACCAGCAAATCTCCTTGTATTGAAGAAGTCTTCATTCAATTCTAGCCAGTATAAGGGATGGATCTCCACCTTCAATTCAACTTCCCACTTCAGATATCCCACATAGACTTCTACATAGCAGTCTTGATTATAGTAAGTAAAGTCCATCATGTGATTCAGTTCTATCTCCTTCTCACTGATTCCCGTCTCCTCATATAGTTCGCGATATGCTGCTACAAATCCATCTTCTTCTGGATTTATTTTTCCTCCAACAAAGTTGTATAACCCTTTGTATGGTTCTTTTATTCGCTTGCAAAATAATAGTTTATCTCGTTTTTCGTTGTATACCATTATACAGTTATATCCTTGCATTGTTCTTCCTTTCTAATTGAATCCTACCTAAAGACTTATAATAATTATTTTTAAATAGAAAACATCTATCTTCTGAAATTCCTCCTGAATGCATGATAAAACATAACATTTGAGGAATTTCATTATCATAGATGCCTTTCCTTATGATCATTATTTAATTGCTAAATAACTCTATTCCCATTCACTATCCAGCAGATGGCTAATAGCATTAGACAGTGGAAATTCCCTACCCAAGCAACTCTTCAAAATCCTCTCTCGTCATATTCTGCAACTGATTCGTATCCTCACTAATAATCTGATCCGCAAGGTCCTTCTTAGCCAACTGCATCTTGATGATTTTCTCTTCGATAGTGTCCTGCATGATAAGTTTGAATACCGTTACTACATTCTTTTGTCCAATTCGATGCGCACGGTCAGTTGCTTGATTTTGTGCTGCTACATTCCACCACGGGTCAAAATGAATTACAATATCTGCGCCGGTTAGATTAAGCCCCGTTCCTCCTGCCTTTAAGGAGATTAGGAATACTGTCGTGTCATCTTCGTTAAACCTATTTACCAGTTGAATTCGCTCTTCTTTCTTCGTTGCTCCCGTTATCTTATAATACGTAATTCCTTCTTGCTTTAAACGTTCTTCTATAATAGAAAGCATGGAAGTAAATTGCGAGAATAACAGTACTTTATGGTTGCCATCAACAGCGTTATGAAGTAATTCCATACAAGTTGCTAGTTTTGCCGATTCCTCTTCATAGTTCTCATATAGTAAGGTTGGATCGCAACAGATTTGACGTAGTTTAGTTAATTCAGCTAAGATTTTAAGTTTACTAGAAGCAAACTCTTCCTGACTTTGCCCCGTTAACCCCGCTCTTACCTTCTCGGTATACGCTTCATAGATGGAACGTTGTTCTTTTGCCATCTTAGCATACGTAACTTGCTCTAATTTGTCTGGGAGGTCTTTTAATACATCTTTCTTTAATCGTCGTAAGATAAATGGCGCAACCATTTTCTTAAGTCTTACCGTTACATCTTCTTCCTGTCGCTTTGTAATTGGTACTTCCATCTCTTTCTTGAACTGTTCATAGCGATACAAAAATCCTGGCATTAAGTAGTCGAATATACTCCATAACTCACTTAGGCGATTTTCGATTGGCGTTCCTGTTAAGGCAAATCTTGTCTTGGCATTGATGATCTTAACCGCCTTCGCTCCCCTAGTCGTCTGGTTCTTGATGTATTGAGCTTCATCTATAATCTCATATAAAAATGGTATAGCTTCATACAGGTTAATGTCTCGTTTTAACAAGTCGTAAGAGGTTATTAAAACATCCACCTTTTCCTTTTCTTCGATTACATCACGCAATAAGTTCATACGTTCATCTACCGTTCCTGCTACCACTTTCACTTGTAAATCTGGTGCAAATTGATGGCATTCGCTTTCCCAGTTGTAGATCAAGGATGCTGGACAAACGATGAGACTTGTCCCCCCTTTTCCTTCTAACTTAGCTGCTAATAAAACTGCAATCATCTGCACTGTTTTACCAAGTCCCATATCATCCGCTAAGATTCCACCAAATTGATACGCTTCCACCGTACGCAGCCACTGATATCCCACTTTTTGATACGGACGTAGAATTTCTTCTAACTCTTTTGGAATCTTGAATTCGCTCTCCTCAATAGCCTTGAAGTTTCGAAGCATTTCCTTCACTTTTTTATCCCTAGCGTAATGGATTCCCTCGCTCTCTTGTAAGATTTTATCCAAATACAGGGCACGATAAGCTGGTATATGCAACTTCCCTTTCGTCAAATCCTTGACCGACAGATGCGTACTCTCCATTAATTCACTAAGAGCAGTTAATGAATTGTCTTCTAATTGAAGGAAATTGCCGTTATTTAATCTATGATAACGCTTTTTCATTCGATAGCTACTTAATATTTCCTGTAATTCATGAAAATCAACTTCACTAGAATCAATGGTTAAATCTAGCAGATTATGATTTATAGATACACCAACCGAAATCTTTGGACTTGCATTTATCTTCATTCTTTGTAATACATCTGAGATAAATACTTGTCCATATTGCATTAAGTCTTCGATTCCCTCATCTAGCAAACGATAAATCACTTCATCATCATTTCCACAATGATTCATCATCTGCTTCTCATCTCGATATGGTAGATAACGATTCACGACTGCTGCTACTTGAAATTCCTCTGTTTGATTGCATATTTTTTGATGCGCTTCACACTCATCGTATATATTATAAGACTCTTCTCCATAACTAACCTTTACCTCACAGAATACATTCTCTTCCACTTTGTCCATATAGATTTCAAATACTGGATCTGGTGGAAGGACTGCCGCAATTTCTTCATGATCATATTCTTGCAAATCGATATAGGTGCGTATCTTATTTAAAACTTGTTGGTAAAATCCAGCAACAAATTTTCCCACGATAAAATCGCCTTTGCCATTCTTATCAACAGTTTTAAGGAAAGATTGCATAACATACTTAAAATCTTCCTCCGCTTTATATAGTTTGTCTTCCATTAAGACATAGGCATATTGTTTTCCTTGAATATAACCATCTATTTTAGCTGATACGGTAATACCCGCAAAATCTATCGGTTTCTTATAATCTTCAGCACCAAATAATACGGAAGAACCAAAGCGATCAATCACTACTGGTATCGTAGGATTCTCACTTGCCAACTTGATTTGTTTTGTTCCCTCTTTCTTCGATTCCACTTCTTTATCCACCATTGTAATTGTTTCGCCTTCCATAATCTGAAAGAAGTCATCAAGCACACTTGGTGTTAACGTGATATGGCGTTTCTTTGGAAGTCTACCATAATTGTAATAATTAATTTCGTTTAAGAATGTTCTCGTCTCCGCCACCTTTGCCATGATAAAAATCACAAGTTCTTTGCTTTTTTCTTCGAAGATGTCTATATGATGTACCACTTCTAGATCTTTCCCATAGGCTACTTGCGCACCTGATTGTATATCATCAACGAATTCGTATAGATTCTTAATTACATACTTCTTCTTATTGCCGATTTTAAAAAGTACTCTGTATTCCTCACCATCCTTCTCTATAATAGGCTCTAGCAGGATCTTTTCATCCGTAGAGACCAATGTTTTCGCTATGGATTCGTTTTGATAGCCAATAATCATATTAGCCATTTTCCAGTCTGTTTCAATACAATCAGGATGCTCTTGCACGTAATCCATCAGTTCAAACATGGTTGCCGCAATATGTCTACAACGTCTTCTTGCAAGATCCCAATAAGGAACATAGCTATTCTCTTTCTGTGAGCAACAACATCTCTCACCTGAGATGCAAGAATGCTGCAAAAGAAATTGAACCTCGTTTACATTCTTTGAATCTCCTTGTACCTTAGCATGTACTTCATATACAATATCGGTACTGTTTTCATAGTAAAAGCCTTGAAAATGTGTTATGGTAACCCGATGATTCTCATAAAGTTCTTTACCCGCTTGCAAGGCTGCTCGCTCAAAGTCTCCTTGCATGTTGTTTTTATTATAAATCATATTCTCACCTATTGTTCATACGTTATTTTTGTTATATTATATATACATTATAACATGTACAATGTATATATAACTACTAAAAGCATTGCAATTTATCAAAAATCGCAATGCTTTTATCTATTCTTTTCCTTATTCTTTTTTCTATTCTGAACGATCTGATTCACAAGCCCTAAACTCAATTCTTTTTCATAATCATTCATTTCTCTAACTACATCTAATATTTGCTTTTCCGTACTACTTTTTGTTTCATAAACTGCTTCCCTACCTATTAATTCATCGATCGTAATTTTATATAAGTCAGCGGTTGCCTTTAGGAAATGTATGTCCGGTGCAGAAGCTTCTCTTTCAATATTACTAATTATTTGCTGTGATAAGTTCAGTTTATCAGCAAGTTGTTTTTGCGTATATCCATATTTTTTTCTTTGCTTGGCCAATCTATTTCCTATGTCCATAATGTATTCACCTTCCTAGTGGCAATTATACAATAAAAATAAATGCAAAAGAAGTTGACTAACAGCATTGTTGTATTATATAATAAGTACAAGTATATTGTTAGTTTGTGATTAATTCGTTGAGTTTATACCACAATTTATTGTTTATTAAATATGTTTCAACCTTCTACATATAAATCTCAACTATTAACACAAACATTATACTCCCCTAACGCGATATACTTAAACATCATACTTTTCAGTCCTTATTATAGCAACGCATCCTATTACAAAAGTACGGGAATCCCTTCTCTATATGATCGTGCTAGGACAAAGAAAAAGCTGAGTATTTATCTCAGCTTTTTCTTTGTCCTATGAGTACATTGACACCTACTGTTGCACCCGCGTAGCAATTTATACGAGAGAATAGACATCAAATGCTTTATCAAAATGGTATCCCAATTTTTCTGATAAAGCCACTGAATTCATATTTGATGCTTCCCATTCAGGGTAGATACCTCTTTCTAGACATTCCAAGATTAAAGTAGCCGCACAAGCTGCTGCAAGTCCCTGTCTCCTATATTCATCTAATGTTCCTATCGTTACTCCAATTGTATTTTTGTATGAAGTATACGAGGATGCAATACATACAACTTGATCATCTTTTAATATAACATATCCCAAGCCATTTTTCTTGAAATCCCCATAAGACCTAAAAAAGCAACACCCGTCAGCTGCCCAATCTATACCAAGAACTTCTTTGTATATGTCTTCATCTATTTGTCTTATTTCATATACAGGATTAAGTTTCTTAATTAATTGCTCTAAGTTATTCTTATCAAAAATATCAGGTTCATGTTTTATCGCATATCTACTACAACAACGGACTTTTTTGGACATGTATTCATTCAAATATGTACCCCAATGTGTTTCACATGGAATGATTATCTTATGACGGGCATTCTCTTCCAAAGTCTGTTTTATTTCAGCAGGATGCTTGACTTCCCCCAAGAGATAGCAAAAATCAGCAGCTATGATGATTGCTTCTTCTGGATTCATTGTATCATCTACCCATGCAGCAGAATATGGATTCCCTTCAAGAAACCATTGTAGTAAATTATCGTCTTTTCTGATAGAACAAAGTTTACTTAGATTACTTCTTTCAGAATCATTAATTTTAATCATAATATTTCCCCCTTATATTTATAAGTTTTGTTTACTCGTGAATTAGTTAAAACTTTAGCAGTCAGAATTATTTTATCTCTATAGCATCGATAGCATCAATCACTGCTGAGCGGAACCCTTTTCGTTCTAACATAGTTACCCCAACTATTGTCGATCCACCTGGTGAACACACGGCGTCTTTTATCTCTCCAGGGTGTTTTCCTGTTGCTACTTGTAGTTTCCCTGTTCCAGCTACCATTTGGCTTGATAATTTGTAGGCAATGTCACGCGGTAAACCGTGTTTAACAGCTGCATCTGATAATGCTTCAATAAACATACTTGCAAATGCCGGCCCACAACCACTAATAGTCCCTGCTATCGATAATTGATTACTACCCACTAATTGCAAGATTGCTATCTTCGAAAATAAATCATCTACTAAATTATACTCTTCTTTCGATAACGAATGTTGATTTTCAGCAATGATAACCCCTTCACCGATTGAAACCGGTGTGTTCGGCATCGTACTTATATGTGATGTTCCTGGCAATAACAAAGACTCATATGTTTCGAATTGATATCCTGCTGCAATAGAAACCACTATTTTTCCCTGTAGAATGTCTTTAATTGGTATAATGATTTCTTCTATCATCTGTGGCTTTACCGCAATGATTATGACATCACTTTGATTCACTAATTCCGTGGCTGTTTTACAAGCATTAATACCTTTCACTTGCGTATTAACACATAGTTTATCCCAATTTCTTGCACATGCATAAATCTGACTAGGCAATAGTACTTTCTTAAACAGAAACCCATCTGCTAACGCTTGCGCCATATTTCCAAAGCCTATAAATCCTATATTAACATCTTTTATCACTTCTTGTTCCTCCCTGTATCAGACACCATATAACTCAACTACTTCTCATTATTCCACCAAGTCTTGTTATCAAGATTATTATAATATCTCTGAATTGGTACAACTGTTTTATTTCTGATTTCGAACACCTCCCAGATTACCCCTGGGCGATTGGTTGGTACATGGAATGTTTGTACAAGTCCATCTGCACTATAGACATCTACCGTTGCGCTAGAGTAGGACATCTCTTCCGAGTCTGTATATCCATTGCTACAATTTGTATAATCAGCTACGTAGTATTTGTATAAGCCATTTCCTAGGTTGTTAATGGTCATCGTCTCTGGTCCATATCCGTCTACATCATCAACATCAAGATTGTTAGCGTTATTATTCCATGAGTTACCATACCATATGTGATATGTGGTATCTCCACTGGTGCTATCATATGGTGTAAATAGATGGGAATCTAGGTCTCTTGGGGTATCCTCCCACGTTAGTACAATTCGTATTTCACCATCATTTAAGATAGGTGTTGTATTAACCGTAATCATCATATTGTTCTGTACAACCGTTATGGTATAATACGTGACTGCATATCCAGGTTTACTTACCTCTACAGTATACATTCCTGGCTTCAAAAGCATATATACAATTCCATCAGAGTCGGTTTTAGCATTCCCATAGATTTCTCCGTACTTGTTATTAACACCCTTACGAATCCTAATTGTTGCATTATCAATACGAAGCATTCCATCGTACTCATAAGCCCTATTGAATGCATCGCAGACTACCAACTGGGTATTACAACCGTATTAATATTATCTTCAACCAAACAAATAGTTTCTTGGTAGACGCCGATTAATTGTTTATTTAGTTGAATATCATATAGCACAGTAGTTACATATCCTTCTTTCGTTATTTCCATACGGTAACCTCTCTCTTGCGATGGGATTACAATTGCGTATCTTCCCTCCGTGTCCACATTGCATCTATATACTTCTGTTTCATAATCCTCTGTGTATAGGTGAATCGTTGCTCCGTTAAGTGGCTGTCCTGATGTATCTGTTACATAGCCTATGATGTTACTTAATCCCTGTGCTTCTAGTGCAATTTTATATGTATTGTATGCCGCATTTAACATCTTCTTCTCTGTCTTATTATAATTCGCTTGTTTCTCTTCACTTAAATCCTTATATAAGATTACCTTACCAGAATTACCTCCGCGCTCTTTTTCTTCTTTCCCTGCAACAAAGTTCTTCTGCTCTCCATCTTCTACAATACGCCACTTCACCATAGTGTCTTTGTTGTAATAGTACCTTCGACCAGATTTAGTAGGGATCGCATAAGAAGGTACATAATTGGTATCTTCTCTTACGAATACAAAGTTTATTTTACCATTGTCTGTATAATAATAATCTGTAATTTCTAATATATCTTCCTTATATTCAATACTTACAATCTTATTCACTGTGTCAGTTTCCAGATTACGATAAATCTCGTATTCCATTAGATTACTCGTATCTGCGTTTAATAACTGCTTTTTCTCTATCATATATCCATTGATTAGACCGTCTTCGTAACTATCAGGGCTAATATCTTCCAAAGAATAGAATAATTTTGGATTCCATTGATAACTACTCTTTCGGTCTTCTGGTTCATAATTTTCAGCAAATACATCTATCTTCTCAAGAGTGGCATCTGATTCATTCAGTGCCCTTATCATATTAATGAATTTAGTTTCTTCGGTCTCAACAACTGATTCCTCTACCGTTTCTTCTTCTACATTAGTATCGATTTCATCTGATATCACTGATTCCTTTTCTTGTGCATCCACTACAGTATTCTCATTCGTTACATAGAGTGTTTCTTCCTCCTTTTTAGGAGTTGCCTTATCTCTATTTGTAAATAGTATTATTACCATAATTAACATTGCTACTAAAACTACTACAGCAAACACTAAAACAACAATAACCGATGTTTTCTTCTTCTTTACTTCCTCTTGTGGTAATGTCGCTGCAACATGATCATTCATCAACTGTGGTACTGGCTCGTTCGGTATCTGTGATGTTAACTCGTTCGGCACCTGAGGTACTGGTTCGCTTACCATCAAAGGTAAACTCGTACTATCTTCTACACTACTACTTTTCTTAACTTCAGCACCACAATTCGGGCAAAAATTACTTTCTTCTGGAATACTTGTTCCACATTTCACACAAAACATATCTTATGTCTCCTCTCGTATCAATCATCTAGATAATTCATTACCCCATTCGCTATTCCCGTTGCTAATTGGTTTTGATAGCTATCTGTATTCAAAAGTTTATCTTCGTTTTCATTGGTCATGTAGCCCATCTCCACAATAACAACTGGAACCTTACACCAGTTAATTCCACTCATGGTATCAGTCTCCATAATCCCTTGATTATTAGCACCTGTTTCTTCGCATAATGCATCTAGTACATCCCCCGCCAATGTATATGAGCTTTTGTATAATGCCTCTCCACAGAACGGATTCTCCTTCGTCTGGCATATGGTTAATGCGCCAGTAACCTTTGAATCTTCTGATCCATTACAGTGTATTCGTATAAAGGCATCTGCCTTACTATCATTGGCAATCTCTGCACGTTCTGAGTTCGATATGTTAACCTCATCTGTTGTTCTAATCATAATCACTTCATAACCTGCTTCGGTTAATATCTTCTCTAATTTCAATGAGACCTGCAAATTCACTTTGTATTCTGGAACTTTGGTCTTAATCCCTTGTGTTCCTGAACTTACTTTTGGTTTCTCAGTCGTCGCTCCAGGTCCGATTGGCTCTTTCTCTGAATTCCCCTTTGCTTGATGCCCTGCATCTATAACAATTACCTTCCTTGTTTCTTTTTCTGGTTCCATAGTATTTTCTTGTTCCATATCTTCTACTGGCCCACTGTTTTCTTCTTGCTGTATGTTTTCTTCTTGCTGTATGTTTTCTTCTAATCCAATCTCATCTTTTGTGTTATCTTCTGTTTCTTTTTCCTTTTCATCATTCGTAATATCTACTTCTTCTTTTTTCTCGCTTACTATCTCCTCTACTTCCAATTCTTTGCCTATGCTATTGTCATCCACTGTTTTCTTCTTATTGCATCCACTCAAAGTAACACCAATAAGCAATACTGCTATCATTATTACAACTACTTTTTTATCCCACCTTTTTTTCATCTTGAATTCCCTTCTTATTAACGCATTTTAGTCCAAATTATATCATATGTTTTACCATAATTAAACATTTTGTTTATTCTTTAGGAATATCTTGTTAAATTTCTCGTTCATTTCATCATAATCTTTTCATCCTCAATTAAGTCATAAAGTTATTAGGTCAATTAAATTAAGCAATCCTTCTCAAAAAAAGCAATGCAACTTAATTAAAAATTGCATTGCTTTTATACTTATCCATTTTCTATGCTACATTTAACTACTCTTCTCCAGCCTTAAAGTTATAGATTGGTTTAATCACCTTCATAATCTCGACCGTATCCGCTATGTTGCTCACGATATCCTCCATACCTTTATATGCCATAGGGCACTCATCTAAAGTTTTATCATTAACGGATGTCGTATAGATCCCTTTCATCTCTTTCTTGAATTCCGATACGGTATAGGCATTCTTAGCCTGCTTTCTTGACATTAAGCGTCCTGCACCATGTGGTGCAGATTGATTCCAATCTGTATTCCCCTTACCAATGCAAATCAAAGAACCATCTCTCATATTAATAGGTATTAATAACTTCTCACCCTTTGCAGCTGACACAGCACCTTTTCTTAATATCATGTTTTCAATATCAATATAATTATGGATTGTTGTGAACTCCTCTACTACTTTGAGTTTCATTCCCTTAATGATTACATCCATCATTGCCTTACGATTCAACATAGCAAATCTCTGGACAATCATCATATCATGGATATAGTCTTCCATTAACTTATCAGATACATAGGTAAGTTGCTTCGGAATTTCAGTCTTAATTTGTTGCTTCAAAGCTTTGACGGCAGATTGAATTTCATGATCTTTTCCTAATGCCTTATATTCTTCTGCAAGATGATAGATATCTTGTGCCGTGTTTTGGTTCAATGAACGATAGGCTTGTTCTTGATAGTAATTTGCCACTTCAAGTCCTAGATGTCTTGAGCCTGAATGAACAACGATATACAAGTTTGCTTCCTCATCTTGGTCTACTTCTATAAAATGATTTCCACCACCTAAGGTTCCAAGTGACATCTGTGCTCTTGCTATGTTGATTTTACCATCTAGCTTGCATCTAAGAGCAGTTAGATCAACTTCATCATTGTATTTATGTGGCTTCTTTCGAATATTGAAACCAGATGGTATCTCTTCGTAGATTAATTTGTCTAACTTCTGTAATTCTATATGTTTGTTCTTAACCTGAATTGTTTCCATACCACATCCAATATCCACTCCAACCAGATTCGGAACAATCTTATCTTTAATCGTCATGGTTGTACCGATGGTACAACCTGCTCCGGCATGCACATCAGGCATAATTCGTATCTTTGAATCCTTCACGAATTCCTGATTGCATAATGTTCTAATCTGTGACAATGCAGTTTCCTCCACAATATCTGTGAAAACTTTCGCTATGTTATACTTACCTTCTATTATAATCATATCTCAATCTATTCTCCTTAATTTCTATAATACACTAATCATATCGTTCATTTTTTCTTAAATCTTGTAAACTTTTCTTTTTCTGATTGATATGTCTTTCTTTTGCTCTAGGGTAATATTTATTACATTTTTGACAATAATGCTCATGACATGCATCTCTACCTTTTTTACATTCCCCTAATGCAACATAATACATGCATACTGTTTCTCTATATTTCGCCATCTTATATTCCTCCTTGATATGCTATCAAAAAAAGCCCACTACTACACGCTTATCGCATCTAGTAATCGGCTTACCTATCCCTATATCCTATTCAGCCGATAGCATGATTCTACTAAATAACAAGAAAACATTGCTATCGAAACTACAACTTAATATCAGTTAATTTCAATTAAACTTACTTGTTCTATGGATTGGATTCTATTGTTATGTTCACAATAGTTTTGATCTCTATAGCATGTTTTCCAGTTAATTATTCTTTTAGTATATGTACTACAATCATGTAATACACTTATTTGGTTACGTAAACTATCTTGATACATGACAATGTCCTCCTTTCTTTTTCATTTATAAGATTCACATTACGTCATATCTATTTTTCCTTATATAAGGTAATGCTATGTATAGTATCGGTAAATAATGCCATTTACATTATACTCATTTTACATTTTTCTTTGTGAACTTTATATGTAGTTTCTGTGAACTGTATAATAAAACAAATATTTATACCGATATGTAGTATAGAAAATAGGATGTTTTCCCACTATTACATGGACGTACACACGAAAAATAGGAGGTCATACTATGACTATTGAATCGTTAAGACAACGCCTTAACGCGATTGAGGCACAAAGCACATTGCAAAGAACGTATACTGAGAATTCCAACCAAACCACAAATGCGAATGCGGATACTGATAAAGATTCTTACATAAGCACCATCAAGGATTCTTCAGCGGTTGTTCCTTCTGAAACCTATGGTAATATCATGGAACTAATCAAAGCTACAAAACAAGAAAATAGCGAAGATCCAAACGCTCCAACTGAGGAAGATATAGCATCTACTAATGGTACTTCAAATTCCTCAGGAAGTGGTGAAAAGATTGAAAGTGATTCTGTTAGAGAATATGTAGTTGGACCAGATGGGTCCATCTATCTGAAGATAACAACCACAGATTCTGAAGGTAATGAGACAATTACAATGACTAAGATAGCTGACAAACCAAAACATAATTATATGACGCCCCCATCTATGACAGGAGATGATGAGTCCTCTAAGCAAGAAGTATAGATATCGGATGAATAACTAAGTTAGCAAACGAATTTGAAATTCTCTTCAAATCAGCTCAATCCACCTATCTCATATGCGAAAGAGCAAGCAATATGTATTCCTAATTATCTAGGTTTCACATTGCTTGCTCTTTCATTACTATCATTTTATTACTGTTTCTTATCTATTTAAAAATTTCATTTGCTTTATCACTATCATTAGATACGCACAAAACAACTACCTTTCCTACTCTCTTAACAATTGCCTTCTCTAACTTTTCAACTTCCTTTGGTCCATAACCTTCAAAGCTTGCCTTTTGATCCGTCACCCTTTGTTTTACCACTTCTTCTACACGTTTCACTGCATCTTCTGATGTTGCTTCAAAAACAGCAATTTCATCAGCAGTGGCATCTGTACTACAATAAACGATTTGTTTGCTAACATCTTCTGCATTCACATCATATAATATTGCAATCATATCATCATTCATCTGATCCATGTTTCCACCATAGGTCACTTCCTTCAATAGACGATTTGCTATATCGTCAGGATTAATATTGGCTACCTCTTTCTTGCCACAACCAGTTAATAGTGCTGCCATCATGATTAATAAAATTATTCGTTTCATAAACTCAACTTCCTCCTTCGTTTTATTTAGTATCTCTTAAGTAGTTTAACCACTTTTGGCTATATTCTTTATTCAAATGTACACCATCTGAACTTGCATTACTTGGTAATGCCGAATTACTGTCTTTTACGGCACTTGCCACATCTAAGTAAATATATCCATTCTTATTTGCCATATCTTTAATTGCTTTATTGAACTTATTAATATTCTCGTTATTGTAGATAGAATCTTTATCCGATTTCGCTTTTGAAACAGGTAAAATTGATTGCACATAAATCGTTGCATTCGGTTGTACTTTTTTTATTTCTGTAATTAGTTTTTCATAACGACTAGTGAATACATCGAGATATGGCCAACCTAGTTCATTCATACCAAACATTACATAAACTCGATTATAGGTTCCTTCTTTCAAACCATCGATGACAGTACCTCTCGATCCATTCTTCAACTTGATTACATTGTTTTTCAAAGCAGTATCAACCATTAATCCCTTTGCCGATAAGAATTTTGCTGTTGTTAACCCTGTGTTAATCTGTAGTCCTTCGGTTCTGGAATCCCCTATAAATACTGCATCCGAAAAGTTATCTTTTTCTATATCATTTTCATTATGTGTACTTACTTCATCTTTTTTATTTTTATCTTTTTTATTTTCTTCTTTTTTATTTTCTTCTTGCTTAGATTCTTCTTTTTCTTCTTGAACATAGTTTTCAATGGTTTCTGTTGGTTTTACAACTCCATCATCATTTACATTGTTTTCTTTACTGCTTTCTTCTCCATCAAGCTCCTCATATTTCTGCTCATCTTTGCTCAACGGTTTTATGTTCTCAAATCCATTGTCTTTAACAGATTCTAATGTAACAATATTCGTGAAATTATTCTGGTTCGTTGCTTCGTTCTCATGAGCAGCAGATTCTATAATAGATACACTAAGGATCCCTGTTAATGCTAGGGCAACTAGTAATTGTTTTCTTCTTTTTCTTCTAAGTCTTTTTCTTTGTTCTCTTAACACGATAACCATCTCCTCTATTTTTCATTCTATCATATTAGACAATTTAAAAGAGTGAAAAGTTTTATGTTTTATGATTTTTTTCGTGGAAATTCGTACAATTTCTGTTATTTTCGTTAAAGGTTGCTACTTAAGGCGATGGCACTTATTAAACTACAAAAAAGAAGAGTGCATGACCCATATCAGCCACGTACTCTTCTTATATTTTAAACTTATGCACCTAATTATTTTTCCTGTATTCTATCAATATATTCATTAATATATGGTGAGTCACCACGAAATTCATTCAAATCATACTTTCTATCTTGAAAATTAATTCCAATAATTGCATTACGCTTAATAACATTCTTCCCTCGCCAACCACAAGAGGTTTTACCAATCTTTTCTTTGAAATATTGGTTATTCATATTTGCATACACATAGATATCCTCATTCATATACTCCACTGTCTTGAACTCAGATAATACATTGCATGTGACATTTTGATTGTACGGACACTGTAGCTGGCAAAAATCACAACCAAATACATTTCCTTCCAACAAGGATATTTCCTTGTTTGATATCTCTTTCTTTTGTGTTATATAAGATAAGCAAATATTCGGATTGATTTGATGCTTATTGATTGATTTGGTTGGACATTCCTTAATGCAATTCATACATTCGCCACACTGCGCATATTCTCTTATCTGGTCAAAGGTACGCTTGTCCTCACAGGGGATCTTAAGATCTGTTATAATCTCACCTAAGAATACATAAGAACCATACTTCTTCGTAATAATCATATTGTTTCTTCCAATAAATCCAACTCCTGCAAGATAGGCAATATACCGTTCTGGCAATGTATTACTATCCACAAATCCCTTTGCTTTACCACCTAAGGATATAATAAATTCGCAGATTTTATCCATATATTGCATGACTACACGATGATAATCTGGACGTTTTGTATATATGGAAAAACCATTATTAATATCTTCTCCCTCGTGATAATAAGGAAATGCGATTGATAGTATTGTCTTCCCATCTTCCATATAATGAGAGGGTCTTATCCTCTTTTCGATATCTTTTTCTTCAAATTCATTTTGTAGCTTTTTCTCTTGTCTTACTTGATATAATTCTCTTAGCTCATCAAAAGTTCTACATGGTACAAAGCCAAAGGTATCCAGACCTAGCGACCTACAAAACTCTTCTATTTTCTTCTTCACAATATTCCCAACTTCCAATTTCATTTCTGTTATATGTTTTTTAGTATAGCATACCTTTTTTCTTCTTTCTAGTGGATTAGCGTAATCCCTTGATGAAATACTTTTGTATTTTAACATTATTAACATATTCTCATATACTACTATTATATGATATGAGGATCAAAAGATATAAAGTAGAAAAGCAAAACTCATAACAATGTAGCTTTGATTCTTAGCTGACGTACTATGACTAAGTAACGATAGCGAAACACCTATAGTACTTCTTAGTGTGTACTTTGGCTATCTAGGAAGGCGTGGCATGGAGGCCGAGCCAGCCTGAGCTACGGCAGGATGCCGTATCGAAGGCGATTCCGTATCGTTTTCATAACTATTCCGTACACACATAGAAGTACTTAGGTGTGTAGCGTGTTACGTGTCATAGTACGTCAGTTAAGAATCTATGAAAACGTAAAGAGAGTTTTACACCAAGATTACATTTTGACCCTTACATAAAATGATATTAAGGAGGTTTATATTGATGCGATGTGTACCCTTAGAACTTGCTGCTGAGAAAGTGTGTGATCAGAGTTCCATACCACCACTTATATTTGAACTCCCACCCGACCAAGGACGTCTCGTTTTAGAGAAAGCACAAGATACCCCCGTATATACATATTCAGCAAAAACGACGAAAGTACTTATGAATCTTGGTAGTTTAGGTAGAATCAACGTTTACTGTATATATCCAGCGAACTGTCGGCACACCGAATGTTATCTACTATATTCATGGAGCGGGTTGGGTATTTGGTAGTCTACATACACATGAAAAGCTCGTCCATGAGCTAGCCGCAAGAACGAATTCTGTGGTGATTTTCCCAGCGTATTCTAGGTCTCCAGAAGCAAAATATCCTACTGCTATCGAGCAATGTTATCATGTACTTTGTAGCTTACCACGAATCTTTCGTAGATTACGTTTAGAGGTTAACTTCTCTACCTTAACTGTTGCAGGTGACAGTGTTGGTGGTAATATGGCAACAGTGATGACAATTCTTGCTAAGTATCGTAACGGTCCAAAGATTCACAAACAGCTTCTCTATTACCCTGTCACAAATGCTTGTTTTGATACCGAATCCTATTGTTTGTTTGCTGAAGATTACTACCTCTACCGAGACGGTATGATTTGGTTTTGGGATCAATATACCACGAGTGAGGAAGATAGGAATCAAATTACCGCTTCACCACTTCGTGCTACCAAGGAACAATTGTGTGGGTTACCAGATGCTATGATACTTAACGGTGAAGCTGATGTCTTACGAGATGAGGGAGAAGCCTATGCAAGGAACCTAAGAGAAGCTGGCGTTGGCGTAACACAAATGAGGATTCAAGCAATCATTCATGATTTTGTTATGTTAAATGCACTGGATCAGACGAATGGTTGCCGCGCAGCCATGGACGCTTCAACTTCATGGATAAACCGAATGAATAACTCTACCTTTTGCTTAAATTATCTCTTATAGTGATTTGTAAAAAACAAAGATAGAATAAAAGGGATTCCTAGTACTCTATCTTTGTTTTAATTTCAAACTTTATTATATATAATTAACCGACACTTGCTTTAGCTCAACAATTGTCTCTTCGTCAACCTGCATACCAATCATACCATAAGCGTACGTGTCTTCTTCAACCACAAGCGTAACATCTTCAAGTATAACATGTATCTGGCTCTTCTCAACTCTTGTTTTCAATTGATATACTTTACCAATTTCTCTTTTAAACGGTGTTTTACTAAGAATCAATTCCGTATTCTCAAAGTTACGAATAATTTGCAACTCATTACCCGTAATTCGAATCCCATAGGAACGTAAACTTCCCTGTGATCGAAGTAATAGATCAAATTTCTCTCCTTGTAACATTGAAAACTTCAAATTGCATTCGTAATCTTGCCAATAATAATCCCCAGTAAAGATTTTCTCTGAAGAAGATAATCTCACACCTTCGTCGGTAATTGCTATTCCATCGACTGTAGGCTGATAATGAGTAAATCCACTTAACTCTTTTTGTACTACACTATGCAAGGAATAGTCATCAAAAGTCAAGGTTGACAAATCAATAGAAACTTGTGGTTTACTCTCTATTATGAACGAATCCATATATACAATAACCTGTTCTCCAAAGTAAATATCTTCATTTTCCAACGAAACAAGCTCTAATCCGACTTCTTTTATTCTTGCATTGTGGATAATCGGGATATTATTTTCCATTTTTATCCACAAATCCACAAAGTTATCCCCATTTATTTCCATTTCAGCAAAACGGTATTTCTTATTTGCTGTCGAATCCACGCAATATAGATATGCCATTAACTTTTGCCCTGTTACATTCTTAATATAACATGACACCTTATCCCCTGGATATGCAATTGGAGAAAAACATGGTTGATATCTTGCATCATGAAGATCCTCTGGTTCATAGTAGGTCTTTTGATACACATACACCTGATTACCTGGATGCATATTATTTGAGATAATCTTCAAGCAACGATTGCCTTCGTAAGAGTCTTCTACCGTATTCATTACACGTAGTTCTGCATTCTTGTAGGAACCCTTAATTCGAAATCCATGAATGGCATCTACAAAAGCAAAATGAGAGATTCTCTTACCTTCGTTCTCCAGTGCTTCCCACCATTCCTTATATGGCGCTGGCATCTCCATTCCTGTTAGCTCATATCCTAGCTTACAAAAGAGTAACGTATTCTCTGATAAGGTGGAGATATTCAAACTACCTACCATGCTAGAGGCTATCATAACATCTTTAATCGGTGTAATTAGATGTTTTGGAATTCCATTAACTTGATTTTCTTCGTAAGTACCACATAAAACGCCTAAGATTGCTCCGACATTACCCGCGTTACAATCCGTATCAAATCCAAGTAGATTCACAATCTCCATGGTCTTTAAAAAGTTACCTTTTCCGTATAGTAATGCAATTGCAATAATTCCTGCATTCGGTATGATGTGACAAATTCCCTTGTAACAATCGGTCCAATACTTCTCTCTTATGAATGCAAATGCTTCTTCGCTACTTTTTCCTTCTTCGTAGAACTGAATCATGTCTGTAACTACTTTATAATAATTGCCTTCCCGTGAGATATATGTTAATGCTTCTCTCATAATAGAAAGAATATCGTCCTTCTCATATGCTAAAGCAATACATGCTGCGATGAATCTTGCGCCAGCAATACCGTCATGATCATGCGTAACTCTTGCACTTGCTTCTGCTAATTCACATGCTAAACTTGGATTTCCTGGTGCTACGAATCCAAAACAATCAATGAATATTTGTCCACCGATTTGTTCAACCATCTCCATTCCATTTACATTAGCACTACCTGACTGAGGTGCTTCCATGCCTGATAACAGATTCTTATAAGCAGTGTGCTCTGTAGAAAGTTCATTCCCCCACCAGAAGAATCCATGTTCTTTAGGAATATAATTAAGACAAGTAAATCCCATCTCTCTAGCTGTAAGATTCTTATAATGTTCCAATCCTCTAACAAAAAAGATTGGACCATTGCTATCATCATCGGCAGCGAAATCTTGATAATCAACGACATAATCTTTCATTTCGTTTCCATAAAACTTAGCAATCTTTTCTTTCGACCAACCTTCTATTGGAGCACCCATTCGAATACCAATTACTTTACCAAGCCAACCTGCATAGGTTTTTTGTATATAATTATTATGAATCATCTTTACCCTTCTTTCGTTACCTATATTAATCATTAACTTTAGTTTAACCTGCCTACACACGTATCTAAAAAATAAGAGTCGCATGATAGCGATCCAAACTTACTATATGTTCAAATACTCTATCATACAACTCCCTACCTTAGATAATATATTACGCTTCTAGATCCAGCTTAAATATTGCTTCTTTGAGATATGCGACAAACTTATTTCTATCCACATCTAGTAATACCGTGGCATTCGGTTTCTTCATATCAAACCAAACTCTCTTATCCGTAACCGACATACCCGCTGTTAATTCACCTTGTAATTCAATGTCCACATAATAATTCTTTGCAACAAAGATTTCTGGATGTAGAAGATACATCACAGGACAAGCATCAAAAATTGGACTGCGATCAATATCTAACTTCTTAGAAAATTGAGAATAGAATTCTAAGAGATCATATACAAAATCAGATACACGACCCTTGCCCTTGAACTCATCGATTTCTGTATGAAGTATACTTGCTGCAAGACTTACTTCTGTACCCGCTTGAATAAGAGGAATTCCTGAATGGAACACAATATGAGCTGCATGTGGATCCACCCAGAAATTAAATTCCGCTGCGGCTGTGGAATTACCAGAAGTTGCACTTCCCCCCATCATAGCGATACATTCAATACGTTCTTTTACTTCTGGATACATCTTAAGCAATAACGCGATATTCGTGAGTGGTCCCAGTGCAACAATTGTCACCTTCTTATCTTCCATCAGAATTTTATCGCGTAAAAACTCTACTCCATTTTGCTTAACGAAATCCATCGTTATCTTCTCTATAATTGGTCCATCCATTCCTGTGTCACCATGTGCTTCTGGTGCAGGGGCGATTTCTCGTATTAACGGACCAGCTGCACCTTTGGCAACTGGGATTTCTTTATTCAAAACAGTAAGAACTTTAAGTGTGTTCTCACTTACTTTATCTAACGTCTGATTCCCACCAACACAGGTAATACCAAGTACATCGAAATGTTCCGTATTCGCCAGTGCTAACATGATGGCCATTGCATCATCATGCCCTGGATCACAATCAATTAATATCGGTCTCATCTAATTATACACCTATCTTTCCTATCCATTAGTTTTCTTTCTTATACTTACGAATGGAATATCCAACGATACCTATGAATACAGCCACGTAAGGTAATGTAGTAATTAACTCAGATGGCATGTTCTGTAACTGTAATACATTACCTACCGCACTAAAGATACCGAATAGGAAGGACGTAATTACGGTTGGAATAACCATTGATCTACCCATAGCACTAGCTGCGATAGCAATCCAACCACGTCCGGCGATCATATCTCTTGTGAACATTGATAGGTAACCCATTGACATGAAAGCTCCACCAAATCCAGCTAAAAGTCCACTAAGACATAGAGATATAAATTGTACTCTACGAACATTGATACCAACACTTGCTGCTGCGCTTGGATTCTCACCTACCGCTTTGATGTGGGCACCAAGTTTTGTTTTGTTAAGCATTACATAGATTACTACAATCGAAAGCAAAGCTACATATACTAATACATTATGCCCTGATAGAATTTCTCCTAGTACAGGAATATTCTTTATAACTGGTAAATCAATAGTAGGAAGTTGTTTACTTGCTAGAGAAGCGGAATTACCTTTTTGCCCTGTAAACATATAAAGAACATACACAGTAAAGCTACTAGCGAATAGGTTTAAGGCAATACCTGCCATAATAATCTTCGTACCTAAGTATAAACTTATATAGGCCATAAAAGCACTGAATAAAACGCCGACTAAAAGAGCCGCCAACAATCCGATAAAAGCATTTCCACTATATGCTGATACCAAAACTCCTGCTAAAGAAGCTGTAAGCATCGTACCTTCCATTGCGATGTTACTTACTCCTGCCTTATCAGAGATAACATTTCCTAATGACGCAAATAAAATTGGAGTTGTCACACGAAGAATTGCATACCCAAATGCTGGTGTTAAAAATAGAGCTATAAAACTATTCATTCGTACTTCCTCCTTCTATCGCTTTCTTACGTTTTAGATATTTCACTACGAAATCTGCTGTAATTAATAATACAAGTGTCATCTCTACTATGGCTATCATCTCTACTGGAACATCCGTATTTCTAGCCATAATATCTGAACCAGTTCTTAAGTAACTTAATCCAAAGGCTGCAACGAATGCGCCAATAGGATGATTCTTTCCAAGCATGGCAACTAAACAACCATCAAAACCGTATCCAGGTAAGGCTGACCATGTAAAACGGTCATACATACTCATAAGATGCACACTTGATCCCATTCCTGCTATGAATCCTGACATAAAATGCACGATCATCGTTAATGCGAAGAAACTCATTCCAGAGTATTTTGCAAACTCTTTATTAATACCAGTCATCTTAATGGTATAACCAAGTTTGGTTTTCTTATAGATTAACCATATGATTATAGTAACAACAATTAATAAGATAAATCCTGTTGTTACATTGGTCTTAGGTATTAAAACTTGTAATTTAGCAGTTTCAAGATATTCTTCGGAAGCAACACCAGTAACTGACATATCTTTTAACTTTGACTTAAGAATATAAAAGCCAACACCGAACAAGATATTGTTTAACATCAATGAAGTAACTAGCTCATTGGCATTGTATTTTGCCTTGAAGAAACCTGAGATACAGGCTATTAATCCACCAAAGATTGAAGCTCCAAGGATAACAATAGTAGAGTGTACCATCGAACTACCAAGTTGCTTTGTTGCTAACACAGTCGCTACAATACCAGAGATGTAGAAGATACCTTCACCACCCATATTAAACAAACCACTTCTGAACAATAAGGAAGCAGAGATTCCAGCGAATGCTAATGGTACCATAAGTTCTAATACGTTACCGAAGTATCTCATATTGGTAAGTGGTGCTGTTAGTAATTTATTGAATGCATATATTGGCTCATCGCTAGTCAAGAATAACACTACCAAAGTAATTAGAAGAGCAATTACAATAGCAGTCGCAATTTGTATTATTTCATTTTTCGCTTTATTACTAAGCTTCTTCATACATAGCCCTCTCAATTTCTTTCTTCTCTTGTTTCTTAATACCTAACATATATAAACCTAATTCGGATTCCGTAACATCCGATAGATCACGAAAGAATCCAACGATTTGTCCCTCATACATAACGATAATCTTATCACTTACTGCTAATGCTTCACCAAGATCCGCACTTAATAGTAACAACGCTTTATTATTGTTTCTTAATTCAATTAAACGTTCATGTATGAAACTTGCTGAACCAACGTCTACACCCCTTGTTGGTTGTTCCGCGATTAATAATTCTGGATTCGCATAACATTCTCTTGCAACTACTACCTTTTGGATATTACCACCCGATAAAGAACCAATTTCCGTATCTTTTGACTGGCAAACTACACTATAACTGTCGATAAGTGACTCACTTAATTTATTAATGGCTTTATGATTCATGAACATCTTATGATTGAACTCCTTCGCATCATAGAAACTAGAAATCATATTTTCAGCAATACTAGCCGTATCTGCAATTCCTTGTCTCATACGATCTTCTGGTATATATGCCACTTTCGCTTGATCACGGATATCCTTTATCTTCTTGCTCAATAATGATGTTCCGTTTACATCGATTGTCCCAGTCGTCGGCTTCTTATATCCGAACAAAACTTCTACAAGTTCCGATTGTCCGTTTCCTTCTACACCTACAACACCAAGGATTTCTCCCGATTTGGCTATTAAGTTAATGTTATCTAATAATCGGATTTTTCCGCTCTCTAGTGTAACATTCTCCATCTTCAAGGTAACTTTTTTGTCTTTGATTTCTTTCTTAATATGAGAATATTCATACTCGATTCGACGTCCTATCATAAGCTCTGAGATGCTTTCAAGGCTTACTTCATTCGTGTTATGGGTAGAGATTAGTTCACCTTTACGAATAACAGAGATTCGATCACTGATTTCTTTTACTTCGTTTAACTTGTGAGAGATAAAGATAATGGTATGTCCACTTTCTTTAAACTTCTTAAGTTCTACAAAGAGTTGTTCTGTCTCCTGTGGTGTTAGTACAGCCGTTGGTTCATCTAGAATCAATACCTTGGCACCTTTGTATAGAAGTTTAAGAATCTCAACCTTTTGCTTCATACCAACACTTAAGTTCTCCACCTTTTCGTCCATTGATAGTTGGAAATTATACTGTTTTGCAAGTTCTTCTGCCTTCTTCTTGCTCTTTCTTGAATCAATGAAACTAAATCTTGTAGGCTCATCCCCTAACACGATATTCTGAAGAACTGTGAATGATGGTACTAACATAAAGTGTTGATGTACCATACCAATTCCAATTGCTATAGAATCTAATGGAGATGCAAATGTGACCTCTTTTCCATCATATAAAATCTGTCCGCTTGTAGGTTTTTCAAGTCCAAATATAATCTTCATTAAAGTAGATTTACCTGCACCATTTTCTCCAACAATTGCATGAATTTCTCCTTTACGAAAACCAACGGAGATTTTCTTATTCGCAACAACTCCATTGTCGTAAACTTTTGCAATGTCTTTTAATTCTAATATATACTCTTGATTCATACGTAACCTCCATATGGTTTTGTAATATGAGCGACTTTATTTGCAATTCCAATAGTAAAAGAGGTCTGCCTACTATTCATAAGCAGACCTCTTAAGTCTTATCTAATCTCGTTTTATGGTTGAACGCTTTCTCTTAATTTAACAATATCTTTATCTTTCATATTAAATGCTGTAGAAACTGTAACTTCACCAGCTTTTAATGTAGCTTCTGCTTTTTCAACGATTTCGTTTACTTCATAAGTAACTGCTGCTAAATAGAATTCGTTCTTAGCAATACCTACACCATCTTCTTTGATACCGAATTGTTCGTGTGTTCCCCAAGCAAGTGTACCTTCTTTTGCTGCTTTTACAGATTTAAGGATTGTTTGGTCAATTGTCTTGTAACCTGAAGTTATGATTTTTTCTGCTTTTGCACGATCTGTTTCAGCATAAAGCATAGCTTGGTCACTATCTACTCCAATTGCATACTTGCTTAATTCGTTCGCTGCATCAATAACACCATTTCCTGCATTACCTGCACATGCAAAGATTACGTCAACGCCTGATTTATATTGATTTAAAGCGATTTCTTTTGCAGTTGCTACATCAGCAAAATCTCCAACATAAGACACAACTACCTTGATATCAGGATTAACTGACTTAGCACCTTCAATATATCCAACCATGAAGTCATTGATACCTGGAATATCCATACCACCAATGAAACCAATCTTGTTATTCTCATCTGCTAATGTCATATCAGAAGTTGTAGCTGCAGCGGCAACTACACCAGTTAGATAACCAATTTCATTAGTAGAATAGAACATGGAATATACATTCTCTAATCCTGAACCTTCTTCAATATCGAAGTTAATGAATTTTTGTTCTGGATATTCCTCTGCTACTTTATTCATATAAGGAGTGATTTGCCAGTTACAGCTAAGGATAACATCATATCCAGCTTCCGCTGCATCGATAAAGTATGATTCCCATTTTGATTCATCATTACCGATTTCAATAACCTTAGTTTTCACACCATCTACTTGTTCTTCAACTAACTTCATTCCTTCTACTGCTAAATCATAGAAAGATTGATCACCTTGGAACGGAATTAATAATGCTGCCGTGTAAGAATCGTCCCCCGTCTTCTTGCTAGAGCAAGCCGTTAACATTCCAAGTGCCATAACACATACTAATAATAATGAAACTAATTTTTTCATATTTAAACCCTACCCTTTCTTTAGTCTGGCATCTTTGTGCTTTGCACAAATTGCTGTGTAAGATAGTTATCCCTTACACATTTACCTTGTATCTATCTGCATCAGCGCCTTGTGCACCTTTTACAGTCGTAGTGATTGCCGCTATGCCGTTAGCATAATCGACCGCGTCTTTTAATTCTTTTCCTTGTAGAATCGCTACAGCAAATGCTCCGTTAAAGGCATCTCCTGCCCCTGTCGTATCCACAACTTGGATTTTTCTTGCTTCAAGGTTAACAATTTCATTCCCGTCATGATAATAAGCGCCATGTTCACCAGCACTCATAATAATCTTGTTCGGATACTTAGCTAAAGTTGTCTTATAGTCTTCCTTGAAGATGGAAACTAATTCTGTTTCATTCGGTATCAGATACGATACCTTTTCTATATAGTCAGAATTGATATTCTGTGCAGGTGCTGGATTTAGGAGTACGGATACACCTTCCTCTTTACACACATCAATTGCATAATATACAGTTTCTAATGGAATCTCCAACTGTAGAATTACCATATCCGATTGTTTAATAACATGACGTATAGAATCAATGTAGGTACTATCTACCAAAGCATTTGCTCCAGGTACTACTACAATGTTATTATCCTTAGGGCTCGTTGTTACGATTGCAATTCCAGTTGGTGCTTCGGATACAATACGAATATATTCGCTATTCACTTGGCTTTGATGTAATGCCTCTAAAAGAATTCTTGCATATTCATCTGTTCCAACGAGGCCTGCCATGGTAACATTCGCTCCTAATTTCGCAGCACATATTGCTTGATTCATTCCTTTACCACCTGGTAGTATCTCAAAACTATTACTTGATACCGTCTCTCCTGGTACAGGAAGTTCATCTACCTGAACCATCAAATCTGCATTCAAACTTCCAATAACGAGTATGTTATTCAATCTAACATCCTCCTTCTACTTATTTATCTTTTTTTAACTCGAGTGTCACAAGGTCCATTTCTTCTTTTGGATGAATACTTTACTTATGACTTTTTGACCCTCAAATCTATTTATTATATTGTCTTCGTACTTTGTCTAACAACTAACGTATTATCTAACTGTATGTTAATAGGTGGAGCTATGGTTTTGTCAATCAATTGAACGATATATTCGCTCGCTTTGGTTGCCAATTCGGCCAACGGCTGAGCAATTGTCGTCAATTTGGGATGAACATATTCTGCTATATCAATATTGTCATACCCCATAACTTGTACCTGATCTGGAATTACTATCCCTAACTCAGATAACCAACCAATACATTGAATTGCGGATATATCATTCCAAGCAAAAATTCCGTCAACACCATCTTCAATCATTTTCTTAAGCTCTATACTATCAATCTCTGAGTGATTTCTAATCGCGTAGGATACCTTATGTTTCACAACTGTTTCAACGAACATATCCTCACGTATCTTAGCTGGAATAATCTGTTCATTACTGCTAAGATACAAGATTTTCTTGCAACCACAAGCGATTAGATGCTCTGTTGCTAACACTGCACCCTGTCTGTTATTGCTAGTTAGCGTGATATAGTTAAGATCATCTTCATTAATTCGATCTAATAGGATAATCGGAATATCTGTCTTTAGCTCCATGAATTCATAAGAACCTGTAATTAGGATAATCCCATCAAAGCGATTGGATATTGCCATGTTCAAGTAATTTCTCTCTAATTCAATATCACCATTCGTATTACAAAGTACTGTTTTATATCCTTGCTTCAATAAGTTTTGTTCTATAATATGAACCAATTCTGTGAAGAAAGGGTTACAAATTGTTGGAATCATGACACCAATTGTTTTGCTATGATTTGACTTCATCGCTCTAGCTAGTTCATTAGGCATATAGTTCAATTGCTCACAAGCATTCTTGATTTTTTCTTTCGCCTCTTCGCTTATGTACCCTCTTGCATTCAGGTACCGAGACACGGTCGATGTACCAACTCCAGCTAATTCTGCCACTTGCTTAATCGTTGCCATAGTATCCTCCTATGTGGTATCGTTGCCACATCCACATCATAGTTTATATTTCGACTTATGTCAACAATAAATCACACGATTTTTCATAGTATTTTTCTATTAATAACGTAGGCTAAATAATACTATAAGCAGTGTTAATATAACGAATATTTCTTCCTATTTTTATGTATTATTCCCTTTAATTGGTCCACCAGAATATAGTAAAAGAGAAGGAATTTTCTACTTACAATTCCTTCTCTCTAATATTAATTTATATGCTATTAAACAACTCCCGCACTTCCTTGATACATTTGTTTCTTTTTCAAACTCTTTATTACTAAATAATATGCAGGTACTAAGAATAAATCTGCCATAATCCAAGCTACCGGACTTGCGAAACATGCCGCAGTAAATCCAAACACTGGTACAAATGCAAAACCAACAATCGCACGGGCTGCCATTTCACATACCCCTGCTATAATGGCAAGTTTACTAAATCCCAATCCTTGTATTGTAAAACGAAAGATGTTGACAAGTGCAAGTGGAAAATAGAAGACGCTTACACATTTTAATAAATAAGCAGAATTACGAATTATCTCAACTTCTTTACCATCAATGAATAACAAAGTAAATTGTTTTCCGAATACAAATAAGATTATACAAGCGATTACAGAATACACCAATCCAATGAAACTACATGCTTTCAATCCCTTTGTAACACGATCAAGCTTACCAGCGCCTACATTCTGACCTGCATAGGTTGCCATAGTAGATCCCATTGCATCAAAGGGACAACAAAAGAACATACTGATTTTACTACCAGCAGTCATTGATGCTACCGCTAAGGAACCCAAAGAATTTACAGCTGTTTGTAAAATTACACTACCGATTGCTGTTATGGAATATTGGAGACCCATCGGTATTCCCATCATACAAAGTTTGCTCATATATCTTGCATCAGGACGCCATTCCTCTTTCGATATCTTAAGAATTGGGAATTTCTTCGTTATGTAGACCAAACACAAGATTCCTGATATTGCTTGTGATATCACGGTTGCCCATGCGGCTCCAGCAACTCCCATATTAAGTATAAGTATTGCGGCAAGATCAAGTATTATATTCAATAATGATGACATTACTAAAAAGTACAATGGTGTTTTGCTATCTCCTAGAGATCTTAAGATACCTGCTAGTAAATTGTACAAGTATATTACTGGAATCCCCAAGAATATAACAAATATATAACTATATGAACCATCAATGATATCACTAGGCGTATCCATCCATACTAGAATTTGACGACACAATATACATACTACTACAGTAGTGATTACAGAAAAAACGATCGATAACCACACACTATTGGCAACAAATTTCCGTAAGGAAGAATGGTCTTTCGCTCCAAAGGATTGCGCAACTGGTATTGCGAAGCCATTGCATACCCCCATACAAAATCCTATAATCATAAAATTAATGGAACCTGTTCCACCAACTGCTGCTAACGCTTTTGGTCCTAAGAAACGGCCAACAATCATAGTATCCATCATATTATAGAATTGTTGGAATAGCATTCCAAATAATAATGGTACGAAAAATCGTATTATCAGTTTAAATGGAGACCCCACCGTCATATTCTGTGTTGTACTATTCGACATCTTCGACATCCTCCTAATTGTATATTCATAGATATTCTAATACAAACCACAGAATAAACAATACAATTTATTATATATTTATTGTCTTATCTTCTACTATATTAGTTTTTCTTTAACCAAATAACCTTTTTCCTTTGATTTTCCAAACACTTGGATTGAATATAATTACCATTGGAATTAATTCTAATCTACCTGCTAGCATATCAAACATTAGTATGCATTTTGAAAATGGACTATATTTTGCAAAGTTCTCCATTGGCCCAACACCGTCAAAACCAGGACCAACATTATTAAGCGTTGCAGCAACTGCTGTAAAATTCGTTTCAAAGCTATAGTTCTCAAAAGATATTAGTAAAACTGAACTTATGAAAATCACAAGGTACAAGGAAATGTATGTTTTAACGGAATTCACAATTTCGTTATTTACCTTTTTACCTTCTATACGAACGGTACGTACACTTCTTGGATGCATATATGCAGCAAGTTCATTCTTAATATCTTTCCACAAAATCACAATCCTTGATACCTTAATACCACCACCAGTGCTACCCGCACATGCGCCAACAAACATCAATAAGATTAAGACACTCTTTGAAAGAGAAGGCCACAAGTTAAAATCAACGGTAGCAAATCCAGTCGTCGTAATTATTGACGACACTTGAAAGAATGCTTGTTGTAATGCTGACCATATACTTGGGAAAGATCCTCTAATATTGATACCTATTACAATAGTAGATATAGCTATAATTCCTACATACACACGAAGTTCTTCACTCTTTAGAATCTGTTTTGGCTTACGAACTAAAAGCAAGAAGTAGATCGAAAAATTCACGCCGAATAACATCATGAATACTCCAACAATATTTTGTATTGCAACACTGTAGTCTGCCATACTGTTATTCTTAATACCAAAGCCACCTGTTCCAGCAGTACCAAAAGAGGTTGTCAATGCATCAAAAACAGTCATTCCACTAATCAACAGAAGTACTACTTCTATTAAAGTTAAAAAGATATAGATTCCATATAGAATCAATGCGGTATCTCGAACACGTGGAACTAATTTATTGACACTTGGACCTGGGCTTTCCGCTTTCAATAGATGCATGTTATCCCCGCCAGCAAGTGGAAGGATACATAGAACAAAGACAAGAACTCCCATACCGCCGATCCAATGTGTAAAGCTTCTCCAAAACAAATTACATTTTGACAATGCTTCTACATCACTAAGAATCGTTGCTCCTGTCGTAGTAAAACCAGAGATTGTCTCAAACATAGCATCCACTATAGACGGTATTTCTCCATTAAACACAAATGGCAAAGCGCCAGTTATACTAAGTACAATCCAACAGGCAGCAACGCTAATAAAGCCATCTTTGGCATAAAACGCTTTATTGGAAGGTTTTTTTAACGTTAATGAAATACCGATCGCAAGGCAAATAATCGATGTTACAACATAAGCAAAACCGCTATCCTCTCCATAATAAACTGCAACAAAACTCGGGATTATTAGAAATATCCCTTGGAAATTCAATATCCAACCTACAATGTAACTAATAAATCTATAATTCATAGTATTATCCCCTTAATATATCTGCTAAATCTTGATAGCCTAAATTAGTTGTAACAACAATTACACGGTCCCCTTTGACAATGCAATCTTGGCCCCTTGGAGTAATAATCTTTCCACTTCGATTAATACAGCAAATTAATAGATTATCTTTAAGATTTAACTTCTCTATAGGAATTCCTATTAACTTCGAATCTTCATTTACATAAAATTCAAGCGCTTCAGCTTTATCCTTCTTTATCTTATATAGTGTCTCCACATTACTTCCGATCGAATTATTCATCGCTCTTACATATTGAACTATATACTCTGCTGTTATATATTTGGGGTAGATAACACTACCTAACTCTAAATTATTAATAACATCATCAAAAGCAATACGATTAACCTTCGTTATAATCTTTCCTTTTGTTTTACTATGAGCATATAGCGATAGTAATACATTCTCTTCATCCAAACCAGTTAATGAAGCAAAGGATTCTGTCTCTTCAATTCCTTCTTCCTTCAATAAACTCTGATTCGTTCCATCTCCGTTAATAATCATAGCACGTGGTAATAATTCGGTTAAGACTTCACAACGATTTAGATCCTGTTCAATAATCTTAACATCAATCCCATAACCAATTAGTTGATTTGCCAAATAATAAGATAATGCACCACCACCTATTAACATAGCATTCTTAACAGGATTAGATATAACTCCAATCTTAACAAAAAATTCCACTGCCTTTTTATGAGAAGCTATAATTGATACCACATCTTTTTCTTTGATAATGAATTCTCCATTTGGAATGATAACCTCTTCCGCACGCTCCACAGTACAAACTAAAACATCACAGTGTAACTTACTTGCAATTTCTTTAACACTAATATTATGTAGAATAGAGCCCTCTTGTACTTTAAAGTTTAATAATTCCACTCGTCCTTTATTAAAACGATCAATACTTATTGCGGAAGGAAATCGCAGTACCCTTGTTATCTCACTTGCTGCCGCATTCTCTGGATTGATAACCATAGACAAACCAAGTTCTTCTTTAATAAAATTAATCTCCTTACTATAAATAGGATTTCGAACTCTTGCAATTGTCTTACAATCTCCAACTTTTCTTGCAATTAAACAACAAAGAAGATTCAACTCATCCGATCCAGTTACTGCAATAAGAAGATGTGCCTTTTCAATTCCTGCTTCTACTTGTGTTAAGTGACTAGCACCATTCCCCACTACTCCAAGGGAATCGTATTTATATGAAACTTCCTCAACTATTTTTTCATTTATATCAATGACTGAGATATCATGTCCCTCTTGACTTAGTTGCTCCGCTAATGTACTTCCTACTTTTCCACAACCAACTATAATGATCTGCATATTAACCTCCAAAATTTTATCCATGCGTATGTATTCAATGTACAACTCTATACATTGTATCATATAATATTTTTAATTCAATATAATAAATGACTACTTATTGAATATAATAAAACCCATAATAATTTACTAATTACCATGGGTTTTAAACACGCTATTTTACTGTTGTTTTTTGTTCGGATTCTTAGGAAACCAACCTTTTTCGACTCTCTCTTCCTGTTCGAATAATTCCTGAATACTCCATAATAATGAAAATCCCAAGATTGCTAATATCGTACTAACTACATTCTGTTTACAAAATAGCGAAGCAACAATACAACCAATACCTGTTACACCAAACACTGGCCAAGCCTTTTTACCTATGTAATATTCTGTTTTAATAACTACTGGATGCAAACCACCTATTATTAAGAACGCTACTATACCTGTTATCAGACCATTAAAATACATAAATCTACTCCTTTTTTTATCATTATAGGATTCGAGTGTCATAAGCCAGTTTATTTTTCATCTCGCCAATTTGCACTAATTTATGTGTAAATAAGTTATGCCAAACGTAGTTCACTCGCAACAGTTTTGCGAAAGGCTTTTGACGCCCGAATCATTATAGTAATAATATATTGAAATTATCGATGTATATGACATAAACCATTGGATAGGATACTTGTAATTCGATTTCAACACAAGTAAGGAATTCTCCACGGGTAAGCCGCGGGAATTCCTTACTTGATAATTTTCTTTATAGATATTTTTTATTGAGAATTTCTTTATAAAGAATTTGCTTAAAGCAATTCTTTATAAACAATTCTTTAATATAGTTTCAATATCTTCTGTAGAAAGTCCTACATAGCAGCTTTCCATATCATTGTGATTTGTCGTAGCAACAGCCATATCATGAAGGGATTTCTCTTCAATTCCAGCTTCCTTAAGCGTCATAGGAATACCACATTCTTTAAAGAAGTTTTCTGTTGCGTCAATTCCCTTAGTAGCTAATTCCATGCTATCTTCACCTTCGAAATTCCATACATTTCTTGCGTAGTTACAGAATTTATGAAGTGTCTTCTCACTTAAGATATATCGCATCCAACTCGGCGTAACAATCGCCAAACCTACTCCATGAGTAATATCGTAGAATGCACTAAGTTCATGCTCAATTGGGTGGCAAGTCCAGGCTCCACCTTTACCTGCACAAACCAATCCATTAAGGGCTAATGTTGAAGCCCACATAAGATTAGAACGTGCTTCATAATCCTTTGGATTCTCTAATGCCACTGGGCAGTACTTGATACAAGTCTTTAAGATACTTTCGCATAAACAATCTGATAGATATGCTTCGTCATCTTTTTGAAAATACTGTTCATATACATGCGACATAATATCTGCTGTTCCAGCTGCAGTTTGCGTCTTAGGTAGTGTAAATAGATACGTAGGGTCAAGTATAGATGCCATTGGTATGAAATTAGGACTTCCTGTACCAAACTTTTCTTTTGTTTCCATGTTGCTAATTACTGCATTCCCGTTCATCTCAGAACCTGTTGCTGCTAGTGTAAGTACAGTAACAATTGGTAAAACCTCATCGATCTTAGAAGGGTCTACAACTAAGTCCCAAGGATCTCCATCATAGAATGCACCACCAGCTATAACCTTAGCCGCATCAATACAACTTCCTCCACCCACTGCTAGTACAACATCTATCTTATGTTCTTTGCATAATCTAACACCTTCTCTAACAGAAGTGATTCTCGGATTTGGTTCAACCCCAGGTAATTCTACTATACTAAATCCTTTTAATAAATCTATAATTTGACCATATAAACCTAGCTTCTTAATACTCCCTCCACCATATACTAATAAAACATTCTTACCATATGCTGTTAATAGTCCTGGCAAATTAATAATCTGATCCCTACCAAAACGGATATCTGTACGGGCATGAAATTTAAAATTGTTCATATGTTGCCTCCTGTTTTTCTCTAGATTGTTGCTCCCGCCAACCTAGTATATTCAATATAGAATTTTTAATACTATATAAATCATTATATCTCATTCATACCTATATCTCAAATGTATTGTTAAATACTTTCCTAATTCTGCTCTTTAACTAGATGGATTTTTAACATTACATATCTTGCGATTGGTTGTGCAATCAATAATTCAACTGCAAATGATATAGTAAAATTTCTTGGCCATCTATAGAAGAACCCATGTATAGGCTCCATACTTATCTGCCTACTTCCAATCCAAGTACCAATTACTGTTAAAAATATTGACATTAAAAACACAGTACATAATATATTAATTACAATAACAGATCGAAAACTATCCTCCTTATCAATTATTTTTGACGTTAGCCATTCAGCAGGTTTATAGGTAAGCAATACTAGTATTATTACACTTATCCATATAAATGGCATAATTTTAAGTGCCTCCCCCCAAACGCTCATATGGAAACCAACCTCAAAGCACGTGATTAACGGTGCAATTATATTAACCGATATAATTGATATCACTGCCATAAATACTATAAATTCTTTCTTGTTCCTTGGTAACTTCATGTAAAATTCCATCTCTCTTTATCCTCTTTTCTTTTATACAATATAGGTGTTTAAGAACTCTTTTCCTTTCTATTAATCATATTTCAATTACCTACTCTATTCATAATGTAGTTACTTGACACCCTAACCAATTATTAATTTAAATATGGGCAAAAAAGAAAGCGTGAGACCATCTACTACATGATCTCACGCTGATTTCTTATACGCGCAAATATTATATTCTTAAATCATTATAAACGTTAATTCTCATATTTGCAAGAATAAAATCAAGTTTTCGAAGATAGCAACATCACATCTTCTGGTTGAATATGAAGGTAACCTCCTCGCTGACGAGTGAAGATATTCTCTTTGTTCTTTGGCACTTGCCACCACATATGACTATGGTTACTATCTAATTTTTTTACAATGTATTTATATTCAAATGGTGTTTCTGATTGTTCTAGTAAATCAAATGGAAAACTATTTACCTGTTCCTTCTCTGAAAGTTTAATGTGATGAGAACGAATCCCTACATGTGTTATATTATCATGTACTTTATCTACTGTTTCCAAGGTAATCCCCCATTCCTTAGCATACACGTGGTTCTCATCCAGTCTCGTTATCGGCGATAAATTCTTACAACCAGTTAATCTTGCCGTCTCCATTCGATATGGTTTTGCGAATAAGTCTCTAGTTTTTCCTGTTTCAATCACATGACCTTGATCCATAAGAAGTAATTGATTCGTAAACTCATAAATCTCATCTCTACTATGGGAAACCATAATCATACCACCCTCATATTCATCTAAGAGATGCTTCATCTCCATCTTGAGATTATCTTTTAGAAAACTATCTAGTGCTGAGAAAGGTTCATCAAGCATTAGTACCTCCGGTTCATATGCCATGATTCTTGCAAGTGCAACTCTTTGCTGTTGACCCCCGGATAATTCTTTGGGATACCTTTTCTCAAGTCCTTTCAAGGCAAACTTCTTAATCATGATAGCAACACGTTCTTTGATTTCTTCCTGTTTTCTTCCTCCAAGCCCTGCTGCAATATTCTTCTCCACTGTCATGGTAGGAAATAATGCGTAATTTTGAAACAGGTATCCTATGTTTCTTTTCTGTGGAGGAATATTAATATTCATCTCGGAATCAAAATAAACTTGATCATTAACAAGTATCCTTCCCTTATCCGGTGTGATAATACCTGCTATCGCCTTTAACGTCATACTTTTACCGCACCCCGACGCCCCTAATATTCCTATCCTGTCATCGTCTCCCACAAACTTAGACATTAATCTGAAACTTTGAAAGTCCTTCTCTATATCAACATGAATCATCATATGACTACCACCTTGTCACATTCTTCATTCTTCTACCTGTAACCAAGTTAATTGAAACTACTATCCCAAATGATATTATTATTATAATAGCTACCCAAATTCCTGCTATCTGATAATTACCATCTTGTATAACCATCGCAATTTTTTGTGATATTGTTCCTGTTTTCCCTGCGATATTACCAGCCAACATGGATGTTGCACCATATTCTCCAATCGCTCTTGCGAATGTAAGAATCGTTCCTGATGCTATACCAGGTGCTGCGGTAGGAATAATCACCTTCCAGAATATCTTTCTCTCAGATATTCCGAGTGTCCGTGCTGCAAAAATCAGATTGGAATCAACCTGTTCAAAAGCGGCTCTTGCATTCCGATACATGAGTGGCAACGCAATTACGGTCGCTGCAATTACACAGCCTAGCCACGTTTGAACAATCTTAAGGTCAAAGGTATCAAATAGAAAAATACCTATCGTCCTTCTTCTACTAAATAATAAGAGAAGAAAAAATCCTGCTACTGTTGGAGGTAATACCATTGGAAGTGTAAGAATTCCATCTGCCACTGCCTTTTTTGGTTCACTCATTCTAACAACTCTACCAGCTAACCATATTCCTACAAAGAAGGAAACAATCGTTGCTGCTATTCCTGTTTTTAATGATATTATCAATGGACTATAGTCGAGTTCTTTTAAGATATCTAACATGGTACCAACCCCCTAATCAATTTACTCCGTATAGATCATAAACATATATTTCTCAAATACAGCTTTTGCCTCATCTGTATCTAAGAAAGCTAGAAAATCAGCTGCCGCTTGTTTCTTCGAGTCATCTGCTTCGGAATTGTTAAGCATTGCAACAGGATAAATAATATCCCCTGTTAAGGCTTTATCTGCATATGCAATAATATCCACATCGTCTTTTACGGAATACGCATCTGAATAATATACGGTACCGATTTCATTGGAACCTTCTTTCACCGCTTCCGTTACTTTACTCACATTACCACATTCATTAATCTCAATTCCTCCAAGCGCTCCTGAAACTTCTTCCGATGTATATACAGCTGTATCATCTACTGCTTCTAGTAAACCTAAGTTCACAAGTATGGTTCTTGTATATTTTCCAACAGGTACGCTTCCACCTGCAAGTGCCATACTCTCAGCTAGATTCATAGTATCAAAACCAGTAACCTTCGTTCCACTTCCTTTTGGTGTAATCAATACCACTTGATTGTTTAATAAGTTTTTTCTAGTTCCCTCAACAAGATATCCTTCGCTCTCTAGTGTATCCATCTGTTTTGTTGCCGCTGAGAAGAAGATATCGCATTCGTATCCTTCCTGAACTTGCGTAAGGAGCGTGCCAGAACTATCTGCATTATATGCAATCGTTACATTCGGATGCGTCTTATTATACATGTTCTTAATCTCTTCCATTGCATCACTTAAACTCGCAGCTATGAAAACTTGAATCTCTGTCTGTGCTGCTTCTGATTTCACCTCAGAACTCGTTGTCTGTGTTTTGGTCTCTGTGCTCGCCGTCTCTGATTCTACATCTGCACTCGTAGTCTCCGATTCTACCTCTACGCTCGTCGACTTCGCTTCATCACCTTTATTATCCTTCTTACTTGAGCATCCCAGCAACATAGAAGCCAAAAGCATTACTATCATTACTAAACCGACTATTCTTTTCTTCATAAAATGTACCTCTTCTTTCTCCTAAGATTTTATAGCTGCTACCGTTCATCTACTCTTTGGTTATTCTATAGTGGTATAATAATGTTGAACAGTAGATTATAATTAGCAATCCTACCATCAAAAAACTGCTTAGTCTAATAGTTAAAATCAATAGGATAGGCAAACCACTACTCCCTTTATCTATGGTGTATGTACAATACCTAATTATCTTTTTAATTTATCTGTATTAACATTATTTTCTAAATCAATTCTACCAAAAGAACTAATGTTGAGAAATTGACTTTAATTGTAAATCCTTCTATAATAAGATAACTCAAACTTCACTTGAAGATTTCGAGGAGTAGTTAACTGCCATATTCACTTACCTACTCTCATTGAAGTTTTTATGTGCGAAGTTTGAGCAAGATAACCAAAAAACGTATATACATTAACAAGATACGACTGGAATAAGGAGGGGTAGAATGACATTACGACATTTGACTATATTTACTGCAGTCTACAAAACCTTAAATATGACTTCTGCTGCTAAGAAGCTATATATGACACAGCCTTCCGTTAGTCAGGCGATCAAAGAATTAGAGAATTTCTATGAGAAGAAACTCTTCGAACGATTATCACAGAAACTATACATAACGGAAGCTGGCCACTGTTTGTACGAATATGCAAACAAAATTCTAGCACTCTATGAAGAATCCATAACGAAACTTCAATCAGAAAATATCGTTGAAAAGATACGAGTAGGTGGCAACTATACCATGGGTATTACTATGTTAGGTGATATCACCGATGCCTTTTATATTGACCATCCGAAGATAGAAATCAGCGTAATTATCAACAAAACCTCCTTCATTAAAGATCTTCTTCGAAACAATGAACTTGACCTTGCATTAGTGGAAGAATCCTGCGCTGTATACGATTCAGACATGATACAGCAACCATTTTATCAAGACCACGTTGTCGCTGTAGTATCTCCCTATCACAAACTTGCAGGTGCTGACACTGTCTTCTTATCTGATCTTGCTAACGAAAGATTCCTTACTAGAGAAAAAGGAGTAGGCGCTAGGGAGATGTTTGAAAGCATTATGGTCTCAAACGGTTATCCTTTCGCTCCTACCTGGGAAAGTATTAGCGCAACTTCATTAATCAATGAATGCAAGAAGAATGTTGGTATCGCAATACTGCCTTACGAGGCAGTAAAAAAACAGCTTGCACATGAAGAATTAGTTGAATTACACATTAAAGATGTGAATTTATCAAGAAATCTAGTTATCATGTTCCACAAGAGTAAATGCATTACTGCAAACATACAAAGTTTCATTGATACGTGTCTATACTACACAACTAAAAACACGGCATCCAAAGCACTTCTACGTGCTTGATGCCGTGCCTTTTTACATTCTCCCGTATACTTGAATCGTTGTTATTTTTCACAATCAACAATACCTGCATGAATTAACTTTGCCAGAAATTCCCCTACATCTAATTCCGCCTCCTCTTCATCTATATCACTCCGCTCCATCGTATACCTAATCAATTCTTCGCAATCGACTCCTTTTTCCATCAGGGCCCATAGTGCAATCCCTAACTCATTAATAGATGGCATACAAACTAGTGATCCATTCATCTTATCTGCCTCACTAAATATATTAAACTCTCCTCCCATCTCAAGGAGAACATAACCTGGTCTCAATTTAATCCTCTTTACTAACATTGGGTCACTCCTTTATCTCATGATTGGTACACCTTGTTTCATTAATTCAATATCTTCTCGGTCTGGAGCAGTACTAACCATTAAAACGGAACTATCTAACCATTCATAGACAATACTGACAGCTTGACCTAGTGCCATCTTTACTACAATTGAGGAATCCATAATACCTGACTCCTTCATATCTGTAACTCTATCCTGTTCAACATCATATCCAAGCATCTTGCCATCATTATTAAATATACTGATATTCCTACCATTTAATTTACACAAGGTCTTAATAGGTGTTTTACAAGCAGCTTGTAATAACTTCACTCCATAACGTTCTTCTTCGTTATCAACGTCTGTTTCTTCTAATCCACTCACTACTTGTTGCAAGAAACTTCCCCCTCCTTGTATCATTCCTCCCTCAAGAATGTTCCTAGTTGTTTTAACTGCAGCTTCCATGCTAGTTTTGTTCTCTCGAATCTCCTGGCTTGTTCTACCTCCAGCATACATCACAGCAACTCCATGCTTAAGTCTACCTATTCGTTCTCGATACTTTTCTTTATCATATGCATTGGTTTTCTCATCTCCGATTATCTCTTGGATCTCTTTCATTCGGTTTGCTATCTGCCAGTCCTGTCCCATACCACCTATAATAGTAGTATGCTCTTTCGCGATAGTTACCTCTTTCGATCTACCTAACATAGCAAGAGTAACCTTTTCAAGTTCGTCACCTCTCCCTTCCTTAATAACAATTCCACCTGTTAATATGGCAAGGTCCTCAAGCAAATCATATTTCCTAGACTTATAACCTTCTGCCTTAATTACAGCCGTTTTGAATATTCCCTGGGTGTGATTGTGAATTAGCATAGTGAGTGCTTCCCCTGTTACCTCCTCAGCTACTATGATTATCGGTTTACCAGTAGGCATAACCTGTTCAAGGATCGGTAAGATTTGGTTAAATGTAGAGAGCTTATAATCCGTAATCAAAATGTACGGATCACTATACTTGATTCTATCCTTTCCCCTAGTACAAAAGAGAGGTGATAGATATCCTTGTTTTAACTGCATACCTTCTTCATACACAACATGATTATCTACGCTGTTTGACGGTTTAACCAAAACAACACCTTTCTTTGATACCTCATCATATGCCTGTACTGCCATCTTAGCAATCTTATAGTCATTACAAGACGCTTTCACTGCTTCAATTAAGGAATCTGAATCATTGATATATATGGTTGATTTATCTATCATATCTATAACTTTCGTCAAAGCCTTCTTTAAGCCTCTTCGTATGTAAACTGGACTAATTCCTGCTGCAAGATACTTAAGTCCTTCTTCCACCATTCCCTTCACTAACAATGCAGTTAAAGTTGAGCCATCTCCTACACGCTCCACCATGTTCAACACAGCATCACGTATGAGTTGAATCCCTTCATCAAGGAATAAGTCTTTCGACTTAAAATCTTGTAGAATCTGCGAACTACTACCTGTAATAATGACTGTTTTACTGGAATTCTCAACGACAACATTAAGTCCGCATGGCCCATAAGTAGGCTCAAGTACTCTACAAACCATAAGAATTCCCTCTGCCATTGTTTGTATTGCCTCCCTATTATATCTCATGTCCTTTAACATAAAATCACCTCTCAGCTAATTATAGTAGATGAATACTCAAGCGCATTTATTCGTTTGTAGAATTACTCATGTACTTGTGTATGCCAAATTATGATTGCAAAACTATATATACATTCTTAAGTTTCTTAGCTGACGTACTATGACACATAACACGCTGCACTCCTAAGTACTTCTAAGTGTGTACGAACATATATAGAAACGATACGGAAGCGCCTTCGATTCGGCATCCTGCCTCTGCTCAGGCTGACTCGGCGTCCTTGCCTCGCCTTCCTTGGTTTCTGAGTACACACTAAGAAGTACTATATGTACTACACTATCGTTTTTTAGTCATAATACGTTACGCAAGAAGTCCATCTACTTATTAAGTGTTTTGCTTTTATACTTTATTGATACACAAGTGTACTTAAGTTATCGAACGAATAAATACTCTTGAATATTCATCATTAACTTTCATATAGACTTTTTGCCTTAGCTATAACAGTCAAGCAGCCAACCAAACATTATGAATCATTCATAATTATTATAATTTTCATCTTTGACTTGAATCTAATAATTCTCCATATTAAACATTGTCTGATCTCCCATTAATTCGAAAGTGAAGCAATCATCCGTTAGCTCAATTTGACTAAATATAAGTAGTTCATGGAATTCCTTATCCGATTCTGGATACGTAATTGTAACTAGTAGATTGAACACTTCGTCTGTTTTTCCCAACTTATATAATTCACAGGTAACCTTTGTATCCTCTGTAATCTCATACTTTGGATTAAACTCAAGGTAAACTGATTCCACGAACGCAGGGATACAATCAGCAAGTGTGATCCCATCTATTAGTTCTACTGGAAATGTAACTTCCATACCAATTGGACATTCATCATATAGCTTTTTTCCCTCATCGGTAAGCTGTACATAATATTTCCCTGGTAGCACTAATTTACATTCAAACATCTTCTCGTTCACCAATTTAATCACCTCCATCAATGGCATCCGCCATTACATCCACTACAATCACCGCTACACATATACGGTATATTATCTCTTTCTTGATAAGCACACAATGAATATTGACTATACGAATAAAATCTAGTCACCTTACAACTATCTGTGAATGAGATTCCTTCCTTTTCAAATGTGACCTCCACCGGAATTAAAATATCCTTCATAATGTCATATGGACTTAGCATCAATTTCGCCTTCAATTCAAACTCTGGCTCACCATTCGATGGAATACACCGAATTCCTGTCAATACCGTTGTAAGTTTTACTACCTTTCCCTCCACATCAAAGCATAGGGAGTTGTCATCACCTGTTACTCCTATTGCAAGAGGATTATGGGCAATATATGTTCCTGTGCAATGTTCAATTACGGTGGATTTTTCTGGTTCTAACGACTGCATCTTACCATCTTTATAGAAACTAATTCCATACCGAACTACAATTTTACCATAGGTAGTATCAACCTCAATAAGTTCTCCTGGCCATATTGTTAGACTCTTTACTTCTCCCGTCTCATAAAAACAGATACAAGTAAACATTCCAGAATACAACGTATCTCCTATCTTCACAGTACTTTTCGTTAATAGTTCTTTTTCCTCCACTTCTGTCCAGAATCCACTAATCTGTCCATATACGGGAAATACTCTGTGAATCTTCTCATTCCTATAAAATGTTATATATTCGGCAGGTAAGATTCCAATGGGTGTATGTATTTCGCTTATGGATTCTAAATATATTGACTTCAACTCACCGTCCTCGTATCTTACTACAGATTCTTTGCTACATGATCTTGCATCTGGCTGTGAATATCTTGGAATCAAAGTATTATTACCAACTACAACACTAACCTTATCCATTGCAATCACCTACTTTTTCACATAATCCATGCATGATATTCACGATAAACATTCCATCCTCTCGTTTAGAATCCACTGACAATCCACGTTGCTCTGTGTAATACGCAAGCCAAGGCATAATATGAGAACATCTAATAGTTAGACATGTATATAACTCTTGTTCTAGAAATGGGATTAACATCTTCTTTGAACTTAGATCCCGATGTATCTTCATCGCTTTATCAAAATCAAAATAAAAGAATCCGTCTTCAGCAATACAAACAGGATAGGGTGGAATATCGTCTACTTGTTCCTCCTCATCTAAAGCAAGATTATTATAAAAATCTTCATATATTTCATCAAACAATTGCTGGGAGATTTCATTTGATTCACACATTATAATCCCATTCTTATTCAGAATCTGATAAGGCAGCCCTACAATTGCTGTTCCAATTAGCAATTCACTATTCTGCGCCTTAATAATTGAAATTATCCTTTCCGTTAGATTTTCAATCTCTGGTCTTGTCATATTCTGTGTGTTCTTAATCTCTATGTCTCCGACTGTTTCCCATTGTTGTATCTTTTCATAGATGATTAGCTTATGTACATGAAAGAAATCCGTTATCCGATCTTCCCTATCTGCAAGAACAAAAAATCTCATATTAATCAACCCCACTTTTCAGAATATTAATAAGTTCCTGTTCAACTTCTTTAATCTTTCGCTTGTCAATTCCAAAGTCAAATATCGTTTCAGTGGCACGGACAAAATCATATAGATTGCAGTTACCCACACGTTCACCTATTCCAAGAAGGGTACAATCAATCATAGAACCACCCGCCTTCGCCATAACAATGGAATTTGCTACTGCCATCCCAAGATCATTATGCTCATGAATTTCAATATTAAGTTCTTTCACGGCACTATGAATTTGCTTTACAATATCAGATCCTCGATCTGGTGTTAGAGTTCCTACGGTATCCGCAACCCGAACAGTTTTAACTCCCATAGAATAAAGTTGACGAACTAATGTTAAGATAAAGCCTATATCAGCTCTGGTTGCATCTTCTAGTCCGACGGTCACCGGTATTCCGTAATTATTTGCAATCTCAAGACAGCTTTTTATCTCTCTTTGAACCCATACCTTATTCTTATTAAGCTTTGAATAGATCTGCACATAGGAAACAGGTACACCAACATGAATTAAATCTGGTTGTAGTAAACAAGCTTCTTCCATATCCTCCTGACGCATTCTACACCAAAGGGATATCAATGCATTTTTCCTTTGCCCCATTAACTTATCGAGGTATTGTAACTCATCAGAATGGATATCAACACAACCAGCTTCAATTTCATAGACGCCTAGTTCATCAAGGAGTAACCCTAATCGAATCTTATCTTCTGGACGAAATACTACACCTGGACATTGTTCCCCATCACGTAATGTTGTGTCTACGATTTTCTTCTTTATCTTCATAGGCAGCCCTCAATGATGGATTGGAGTTCACCATCACTTATACTTCTACCCAATTTGTTACTTTCAAGTTTAACCTTCTGTAAGATCTTTAGGCATTTATCTTTCTCTAATTCGCTATATCCAAATTCCTCTACCTTTATTTTGATAGAGCATAGACCCGAATGCTTTCCGATTAAGATCCTTCTTACTTGCCCCACAAGCTCAGGCGGAAAGGTTTCGTAATTTGAGGATTTTTTCAGAATTCCATCTACATGAATGCCAGATTCTACCCAGAATATACTCTCACCAATTATTGGCATCTTACCAGGTATCTTATCTCCTGTAATCTCTTCATATAGATGTTTCAACTTAGGTAATTTACTTAAATCTTGGTTCACTTTATAATGTTGATTCAATCTAAGTGCTAAGATTACTTGTTCTGTTGCTGCCTTATTGCCGATACCAGCGAATGTAGTGACTACTTTCTTTCCTCCAGCCTGCATAAACATCACAGCTTCAGCAGTAGCACAATCATTGCTATTCTCAGGTATAAAGATTATCTTCTTTTTATCAATAATGGTAAATATCTCTTTTAACGCTATATCAAACTCAAAGCACATGAAGTCATCCATTCCTCTTAAGGCAACTGCCTTAGCGGAAACATAATTCCTAAGATGTAGGATCTCTCTTGTATCATTCATCTGGATAATTGTAATTGTGTCGCCTTCGATGGTTTTTGCTTGTAGAAAATGCTTAATCAAAGGGAATTTTCTTCGATCTGATATCGTATCAATCTCCATATAATAGGAAGCTCCTGGTATTAATACTGGTTCAATTACAGGATATAGTTTTTCTGATACCATGAAGTCAAGTATTCCACATTCCATAAACAACCGAATAAATTCACCTGCTTGCTCCTTAGTTGGAGGAGTTAAGTTAAGCATACTTAATGTAGCATCAATAATCTGCATGATATCACCTTCCATCTAATTATTTACTGGTTAGGGTGTCAACAGCCCCTTTTATATTTTGAATCATCAATTTGCACATTTTACATATCAGTATGTGATGCAAAACATAGTTTATTCGCAACCCGCTCTCGCTTGGCTGCAGTTCGTAATGGTACATAAGGCTCTTAAATACAGAGCCTAAGTACCAACGACTTCATACAGTTGCTCATCAAACTATGTTCTGCATCACATTAGTCAGGTTTGTGAATGTACAAATTGACGAAGTCAAGTTTTCTGGAGGACTTTTGACACCTTAACCTTTACTCAAATTTCGCACCTAAAAAACTTCATTTAGAGTAGATAATCTTCAAGTGCGAAGTTTCACAGCATAAGATCTACAACTGGCGTTCCACCTTCAAAGTGTTCATCGAATATTCTCTCCACATCATCTACTGTGAGGTGCCCATACCATACCCCTTCTGGATATACAACAGCAATTGGTCCCTTATCACAGATTCCAAAACAACCTGTGTTGTTCAAGACGATTTCACTGGATAGATCCCGATCACTGATTTCTTCCATAAACCTTTGTAAGATATTAACCGCTTGATTATTAGCACAATATCCTCTTTGTTGCCCTGTTATTGTACAGCTCGTGCATATAAATACGTGAAATTTTGGTTGTACCATAGCTTTCATCTCCTATTCTCTTATTAACATTTTAAATTACTCTGACTAATTTCTTTTAATTTATCAACTTGTTTATATATTATCTTTTATATTGGGTTGTTATATTGGTTTTTATATTAATTTTTATATTGGTTTATATATTAGTTTTTATATTGGTTTATATATTGGTTTTTACCTTGTTTTAAATTAACTTTCACCTCGTTATTCACCTTGTTACTTGTTCTTTCGTATGATTACTTTCTTATTCCTATCAAACTATGTGCAGCCTTTAACACAGCATCCTCAATTCGATCATACGTTACAACAACTGCTATATTCTTCTTGTCTAACTGCTTTCTTGGTGATTCTCCTATACGCATAGCAACCACGCCATTACAGTCTGCTATTGTTTCTATAATTGCATTAATCTTATTCTCTTTATCATCACAGACATCACTACCTTCACAATACTGACCGACCTTACGCTTCTCTATATAAGAAACGGAATCGTTCTTATATTCATAAATATACCACTCCTTGACATGACCAAAATGTTGGTCGATATGCATACCGTTTTTGCTAGCCACTGCAAAACGATATACCGCATCTGTGGTTTCTATCGCCTGTGGTTGGTAACCTCTGAATTCTAAACTCAAGTCATTGTCTAAGGTTCCAATTGCATCTGCTCTACACTGCCTACAGTGCGTCATCTGCTTCATGATCAATCCACAATCTTTACGAAGTTTCTCAATCTCTTTATTAGTTAGTGACGTCATATTCTCGAATACACTACCTTCTACCGGAATCATTGGCATGATGTTGGTTATATAACAGCCAATTTCCTTCATTGTCTCTACTATCTTAGGAATATGCGTATCGTTTATTCCCTTTAATGAAACAATGTTCACCTTACAGACAACGCCATGAGCAACTAGTATACGTAATCCACTTAACTGATTTGATAGTAGTATTGCACCTGCACTTTCCCCCTCGTATTTGGTACCCATGAAGTTTATATGCTTATATATCTTACCTGCAATCTTAGGGTCCACTGCATTGATTGTAACTGTAATATGAGATACCCCTAAGTTAATTATGTCATTCGCATACGTAGGTAACAGTAATCCATTGGTAGATAAGCAAAACGTTACATCTGGATCGTACTCCTTAATTAATTCCATCGTTTTCTTTGTCTCATCAAAATTAGCAAGTGCATCCCCTGGTCCTGCAATGCCAACTACAGTTAGATTTGGTACTTTTTCCTTCACTACTTTGTATTTCTCAAATGCCTCTTCTGGAGTTAGCACCTTAGTCGTAACGCCGGGTCTACTTTCGTTTGGACAATCAAATTTACGTACACAGTAATTACATTGCACATTACATCTTGGAGCGACTGGAAGATGCATTCTTGCATATTTGTGACCGGCACAGTTATAGCAAGGATGGGTTGCTGTCTTTTCCAAGATTTCTTGACGTTTTTTCTCCTCTATTGTCATAGGTATTTCTATCTCTTGACGCAGCCCAGTTATCTCCTTGGTGCTCGTATTATCAATATTGCAACTTACATTTTCCACATTGCAGCTCGAGTTATCCGTATAGCAACTTTGACTATCCGTATTACAATTTGATTGATCCACCTGCATTGTTTCAAGTTTTTCTTTCTTATGATAATAGGCTTTATATATCACCTCTCTAAATGAGGTTTCCTTTCTTGATAAAATCACATTGGAAATCTCATCTAATAAAGTAAGCGAACCTTCATATCCAATTGTTTTCAGTCTTTGACCTCCAACACGGTCATGAACAGGAAAACTTCTTCTTACTAATGCGATTTGTAGCTGTTCTTCAATTCTTTTGCCATCTGAATTACCTATCATTAGATTACAACCATATCTCTGCGCGGCTGTTTCTATCTCTTTGAAATCGACGTCATCAGCAATCATATAATCTTCTATAAAATACCGTTTTGCAATATTATCTATGGAGTTCTTCACATAATCAGCAAGATGAGGGAACACAGAACCCGTTGCGGTAATCATTGGAATAACTCCATTTTCTTCACAGATTCGAATCATTGAGATTACGAAATCTGGTTCTCCAAATACTACCGCTCTCCCTTCCGAGTTATATTTATGACTATCAATCATGGCATCTAGATATCTTCCTCTTTGTTGTTTCAATACCTGCGGAATCTCCTTACCACTGATCTTGCATAAAATCCCAAGTAATGAATCATTATCTCGTAATCCTACTGGAACATTTACCCTAGTATACGGTACACCATACTTTTCTTTTAGAACTTTACCTGGTGAAGTCTCAAACTCCATGTTACTAATCTCAATGGTAGCTCTTGCTCCAGCCATATGCTTAATATCTTCAATATCCGTTCCACATTCAGGTAATCTACTGTATTTCTCCTTAAATATACCATCAAGATTCTCTGAGAGATCTGGTAACAAGATAATCTCTATTTCAAATGCAGTACAAATATCCTTCAATGTTCGCATATCAGCAGGACTCATATAAGAGGCAATTATATTAATCTTATTATGCGGTTTGGTATCCATCTCAACTTCCGATACAATAGAGGTTAATGCAGCAAAATAACCTTCAAATTGTGTTCCGCCATACCCTGCTGAATGTACAGGAATAATTGTTACATCATTCTTGTCTGGATTCTCTTCATAGTAGGTCTGTATAATTCGATAAATATCTTCTCCAATCGTCTCTGCCAAACAAGTTGTTGCAACTCCAACCACCTGTGGATGATATAGATCAATCAGATTCGTCAGACCCTTTTTTAGGTTCTCTTCTCCGCCGTAAACCGTTCCATGTTCTGTGAGTGACGAAGAGGCAATATCAATCGGCTCATTGTAATGTGTTGCCATATGACGTCTTATGTAAGTACTACATCCTTGTGATCCATGCAGGATAGAAACAGAATTCTTAATTCCATAGAAGGCTGTCATTGCTCCCATTGGCATACACATCTTACATGGGTTAACATTAAGATTAACTAACGGTTGCACTTTTGTTTTCATAAGCTACACTCCTCCCCTCACTCTAAAGTCTTGTTTTCTTTTATGTATTGCCATACTGGATTATTGATACTTTGATTAATTTCTATGGTGAAATTATACACACCTTCAAAACCAGCAAGCGCGTGTTTTCTTTCATGATTATGATCGCAGAATGCAATTCCAAGTTTATACGCAAGTGGTCGTTCCTTAACACCACCAACCAAGATATCTGCTCCTTTTTCTTTCATGAAGGTTTCTAGTTCTGCTGGGTTTGCATCATCTAGAATAACGGTATCTTCTGAAGTTAACTGTTCAATAATTTCGTAATCGTCTTTCTTTCCCGTTTGCGTACCTACAACAACTGTCTTCATCTCCATGAAATCAAATTGCTTAATAAGCGAGATTGCCTTAAATCCTCCGCCAACATAAATGGCTACTTTCTTACCTCGTAAATTCTGACGATACAGATCAAGGAATCCTTCTAGCTTCTGTGATTCTTCATTGCAAAATGCAATTGCTTTCTTCTTTGCCTCTTCATTCTTAAGTGCCTCCGCAATTCGAACTAGTGAACTTGAGGTATCTTCTACCCCAAAGAAACTAACCTTAATGAATGGTATTCCAAACTCCTCTTCCATTCGATTTGCTAGGTATACGGATGAGCCTGCACACTGCACAATGTTCAACATTGCTTTAGGAGCCTCCAACATATTCTTATAATTGGCATCTCCAGTGAATGTTGATACTACGTTAACACCTATCTTATCTAGGTAGTTCTTAATAATCCACATCTCACCAGCTAGGTTAAAATCTCCTAGTATATTCACACCTTCTATCTTTTGCTCGGTACGATATGGTAATATTAATTGCATAATGGCATTACAAGCCATCTTGTATCCTGTTGATTTATTACCAGAGAATCCTGGAGATTTGACTGGAATCACCTTGATTCCATGTTTCATCGACATATCCTTACATACAGCTTCAACATCATCACCGATAACCCCCACGATACAAGTTGCATATACGAATATTAATTTCGCCTCTTGCTTAGTAGCAAGTTCATCTATTGCAGCAATAAGCTTTTTTTCTCCTCCGAATATAACATCTGTCTCACGTAGATCTGTACAAAAGCTATTTCTGTATATATCGCTGTCACTAGAAAGGCTTCCTCTGATATCCCATGTATAACTTGAACACCCAATCGGACCATGAACAATGTGGTATGCATCTGTAATTGGATTTAATACTACCCTCGCTCCGCAATACACACAAGCACGTTGGCTAACAGCACCTGATACCGAATCAGAATCACATTTGATCCCATTCCCGCTACAACCTCCATCGTTTTTAAACAAGATAAACTGCTTTCTTTCATCTAAAACGTTAACTTCCACGCTATTTTCCATAATCACACATGCTCCTTTCCAATTCGGCAATTTCATGTGAAATGTTCCTAGTTTCACACTGTTGCCTTTCTGTCGCAATAGTATGCAGAAAGCGAGGGTAGAAAGACGGCGTCGTCTCTACCCTCGCTATGAATTTCTGTAATAATATTCCTTTTCAGTGATTTCGTCAATAGTTTTTTATAAATAGTCCATTGGTAATTTCTATGGCACTTATACCATATTTCAATATTACTATAAATACTTTTCCTCAATATGCATTCGCATTACTCCTTTTTCTTACTTCAGGCGCTATTGGCCGTTACATAACCATCTCAACATCTTTCTCTTCACAATGGCTATCTTGATAATCCATAAGCGCATTAGTTATTTTCTCAACCATACGCATTGCTCCTTCGTATCCGACTACTGGGAAGTAGGAATGACAATAACGGTCTATTACATCAAATCCAGCTCTTACTAGTGGAATATCTTCTGCTCTTGCAATGTGTTTACCATGCGTACCACCGATTAATAAGTCAACTGCATCATTCTTAATCCATTGATGAAGTAGGAAAAGATCTGTAGTGGTATTTAATTGAGTCGCAGCTTGAACTTTGCATTCTTCCTTAACGCCGTATTTTTCTAACAGACTCTTACCTTCTTGCTCGAATGTTGAACTTGGTGTACCAGTAATACAATACTTTGGAATCATGCCTAGTTCTAAACATAATGCCATCATACCGATAACGAAATCTGGATCACCATAGATTGCAACTTTCTTTTCATAGGTATATTGATGGGTATCAACCATCATATCTACCAAATGACCTCTTTGGTTCTCAATACTTGCAGGTACTCCTTCAGCCGAAAACTCTTGCAGTTTCAGAATAAAAGCATCCGTAGCATCGATACCAATTGGACATGGAATAGTGTCTCCTTTTACCTTACATTGCTTATCAAGGAAACTTACACTAGGAGCTGATATAGTCAAACCAATTCCAAGAGATTTTTTGCAATCACCTAAAGACTTAATCTCTTCTATCGTAGTTCCACCTTTTTCATACATGGTATACTCACCAGTTGTAGGCGTATCTACCGTTCCATCAGTATCAGGTAACATAATAAATGGCACTTTCATCTGCGTCATAAGTCTCTTTAGTTCACGGTAATCACCTGGATTTAACCAGCCAGGGAATAATGCTAGCTTACCATTGGTGGTACCTGTTGATACACTAAGATACTTCATGAATCCATTAACCATATTGTAAAATCCGTGAATATGTGAACCAAAATAACTAGGAGTATTCGCATGAACGACATACTTACCTTCAGAAAGTGTTGGGGCTATATCAATTAAGAGGGAATTCAAATCATCACCAATTGTCTCAGAAAGACAAGTCGTATGTACTGCAATAATATCTGGGTCGTACAGATCGAATATGTTCTTTACAGCTGTCTTTAGATTCGATCCACCACCGAATACAGATGCACCTTCTGTGAACGAACTAGAAGACGCTTGAATAGGATCTTTAAAATGTCTTGTGAGGTACATTCTGTGGAATGCTACACACCCTTGTGATCCATGGCTGTGGGGAAGGCAACCATGCACACCTAGTGCCGCATACAACGCACCTACTGGCTGACAAGTTTTACAAGGATTGATAACGAGGGCTTCTCTATCAACTACTTCTTTTGGAGTATAATTAAGCATTACACCTCACCTCCTAATTTACCTACTAGCGTGGCTTGATTCTTCCATGGTGCTTTAATAAAGCTCCAGGCTGGTACATATAGTCCCATTACAAGGTCATGCCCAAATCTAGCTGCACCTTGGAAACAGGTATATGGTCCTTGATAATCGTAGGAGTGTATCTGTCTTGATAACATTCCAGCTTTTTGCACTACAAACTTATCCTTAATTCCTGAGAAGAAAACATCAGGTTTTAATGCCTTCAAAAATTCCTCTGTTTCAAAATGATTCAAGTCATCGGCTATTATAGAACCTTCTTCCATATCCGGATACATACCTTGATAATCGTTTAAGTCAACATCTTTATTGGCTTCTAGTGCTGCCCTATGTTCCGGCGTAATTCTATCTGGATTATATAAATTATCATCTGCTTCGATTTTAAGATTCTCAATATTCTTAGAATCTGCATCTACTTTAATATCAGGTATTACTCTTCGTCCTTCGTAATCATCCCGATGTGCAAATTCATAACCAGCTAACACCGTTGACATACCTAGATCTTGTAATAATAATTGATAATGATGGGAACGAGAACCACCAACATATATGGCTGCTGTCTTTCCTTTTAATTTGCTTTTATAATATTCCATTTCATCTGCAATTGTATTCTCTTCGTCCGCAATTACTTCTTCAATTCTAAAACTCAGTTCGGGATCATTAAAGTATGCACCAATTGCACGAATGGATTTCTTCGTAGCATCAACACCGATGAAGTTAACCTTAATCCAGTCCAATCCATATTTATCCTTCATCATGTCTGCTACATAGTTAATGGAACGGTGACACTGCACTAAGTTCAAATCAGCTAGATGTGCATTCTTCATATCCCTATAGCAACTCGTACCCGTCATAGCACTTACTACTTCGATTCCACATCGGTTCAGTATTCTTTCTATCTCCCAACCATCACCACCAATATTATATTCACCAAGAATATTAACGGAGAATTTCTTCTGTGGTTTATGGTCTCCTGTACCAACAATAAAGCGAATGATTTGATTCGATGCAATATGATGTCCTGCTGATTGTGTAACACCTTTATAACCTTCACAAGAGAATGCTATACACATTAATCCTGGATACTCTTCTCTTGCCCATTTTGCAATTGCATGAATATCATCACCGATAAGACCAACTGGACAAGTTGAGCAGATACTAAGCATCTTAGGATTATAGATTGCCATACATTCCTCTATCGCCTTTTTCAGTTTCTTCTCACCACCGAATACAATGTTAGATTCTTGCATATCTGTTGAGAAACAATATTCCACGTAACAGTCTGCGTGCTCACCATGTCTGTCTGTCTCTACTTGTTTATGTCTTCTTGTTCCCCAAGTGTAGAAGGAACAACCAATTGGACCATGAACAATAATAGCATTGTCACTCATAGGTCCAAGAACTACACCTTTACAACCTGCGAAGCAACAACCTCTTTGTGTAATGATACCAGGAATTGTACGTACGTTTGCTGTAATCTCATTACTTGCTTCTGGATCAATGGATAGAACGTGTTGCTTTCTGTTTCTATACACCTTTGCACTATATTTTTCGAGAACCTTATCTCTTAATTCGTTACCATGTAAAACCATATTAATCACCATGCCCTTTCAAAAGTCTGGGGTCTTTGTGCAAGTCAACTTGTTGACTTTGTGCACTAAATCGCCGTGTGAAAGATTTATCTTTCACACTATCCCTCCTTCCTAATATGAATCAGAGTCTTCCTGCTGCTTTCCATCTCTAATACGAAATGCAGTAGTAATCGGCATTACAAAAATCTTACCGTCACCAGGGTTTCCTGTACTGTTTACGTCCATAACTGCTTCAATGATTTTCTCCACATCTTCGTCTTGGGCCATTATTACAAATAGACGTTTTGGTATCAAACGACTACCCTCTGTAAAACACTCACCAATTGAATTGGTAGGTACATCACCATTGTCTAGTACCGAATATAAATCTGGAGAGAATAATTTCTTACCTCTTCCCATAACTTTTCTGCATGTAAAACCAAGAATGCCTGCATCTGTTAATGCTACTTTTGTCTTACTCACTTTATCTTGCCTAACTATTATTAAGACTTCTTTCATGGCAGCACCCCCTATAATTCTTTAGTTTTCGTACTGATTGTATAAGCCTCTTCAACTGGACTGACGAATATTCTACCATCACCGTAATTACCATTCTCACCAGTTCTAGCGTATTTCATGATAATCTTGATGGCGTCGTCTTTATCTTCAGCCTTAACTACCATCAAAAGCATTTCTTTTGGAATCTCATCATATGTAACATCCCCAATTCGAATACCTTTTTGTTTACCTCTACCATATACGTCCATCTTTGTTACAGCTGGAAAACCTGCTGATAATAATTCAGATAAAACCTCATTCACTTTCTCGGGTCTAATTATTGATCTTACAAGGTACATAATTTCTCCTTTCTTCTATAGAAGCTCTCTATCACTTTGTGATCTTATCTTCTATAAACAACAAACTCATTCCAATATGTATCTTCATTACTTACTTATTAATTACTCCATCATACCGTGTTCCATAAGGATTGCTTCTAATTCATCAATCTTCATTGGCTTTGGAACAACAAGCATCTGATTCTCATCCACTTTCCTAGCAAGTTGTCTATACTCATCGGCTTGAGGTTCTTCTGGACTATAGTCAATTACTGTTTTCTTATTAATCTCTGCTCTTTGAACGGCATTGTCACGAGGTACAAAATGTATCATCTGAGTTCCAATCTTTGCTGCAACTGCTTCTACAAGACCCTGTTCCCCGTCTACCTTTCTTGAATTACAGATAAGACCACCAAGACGAACACCACCTGTAGATGCATATTTTAAAATACCTTTTGAAATATTGTTTGCTGCATATAACGCCATCATCTCACCAGAACATACGATGTAGATTTCTTGTGCTTTACCTTCACGAATAGGCATTGCGAATCCACCACATACTACGTCACCAAGAACGTCATAGAATACATAATCAAGATCATCGGTGTAAGCACCAAGTTGTTCCAGTAAGTTAATTGATGTGATGATACCACGCCCTGCGCAACCAACACCTGGTTCTGGTCCGCCAGATTCTACACCACGAATGTTTCCATAACCTGTTTTCATAATTTGGTCAAGATCAATGTCGTCGCCTTCTTCACGAAGTGTATCAAGTACGGTTCTTTGTGCGAGTCCACCAAGAACAAGTCTGGTTGAGTCTGCTTTCGGATCACAACCAACAATCATGATTTGTTTACCCATCTCTGCAAGACCTGCTGTTAAGTTCTGTGTTGTTGTTGATTTACCAATTCCACCTTTTCCATAGATAGCCAACTGTCTCATAGCACTTACCTCCATTTTTACTATTTTTCTGTGTAATTTCGTGATAGAACGATACATGTTATCTATTCCGCTAGTAACATTGCTTGTGTTCTATTGGTATCATTATATGTACTGTAATTTTATTCCACAATACACGTGATTGTATAAAATGCCCACAAATCTTGCAGATGTTTTATGCATATTACAGTATGAAAATCGAGGTTATTTTCACTTTCTTATGATTATTATGTTTTTCAATGGTTAGGCTTATTTTTATAATTAAAGTACTATGACACAAGCACACTACAGTTTAATAATGATAAATTGATTTTATATATATATAAGTATTGTAATTATTTGTTAAGTCTGTTATGATTTCAAAAAGCAATCGAGTAATAATTGCTAACTGTTGATTACGCATATAGCAAGGGGGAGACGCATATTAAGAAGAAGATTATAATTATTAGTACATTAATCATAGCTGTACTCGTAATCTTCACGAGTATAATAATTAGTTCTAATGGTAGAAAAAATAGTGTCAAACAAGCATTAGGTATTGAATCAAATACCAATTTAAAAATAATACATGAAGAGCCTACTGATAAAGGCAGTATTGTTTTTATCAGTAATACCGATAACTCTAACAAATATCTTGCTACTGCGTTTGTTAACAAAAATATATTTGGCTATAAGGATCTATATAGTGGAGTTTCTTCCCTTGAGGGATTGGACAGAATAGATCTAACGGCTCAATACTTTCCTGCAATTAAGAAAACTTCTTTGCCAATATACTTTGGGGTAATATTAAACGATAAGATAGAAAAAGTTAGGGTAAAACGTAATAATAGCACTGAAATAAAAGACGCTAAGATAATCGAAACTGACGATTATAGAATATGGTTGGTCTATATGAACGGCTTCAAAGGAACCAAATTTGACATTTTAGGATATAGTAACGATGGAACAGAACTATATAAATTTGAAGATACAATTCCACAGAACGCAAAGCAAAAGCCACTTAAAAGTCCATACGAATAATATCATGCTATAAATGAATAATGTAGCTTTAACACTTATATAATCAAGTTCAGTCTAATTACAAAAAGGCAGATAGAATATATTCGAAATAGAATATATCCTACCTGCCTTTAATCATCTTAATTATACAATCTAATTATTTCAACATCTTATATTTATCTTTATCCGCTTCTGTAATATCACGAATTGGCTTACATGGATTACCCACTGCAATAACACCTGAAGGAATATCCCTATTCACCACACTACCAGCTCCTATAACGGTATTATCTCCAATTGTAACTCCAGGGAGAACTACAACGCCTGCTCCAATCCATACATCATTACCAACAGTGATTGGATATGCATATTCTAGTCCTTGATTTCTCTGTTTCGCATCAATTGGGTGTCCTGCTGTTGAGAAACAACAATTAGGTGCAATGAATACATTATCACCAAAAACAACCTTGGCACAATCTAGAATTACACAATTATGATTGGAGTAAAAATTCTCCCCGATTTCTATGTTATAGCCACAGTCACACCAAAAGGGTGCTGTAATCACAAAATTTTCTTTTGTTTTTCCCATAATTTCTTTTATTAACGCCTTTTGTTCTTCATATTGTGACGGCATTAATTGATTAAATTTATAACATTTGTCTTTACATGCTGTTCTTTCTTTTACTAACTCTTCGTCATAGTTGTTATCATATAGATATCCTGCTGCTGCTTTTTCTTTCTCTGTCATGTCAATCCTCCATTGCGATTTTATCTTAAGCATCATATCCTATATCTTAAAGAATTATTGCATACTTGTCTACATATATTCGCATTAATGTAACTAGAAATTGAACCCATTATTATATTTGGTTAATATAAAACGGTACTGATCTATATAGGCATCGGATTTGCTGCTTGTCATAGATCTTTCAAGAGAATCAAATGAAACATCTTTTTCATTTACTAAGATATAATAATCAAAGGTTTTATAGTTAGCGTTATTACCTGCTTTGATTGTGTAGTGATTTAAAAACCTATATTTTCTAAATTCTTCATCTTTCTCAGTTACATAATAATAGGAGCCATCAAATGACAAGTCTTTTATATAAAGATTTGATTCATCTGAATAATAGGTAACAATGCGTATCGTAGCTTCTTTATCACTTTGTGATAAATCTAAAAATTCATTCCAATTAGCTTCCCCAGATATTAAAGTTAAATCCTCAAAAACAACACAGCCATCCAGTTTAGCATCTTCTAATGTATAACTTGTTGGTAAATCATTCATATCCTTAAAATCAGGCAGTGTTTTTTTGATATTGGTATTTTGGGAGCAAGAAGTCAACATTATCAACGAACAAATTAATAACAGCAAAATATTTTTATACATGATAACTCTCCTAACTAAAATAAATTTATTCCTATGACATTATACAAAGAAAAATAATCCTGAGTAAATAAGATAAAATATATAAGAATCTAATAAATTGTAAATTGATTATACCATTTATCGGGTAATAGTGTTATAATTTTCCTGTAAGGTGGTTTTATCAATGAAGAAAAAAATGAAGATAGGGTTAGGCTTATTATTATTACTTATTGTATTGGCACCAATACAATTTTCCAATGCTAGTGTTATCAATCTTAAAGTAAATAAAGTCGGTGCAGATGGAGTAGACATCTATGACTTTACTGGCAACATATATGATGAAACTGATGTTAATGAAGATGGAATGATTAAAATTGGAGAAGGATATACTTCAGATGGAATACACTATGAAGCATTCAAACCTGCTGTAGAATAACTCTCCTTTGTTACTTGGCCAGCATCACTAGGTGCTGGCTTTCACTATGTTCAAGCCATTATGCTTTTGACTCGTTGCTACCTTTATTAAGTAGTACTGGAATCCTCACAAATATGTCTTCTTGTTTTTAAAACTTTGCTACAAATCGAAACTTCCCAAACCTCATTAATTTGTTCGATTATCTCCGAATTCATATTCACCCAACTGACACATTTATTAAGGATGATCGCGTCACTGGTAATTACATTGGCTTGCTTTTCTAATGTTCTATCAACATCCGGAATCACGTAAGTTTGCACTTGCAATTCATACGACTCAGCGATTTCTTTTACCATACTTGCTAACCTACCCGAATTTGACACAGGAGAATCCAAGTAAAAGATGGCTTCCTTAATCTCCTTCGATCTAAGCCACTGATAAATCAGTTGAATTGCCTTCTCTGTTTTATCTATAATACGATAATTTCCCCTAAGCCCAGCCAAATCCCGTATGGTTCCATCTAACGATTTGAATATGGGAGAACCTGATAATGCGACTTCTAGTGTGATAATCGTGTTAAATCCATCAATATGCACTGTGTTAACATCATGAATCGTAGTAATTTGTTTGGTAAATCTACATTTACAATCTTCATAGGAAGATATGGTTCGGACTAATGCCAAACGCTGCCTCTCCGAGAACATATAGTGGTTCCCGATAAATGTTGCGGCATGTTTAATAGGATATCCTTGATTTAATAGAAAATATAATTCATAAGCAGCTTTCTCTAACTTAGCCTTCTCATCACCTTGAAATTCATAGGTATCTTCTTTTTGATACCCCCTTCTCACAACCTTTGGCATTGTTATCCTCCTCATATTAAAAACATAAGCGTATTAATCCACTTAACTGGTTAGAGTGTCAAAAGTCTCTCATAAGACTTGCCTTCGTCAATTTGCACATATAATACTTGACTAATGTTATGTCGAACATAGTTCGATGAACAACTGTATGAAGTCGTTGGTACTTTGGCTCTGTATTTTAGAGCCTTATGTACCACTACGAACTTCATCCAAGCGAGAGCGCGTTACGAGTAAACTACGTTTGACATAACATGTTCACACATAATTTTGTGCCAATTGACGAAATTAAAAAATTAGCTTTTGACACTCTAACCTTAACTCAAGCTTCGCACATATAAAACTTCATTTAGAAATTACCCTCATATTCTATAATAACAAAATAAGGAAGACAATATGCAAGAAATTACTTACATATTGCCTTCCTTTGATTTATCTCCGACCTCTTCTACGACCAGTATAGCCGTAGTCAACCAATACAGGGACTTGGTCAATCATTCCCCAACTAGACTTCCTTACCAAGTCTCCAGCAGCTAACCCATAGGTTTTTCTTATCATTATAAAATAAGAATTGTTTACTAATTCTCTCATAGTATAAACGTTATAGTACTGCGATACTTGATTAATATTCCATAATCGTTCGCCTTTTTTCATTATTAAAAACATAGAATTATCAGATATAGCTAGAATCGGAGCAAAAAACGCTGTTTTTTCTTGGTTATATACGTTATATTCCATCTGGTTTTGAGTAAGCCCCCCATGGTTTATTGCTGCCTTCACTACATAACCATTAGCCAGATCAAATACACTTCTTGATGACCCCGAACCTATATATTGATACATTCTATGTTTTAAATCTCTTTGTATAACCTCAAAATCGATTTCATTACTATTCATATCTATAACCAATAAATACATGTTTACAATAGTATATTCGACTTTTTGAGAAAAGGTTCGACTTTCTTCGATATTTTCTCATTTGTACAAGTTGTTTTTCTTATTCTAACTCAAAGGCACCTGTATACAATTGATAATATTTGCCTTTCTCTGCTATCAATTGATCGTGATTACCTCTTTCCACAACATGTCCTTGTTCTAGCACCATGATAACATCTGAATTCTTAACCGTAGAAAGTCTATGGGCGATTACGAAAACAGTTCGCCCTTTCATTAAAGCGTCCATACCACGTTGTACAATTACTTCAGTACGAGTGTCTATGGAGGACGTAGCTTCGTCAAGAATCATAACAGGCGGATTGGCAACCGCTGCACGTGCAATGGCTAGAAGTTGACGCTGTCCTTGTGAAAGATTAGAACCATTACTGCTTAGTGGTGTTTCATATCCTTTTGGTAAGCGTGTTATAAAGTCATGAGCACCAGCTAACTTCGCTGCATCGATACATTCTTCATCCGTAGCGTCTAACTTACCATAACGAATATTATCCATAACGGTTCCTGTGAATAGATTTGTTTCTTGTAACACTACGCCAAGGGACCTGCGAAGATCTTCTTTCTTGATCTTATTGATATTAATTCCATCATAACGAATCTTACCGTCCGCTATGTCATAGAAACGGTTGATTAGATTCGTAATAGTCGTTTTACCTGCACCAGTGGCACCTACGAAAGCAATCTTTTGACCTGGTTCTGCATATAACGTAATGTTGTGTAAGATTGTTTTATCTTCTTCGTATGCAAAGTCTACATCATACATACGAACATCACCTGTTAATTTTTCATACGTTACTGTTCCATCTTTATGAGGATGTTTCCATGCCCACATACCTGTGCGCTCATTACATTCCACAATCTGTCCAGCTTCTTCTCTTGCATTAACTAAAGTAACATAACCATGATCTTCTTCTGGTTTTTCGTCTATCAATTCAAATATACGTTTTGCTCCCGCAAGACCCATAACAACTGCATTAATTTGTTGCGATACCTGATTTATATTACCTGCAAACTGCTTCGTCATATTGAGGAATGGAACTACAATACTAATACCCATAGCAAGTCCAGATATACTTAGATTTGGCGCATTAGATATCATTAACAAACCGCCAGTTAACGCGACAACTACATAAAGAACATTCCCGATGTTATTCAATATTGGGCCTAGCGTGTTCGCATACTTATTGGCACTTTCGGAATCTTCGAACAATCTATTGTTAATTTTATCAAAATCCGCTTTACTTTCTTCTTCATGGCAGAATACTTTAATTACTTTCTGCCCATTCATCATCTCTTCAACAAATCCTTCTACTTCTCCAAGAGCCATTTGTTGACGAATGAAATATTTGGAGGAATTACCTCCTACTTTTTTCGTAATTATAAACATAAAGATTACTCCAACTAATACAACTAGAGTCAACCATATGCTATAATACATCATAATACAAAATACAGACAAAACAATAATACCAGCTGACATAAGTTGTGGTATACTCTGCGATATCATCTGACGCAATGCATCAATATCGTTTGTATAATAACTCATGATATCACCGTGATTATGGGTATCAAAATACTTAATCGGTAAATCTTGCATTCCATTAAACATCTTAACACGGAATTTCTTCAAAGAACCTTGTGTTATGATTGCCATCAAGCGATTAAAGGTAAAAGAAGCAATTAGCGAAAGCACATAGCATACAACCAATAAGAGTACAAGCTGCGTAATTTTACCTGAGACTGCATTCCAATCTCCACTTTGCCATGTGTTTTCAACCGATGCTATAATATTTTGCATGAAGACGGCAGGGATTGCTGAAACAACTGCATTGAATATTATGCAACCAACTACGATTGGTAATAAAACTGGATAAAATTCAAATATTGTCTTAATCAAGCGTCCCATAACACCTTTTCGATTATTACTATTATTATTCTTCATCCTGTTCACCTGCCTTATTCTGAGATAGATATACCTCTTTGTATATTGGATTATTCTTTAGGAGTTCGGCATGTGTTCCAATACCGCTAATGGAACCACCATCCATAACGATAATTTGATCTGCATCTTCAACAGATGCTGTTCTCTGGGCAATAATAATTTTCGTTGTTTCTGGTATGAATTCTCTTAAAGCCTTTCGAATCATGGCATCAGTCTTAGTATCTACTGCGCTTGTTGAATCATCTAGAATTAATACCTTTGGTTTCTTTAGTAAAGCTCTGGCAATGCATAGACGCTGTTTCTGCCCTCCAGATACATTGCTACCGCCTTGCTCAATGTACGTATCATATCCATTAGGGAAATTCTGAATGAACTCATCCGCTTGTGCTAATTTACAAGCTTCTATAATTTCTTCATCGGTAGCTTCTTTATTACCCCATCGTAAATTCTCTTTAATAGAACCAGAGAAAAGTACATTTTTTTGCAATACTACTGCTACCTGATTACGTAATGCTTCCAAATCATAATCTTTAACATCAATTCCCCCAACCTTAACAACACCCTCTGTAGTATCATAAAGACGTGGTATTAATTGAATTAAAGAGGTTTTAGAAGCTCCCGTACCTCCAATAATACCAATGGTCTCACCGGATTTTATATGCAGATTAATATTAGCTAGAGACATTTTCTTTGCGGTTTCTGAATATTTGAAACTTACATGTTCAAAATCTATAGAACCATCTTTCACAATTTTTTGTCCATCTAATGGGTTAGCAAGACTACTGTCCTCGTCTAAAACTTCTATAATACGGCTTGCTGATTCACTTGCCATTGTAATCATAACAAACACCATAGATAACATCATTAAACTACTAAGAATCTGAAAACTGTAAGTTAATAATGCTGAAAACTGTCCTACATCTAAGTCCATTCCTCTTGTAGTTATAATTGTATATGATCCAAAGAACAAAACAAAAACCATAACTGTATATAGACAAAACTGCATTAATGGGTTGTTGATGGCTAAGATTTTCTCTGCTCTAGTAAAGTCGGCACATATATCACTAGCTGCCCCATCAAATTTCATCTTTTCATGCTCTTCTCGAACATAGGATTTAACTACTCGCATACCTTTTACATTTTCTTGTATTGAGGTATTTAATGCATCATACTTACGGAATACTTTTTTGAAAATCGGCATTACTTTGCGGATTACAAGAAAAAGGCCAAAACCTAATATAGGAACAACAACTAAGAATATGAATGCCATTCTTCCACCCATAACAAAAGCCATAATGAATGCAAATACTAGCATTAACGGAAATCGAATAGCTGCTCGAATAATCATCATATAAGCATTCTGAACATTAGACACATCTGTGGTAAGTCTAGTAACCAAAGATGATGTAGAGAAATGGTCCATATTCTCAAAAGAATACGTCTGTATCTTATAATATATATCCTTTCTTAGATTGCGTGCAAAACCACTTGATGCAGTGGCACTTGCAGTTCCTCCAATTATTCCAAACGTTAATGATAATCCCGCCATTAACACCAAAATTAATCCATATTTGGCAATAACACTAAATTCACAGCCTGCTTTAATTTGGTTAACAAGCTGAGCAATAACAAAAGGTATGGTACACTCTAAAAGCACCTCTAGTGTGATAAATACGGGAGCCTTTATGGAATCTTTCTTAAATTCCCGTATTGATTTAGCAAGTTGTTTATACATTGACTCTGCTCATCTCCTTTGTAAATTCTAATTTTTAGTTCAAATACTAATTATTTTAGTCAAAAAAAAAGCGCATCCAGAAAATAATATCTGGACTTACGCAATCGCTACTCGATTTACCTATTATAAAATATAATTTTTTGAATGTCAATTCTTCTTGCGTTAAAATAAAGTAAATAAAACTATAGTGAATTTATACATCTTTTGATTAGGTCGACTTCTTCATATACATCATTTTAAAGTCGACCTACTTCTTCACGGACGCTTCTTATTAATCTTAAAGGACCGAGAACATATAATTTATTAGTTATGAACTTTATTCATTCTTTCAACCATTACTACCATTAGTACAACAAAAATCATCATATAAAATGGATATAATTGAATGCTGATTATGTCTGCTAGAAAGCCAAAAATCGGAGGCATTAAAGTGCTACCTACATATGCACATGCCATCTGCATTCCCATAATGGATTGCGACTTATCTGCACCAAAGTTATCTGGTGTTGCATGTAATAAACTTGGATAAATTGGTGCACAACCTAAACCTAATAAGATTAACCCGACAAGTGTTGCCGTATTACTTAATGGTAATAGCATAACCACAATACCAATTGCAGCAAGTACTTGCCCTAACCTTACCATATTCTTATCACCTAATTTGTCCGTGATAAAACCGCTAATAAATCTTCCTATTGTAATGCCAAGATAAAATAAGGATGCCCATTTGGCCGCTGTTTGAGGATTAATTCCTTTATATAAAACCATGTAGCTACTAGCCCACAAACCTGCTGTCGATTCTATGGAACAGTAACATAAGAAAGCAACTAAAATAGCCTTTGCACCAGGAAGTTTAATCGTCTGTTTTAAGCTAAGACTTTTTGCTTCAACCGTTCCATCTTTATTTTCTTCATGTTTTGCTTTCCATAGTGGTAAGGAAAGTACTAAGCCAACTACAAGAATTATCTGAATAATACCGATGGTTTGATAACCAGAATTCCATCTTAATCCATTCGTTAAACACAGTCCCATTATAAATGGACCTGCGGTTGCACCTATGCCCCAAAAGCAATGTAACCAACTCATATGACGTGATTTGTAATGTAAGGCAACAAAGTTATTAAGTGCTGCATCAACACTTCCTGCACCTAATCCATAAGGAATACCCCATAAACATAATTGCCAGAAAGAGTCAGAAAAGGCAAATCCCATCAGCGCGACTGCAGTCATTGCGACACTTATTGTTGTTACTAAACCTGTTCCTAATCTACGTATTACTTTATCACTAAAGAGACTGGATACAATAGTACCTCCAGCTATAATCATACTAATAATACCGGCATAGGAAACTGCTACATTAAACTCACCATACATGGTAGGCCATGCAGAACCTAAAATCGAGTCAGGCAATCCTAAGCTTATAAAAGCTATGTATATCACCGCTAATAATATTGATGTCATTCATCTTTCTCCTTTGCATTTTGTCCGTTATAATAATAGTCTTAACACTAATAAACGATATCCGTTAAATTATATAACAATCGTATATTAAAGTCACTAATGATTTTCAGAAAAGCTCTATTTCAAAACTTTAATTAAAGGAAAAGCTGCCGTATCATTAACGACAGCTTTGATTTTATATTTATTCTCTAGCATTATTTACCTTATTCTTAATCAAAGGAAGTATTGTTAATATAATTAAGACCACTAATAATATATAACCCATTCCATTAGATGCTGCAAATCCTTTTGGACCAGTTCCTTTGATAACGCCTAAGACTTGAAGAATAATACCAACAAGACCAATAATTGACCCGCCGGCTACCAGTCCAGAAGATAAACTAATTCCATTTCCTACTCTAGTTTCTTTCTCATGCTCTGATTTAGACATCTTTTCTACAAATAGACGAATAATAGCACCAATTAATATAATGGAAGTCGTAGCGATTGGAAGATAAAAACCAATTGCAATTGTCATGATTGGAAGTTTCAACAAAAACAAAACGACTCCGATGATTGCTCCAACAATAACCATATGCCAAGGTAATTCACCAGACATAATTCCTGAAGTTAATGTTGAAATCAAATTAGCTTGTGGTAGTGCAAAAGGAACATTATCTCCTGTTATAGCAAGTTGATTTGAAAGCAATAATATTACACCGATTACTACAGTTACACCTACCAAACTTGCCACTAGATAGTATTTATCCATCTCATTTTTTTCACCACCAATGATGAATGCAACCTTTTGAGATTGACTATAACCACCCGCAATTGAAATTGCAGTTACTATGAACGTTCCAAACAAAAGTAACGACTTATTGTGTCCTGGGCTAATCCAGCCCATAATAACAAAAAGTAATGTTACGATTACCAAAGACGCAATAGTCATACCGGATACTGGTAAGTTTGATGTTCCAATTGTTCCTGTTAATCTTCCTGAAACAATAACAAATAATAGGGACAAGAAGAATGACAAAATCGATCCGATAATAGCCATTACAAAATTACCATCTGATATAATAAATCCTGCTATAAATCCTACTACAATACCACCAATTAATACCAAACTAGCAAATGAAGATTTCCCTGCTTGATCAGTAGACTTAGCACTAACCGTTTCTTTAATAGATACTACGATTGTTGGTATCAGTTTAATTGCACCGATTAAACCACCAGAAAGCATCATTCCAGCACCGATGTATTTGACATAACTACCAGAAATCTGGTTTACTTGCATACCACCAAGAGCTACACTTGGGTCATTCCATACTCGTTCGCCTTCTCTTGCAAAGTCTGCAAAGTAACTAATAAGCGGCATAATAGCAAAGTTGGCTAATACAGAACCTGCAAACATCGTCAACGATACTTCTATACCTACAATAAATCCAATTCCTAATAATAGTGGATTAACCTCTACTTCTAATTTCCATTTATAGAATTTTTCATTTACATAACTGATTACATTATTTGCTACATTAAGAAATGAACCCGTGACAAGAGTAATAACACCACTAACGGCAAAGCCTATTCCCATATATTTCATCGATTCTCCAGCACCTTCTGATGCTACAAGAGTTTCTGATATTGCCATAGACTCTGGAAACATTAAGTTACCATGTTCTTCTACAACCAAATTCTTATATACAAGGGAAGCAATTCCCATACCAAAAAGCACACCACCAATACTTACGATAAATCCTTCTAGGAAAGAAATGTTTCCTCCAATCAAAAGAATTGCAGGTAATACAAATATAATTCCACTGGCAACCGATTCACCACCACTTGACATACCTTGCACAAGATTCTTACCAAGTATACCCTTTTGTTTAGCAAATATAGCGATGAATGCAGATCCTATAATTGAACCTGGAATACCAGCCGCTACAGTAAGACCTGATTTCATACCTGAATATGCTGTTGACGCTGCAAACAAAGCTGCTAATATAATACCAATGATTAATATAGCAATATTTCCGCCTGATTTGGAACCACTCGAAACATATGGAACATAATTCTTGCCATGAACGCCACCATATGCATCCTTTGATAATTTTTTATGCATATACACCCTTCCTCTACTATAATTATTAGTATTTGATATTGCAAAAGTAAAATAAACTAAACTTAGTTATAGTGTCGGATTTAAATTTGAATTTTATGTATATACATAATGTTAAATTTACCAATTACTAGTAATTGGCTTTTAAATGTCTTTTTGCTAATCTCTATTTTGTACAGATTTGTTTAATAAACTGCACTTTCCTCTTTAAATATAAGAAGTTGTCTAATCAACTTATAAATAAATAATTTTATATTATTTTTTTACATTATTTTTGATTATTGAGACATAATAAACTTGTAAATAAATAAGGAGGTAAAATACATTATGGCTAATTTAACAGCAAAAGAATTGTCTTCTATGAATGATTTACTAGATGGCGAAGAACAATTAGTTAAGAAATTTCAGATGTTAGCAAACTCTACGAATGATCAAGAGTTAAAACAAACATTCTCAAGTATTTCACAAAAACATCAACAACATTTCGATGCAATTTATGCAAAACTTAAATAAGGAGGTGTCTTATGGAACAATCAACATGTTTTGGCGATAAAGAAATGCTTCATGACGCTCTTTGCGCTCAAAAAGAAGAAACAGCTAATTACAATCTATTTGCAAATGAATGTGTTCACAAAGATCTTCGTGACACATATATGAATATATTAAATGAAGAGCATGATCTTCAATATCAAGTATTTAATATCATGCACGAACGTGGCCTTTATCCTACTCCTGCTGCTGAGCAAGAGAAAATAAATCAAGCGATACAAAAATACTCTCAACAGGCTACTATGAAATAAGTAAAAATCACCCTCTTAACTTCAAATGAAAATTAAGAGGGTGATTTTTCAATTTTATAGCTTAGATTTGCCTCTCTTTTACTTCACAACCACTTTGCAAGTATATTTCTTACCATAGATTTCTGCTGTAATTGTTGCCGTACCTTTCTTCTTACCAGTAATATCAACTAATTTTAAAACAATACGTTATGGCTAAACCCAACTCTACTTCTTTCTTTTAACTAACATACAGGTAATTAACGATACACATGGTACTGTTAATATAACGCCCATACTCGATGCAATTCCTTGTATGATTTCTATCGCTATGGAGTGAAGGTTAATAATCTGATTATATTGATAATTATATGCGTAAATAAACACTAGCGTATTAATAGACCCACCAGTAAACGCTAATATAAGAGTATTCGACATGGTACCCATCATATCTTTACCAACATTCATACCTGACTGAAAAAGTTCTTTCCTTGTTAAAGTCTGATTCTTCTCATTGATTTCTAATATGGTAGATGCAATTGACATCGCTACATCCATTACCGCCCCTAGTGCCGCTATTAATATTCCTGAGAACATAAGCTCTCCAATCTGTATTGATGTCTTTTCCCCCACATATATCAGATTCTCTATCTCGCTTACATTATAACCCGTTATTTGAGTCATCTTACTGAATAGCCAAGCAAATACTCCTGCAATCATTACTCCAATAACCGTCCCAGATGATGAAGCAAGTGTTTTGATTGACCAACCACCGATCAGATACATCGTTACACAAGTCGTTATTAAAGTAACTATCACAGCTGCAAATACTGGTGATACTCCACGATAGATAAGTGGCAAGTATAAGAATAGAATACAGATAATAGTGAATCCCAAACCAATAACAGATGCTAATCCCTTTTTACCACCAATTAATATGATTGTTAGCACGAAGATACCTATAATTAGGTAAATCATAGCCGCACGGTCTACACTATAAACGGAAGCCACAAAAGTTCCATTGGACTCACTTACAATAGCAATAACCTTTTTTCCAACTTCACAATGGGTGCCATACAGATAGCTGCTTGAACTAGTTGCTTCAAGTAGTTTACCCGTAAATTCACCAGATAATATAGAAATCATTACTGTCTGATTCCCTACGTAAATACCACTTTCTGTTTCATTATCCTCTATAATCTCAACTACCTTAGCCTTCACAAAGTTTCTTCCTTCATTATCAAAGAAGGATTCTTTATCTATTTGATTAATGTTATAGAGGAACAGAAGAAATAGGATGCTAGCTACTGCTAGACATCCCTTTCTAACAAAATTTTTCTTAACTATTTCTATCTTCATTATTCTACACTTGCCTTAACTACCTTCGAATATTTTCCATATACATTCTTTCCTGATACCGTAGTATATGGTCTAACTTTTACATACAAGGTTCCTTTCGAAAGCGATTTAATTGCATAACTTGTTTTCGTTGTTAATACATTCTTAGAAGATTTAAAATTCTTATTTGTAGAATACGTAATTTGATATCCGCTTACTTTATCAGTACTCTTAGTAAACGATACGGTAGCTGTACCTTCCTTACTTGATTTTACTGATTTAATCGAAACTGCTTTCGGCGCGGTAGTTGATGTTTTATCTTCTTTAACAATTGTAAAACTTTCATCGATTGACTTATTATTATCTGTACGGTACGTATTAATTGTAAATGATGTTGGGGTGATATCTATAATAGAGTAAGTTGGAACATCTTCTTGCCAACGATTTGCTATATATGTTTGTTGTCTAGGAACTAAGTCATAGTATTTACTTCCTGATGAAGAACTTGCTGTCATGTATAGAATACCATCTGGATTTAATACGGTATTCTTATTAATCTTGTTAACTTTTTGAACTGCAGCTGCATCCATTATTTGATTTAAGTATTCAAGATATCGAAGACCATCTTCTGTGGCTTTATCCGTTGTGATATTACCTGGAGCCATTGTTAGAGTAACTGGTTTTTCTCCTGCATCCATATCGATTTCTAACTGTTCTTCAAAAGCGTCATCATCATAAGAAGCATCGAAAGTCTTAACTCCACCTTTTAAGATTTGCGTTCTAGAGTAGGCATGATCATGACCTGTTAATACAACATCTACATCATTATCTTCTAGAATAGGAACGATCTGATAACGTAAGTTCGTGATTTCTGGTTCATTTGAATGTTCTGCTGAACCATAGATATCTTGGTGTAAAGTAACGATTCTCCAGGTACAATCTATGTTTGCCTTCACGGTTTCTTCGATAAAGTTTTTATGTTCTGCAACGTTTGTGTTTTGTGTATTCAACATCATGAACAATACAGAACCATACGTAAAGTAATAATCTCCGCCTACTTTCGTTGTATCTGCCGTTGCCTTATTAACACCATAATCACTCTTGTTTGGTACATTAAAGTGGTACGTATAATTTGCATTATCTGCGTCATGGTTACCTACGGTTGGTGCAACTGGTAATGATTTCAATACGTCTGGACTCAAATAACCAGCATATTCAATTTCACTTTCAAAGTTCTTACCTTGTGGTGATTTTCCCTTAGTTAGTTGTATTTGGTCGCCCGCAGATACTATAAAGCTTGCTTGGTTATTCGTTTTCTCCACTGCTTTGTCTAATGTATTGTTCCAGTTGAATGCATCATTACGAACAGCTTCATCTTGTGCTTGTAAGAATTCTTCTAATTTTTTTTCTGTGTTAACATCCTTGCTTGACGACTTCTTCTCATTAGAAGAGCCAATCTGTGGATCACCTACATAGATAAAACTAAATTTATCCGTTAATTTTGTTGTATATGCAGCTGGTTCCGTATAAACACCATCCACTTCATAACTATAATAATATGTAGTATTCTCTTTCAAATTAAGTGCCGTCACCTTATTGGAATAATATTGCTTCCCATCTTTTGAAACAGATGCTTTCTCTCTCTTTGCAACATATTCTTTTGCATTCTTCATATCAGCAGAAGTACTAATCTGTAGATTTGCAGAACGATCTGACATCGTATACCATGCAAAGTTTAACTGGCTTTCATCTTTACCTGGGGTAAGGGATATCTGTGTCCAATCATTTTTGATTGTGCTCCACTCTTCTTCCCATTTATCCCATGCACCATCTTTCTTACCAGCTTCTGTATCTGTAGCAACTGTCTTACCATCTGGTGCTGCTTTCGCAAAACTTATCATAGAATTGGTTGGTATCATTACTAGTGCTAATGATCCTGCTAATATACATTTCTTCCACGAGTTTTTCATTATCATTCTCCTCTTTCTTTCTTTCATTCTTTCTTCTTTACTACTTTGTTACTTGTCTTCATGAAAGAATATATCAAATACAGGAGTTTATTTCTATCAAGCACATGTAAAGTTTTGTTAATTTTATGTTAATGTCAAAGTCTGTAATTCAACCTTGGATAACTACCAATCTCTACCACTAAAATCTTAATATTTCATTAAAATCCTACTAACAAACACGAAAGTATATAGACATAGATTACTCTATTAGATATACTTTGAGAAGTCTAGTTTGTTACTGATTACTAGCAAATACACCATGCAAAAGAAACGTTGGAGGATTTTAATGAAAAAGAAACTACTGGCATTAGCAATGGGCATGACTCTGTGCGTTGGAGCAATTGTAACAACGATTGCATCTGCTGATAGTGTAACAGTCGTATCAGTTGGTGCCGATTTGACCGATGAACAAAAAGGTAAAATGTTTGAATATTTTGGTACTCAAGAAAACGAAGTAGCTGTGATTGAAGTAAACAACGATGAAGAAAGAGCTTACTTAGAAGGTGTAGCAACAGAGCAACAAATTGGAAGACGTACTTATAGTTGCGCATTCATTGAAGAGACAGAAGAAGGAAAAGGTATTAATGTTAAGACCGCTAATCTAACTTGGGTTACCTCAAACATGATAAAGTCTACGTTAACAACAGCAGGTATCTATGATTGTAACGTAGTTGCAGCCTCACCGTTTGCTGTATCTGGAACGGGTGCATTAACTGGTATCATGAAGGCATTCGAGATTGTAACTGGTTCTCCTCTTGAAGAAACTAAGAAAGAAATTGCAACAGAAGAAATCGTTATCTCTGGTAACCTTGCAGAGGACATTGGTTCTGATGAAGCAGTTGGTATTATTACAGATGTAAAAGACACCATCATTGGCGAAAACATCGTAGCTGCTGATAAGATTGAACAAGTAATCATCAACTCGGGTGACAAATTCGAGGTAACACTTACTGATGACCAAGTGCAGATGATTCTTAACACGATGGTCAAAGTCGCCTCACAAGATTATGATTATGAACGTCTTGCTTCTACTTACAGTAGTGTAATTGATAGCGCTGCTGATAATATAGGACTTGAACTAGAACAAGCGAAGAAAGGGTTCTTAGAAAAACTCGGAGATTTCTTCCGTTCTATCATTGATTGGTTTAAAAACCTATTCACAAGTGCCAAAGAAGAAATCGAAGACAATGGTATCCTTGATCAGACAGATGAATCAATTCTTGGTGATAATGTTATTGTTGATTCTACCACAGGAGATGCAAACAAAGATGAATCTGCTAATGATGATACCACATCGGATAATAGTAATACTGAAAATAGTAACACAGGCACTACAAATACAGAAACTACCGAATCAGATTCTAATGGATCAGAGGCTACTGAAGTAGAAGACACCGATTCTGAAGTATCAGAACCAGAGGAGATAGAACCTGAGACAACAGAACCCGAAACAATTACACCTGAAGATACTACTTCTGGTACAAATCAGTTAGGACCTGAAGCTTTTTGCGATGAATACAATATTCCCGACGGTGATATAAAAGAAAACAATAGTAATTAGTATGAGTTATGCAAGCGTTTTATTGTATCATTATATGTTAGGTCATTTCTCTAAGAATTAAAAATGCACCCTCTTGGTAGACAAGTATTAATCTCGTTTGCCAAGAGGGTGCAACTATTATAGGTTCTCTAGACTAATTAGCTAAGGTTGTACCTATAGCCGAACTATATGTCCAATTACCACCATTAAAGCTTGAATTGGATGTCCATACATTCTTTTCACTCAATAACGATAAAGTAAGATTATTATAGATATTACCATTTGGTATCATTCTACCAATCGTTACACTTGTAGCACCTTCTGGTACTACTGCTTTATAATATACTGAATTATTGTAGGTTAACTTCTCGCATTTTGTGTATCCACTCTCATTGTTAAACTTAACTACCGCTACGGCACTATCATTACCAAACCAACTGCAAGTACTTACATTCAAATACACACTGTTCTGAGCCTCTTTAAGCTTTGTGTAAGTATAGGTAAATGTATAATTCTTGCCTCCCTTTGTTACAACAATCGTATAAGTCGTAGTATCAGTAGCTGTAACACGAATGGAATTGTCGAATGACGTTGTCGTTGTTCCATTAGAAATTGTAGCTGTTAAAGCATTGGTAACTGTAAACGTAACATCTAACGAATCCGTAAAAGTAGTTCCACTTGAAACAGATGCTGTAACTACTGGTTCTTTATATTCCATCATATATTGGTAGGTACTCGACTTCGTTTTTGTCCCATTATAAGCATTGATTACAACCGTATCCATTGCTCCCTCAGCAAGATTATTTCCCACCCTTACTGTCACGGAATCCTGAAAGCTTACTGGGTTTCCACCATTTATTGAATATGTCGAAGACTGTGCATTCTTTACAGAGAATGTTACATCCATTGCAGCTGTAATAACAGATGACTCTTTGGAGGCTGCGATGGTAGGTGTTTTATCTCCTTCTTCCTTATAAAGTTCCCATGTTCCAGTACTCATATTATACAGATAACCAATATTTCCTATTGCTAAATCTTTCGTCTGTGATGCCCCTTTGTTACTAAATATTATTTTTGTATATCCTGCGTCTGGATTTATCTTAAGCGCATAGATATTATTTTGCGAATCACATTTAAACATTTCTTGACCAGGCCATGCAGCATTATTCTTTATTGGAGATACCTTATCATTCCATAGATATGCTGTAACGTTAGACCAACCAGAAGTATTCTTAAAGAAGATACAATTCTCCAAATCATATTCATTCTTTATGTAAGTATAGGTAAATGTATAATTCTTGCCACCCTTCGTTATAGCAATCGTATACGTCGTAGTACCTTTTGCTGTAACACCAATGGAACCAGTAAATGACGTTGTAGTCGTTCCATCTGAAATTGTAGCACTTGATGCATTGGCAACTGTGAATTTAACATCTAACGTATCCGTAAAAGTAGTTCCACTTGGAACGGTTGCAGTTACTACTGGCACTTTATATTCCATTGTATATTGGTATGTACTTGTCTTTGTTTTTGTTCCATTTGTTGCATAGATTACAACCGTATCGGTTGCTCCTTCGGCAAGGTTCTCACCTACTTTTACTGTTACAGTGTTCTGAAAACTTACTGGCTCACTTCCATTGATTGAATACGTTGCCGTCTGTGTATCCTTTACAGTGAAGGTGATATCCGTTGCAGTTGTAATTACAGAGGATTCTTTAGAAGCTACAATCGTAGGCGTTTTATCTCCCTCTTCTTTATAGAGTTCCCACGTTCCCGTACTCAAATTATATAGATAACCAATATTACCCATTACAAGATCTTTTGACTGGGACGAACCTTTGTTACTAAATATTACCTTCGTATATCCTGCACTTGGATCTATCTTAAGGGCGTATATACTGTTTTGCGCATCACATTGATACATCTCTTGACCTGGCCATGAAGCATTATTCTTAATTGGTGCTACCTTATCATTCCATAGATATGCTGTAACGTTAGACCAACCAGAAGTATTCTTAAAGAAGATACAGTTTTCTAAATCATATTCATTCTTCGTATAGGTATATACTTGTGTTACGGTTCCTTTGGCATTCGTTCCTGTTACTGTTAATGTAACGGATTGACCACTTACCAAACCTTTTCCTATATCAATTGTCTTTGATCCACTGAATGAGCCTGATTCTCCCGTGCTTGCAGTGTATGTTGCGTTAGTAGCATATAATGCCTCAATAGTTACACTTAATGACTCTCCATAGAAACTGGTACCGTTACCGACACTAGCCTTAATTTGCACAGGATATGAGCTATTAGGATTAGACTTCACATTCTGATAAACAACCGCTATACCATACGTACTGTCGATTCTACCTGAAATAACTCCATTAGAAACTGTGAATGTATTTCCTGAAACTTCATCGGTGTATGTACCATTTGCCATTCCACGTGCTGACATGGAAATCTGTCCAGATCCATTAAAATTAGCTAGTACCACTCCATTTCCACGGAAGCAATATGCGATATTGCCATCAGTACCCATATTCTCTTGTTTATCTACCATTCTATTATTAAAATGATTTATTGCTGCTACTTCTTTAGATGCCCATGTATACGTTTCACAAGCCCCCATGGTAGCCGGTGTCAGAGAAGTCTTTAAATTCCCCTTCATTGCTCCGTCTACATCTCCTTCAAGAATATTCACTGAATAATATGGCCTTACAAAGAATAGTTTTGCTGCATTATCCTTGTTTGCTACCATCGCCCATGTTCTTACAATGGATTTATCAGAAGCATATCTAGAAGATTCATTCATATAGGTATCATGTGATTCTGCCCATAGTACTGAGACATTCGGAGCATAGTTCATATTTAATGTGTTGACATTATTGTTTCGAAATGCCTCTAGAAGATGATTTCCTGCAGAATTATCTGTTACTGACATATACTTAGTGTAGGAATTAATACTAAAATTATCACCTACTGTGTTAAGTATTTCGCCATATACATAAAGCTCTCCACCCGTTTTTGCCTTATAATGCGATCTTGCTTTCCCTAGTACTGTTGGCCAGAAATCACTTGCAAACGATGGGTCATCATCAGGCGTTTCGATATGCTTTGCTGCATCAAATCGGAAGCCATCCACACCGCAGTCAATTAATTCATTCAGATAATTATATATATATGCTTGTACTCTCTTATCAGCTGTGTTTAAATCTGGCATTCCTAAACTGCCCATTGCAAAATGAAGTCTACTGTCACTCATCCATACTTGATATTGATTAATATGCCAATAGGATGGATCTGTAAGCATTTCGCTGTTCCAATACTCTCCTACTTGAGGTGATACATCAGAAAGTGCATTTTTCCAACCAGTAATGTTACCCATGTGATTAGCAACAATATCTACGATTACTTTAATACCATACTTTTCTGCTGTTTGACACATTGATTCAAGTTCTTCTTTTGTTCCTAGCCAAGTCTGCCCGTTATCACAAACACTTTGTGTAACAGGTTGATATAGCTTCCACCAGTTACCAGTTCCACCATACCCTGGTATTCCAACCTCAGAGTCTACAACACCTTTGTATGCATAGTCCTTAGGTTGTGTTGCTGGAGATGTCTGTATTGCAGAATAACCACTTTCAGCGATCAACTGCATATTATCTTCAATGGTCTTATATGACCAATTCCAGCAATGCAAGATAGACGCATCCTGGACATTATCCACTAGCTCATAGTCATTGGAGCGTTCTGTTACCGTACTTGCGAATACATACTTATTCGCGGCACCTACATCTAAAAGCACCATGACTACGCTTAGGATAATTGCGCATATGCTATAATACATACGCTTGTTTCTTTGATTCTTCATTATTGAAAAACCTCCTCATACATTATTTTGTAATGTAAAATACTAATTTTAAAAATACCTTCTCCTTGTATTAATCCAGTATTTTCATTACATTTCCAAGTATAGCATATTTCGAATAATTTCGAAATATGCTTTTTGAAACTTGTTAGGTTTTTCAATTTTATTACTTTTTGATCTTCTAGTTCTATTCTCTTTCTTGTATTGTAACCTTAACCATATCCCCTGGCTGTTTATTAATCGACGCCCTGATATCCTTTCTAAGTCCGATAATGTGACACGGTGTTTTCATACGTACTAAACTCCCCTCATATTCTACGCCATCAAATGTGGCTTTCACCTTCACTCTTCCCTTACCGAATTCCTGCTTTACATCATAAGGAAATTCAACATATGCCCCATCTATATCTGGAACCTTTTGTATGTGAGCTTCAAATTCATAGATTTTATCATTCATATATTTCTCTCCCTTCATTCAATACATCTTATGGTGCATACTCTTACGTTATTCTTTGATACAATCTTCGGGATTAATTTGTATTAATGTCCAGCTATCATTAGTATCCCTTATAAATTGTGCTAATAGTATATCATTATTATTCGTTAATTGGAAGAAAACCATACTATAGTGGTGCTTTTTCTATCCTATTTTCCTAACCCTAACTGCCATATATTCTTTTCCTGGTAGAGTTAAACGGAATTTACCTTCATGAACCCCCATGTCATGAATCGTCATATTCCAAGTATCAATTATCTCAACATGATACCTACATTCATCTTCCAGATATTCAAATATTCTATAACTCGGACGGCAGAATCCATAATAGAAGATTTTATAATTATCATCCTCTTCTGCACAAGCAACTACTTCATCCCAACTGTATTTTACATTCTTCAAACCATTTCCCGGTACCTGTTCTAATATACCCTTCAAAAACTTAATTCTTTCCGCACTTTCTCCATGTAGTGTTCCTCCATGGCTCCACCAGATAACCTCATCCTCCGTAAGATAGGTTTCTCCATGTGTTGCATAACCACCTCGAATTGATGCTTCCCAGAACCGGCGTACTAATTCCTGCGCACTAATATTTCCCCATGCATATGGGAAATTCCCTTCATATGCAATTTCATCTAGAACAACTGGTTTACCATACTTTTCTCGGTATTCCTCTGTATACTCTGCACATTTGTATACATCTTGTCTTTGTATACTTACATGCGTTATCCAAGGTTTTGTATAATCATAAAATGGCCCACAGTTATGTATACTTCTTAGGTGTCCATATGGATCATTCTCAACAAGAATCTTGGCATAGTATTCCCAATCAGTAATCGACACATGACTCATAATATCATACTCATTTGCCATACTCCACCATACATTAGGATATGCGGAAAGTCTAGCAATTACATATTTTAAATAGGCCTCATTTACTTCAGTTGACATTTTTGAAAAGCCCCATCTATCATAAGGATGGAATAATATAATATCTGCTTCTATACCCAGTTTCATAAGTTCGCTTATATATTCTTCAAAAACCTCAAAATACGATGGATTAAATCTTGTATAATCCCATTGATATGCTCCTTCCTGCTGATTATCATTATCTAGACGTTCAAAAGGAAATAACTCAGGATCTTCTCTATTAAAGTCATAGTATTTTGGAAAAATACAAAAACGCACCTTATTAAAGTACCCTTCTTTAAGGGTATCTAATGTCTGTTGACGAAGTTCTTGCTTTTGAAAAAGCCATGCATAACATGTAGTCCCAACAGGATAATAGGCCGTACCATCCTCATGGGCAAAATAGTATTGATTAACTACTTTTACTATCCCATGATTTCCTTCTGCTGCTTCTACTACTTGAAAATCTCCAGTAAAACACTCCTCATTAAAGCTACCTTTCACATCATATTGATACATTCCTACGAAAGATGGCATAAATCGGATCTTATAAATTCCATCTCCATCATAAAACCCGGATATTGTCTTTGATTCTTTCTCACACTTGAATATACCCCTTATTTCGTAATCTGTGAATGGATTTCCTTCCTGTTTTCCAGGAAAAGATAGCTCGATTATAGACCATTTTTCATAAATCATCATCATTTTCTCCATAATACAAAATTCTCCTCATAATACTTTTAATTTTTTATACTGGTTAGAGTGTCAAAAGCTAATTTTTTTTGATTTCGTCAATTTGCACAAATTTATGTGTGATCATGCTATGTCAAGTTTTATATGTGCAAATTGACGGAGGCAAGTTTTACGAGAGGCTTTTGACACTCTAACCAATACTGTATCTTAATACTATTCATATCACCACTTAATTTCAACCAATAATTTAGTTGAAATCACTAAATAATTGACTTAATTTGCTTAATATCATATAGTAGGTCATAGAACTTACATAAAGATTTCATATAATCTATTTATTTAATGATGATATCATTTGAGGAACTTAGGAAGGAGAATCATTATTATGCCCATATCATCAAAAGAACTTGCTAGAATATTGAATTTATCTGAAGCCGCTATTTCTATGGCTCTAAACAACAAGCCTGGAGTCAGCACTACGACTCGAAAAAAGGTAATAGAAACTGCTACACAATATGGTTATGATTTTACTCGTAAACAAAATTTCAATGAATTCAAAACAACTAAAAGAAATATTTCATTAATTATCTTTAAAAAGCACGGTGCCGTCGTTACCGATACTCCCTTTTTCAACCAACTCACTGACAGTATTGAGCAGAGTTGTAGAAAGCTTTATTATCAGTTGCATATAAGCTATCTCTATGGAGATACAGATATTGAACACCAAATTAATAGCCTATCTTTCTATGATGGTATTATCCTATTAGCGACAGAAATGAAAAAAGAGGATTTTCACCCTTTTTCTAGGATAAAAACCCCTCTTGTAGTACTTGATACTTATTATCATGATTTGAATTTTGATTGTATTCTAATTAACAATTTACAAGGTGCTTATCAAGCAACTAATTTTATTATTCAGAAAACCAAATCTCAACCGGGATATCTACACTCTTCTTATTCAATTGTTAATTTTGATGAGCGATCAGATGGTTTTTACAAAGCAATCCGTGAAAGTGGAATGTCTTCCTCTAGATCTCCTGTTTTATCACTAACTCCCTCCCTAGACGGAGCTTATCACGATATGCTTGATTTACTGAATCACGGTGAAGATCCATCTCGATGCTATTTTGCCGATAATGACCTTATTGCCGCTGGAGCAATGAAGGCACTGAAAGAAAAAGGCTATCAAATTCCAGATGATGTAGCCATAATCGGTTTTGATGATATGCCTTTTTGCACCTATATAGAGCCTGCACTAACAACGATTAGTGTCCCAAAACAATATATGGGGGAAATTGCTGTGAAGCGTTTGATAGAAATTATTGATAGCTCTGATAGTTATCCACTCAAAATTCAAATTTCCACGACGCTTATCAATCGAAAATCCGTATAATTCCACTCTAAGTCAACTAATAAGTCTTTTCATTGCGATAAAACCATATTCCTAGTATAATATTACATATTGCGTTAAACATAACTTTTAGGAAAAGAACATGAAAGGAACCTACAATGGAATATGTATTCGAAACTTATCTACCTATTCTGATTCATATCTTCGAACTTATGGGTATTACCATACTAAGTATTGGTGGCTTTAAAGCATTTTGGGGATATCTAAAAGAATTACGTACCAAAGAGCCTTATAAAATTAAATATCAATTCGCAGCGTCACTTGCTACTGCATTGGAATTCAAATTAGCTGCTGAAATCTTGAAAACAGTACTGATTAAATCTTTTGATGAACTAATTATCTTAGCTTCAATCTTTGTATTACGTGTCCTAATGACCTTTGTACTTGAATGGGAAATAAAACAAGAGAAACAGCATGAGGATAAATAATTACTATAATTACTAACTATCAGGAGGATTTTCTATGGTGAAAAGATATGCCCTTAATTGCAATATTTCTCTAACTCCCAGTGAAAAAGAGACTATATTACGTCTTTTATCAAGAGAGCGAATAGACAGAGTCACCAGTTACCGCTTTGAAAAGGATGCTATTCAAAGTATGTTATCTGGATTGTTACTTCAATACATTCTAAAACAAGAGGGCCTTGGATCTGAATGTAACGTAACCTACAATGAATATAAAAAGCCATATGTTGATTGTTATGGTCTAGAACATGATGATTTCTTTTTTAATATTTCACACTCAAAGGATTGGATTGTATGCGGTACTAGCACAAAAGAGATTGGCATTGACATTGAGAATATAAGTACATGTCACTACGACATAGCAAAGCGGTTCTTTCACCAAGATGAGTATTATGAGCTCTTGTCAAGACCACAAGATATGCATGCAGAAGTGTTTTATACTTACTGGACACTGAAAGAAAGTTTTGTTAAATATATCGGAAAGGGAATCTACATACCATTAAATGAGTTTATCATACAGCTTCCTTCTTTACAAATAGATGCATCTGCATATACCTCCAAACCCTTGTATCTTTTTACACAGTCATGGGAAAACCAGTATCAGCTGTCTTTATGTACAGAAGAAACCGAAGTTCTCCCTGTTGAAGTACTTGACTTAGATCATATTCTATCTTTTTTTAATTTCTAATTTCATCTGAAACTAAATTAACATGAAGTCAAGGCAATCCTACTCCAATTTTTACATCATCATATAGACAACCTATAGCATAATTTTCATTCCCATGGTTATACTAATCTTGAAAAATAAAAATTGAGGAGGTTTCCCATGCCAAATTTATCATGTTCGGTATATAATTGTACACATAATGATTCCAAATTATGTAACCGACATACTATCGACGTATCTGGTGGAGCAACTAAAGAAAACACTTGTTGTAGTAGTTTTATAGAATCTTCAGGAACTTCAAATTGTAGTGGCTCTGGTAGTCCAGAAACTAATATAGCCTGCAAAGCTCACGACTGTACCTATAATGAAGATTGCTCCTGTCACGCAGACCATGTTGATGTCTGTTCCTGTGGTTCAGCTTGTAACTGCTATGAAACAGAATGTCATACTTATAGTAAACGGTAGAACGGTATGTTTAAATTAAACAGACATGATCAGAAGATTCTCTATATTAAATATCTTGGTCATGTCTGTTTGTTTTTACTTATCCAATTATACATTTCTTATTATTCCTTTCTTTTATTCCTTTCTTTTTCTTCATCTCTTTTCGTTGTTATTCTTTTCTTTTTCGTTTCACCTCTAGTAAATATAATCCCCCATACAGGCTTGTAGATTTTTGTAATCATGGTATAATTCGACTAAATTATTTAATATTATACATATAAATACTCTCAGGGGAGGAATTATGAAAAAACATAAGAAATATCTATCTCGTATAACACTACTTGTTCTGCTATTACTCCTTGTAACTGGTTGTTCTAAGAGTAGCAATTCACCTACGAAAGGAAATGAGATAGACAATAATAGCGTTGTCATTGCAATTTCCACAGAACCTACTACACTCGATCCTTGTATCAGTTGGGGACACGGTACAACACCATTAATCCAAAGTACTCTTGTGGAATATAATCAAGATATGACATTTTCTAACGATCTAGCAACTGACTATTCCATCAGTGATGATGGTTTAACTTGGACTTTTACCATTCGAAACGATGTGACATTTACTGACGGTGAACCTTTAACAGCGTCTGATGTTGCTTTTACCTTCAATACTGCAAAGAAGGGTCAGTCCTCTCTTGATTTAACATTCATGGACAAAGCAGAGGCAACTTCTGATGATACGATTGTTTTTACGTTAAACAGACCAACCTCTACCTTCTTAAATACCATAGCAACTACTGGTATTGTTCCTGAACATACATATAATGAAAATTATGGTACTGCTCCCATTGGCTCCGGACCTTATACCTTTGTTCAATGGAATAAAGGCGAACAACTTATGTTAAAGGCCAACAAAGATTACTATGGAACAGTTCCCTCAATTGAGAATGTTACCATTGTGTTTATGACGGAAGATGCTGCTTTTGCTGCTACCAAAGCAGGGCAAGTAGATGTTGCCCTTACCTCAGCAACACTAGCCACGGCGGATATTGCTGGTTATTATTTAAAAACCGTAACCTCTCTTGATAATCGTGGTTTTACATTACCAGTTACTCCAGATGAAGGTAAAATTACAGAAAGTGGATTTCCTTACGGTAATAACGTAACTTGTAATCTAGAAATCCGTCAAGCTTTGGCGTATGGAATTGATCGAGAACAGATTGCCAAAGTAGCACTAAATGGTTTTGCAGATCCCGCTTATTCAGAAAATGATGGTATGCCTTGGAATAATCCCGAAGTTATTATTGCAACAGATAAAATCTATGCGAAAAAACTTCTAACTGATAATGGTTGGATTGATACGGATAATGATGGCATTGTTGATAAAGACGGATTAAAGGCCGAATTTACTTGTATCTATCCTGCAGGGGATTCCTTTAGACAAGCTGTTGCTCTTGCGGCTTCCGCGGAGGCAAAAGAACTGGGAATTAACATTATCGTGGAAGGTACAAGTTGGGATGATATCTCTAAGAGAATGTTTTCTGACGCAGTACTTATGGGTTGGGGTTCTTCTAATCCTTACACCAGCTATAGTTTATATCACACCGATACGATGTTAAAAGACGATTACTATAATCCAGAAGGATATTCAAACCAGACTGTCGATTCTTACCTAGATGTGGCAATGAAATCACTTACTCCAGAAGAAGCTTATGAAAACTGGAAGAAAGCACAATGGGATGGAACGACTGGAACATCTATGAAAGGGGATTGTCCATGGGTATGGCTCGTTAATATGCACCATCTATATTATGTTCGTGAAGGCCTTGATATTGGTAATCAACAACTTCATGCTCACGGTGCATCTATGCCTCTATTACAAAACTTAAAGGACTGGTCATGGGAAAACTAGGAGGAGTTACATTTTGAGGGTTACAAAATCTATCCAAACAACACTTAAATATATAATAAGAATGCTTACTCTTTTATTTGCAGTCAGTGTGATTGCATTTACCTTAGTAAAACTATCTCCTGTTGATCCTATTCAACAATATATCCTTAGTACCGGAGCTGTTTCACCTGAACAGCGAGAAGAATTAGAAGAATACTGGGGGATAGATGAACCTCCAGTAAAACAGTTTATCAATTGGTTTAGTGCCTTACTTCACGGTGATATGGGTACTTCATTACTATATCGACGACCAGTGCTTGATCTAATCAGGGAGAAATTTCTTAACACCTTGGCTTTGATGCTTTGTGCATGGGTTTTCTCTGGTATTATAGGGTTTTCATTAGGTTGTGCAATGGGAGTTTCAAAAGATAAATTATGTGATCGGATTTTAAAGAGAATATGCCTATTCTTATGTTCAGTACCTACCTTCTGGCTTGGTTTAGTGCTACTACTTATCTTTTCCGTTTGGTTAGGCCTGTTTCCAATTGGATTTAGCTCTCCTATAGGGATGATGAATAGCGACGTTAGTATCTGGCAACAGATTCACCATCTTATACTGCCAGCCTTATCACTTAGTCTTATGTCCTTTGCCAATGTTGCCTTACATACAAGGCAAAAACTCATTGATGTTCTTGAAAGCGATTATGTTCTCTTTGCCAAAGCAAGAGGAGAAGGAAGGTTTACAATAGTAAAACGTCATGGAATACGGAATATTTTATTACCAGCCCTTACCCTCCAGTTTGCTTCTTTCGCCGAATTATTCGGTGGCTCCGTATTAGCTGAGAATGTGTTCTCTTATCCGGGATTGGGTTCTGCCGTCTCTGCTGCTGGATTAAATTCTGACGTACCGTTACTACTAGGAATAACATTATTCAGTGCAGTTTTTGTCTTTACAGGTAATCTCATTGCCAACATACTATATGGCGTAATCGATCCTAAAATCAAAGAGGATTACGAAATACAAAATACCTCGCATAATAGCGACGGTCACACGGTATCGGAGAATGATAATAATGAATAGACGACAAAAACTACTTATATTAACGATTCTAATAACACTTATTATTGTATGTACATACTTAGCAGGTATCTGCATTAGCGAAGAAGCTATAGCTGTTGATTTTACTAATGCCAAATTAAAACCATCTCTTCATCATCTCTTTGGAACAGACTGGTTAGGACGAGATCTTTTCGCCCGTACTATGAAAGGACTTAGTATTAGTATCACTGTGGGGGTGGTCGCTTCAGCAATTAGTGCTATCATCGCTGTATTAATAGGTATTGCTTCTGCTGCTAGCTCTAAGGTTATCGATTCAATCATTAATTGGGTTATTGACCTTGTTATGGGTGTTCCTCATCTGATACTAATTATCTTAATATCTTTTGCCTGCGGAAGAGGGTTAAAGGGATTATTAATAGGAATTGCAGTTACCCACTGGACAAGCCTTGCAAGATTGATACGTGCAGAAGTATTGGGACTACGTACGGAACATTATATCGCGGTATCAAGGAAACTAGGAAAAAGCAACGGCTTTATATTGATCCATCACATACTACCTCACATGATACCACAATTTATCGTTGGTCTTGTACTAATGTTTCCTCATGCTATTCTACATGAAGCTTCTGTATCCTTCCTAGGATATGGTCTCTCACCAGAACAGCCTGCAATCGGCATTATACTATCAGAGAGTATGAAATATCTATCCTCTGGTATGTGGTGGTTAGCATTCTTTCCAGGACTAACTTTAGTAAGTATCGTGTTCTTATTCGACCGCTTAGGCGATAATCTAAAATCACTTATTGACCCTTATAGTGCGCAGGAATGAGGTGAATGAACTTGAATCATACTAAATCATCAGCTTTATTAGAGATTGACAATCTGTCACTCTCCTTTCAAATGTATAAAGGATTAGTGGAGCAACAACAACTTGAAGTAATCTCGAATCTTTCTGTGACTGTTCATTCCGGTGAAATCTTAGCAATTGTTGGATCAAGTGGCTCTGGAAAAAGCCTTCTTGCACATGCTATATTAGGTATTCTTCCAGAAAATGCAACAATTAAAGGTACTCTAAGATATAAAGATCGAATTTTAACTTCTTCTTACCAAGAAGAACTTCGCGGAGAAAAACTTGCTCTTGTCCCTCAATCAGTTTCCTACTTAGACCCCCTTATGAAGATATCAAGCCAAGTAATCGGCCATAAGGATAAAAGCAAGCGAAAACTAGCTCTAAAAAATATCTTCAAACGTTTGGAACTTGAGGAAAAGACAGAAAACATGTACCCTTTCCAACTATCTGGTGGTATGGCTAGGCGTGTACTTGTAGCCACCGCTGTTATTGGAGATGCTGAACTAATTATTGCTGACGAACCCACTCCAGGAATGCAGACAGACCAAGCCTTAGAAGCACTTGCGATATTCCGTGAGCTTGCAGATGAAGGAAAGGGGATTATCTTAATCACACATGATATAGATCTTGCTCTTAATTTTGCAGATAATGTGGCCATCTTCTATGCAGGTACTACTCTTGAGATTACACCTCCAAGAGATTTCTTAGATGGAGAGCACGCACTAAGGCACCCTTATAGCAAGGCACTTTATAGAGCTATGCCACAGAATGGCTTTACTCCTCTTGCCGGATTTCAACCTTATGCCGGTACAGTCATAAAAGGTTGTCCATTCGCACCTCGTTGCGCTGAATGTACAGAACAATGTAAAAAGGAAATCCCCCAAATGAGAGAACTTAGAGATGGATATGTGAGGTGTTACTATGCAACTTGAAGCAGATAAAATATGTTTTGGCTATAATAGAAAAGAGAATTACATACTAAACAACATTAGTCTCACCTTCAAAGAGGGAGAGAAAGTTGCCATCGTTGGCCCAAGTGGTTATGGAAAAAGTACCCTTGCTAAGCTACTCTCTGGATACCTTGCACCAGTTAAAGGTAGGGTGCTACTGGATGGAAAACCACTTAATCAAAAAGGGGTATGTCCGGTTCAACTAATCTATCAGCATCCCGAAAAAGCAATCAATCCGCGGTTTCGTATGCGCCAAGTATTAGAAGAAGCCAAAGGACTTGACCAGACAATACTTACAAAGATAGGCATTGAAGAGGAATGGTTAACGCGCTTTCCAAGGGAATTATCGGGTGGTGAGTTACAGCGTTTCTGTGTAGCACGTGCGTTATTACCTGAGACCCGCTTTCTTATTGCCGATGAGATTAGTACTATGCTAGATGTTATCACACAAGCTGGACTTTGGAATGTGGTCCTAGAAGAAGTGGAACGAAGAAATATGGGGTTAATCGTAATTACCCATAATATGCATCTAGCTACGCAAGTTTGCAATAGGATTATTGATATAAGTGAGATTAATGGATTTTAATGCTACATTATACGCAATAATAACTTAAGCCACGAGCAGAGGTAAATCTCTAGCTTGTGGCTTTTTATTATCCTCAATTCTAGTCTTCATTTGAGCACATTACATTACAAAAATCACAGTGTTCCATCAACTTTAGTAATTTATCAGTCAATTCTCTTTCTTGATTTGCTGCTCTATCAATTAGCTTACATAGTAATGTCATTGCAGCTTCAATTTCCCTCGTGTTACTAGAGGAATGTATTATGTTTATTAATTTATCACTTTCTACATTAAGACAATGTGCAATCATAGCTTCTTCAGCGGCAATTGAATCTAGTGCCTCACAACAACACTTTTCATGTTCACTTATTCTACAATCTTCCACCATGAATTCCATAACAAATTGCTCACCATTCCGACGAGTTAATAGAATATAAAGGTGGCTTATTCCACAATTCCTAACATTTGACACCGAAACCATAGATTCAATACAAAAACAAGACGGAACATGAATTCTCTTAATTAAATTACCACACAAGCAAGATATATGGATTTCTTGATTGGATCTTGATATACCATAGCAAATATAGGATGAGAAAATATCTGTCACGCCATGTATTCTCTTGTTTCCGCTTTTACATAGAATATTACAGTCGTTTAAAGAATGCTTATCCATACTCACTATCACATTTTCAAAGGAAATAAATAACTTATCAGATTTATAATTATGAGAAATACCATTAATTTCTTTTCCTAATGCGTCTGGTATTGATATACTAAGTTTAGCTAATAGTTTAAACGAATGATTTAACTTGTATATACAGGATGAATCCTCGCGATCGGTCGCCCAAAAGCAATCGTCAATTGAATCATAACAAATATATCTATAACATCTATCTGTCTCAAAGCATCCTATCTGATTAAAACAAACATCGTATTTTATTATTTTGCTCTCATTTTCAACTGTTAAATAGAACCAGTTTCCGTCATATGCAATTCCTCTAAAACCCTGGACAGCATTTAACTCTAATGCTTTTTTTCTTTCTACTCTCAACATATTATCTACCCCCCACTTAAATTACTTCTTGACACATTGTTACTCTTCCAAAGGTTCCAATCGATTTTGCTATATACAGACGGAAGTTTTCTTTTATCTTCCCGTATTCTACGAATACGGGAAGATATTACACTAACAAGCGTACTTTACATCATAATACTTTGATGTCCAGCCATAGAGTTCTTATACTATATTTTCTTATTATTAATCGTGTCTTCTATGCTCATTGCAGCCACCATTTGGACAAGTACAGTTGATAAATAGTGAAAGTTTAAATGCTAAAACAAAATCTAAACGTGTAACTGCATTAATTAATTCAAGCTGTTTATTTTCTTTGCTTTTATCTGAGCTACTACTATCATAATCTGTATAACATTCGGAATCATTTCCATAACTTGGTCTGTGAGTTGCTTTTTCTAATATATCAGCTAATGCATCTTGCTCTTTAGCAACGGAATCAATAAGATTTGTAATAGCTTGACAACGTGTAACTGGATAATTTTTTTGTTGTGTCATGTTAATCTAACCTTTCTATTTATATAATTATTATTGATTTCTTATTTCATCAATATAATGTATTATATACGTTGTTTCGACATGTTGACACAAATTTCATCATTATTATATATTATATTACAAATATTAATAGTTACTGTTAATCAAGCTAGTTTACAATAGAATAATTAGATGGTTCATTTCACAGTTTTCCTAATCTAGCATAAAATGATATTGTACTGCAATATTCTACAATTTCTGCAAAAGGAGTTCTCATATGAAGAAAAAAATTATACTCACCATATTTTTTAACACCTTTAAATGGTCACCAGACCGTTTAACGGAGCCCTGGATACAAAACCGCTTAAATCTATTCTTTAAATATACGCTCCCCTCATTAAAAGCACAAACTTTCCAAGATTTTATTACCTACGTATATTGTGATATTGAATCCATGGATATCATTGAAAAACAATTGACAATGCGTGAACCCCTGCCTGATAACATACATTTCCTTGGTACCAACACAATTAAAGAAAGAATCAAATCCGATATTCAAGGTTATGATCTCTTATATCTAGTTCGTATTGATTCTGATAATATGTATCAGAAGGATTATCTTGAAACTATTTATGAATATACTCCAAAACCTGAAACAGAAGCACTTATTACACAATATGGGTACATGTTTGATGATATAACGAAAAAGCTCGTTCCTTACTATATGGAATCTCCTTCTTTCTACACCTTCATATATAATGTGGATGATTTTTTAAAAAACATAAGATATAAAGTTCCTGGTGGGCATGCATATGTGATTTCTACATTAAAATGTGAGTTGATTCCTGGTCAAAATTATTTAATAAGTGTGCATGATGATAATGTGAAATTTAAGAGTTGGAGACTTAATAATTTAAAAGAAATTACAAATCCCACAGAAGTTTTCCATGAATTTGGTGTTGAAGAACTATAAAGAGCAATCGAGGCTGTCAATCCCCATGCTACAATCACATCAATAGTAGCGCTGATAATTCAGCATGGGGATTGGCAGCCTAACCAGTTAATTAAAATAATATAATGGATATAAACTTCTGTGATAATAAATCCACTCTTTCATTTCTTGTATCATCTGCTCGTAACCTGGAACAACGAAGGTAAAATCACTCCGCGTATTTATTAAGGTTTTATCTAACTTTTTATCTGGAAACGGTTTAATCAACAACTTGTTATCCCGAAAATAATAATTGAATAATTGACACAGCTCATACTTACTAATTGCCATGTTATTAACTAGATGATATAGTCCTGTAAGCTTATCTTTCATTGCCTGCTCCATAGCTCTTGCTAACGTTAGCGTTGTTACTCCAGTCCATATGGCATTGGTATATCCTAATAATTCTGTTTGTTGTTTCATAAACCAATGAAACAATCCGATACCATTTTCTTTCACATCTGGTCCAATAATTGACATCCGAAATGTTAAGTTTTTGTTATCCTCTATCTCCCCTAATGCCTTTGTCTTATCGTAAACAGTAGTCCCATCACATAAAGAATTTTCTGTGTAGGGTCCTGTATTGCCAGCAAACACACAATCTGTACTCATATGAATTAGCCTTGTCTTTTTATCTTTAATAATTTCAGTAATTATGTGTGGCAAATACGAATTAAGATAAATTGCATTTGATATTCTCTCTTGGGCAAATTGATTTAATACACCAATACAATTAATTACATAGTCATACTCATTCTCTAGTAAGATTTCTGTCAATTGGTCTATATTGTTCGCATCCCCAGTAATCGTATTCCACCGTAAGCTATCTTGCCTTGAAAATCCTGTAACCTCATATCCTTTTTCCAAAAAGTAAAGTGTAATCATATGACCAGCCATACCGTTAGCACCTAACACGAGTAATTTCATATTAATAAACACAATCCTTTCAATGAATTGCGAAACTCTTTTCCATGTCGACATACAAAGAGTTTCGCAAATCCCTATATAAAATCTTCTATATTTAACTTACCCATCATGGGGTTCAAATAAATCTCTTGTATCTTGACTCTTGATTGACCTTTTATTGCAAAGCACAAAGTAAATTGTTTTGAACCTTGTGGTATTGTAATCTTTTGATAGGAGTTCGGTAATACAACGATTCGTTTTATTACTTCATCTCTTTCATCTATAAATACTATTAATAGTTTTACTACTCCACTAAATAGACAACGAAAGCATATTGAGATTCTATTCGCTCTTGTATACTCACTTACATCATAGATGGCATTACTATATAAGTACACCTGCCCCTTAACGATATCGTGTGGTATTACATTTAATCCGCCCACATCATCAACTGCTAGACTAACATATTTTGCTTTGTCTTTAACCTCGTCAAATATTATATTGCCTGTTAGTTTTTTTTGATAACTTGCCATACTTGGTAGTAAACCTTCTGATATCTTGTATATTTTTTCCATTTCATAACCAGTATTCCTAGATAAATCATCCACTGTATCGCAGGTTTCCTTCGTATAATTCTCACAGAAATTATATTGATCAATATAAAGACAATTCAAGGTTCCCGTATTACTACTAATTAAATTAACTGCATCTATTGCTATATCCTTTGCTATGTCATAGTGCATAATACAACGATCTAGTATCATTTCATTCCCCAATGTATAGACCTGATAATTTCCGCAGCTTAAAAACTGATTATCACAATTCATATAATAACTACCTTTTCCTATTATTTTCGCATCACTATATTCTTCCGCTAAGATACAATCCCTTAGATAATTGATGCCATAATAATTCGTAGGAGTAAAACATGCATAATAGTCACTAACACCAAGATCAGCGACTTTCATGCTAGAATAGAAGGAAATCTTCTCGGTATCTGTATCAATACTACTGTTCTCTTTGACGATGAGAATAAATTTTTTGCTCTGATAAGATTGCCTTTGAAAAGCCTTCAAAACTAGATTTGCTTCTTCCTGACTACGCACAATCGAATATACTACAATCTGTTTTTCTACTTTACTTATCGTTTTCTTTAATACTTTTTGTGCAATATATAGCAATCGTTTTTCATATGTGTGCTCTAAGAGGACGGTTCGTAACGCTAATAGACGAAGTTTATTATAATATTCTTCATCATTTAATAATTTTGCAATTTCATGTGATGATTCTTCCCCCCGGTAAACTACACAGAGATCACCTAACATATTCGTAATGGCTTTACACTCATTACTTACTGTTATTGTATTGGAGGCCATTAATTCAAACACCCTTCTTGCTTCCATAGTAGAAGAATCTTGGACTGTATTCATGGTTAAGCCAAACCTGTACTTTTTATATGCTATATCTATTTGATCCACAGGTAAAGAACCCAAAATCGAATCTTTATATTTATCTGGATAGGTATAATTAATATCCTCTGGATGGGCGTTTCTATCATAAATATAAAAGTCCATATATTTTTTACAAATATCATAGATTGCCTCAAATGTCTCTGACCGCTTGATTCGCTTTCTATAATAACTTCCTGCAAAACAGATAGCATCTTCCCTATCATAAACCTCTATCGGATGAAAGACTTTGGGAGATGTGGCAAATGGAAACAGACCCACATTATCATGATGTAATAATAACTTGTATAAGGGAATACTATCCATATCTGTAGTAAATACTAGGTCAAACTGTAGGGCAGTTGTAAAAAACGTATCAAAATGTACAGGATCTTCTTTATTCCAGAATACCGTAGGTATATTATTCTGTTTACAGTAATAAATCACCTTTGCTAGCTCCATACTAAAGACAGATACCTTTTTATTCCATTGATTTTGATATCCTCTCCAAGCTGATTCAACAAACAAGAAATCAGGCTTTAATTCTTCTAGTTGTTGCTCCCAAATATGAATATCCAGATTAATTAGCTGACATTCCTTTGCCAAACAATATTCTGTAAAATCATCAACAATACAAGCAATTTTCAAGGTCTTAATACTATTCAAGGTCTTTAGCTCCTTTCAGAATTAGGGCATTAAAACACACTGCTCTCCTTTATTATATTAGTTTTTTCGACATATAGTTCCACTAAAACATTCTATTTTTACTTTTGCACATAATTTCGACAGAATGCATACTATAAAATGTAGAATAAAATAGGTAAAGTATAGTTTAGTCATGAAAGGATATGTGCTATGTTTAAAGATAATGTTATACTAATAACAGGTGGCACTGGTTCCTGGGGATACGAATTAACAAAACAATTGCTCCAAACGGAAGCAAAAGAAATCCGGATTTATTCACGAGGTGAATTAGCTCAAGTTACTATGGAACGCTATTTTCATAATAATCGTATTCAATTTATTATTGGTGACATCCGCGATTATACTTCTCTTGATAAAGCATTAAATGGGGTCGATTATGTCTTCCATCTAGCAGCATTAAAGCATGTACCAATCTGTGAAAATCAGCCTCAGGAATCCATAAAAACTAACATTCTAGGTACTGAAAATCTAATAAGAGCTTCTATCAGCAATCATGTCAAAAAAGTAATTGATGTATCTTCTGATAAAGCAGTTGCTCCACTTAATGTCTATGGAATGTGCAAAGCACTTGGAGAAAAAATGATTATCAATGCCAACGAAACCTCTAATGATACAAAGTTTGTCTGTATTCGAGCTGGTAATGTCCTAGGATCCAATGGTAGTGTTGTTCCGTTATTTATTGATCAAATTAAGAAAAAAAATGAGATTACTATTACTCATACCGAGATGACTCGTTTCTTTCTAACCATACCACAAGCGATTTCTTTGTTATTTACCGCAACAGTAGCAAGTATTGGTGGTGAAACTCTTGTTATGAAGATGCCATCTTGCAAAATCACAGACCTGGCAAACGTGCTTGTTCAATATTACGGAGATAAAAACACCAAGATAACCGTTACCGGATTGAGACCAGGAGAAAAATTACATGAAGAGCTTATATCAGAATATGAAATTGGTTATGTTTATGAATATGATCTTAACTATTATTTAATTAAGCCATATATACCCTCTCTTGAATTTCAAAAATACTATTCAAACATTGAACAAAACATTAAATTACAAAATAAAGTTACTTCTTTACAAGAACATCTCATGAATGAACATGAAATTATAGAGTTGTTGCAAAAAGGAAACTTTTTACCATAACTCTTAATTCTATACCTAAAATAAAAGTTTTTACTATAATAAATATTGAATATTGGATATTCTATATTCAGTAAATTAAATAAGGCTCCCTTAACAATAGAAAGTTGATAAGGGAGTCTTTTTTGATTTTTTTATAATTATTCAATACTACCTCTTTATATTTCACTGATGATGCGCCCAAACCAATAAAAAGCACCCTTAATGGTACGTATGACTAATCAATCGTTATATAAAATGACACGAGAACATAATATTTGCATATACTATTATTGTAATATTTTATCGTTTTTTGTAGATTTCGATAGAAATAGAAAGAAAGGGCTATGCATAGCATAGGGGAAGCTAATGTTTAAAAATAAAATAATATTAATTACTGGAGGCACTGGTTCTTGGGGAAAAGAACTCACTCGTCAATTAATACATTCAGGTGTTAAAGAAATCCGTATTTTTTCGCGTGGTGAACTTGCCCAGGTAACTATGCAAAGAGAATTTCATAATAAAAATATTACCTACATTATAGGTGATATTAGAGATAAAACTGCCTTAACGGATGCCTTAGCGGATGTCGATTATGTATTCCATCTAGCAGCTCTAAAGCACGTTCCGATCTGTGAATTCCAACCACAAGAAGCTATAAAGACAAACGTACTTGGAACGATGAATATAATTGATGCCAGTATTGCTAGAAAAGTAAAGAAAGTTATCTATGTATCTACCGACAAAGCAGTTTCTGCTGTCAACTTATATGGTATGAGTAAAGGCATGGGCGAGCGACTTATAATCGAAGCTAACTTACATTCGGATACTAGTTTTACATGCATAAGAACTGGTAATGTTCTTGGTTCTAACGGCAGCGTTATTCCGCTATTCAAGGAACAATTACAACTTACAAATCAGGTAACCTTAACCCATAAAGATATGACCAGATACTTTGTAACGATACCAGATGCTGTTTCTTTCCTTATTAATGCCGCCAAAAAAAGTGGTGGTGGAGAAATCTATGTAATGAGTATGCCTGTATGCAAAATTATAGATTTAGCAAAGGCGGTTATCAAACTATACGGTAATAATAATTCTAAGATTGTTGAAATCGGTATACGCCCCGGCGAAAAGATGCATGAAGAACTAATTTCCGCATCTGAAAACGGTATTATTTATCAATACGATAACGACTACTATATTGTCTATCCAACCTATTTAACTAAGGAGCAAAAGAAGCAGCTAGAAACTATTCCTGGCAATAAAATAGTAAATTATTCCATCTCTTCTAATATCGAATCATGTATGACAATACCTGAACTTATTAATCTCATCCAGATGAATAATTTATGAAAGTTGTAGGCGATTATATGAACATTCCTTTTTCACCTCCTGATATTCAGCAAGAAGATATCAATGAGGTTATATCTGTACTAAAAAGTGGCTGGATTACAACTGGGCCAAAAACAAAGGAATTCGAAATTAATCTGGCAAATTATATTGGTACTTCGAAAGTGGTTTGCTTAAATTCTGCTACCGCAGGTCTGGAATTAGCTTTACGAATCTTAGGAATTGGCCCTGGCGATGAAGTAATAACCTCTGCCTATACTTATACGGCATCTGCTAGTATCATATGTCACGTTGGTGCAATTCCTATCCTAGTCGATATACCACCAAACTCCTGCCACATTGATGCCAAACAAATAGAGAAAGCCATAACGACGAAAACCAAGGCAATAATTACTGTAGATCTTGCGGGTATTATGTGTGATTATGATTCCATTATTCAAATGTTGGAAAGTAAGAAACACATGTATCAACCAAATAAAGAAATACAACAGATCTTTCATCGTATACCAATTATAGCAGATGCAGCTCATGCACTTGGTGCCACCTATAAGGGTTTTCATTCTGGCAATGTTGCAGACTTTACAGTATTCTCTTTTCACGCAGTAAAGAATCTCACAACTGCAGAAGGTGGGGCGGTCACATGGAAGAAACAAGATTTTATAGATGATGATGAACTCTATCGATTATTTATGCTTTATGCAATTCATGGTCAAACCAAAGATGCATTAAGCAAGAGTAAATTAGGTGGTTGGGAATATGATATCCTATTTCCTGCTTATAAGTACAATATGACTGATATATCTGCTGCCTTAGGTGTTTCTCAACTCCGCAGATACGATGCAATGCTTACTCGTAGAGAAGAAATTGTTAGACAATATAACACCTTACTTGAGGAAACTTCTGTAACCCCTTTGCCTCATATTTCTACTCAAGAGTGTAAATCCAGCTGTCACCTATATATGTTGCAGCTAGAAGGCTTTAGCGAACCTAAACGTAATCATCTTATCGAGCACTTAAGTACTAAAAATATTGGTACAAATGTTCATTATAAGCCATTGCCTTTACTTACTGCGTACAAAAATCTAGGATTTCAAATTCAGGATTATCCTAACGCCTATGCTTTTTATGCAAAGGAATTAACCTTACCACTTTACTCTCAATTAACTGATGAACAATGTCACTATATTTGCAGTGCTCTTAAAACTTACAGGGAGCTCATGTAGTATCTATTAAATATGTCAATTAAATTTTAGAAAGGGGGGATTCTGTGGAATTATTTGTAAAAGCAACACCTTGGGATAACCATATATTCCAATTAAATACTGGTCGATTACTAGTCGAACAACAACTGAATTTGTATGATATTAAAACAATTCAAGATCAAAGTAAGATGTACGACTTTATAGTTATTAAGAATGATAATTCATTTATGACAAATCATTACTATCTCTCACTACTAGGCCATGCATATATTACTGATCTTCAATTGCAATTTACTTTCACACAAAAAACAAAACCCTCATTCGATAACTCACCAAACATAATGATCCAAAACGGCTTATCCTTTCAACAGGATATCATGGATCTATCCAGAGAAGTATATCGTTACTCCCGTTTTTATAATGACCCTTATATACCAAAAGAACAGGCGGATATCGTTTATCAAACCTGGTGTAAGGACTCTTTTCATGATTCACAAAAATACTATATCTATTATCAAAAAGAAACTCATATCCTGGCTTATCTTCTATTCTATATTCATGAAGATACCATCATCACTGACTTACAAGCCACTCATAAAGAACTCCAAGGGCAGGGTATAGGGCAGATTTTATTAACCAAACTCCTGGCCTTTGGCTATCAAAATAACATTACCAAGTTCCAAATGGGAACGCAAGCATCTAACAAACCTATGATATCGCTATATGAAAAGTTCGGCTATCAACTAAAAGAAACTAGTACAGTTTATCATTACTGGCCGGAAAAAATATAACCTATTCCCCCATAAACCTTCTACTCATTCATAAAGATGCTGATAATCAATATGAGCGTATATCACATTAATATTATAAGGAGTATAACTATGACTAAATTAATTATCAGAATAAAGTTTCATTCCATGCTTTCCAATCTAACGGACCAGCTTTATATGCTTCATGAATATACTCTCAAAAGTATCATAACGCAATCCTTACACGATTATATCTGCTTTATTGAATATAGTGAAAAGTTATCTAAGGAAATTCTTGCATGGAAAGACCAATACTATTCGGGTGAAACTAATGTTATCTTTACTACAAATATGGCTAATGCAACACAGGAATATATAAAAACACTTGATATCAATCAATATCAAGATATTCGCTTTATCCATCTAAATCAAAATGAATTATACCCTAAGAATCTATTAACGCAAATAAAGAATCACAAAAATATTCAACCGGTATTACTCATTTTTCAAAAATACTTATACAATATAGGTAACAAAGGTTTGTTCTATGCTAAAAGTCCCTTTGCACATTCCTTTGTCTATGTCTGCCCAGTCTTAGAATATCAAAGATATTTTTTCTTCTATGACAACTGCTGTTCCAATTATCTATACGATAATTTTTATAAAATGCCAAATGAAAAGCTTGATACCGATGTTATTTCGGTGCATAAATCTATCTCCAATGCACTTGTTACATCTAGACTGACTAGTACCGAGAAGACTTCCTTGATGGAATCTTTTACTTTACAACTACTTTAGGAGGGTATATAGTATGGATCGAAGAAAAGTTATATATAGCCGATTTAATGATAATGACGCTGCATTAAACAGCCGATTTCAAATTGACTCCCTTTCTAAAGAATGGATTGAAAAAAGAATTGATATTTTTTATCATTATACTAGAAAATCCTTTGAGCTACAGACAAATCAAGAATTCTTAGCAGTACTTCGCACGCATCCTTCTTCTATTGACTTTGTTAAGTCGGCATTAAAGAATTATCCCAAGATAAACGATAATATAATCTTTACTTCTACCCCAAAAGAGGATATTAAGAAATACATCTTGGGAGCTGATGAATTCTATCTAGCACAAATCGATAGTGATGATATGTATCACCCCCACTATATGCAGTTATTAACCAATTTCAATCCGAAACCGGAGACTTCCGTAATTATTTGTCAGAATGGTTTTATCTATGACATCCATACCAAGCAGTTATGCCAATTTAATAATATATCATCTGCCGTATATGCACAGAGATTTTCTGTCTTAGATTACCTGAATACCTATCAATATTTTCCGGAGCTATCTCATGTAACAATGTATCGTTTTCCTTATGAAGCCTTTCCAAAAGATAATTTTATGATCATCACACACAATACCAATACTCATACGAATGTGAATCCCTATACCCGATTTGAAATAACAGATTCGGACATGAAGGAAGCCATATTAAAAGAATTTCATATAACCTAGCCATAATTTAAAACGATAAATAAGCTGTCATCATAAATACTTAGTATTTAAGACGACAGCCTATTTATTCTACTCTATATTTAGAATTATCTCTGCAGCTTTCTCTGCACCATTAACAAAATGACATTCTTCTAATCTATACTTCATCTCTAACTCATTCTCTATAAGATGAGAAATAGCACTTTCTATCTGGTTATAATCCGTTACTGTTATAGCACCACCAATATCTTCTATTCTTAAAGCTCTAGCCCTTTGATCATCTTTTACAACAAACAGATCAGGCACAAGAATAGCAGGTATATTGTAGTATGCAAGTTCATGTGTTATATTATAGCCTGCTGTAGTTACCGCAAAATCAACTTCAGGAAACATATAGGAATTCGGATAATTCTTATGATTCCAAATCCTCGGGTGTTCTAATTCTATACAGGGTCCATCAATAGATTCCCCTAACACGATATAAGAATCTTCTATATTCAAAATAGTATTAATTATTTGATTTAGTGAACCGCTTTTTATGTCTCTATTTACTCTTCCTAGTTGTACATACCACACTTTTTCCTTTGATGTGATGGAGAACCTATGACGAATCCCATCTCTAACATCCTTATTATTATCAATTAAAATCATTGGTGGTACAAGCTTTTCCTTTGTAAGATACTCTCTGTATTCTTGTTGACCAAGTTCTCCAGGTATAATAATGCAATCAAAATATTTCTTATATGCAATAATTGCGGAATTATCAAAACCCTGCCGATCCCCTTCTCTTTTTATCCATATGTTATACATAGACGTCCTGTCACGCATACTACCAACAATACAAGGATACGGAAAAGCACCATCAAAAACGAAACAATCGGTCTGATGCTTCTCCATAATTCCTATTAAAATATTCTTCATATATGCATTATATTCTGGAGCTTTCATTGTTTTAGATAGTAAACTCCTATTCGGTAAATAGTAATATTGATAATGGAATTTCTCTATTATGTTGGCATTCACATTGGTTGTAAAGAATATAATATTGCAATTCTTATTAAGCTTCGCAATCTGTGTAGCAATTGCTAATCCACGTGTTAAATGCCCTAATCCAGCACCAATGATTACAAATAGTACTGTGGTTCTCATCTTAGGAAATAACAGGATTTACTGTTATGAAGACTGAAAAAGGCAAAATACATACCATATCTGATGAACCATCAAATGCTGAATAGAAAGCTTCTCGATTGAGAGGATTATAGATGATACTTTCATCCTGCTTTATTAAAGTTGCTTTATAATCCACCACATCAAAAACAATATTGTCTATCAAATCGGAACGTATATCTTTTGTATTTGCTACATATCCTATTACCATATTAACAGCAATTCCTCCATTAGCAGCAAAGATAGCTCTCCCATCAGAGTATGCTGCTGCATTTGCGACAAAATCCCCTAGTACGACATTATAATACAGCATTCCCATTAAACGTACTTGGTACATATTTACCATAGTTTTAACAGCTTCAGAGCCTTCCTCTACTATTATGGAGGCAGGAACCGATACTGCATAAGGAATTGCTTTTAACGTATGGCGATCAATTGATATATCCCAAGTAATAGGCTTACTTCCATCTCGCGAAAATCCACTTGATATATTAATCGCTGCATTTGTTTCATATACAATAGGCATAGGTACCTGATATGCGCCAGTTCTGCTTGACTTTACTTTTTCTAACTCTATTAATTTAGCTATATCAAATAAACCCTCTGAATTATTAATTATATCATCCATATAATTATTCCTTTCATATAAAATTCTTTAACCGTTCATAACAACAAATAAACTATATGGTATGTGAACAACTTTTTCGATCTCTGGATTTTCCAACAACGTAATAAAATCCCACTTATTTTTCATACGAAAGATATTCTGACCATCAATACCTGCGATATATTCCTCTCCTTGAACAGGAATTAGCGAATATTCTGGCATTGGTATAATTGTTTCTCTTCTACTACAAATTAAAATCTTATTCATGTATAAATCGCCAGTATCATGAAACAATGTTTCTTTCGTTACATTATCACTCTCTAAAAGACAAGCAGCTTGAAAGTACTCCAAAGTAACGTTATAAGTTAACTTCCCATTCAGTAGTACACAATTGCTTGATGTTGTACAATCATCAGATGGACCACATCTGCAATTTTTAGTCATTCTCACTTCTGATAAATTCTGCTTATCTATAGTCAAATATGTTTCGTAATATTCATCACCCAGAATGAATCCTTTTGGTATAATCACTGTTGCTAAAAATTCTATAACAGGCTCCGTATTTGATTGATTCCTTCGATAACAATTATCTGTATATTCTCTACATACTTCCATATAATTGCTCCATTCCTACTATATTAAAATCACTATTATTCTTTATTTGATTAATATCATTCTCACACTTTGTTTGATTGCAGCCAGTTAATTAATATATCTGCAATTTTTATCGATGCATGACCATCTCCATATGGATTTTTTGCACATCTCATTTTGTCGTATATTTCTTTACTATATAGTAGCCCATGTAAACTGTTATAAATAGTTTCTTCTTCTACGCCGCCAATGATAATTGTTCCAGCTTCAACGGCTTCTGGACGTTCCGTTTCTTTCCTTACTACAATAACTGGAATATCTATAGAAGGGGCTTCTTCCTGAATCCCACCAGAATCCGTTAAAATCAGATATGACCTTGCCATCAAGTTATGCATATCCTCTACATCTAGCGGATCTAGAAGATGGATTCTATCATGGTCTTTTAAAATGGAGTAAACCGTTTTTCTTACCTCTGGATTTAGGTGAACTGGATAAATTACTTCTATTTCTTCATCTTCATCAACGGTTCTTTTTATAGCATGACAGATATGTTCCATATAAACTCCAAGATTTTCTCTCCTGTGAGCAGTTACTAGCAGTATTTTGGAGGTTCCAAAAGGAAAAGACTTAAGATCCTTATTATGAAAAACATAATCCTCTTTAATCGTAGTCTTTAAAGCATCTATTACGGTATTCCCTGTTAGATATACCTTTTCTTTAATTCCTTCTTGATATAGATTTTGTATATTACGAATAGTTGGAGCAAAATGAAGCTCTGCAATTCTAGATACTAATACTCGATTCATCTCTTCAGGAAATGGTGAATATCTATTGTTAGTACGTAAACCTGCTTCTACATGCCCCACTGGTATCTTCTGATAAAAGGCTGCTAAAGCTGCTGCAAAAGCAGTTGTGGTATCTCCATGAACCAAAACAATATGTGGCTTTAGTTCACGTAATAAGTTTTCAAGTTTGGCTACTACTTCCGTTGTTATATTGGTTAATGTTTGATTGTCTTTCATGATATTTAAATCAAAATCTGGTTTAACCTGAAAGATTTCTAAAACTTGGTCTAACATTTGCCTGTGTTGGGCAGTCACACAAACTAAGCATTCTATTTCTTCTCGATGTTTTAACTCTTTTACGAGTGGGCACATTTTAATTGCTTCTGGACGCGTTCCAAAGATAGTTATAACCCTTAGTCTCTTTTCCATAGTAACAACCATACTCCTTTCCAAAATCTAGAGCTTTTATCGAGCATTTTTATGTTGATACAAATTTCCATAATTGATAATTTCTAACCCATACTCTTCTTGTGTGCTTATCATGTCTTTTGTGTCAAATAGTATTGGCTGCTTCATAACCTTGGCAATCTGCTTATAATCTAGATTCTTAAATTCGTTATGGTCAGCTAATATTAGTATCATGTCTGCATCTGTAACAGCTTCAAGCAATGATACATAATTAGGATTTTTAACATGCGGGTCATAGACAGCTACTTTATACGTTTCTTCCAGCATTGTAACAATTTCTATTGCAGGGCTCTCTCTTATATCATCAATATTTCCCTTATATGTCACACCAAAAACTGCAATCTTTGCCTCATCATGATCTTTAAGAATCATCTTCACTTTATCTACTACAAAATCGGGCATCGAATTATTAATTGATCTAGCAAGGGAAATCAGTTTTGCTGTTTGTGGTGCTTTAGCACAGATAAAATAAGGATCAATTGCTAGGCAATGACCGCCTACTCCTGGTCCCGGCTGATGTATATTTACCCTAGGGTGCTTGTTTGCCAATGCAATCACATCTAAACAATTGATATCTAACTCATAACAAATCTTTGCTAGTTCATTTGCTAGGGATATATTCACATCACGAAATGTATTTTCCATACACTTTGACAATTCTGCTACTTTAGCCTCGGTTAATAAAAGTTCTCCCTTTACAAATACTTTATATACTTCCTCAGCATGTTTGGAACATTCACTCGTTATTCCACCAATAATTCTGTTATTATTCTCTAATTCATACAAAATCTTCCCCGGTAACACTCTTTCAGGACAATGTGCCAAATAGAGATCCTTTCCAATGGTAAATCCTGCTTCTTCAAAAACAGGTTTCACTTCATCATTCGTTGTTCTCGGCGCAATTGTAGATTCAATGATTATGGTATTTCCTTTTTTTACATAAGGAAGAATAGACCTGACTGCTTGTAATACATACTTCAAATCACAACTTTTGTATTCATCGTCTTTGTTTGGAGTTGGTACGGCAATTATAAATGCATCAGCAACTTCCGGTAATAAAGAAGCTTTTAGTGTTCCATCTTCTACGCATCTCTTAGCTAACTCTTCAAGCCCTGGTTCTTCAATTACTATCATTCCAATATTAAGACTTTGTACAACATGTTCAGAGACATCAACCCCGACCACGTTACAACCATGACTAGCAAACATTACAGCTGTTGGCATGCCTATATATCCTAAGCCAATAACACATATCTTCATGATTAACCCCATTCCCATATAATATGGTATCCTAGTTTTTACATATTATATTTTTTCATCATATTTCTACATTTTTCTACATATAATATTGATATGCATGATTTGATATCTTGTGATATATAGACGATATTTTATTAAAAAAATTAATCAAGCTTTAGCACACACGAAAAAAGCTCCTTATTAATTTTGTCATTTGATGTTTCAGGCAATTTATGATATTATTTTATAGTTAGTATATACTAACTGCTTATCTATTTATAAGATAGCAATTAATACGAGGAGGAATACTTGTGGATAATTCATTCACCTTATTAAAAGAATTGGCCAGAGAATATGCGTGTAACTCCATAGATATAACAAATGTAAGCAAGTTTTGTAGATTACCAAACGATAATCGTATGCAATATTTGACTACAAAAGGAGCTTTCATCTTCACTCTTAGCGGGAAAGGAATTATACACTTTGGTGATCGTTCCTTTGATGCCAAGCGTGGGAAAATGATCCATGGCTGTCCCGGACAACAGTTAGAATTTGAGGTTCTAGGAGATGAACCGTTTCACCATATAAACTTATATTATGATAGTAATAGCAAAATCCTGTTTGATATTGAACTAGATGATATGGAGAAGATCATTGATATCCTCGAAACGGTATCAGAGCTAAAGAAAAAGAAGACACTGAAAGCAACTTATGAAGCCGAACAGTTGCTTGATCAAGCTTTTGAAGCTATCTTTGCAGAACATTTAAATAGTAGTGTAAAAACCAACCAACAATTAATAAAAGAAGTTGTTGAGTACATACACAACTCTTATCATAAGAATATTACACTAAAAACACTAGCTGAATATTCTGGTAAAAAAACAGATCAACTTAGTTACTTATTCTATCAACACATGGGAATCAGGCCAATCAATTACCTTATAAAATACCGATTAGAACAAGCGATTGAACTTCTAAAATATGGAGATTATACCGTACAAGAAGTTGCTACATTAGTGGGTTATTCTGACCCTTTATATTTCAGCCGGATTTTTAAGAAACATGTTGGTTATTCACCAAGTCAAGTGAAAAACTATAACTGATAACGCTGAATTATAATCGAACATGAAAAAAGGACCCAGATGATTGTATTATAATATCTAGGTCCTATAATCTTTACTATTGTCCATACTATTAAACCCGGTATAACAAAAGCAACACAGGTTATCGACTCAAACTTTTAATAATTGACGAAATACTATCCCAAATACTAATTACAACAAAAACAGCAACAAATACCCATTTACCTGTGTTCATCCATGTTGATATCGTTAGAGCTGATCCATTCGTATAATCCATGATTTTAGATAAGAATTCTGTATTTAATAAAGCTTGGTCGCTTAGCATTACAATTATAAGAATGCTGATTGCCACATTATAGATTGTATTCACCATAGCTAATGGTAAGTTCCAACTTCCAGTTATATACTTCCAGATAAATATCCCGAACTGAATAATTAAAAACACAAATAGGATTACTATATAGGATTGCAACCTTTCAACATCAAAAAATGGTGTTGCATTCAATCCTCCATTATCATCTCTAGTATATATGGCAATTAACTGTGGCTTAACGCATATAAGTGCGGTAAAGAGTACCGTACAAAACATTGAAAATACAGTCTCCGTGCGTGATATCTTCTTTTTATTATCTATTGGGAATTCCGGCAAATCATCAGGAGTCCATTTTTTATTACTAAATGGCACTTGACCCAATTCTCCCGCAGTCCTCTCTAAAATTGCAAATATCAGTGTCACCCATAAAGCACCCTGTATTGCTCCTTCAAAAACTGCCGTTATTAATTCAATAAACAGATTAAGTAGATTCCCATAAGTATATCCATCAATCGGTGGTTTAAAAGCCCAATCAAGTATAGCAATACCAACAAATACGGTAGTACAGATACCGATTACCAATTTGAGCACAGATAAATAATTATCATAATAGCCAGGTCCGATTAAATACCGCTTACTAGGATTGTATTCGTTAGCAAGTTTACGAGGACTACCGAGCTTTTCTAATACCTGATATACATCTTTATCTGAATAATTTTCTGGAAGCATATCTTCTATATTGGCACGAAGTTCCTTACCAACATCCTCCTTGCTTTCCTTCTGAATATGTTCCGTAACAGCATATACATATCGATCAATCAGTTTCATTATTCTCATCCTCCTTCAATAACTCCTCCATTAAGGTTGACATAGCTCTCCACTCTGTTTTAAGTTGTGCGTAAACTACTTTTCCTTCCTCACTAAGCGTATAGAATTTACGTGGTCTACTTTCACTCGTATCCCATTTACTAACTAATAACTTTTGTTTTTCTAATCTTCGAAGTAATGGATAAAGCGTTCCTGCTTCGATTGGAGCGTTCTTCTTTTCTAACTTTTGCACAAGTGAGTACCCATATTCATATGTACTAAGCTGACTTAATACTAAAAGAACCAAGGTACCTCTTTTTAATTCTATTGTAAGTGAACTGACTAGTTCGTTCTTTGAATCCATATATTATCACCTCAAAACCATCATACTGTATTACATACATTATTGTCAATGTTTTATTATTATGTTTTTATTAATATTATATTCTGTTACCTCAAGTTTTTCTTCACTCTTAAGTTTGGCTATTGGCACGTTAATACTTCTGTATAATGCAATATCAACACTACTATCAACAATCTGCTTCAACGTGTATTCCCTGTAATCGTTTACTACATTCCGATCCATTCCAATCAGTTTTCTGAACCACAATACCTGAGTGTAGGTAATTAATTAACCCAAGCAAAAAAGGCCTACGAAAATGTCTTAGCGAATCATTTTCATAGGCCTTATATAATTCTATTAGTTTAAATATCAATAAAGTCAGTAATTACTTAGTTGTTTTTAAGATTATGATTAAACCATAGCAATGCATCTTTGTATCGCTTATGCGTATTGGCATGATGTCCACCTTCATCCCAGTTAATTGTTACTCTTGAAGATGTTACATCTGAAACTAAGAGTTCATATACTTTCTTTGTATAAGTAACTGCATCTTTTTTCCTATCCTTATGCCCTACTCCTTCACTATCACCACTTGACATATAAAATCTAGCTTCACGATTACGAACCGACTGCTTAGTCACGCATGGAACAAATTCTGGATACCAGAATGAGCCCGACATACTTGCAAAGCAGCCAAAACTTGTGGTGTGAAAGGCTGCATAGATGGAGATAAGACCACCAAGGGAATATCCTGTAATGCCTGTAGATTGTGATGATGCTAATGTTCGATATGTTAAATCTACTTCTGGTTTTAGCTTTGTTTCAATAAACTGTATATACGCATTCCCCTCTCCACCAAAGCCCGGAAACTTGGGGTTAAGAGAAGGACTTGGCCAAGGTGTTAATTCATCTAGGCGCTTTTTTGACATAATCCCTATAATAATATATGATAGATCTGAAAGGAAATCAGCTTCTTTTAATAATGCATACGTAGATTTATCTCCATGTAGATATACTACAGGATATGATGTTTCTTCATTATCATAGTTGTTCGGCAGAAATACGAAGCATTCTCTTCCTGCGATTGTAGTAAACTCCATATTAATATAGCCTCCTTACAATTAGTAAATAAAATCATATAATGTTTCTAATGTATCAAAAATTCTTGCACCATAATCCATAATTTCATCATAGCCAATCTCAATTATTTTCTCATTTGCAATGGCAGGTACTGACTGTATTGTTTCGTCATTTAGAAGACTTTCAACAGCTACTTTGTCAGTTTCAGCATTACGGTCTGATTTAATATAAACAATTACATCTGGGTTAAGTGACACAAGATTCTCGCTTGTTAAAGAACTTGTACCAGTTTCTAATACATTTTCTGCATTAATTGTTTTTAACATTTCACTTTGAAGGGCTGAATTCGCACCAAAGGTGTTAAATGTACCATCTACATAGGTTACCATAAATAATACTTTAACAGTTTCTGATTGAGATATATCAGATACTTTACCTTTTATTGTATCTAAACGTGATTGTAAAGAATCGGCATATGTATCTGCCTTTTCAGATACATTAAATATCTTACCTATGTTACGAACGTCTAAAATAACAGTATCAAGAGATTGATCAATTACAAAGTTACTTGCAAGTTCCGTATATACATTGATATTCATATCATTTAAGTCTTCAATTTCTCCCATAGACTCATCGGTAAATGGCATTGTACGACCAAATATAAAGTCTGGTTCTGCACCAATGATAACTTCTTTAGACATAGTCATCTTATCACCTAGGACAGTAAGATTTTCATATGCAGATGCCCATTTTTCATCCGGTGCATTATCAGGTTTTAAGATACCTATAATTTTATCTCCAAGTCCAAGTTCTAATAACAGGTCTGTTGAAGAAGGATTATTCGTTATTACTTTAGATGGAGCTTCTGTAAATGTCTGCGTATACTTCTCTCCATCTGGTCCATAAGCATCAATTGTTAATGGATATACTGTTTCACTAGAATCAGTAGTTTCTGTTGTTTCTTCAGTGCCAGCAGTTTCATCTGTAGCTTGTTCTGTCGCTACATTATTAGAATTATTACCTGTTGATGAATCCGTATTGGAGGTTTTAGCACATCCTGTTGCTAATATTGCAACTAGTAAAGTTGAAGCAGTAAGTTTGTAAATATTTTTCTTCATAATAATCTCCTTTTATATTGTTTATTTAATTAGACAATTTAATTGCATGTGACATTAACACAATTCAGTGAAAGTAACTAACTTTTCATGGAAATCTTAGGTGGGTAATAACTAATTAATACGCCATCTGTATTTGGTGCTTTTATAATTTCGCAATCAATCTCATAAACTCTTTTAATTGTTTCTTTCGTTAGAACGTCTTCTGGTTTACCTTGTGAATCTATTGCACCATCTTTTAATAGATATAAGTAATCGCAGAATTGAGAAGCTAACGTTAAATCATGTAATGCTGCTAATACGTTAATACCCAAATTCTTTACAATGGATAGAATTTGCAATTGATATCTCACATCAAGATGATTGGTCGGCTCATCTAGAATTAACAACTTAGGTTCTTGTGCAATGGCTCTCGCTAACATAATTCGTTGCTTTTCCCCCCCAGAAAGAGAGGCGTAACTTCTATTGCCAGATTGTTTCATTCCTACCTTTTCAAGTGCTGAATCTACAATTTCATAATCCTTAGTACTTTCGGCTTGTAACATATTCAGATGAGGTGTTCGCCCCATCATTACAATTTCTCTTACGGTAAAATCAAAATTCATATTATTAAATTGTGCTACAACCGCCATTTCCTTTGCTAATTTCTTGTTCGTTATCTGCGTGGAATCTTTCCCATCTATTAAAATAATTCCTCCACTTGGTTTTAAAACTCTATATATCGAGCGCAATAATGTGGATTTTCCACTTCCATTGGGACCAAGTAGAGCAACAAAAGAATTGTCATTTGTCATCAAAGAAACCTTTTTAACTATTTCTTTTTCACCAAGATTGACACTTAGATCTTTTACTGATAAGTCCATACTAATAACCATGCCTTTCCATAGCCTGCAAACTTTGGGCTGCAGGCACAAATTTGCGTGTGAAAAATCTTGATTTTTCACACTAACCTCCACTCTAATTGTTGGCTCCAAAGCCATAGCCTCTTCTTACTAGAATGTATACAAAGAATGGTGCTCCAACCAATGCCGTTATAATTCCAATTGGTAACTCTGCATTCGGTATAAGAATTCTAGCAATGGCATCTGCCCACATTAAGAATATGGCACCCGCCAGTAAGGAAGTTATTATTAATCTTCTATGATCTGCACCTACTAGTGAGCGCACAATATGTGGAATAATCAATCCAACAAACCCTACAATTCCACAGGTTGCAACAAGTATTCCAGTGAGCAATGAAACAACAACCATATACAATCTTCTGTATAGACTTAAATTAATCCCTAACGTAATGGCTGCTTCGTCACCGGCTAGCATGGTATTAAGGATACGATACTGTGTTATGAAAAAGATACTACATAAAACAACAGCGATGATTGGGAGCCCGATATTATCCCATTTTGCACGTGTTAGTGAACCCATTGTCCAAAACTTAATAGACATTGTACCTTCGGAATCCCCAGCCAACGAAATTATGAAATTTGAAATTGCACTAAATAACGCGTTTATAACCATTCCTGATAGTACTAGCTTCGCAGAAGTCATACGACCTCCATAAGAAGACAATGATAATACTGCTACCGTTGCAGCAATTGACCCTACAAACGCACCAAATGCAGTACCTACTCCAAAACCAATAAATATGGCGAAGGTTGCTCCAAGAGATGCACCAGAGGAAATTCCTAATATGTAAGGTTCCGCCATAGGATTTTGTACAGTGGCTTGCATAACTCCACCACAAAGTGCAAGCCCAGCACCAACGAATAAAGAGAGTAATACTCTTGGAAAACGGATTTTCCAGATAATGTTCACCTCTGCATCTGTTGGAAGATTCGCTCCACTTGGTGAAACACCAAATAATTTATCTATGATTATTTGGAAGGTACTACTTGGAGATATCCTCATCGCACCTAAACATAAGGTAAACAAAAACGATACAACCAAAATTATAAGTAAGCTTATAATAACCAGCCGAAAACGCCCTGCAGAAACTTTTGATCTATCTGTCATATTAACAACTACGCTCCTTTCAATCTGAAAAACTTATTTTTCATCCCCTTCTCCTAAGGTGATTTCGGTTAGTCAGAACTAACTGTTTTTATATAATACATTTATTTTTATTTTATTGGAATGGACAAATCTTAAAAATATGGACAATTATTAAAAACTGCTAGAATTATTTAAAAAAATGCCTGCCATTCCTTTTACTGATTGGCAGACATCTTTTTTTCATTTATTTATCTAATTGTGTTTTTATTAATATCTAATTACTAATATCTAACTCCACCCCAGTAGATGTTCTCTGTTACTTCTGCGATATCTGGAAGTGTGACATCTTTTAAAGCCCACTTTTTAAATTCTTCAAATCCAGTACGATCTACAATGTAACCAATATGTTCTTTCCCACCAGGAGCATTTGGATCAATATATTCTTTAACATATTCATACGTATTCTGAACGATTTTAATAATGCTGTCTTCATCAGCCCACTTAATAAAATCTTCTCCAAGTCTAGGATTTTTCTTACCTGTTCTTCCTAGAAGGGTTAATTTATAATATTTCTTATCACTCCTAGTCCATGCAAGGTTAGGGCATGCATTCACACACTCCCCACAACCAATGCATTTATTATGGTCTCTTTGTGGACGATAATTAACTCCTGTTAAGGCTGACACAGATTTCTTCTTACAAGCTTTCACACAAGCTCCACAACTAACACAACGATCCGCCTCAAACCTTGGTACTGTCATTCCTATAATACCAAAGTCATGCATACGAACTTTCGCACAGTCATTAGAACAGCCAGTAAACGCAATCTTAAAGTGAAGATCATTTGGAAATACTGCTTTCTCCATTCTTCTTGCAAAATCGGTTGTATTATAACAAGCATAGGGACATACACTATTGCCAACACATGCTGTAATATTTCTAGTACCAGAAGCTGTATAACCTCCTTCTGGTACTTCTTGATTAATATCTAAACCTTCTATTATAGGTTGTAATAACTTATTGACTTCAGGAATCTTCTCAAAAGGAATACCTGGAATCTCAAAACCTTGACGAACCGTTAGATGAACGGTACCATCGCCATAGGTATCTGCAATATGCTGAATTGCTGATAGGTATTTGGCATCCATTCTTCCACCTGGAACACGTACTCTGGAGGCTGTAATTCCACGTTCCTTTGTTACACGAAACGCATTCTTTTTCAGTTTTTTCGTATTGATATCCATAACTAATCTCCTCCTTAATCAATCAATGTTTTGCCTAATGTATAGTTGAATACCGGTCCATCTAGACAGACATATTGATTACCGATTTTACAGTGTCCACATTTACCTAGCCCACAGCACATCTTTCTCTCTTGTGAAATCCATATATTTTCTTCCTTAAAACCTCTTTCTAGTAACCCTTTAACAGAGAAACGCATCATTGCTGGGGGACCAACTACGATAGCTACCGCAGAATTTACCTCCTCTAGAATGAGATCAGGAATATACTTTGTTACTAGACCTATTTTGTGATCCTTTGTTTCTTCTCCATTATCTAATGTAAGAATTACATCCATCTTCTCTCTCCAAAACTGAAAATCCTCACGAAATAGAATATCATCTTCTGATTTAAATCCAGCAACTAGTGTCATGTTCTTACGCTCATCACTATGCTTAGCAAAATATTCAATGACACCACGTACAGGAGATACCCCTGTACCACCTGCTATAACTACAAGTTCTTTACTTCTATATTCTTCTATTTCAAAACCGTTTCCATATGGTCCACGTAAAAACAGTTTATCGCCTTTATATAATTCGAAAACTTCATTGGTTACTTTTCCTACTCTACGGATTGTAAGGTCAGCAAATCCCTCCCCAATTCCACTAACTGAAATAGGTGCTTCACCAAACTTTGGTACCGATACTTCAAAAAACTGTCCCGGTTTTACCTCTCCTTCATATGCCATGCGGAAGGTATATTCAATTTCTGTATGCTTAATAACATCTAATAATTCTGATAAAAAAGGTACATACTCATTACGACTCATTGCTAGTTACCTCCTCCATAGCACTTTCTAATTTATTAATACAGTTTGAGAAAGAGATATACTCTGGACAAATGTCATCACATCTTCCACAGCCAACGCACATGTGGTAACCGTTTCTTTCTTTATAATCAAGGACCTTGTGTAATACCTTAAAGCGCATTCTATCACCGTATTTTTGTCTATAGCAGCCACCACCAGCAACCTCTGTGTAGCCATCAACCATACAAGAAGCCCATACGCGCCTACGTTCTCCTACTTTACCATTATCTGTGTAGAATAAATCCTGCATTGTAAAGCAAGTACAGGTTGGACAGACAAAATTACATCTTCCACAGCCGATACATCTAGAATCGTATTCTCTCCATATACTGCTTGATGCAACCTTAGCATCCAGATTGTCTGGAATATTCACATGTGTCTTAGTTTCTTTCACATACTCTGGTGCTACTTCTTCTTCTTTTACCGCATTTGCTCTTAATAGGGAGTCTAAATCTTCACATTTGCAATCTACACGGTAAGTTTGATCGATACAATCAATACTCATATCATAATTTTCTGAGATATTCGTTCCCATATCCACACAGAAACAATTGTCATATGCACTGCTGCAACCCATTAATACGAATTTTACTTTTTCACGAATTCTCTCATAATAAGAATCCACAGGACCATTTGATAAATACATATCATCTAGTCTCTTTACTGCATGAAGATCACAACTTCTTAGGAAGATAACTGCACCCTTTTTAGGACCGCCTGCTTCTTTTACAGTATCTTCTGTATAATAAAATAGTGTTTGTGTAATTGGTGTTAAAACTTCCTTAAAAGAAAACTCTGACTTCTTATTAAAAACGATTTCATCAATACGATGGACTTCTCCGTAGCGAACAATGTCCGTGTCAGAAAGTCTTCCGCCACCAACATATAGTTTTGGAGCGTAGATCAAATAATTTTCTGAAAGTTCTGAAAGGATTTTGTTTATGCCTTCCTTTTCTAATACATATCCCATACTTATACCTCTTTTTCTTTTGATGCTAGGAAATAAGGAACTGCAACCATAAGAATACCACCGAACATATTTCCTAATGAAACAACTACTAGGTTATAGATATAACCACCGATCGTAACCGCTTGACCGACTGGATTTAATATACCAACAGATAATAGAGTCATATTTGCAACACTATGTTCAAATCCAGTTGTAATAAATGCAAACAAGCACCAGAAAACCATAATTAATTTTCCGCTTTCTGATTTACATTTTGTTGCACACCAGATTGCTAGACAGACTAACATATTGCATAAAATACCTCTTGTAAAAAGTTGCATTGCTGGAATACTCATTTTCGTAGCCGAAGTACTAGCGATAAACTCTGCAACGTTACCTGCATTAAGTCCAGTAAGATGATAGATAATTCCAATTAAAATTGAGCCAACTAAGTTACCAATATAGCAGATAAGCCATAACTTAAGCGTATCAGCAAGTGTAACCTTCTTTTTTAACACACCAGCAGTCATAACAAAATTATTACCTGTAAAAAGCTCTGCTCCTGCCATTACAACAAGACTAAGTGCGATACCAAATGCGGCTCCCATTACAATCTTCGCATAAGGATTTCCTGCCATCATTCCACCAATTGTGAAAATCAATAGAATACCAAAACCAACATACACTCCTGCAAGTAATGATAATATAAAATATCCCAATGGATTATCTTTAAGTAATGCAACTTTTGCTGCTGCCGCATTACAAACTGCATCATATTCCTCTCTAAACATAATTGCCTCCCGTGTTATTTTTTTAACAATATAACATAAAAAAAAGACCTACGCCGTGATTTATATCACGGTATAGGTCTTTTTATTCCTTACTATAATCTTTTATTCCATTCATATCTACTATAATAAATATATTTCTTCTTGTTCTTAGAAGTCCTTCTTTGCAGAAGCGATTCACTATCCTAGAAACTGTTTCACGTTTGGAGCCAATCATATCTGCTAAAAAAGAAATGGACAATTCAAAATCTATCCTAACTCCTTCTTCTGTAACCTCTCCATAGTCTCGTGCCAGTTTCCATAGTTTTGATGCAACCTGAGAATCAACATGAACCATATTCGAGGTATTAGCTAGTTGTCTATATAACCGCCTTGTCTTTTTAGCACTAGACTTCATAATCGCCAATGTTAAACCAAAATCTTGTTCCATCATCTCTAAGAGCTGCTTTCTTGAATAGGATAAGGTAACCACCTCGCTCAATGCTTCACAGTTAATAGATGCCTTTGGTCGATCAATTAATACCTCATTTAGCATCTCACCCGCTCCATATATAAATATCACTTTCTGGCTTTGTTTCATATTTACTTTATACAAATTGACATAACCAGAAATCACAAAATAAAAGCGATCTACCTCTTGTTGATCTCGGAAGATAATTTCACCTTTCTTGTAAGAACGAATAAGCCCATTCGTGATTAGCTTTGCCCTTGTTGCTTGGCCTACATCTTGTAATACCTTTGGGACTTGACAAGCCTCTGCAATAGTCATGTTCATCTTAATTTTGTTTGCACTCCTCTAACAATTCCAAAATCCTAGGTGTACATCGTCTTCCTCCACAGCTTCCGCTTCCTGCTGAAGTTGCCTTCTGTACTTTTTCCAAAGTATCTGCACCATCTTTGATTATCTTTTTCATGGTACTTTTATTAATTGCTTTACATATACAAACCTTCGTATATTTATCTATTATCTCTTGATTTTCTTCTGCCATAGTTATTAATTCTCCTTGTCTATTATTATCAGCAGCCTGTAATCATTCAATGAATGACTTCGGCATTATTTTTATAGTATTTAATAATCATACTCTACTTATTACTATAATTCTTTCATTATTCCATGTCAACAGTGTGTCTACTTTTCCTTAAAATGGCAAATCAAATGCCATATAACTACTTGCTCTTCTATTTCAAATCCCAGTTCCTTATCTCTTGATATGGATTTGTTTTAGCTAAACCAATTCTCGTTACTGTTCCATCAAACATTCTGAAATTATTCTGTAACGTTTTAAATGCCATAAGTATTTCCTCTACTGATAGCTTTTTTCCAATCGTAGTATGTGGCATCCACTGCAGAGGTAAATAGAATCGGCTAATTGATACGTTATCAACACTGGATACGGTTTCATTCACGAATAAGGATAGCTTATGCAAGTATTCATTTAATACTGGTGATATGAATATTACATGGGGATTAAAAACTCCTATAGAAACCCATTGCAACTTACCAGCTTTGATTTCATGAACCTTGCAATCAAACAATTCAATTACTTTGTTCACTTGATCGGTTTCAAATGCAGATATTGTTATGTGTGGTGGGACACCTGCTTCTAGCATATAACGATTCCCACTTTTTTCGGCTACCTTTTGTATGAACCGTCTGATTTTATTATCTGCATTTTCATCAAAATATATTGAAATTAAATACATATTATTCTCTCTTTCACTAATAAACCGTAATCTCTCAGCCTCAAACTGTCCAATACGGTACTCTTGTGTAACCACCTCGATTCTTACAGGTGATTCCTTTTCCTAATCCTCATTGTATCATATTTTAAGTGTAATATTCTATCGTTACTTATCTTTGTAACACTATACGAGATATTTACACTTGTTCGATTAGTGCACCTTGAAAATCTTATCAATAAATGCTTGCGATAGAACAGTAAAATTCCCCCTCACATTGTAACACATTTCAATGATCTGTTAATTCGTTGACAATATCCTATTATATAGTATAATTAAATCAATGTTTCAACACTTTACTTTGTAATAGTAGTTGAACATAAAATCCAAAATAAAGTGAGGTAAAAAATGGAGAATAAAACTTATAATCCTTATGTTTCAGCCCAAACACAATTTGATAATGTGGCTAATCTGATTGACTTAGATCAAGCAACTCGAGAATTATTAAGACAACCCAACAAAGAATTTCATGTTACTATTCCTGTAAAAATGGATGATGGAACAACAAAGGTTTTCAACGGTTATCGAATTCAGCATAACGATGCAAGAGGCCCTGCTAAGGGTGGAATTCGTTTTCATCCTCAGGAGACTGTAGATACTATCCGAGCTTTATCTTTATGGATGACATGGAAATGTGCTGTTGTTGATATTCCTCTAGGTGGGGCTAAGGGTGGAATCATATGTGATCCTCATAATATGTCAATGGCAGAACAAGAAAGACTATGCCGTGGATATGTCAGACAACTTTCAAAAGTTATGGGACCAGTGGTAGACGTACCTGCTCCTGATGTGATGACCAACGGTCAACATATGTTATGGATGATGGATGAATATGAGACAATCAATGGTGGTCATTACCCTGGTACAATTACAGGAAAGCCAGTTGGAATGGGAGGCTCTTTGGGCCGTACAGAAGCGACTGGATATGGCGTTATTTATACATTAAGGGAAGCTTTGAAATCGTTAAATATTGATGTTACATCTACAACAGCAAGTATACAAGGATTTGGAAATGTTGCTGAATATGCTGCCCGTCTTTACACTAAACTAGGTGGAAAAATCATTGCTATCTCATGCTGGGATAATGAAGATAAAAAATCATATACCTATCGTAATCTTAATGGTATCAATGTAGATCAATTAGTATCTATTAAAAACTCTTTTGGTTCTATTAATAAACAAAAAGCCATTGAATTAGGTTTTGAATTATTAGATGGTGATGAATGGATTGCACAAGATGTAGATATTCTTCTCCCATGTGCGTTAGAGAACCAAATAACACCTCCTGCACTAGAAAAGATTAGTGATAGAGTAAAGGTAATTTGCGAAGGTGCTAATGGCCCTACGACACCAGATAGCGATGAAATTATTAAAGCTAAAAACATTTACCTTGTTCCTGATTTTCTTTGCAATGCAGGTGGCGTTACTTGTAGTTACTTTGAACAAGTTCAATGCAATATGAATTATTTTTGGCCGAAAGAAGAAGTACTTGAGAAACTAGACCAAAAAATGACGAGTGCTTTCCAAGCTGTACATAAACTTTCACAAGAAAAAAATCTTTATATGCGCGATGCCGCATATGTCATTGCAATTAATCGTGTAGCAGAAGCAGTTAAACTTCGTGGTTGGGTATAGTTAGTAATTTTTTGTACTGATTCAGTCGTAATAACAAAGCGTACTGATAGAGATAGAACATACGCTAAAACCATGTTCTATCTCTAATTTATGATTTAATATTCTTTATTCATAAAATTACTGATTTGTTACTGTTTTTATCATTCCCTTATATCGAGAAAGGATGGGCAAGCAGGATGAACCAATACGGAACAATATCAAAAGATGATTTGGTTGAACGAGCTAAAGAATTAGAATGCCTTTATCTAATAGAAGAATCTTTAACCAAGGATTCCTTGACTGAGAGTCTGGGGAAAATTCCATCTATCATACCCATGGGATTTCGTAACCCTGATAGTTGCAAAGCAGTCATCGAGTTTGATAAACAGCTTTTCAACCCCGATGGAAAAATTGAAGATGGGGATGAACTAGAATCAGCAATAATCGTTAATAACCAAAACCGTGGGTATATTAAAGTTATGTACCCAAAGAACACCTTTATGACAGGTGAAATAGCTTTTCTAGAACATGAAGTTCGGCTTTTAAATACCATTGCAAGAAGGTTTTCTGAGACTATTGATAAAAAAGACTCCGTTCAAAAATATAATTACAGAAATCGCTGGGAAGCGATTCTAGATTTATTACAAAAAACTGATCATGAAATCTTACTTTATGTTTGTGAGAAAATGCTTGCACTTTTAGCTTCAATTAATCCCAATATGGTTAAAAATATCTTTAATGAGATGGGCTGGGTAAAGTACAATTTGAATAGCGAAGTTAATTTTCCACTTGAAACACTTCCTGCTGTTGATGTTATCCGTTTCAGTAAGATTCTATTTGGTAATTCATTAATAAACCTAGATGATCTTCAGATTTATGATTATATAAATTTATGGATTTATCAAGGAAAAACCTATGAGTTAATAAAAATAGTTGACAAAAAAGATTCTGATGTCAAAAAAATCTCTCATGCTCTCTCTGCATATTTGAAAGCAGTAAAAAACAACGAGATGACAAGTGAAGCAACGAAAAGATGGTTAAAAGTTGAATTAACAAGGCGCTTTATTACAGGCAATCCAAAATTGATTTCCAGAATTCATAACCATGTCCATATAGAAGCCTTTCATAAACTGCTTGATTCTTTTATAAGTTCTCCAAGAAGCATTGGACGGATTGGTGGAAAAGGTTCTGGCTTTTTCCTTGCAAACCAAATTCTTGAATCACATAAAGACGAATTTCCAGAGTTTGAGAACATCGTAATACCAAAAACTTGGTACATCTCTTCCGATGAATTTGGATACTTGCTAGAAGATAATGGATTTGATGAATTAAATGAGCATAAATACTTGGATATGATTGATATCCGTACTAGTTATCCACGAGTAATACAGATGTTAAAAAACGCCAGACTATCACCATACATATTAAATGAACTTAATAAAATAGTGGACTGCTGTGAAGATTGTCCATTAATTATTCGTTCTTCCAGTCTCTTAGAGGACCAGATGGATACCTCTTTTTCTGGAAAATACAAAAGTCTTTTTATAACGAATACCGGTACAAGAGCAGAACGAATCAAACAATTAGTTGATGGTATCTTAGAGGTTTATGCCTCAATCTTTAATCCTGATTCGATTCAGTACAGAATTAAAAACGATTTGCTTGACTGCAATGAGCAGATGGGTATTATGATTCAAGAAGTAGTTGGTACTAAAGTAGGTCCTTACTACTTCCCACTATTTGCTGGAGTTGCATTTAGCAATAATGAATTGCGTTGGTCTCCTCGTATAAAAAGGGAAGATGGATTACTTAGAATGGTAATGGGTCTAGGAACAAGAGCAGTTGATCGTGTAGGCGAAGACTATCCCCTCTTACTCTCCCCAGGACAAGCCAATCTTCGCGTTAATCAATCCCCCATGGAGATATCAAAATACTCTCCTCAATATATGGATTTAATAGATTTAGATAACAATCAATTCCTTACTCTACCTATTCAGCAAGTAATAAAAGAATACGGTGATTATATTCCAAATATCAACCTGGTTGCATCGGTACTAAACAATGATATCATCATGGACTCAAATCCTTTCACTACAGATTTTAAGAATGACAATATTATAATTACTTTAGACGGACTGGTAAAGAAAACCTCATTTGTTAAGCAAGCTAAATCAATTCTGGCTTTGTTGCAGAAAAAGCTTGGTTATCCTGTTGACATTGAATTTGCTAGTGATGGTAAACATTTTTATCTGCTCCAATGCAGACCGCAGAGTCAAAACTATGATAATGCTCCCGTTGCTATTCCAAACAATATTCCTTACCAAAGTACCATATTTACTGCTAACAAATATATCTCCAACGGAAAAGTAACAGGTATTAAGACTGTGGTTTATGTGGATCCAATGGAATATTCTAAATTAGAGTCTCATAAAGATTTATTAAATATTAGAGATATTATTCATGAATTAAATAGGATATTACCACGAAAAAGCTTCATATTACTTGGTCCTGGACGTTGGGGAAGCAGGGGTGATATTAAACTAGGTGTACCAGTGGCCTATTCCGATATAAATAATACCGCAATGTTAATAGAAGTAGCTAGCAAACAATCTAGATTCGAACCAGAGTTATCCTTTGGGACTCACTTCTTTCAAGATTTAGTAGAAGAAAACATTAAATATCTACCATTATATCCAGAAGACCGTGAATCTGTATTTAATCGTTCTTTTTTTAATAGTTCAAAGAATTCTTTATCTAAGATCTTACCTATGTATTCATATCTTGATGAAGTTGTGAAGGTAATAACAATTGAAGAAACATTTTTTAATAAAGAGCTTATTGTGTTAATGAACGGAGACTTACAAAAGGCAATTGCTTATCTAGAAGAGCCTTCTCATATTAATTCTGGTCCTAATTCTCATGATATTACCTTACCTAAAAATAGTGAGCACAATGACGAGGGTTGGAAGTGGCGACATTATATGGCTGAACAAATAGCAAATCAGATAGATATGGAAGCTTTTTGTGTAAAAGGTATCTATCTTTTTGGCAGTACCAATAACTGTACTGCTAGGCTTAACAGTGACATTGATTTATTAATTCACTTTGATGGAACAGTTGAAACAAAAGAAAAGCTGAATGACTGGCTTCTTGGTTGGAGCTTAGCTTTATCTGAGATGAACTACATAAAAACTGGTTATAAATCAGATGGTTTATTGGATATCCACTACATAACAGATCAGGATATTATAGATAAAACCTCCTATGCTATAAAGATTAATTCTATCTTTGATCCCGCATATCCTCTTAGACTTCGAACTCAATGATAAAATATAGCCAGCTCGTTTTGTTAAGACTCTGGATACATAAAATCCTCTATCTTCCCTGTTAAAAGAAGATAGAGGATACTTTTTTGACAACAATAGCGCCTATTAGTCGTCCTACTTGTAAGGCCTCTCTACCAATTTAATAATCTCATTGATTTACAGACCAATCTAATATCTATAATCTAAGTCCCTTAATATCCTTAATACGAGATAAAATCACATTGCTACTTAATTCAGTTACTCCTGGTAACGTACGAATAGTTTCTGACAAAAATATCTCCATCTCCTCCTGATTAGAAGCAATTGCATGAACATGTAATTTATTTTTTCCAGAAACCTGATAGATCTGGGTGACTAACTCGTTTTCTCTAAGAATACCAACTACGGTTTCATAACTTGCAGGTTTCATTTCAATCTCAAAATAACAAGAGATTGCTCCATTTATCTTTTGTGGATTAATAATCGTAGTATATTCTTCGATTATCTTACGTTCCTCCAAAGAACGAATCCTAGTTTTTACTGCCACTCTAGATAATCCTACTACCTCACCAATATCAGAGTAGGACATGCGAGCGTTTTGAATCAACAATTCTACAATCTTTCTATCAGTTACATCTAATCCACTCAAAAACATGTTTCAAATCTCCTTCCCACTATTAAAAACATCTTACTCTATTTTAAAAAGAAATACAATATTAGCATTTATACTCTCTTATTCGTTGACAATTTTTGCATCTTCCTATATCATACTTACATAACGTATGTTCAAACTTACACTTCGTAACTAAAAGGAGGACTGAAACAATGAATCGAGATTTGACCAAAGGAAATGTCACCAAATCCATACTGCTGTTTGCTGGTCCTATGATTATGGGTAATCTATTACAGCAGCTTTATAATGTGGCGGATACCTTTATTGTAGGAAAATACATAGGGCCTGAAGCATTGGCAGCCGTTGGTTCTTCATTTACACTAATGACATTCCTAACCTCAATTGTTCTTGGACTTTGCATGGGGAGTGGTGTAGTATTTTCTATGTTATTCGGTGCTGGGAAGATAGAAAAACTAAAGACTAGTTTTTTGATGTCATTTTTATTCATCGGGATGATTACTGTCATTTTAACTATATCCGTTATAATTTTCACCACCCCACTATTAAAACTACTTCAGATTCCGAATGAAATTCTAGCAGAAACAAAAAACTATATAACGGTGATTTTTTATGGAATTATATTCACCTTTTTCTATAACTATTTTGCCTCCTTATTACGATCTATTGGGAATTCATTTATTCCCTTGGTATTCCTAGCTATTTCTGCCCTGTTAAATATTGTACTTGATCTTGTATTTATTATTACCTTTGATATGGGTGTAGCCGGTGCAGCCTGGGCAACTATTATAGCTCAAGGGGTATCAGCTATATGTGTTACTCTTTATTGTTATCTGAAGCTTGAGGTTATCCGTTTGAAACGATCTGATCTACATCTTGATTTTTTAGTATTACGAGAAATTTCCCAATACTCTATTTTGACATGTGTACAGCAGTCCATTATGAATTTTGGTATATTAATGATACAAGGACTAGTTAATAGTTTTGGTGTAACGGTGATGGCAGCGTTTTCCGCTGCTGTGAAAATTGATGCTTTCGCTTATATGCCTGTACAAGACTTTGGCAACGCGTTTTCCACATTCATCGCACAGAATCATGGAGCAGAAAAAAAAGAGCGCATTCAAAAAGGTGTTCGCTCAGCAATTAAAGTTACTTTGTTATTTTGTATTTTAATTTCAATCGGTGTATCCTTATTTGCACAGCCGCTTATGTCAATCTTCGTAAAACCAGAAGAAGTAGAAATCATCAACATAGGTGTAACCTACTTGCGTATTGAGAGTGCTTTCTACTGTGGTATTGGTTTCCTGTTTCTCCTTTACGGCTTTTATCGTAGCATTGGAAAACCAGGAGTATCCGTTATACTTACCGTGGTTTCACTAGGGACACGTGTTATACTTGCTTATCTCTTAGCATCGATTCCTTCAATTGGACTTGTAGGAATATGGTGGGCAATTCCAATCGGTTGGATACTTGCGGATATCATCGGTTTTATATATTATCGTCGCTATCGTCGTTTATAAAGATACAGGGCAATCTCACCTATTAAGGTAGATTTGCCCTGTTTTTAATTACATTTAGCATTGCTGTTTAATTAGTTTTTATGCTACGCCCTTGTCTCAATAAAATAATAACTTGTTGTTTTTCTAATCGATAAATCCATTCTCTACTAAGAAATCTCTTGCAACTACATCTGGTTCCATTTGAAGTTCATCTACTTTATAGTTTAATTCCATCATTATTTCATCTGTTAACTTAGAACCCAGTTCCTCGACAATTGGGACAATCTCTGGATATTCCTCAACAACCTCATCCCTTACTAATGGGATTGCATAATATGGAGGGAAGAAATTCTCATCATCTTCTAATGTTACTAAATCAAACTTTTTAAGTAGTCCATCCGTTGAAAAGGCATCGATTACATCAGTTTCGTTATTCGTTAATGCTAGATATCTTGATGCACCATCTAAACCTAGCGTATCCTTGAACTGAAATCCATAATGCTTCATAAGCCCTAATAACCCATCTTCTCTGTTTAAGAATTCAAAAGTGGTTCCTGCTGTCAACTTAGACGCAACACCTTTTAAATCGCTAATGGATTTTAAATTATACTTTTTAGCTGTTTCTTCTTTCACCGCAACTACATACGTATTATTAAATCCCATCTGTTTTAATACATCTATATTATACTGCTCTTTAAAATCTTTCTTTACAGTATTATAAACCGCCTTCATATCTGTACTTGGTGGATAATTTAGTGTATCTCCATAGGCGGTTCCACTATAATCAAAATACATATCAATACTTCCTGAATTAAGAGCAGAAAAACATACTTGTGTACCACCTAAATTAATTTTTCTCTCTACTGTGATATCTGTTTTTTCTTCAATTAGATCGGAGAACATGTTTGCTAAGATAAGCTGTTCGGTAAAATCCTTACTTCCAATCTTAATCACTTTATCAGATCTATTCATACTAGATAATCCTGATACAACAAAAGTAATAACAAGAAGAATTGCTGTTGCAGATAGTATACCCTTTTGTATCTTTCTTTGTTTCATCTGTTTTTCTTTGGAATTCGCCGTTTTTTGTAGGCTGATTGGAGTCACTAGCTTTTCTACCAATCCCACTAGATAATCCACAAATAAAGCCAAGATACATGCGGGTATCGCACCGGCTAGAATCTGATAGTTATTAACGGTTCTGATCCCAGAGAATACTAAGAAACCAAGCCCACCAGCACCGATAAAAGCTGCCATTGTCATAAGACCTACCGCAGTAACTGCCGAAATCCTTATCCCTGCCATGATGACTGGAAGTGCTAATGGGATCTGTACCTTAATAAGGATTTGTAATTTCGTAAGTCCTATCCCCTTTGAAGCTTCTATAATATCAGGATTAATACTTTGAATTCCCGTATAAGTATTCTTAATTATAGGTAATAAGGAATACAAAATAACCATTACGATTGCAGGTAAGGTCCCTATACCGAGGAACGGTATTGCAAAACCTAAAAGAGCCATACTTGGTATTGCTTGAATTACATTGGCTACTCCTAATATCGGTTTATTTAATTTCTTCACATAACTAATTAATATACCAAGTGGTACACCAATTAAGATAGCAAAACCAACAGCAATTGCCGTAAGCTTAATGTGTTCTATGCTTAGGGAGAAGATTTGATCTTTGTTTTGAGTTATATATTCTATGAAATTCATATTATTCTAATACCTCCTCTTCCTCTAAATAAGGTTGGCTTAATGTTGTTACTAAGCTACTCTTCGTGATTAGACCTAGGAGAATATTCTCATCAGACAATACTGGAATGTTAGATACATTATTATCATCTACTACTTTTAGAATGTGAACTATATTATCGTCCAAACGGACCCCTAAGATATCCGTGTTCATAATCTGACCTACTTCCTGTGTGCGGTCAGACTGTCTTTGTAATTGTTTTGCATTTACTATACCTAGTAATTTATTTGTTTTGTTTTCAACCACCATTAGACTATCCACTTTATAGGAACGCATCTTTTCTACACAACGAAGCAGTGTCATATTGGCACTACAAGTAACTGGAGAATCAATCATAATATCCTCCGCTTTAATATATTCAGGAGAAGCCCATATTCGGTTTTTACCAACGAATTCTGAAACGAATTCATTCTTTGGGTTTTTCAGAATGTTTTCTGGTGTATCATATTGAAGAATCTCACCATCTTTCATGATACAAATCATATCTGCAATCTTTACAGCCTCGTCCATATCATGGGTAACAAATACAATCGTTTTCTTTAATTGCGACTGTAGATTCACTAACTCATCTTGGAGACCAGTACGTGTAATTGGATCAAGCGCTGAGAAAGGTTCATCCATTAATATGATATCTGGGTCTGTCGCAAAGGCTCTAGCAACTCCAACTCTTTGTTGCTGCCCACCACTTAATTCAACTGGATAACGATTTAGGTATTCATCTGGATTAAGACCTACCATATCCATTAATTTAGCGGTTGTCTCAATTATAGAATTGGCATCATATTTTTCAGTTCTAGGAATTAATTCAATATTCTCCTTCACTGTCATATGTGGAAGCAATCCTGTTTGTTGAATTACATACCCCATATTACGTCGCAACTTAATGACATCCTTCTTCTCAATATCTTCACCATTAATGTAGATTCGTCCAGATGATGGTTTTATCAATCGATTAATCATCTTAAGTGTAGTCGTTTTACCACAACCACTGGCACCAATGAATGCCACTAATTTTCCTTTTTCAATTTCAAGTGATATATTTTTTAATATTGTTTTATCTTTATATGTCTTAGTAACATTTTCGAATTTTATCATACTTTTACCTCCCTTTATTTCGATATCAGTATTTCAAAATTTCAATAGTAACAACCTAATGTTATATCAAAGTTGTTACTTTGTCAAATAGTAAATTTTTAGAAATTCGTAGAATTCTATTTTTATGTAGGGTGTATTTGCACTGTTTTTGCATAATATCATACACTTTCAGTACGAATACTTGATATAAAATTTGCAAAAAAAATCTGATAAAATATTCAAATATATCCTTAATTTTCAGGAACTATACTTGATTATTAAATCAGATTTCTTATATTATTCTTCTACACTATTAGGATAAATAAAATTATAAACCCTTTCTGTACTCTTCTCATCCCCTACATAATATACAATATCCTCCGGTAAAAATGCTGTATATGGACCAGGTGATCGTAATAGTTCATTATTTCTCTTAATGGCAACAATTGTTGCAGATGTATTATGCCAAAAATTCATCTCTGAAATCGTTTTGTTTAATAGAGGTGTATCTGTTGAGATTTCAATTTCGTAAGGTACGAAAGGATTGCTTGAACGATATCGATCCATCTTATCTATTAATTTTGTTAAACTTTCATTAAAGTAATCAATCTCTTTTAATTGCCTATTAACACTCCCCATGATATCTTTTTTTAAGTCCTGAATGGTTTGTATATCATTATATTGATGAACAAATTGGACCGCCTTTTCATAGGATTTTATGACCACTCCACTGCCTTTTGTACTCTCGACAATATCAAGGTCTACTAAGATACTAATCGCTCTTCTCGCCGTTTCGGCAGAAACCCCATATTGACTTGCTATAGAGGAACGCGTGTATATCTTATCTCCTACCTTATACTTCTTATCCACTATTTTAGCTGCAATATCTGTAGCTATTTGTTGATATCTTGGACTTGTTAATTTGGAATTCTTTATCATTGGGCTGCTTCTCCTTAATACATACCTTAATTCGTGAAATATGGATTCTGAATAGTTTCGAATAATGTATTCTATTATCCACGTACTATATTAGTATTATTCTATGAAATTATCAATAGCGTTTTAGCATCTGTTTCTCCTTATTGATTTCCATAGTGTTCATTTAAGGAAATACCGTTGTTTCCTAATGGAATCTGATGATCCAGTCCAATAAACTTCCCTTGTCCATTTTGCCATAATGTAGACTTAACTAAGTTATATTTTGCTACATCCCATGTCTTAAAATCATATTGAAGAAGTCCTCCTGTATCACCTGAGTTAGGATTAAGACACCAAAAAGTATGACTGATTCTGTTTTTAACCATGTAATTAGCTAGTATATTCAACCACTTTTCATTATCTTTCCCATCTAAAGTTCCACCCCACTCCCCAATAAGCAGTGGCGCGATATTTTCCTTCCCTAGATATGCCCATGAATCATACCAGTAATCATCAAGTAATGTCTGCTCTGTAAAGTCTTTGTGAAACCAGGTTTGGTCTGATACCAATGGCCCATAATCATGAGGCGAATATACCAATTGGGATTGATTTTGTCCCAAATTAATCGGATACTCTTTCGCTCTTCGTAAATTACCGCCCCACCATGCTCTATTATATACATCACTACTTTGCCACTTATCAGCATCTGCATATGTATAACCTGCTTTTGGTGTTTGTTCGATTCCTTCAACAACAATAAGAATATTAGGGTTCACTTCCAGTATAGCATTGCCACACCTCTGTGCTGCATACCTCCAGTTGTTTTCATCCATTGTATCATCCCACTTGGCAATATTGTGCGGTTCTTCCTTTGTATATCCTCTTTTTCCATGGGGTTCGTTTTTAAGATCTGCCGCAATCAAAGTATCATCGTTTTTAAACTTGTTAGCAAGCCATACCCATGTATCAATCCAGATATCTGTTGTAACCATGGTACCATTAGTCATTGCTTTCCCATACCACAATTCATAATTATGTCCTGAATTGTTGGAATCTGGGCTATGGACATCTACCATTACTTTAATACCATATTCTTTACATAATTCCATTGTCCGATCAAATATTTCCATGGAATTCATTTTTGAACCGTCAGGCTTTATTAATCCTGGATTCGCATACCAGTTAACATTTACATCTGCTTTTGGATTTCCTATCATCCACGAATACAGTAATTCCGTAGACACAGGAATTCTAAGTAGATTAAATCCATGATCTGCAATATCCTTAATCGCAGAACGCAATTCTACACTCCATAAACCATGGAATACACTTTCCGTGCAATTAAAGCCAAACCAATTTACTCCGGTAAGCCATACTTCATTTCCATTCTTATCATATAGCTTACTACCTTTTGCATGTAACCAGTCATCACTATTCTGCGCCTCGTATACAGCACTATTGGACTCCGACACAGATGCAAATATCATTGGAGTCTGACTGCTTCCCAATAATACTGCTGCTGAAAACATTACCGTCATTGCTTTTGATAAAAGATTTTTCACTTTCATTGATACAACTCACTCCATTCTTAATTTGATAGTATTATTATACCTTAAGCGAATGGAATTTTATTTCATTTTGCTCATAATGTATCTTGCTTCGTATTATCATGTTATCTTTCCACGAAGTAGAAAATGATGATATTGCTATCACATAAAAATAATAATTATTCAAATAAATAACTAGTCATTGATAGCGATCCTAATGGGTATGCTTTGTTAAATACGGTAATCTTATCCTGTTCATTTGTTGCTCCAAGGACATAAAGCAAAGGCGCAAAATGATCCATTGTAGTAAACGCCAGCGAAGAGGAATTCCCTGCTTTTTGATAATCTATAACATTTTGGTTCTTTCTCTCCAAGATATTCTCACATATATAATTGTCAAATTCTTCGGCCCAAGAGTATCCTTCATTCTCTTTATTCCAGTCAATTCTAGATAGATTATGAACTACATTTCCACTACCAAGTATTAGTACCCCTTGTTCTCGAAGTTTATATAATTCTTGCCCCATTCTATAATGTTGGGCAGCAGAGGCATTTCTATCCACACTCAGCTGAAAAACAGGAATATCAGCTTCTGGATAAATTCTATGAAGAATAGACCACGTTCCATGGTCATAGCCCCAAGAATTATCTATCATTACATCACGACTAATCAAAGATTTCACTTCTTGTGCATATTGTGGAGAACCTTTCGCATTATAGACTACTCCATAAAGCTCCTCGGGGAAACCATACATATCGTAAACTGTCTTCGCAGTTTCAGTAGTCATAACTCTAGTTCCATCTGTAAACCAATGTGCAGAAATCGAGAGTATTGCTTCCGGCTTAGGTATTTTTTCTCTAAGCGCTCTCCATTCTTCAACATATTGGTTTTCTTCTATTGCATTCATTGGAGAACCATGTCCAATAAATACTACAGGCATTTTATTCATACTATTACCTCTTTTCTTGAATATTCTATTGACAAACAAACTTAATTAAGCAAATTAAGCGACAGTTAACGCTCATAACACATTACTATCTTACATCTTTTATTAGAAACTATCAATGTCTATGTTCGTTTCGCCAAACTTTAGTAATGCTAGAAATACTTTCCTTTAGCTTTCATATTGATCTAAAATTTCACCACAAGTTGATTTAATTTTTTCTATTAAGCTAAGCGGCTCAAGCACTTGTATATTACTTGAGAATGCTAATATTGATCCGTACCAAAAATGCTCATTCTCAGGTACGTCGAATTCGAATATAGCATCTCCATTATCAAATTCTTGAACTACTTCTCCATTTAGGTATTCTACACACTTCGATTTCATAATACTCTTACAAAAAAGCTTCACATGTATGCTATTTTGCTGTTTCTCTGACTGCTCCCACTTTCTTTTTGCTTCACTTACACTATGTACCTTACTATTTTTCTGATCGGTCATTCCTAACTGTTCCATTCGAATAAGCTTGAATATTCGATAATCTTCATATTTGGTATAATAACATAATAGATACCAACTATACCACTTATACATCGTAGCAACTGGCTCAACTTCATGCTCTTTATACTCATTTGCTGCATTGGTATATGAAAACACTACCTTTTGACGTTTGTTAATCGCCTGATTAAGAATTATTAATTTATCATTAATACTCTTATTCTCGTTAGCCACACCCAAATCCAATATCATTTCCGTATCGCTATCAGGCGATATTGCTTGCATCTTCTCTAACGTATCCTTCAATTCTTTATTATCAAATGCAGATTGTAATCCTTGCAGAGCTGTAATTATGTATGAATAATCATTCTTATTCGCTACTTGACGTTCCATCTTGAAGGAATCAAGGATTTCATATCCGCCATCTGCACCATACATCGTAACAATAGGAATTCCTGCTAAAGATAGCGTATTGATATCTCTCATTATGGTTCTAGTTGATACCTCAAAGCGCATAGATAGTGTTTGCGCTGTTACCCTTTTATGGTTAAGTAAATAAATAGTAATCCCAAGTAATCGTTCTATCTTCATATTTATGTTCCAGCCTTTCAATAAGCTAATCTTTTTCTAAATTGCATCATCAGCTAAATTATACCTTTTGATAAACAATATATCTACTAGATAAATTTCAAGAGATATCCATTATTTTTATTATTAAAGAGTACTATAGATATATAGCATATTATTACAATTTATGATATAATTAACCATAAACTTTCAGGCTTTTGCAAGAAGCTTCTCCATGACAACAACATATCTGTGTTTTGGGGCTTCCGTTACAATAGAAGAACCCTCTGGCCATCCTTATCGTAGAGACTGGAGGGTTCTATCTTAAATCCTTGTAAATAGCTATACTTTTTCAACTCTTATACATTCTCTTGGTGTTTTATCATTTCGAAATCCTTTAAATACGGGTTGTCTAAAGGACTCTTTATCATTCGGCATTGATTCGACTACACATACAAGGTTGGGTTCTAACCATATTGCTTCTTCATTACCTTTAGGGATATCTCCAAAAGGGCAGTAACCACTAACCTTATACTTTTGTTGATTTAGGATTTTAAGACTGACCCCTAGGGTAACATGTCCTCTATAAACCAAAACTCCTTCATTCGTATATTGGCCAAGTACTAAGCTAGTCATGTTATTATCTTTTTCAATATAACCACATACGACACAATCATCGGTACTCATTAATTTACACTTAATCCAGTCCTTCGTTCTCTTATCAAACCAATATAAACTCTCTTTTTTCTTACCAACAATACCTTCAAGTTGTTGTTTCTTAGCTAGTTCAAAAAGTAGAACTCCATTCTTTTCCACATAACGAGATACGGATATCCGCTCAGATTCGTCTACTACATCAGATAGGATGCTCTTTCGTTCTAACAGTGGAAGTTTCGTTACTTCTTTATCCTTATAGTACAATATATCATAAGCTACAAAGCTTGCAGGATATTTGCTATTTGCTAATTGGATCTTAAACGGGTCTGACATTAATGTCCTTTTTTGAAGCTCATAAAAATCAGGAACACCGTTTTTTAAAACAATCAGTTCTCCATCAAATATACACTTAGTTTTGCAATTATTGTGAATATCTTTAAGCTCAGGAAACCTTGGTAGTAACTTCATGTCTCGTTTGTTTCTCAAATCTGTACTGTCATTGCAATATGCAATACAGCGTATTCCATCTAGTTTTAATTCGAAGATACTATCTGAATCATCGTAGGGATCTAATTGTTCCGTTATAAGCATTGGCTTAATCCCTTTTACATCAAATATATCCATTACGCGGTACCTTTCCTCGCTTGCTCAACAGTTTTTTGTAATGCCTCCATAAGATTAATGACATTATTCGGTCTACTAGAATCGCTACTAACAATTTCTTGCCCTTGTATCTTTTGCGTAATCGCATTCCTTAACTTTTCTTGGTATTCATCATGATACAAAGATATATCAAAGTCTTTAGTCATTGTATCAATCATAGTATTTGCCATACCCATCTCTTCGTTAGAGATTTCAACTTTACTGATTGATCTTGGTATTTCTTGTATCTCTTCTTGATAAAATAACATCTTCGCTATTATGCAATCCTTTGTCGGATATAGAATAAGTAGTTCTTCCTTCGTTGTAAAAACTGTTTGAGCAATTGCAACTTCATTTTTATTAAGAAGAGCTTGTCTTAATAATTCATACGCCTTTTCTGCTCCTGCTTCTGGAATTACATAATAATTTTTTTCAAAGTAAATAGAATCAATATCGCTCATTTTAGCAAAATGTTCAATGTGAATCGTCTTATCCCTCTTAGACTTAATATTCTCTAATTCATCTTCTGTAAATGTTATATACTTACCTTCTTCGAACTCATAACCCTTTATTATATCCTCACTTTTTACCTCTTTATTGCAGGACGGACATATCTTCTTATACTTAATTCGCTCATGAGTATCTTTGCAAAGTTGATTAAATGATATACCTATATCACGTGATGTCTTATATAAGCCAACAGGTATATATAACAAACCAACGCTGATTGCGCTTTTATGTGCAACTGCCATACTATCACCTCTTGTTTGAAATTTTAATTAGTATGTGCAATAAAAAATATTTTATTGAAGATGCTAATAATGTATGTATTTAAAAAAATAAAAAAATATTTTTTTAGATACAAATTAGATACATTTGAATTATATACTGTGAACATGAGTTAGATAAATAACAAATCAAGTAAATAAAGTCATATGGAGGACAAAAATATGTATAGAAAAAAATTATTAATAGCTGGATGTGTTTTATTGTCAATGGGAATGCTCTATGGTGGCAGCCCAACTACTGGAAAGGCATATGCTTCTATACAAACTACATTTGCTAAGCCAACTACTACTAAAACAAAAACTGTACCAATGGTTTCTTTATCAAAGAACATCAAAGGAGTTAAATCTGAGACAAAAGCAAACGCTGCTTTGGAAAAGTTAATTATTGATCACTATGATATCCCTGATGAATATTTGGATTTAACTACATACTACTATAACTATGTAGATTTAAATGCTGATGGAAAGAAAGAAATATTTGTTATTGTTAGCGGTCCATATACAAGTGGTACAGGCGGAGACTCAGCTTTGTGGGTATCTCAAAGCGGTAAAAAATTATCTGTAAAGCAAGAATTTACATTAATGAATGCACCAGTTATTATAAGTGACCATAAAACAAATGGTGTTCATGATTTAGTAGTTCCTTATTATGGCAAAGGTAATCAAAAACAATATAAGATTATAACTAGTGGCAAAAAAGGGTATACAAGAGTAAGTGATTCAAAAACTGTAAAATCTCTAACTGGCATTAAAGGAAAGGCTATTATCGCTAATGACATACTAAAAGAGGTTAAGAATGGTAAATCAGGTATCAAATTACATTCACCAAAAGAAACAACAGACGCGAAAGAAGTTGATATGGTAGCATTACCAGCTGGTATCAAAGGTATGAAAGCTTCAACAACAGCTAATGCATCCTTAGAAAAATTAATTGCGAAAGAATACGATATTCCTGCTGATTCTTCAAGCCAAACAACTTACTACTACAACTATGTGGATTTAAACGATGATGGAAAAGACGAAATATTTGTTATGATTAATGGTCTATATACAAGTGGATCAGGTGGTAATTCAGCACTTTTAGTTTCAGAAAGCAATGGAGAACTTCATATTGACCAAAGATTTACATTAATAAACGGACCAATTATTATCAGTGATCATAAAACAAATGGTGTTCACGACTTAATAGTACCAAACTATGGTGGTGGTGCAAAAAATCAGTACAAAGTTTTAACTTATACTGGCGCAAGTTATACAACTGTAAATGATGCTAAAAGTATCGATACACTAGATGGTGTTAAAGGAAAAGCTATCATAGCCAATGATATAGCAAAAGAAATAGCAAATGGACAATCAGGATTAACACTACAAAAGAGATAAGAAATTATATGAGTTATATTAGGTCTTTTATGAATGTAAAAAAATAGATGTATAATGCAGATAAGGGCAAAACCAACTTGTTTGGTCTTGCCCTTACTATAACTATTAACAATTCTTATATCAATTTTTCTATTAGCACAAAACTTGAAACATTCTCGGATATTAGGCAATAAAACTAAATTATACATTGTTTATACAGATAAATGAAGTATTTCATAAATTGGTTTCGCTAATAGATTCTCAGGCATAGTTTCATAAAAATAGTATTCTACATACTTCCACTTATCTGGATTATAGATTAACACTTTTCCAGAACACATATCCGTATCAACGGAAAAATTCATAGGCTCCATATGTTGTGTCGGTATTATCTCCTTCTCAATTTCTAAAGCAAATTTTGTTCTCTTAAAATTATCTTTCAAATCCAATAATAATGGGATACCAATATTAATTTTCTGCCAACCAAAAGAACCCAAAATATTATCATAAAAACCATTGAAAATAAATTGATTCATTCCATCATTATCTTTCCATAGATATAATGGCGAATATTCGTTAGCTCTTCCTAATTCCTTGTTCCGTTCTGTGATTAGATATGCTTTGAACAGCAAATCTTGAAATCCATCTGTTTTACTTCCATTGTTCGCTACTCGCTGCCGAATACTATTCATATCATAGTCATCTGGCAATAAAATTTTATATTGCATTGCTATCATAATCTATTCCTTCTTTCTCCCAATCAAAGGGAAATGTGCTTGTCAGTTCCTTTTACAATTTTATTATACATGTAATCCGATTGCGTGTATAATAGTTGATAATGATGATTGCTATCACTATCACTGATGGAGGAAGAAACGATGGAAAGTCTAGAACTACGGATATTTAAAGAGGTGGCTTATTCTAAATCAATTTCGAAAGCTGCAGAAAATATGGGTTATGTACAATCGAATATTACAGCACACATTAAAAAGCTGGAAACCGAGTTAGATGCTACTTTGTTGATCAGACATAACAAAGGGGTTATTCTAACAAGTGAAGGCGAAAAACTACTACGTCAAGCAGAGCAAATCGTATCCTTACTGGATACGACCGTTCTATCATTTCGAGAAACTTCAAAATCTTTGAAGATTGGGGCAACGCAAACGATAACGGGATATCTATTACCACAATGTTTAGTTGAATATCAGAAGGATTTCCCCAATACTTCAATCTCTGTTGTAACAACAAATCAGACTGACATAGAAGAACAACTATCCCATAAACTAGTAGACTGTGTCTTCACAAACAATTCCCATGTGTTTTCACAAGCTAAGCAAATCTTTCGTACAAATGAAACTTTAATGCTTATCGCTCCTAACTCTTGTAAATCACTTGAAGATATTCATAATCTTCCTGCTATTGTAAACCATATCGATTCTTGCCCTTATAGAACAACATTGTTAGACTGGCTATGTTCACAGCAGTCAATAACACCCAATTTAATTGAACTAGATACGGTAGAAGGAATTATCAATATTGTTTCTAAGGGTGGTGGCATATCTCTACTTCTCCAAAATACTGTATTGAATGAGAATCGAATCAACAAATTTTATATTGAAGAATTACAGACCACATCTATCAGTATGTGGATTGCAAAAGATAAACTTCCATCTGATTATCTCGCGCTAAAGACCATTGTTCAACGAGTAATTAATAACGGTTACTAAAACGTTTTCTAAAATACATTACAAAATAACAGGATAATGCGAAAAATCACTTACCTCCTACTTACAGCATGTTTTCCATCACGTAACCCTTCAGATAAATCTGTTGCTATGACTGATAATTTATCATCTATGTTTGTGATATTCCTTGCGTAATCAACACTTTGAATCGCATCTTGATGAATATTCTGCGTCATAACCTTAAGCCTTTGCGCATCACTACTAGAGGTTTTCATTGTCCTGTTAATCTCTAATGCCGATGTTTTCACTTCTTGCATAGACTCGTTTATCCGTGTAACACTAGATACTAAGCCTCGCATCATTCTTATATTTCCATCAATCGTTTCTGACACAATATCTATTTTTCTACTCATCTGATTTGTAGAGTCTATTGTTCTATTCATGCTTTCTTTGCCTTCATTTGCCGCCATATATATCTTATCCACAAAGTTTCTCATTCCCTCTAGATTCTTCTTCGTATCATCCGCTAAATTTCTTACTTCATCCGCTACGACTGAAAAACCTCTTCCCTGTTCCCCTGCGCGGGCTGCTTCTATAGATGCATTCAATGCCAAGAGATTCGTCTGAGTTGCTATTGCCTGTACACTATCAACAATTTTCCCAACCTCTGTTGTTAATTCTACGAGTTGTTCGATTTTTAAGTTCATATGAAAGTTATCATCAATTACATTTTCCTTTATTTTACTGACTTCTCGTAATAATATAACACTGTCGTTGTTTTTATCGGCAAAAATCTCAGACTCATTCTTTAGCGTATCCAGTGTATTAGCAACCACGTCTATTGTTTCTGTCACTTCCTTCATTGTTACATTGGTTTCTTCAACAATTGTAGAATTAGACTCACTTACTTCTTCCATATTACTTGCAAATTCTATTAGTTGATCTGACATATGCGTCAATTTCATAGCAAAAGAGCTAATAGAGCTCGCTACCTCTAATACCTCTCTTGTAGTAACAGACATTTGCTTTTCATGTTTCAATAGTTTATTAAATTGATCAATCACCCTGTTATGAATTCCATACTTACTTTTTGGGCATGACATCTCTTTACCTTCCAATGTCCCCTCAACATACTCCATAATACCGTTCATCTCTGAATAATAGTTGTTTTTTTGAAATAGCATACGATCACTCCAGTTTTTTCTTTTTTTATGGAGAAGTCTTTCGAATAGCTCCATTTATTTTCTATATATTAGCAAATATTTTATTATGATTCAGTGACCATATCACGGAATTCTTTTTAAACTCTTTTAAACTCTTTTTAAATTAACATTGTTAAAGTATTGATTCATTAAGTAAAGAAATTCCTACTATCCCATACATGACAAAAGGCAAATAGAAATTTAATTCTATTTGCCTCTTGTTTATCTTTATCTAATTATATTCTAGAACTTTTCTACCCAAGCTGTAAAAGCATCAACATACGATTTCATGAAGTTCTTAGTATCTTCATTTACAAGATTTCCTTTATCATCGAGCAATCCCATTACATTTCCGATATATGCTTCTGGCTGTTGCAATGGATATACATCCAAGAAAGCAAGAGTTTGTCTTAAGTGATGATTTGCTCCGAAAGCGGCAATTCCACCCATTGATACACTTACAATTCCTGCTGGCTTATGTGCCCATACATTTTGTCCGTATGGTCTAGAAGCTACATCTAATACATTCTTTAAAACTGCTGGTACGGAACGATTATATTCCGGTGTAAAGAATAGATACGCATCTGCAGCTTTTACATCTTCTCTTAAACGTGTCCAAGATGCAGGAGGATTATCCTCTAAATCCTGATTAAACATATCAACATCACTAATATCTATAAATTTCGCTTCATACTCTGCCGGTATCAAGGATGCTACATAATTTGCAATTGATTTGTTAAAAGACTCTTTTCTTAAACTTCCTACTATTATACCTATTGTTTTTTTACTCATAATTTTTTCCTCCTAAATATTTTTGAATAATTATGCTAATATTGCTCTGAGTCTATATACTCCTATAATCATGTGCAATACTTACATTAATGGTTTTATATTGTTCCGGATTCCACATTATATGAAATCATTGTTATATCTTTAAACTTTGGAAAAGGCTCCTTATTATATGCCTACGTTCTTGTCTGTTTACTATCAAGTTATCTTGTGATAGCTTCTACAAGATAACGTAGGTTTATTCATGATTGCCTAATCCATCTAAAATATTGGATAAATGCAAGGATCCTAACTCTTCTTCAAAACTTGACTGGATTTTTTCGTTGACATGTTCTAAGACACATCCGATTTTAGCTCCTACAGGACAAGCTGTATTGGTGTTCGAATGTATAGCAAATAGATCTTGCCTATCTTCCACCGCTTTAAAAATCTCCAAAAGAGATATTTCTTCTGGGTTTTTCATAAGTCCAGTTACACCAATTTTGGTTTGAGTTTGGATAAGTCCAGCTTTTTTCAAACCACTCATCAACCGTCTAACAAGAGCTGGATTAGTATTTACACTCTCTGCAATATAGTCTGAGGTAATACTTTTTCCTTTTTTTGAGGCAATAAGGCTTAAAATGTGAATACTTACAGCATATTTTGTTGAATACATAATTATTATCTCCTCTATTTGTTACCATTATAGTTACAAATATAATATTTGTCAATAAAAACATTATAATTTTTTCATTCCCGCTGTTTTATATTATCCATAAGGGTAAGGTTGACTCATATCCACCAGCTCCAGATGGTATAATAGATCACTTCGAATCATATTCATATAAAATAAAGTAATTAGAAGGATGAAGTTAGATGCTTAAAGTTAAAGTTCATTTACAACCCCTGATTCGTAATATCAATTTACCTACTGTTTTAAAAACAACTATACTTCCTGGAGACTCTATTGAAAGGCTATTTATTGCTACACAGATCGGTGAGATCTTTTATATTGGAAATGGAGTTATAGAGACTTTTTTAGATATACGCTCACGAATCATTGAACTAGGTACTTCTACCGGTGGATATGATGAACGAGGATTGTTAGGTCTAGCGTTCCATCCTGAATTTAATAAAAACGGGCTATTTTACCTTCATTATTCATTAGCAGGAACACAAGGTCCAAGTGCTCTTCCCAATTCATTTCAACCTAATCCGTGCGACCCTAAAACTTTAAACCTCAAATGGACAAATAGAGAAACACTATATAATCATATTGATACTGTTGAAGAATGGATCTTTAAACCCAATGGTCAATCTAGTAGAAATAGGTCATTACTTAATATAAGAAGACCATTCTTAAATCATAATGGTGTGAATAACTTAAACTTTTCACCTGAAACCGGAAAACTTGTTTTAACAACCGGAGACGGAGGGTCAGGGTATGATCCATTTAATCTAAGCCAAGACGATATGGAAATCGCAGGAAAAATAATTGAAATTGATGTTGATAAGAATACAGCAGATGATAATCCTCCTGTTGTTACACGTTTTGATGAACTTTCAAAACCATTTCAAGAAATACTTACGGTAATTGCCAAAGGGGTACGCAATATACCGGGAATCTCCTATCAACGGTTTTATGATCAGTATATCAAATATGTAGGAAATGTCGGACAGGATCTAGTAGAGTCGATTTTTTCTTTTCATCAATATAGACCAATACCGGTTACTGAACTTGTTCAAGCATCTTTAATGAACTCTGTCCCTGACATGGAAGGCTTTATTAACCTTGGCTGGCGAGGTTGGGAGGGGGATTTACCTACCTGTATAATAAGGAGTTGTGCTGAAAATTCAGAGTTAGATATGGAAACCATTGCTTATTACGACGAAACAGTAACAACTTCTGTGTTACGACTTTTTCCTCTTACCTGTTATTATCACAAAGATTCTCGTCCTGATAAATTCGGAGCAACTGCACTAACAGGTGTTCAACCCTATATGGGAACTGCAATCTCTACTTTAACTGGAAGCATCTTGTTTACAGATCTAGCCAGGGACGAAGAATCTCCACCTCCAAACAGAGGGGTTTTGGCTTACACTAATGTCCGATCCGATTGTAAACTAAATGATTTCAGTGTTATTGAAACGGATTATGATTTCGGGACTCAATCGTCTTATTATGTTAGTTTGGGAACGAATATGGATCAAACTAGGATATACTTAGGAGTTTATAGCTCTATGAATGTCTCTAATTTTAACCAAGGAACTATTTTTGAGATTATTCCTTAATAGGTTCCTCTATAAAAACTTATAAAGTTATTCTATATAATGATAGGGGGGGTATATTATTAAAAATATAAATGTCATTCGTTTTGTTTGTGTCGGAGGAATGTTAACAGCCTTAACTGTACTATTCCAAGCAGCTCCTGTATTCCTGCCTGCTATTGGATTAGTCTTAAGTCCATTCAGTACGCTCCCTATTGTTATAGCAGCTGCCTCAAATATTTTACTTGGTGTTTCAGTATTATTTTCTTCCGCAATAATTCTTACATTAGTAAGTGTGCAGGAAGCACTCATCCTCCTTTTTACCACCGGGTTGTTAGGCATCGTTATGGGTGCATTGATTACTAGGAAGGGATTACTATTTTCCATCTTTTTTTCAGGTCTGTCACTATTTCTTGGAATGATATTTTTAACCTATATAGTAGGTGTTCCGGCATTTGTAGAATTAGCTAGTTCATTATCTACTCTTATTACACTATTTGCATTTTTCATATTTTCACTTGTCTACGCTAGTATATGGAATATTGGCCTTAAGAAATTTATTAATTATCTTAAAAAAATAATAATGGAAGGGCAATGATCTTCCGCTTATAATAACATGTAATACTATAATCTATAATTTATCTAAAACAGGTGCCAATGACAAACCATCGGCACCTGTTACAATTCTGAAAATCTACCGCTCATTAAAAGCTGATTGATTCGCTCACTAACAGCCTTTCTTTCTTCATATACCCATTCTTCTTCAAATGGAATCTTAAAATTCTTAGCAAAGGAATAATACAGATTAATCTTCTGATAATAGATTTCTAAAGCTTCTAGGCTCCTTCCATCTTCTATTGGTTTATATATCGCTTCATTTTTTCTTATAAAATACTGTTCTACATAATCTATAAAAGTTTCGAATACTCGTTCATTGTGCACATCAAACGGTAACCTCATAAGTCTCCACTCTACTTCTTCTTCTAACTTATATCGCTTTATGTTATCAAGAATTAAAATATAATCTCGTATATCCATCTTTTTATATAATGGTACTTTGTCTTCCCTTGTGGCCCAAAGCGCTAATTTATCTCTAAGTGGTAAACCTTTGATTTTTAGCAAAACTTCACCCGGGCCTACTACTGCCTCTATTAAAGGATCATCCCTTTTCTCGATATTTCTTTTCATAAACTCATATTGACCTTTAGTAGAAGCTACATATCCTATCTCATATATCCCCTTTCTTCCAGCTCGACCTGCAATTTGCTTTATCTCTTGTGACGTTAACGTGCGAATTTCATCTCCATCAAACTTCTTGCTATTCATAAAGATGATACGTCTAATTGGTAGATTTACTCCCATTCCTATGGCATCTGTAGAGACTAAAATCTTATTCTTTCCATCGATAAAATCACGATATTGTATCTTTCTAACTTCTGGAGGTAAATCTCCATAAATTATGCTGGTTTCTACCTTATTGTCTTTGAACATCTTAGCTATCTCTAACACTCTTTTCTTCGAGAATACAATAAGCGCATCCCCTTCTTTTACTTCTTTCATATCAAAAGGCTTCTCTACTATCTGTAGTGGCACATTTCTTACATATTCCTTAATCTCATACTTATCCTCACATGACTGTAGGATTTCTTCTAATAGCTTCTTCGCATTCAATGCACCACAAACATGAATTTCTGGACACTTAAGTCCTAATAACGCTCTAGTCCAAGCAGCTCCCCTTTGGTTATCTCCTAACATTTGAATCTCATCAATCACTGCGACTTTGTAATTCTGGTCTATATTCAGTTTTTCCACAGTACAGCTCTGGTGTTTTGCACCTTCGATTATAATTTCTTCTTCACCTGTCACCAAATTACACGCAACATCACTTTCATTCAATCTCTCGAAAATCTCTAATGCTAGAATTCTTAGCGGTGCTAAATATATCCCATTGTCACTAACTTTTAAGCGTTCGATAGCTTCATAAGTCTTTCCAGTATTAGTTTCTCCAAGATGTAGATAGACCATTCTTTTCATACGTCTCGCTTCGATATAATCATCCTTTGGATTATCCGGGATATATAGGTCAAAATCATCTGCTACTATTTTAGGAATATGAGATGTCACAAGTACAGTCATAATTCCTGACTTAACATAATCATCTGAGTTATCTCTAACAATCTCATCGAACACAAAATCCGTTTTATTTTTCCTATTATAATCGTCAAGAAGACGGATTGATATATCGTCTAATAGTTCACGATATTCCTCATAAACTTGTCCATAACCTTTTATATTCTCTCCTTGCATCTTTGTCATGGCTTTTAATTTTTTCCGAATTGCTGCCTCATGACTCCATAAGTTAGCCGTCTTTGTATTCGTCACAATTTGCTTCATATTATTAAGTTGCTCTTTAAAGATTAGTAGTTCTCTGGCTTCTTTGCGATTCTTCTTCAAAAATTACACCCACTATTCACTTTCTAGTATCATAAATTATACTACCATTTTATTACCTGAATAATATCAATGCTCACTTTTAGTTATACTATATAATTTTTCAAAAGCTTGAACATTATACATATTGATTAGAATAAAAAGATGCGAAAGTCCATTTTCTGCCAGACCAGAAAGTACCACCATCCCCATGCCTTCTACAAACGGGCAAAGGAGATGAAGAATGTAATTAAGGCGATCGAAAAGCATGGTATATAATAAGCTTTAGATAGCCCAGATACGGAACGGTTATAATCTAGTGTACCCTTACAAATTCAAATCTGAATAAAATTCTATTACCTGCAAATAATAATTTTATTAATATTATAAGTATGGATATTAAGAAGTAGTCCGTTTACCACCAAACTCGGCAATAATAAAAATAAATTTTTTATGAAAAGGAGTAATTTATATGGACCGTGAAAAACTCATAGACCAAGTAAAAGACGAGTATGCACGAATAGCCTCTTCTGCATCCCAACAAAATCATATCCAATCCACAACTAAACTAACACCTGAAGCCTATTACGAAAAATTGTTAAGTAAAACTATTGACGAAATTAACCAAGGAACATTTGACGATTTCAAAACTGGGGAACAAATAGTATCTGCTATTGCAAATGACAAAACATTGATTTCAAATTAGAATCAAGTACTTTCTGATAATAGTCAGACATGGAATTGTATCCAAGTTTGGCTATTATTTATTCGAAATCTCCTGATTACCACTAACTTTAACATTTTAGAATTCCAACTACGGTTTCGTAACTTGCAGGCTTTGCGAACACACACATCATTTCCTTTACATCAGCTTCACTCATAAGTCTTTTCTGTATTCATATAATATTCTCTTGCTTGTTATCATTGGTAACGCATGGTAAATATGTTTTATCATTTAGAATTTTTATTTTTGATACAAATCAGATACATTTGAAGAATATACTTGTGAATGCAAGATAGATAAAACAAAATATCAAATAAAAAGTTTATATGGAGGAAAGAATATGAATAACGAAAAATTATTATTAGCACCTGAGGTGTATGTATGCAATTGATAGAAAGGGATGAATACATAAAAACACTAATTACGGAAAAAAACAGTAAAATCGGAAAAGGAATTATTACTGTCATTTTCTTATTCGGCGCTTCCAATTACCCGCTACTAAACAACTGGCCAGGAAGTTGTTTCTGTTTTTTAATTGCTGGACTTGCTTCTTTGTTTGTAGCATATGGTAAAGAAGGGATTAAGAAAATTTTTGTACCAATAAAGGGACGTCACAAGATTCGTACTATTTTCAAATTTTATCTTCTGTCAATAATTACTTCATGCATAGCAGTACTGATACTAAAGCCAATAACAGAATTAAATTCAAATCCTATAATGGATGGCTTTAACTATATTGAGCTTATTAAAACGATTCCTGCGCTAATGGGAGAAGAACTATTTACGGTCTGCATATTGCTTTTCACTGGTGCTGCGGTATACCGTAAAACGGACAATCAAAAGCTAGCAATTGTTATTGGTGTGGCAGTGTCTACAATTCTTTTTGCAGCACTCCATATACTAACCTATCATAGTGTTGCACAAGCACTTATAGGGATAGGACTGGTGCGTATTCCATTTACACTCGCTATTCTTAAAGAAGACAGCATACGCGGTGGTTTTTATGTACATATTGCCTATGACTGGACGATGTTTATTTTTAACCTACTATAATAATACATATGAATTGATGTGGACAATAAAATAAATATGAATGAAAAGGCGTGAGGAAAAGTTTAAACAAAAGCTAATGCATCTTTAGAAAAATTAATTATGAAAGAATATGATATTCCTAAAGAATATTTAAACAAAACAACTTACTACTACAACTATGTGGATTTAAATGATGATGGAAAGGACGAAATATTTGTTATGATAAATGGTCCATATACAAGTGGATCAGGTGGTAGTTCAGCACTTTGGGTTTCAAAGAGTGATGGAAAACTTTACATTAACCAAAAATTCACATTAATAAACGGACCAGTTATTATCAGTGATCACAAAACAAATGGTGTCCACGATTTAATAGTACCATATTTTGGTGGCGGAGCTAAAAATCAATATAAAATTTTAACTGGCGGTGAAGCATGTTATACAACTTTAGATGATTCTAAAAGCATCAAAACACTAGACGGTGTTAAAGGAAAAGCTATCATAGCTAATGATATAATAAAAGAAGTAGAAAACGGACATTCAGGATTAACTATACAAAAGAGATAAAAATTATAGTAAGGGCAAGACCAAATAAGTTGGTTTTGCCCTTATATGTATTATACATCTATTTGTTCATGTCAAAGAAGCCTTAGTGACACTCGTACAAAGAAAAAGCTAATTACTCCAGTTTACCGTTACTGCTCCACTACCTGTGGAAGGTACGGTATATGTATGATTAGAACCGCTTTCCCAAACTACCTTCCCGTTTGAATCCTTCTTGATTCCTTTAAACTGTATCGTTTCCCCTGCAGGCAGATTAACTGTTACTGTCCATGTCGGATACTCAGAGATTGTTGTTTTAATTGAATTTGCGGTATTCCAGCTTCCAAGTTCAGCTATGTTTCCTGCAATGTATACATCCTGCCCCAAATTGGTCGTTGCATTTTTTATCACAAAGGTTACGGGAATCAACTTACTTCCCGGTTTTTCTGTTGTAATAACGCCATCTTTAATCCAAGAATCTGCCTTTATCAGATATCCTGTCTTTCCTGACTCAGGAGTCTGGCTGCCGTTGCTGTTAAAGATTACATATGCCTTATCTAGGCCAGTAATCGTGTAGGAATACCATCCATCCCCTTCACTAGACATGGCTGTTCCTGGCCATGCTGTTCCTTCCTTCTTAGGGGATACCGTTTCATCATAATAATAAATATTTGGTGTTCCCCAGCTTGATGGCTTATAGTAGTGTACGGTAAAGGTATTCTCCTTTGGTTCTTCTGCCTTGGTAAAGGTATAGGTCTTGGAAGTAGTTCCATTGGCATTCACTGCATTAATTTCCAAAACAAAGGTTGTGCCGACTGCAGCCCCCTGACCGATTACAATCTTATCTCCAGAAACCAGATTAGTTGCCGAAGAGCCATTTACCGTATAGGAAGCTGTAACTGCATTGGTAAGCGTCGGAGTGATTGTCAGAGCGTCCGTGTAGAAATCTCCCTCCTTCGCATCAATGGAGACAATAGGCGCTGGATTATCCGGATTCTGTGTATAAATTACACCATCTTTAATCCAAGAATCTGCCTTTACCAGATATCCGGCCTGCTTTGCTCCCGGAATCTGATTTCCGGAATAATTAAAGATTACATAGGCCTTCTCCCAACCAATGATCGTGTGGGAATACCATCCATTCCCTTCACTGGACATGGCTGTTCCTGGCCATGCTTTTGCTTCCTTCTTTGGGGATACCGTTTCATCATAATAATATATATTTGGTGTTCCCCAGCTAGATGGCTTATAGTAGTGTACGGTAAAGGTATTCACCTTTGGTTCTTCTGCTTTGGTAAATGTATAGGTCTTGGTAGTAGTGCCATTGGCATTCACTGCCTTAATTTCCAACACAAAGGTCGTGCCGATTGCCGCACCCTGACCGATTACAATCTTATCTCCAGAAACCAGAGCGGTTGCCAAAGAGCCATTTACCGTATAGGAAGCTGTAACTGCTTTGGTAAGCGTCGGAGTGATTGTCAAGGTATCCGTGTAGAAATCCCCCTCCTTCGCATCAATGGAGACAATAGGCGCTGGATTATCTGGATTCTGTGTATAAATTACACCATCTTTAATCCAAGATTCCGTTGTTACACGATAACCAGCCTGCTTCGCTCCTGGAATCTGATTTCCGGAATAGTTAAAGATTACAGAAGCCTCCTTCCAAAGTGGAATGCTATAAGCATACCATCCGTCTCCCTCATTGGTCATGCCTACTCCCGGCCATGCGTTTCCTTCCTTCTTTGGGGATACCTCTTCATCATAATAATAAATATTTGGTGTTCCCCAACTGGACGGTTTATAGTAATGTACGGTTAATACCTGATCCGGATCTTCCTTCGTAAAGGTATAGGTTTTGGTAATCGTAATACCGTCCGCGTTCTTCGCCATAAGTTTTAAGGTAAAGACTGTTCCAAAAGTAGCGGCTTCACCGAACGTAATAGTATCTCCCGAAGCATATTCCACTGCTTCAGAATCATTAAGTGAATAAGTAGCCGTATCTGCATTCTTAAAATTCATACTTACAGTCATGGCGTCGGTATAGAATCCACCTTGGGTCTGGTCAATCCAAACAGAAGGTTGGTTATTCATACCCTCGATCAATATAACACCATTGGTTCCAGCCGTAAATGAGACTTTTCCGTTAGAAACCCTTGCCTGAGCTCCGGTATAATAATCTGTTAGAAGCGATCCGTCTCCAAACACTGAGCTGACATCCACCGTAGTGGCTCCGTTTGCACCAATCACTACAATAACTCCATCCGTAATTCCTTTCTCATCATAGGTTCTGCTAAAGGTATACGGAGCACTGTTGATGAGCTTATGTTGACCAGCTCCGATTGCAATATGATTGTCCCTGAACTGCCCCATCTTCTGCCAGTGAGCCAGCACATTCTGATTTACCGAATTCCAGTTCATGTCGGAACGATATTTCTGATCCGTATAAGTACAATTGAGATAATCCAGTGGTCTCGCGGTTTCATCACCATAAAAAATCTGTACGGCACCCGGTGCCAGCAACAGTGCCGTACCTCCGTTGATAAGATCGCTCCGGTTATACGTGCTGGTATCATGGGACGAAATATAGCTAAGATAATTCACATTACTGCTACTACTGTTGATTACATTGGCATAATTGCTGTAGGTTGTTTCCAAAGAGGACATATTTGCAGGCACTCCCTGGAATCCAAAGTTAATCATGGAATCAAACCCATTGGAGAAATAGGAAGAAGAAGCAGATACACCATGTCCCCATGCCTCACCAGTCATCCAGAAATCAAGATCATCTAGAGCCTTGTCCGGATTATTGGCTTTCCACTCTTTTAATGCAATAACAGACTGTTCTTTCAGCGTCTTCCATACATCCTGCTGCACATGCTTGGCGGTATCCACACGGAAACCATCCACACCATATTCACGTACCCAGTCAGTCAGCCATTTCACCTGATAATTTGATACCTGACGGTTAAGACCGCTGGTACTAAAGAACTTATTCAATTCAGCTACTTCCTGATTGTAACGCCCTTCGCTCTTCCACTTATTTTCAAGAAGTTTCGGAATTCCAGGATCATTTGACGTTTCGGTCTTAAAGTCCGGCAACCCTGCAAGACACATGGTCAGATCGTCACCACTTTCACTTCCAGTATATCCATTGAAGCCTTGTGAAGCACGAACCCAGGCATTTCCCCACCAGTTCCCCCAGTTTGTGGAGTCCTTATTCATGTAAAGATAGTCCTTACTCCAATGTGCATTGGTAGAGGCAGAATAATAATAATCCTTCCAATTGCTGGTCAGAGAACCGAAATTGAAATCATTCATATCCTTGAGTGTAGCATACCCCGCATGGTTCATAACAACATCAAAGACTACACGAATTCCATTTTCATGAGCGGTATCAATAAAGGTTTTCAAATCCCCAGCTGTACCCATATTGGCATCTACATTGGTATAATCCAAAGTATAATACCCATGATATGCATAGTGTCTAAAACTGTCTGCTCCAAGCCAACCATGAATCTGCTCGTAAGGTGCCGTAATCCAAATAGCATTTACTCCCAGCTTTGTAAAATAGCCTTCATTCACTTTCTTAGTAAGACCTTTTAGATCTCCTCCATGAAAAGTGGCCGGTTCTGACATATAATTAGAATAAACCTTGCCGTTCTGATCAAGCTCACGTCCGTAAGAATGATCGTTGCTGGTATCACCGTTAGAAAAACGGTCAGTCAACGCAAAATATACGGTTGCGTTGTCCCATGAAAAGGTGGAAGCATCCGCTTCCGAGGTCGCCTGTACCGCAGAAGTAACCTGGGTACTGGTCTGTTGTGTCTGTACTGCCGTATTATACATGGCAAATGCATTAATAGTCGACTGAAACAAAACGACTAATACAACGAACAGACTGATTAACATTTTTCTAGTTTTTTGCATAAAAATCCCCCATAAAATATATTTTTCACATACCGTAAAGCGTATGTAAAATTCACAAAAATTTCTCTTCCCAACTCATTTTCCTATTTGCATAGCACTCAGACAGAAATTATTTTTCGAAATATTTCGAATTATGCTAGTTTTAATTTATCATACATATTTATGTATTGTCAACAATAACCATTGTAAATTATTTCTTTTTATGTTTGTTTGTACCATCATATATATATATCTTGTTGTATTTCTATATTAGAATCCACTATCTTTATCCTCTGATTTCATAATTTATAATGCAATATGTCTATACACAAACATTACACTCTTTGTATTCAATAGTAGCTTACGTCTTACCTAATTCCTATCCCACCTTTGGTGAGTTATTCTAATTTAAGATTCTTCCGCTTATATAAAAAAGTGTCTTCGACACTCTCAAGTTTTTTTATTGATTCATTTTGATGGAACTAAAGAAAAGCTGAATGACTGACTTCTTGATAAAAAATAAAGTATAAATAAGCGCTCGAAAATGCGGTTATTTATACTTTATTTTTTAGAAAATTTTATTTATAACTATTTCTCTTATTATTTTTTTGTTGTCTTAATATTATGATAGGCAATTAAATTACAGCTTTTATCTCGAATTATTTGACAGGTTCCCTCTTGGCTCTTTGGAGTCTCTCCTCCTCCAGAACATAGGTATACCTCAACCTTTTTCCCAGATGGTAAAAGTTCTACCATAGAATTAAATGCTGGTGCCGGAAAACCTGCCCATACTGGAGCAACTAATATAATCTTATCAAAATTATCTAGATTATGTTCTATTTTCTGAATTAAAGACTGCTCTCTCTTTATTGCTTTTGGACATCCAGAGAAAAATGCTGTAATTATATTTCGTTTCTTTTCTTCCTTAATCTCACAGAGTACTGAATTAACATTCTCATCAGCTATCCGATTAGCTTCTTTCCTAGAACTTCCACCAAAAGTATAATACATAATTATTGTTCTCATTTTTAATGATCTCCTTTTTATAAGACAAACTTCCATCCAAAAAGTGGATTTATATACTCAATATATATCAATCTGTTCTATAGGTCAATACAAACTTTAGTGCTGTCCCCGGTACTCCACTAGAGTTGTAACTCTCTATTGTGTTAGTGTTAATACCAAAATTGCACCATGTTAGGCATAAAATTACAGAGGTCTGTGATTTAACACAGACCTCTACTTTTATTTGTTCCCTATTGAATATGTATTTATTACTCTACTTGACCATCATTAACGGTTTCATCACCGCCTGTCAGGTAGCAAGGTATCATATGTGTGAATGAGTATCTGTCAGCATAGGACCCCCACGAGCAATAGATTGTCACATTATAACAATCACTAAATGCGAAATCATCTATATAAGTTATGCTGTCAGGGATATATATGCTTTCTAAACTGCTACAATTATAAAATGAAAAACTATCAATACTTTGTGTACCTTCTTCGATAATTACTTTTGTTAAACTTGTACAGTCAGCAAATGCATACTCTCCAATACTAATAACGTTCTTTGGTATCGTTACAGTTTTTAAGTTAATGCAATATCTAAACACTGCATTACTTATCTTTGTAACACTGCTTGGGATTATCACACTTGTCAATTTCTTGCATTCATAAAAGGCTCCACTGCTGATGCTTTTAACGTTGTTTGGGATCGTGACAGCACCGCCCTTACCTTTATAATGCATTAATATGTTATTCCCAACTACAACAAAATCACCCGAATATTTCTCTAACCATGCAGTATTATCAAAAGCACCGCCACCTATATAGGTAACGCTTTTTGGAATAGTTACACTTTTTAAATTTAAACAGTTAACAAACGCATAATCTCCAATGGAAGTTACGCTACTTGGGATTTTTACACTTTTTATATCCCAATTATATCCAAAAGCCTCCTCATAAATGGTTTTTACTCCTTTGGGTATGGATACAGTACTTTTCTTACCACTATATTGCATCAAGATATTATCACCAGCAATAACAAATTCATCTTTATTATTGTATAACCATGGAACACCATAAAACGACTTATATCCAATATATGTAACGCTCTTTGGTATCGTTATTTTTTCTAATTTATAACAATACATAAAGGCCATAGCTCCAATACTTGTAACACTATTTGGTATAGTTACACTTGTTAAATTATCGCAATCACTAAAAGCCATATCTTCAATGGTGGTTATTCCTTTTGGAATTACTACCTTCTTCAAACCGCTACCATCAAATGCCTGACTTCCAATCCTTTTAAGTCCATTTGGAAGATTAATACTTGTCAAACTACTGCACCCCGCAAACGCAAGATCACCAATACTTATAACGCCATTTGGAATGTTCACACTTTTCAGATTGCTACATGCAAGAAAAGCATCATCTTCAATGATTTTAACACTGTCTGGTATGGTTACTGTTTTCAGGCTAGTGCAACCTTTGAACATATTACTACCTATATTAACGGCATTCTTTGAAATCTTAATGTCTTTTAACTTCTCACAATCGATAAAGGCACATTCTCCAATATTGGTAACGCTATCTGGCATGATTACACTTTTCAAACTATTTAAGTCTGAAAATGCATAAGCAGCGATATGTTTTATACCATCTGGTATCGTTACTGTTCCAGCTTTTCCGTTATATTTCACTAAAATATTGCCATTCGCCACGGTGAAATCGCTTGAGATATCTTTAATCAATGGAGTATTTTCAAAAGCATAAAGTCCAATGCTTAAAACACTATCCGGGATATTTACACTTGTTAGATTGGTACAGCCTGAAAATGCACCTTGGCGGATTAATGTAACGCTATCTGGTATAATTATAGTAGTCAATTCTGTGTGTTTGCTAAATGCATAGATATCAATACTTGTTACTCCCTCTGGTATAACTGCAGTACTGCTTGTACCATAATAATATTTTAGAATCCCATCTTCAATAAAATAATCATCATTTTCTTCCGCTTTAACTGAAAATGTAGGTATGATAACCAACATAGCTAAAAAAAAGAAATTGATTAGAACTTTTCTTATATTTAATAATTTCATTGTTTTCCCCTTTATTCAGCTTTGTCTAGATACCTTTTTACGTTTTCCTTTTGTCAGCTCATAACTTTCTTCAATCATTTTTTCTATTTCATTATCTGGTACTGTACCATCTAATATGATGGAATTCCAATGTTCTTTATTCATATGAAACGCTGGTACCACTGAAGCAAATGCACTTCTTAAAAAGTCTCTCCATTCAGAATCACATTTTACATTAATCCATATATGACCGTCTTTTTCAAAGATCCAAGCAAATGCTTTCTTATTTTCTTGATGTCTCATCACAGTCCAATTAGAATCATGAAATGGATAATCCTCATACACTTTTTCTAACTTACTGCAAAAATCGATTGCTTCTTTCCTCTCCCTCATCTAATCACCTCTTTAGCTAAAAATGTTTTCAGAACGTTCACATAATTTTCACTAACATTCCATAATTACTACACATTTGAATGATATTATTAATTCATCGAAGGAAGCTTATTACCTTTTAATATAGATAAATTTTCATAAACCTCCCCCCCTCTTACTTAGGAGCCATAATGGCTCCTAATTTTATGTTATTCTATAATTATTTTAATCCAATTGTTATATACGAATTTTTTCTAAACACTCCTGTTTCCCACATGTTTTCAAAATCACTATTACTAATAATTCGATTATAATGCTCGTTCTCTACGTTTGTCATGAATTGTAACGATTCTGCCGCATAAAGATTATTCTCATCATAGCCCACCATCGGAAGATAGTGATAATAATTTTCTCCCGGAGAAACACGCACAAATACGATTACAGGTGTACCTTTACTGATTTCGTTCTTCAGCTGCAACATAGTACCACTGCGAAGATTTGCGGAGTATCCCTTTGCCTTAAGAAACTCAATTAAATTCTCGGGTGGTACCGTTCCGTCATAGTTCTTATTAGAAATATCATTATACAACTCTAGACCATCAGCATCTTCACCCAGACTTCTAAGTACATACGCGGAGGAATACCCTGAACATTCATAATGTGGTTGATAATCAAAGTAATTCTCTGATTCTATCATATATTGCTTCGGTGTGCTTACCAATATGTACAGGTTAAATGAAAGAAAGATAATTAAAAGCGCAACAACTATAATAATCAAAAGCAATACAATTTTTTTCTTTACACCTATTTTCTTTTTCATACCATTTCTCCTTATTTATAATATGTAATTGACCATCTTTCGTATTGCATTTTTAGTTATCGTGTATGTGCTTATTAACATAACTTTGGTATTGGTGTTTTAACTTTGGTATTGGTGTTTTAACTTTACTCATTTGACTACTTTACTGCCTACTCTTTTTTGGATATATTATACTACATTTTACTGGTAAATTCTACTTGTTATTTGCTTTTATGATTTTCTTCAAAGTGTATACTGAAGCCTCTTCTCATATATTAATCTTGTAACTTTTGGTATATAATAGTATAATATAAACATTATATAACAAAAGGGGTGTGATTATGAAAAAACGCATAATATCAGGTTTATTGATATTACTATTAGTTGTATCAGCATTAATACCAAACATGAATATACAAGCTGCTTCAGTGAAATTAAATAAAACTAAGGCGACCTTATATGTTAGCGAATCTATTAAATTAAGATTAACTGGTAACAAAAGTAAGATTATTTGGAAAACAAGTGATAAATCTATTGCGACAGTATCTGATGGTAAAGTAACTGCGAAAAGTTCTGGCACTGCAACTATAACGGCTATTACGACCAACAATAAGAAAAAGTACTCATGTAAGGTAACTGTGAAGAAAAGGTTATCAGCTAACAAATATACTGTGAATTGTGATCTAAATGATGACTTTCAAGAAATAACCGTATCTTATAAAAAACTTAATAAAAATGAAACTATTTCCTACGAAATAAAAAATGATGGTATTGCAACCATAGAATCTGAAGAACTTTCTAACAACAAAGTTAATTTGTACATAATACCAAATAAAACTGGTTCTACAAAACTTAAAATCTCTACCGTTATAATCGATACTCATAATTCTTATTATGCATCTACAATAGAGGAGACTGACAGTATTGAAATAACAATCAATGTAGGAATAAGTGATTCGGACGAATGGATTGGCGAAGAAACCTTAGATAGTGTATATGATATTTTTATAACTGTTTCTGATGATCAGATAGGTATGTACAAGCGTAGAAAAAATTCTATTTCCGGACTTACTGATTTTGTATATCAATTTAAATATGAATCTAACTATAAAGAAAACACTGTATATGGTACTGAGTTACGATATAAGTTTATAGATGACGAAATATATTTTAATATATCTGATTTAGAAGAATTAAACATAATCAGTAGATAATAAAGGTACTAGGCTATATAAACATGTTTAAGAACAGTGTTGATAATATGCAAATTTTTAAGGGAACTTGTTGAAAGTTCCCTTAATGCACATTTTAAGAATATTATGTATTAAGTTTACTGTAAATTATGTTTATTTTGAACGCAAAAAATAGTGCTCTCCTTCATATACATTGCCTTCACAAAAGTCAATTTTCAGTAATGTATTCCGCCTTTCAACAGCTTGAGGTATTGCCTTAGTTGCAATTATATCAACCTCAAACAAATCAAAAAAGTTCTCGTTACAAACACTAAATATTTCGTTTAAGTAATCTGCATTTTCGTATTCAGAAGAAACATCAACTCGGAGTATTCCCGTTTTAATTTTATATTTACCAACATAACCAAACATTTCTACTGTTCCAATAGCTTTAGATAGTGATTTATCTATAATTGCAAAGCGTATATATTCTTGTTGAGAATATGCACAAAGCCAAGCTTTAGTACATTGTAACATATCCCCAATTGTGTAAATACAAAAATCACCTGTACACCTATCAGAGTTAAAAATTTTTTGTGCCTTACTATCAGAATAACATTTAAGCAGACCTTCGGAATCTTCTTCTGAAACGAGTCTTAAAATAAAACTTTCTGTTTCAAAAGTGGGACATATTTCATATGGGTTCTTCATAAAAAACCTCCTCATCATGTATATTATATAAAATTTATTTGCTTCACATTTCTTACTTAATTTGTTGGAGTTCTACGCCTAAATTTGGGGCGAACTGAATATAACTCTTATATCTAATTGCGTCCAATATTTTATGCCTCCAGTAAAATGATACTATTCTTTATATGCAATTGCATCAATTTGCACATGCAGACCGTCTGGTCCTCCTATATGCGCAAACTCCGTTTGAATTGTTTTTCTTGCAGGGTATGTACCATTAAAACGCTCCTTAAACACTTTCTCCATTATTGGTATATTCCAAGCATCCTTTAAAAGTACATCCATCTTCACCACATCAGATAAAGTTAGATGTACTTTTGTCAAGCGTCTTTCCATATCATCAAGTGCACCCCTCACCTGGTCTTCAATTGAAGCACCTACATTACCCACACAAAAACTTAGAAAAACAAAATTACCGGCTTCCACGATTTCTGAATATGCATATTCCTCATTAATATTTGATCTAATAATACTACTCATAGTTCCTCCTATTATGAAATCATAGTAACTACTACGTTTTCATTTGATATTATTTACTATAATCTATCTAGACGACTTCATATAGTTATTCTGTTGAAATCACTATAGCAAAAGAAGTGTGACACCTGTATGTCACACTTCTTCTTATTGTAGCAATATTTTTACGTTACTATTATTCAACACTTTTAAAGATTTCTTTAGCTTCCTCCGAATTTGTTTCTAATAGGAATTTCCCGTTTTGCAACCATTCAGATATCAATTCGATTTCTTTTTTAGCATTTTCTAATTCTTTTCCCGACTTATACTGATATATCTTAACCGCTGAATTACCAATATAAAATATTACGCCGTCTTCGGCATTAATTAATGAATATATAGGTTTGTCAATTTCGAACTCATATCCCTCATCTTCAAATGCATTTACAAAATCATCAAGTGTACGGCTATCTGCCTTTTCAGTTTTACCGCAACCTACTAATGTCGTTATCAATACTAACATCAATAAAATTATACGTTTTTTCATATAATAGTACCTCCCTCACTTTTTGGTATATTATACCACAATTAATTGAGCGAGAGCAAATTTGTAGATGTATTGAACGATTTATTCCTATTTATTCAAAGATTTATTTCACCTTAGCGAACAAACAACCATTTCACCGTGTTTTGAGAATACTGTACTTAAGGCTACTGTGATATTTTTTTAGTTCTTTCTGAATCAATTCCTATATTCTTATGTCTCTTTTCAACTTTACCAACCCCAATCTTTCTTTCAGGTTGCAAGATACTCCCTTTAGATTTCTTCTCTTCTATTAATTTTTTCATTTTTTCAATATCTTTTATTGACATTTTGTATTCCTCCATTTAATTATTGCTCTAATTTTTACATCTGTTTAACAGAAGACACGCCGGTTCAACGTGTCGTTGATACTATTTGAATACACTTTATCCATATCGTTCGAACTATTATAACACACTTTTCTACTTTTATTCTTCTCTTTTTTTATTTTCGAATATTTAATATTAAATATGTAAAAATCTTGAACACAAACTACGGATAGCGGCAGGAACCAAAACCGCCTCTTTATTTCATGTATCCGCCTTTCATAGGAGATACCGCATGCTCTGCAAATATTTTCAAAACACCAGAGGCATATCTTGCTTCCTTTGGTTTCCAGTGTACTTTACGCTGCTTTAATATTTCTTCCATTTCCTTTTCTGTCTTAAGCTCCCCATTAACACCAACAATCTCCAGCCTTCTATTCTCCACGTCGATCTCTATCAAATCATTTTCTTCCACCAAGGCAATTGGCCCACCTTCCGCCGCCTCAGGAGAACAATGTCCGATTACCGGTCCTTTGGAGGCTCCTGAAAATCTGCCATCTGTAATCAATGCAATGCTTTTTCCCAATTGTTCATCCGAAGATATTGCTTCAGAGGTATAAAACATTTCCGGCATTCCGCTTCCTTTTGGACCTTCATACCGGATAAACACAGCATCCCCAGGCTTTATCACATGCTTTAGTATTGCTTCTATCGCATCCTCCTCACAGTCAAAGGGCTTTGCTTTTAAAGTGGCTTTTAGCATCTCTCTTGGGCAGGCGCTGTGCTTAATCACTGCTCCATCCGGCGCCAGATTCCCTTTTAATATTGCTACTGTGCCGTTTTCTCCAATAGGATTTTGAAAGGTTCTGATAACATCCGTTCTTTTTAAACCGGTTTTAACCATATATTCATCGCATTTCTCATAGAACCCGCAGTTTTTTAAGTCATCCAGATTTTCTCCCAGAGTCTTGCCGGTTACTGTCATGGCTTCCAGATGAAGCATACTCTTTATCTCTTCCATGACACGTGGAACCCCGCCGGCGTAATAGAAATATTGTGCCGGCCACTTTCCCGACGGTCTGATATCTAACAGATAATGGGCTCCTCTATGTATCCTGTCAAACATATCACCATCCACATCAAGATTAAATTCGTGGGCTATGGCAGGAATATGCATCAGCGTATTCGTAGAGCCGGAAATTGCAGCATGAACCAGAATTGCATTTTCAAAGGATTGCATTGTTACAATATCTCTGGCCGTTATTTGTTCCTTAGCCAGCCTTACGGATAACTCACCTGCTTTTATGGTCACCTCTTGTAAATCAGGACACATTGCCGGCATCAAAGCGCTGCCGGGAATCATCAGTCCCAACGCTTCGGCCATGATTTGCATCGTAGCGGCTGTTCCCATAAAGGAGCAGGCACCGCAGGAGGGGCAAGCATGCTGCTTATAAAATGTCAGCTGCTCGTCAGTGATTTCCCCCCTCTGGCACATTGCATTGTACTTTCCTATCTGTTCCAGTGTAAGCAGTTCTTTCCCATAGGCGTCCATGACACCGCCTGTCACCATAACCGCCGGAAGATTTGTCCTTCCGATTGCCATCAAGTGCGCAGGTACCGCCTTATCACAGCTTGATATAAAAACACCGGCATCAAAGGTGGTTGCATTGCTGTGAATCTCAATTAAATTGCAGATGGTATCTCTGGATACCAGTGAATAGTTAATTCCATCATGCCCCTGTGCCATACCATCACAGATATCGGTTGCATAATAACGTGCTCCTTTTCCTCCCGCTTCTGTAATTCCCGCTACAACACCTTCCACAAGTTTGTTCAAATGAGCGCTTCCCGGGTGACTGTCTCCATAGGTACTCTCCACCAAAATCTGAGGTTTTTCCAAATCTTCAAGAGTCCAGCCCATCCCTAACCGCAATGGGTCCATTTCCGGTGCCAATTTTCTGACTTTCTGACTTCTATATTCCACAGCAGATACCTCCTTTTCGTTCCATCGAAATCTTTCTCAATTAAAGCAAAATAGTATTTAATATCATCCTATCATGTATAATGTCTATTTTATGGTACTTCTAAATAATATTTAAAACAATCTCTGGTTCTCCCTAATTATATACCTCTTAATATTACTAATCAAATATTTATACAAATATCTATAGCAAAACGCACCCATCTCTGAGTGCGTTCCAACTATTACATATTCAATTTACTTCACCTTATAAACAGAGATTTATCTGTTAATTAAAGGCTACGGGATCAAAGGTGATAACCGTATAATATATGCCTTCTCCCAAATCATTAAGCGCATTCTCCAAGGCAGACTTAATGGTATTCTCTTGTCCTCGCAATTCTGTCGGAAAGGTAATGTCAAAAATTAAATTTGTATGTTCCGTGCCAGGAACCATTCGAAAATCGTGAATGGACATCCGTTCATCCTTGACTTTCAAAATTGCTGTAACCAAATGGTATAGACGTTCTAATTCCGGATTATCGGTGACCACAGGATCATAGTGGATTACCAAATGAACACCATAGATTTTGAGACATTCTCTCTCCATACCATCAATTAGCTCATGACAAACCAGAGAATTTTCGTCCTTGTCCATTTCCACATGGATGCTAGCAAATCGTTTACCAGGCCCATAGTCATGAACCATTAAATCATGGCAACCCAAAACCTTAGGGCAAGAAGTAATATAATCTGTAATCAGCTCCTGCAACTCTGGGTTTGCACCCTCACCTAATAATGGTGAGATGGTCTCTTTAGCAAGGTCAATACCACTATAAAGTATGAACAGAGCAACAGCCAACCCCATAAAACCATCAATCTGCCAAGTTGTAAAATACTCCACTACCGCTGCCGTCAGAACAGCACTAGTAGTAATTACGTCATTTCGACTGTCTGCGGCTGTAGCTATCAAAGTGGTAGAATGAATCATCTTACCCATTTTACTATTAAAAAGGAAAAGCCAAATCTTTACCAGAATGGAACCAAACAGCACACAAGCGGTAACAAATGAAAACTCCACAGCAGTGGGATTCAGTATTTTACCCACAGAACTCTTCGCCAATTCAAAACCAATAACAATGATCATTACTGCTACTGCAAGACCTGACAAATACTCATACCTAGCATGACCATAAGGGTGATCTGCATCGGCAGGTTTCTCAGCCAGCTTGAATCCAATTAAAGTGACAATTGAACTTGCCGCGTCAGATAGGTTGTTCAGCGCATCAGCAGTAATTGACACGGAGCCTGACAGGATTCCCACAACAAATTTACTTCCAGCAAGTAACAGATTACAGACAATTCCCACCAAACCAGACAGTTTACCGACAGCTGATCGCACTTGGGGTTGCTGAATATCACGGCTGTTTTTTAACATAAGACGCAGAATAAAGTTCGTTATACCACTTATCTCCAATGGACTATTGTCTATTTCTTGGTCCAAATATTGATTGTTTTGTTTCATTGATAGTTGCCTCCGTTTTACAAAAGTAACTCTATACCTCGTACATATATGATTAAGTTTATATAATAATAAAAAACACCCATAGAACAATTAGTAAACTACTGTCCCACAGATGTTGTATTTATCTGTTGCCATATGATGGCCCGGCTTCCTGGAATTCCCATCGCCTGTTCAGTTTGTACTGTATATTTATATGCAGTGCAAAGAGTATTGTAATTATATTATTATATCATAATGTATATGTCAACAGGAACTTCAAATTATGGCTTCTGTAGTAGACCTCGTTAACGGATATAAGCCTAACCCTCTTGTCGGTGGTGGCTTTTTTGTTGCTCTACGGAACGTTCAGCAACTTATTATCAGTACTATAGGCATCCAGTATGTTAATTGTCACAATCACGAAACAACTTTATCTAGTATGACTTCGGATCATGTCCTTGTTATATAGAGGATAATTGCTTACTGCTTCTTTCTTTACTGTATGCAATAGGTTAAATTCATGTAAATTAAGGATTTGACAAGGATTTGTTTAATTATCGGAAAAGACTATCTATATCTTCATGTGTTATATTGGTAACAGAAAAACAAGAAAGGAACAACAAATGAATAAATCAATTTTACAAACAAAGCAATTATGTAAAACCTTTTCGTCAGATGGACAACAACAGCATATCCTTACAAACTTAGATATTGATATTTATGAAGGTGATTTTACCATCATAATGGGAAGCTCTGGTTCAGGTAAAACCACTCTTTTATATGCCTTGTCCGGAATGGACAAGCCCACTTTAGGTAAAATTATCTTTCGAGGCGCCCAGATCCAGGATCTAAACAGTGATGAACTTGCTAGCTTCAGAAAAAACCATTGTGGCTTTGTATTTCAAAGCATCTATCTTCTGGAAAATATGAGTATCATGGATAATGTTCTAACTGCCGGATATCTTGTAAACAATAACAAGCCTGAAATAATCAAACGTGCAAAAGAGCTTTTTCTGCAGGTTGGATTAAGAGAAGAAATATGGCGCAAATTTCCCAGCCAATTATCCGGAGGTGAAAAACAACGTGCTGCTCTTATTCGTTCCTTAATTAATAAGCCTGATATCCTATTTGCAGATGAACCTACCGGAGCACTTAATTCCTCTTCCGGTAAAGATGTCCTGGATATTCTTAGTAAAATAAACCAAAATGGTCAAAGTATTGTTATGGTGACTCATGATATAAAAGCTGCTATCAGAGCCAATCGTATCATTTACATAATGGATGGAAAGATATGCGGAGAACTTCATCTGGATAAATATACGGAAACAAATCTAGATGATCGTATAAAAAAGATCAGGGACTTTCTTCGCGAAAATAATTGGTAAAGGAGACATTTTAATGATTTCATTTCGTTTGGCGCTTACAAATATAAAACGAAAGCATAGTGGCATCTTTTCATTCGCCATTATTGTGATGATTGCAGTTTGTTTTTTTAATATGATTATATCTACTGGCGAAGTTAATAAATCTTTTGAATCCCAAAGCAAAAAATTAAACGGAACTGATTACTATATACTTTTTGCACCAAATATGTATTATGAGGATTTTGCTACCTTTCTGGAATCAAAAGAACATGTTACCGGTGTTAATGCAGAAGATATCATTACATTTTCTGGTGAATATTACACGCCCGATACGAATCCAAGCACCACATCCATGTTCATTCAGAACATAAATACAGAACGTTCAATTTCCAAAATTGACATAATAAATCCTCAAGACAATAAAAGCGGTATTTATTTACCCATTGCTTTTCAGGCATTAGGGTATAAGATTGGCTCCTCCTTTATATTAAGGGATTCCACTGAACAGGAATACACATATGAAATATTAGGTTTTTGTAATGTATCGGAGTTTGGAGCAGTCAGCAATCTCTCTCAGGTAAGAATAGTTGCAACCACTGATGTTTTTCATGAATTATCCTCCAATTATGGTACCAAAACTTTGCTAAACTTCACCGTGGATGATTACAAAGCGCTACATTATATTGAATCTCAATTCACTGACTATTCTTCCGCTTATACCAGTAACACCCAATGCATCGAACAGGCATCTGGCCGTGCCGATTTTTCCACGGCATTTACCTTATTTGCATCTATTATTTCAAGCATTATTATTGCATTTTCAGTAGTAATTTTTATAGTTGCTCTAATTATGGCAATTTATAGAATCAAATCCGGTATAGATGAGAACCTTACAGCAATTGGCACCCTGAAAGCATTAGGCTATACAAGCAAACAAATTGCCTTAAGTTATGTCTTCGAATACATAATAATCAGTTTTATTAGCAGTATATTAGGCACCATATTATCCTATGCTAGTGCACCGTTATATCATAAGATACTAATCTTAATTACCGGAGTATTAATAAAAAGTACTGTTCATATAAGTGTAGACATTATCATAATCTTGATTATTACATCTATAATTGCTATAACCGCTTATCTTTCCACCTTAAAAGTAAAAAAAATGCATGTTGCCGTGATACTCCGTGGAGGACTTCTATCCCACAACATTAAAAAAAATGCAGTGGAGCTGGAGCACGCAAAAGGTTCCATTAACCAAATCCTCTGTTTAAAACATTTGCTTATGTTTAAAAGGCAGAATATATCTACCTGTATAATCATTACTATCATAAGCTTCACACTGTGCTTTGGATTAATACTTTTTGAAAGCTTCGGAATCAAAGACACTTTTATCAAGAATATACTCGACAGTGAATTAACAGAAGGTAATGTTACCTTAGATACCCATGCAGACATAGAACAAATCTCAAATATCATCAGTAGCAATAAAAATGTTCATAAAATCATAAGGATTGGATTTGAAGGCGTAACAGTTAATAATACCTCTTGCAATGCACGAGTAATTGATAATTTTCAAAATCTTGAAACTATTAACCTTGCAGAAGGAAGTTTTCCTATCAATGATAATGAAATAGCTGTTTCTATTCATGTAGCAAGCTTGTTACACAAGGACATCGGTGATGTTATAACCGTAAATTCAATTGGTGTCAAAGCAGACTATATCATCACGGGTATTACCTCCTCAACTATGTCTTACAATACCTATTTTAGCGAAGATGGCTATAAACGCATCTATGCCGCCTATGCTCCCAGCACCATATGTGCCTATCTTGATAAAGGTTACACCTATGAGCAGTTTGCCCATTTTATATATAGCAAGTTTGGATATACCCAAAGTGAATTATTATCCGGTAAGATATCCTACGATACAGATGATAAATATTCTGCAATGAAACATATAATTGATACCAAGATGATTAGATTAAAACAAAATTTTAATATTGACAGTATGGAGTATGCGCTAAATATTGATGGTAATACAGTCTTAAGCAGTGGTACTTCTGCCTATCCCATCAAAGAAGTGTATTCAACCGCTTCTCTGCTGGCAGGTTATCTTAACATTTTTAAACTAGCCTTTGGACTAATGGCAATTTTCATTCTAATAATTACGCTAATTATTATTACCGTTGTACTTTCTATTATGGTGAAACAAACAGTGAACACCAAAAAGCTAGAGTTTGGAATTCTAAAATCATTAGGATTTACTACCAAGGATTTAAGAAAGCAACTTACCTTCAGCCTTCTGCCATCTGTTATTGCTGGTGCTTTATTAGGTTCCGTTATTGCTTACGGAACAACCTTACCTTTTATAAGTAAGATGATATCTCTTATCGGCTGGTCCGGCATACAATATGAGTTACCTTCTGTCATTACATTAATATCTGCTGCCATGATCGTAACTGTGTTTACTTATGTTGTTTCCTATTTACTTACTTCAAAAATCAAGCGAATCTCTACCTATGAGCTAATAGAGAATTAGAAAGGAAGACGATCAATGAAAAAACTATATTTAAAAACATTCATCGGCCTATCCCTCCTTATGGGATTAACGCTGTTACCTGCTCCGACCTCAGCAGGTAACAGCAAGAAAAGTAAATCTACATCAGAAGAGCAAAATCCCAAATCGCTTCTAACAGCAGATGATAAGATATATGGCATAGGTTCTATCAGTAAAACAGTTACGGCAACAGCCATCCTACAGCTGGTAGACCAAGGGTTAATTGAATTAGATTCCCCTGTGTCAGAATATCTTCCAGCATTCACCATGTCAGATGAACGTTATAAAGAAATCACCGTCCGTATGCTGCTGAATCATTCCTCAGGCCTTCTTGGATCCCTATATTCAAATTCTGACCTGTATGGCTGCATTGATAATTCAAATCATGATCGTTTTTTGCAACATATAAGTACACAACGCTTAAAGGCTGATCCTGGTGCTTATTCGGCATACAGTAATGATTCTTTTGAACTGGCAGAGCTTATTATTGAAACGGTAAGCGGACTTTCGTATACAGATTACATAACTAAGAATATAATGATACCTTTGGGTGCCAAGGATACCATTACCATGCTTTCTGATTTTGACAGCTTAAAGATAGCTGATACCTATAAGAATAATCGACTTATGCCACCTGGCATGACAACGACCCTCGGTGATGGAGGTATTCTATCAACAGTGGCAGACTTAAGTTCTTTCTCAACTATATTTATGAAGAATCACTATTCCATACTCAGCAGTACCAGTGTTGCCGAATCAATAAAGGAACAGGCTGCAGGTACTCATATCTATGATGGCAATTATGGCTTAGGATGGGATGATGTAAATGCATATCCATTCAACACCTATAACATTCAAGCGGTTGAAAAAGGTGGAGATACGGATAATTACCATGCTGCGCTTACTGTTCTTCCAGATAATAATATGTCCGCTGCTGTTGTATCCTCAAAAGGAAGTAGTTCTTATGCATCACTTTTAGCAAATGAATTACTATTAAGTGCACTAGATTTAACCTCCAGTCTCCCAGAAGTTACGGAAGAAACCTCATTTTCTGGTGAACCAGCTGCTATTCCTAAGGAATATCTTGAATATGCAGGTTTTTATGATGGTGCCGCTTCCTTTTCCCTAGATTTTAAAAATAATAAAATGTATTTAACTTTATTTTCCACACCAACTTCATCAACCAATAAAATGAATAAGCGCTTTGAACTTACCTACCTAGATTCCGGTTATTTTGTCTGTAATGACGATAACATATTGAATACGATTGTACCTGTTACACAATGTTACATAACGGAAGGGCTTCGCTTATTGAAAAATGGTGATGAGTATGCTATACAAGCAGAATACTACTCAAAATACTTCGGTATATCTACGGACTTTTCCAGTCTGACCCTCGCAACCAAGCTTGATGACTTCCAAGCATTAGCAAGCTCGAAAACAGCGTGGAATAACCGAAATGACAAAAAGTACTTTCTTCTGGACGAACATTATGCCAGTGCAGGTTATATGTCTCAACCATATATTTGGGGTGAAATTTCAAATCATAACGATAATTATTTTGTGATAAACGGAACCCTCTATGCCATGACTGGTGATAATTCTCTTTCAAGCGTTGGGAAGAAACGTGATATAGTAGATATCAACATAATCAAAAAAGGGAATATTGAATATCTATCAGCCACCAATGGCTTTCAATATGTAGGAGAAGAATATTTATCTGATCTAGATAAAAACCAATCCTATACCATTGGACCAGATGGTTTTACCAGATGGTATCGTATTACTGATTCAGATGCCGGAACTTATACCTCCATTGATATTTCAGGAGAAGGCAATTATTATATATATAATCAATATGGTACCTTGATTGATTCCTCTCTATTTGCAAATGATACCAAGACTTCTTACTTAATAAAAGACGGTTATATTGCATTTGCCGGAAAAAAGGGAACCAAATTCACAATTAACTAGCAAACTTCGATTTTAACCATTCTTCAACCGAATAGTAATGTGGAAAAATTAGTTAACTACCCAAATTCTTATAGTATAGCCTCTGTCTTGCGAAAAATCACAAAAGACAGAGGCTATACTAAAGAAGTTAAGTAATATTTAAATTAAGCTAATTCTAATTCCAGTTTAACAATAAATCCATCTTCAACATTGCGAAAGGTTACGCTGCCTTCCATTTTATTCATAAGGTCATTAACTATGTAAAGACCAAGTCCGCTGCCGTGCTTGTTTTCTGTACCCTTAGCACGATAATATTTCTCTTTTATCTTATGTATCTCTTCTTCTGGCACTCCATTTCCCATATCTTTTATGCGAATCAACAAACGGTTGCCTACAATCTTACTTTCAACCCATATTGAGGTATCTGCATACTTATATGAATTATCAATAATGTTATTAATAACCTGCTGCATACGCACTTTATCAGCCTTAACAATACAATGTTCCAGCTTACAATTCAATATTTTGTTCTGGGTGTCTGCAACGATAAACATATTACTGATATCACTGCTAAGGACCGAAGCCATTGTTACTTTTAATTCTCCTAATTCCTCAAGCTGACTGTTTAACAAATCCGCTGTCATAAGATTAATCTGCTCTGCCTTGGAGGAAATGGATAAAATCTTAGCGAGTTGATCTTCATCCTTTATTATTACACTTAAGAATTCACATACTACCAATATAGACGTAATCGGTGTCTTAATATCATGGCTGATAGATGCAATTAGCTCCATTTTACTTTTCTCTGTTTTTTCTGCTTTCTCTCTGGCATTCTTCAACTCCGTACGCATGATATCGAAACTTTCCGTAAAAATCCCAAAGATATTTTTCTTATCCATCTTGAGATCCATCTCTAGATTTCCTATCGCTATTTCTTTAGCAAACTCCTTCATTTCTTCAAATGGTCTTATGATTAATCGATTGATATAATAAGCGGATGTAATAGCCATTCCCCACATTACTATCAAAACACAACATAAGATGATAATTATCTTTGTTCGGTAAATATAAATAGTCTTCTCATAAGTTGGCGCAAGAACTACTGTACCAAGCAGCGTATTATCCAAGATAATATTCTGCATAGCACTCGCATCTTTTATTGCTTCTACCATCGTCTTGGCTTTATAACCATGACTGTAAATTAGATGCCCGTCTAAATCATAGATTGCAAAAGCTCCGATATCTGGCTGTAAATTCATATCTTCCAAATGCCCTAAGTTGTTGCCCGCCTCAATTGTTATACGGTTAAGAGCTACTACATCATTACTATAGTCCAGTTGCTGTCCATCTAAAATAATAATTCCTACTATAGCTATTACTGTCACAGCTATCATACTTATAAAAATATATTTTATCTTTTTCATCTTAATTAGGCACCTTTACTTCGAACACATATCCCACACCCCAGATTGTCTTTATGTACTTAGGATTCTTCGGATCTCTTTCGATTTTCTCACGAATGCGCCGAATATGAACATTTAAAGTAACATCACTTACATAAACATCCTCCCATACCTTCTCAAACAATTCCTCTTTCGGAATGACACGGTTACAGTGTTTAATCAAATATGCCAGTAGTCGAAATTCCTGATTCTTGAATTTGACTATCTCTCCATTTACACTAACCTGCCGGTAATTATGATCAAGTGTGATATGCGCAGGAAGAGATGAAACTATCGGTTCTTCCTTATTCATACTAATATAGGTTTGGTAACGTTTAAGCATGGTCTTAGCCTTAGCCAGTAATATATTTAAAGTAAATGGTTTTATAATATAATCATCTCCCCCAATATTAAGTCCTGTTAATATGTCACCTTCGCTATCTCTTGCACTAATAAACAATATTGGAATATCCGATTCCTCACGTATGCTTTTACAGAAATTAAACCCGGAGCGTTCTCTCAGATTAATATCCAATATAAGTAATGACACTTCATTCTCCGTAAATAATCTCATACCCTCCTCATATTCTGTAGCATATGTAGTCTTAATACCAAACATTTCAAAATATTCCGCCGTAGTCTTGGCAATATCTAATTCATCATCTATAACTATGCAATCATACTTCATATACTTTTATCCTCTAAATGACTTTTCTCAATATTTTATACCTATATCCAATTATATCTAATTACAGATAAAGAGTAAATACGTTAAAAAAAGTCAAGTTTATTAGCCATTCAAATAGTTAGTAGTTCTATTTGTTAAATCTTATTATGGATAAGTCTGTGTAGCTTTACTTCTGGCTTTACTATACACCAAGACAAAAATATTAACGAACGTGAAAAGAAGGCAAACCATTTCAGCTTGCCTTCCATACATTTATAACCTCAAAAACTTTAACATCTACAAGTGATGCTAAAGCCTTAGCCTCTTCCGCCAAATTAATTTATGCCCATGACAAAGGTTAAGATACCAATCTCATTGATACTGCCTTATTTATGATTTTTAGGTAAAAACTTAGCATAAGAGGTATTAATATTATATTTTTCTTTTAATATATTAAATCTTTCGTGTAAATTACTTTTATATTCAGGGTCTGCGGCACCTTTAGGGTATAATTTATTAAAAGCATCATAATGTTCCGGAAACTCTTCCTTAATGAAGTTCATAAATCTTTTTCTGATTCCACCTGACATATAAAGTATACCAGTAAGCATATAAGTTACTTCTGCCTCTTTTGCCCATTTACACATTGTTTCTAATGTTTCATTATCGTCAGCTAATATTGGTATAATTGGCATAACATGAAAGCCAGTGTAAGCTTTCGTTTTTGAAAGTTCTTTTAATACTTCAAATCTTTTTTCTGGCGATACAGCACCTGGTTCAACTTTCTTCGATATATTTGGGTCAACCGTTGTTATACAAACCGGAATATTAACATATGTAACGCTTGCCAGCTCATCAATTAGATCTATGTCTCGTAATATTAGATCTGATTTAGTACTAATTATAACTGGTGTTTTATATTTTATCATTAAGCGAAGAATATCAGGCATATATTTATAATTAGCCTCGCATTGTTGGTAGCTATCACAAACCCCACCAATGTTAACCACTTTTCTTTCCCACGTAGGAGCAGCAAGTTCGCGTTCAAGAACTTCTACTATATTCGTTTTAACTATAATATCATTCGCTTCACCAAGATCCCTTAAAGATTTTTGGCTATAGTATGCATAACAATATTTGCATTCATGAGTACAACCCCTATAAATATTTAAATCATATTTATAGGGGAGTGATTTCATATTAATTTCATGCATAGCTTCTTCTGTTTTATATTCAATATATTTCAAAATAATATTCTCCTTATATCAAACGTTAGATATCGTTTGGAACAACAGACGTACAATTCCTGTTCCAAACGATATAAAGGAATAGTAGCGTAGCTACTTATTTATCCCTATAATGATAATCCAATTACTACACATACATCTTTACAGCTTCAACAGGAAACATAGTACGTGCAGCAACTTCATCAATCGTCATGCCCTGACTTATAAAACGCTTGATAACTGTTCCCATATCCTCTGCAATTTCCACAATATGTTTGTCCGGATCATATACGCGAAGATCTCGTTGCCCCCATGGATATTCTTTTATTTCATGCACCCAGAGTACATCAGACCGCTGCTTTAGTTCGGAATATACCTCATCTAAATTTTCTACTTCAAAGTAAGTTTGGAAATTGTGTGCTTTTTCCTTAACACTATCAGCTGGAACACCTATTAATTCAGCATACCCTTGTTGCAAAGATATCCCCTCAAATATAACGTGTGCGCCGATATCCATTTGAACTTTCTGATGAAGTACATTTTCATAAAAATCCTTTGAAACTGCCATATCTTTAACTGCTAATAAACATCCTTGATATTTCATTGTTTAACCCTCCTTTTGGGATATTGTATTAAATAACTCAGTTCCATCATAGTAAAAATCCGACATTTTTTCAAGATATGTTTTCGGACTAACACCGCTAATCGCTCTAAAATCTTTATCAAAATGGGATTGATCGAAATACCCTGCCTGTTGTGCAAGAGTCGAGAAGAAACATGGCGATTGGTGCATGTGTTTCAACACATAGTTAAAGCGGGTAAGGCGAGTATACCCCTTAACATTCATGCCAATTTGCATTAAGAATAAGCGATTTAATTGCCGGTCACTATAACCCACTTTTCTGGCAAGCTCTGTAACAAATATTTGTCCATGACTATCCATAATTGTATTTGTCGCAACGAATAGAGCATTCGAAACTACGTTGTTTTCCATGCGACGATATAAAATCCGATCACACATGCAAAATAATTCCGTGATGTTGTTGGCAGTTTCAAAAGCCTGACAGAGCAAGCTAGAAAGTTCTTTATCAACATCTTTTAGTGATATGCGCTTGTCCGTAAATTCGGCTTGATGAAAATTAGTTAATTGATATAATCCATACGGTGAAAGCTGAATTAATAGAATAACAAGGTATTGATTGGGTTCGCCACCAAGCAAATTAGGCGTTGCAGAAGCGCCCCATAGTTCGGCTAAAACATCATTTCCATTGTAGGCAATAGACAATGTGCCACAGGCGTTAGGCATAAGTGTATAGTGTTCTGCAAACATATTTTGCTTGGGAAATACTACGTTATAGTAAAGAACATATTTCTTTAACAAGGCATGTGGTGGACTTGCGTTAAAGTCGCTGTCACAATGAAAGTACATAGTGAATCCCTCTCTTTCGTTTTATTATGCAGTTTATAGTATTGTTACTTAAATCATAATAGTCAAGACCACCAGCTTAGCTGGTGGCTTGCTCTGCCCCTATAAGGGGCTATTTCCTGCTTGCGCCCGGGAGCGCCTGATGGATTTGCCAACCGCA
>JAHAJA010000043.1 GCA_018372435.1 Clostridiales bacterium | reverse complement strand
ATTACTGATACCAACTTGTGGTTTGCTACACTTGGCGGTAAATACCCGTGGTTAGACTTTCACTAACTAGATTAGTGCCATGCCTGGCACACCTAAAAAAAACGGTGATTTTGAAAATCAAAACCACCGTCTTGCCACTATTATAATTCTACCTTTACTTTATCTAGATGCCAGATTTCTTTCGCATACTCTTCAATTGTACGATCAGAAGTGAATTTACCACTACTTGCTACATTAAGGATTGCAGATTTTGCCCATCTAGTTTCATCTTTGTATGCTTCTTCCACACGCTTTTGAGCGGCTTCATAGGAACGAAAATCTTTCAGGGTAAAATACTGGTCTGCTCTCTCTCCACCGCTATTATCAAGTAACGAATTATAGATCTCACGGAACAATTCTGGGTTTTCAGGTGAATAATAACCATTCACTAATTGCGTTACCACAGTACGAATGTCTTGATCTATGTTATAAATATCCCTCGGATTATATCCACCTTCTTGCTCATACTTAATTACCTCGTCAGAAGATAAACCAAAGATAAATGCATTCTCTTCTCCCACTTCTTCAACGATTTCCACGTTGGCACCATCCATTGTTCCAAGTGTTAACGCTCCATTCAGCATGAACTTCATATTACCAGTTCCTGAAGCTTCCTTACTGGCCGTTGAAATCTGCTCCGATACATCCGCTGCTGCAAAGATCATCTCTGCATTGGATACACGATAATTTTCAATGAATACTACCTTTAATTTATTCTGGATAGATTTGTCGTTGTTTACAACATCTCCAACACTGTTAATCAACTTAATGATTGCTTTCGCTCTACGATATCCAGCAGAAGCTTTCGCACCGAATATAAACGTTCTTGGATAGAAGTCCATCTCTGGATTCTTCTTTAATTGGTTATATAAGTGCATTACATGCAAGATATTAAGAAGTTGTCTCTTATACTCATGTAATCTCTTAACCTGTATATCAAAAATCGATCTAGGATCAACCTCAATGCCATTATGCTCTTTAATATAAGCGGCAAGTCGTACTTTGTTTTGATACTTAATCTGCATAAATTCTTTCTGGCACCTAAGATCCTCTGCATATACTTTCAATTCTCCCATGTGTTGTAGATTCGTAATCCAATCATCACCGATCTTGCTTGTCACCCAATCAGCAAGTAATGGATTCCCATGCAATAAGAATCTTCTCTGTGTGATACCGTTCGTTTTATTATTAAACTTCTCTGGCATCATCTGATAGAATTCTTTCAATTGTTGATTTTTCAATATCTCCGTATGCAATCTGGCTACACCATTTACAGAAAAACTTGCTACAATAGCAAGATGTGCCATCTTCACTTGACCATCATAGACAATTGCCATCTTCTCAATCTTTTTGTAGTCATTAGGATACTTTGCTTGGATTTCTATTATAAATCTTCTATTAATCTCTTCTACGATCTGATAGATACGAGGTAATAATCTTGAGAATAATTCAAGTGGCCATTTTTCAAGAGCCTCTGACATAATTGTATGATTGGTATATGCACAAGTCTTTGTTGTAATACTCCAAGCTTCATCCCATGACAGATCATAATCGTCCATAAGAATCCTCATGAATTCTGCAACGGTAACCGTTGGATGAGTATCATTCAATTGAAAACATACCTTTTCATGTATGTTACGAATATCCTCATGTTTCTCCATGTATTTGATTACTGCTCTTTGTATACTAGCAGATACAAAGAAATACTGTTGCTTAAGTCGTAATTCTTTACCTGCATAGTGATTATCATTGGGATACAATACTTCGCATATGGTACGTGCAAGATTTTGTTGCTCTACAGCTTTTTGATAATCTCCTTTATCAAAGGAATCCAAATTGAAGTTATCAATTGCTTCTGCATCCCATATACGTAGTGTATTCACTACATTATTACTATATCCAACAATAGGTAGGTCATATGGTACAGCAAGTACCGATTGGTAATTTTCCTGTACAAATTTCTCTCTGCCATTATTATCTTTTGTAATGCGAACATAACCACCGAATTTAACTTCAACAGCATAGTCTGATCGCTTCATCTCAAACGGATTTCCATCTTTCAACCAATTATCTGGCACTTCCACTTGAAATCCATTCTCGATTTTTTGTTCAAACATGCCATATTTATAACGTATTCCACAACCATATGCAGGATATCCTAGAGTTGATAAGGAATCTAAGAAGCATGCTGCTAATCGCCCTAAACCACCATTACCAAGTGCTGGATCTGGCTCTTGATCTTCAATCACATTCAAATCAATCCCAAGTTCATCTAACGCTTCCTTGATAATCTTATTAGCTCCCATATTAATAATATTATTCCCTAAGGCTCTACCCATTAAGAATTCCATCGAAAGATAATACACGGTTTTTACGTCATTTTCCTCGTATACTCTATGTGTAGCCATCCATTGATCTATTATTAAATCTTTTACCGAATAGGATACTGCTTGAAACAATTGTTGTTTCGATGCTTCGTTTACCGATTTTCGAAATAGTACTTTCGTATAATCTTCAATGCTTCTTATAAATTCCTCTTTGTTAATATTCTGCATACGATTTCCTCCAAGCCTTTTTTATTGAATGATCATAATTTACCTCATAAGGGAAACTTCATCTTTCGTTACGTTACGAATTACTATCTAGATATCTCATCTTTCCTGTAACTTCTGTCATTGGCTTATTACCAATTTCATTATAGGCAACGGACGTATTGAATTCTTTAACTAATACTGTAGCACAAGGTTGGCAAAAGCGCCCGGAACATATGCTCGCTCCACACCGTTCACACCGTAGATAATAGGTTGATCCCTCTGGAATCTCAAGGCGTCCCTCTTTAAGATAAGTTGTAATTGTCTTTTCATCTACACCAGTTGCCTCTACTACATCAATCAGTTTTGATATTCCATGTTCGTAAATATACTCTTTAACTTTTTGAAAGTTCTCATTATCAATTTTTTTGCAAATCGGGCAATATTCATACCCAAACCCATAGTAGGTAAATGCTTTTTTGCATCGTTTACAGGTTTTTAGCTGTCCTGTTTTCTCTTTTGGATTAAATAGTCTATCTTCCATAATACTCCTCCTTATAGAGCATACTAAGTCAATCCTTCCATGAATCCTGGCCTTTGTTTTCTTCTTGACTTATATTACTACTCCTTACGGAGTTGCTACTCGTTAACTTATGACTCCTTACAAGTCAAGCTTCTTGACTTTGTTTCGGTCTTACACTTCGTGTAATCCCTATATCAGAACCGCTATGCAATTCTGATTCGCTCTAGAACTTCGTTCTATTTTCAGTTAGACTCGAGAAATCACTTCGTAATTTCCCTCGTTAACTTATGACTCCTTGCGGAGTTTCGGTCTTACACTTCGTGTAAACCCTATATCAGAACCGCTACGCAATTCTGATTCGCTCAAGAACTTCGTTCTATCGCTAACTTATCAAGCAAAATCAAATACGAACTTCGTTCGTGCTTGATTTGCCCTTGATAAGTTACATTATACCGTATGTTTCCATGAGTCGCAAGTAATCGTTCCTTCTATAGTATAATAAATGGAATCTATTGATATACTTTGTTTTTAAAACATTGTGTATTTCGTGTATGTTTATTATTATATGTAAAATGATTTTGGGAATTGTATTATGTTTTTTATATAAATAACCTTCTAATTTTGTATGCTATTAACAAGCATATTTTTAATTGAAGGAAACAGTATGAAATGTAAACAAAAGAAGGCCTATAGTTATATATATATAACTGGCTTTTTCGTATTTAACGAACTTAATAGCAACCAACTTATCACTAGACTCTCTGATAAGCAGTTGCTATTAATAAAAGCATATTAAACTCCACGACTGTATAATAAGAAAGAATAGACCATTGGAATAATTACAATAGCTCCAATAACACCAAGCACTACATAATTTGTAGGCCAAAAGGCACTGCCTAAGATAATAACTCCTCCAATCGCCCAGATAAAACCTGCAAAACGATGGGTTTTGTTCCAATTGTTTTCACTACTTAGAGTCCAGGGCAGTTTAATACCCATTGTGTAGTTAAAATGACACTTTGGTAGGTAATTACCTAGAATGATAATTAGTATTCCAGCAATAATTATTCCAATGTTACTTATATTAAAACCTTTACCCAATCCCACAAGGATTGTATATGTCATTGCACCTACTGAAATAACTGGTATCAGCCACTGTGATAAGCCCAATAATACTTTAGAATAATTTGTTTTTTTAGGTTCTGTTATCAAACGAAACTGATGATAAAGATTCAACACCGCTAACAGCGTAGGTAAACCAAAGAGAACAAAATTTTTATTCAGATAGTTATCTGCTTTTCCAGCATTATCAAAATGTATCGCCATTTGTTCAGGCAGTTCCTTATAATAGATTGCTCCCATTATAATTGGAAGTAGACATATAATAGTAGTTAGTAAAACCGTTATCTTTACAGATCTTTCGATGTGCTTCATATTAAAACACTCCCTTCATTTTTCCTATACTTCTATACATATAACTCAAAACTCACCCCATCTCGATATCACAACTGTGTTTTTAAACCGTCAGGTGTTATGTCTCGTTACTTTTATCAAATTGAGAGAACCAAAGCATAATTTCTTCAAAAACAGATACATTCAGTTCATAATAAACATAGTTTTTATATTTAGATTCTCGTATTAAATCCGCCTTCTTTAATTGTGATAGATGGTATGAAATGGTTGCACCTGTCATATCGAATCTCTTAGCAATCTCACCCGCGGGCATCTTACCTTCCCGTAACATAACTAGAATTTCACGGCGAACAGGATCGGATAACGCTTTGAATGTCTCTGCAAATCCCATTTTACACCTTCTTTCTGTATCTATTTAGAATTAATTCTAAATAGATTATACTTCTTAACCACAAATAAAGCAACACCTATTTAGAATTTTATCTAAATAGGTGTTGCTTGTTATATACTTACATTCTCTAAAATCCCACTAAGATATGCTAACACCACACCATAGTTAGACATTGGTATACCTTTATCCATGGCTTGCCCAATTCTCGACATAACATACTTTCTATTAAACATACAAGCACCACATTGAATAATCAGATCATATTGTTCTAAGTTCGTTCCAAAGTCCATACCACTTACCACATCAACAGTAAGATTTTCTCCAATCTTGTTACGTAGCATTCGTGGTAGTTTTTCACGCCCAATATCTTCCTTAAGAGGTGCATGACTGCAGCACTCTGCTATTAACACTTTGGAATTTTCCGTTAAGGAGTCAATTACCTTTGCTCCCTCTTTGTAGTAATCAATATCACCTTTATATGCTGCATATAACATAGAAAAAGAAGTTAATTTACTTTCCGCCGGCTTCTTCTCATAAACGGTTTTGAATACTTGAGAATCCGTAATAATTAATTTTGGTGCTTCCTTCATACAAGCTAAGGCTTCATCTAGCTTATCTGTTGTAACACTCATTACAAGACATTTCTTATCTAGTAATTCTCGTAACACCTGGACTTGCGGCAAAATCAATCTTCCTTTTGGTGCTTGAATATCTTGAGGCATTACTAGAAGAACCGTTTCGCCTTCCTGAATGAGATCTCTTGTTATACTTTCCCTCTCAAAGTCATCTGGCACTTTCTTAATTAGTTCTTCCATTAGAAGTGAAATCCCATCTCCTGTCTTAGCACTCACTAAGATTGGTTCCGTATCCGTGTTCTTCTTAACGGATTCTTCGACTTCTAACAGATTCTCCTTTTCATCACTCTTACTAATTACTGTTACAACTGGAGTATTCTTCGACAGCAATTGGTCATACCATTGTAGTTCTTCTTCCATGTCTTTTTCAGAAAACAATAACACTGCTATGTCTGTCTTTTCCAAAACTCCTTCTGTCTTTTCTACGCGGATTTGACCAAGTTCTCCAACATCATCAAATCCTGCCGTATCTATTAACATACAAGGTCCAATTCCACTGATCTCCATTGCTTTATAGACGGGGTCTGTTGTAGTACCTGCTACCTCTGATACAATTGATACGGTCTGCCCTGTAATTGCATTAATTATAGAAGATTTACCACTATTTCTTTTACCATAGAATGCAATGTGCACACGATTAGCTGTTGGCGTATTATTCAAATTACTATTCATTGAGAACCTCCTTAGAATCTAAAATCTCTCTTTCCATGTTCGATATCATAGATATGTTCCGTAGCAATCTTCTTAACCTTATCATTCGGTATATTCTCTAATTCTTTAGCAATCAATTCATAGCCTAACTTCTTAGTTTGGTCACTTGCGTAATCTTCTAGGTATTCTTTTAATGTCATCAATGCATTCGGATGGCAACAGTTTTGGATCTGTCCACTCTTACATAGACTCATAAAACGGTCCCCTGTTCTGCCTTCACGGTAGCATGCCGTACAGAAACTAGGTAGATATCCAATTTCCATTAACCAATGAACCACCTCATCTAATGTTCGCTGATCGCTAACATCGAATTGAGCAGAATTATCTTCCTCCGCTTCCTCTTCATGATAACCGCCTACACTTGTCCTTGAGCCACCACTAAGTTGTGAAACACCCGCATGTAGCACTTTCTCACGTACTTCTTTACTCTCTCTTGTTGATACAATCATACCGGTATACGGAACAGCTACACGGATACATGCTACGATTTTTGCAAACATCTCATCCGTTATACCATTGTCAAATACATCTGGATCAATATCATCTGCACGACGTATTCTAGGAACGCTAATGGTATGAGGTCCAACCCCATGTACAGCTTCAAGATGCTCAGCATGCATTAATAATCCCACTAACTCATATCGATATAATTCAAGCCCAAACAACACACCAATTCCAACATCATCAATTCCACCTTCCATGGCGCGGTCCATGGCTTCCGTATGGTAATTATAATTATGTTTTGGTCCTGTTGGGTGTAATTTCTCGTAACTTTCCTTATGATATGTCTCTTGGAATAATATATATGTACCAATTCCTGCTTCCTTAAGCTTACGGTAGTTCTCAACTGTAGTCGCTGCGATATTCACATTTACACGACGAATTGCACCATTCTTATGTTTAATACTGTATATGGTTTTGATACAATCTAAAATATATTCAATAGGATTATTCACAGGATCTTCGCCTGCTTCAATTGCTAGACGTTTGTGCCCCATATCCTGTAACGCAATTACTTCTTTGGTTACCTCTTCTTGGGTCAATTTTTTTCTTGCGATATGTTTATTCTTCAAATGGTATGGGCAATACAAACAACCATTAACGCAGTAATTGGATAAGTACAATGGCGCAAACATAACAATTCGATTTCCATAGAAATCTTTCTTGATTTGTTCTGCCAACTCAAAGACCTCTTGAACTTTCTCAGGAATTTCACAATCCAGCAAAACCGCTGCCTCACGATGTGATAACCCTTTCCTCAATCTTGCTTTTGCAAGAATTGCATCAATAACCTCTACATTACTCTTGTTTTCTTCCGCATACTGAAGAGTCTTATTAATCTCCTCATGATTAATAAACTCCTCCGCGTTAAGAGATTTTACATCATACATGTCATTCATCCTTTCTTCTGGGGTAGGTCCGTGATAACGCATCGCTTTCCCATTAGTCTATATTCTATAGTCGCCTCGATCTATCACTAATTGATACCCGATGCTATCCATACGTCTCCCAAGGCACATACGACATTCTGCTGCCTCATCTCCCGTACAGATTTTATTGTCATATAACATATATTTTTTCCGAACATCGGTTGGCGACAAGTTTGGCATTACTACATTAGCTCCCGCTAAGATTCCTTTTTCTCTACCTAGTGGGTGAATGGTTCCAAGTGCAGTCGTTGCTGGTAGCAACACATGTGGATGTATAAGCCTAATGATACTTAATAACCGTAGTGTCATCTCTAGCGTTCCCTGTGTCTGGTCAGCAAATGGAGTATCCTTATGGGGGATAAATGGTCCTATTCCTACCATATGTGGTTCTAACTCTTTTATAAATTCTAGATCATCAATTAAGTTATCCACACTCTGCTTCGGTGAACCAACCATAAATCCACAACCCACCTGATATCCTATGTTCTTTAAGTGGATAAGACACTGCTTCCTCTTCTTCAGTGACATCTCACTTGGATGTAACTTACCGTAATGTTCCTCATTCGCAGTCTCATGTCTTAGTAGATACCGGTCTGCCCCTGTATCAAATAAACGTTTATAGCTATCGTAACTACGTTCTCCTAAAGATAATGTAATTGCACAGTCTGGATATTCCCTCTTAATAGAGCGAACAATATCTTCAAGTCGATCATCTGTATAGTAACCGTCCTCTCCTCCTTGTAAGACAAAGGTTCGGAATCCTAATTCATAGCCGGTCTTACAACATAGTAAGATGTCCTCCTCAGTCAATCGATACCTAGAAGCATTCTGATTCGATCTTCGTATCCCACAATAGTAACAATCATTCTTACAATAATTTGTAAACTCTATTAGCCCTCTTGTGTAGACATCATGACCATAGATCTGATGTCTCACATCTCTAGCTTTTTGTGCTAGATACTCTTGTTCCTCCTCAGTAATATTGGTTAATAACTCTTGAAATTCATCTCTTGATAACATATGATTCTCTGCTAAACGATTGATTATATTCTTCATAGCCACCTCACAATATATTAGAATACGCTGTCTTTGCGCTAACTCCTGATAATCTTCCAATCTTTCCTGCTAATGCACTTATAATGTCTTGTGGTGCATCAATTGCTATACTAATGATGTTAATCTTTCTTTCTCGATACGGTATCCCCATCCGTCCTATAATATATGTACCATATTCATGAAGAAGCTGATTCATCTCTTCAACAGAGTCATTACTTTCCACTATAATTCCAATGACAGCTACTCTTGTATCCACGTTAATAAACATCTCCTTTCTGAGTATAAAAGCCACATAAAAATACCCTTAGCTTGCATAAGCGCACTAAGGGTATTAACATACGATTTATGTTTTTACTCACGTCTTTTGATTCGGAACGTATCCTTACCATCAGTACGATCTTATTGAGTATATTTTATCATTTTGTATATATTTGGTCAAATGATACTTATAAAAATTTACAGTTTTTTAATGCTTTTACATGCTAGGTTTTGCATTAGTATACAGTCACTATCACTTGTTTCTCTAATTCAATTTTAGTTTAAAGTAAGAATTATTCTTATAAGAAATCTTAGCTGTTATTAATCCTGCAGCATATGGCGCTATATTTCCTGAGTTATCATAAAATACAATATTCTTAGTGGTTAAATAAAAATCCTTGCTTTTCGCACTAACGGATTTTTTCATAGTGTCTAATGCACCCTCAAAATACTTCTCTTTATTTTCTTTAATATCTTTGGCAAATACATTATAGATACGGTCTTTAATCTGTTTGTCCGTACCAGACATAATATCTTTTAATTTTAATTCTTTACCTGTATTCAGATCGAAGGTATGAGATTCAAAATATGGTGATCCATGTGCACCCATAGCATAGTAGTATCCTGTATGGAATATGCTGATATAGCCATGTTTATTGTATTTCACTTTAAAACTAGATTCATCACTATAATAACCTTCTACGTCGTATTCCTCTTTTATAGATTTCGCATCTTCTAAGTCCTGTGTACTATTCTTCTTCCATTTTTCTAAAAGTTTTTTATAGTATGTATTAATCTTTGTGATACTCTCTGAATCCCCTGTTAATACTGGAATTGTATACTTTACTTCTTTATATACTGTCCCATCTTTCAATTTATATTGTTTCTTATACGTTTTGGTTTTTACCTTAACAATGTCTATTGTCTTTGTCTGTGTAATATTACTAATCTCAGTATTGGTAGTTAACTGTGGACTTATACCTATATCAGTGGAAGTTAAAGAAGCTGCTACACTGGTATTTTCCCTGTTATTTGCCTGTGCACTGGTAATCACACTACTGAGTGGCGAAACCACTAATGCACATGCACACATAATTCCTATCCTTGCGTAAGTACTTTTCTTCATAATTAAACTCCTAACTGTCTCAGAATGACATAAATTATGTCCCTTAAGGCGTAATTTTTTCATGCTCTATCAATATACTCCACATACTAAAAAAGTCAATATTCTATAATTAGTTGTAAGGAAAAATTAAGAAGAGTGCGCTTTTTTCATATAGCTTTTTTAATAGCCGTGAAACCAAATGCGTTCACTTTTGTATATCTCTATATCGATCAGGAAGTTCATAGTCCTTAATATGTTTATGTTGTTTCAAGGTTAATTCACCTGCATAATCCACAACATACGTTAACTCATCATATCCAACAGAATCATGTGGTCCGATTACAGGAGTGATACCAACCAACATCTCATAACCAGATTGGACTGGACTAAGATGCAATAACTTCATCTCATATAAAAAGTACTCTAGGGGTACCGTGAAGCGTTTATCATAATACTCGCTCAAATCTTTTTCAATATTATTATGTAACAACGCTACTATTGTCTGTGACTTAAGATCTTCTTCTGAAACGGCTTCCATTGAAAGCGTCTCTACTTTTTTCTGTTCCATATAATCTGCCATACATAAAATTACCGCAAATAAAAAAAGTAGAACGCATACAATTGATTGGAAATTTGACTCCGTAACTTGTCTTATCTTTCTTACCCTTCTCATTATCATGCATAACTTCTCCCACTACCCCTATTCATACATTTATGCATATGCGAATATGTTTGTGGATATGCCCAGCCAACTAGTCTTTATTGTTCTAGTCTCTTCAATCTTTTAACTTCTATTGTAATATAAATTAATGCAATGATTGATGCTAATCCATCTGATAGCGCATTACTAATATAGATACCATTAACCCCATGCTTAGGTGCAAGAACAAGTATTGCTGGTACTATAATTACTCCATAACGCAAAAAAGATAACATACTACTTCTTTTTGCCTTGCCAACTGCTTGAAAATACTGTGAACTTACGGTCTGTAAACCGATCAGTGGTAACATACATAGGTATATCCTAATACCTACCGAAGCATTCTCTACTAAAATCGGATCATCGGAAAACATACCTACTATCCCACTTGGATAGACCTGTATTACTATAAACAAAATCGCTGATAACGCAAATCCATACAAGAGTGCAAGTTCTAAGGATCTTCTTACCCGATCGTATCTCTTTGCACCAAAGTTATATCCACATATTGCATTGTTCCCCTGAACAATTCCGAATATAACCATGTGGTAGAAACTAAATATACTCGCCATAATTGTAACCGCTGCAATATCTAGATCCGTACCATAACGTAGTAAACTATTATTTATAAAAACATTCACTACTGTAGCAAGTACTTGAACGTAAAAAGATGGAAGCCCCATCCTAAATGCTTCTACAAGTAATTTCCCTTCATGATCGACCTTACACTTTCTCAGATGAATCATGAAATCCTTTCTTTTCATAAACACGTAAACCACATATATTGTAAGTGTTGCCTGTGAAATAACCGTTGCTATTGCCGCTCCTGCAATACCAAGTTTAAATACAAAAATAAAAATTGGATCTAAGATGATATTAAGAATCGACGTTACGACTATGATATTCATTGATGTTTTAGCTTGACCAATGGATCGTAATGAATTGTTTAAACAATATCCAGGTATTCCAATTATGGAACCAACAATTATAACTACAATATATTCTTTCGCATAAGGATATACTTCTTTTGATATGGCTAACAAATCTAAAATCGGATCAAGAAAGATTATAAATAATCCAGCAAAAACAATCAGAAATACTATGATGGACTTAAATGCTAAATATAGTATAGCTTCTGCCTCTTCCTTTTTCTCCTCACCTAACTTAATAGAGATAAGTGAAGATGAGCCAACGCCAACTAACAATATAAATGCCATCTGTAGAATCTGTATAGGCATTGTTATTCCCACTGCTGTCAACGCATATGAGCTTATCTTACCTACGTATATCCTATCTACAATATTAAATATAGCACTACTTAGCATTCCAAGAATAGCTGGAATACTAAGTTGCCATAATAATCGATTTACTTTTTCTGTTCCTAAATTCTGTTTCACTTTGATTTCCTTCCTATAATATTGATATCTTTATTAATATAGTAAATAATTCTCTTACTTAGTATAGTATCAGAAACAAAGCATCTATACAATCTTCTTTCACCTACTGATCTGCAATCCCCTTTATTATCAATAATTAAGTTTCTACTACTGATTAAGATCTTAATTATTCATAATAAAGTTTACATTATGATTATAAGGTCTTTATAAAGATTATTAAGTCTTTCCTAATTAGTATTAACCTAATAATCCATTACAAAAGGGCTATCCATTTTATTCACCTGGATACCCCTTTTTTTCTTTCATATACAATTCTTAATATACTTCACTTGGATCAACTTCTGTATAGCCCTCTACGTCAGGAAGTTCAATTGCTTCAACTGGCTTCCCTGGATTACGATAAACCATATCCATGTCAATATTCATCTTCATTGCCTGGCCTTCTACATCCATATCAAGTACAAGACTCATCTTAACTGCTGAAAAATATCCTTCTTTATTAATTGTTGTTTCTACATTTCCCTCAATGCCCGAGTATGAACCACTATCAATATCAGTGCCTAAGTCTTCCAACATATTCTTAATATATTCTGTCATCTTTTCACCATCTAACTTAAAGGTAACAATTGTCTTATCACCTTCCTTAGTAGCTTTAATGTCTTTCATATACTTAGATAAGTCACCTGTCTGCATGGTACTCTCATTAACCTTATCGAGCATATCTGAGTAATCCATTGCGTACTTCATCTTCTGACCGAAAGTTTCAATATAATAATATCCGTCAGTATAGAACATTTTCATATCCAAATCCATGCCAAACATAGTCATTTTCGTATCAGCAAGATACTTCATATCATCTGTACCTGCTCCAGTCATTTTAATGTCCATATCCATACTCATATCCATGGTTTCTTCGCCTTGAGACATTGTCATTTTCAAATTTGCCTTTGCATCCATGTCTTTTAAATCAGCCATTTTCTTTGCTGCATCTTCATACATAATTGCTGGATCAACACTTTTCTCTGTTTCCTTACTTTTCGAACAGCCCATTAAGCTTAATACCATCAATAAACTTAATAGAAATACGATTCTCTTTTTCATATAACCCTCCATATTGATAAAAATTAGGTGAATACTAAAACACCCTTACTTAATTCTGTGTTAGTATCCCCATATATTCTATTAATTTTAAAGTATCAATTGATAACACTTATATCACATATTCTATCCTTTTTTAAGGAATTTTAAAAGGGATTGTTGAAATATGTTTTTTTAATACGTTTACGCACTATTAAAAAGACAATCTTTATGGTATTTACAGATTTTACGGATAATAATATCCGCACACTACACATACCTTTAAAAGATTGTCATTTTACTGTTATATTTCACTTCATTGAATATTTAGCCTTAAACCAAATACGTGTATCTATCTACGATTACGCTCTCTAAAGAAATCTAGGTCTCTGAAAAGGTCTATTATGTCTCGATTTCTAAAAAAGTCTCTATCTCTGAAGAAATCTCTATCTCTGTCTCTATCCCTGTCTCTATCTCTGAAGAAGTCTCTATCCCTGTCTCTGTCTCTATCTCGGTCTCTGTCTCTATCTCGGTCCATATCTCGGTCTCTATCTCTGTCCATATCTCGATCTCGGTCTCTGTCCATATCTCGGTCTCTATCTCGAAAACCATCTCTATTAATAGGCATTACAGGAACTTGCTTAACCGGTTGCTGCAGTTCTTGTTCCCTAATATCAGCACAATCCTCATACTTCATTATAAATCTCCTAATCATTACTTTATATACACATTAAATCATATGCATAATAACATCAACATGTTCTTAAAATAAAAGGAAGCACAAACAAATAAAACCTCAATTTCACATTGAAATAGTTGCGTTTTCCTCTATATTGTTTTTTAAGAGTAATCATAAGGATAAAAAAGGCTACTCCCAACCTGATATCAGGTTAAGAGTAGCTTTCATTTATAAAATTACATTACCTTCTCAACACCAAGTACAGTATTCTCACCATTCAAATCCCATTCTTTTGTAAATCCACTCATAGTGCCAATGTGGATCTCTTCTGCAAGAACTTCTGATTTAATTTGGTCAGCATTCTTCTTGATTACTTCTTTGATGACATCATTCCCGTCTTGGTATACAACGATATGATCCATTACTTCGAAGCCTGCATCTTTACGCATTGTTTGAATCTTACTGATGATCTCACGTACATAACCTTCTTCGATTAACTCCTCAGTTAAGTTAGTATCAAGTACTACTGTGATACCATAATCAGAATTTGATTCATAACCTTCCATTTGTGCCGCGTCGATTAATAAATCTTCTTTATCAAGGACTTCTTCCACGCCATCAAGTGTGATGGTAAGTTTGCCTGTTTCGTTAAGAGAATCCATAGCCGCATTACCATCAAGGTTTGCTAATACTTCTTTCAATGCATTTAATTGTTTACCAAATCTCTTACCAAGGGTACGAAGTTGTGGTTTGAAACTATAGGAAGTGAAGTCTCTTACGTCATCTGTGAAAGTAACTTTCTTAACATTTAATTCTTCTTCGATAATTTCCTGGAAGTATTCTGATAAGGAAACATCACCTTTTACATACATGTTGCCAATTGGTTGACGGTTTTTGATGTTAGCAGTGTTTCTACAAGCACGACCAAGTACAACGATATCAAGTACATCTTCCATGTTCTTTTCAAGTTCTTTATCAATGTGAGCTTCATTATAAGCTGGGAAGTCACATAGATGAATACTTTCTGGAGCTGTTTTATCAACACTTCTTACTAAGTTTTGATAGATATCTTCTGTCATGAAAGGTACCATTGGTGCAGCTGCTTTACAAAGTGTTACTAAGGAAGTGTAAAGAGTCATGTAAGCATTGATCTTGTCTTGTTCCATTCCTTTTGCCCAGAAACGTTCACGACAACGTCTTACATACCAGTTACTTAATTCATCAACGAAATCTTGTAATGCTCTTGCTGTTTCTGGAATCTTATAAGCCGCAAGGTTTTCATCTACTGTTTTAACTACTGTATTTAATTTAGATAATAACCATTTATCCATTACAGATAATTTATCATAATCTAATGTGTATTTTGTTGCATCAAAATTATCAATATTTGCGTATAATACGAAGAATGCATACGTATTCCATAGAGTACCCATGAACTTACGTTGTCCTTCCATAACTGCTTTTCCATGGAAACGATTTGGTAACCATGGTGCACTATTAACGTAGAAGTACCAACGTATTGCATCTGCGCCGTATTGATTTAATGCATCGAAAGGATCCACTGCATTTCCTTTTGATTTGGACATCTTCTGCCCATTCTCATCTTGAACATGACCAAGAACGATAACATTCTTATAAGGTGCTTTGTTGAATAATAATGTTGATTCTGCAAGTAAGGAATAGAACCAACCTCTAGTTTGGTCAACTGCTTCTGAGATGAAGTCAGCTGGGAATTGTTGTTCGAATAAATCCTGATTTTCGAATGGGTAGTGATGTTGTGCGAATGGCATAGCTCCTGAATCGAACCAACAGTCAATAACTTCAGGTACACGGTGCATCTCTTTACCACATTTCTCACATGGGAAAGTAACAGCATCGATGAATGGACGGTGAAGTTCAATGTTATCAGGGCAATTGCTTGATAATTCTTTTAACTCTGCAATACTTCCGATAGAATGCATATGTCCACATTCACATTCCCATACGTTAAGTGGAGTGCCCCAGTAACGATTTCGGCTAACACCCCAATCTTGTACGTTCTCTAACCAGTCACCGAAACGACCTTTACCAATGCTTTCTGGAATCCAGTTAATTGTGTTGTTGTTGCGGATTAAGTCTTCCTTAACAGCGGTCATCTTAATGAACCAAGATTCTCTTGCATAGTAGATTAATGGAGTATCACATCTCCAACAGAATGGGTAGCTATGTTCGAATTTAAGCGCTTTGAATAATAATCCTTTTTCGCCTAATAGACGGAATACGATTTCATCAGCCTTCTTACAGAATACGCCTGCCATATCTGTACATTCTGGTTTCATTTCACCTTTTTCGTCTACTAATTGAACGAATGGAAGATCATATCTACGACCAACTTTAGCATCGTCTTCACCGAATGCAGGTGCAATATGAACGACACCGGTACCATCTGATAATGTAACGTAAGTATCGCATACTACATAGTAAGCTTTCTTAGTTGGTTGAGCATATCCAAATAGTGGTTCATATTCTTTGTATTCTAAGTCAGTACCAACATAATTTTCTACGATTTCATATACACCATCGATTACAGAAAGCAACGCTTCTGCTAAGATATAGTTTTCTGTTTTAACAGCAGTATCTTCTTCGCATTCTTTAACAACATCACCTTTTGCGTTAACTTGAACCTTCACTTTAACGTAAGTTTCATTTGGGTTAACACATAGTGCAACGTTTGATGGCAATGTCCAAGGAGTTGTTGTCCATGCTAAGATATATTCGTCTTCTACATCCTTTAATTTGAATTTAGCAATTGCTGATTTTTCTTTAACATCCTTATAACCTTGCGCTACTTCGTGTGAAGATAATGGAGTTCCGCATCTCGGACAGTAAGGAACAATTTTGTGCCCTTTGTATAATAATTCTTTATCCCAGATTTGCTTTAATGCCCACCATTCAGACTCAATGAAGTTATTATCATAAGTTACATAAGGATTCTCCATGTCTGCCCAGAATCCAACTGTACCAGAGAAGTCTTCCCACATACCTTTGTATTTCCATACGGATTCTTTACATTTATCAATAAATGGTTCTAAACCATATTCTTCGATTTGTTCTTTACCATCTAATCCTAATAATTTCTCAACTTCAAGTTCAACTGGTAATCCATGTGTATCCCAACCAGCTTTTCTAGGAACTTTATAGCCTTTCATTGTCTTATATCGAGGAATCATATCCTTAATTACTCTTGTAAGAACGTGACCGATATGTGGTTTACCATTCGCTGTTGGTGGACCATCATAGAATGTATAAGTCTCTCCTTCTTTTCTTGAATCAATACTCTTCTCAAAGATCTCGTGATCTTTCCAGAACTTCTCTACGTTTTTCTCTCTCTCAACAAAGTTAAGATTCGTGGATACTTTATCGTACATGATTTCCCTCCTAAATTATGATTAAAATAAAAAAACTCCCACCCTTAAACAGGATGAGAGCGCTATGCTTTCATTAAACCACCTATTTAACATACTCCGTCAAGGACTTTCATATGTGCTCCGATAACGGTGGAATCCGGCGACGACCTACTTGATTCAAGAACACCTTAGGGTTCTATCTCTAACTTAGATAAATTCTTTCAGTCTGCTACTTCGGAGTGATATTCACAATCTGTTACTCCCATTCGGCTTCCACTGTCCCGAACTCGCTTTTGGTTTCTCTTAATTGCTACTGTCTCCATCAACGTATTTTGGTGCTATATTTTATTATTTTTTATCATAGTATAGGATTTGGTAAATGTCAAGGGGTTTTACCACTTAAAAATTGTACTAACATAAGTTATCTTAATATAACTATACCAGTAATTTTATTTTTTGTTCGTATTTTACTTTAAAATCTCTGCTAATTACTTTTGCAAATTCCTACTGTAATTTATGTAGACTGCCCAATCACCATAATAGGTAACAACAGCTTTCTTACCGTCTTTTGTTATCGTTAATGTAATTTTATTAATAGCACTTTTTTCTTTTGGTGACAGATTCTTATTCCCCCTTGCTTCTAACTCTTCACAATACGCAAATAATTTCTTTTGTTCCGCTTTTGAAAGCGATGATATCCTGTCTTTACTTTTCCAAGTAATTACCTCTCCTGAATTTTCTGTCTTATCTGATTTTGCTTTACCAAGTTCCTTCTCCATATTCGCTTTCAGAGTATCAGCATCAAAATCATCATATTGTAATACAACTGCTGATAATGCATTCACAGGGTAATTATATTTATCTTGTGTATCTAATTCACCATCTGTAATTAACAGATTCACGATCCCCTTCATACCATATGCCTCATAAGCATCGCTTAAGCGGACTATGGTGTAAGCGGAGTTTTCTTTCGGTTCAATGATTTTCGCATTTTGCGTTGTCAATTGCAAAGTATTAACAACCTCCTGAAGACTCATTCCCCAAGTAAGCTTGTCAAACATAGGTATATAGCCATACTGTTTATTTTGTTTTCCACAACCACCGAAAGTCAAAATAAGCAATATCACCATACAACTAAGAATGAATGGCTTTTTGCTCATACTACCTTCCCTTCTCCTTCATATAATAATTGTTTTCGTCATTTACGAAACCCAGTTGACGAATTACCATTATTAGGATGTTTCTTATGTCCCTATTATAGCATTATTAACTTCTTCAAAGCTACCATGTTTCATATTCTTTTTTTTACCTTTTGTGACAGTATCTATAGTGAAATCAGATATTTCTGCACATACTATTATAAATTACTCAAAGGAGAATCTTATGCGTCCCACACAAATCTATTATGAATCAAATATAGAACAATATCCTTTAGGAAAAGAACTAAAAGTAAAATTCTCTGATATTCCGTGGATCCCTATTGAAAATCACAATAATATTGAGGAATTACGCACAAAGGAAAACTCGGAATTTCGTAACTTGAAACAGTTATTAATTATTGGTACACGCAAAACTCATAAATACGTAGAAAATCACAAAGTTTCCGATTACCTAGTGCCTTATACCTCATCTGGATGTACTGCCATGTGTCTTTACTGCTATCTCGTTTGTAATTATAATAAATGTTCATACCTTCGTCTTTTTGTTAATCGAGAACAGATGATGGATCGCTTAATTCGATATAGTACCCGCAGTGATAGGGAACTTACCTTTGAAATAGGAAGTAATAGCGATTTAGTTTTAGAGAACGAGATTACAGGTAACTTACCTTGGACTATAGAGAATTTTACGAAATGTAAAAAAGGTAGCATTACATTCCCAAGTAAGTTCAGTATGGTTGAGCCATTATTACCTCTAAATCATCAAGGTAGAGTAATCTTTCGTATGTCCGTTAATCCCGAGGAGGTAATTCGTGATATCGAACTTGGCACTTCTTCCTTAGTTAAACGTATAGAAGCAATTAATAAGATGGCCGAAGCAGGTTACAAAGTAGGAATACTCGTGGCACCTATAATTATGGTCGATAACTGGAAGGAGTTATATTCCCAGTTATTTGACCGTTTAGAGGCCGAACTTTCTGAAAAGATGAAAAAACAAATATTCATTGAAGTGATTTTTATGACGTATAGCTTTGTTCATAGAAAAATTAATGCTGAGGCATTTCCTGATTCTGTCGAACTCTTTGATCAGGAGAAGATGACTGGACGTGGAATGGGAAAATACTGTTATCGGAATACTCTAAGGTTAGATGGAGAGATTTTCATTCATGATGAATTAGAACGGCGCTTCGGCCCTGGTAAGATTTTGTATATCTGTTAATGTTTTTACTTCTTCTCTCCGATATTCATTATAGAAAAGATATCCGAATATAATGAAATATTGTTGAGACTTCTAGATACATTTTATTGAATTCGGTTCATGGATGGGTATAGACAGAATGGATTTTGTCCTTTTCAAATTCTTACATGGTTTGAAAGGAGTATAATTATGATTGCAACTACTAATTCTTTAAACACTGTATCTTCCTACTGTAACGGATTATTAAAAAAGCAAGTAGATACTACTGGATCTGGTTTTACGTTAACTAAGGAGGAGAAAGAGAACTTCCTATCTACAGTCAAAACAGACACCTATACTTCAACTAATAGCTCTTTTACCAACGTTACAGCTACCTCTGATGTGTACACCAATCTAATCTATAACAATGTAATCAATTTATCCAGGCAATCTCCCTATGGAGCTATGGCTAATGCTTCTAATCTTATTGCTTACAATGGTGTTACTTATCAATATTCTTCTTCAACTAACTGTCTATGTCTTGGCGATATGAAAGAGGAAGATAACATTCTAAGCATTCCTCTATCCACCGGAGATACCTTGCTTGTAAATCGTAATAACCTTGACGATTTGGCAAAATCAATAGGTATGTTTGTTCCAGCAGATCAAAAGCGTATAATGGATGCAATCTATACGGATGCCAAATGTCGTAGCAAGGAAGTTGAAATCGAAGCAAAAGAAAACGAAGTTTTGGATTCTCTTTTCAAAGATTCTTCAAAAAACAAAGAAGTTTCTAATGAATAGAATAAAGTGTTAAAAAGACAATCTTTCATAGGTATGTTTGTGAATAGCGAATATATATTCTTGAATATTACATATTCGCTATCTGCATACAAACCATGAAGATCGTCTTTCCAATAGTGTGTAGAGCACTTATAATTTTACTTCCACTCTGCCAATTTATCGAGTGCACTTTGGTATGCTATATAATTACTTATATTGAAACCTCGAATAGATGAATTATATTCGTTCACAATCCATTGAAAATACAATTCATAATTCTCTTTAATATCCTCCTCATAGTCGTATTCGTTATTCTCTTGATCTACTAAAAGTCGATCTTCAGATAACTCTGCAATAGCTGGTGTTGCATCTAATGATAAATACGTAAGGTAATTAAAATTATCTGATGTCATATATTCATTTGCATTAATATTATATTTAGCTATAACGTAATCCATTCTTCCAAAGCTTAAGATCATATAAGCAACTAACGCGGTGGTAAAAAGCCATTTTCCAATTCTGAACTTAGAATGGTAGACATAATACATCAACTGTCCCACAACGAACACTAAAAAGATAAGGAACCATAGTACTAGAAAACGTAGCCTTGTCAAATCATATACCTTCACATATAGAATCATACGATAGGCCGATGAAATTATCATGACCACTGTACATATACTTAACACAAGAAGGATATGATTTAATATCTTACTTGGCATACATTTTATCTTTAACAATAGAACCAATCCAATATTAATTACAGCCACCCATAATAGTTGTAGAAATCCTTGCCTAGCATACTCTGCGTATGTAATTCCTTCTGGCAATTCGAATAGCCCCCCAAACAAATAAACAATTTGAATACTACAGAATAGTATATACGTAACAGCGATAATACCCGTCATAATAAGAATCGCATCTGGCTTCCATCGTATATATTGTTTCTCTTCTGTCTCCATATATCGGATATAGCACGAACAAATTAAACCATAGAATAGAATTGCTGGTATGAATATAAAACATACGCCCCTAATAATCTGGTATACATTGGTAATATCAATTGTTTGAAAAGGAGAGCGTAATATATTACCAAAAACGGCATCCGCCTGTGAAAGCAGCGGCAAAACTACTCCTAAAAATACTATTGCAAGTACGATACCTAACGTAATATTCTTACTCTTCTCAAAGTTGCCTCTTTTAAACTGAATCTTTCCCTTTGTATGTTTAAAGAAGTATCTAGAACAAACAAAGGTGCCTGAGACACATCTACCAATGGTCATTATAAAACCTTGTATTCCCATCTCTTTATCAGCAAGATAACATCTACATAAAGTAATTAGATATAATAGAATAATTCCAACTGTGTTAAGGAAGATTATTAAAAAGTTAGTTGTAAGTATCGTTGATATTGCTAACAAAAAAGAACAAGCTACATATCCCACACAATGTTTATTAAAAAGTATTCCTTGGCTCTTCATCGTCTTCCATGTAATTGCATACAAACCCACTAGAAACAACGGATACACTAAGCCTGCTATATTAATATAGAAATCATAGAAACAGAAATAGAATAGTAGACCAAGCAAGATTGCTCGTACTAAGTATTTTCCTGCTTCTGCTGCTATGGTGTTTAATTTTTCGATTCTTTTCTTCTGCTCTTCACTTCTTCTAAGCGCTTCCTGTTGCCAAGGATCATTCTCCTCTATCGAAACCTTATTACCTTCTGATTGCATATCCATAATACCAAGCAACTCCTTTCTACTTCATACATCTATCTTATATGACCCTCTTCTTCCTTCTCGTCAGGTACAAACTCAAGCACATCACCTGGCTGACACTGCAAAACCTCACAAATCTTATCCAATGTATCAAAACGTATAGCTTTTGCTTTTTGATTCTTCAAAATGGATATATTCGCCATTGTAATTCCTACTCGCTCTGATAACTCTGTTACACTCATCTTACGTTTTGCAAGCATAACATCAATATTAATAATAATTGCCATGAATTCTCCTCCTGGTTCCTCCTAACTATATGGTTAAATCATTCTCGTCCTTCATCTTACTTGCTTTTTGAACCAAATGTCCCAGTACTGCGGCTATAACAGAGATTGCGATTCCTTCAATAACAACAAGAATTCCTAGTACAAGAATGCTTATATGCATCATTTGGAATACGCTAAAGAGTACAATGCCTAAAAACAATAAGAAACTATCTACCATTGCTAACTTACTAATAATCGCTAATGCTTTTGCATTCTTTATAGAGAAAGAATTGTCATTCCTAATCTCATTGCAAATCCCCCAGAATATACATAATACAACATAACAAGGGATTCCTAATAACCATATAAATAACAACCATGGCATATACCACCCCGAATATCTTGTGTTCAAACATACAATATCCCTCCCGTAGGCTGGTATAACTAGGAACAATATAATGGTAAGCATGACCGTCACTAGTATCGTGATGCATTTTAGCCATTTTGATAGTTTTTGCTGATTCATAACAAACCTCCTGATCTCTAATTCATTTTCCTTAATTATACTACTATTATTTTGAATGTCAATAGTTTTTTATCGTTTTACAATAAATATTTATTGTAATATGCATACTAAAACTATTATAGCCATTCTTGTACTAGTCTTTTCTTCTTGTATCAAATAAACTACCTTATATACGAATTGTGCAGTCAATTCACTCAAAACTTAAGGAGAACCTATATGGAAGAAATTAAACGACTTAGAGAAATGATGAAGTCATATACAGCTGCTGACGAGGACTTTGATAGCGATATGAATCATGATATCAAAAAACCTTCTTTAGCCAAATATCATGAAGGAAGCAAACGGATTCATTTACCAAAGAACTTTCGGGAGATCATACAGAATAATGATTTTTACCAATTGCTTACAGAGAGAAAATCCTGTAGAAAATATAGCCCTGATACCATCTCATTACATGAACTATCTTACTTACTCTATGCTACTCAAGGAGTTAAGAAAGTAATAAAAGATCAGACAGCAACGCTTAGAAATGTTCCCTCTGGTGGCGCTATCCATCCTTTTGAAACATATATTTATGCCAATAATGTAAGTGGACTTGAGGAAGGTCTCTATCACTATCTTCCAATTGAACATGAATTAGAACAGCTTACTATTATAGGTTCTTTCAAGGAAACAATATCAGAAGCCTTTCTTGGACAAACGTTTTTAACAGAGGCACCCGTTTCCTTTTATTGGAGCATACTACCATACCGCTGTGAATGGAAGTACGCTTCTAAGGCACATCGTGTTGCTCTTATGGATCTTGGTTGCATCTGTCAAACATTATATCTTGCTGCGGAATCTATATCATGCGGTACTTGCATGGTAGGTGCGTATGATCAAGAAATGGCAGATACTTTATTTGGATTCGATACTACCCCGGGAGAAAACAAAGAAGCAGAGTTCTTGCTTGGAGGTGCTGGAGTCGGCCTCCAATAAAACACTTGCATTTGCTCTTATTGTATGATATCATAGCTGACGGACTTGGAAGTGGTTTAGATTATCACAACTTGTCCTCGTAAGTCACAAATTAATATGAATGCTTTTTAGAGGCTATATATTTTTCTGTTTCTGATACAAACAGACAAGTATATAGCTCTTTTTAATGAAATCCATGATGTAGTTTGGAAATTACATCATCAATAAGAGGAGGAATCAAATGAATTCAAAACAGGAACAAATGAAGAACCGACCTATATTCCCGCTTCTTGTATCCATGGCAATTCCTATGATGTTTTCTATGCTGATTCAGTCGTTGTACAACATTATTGACAGCATATTTGTAGCTAGACTTGGTAACGATGCATTAACTGCAGTCTCCCTTGTCTTTCCACTACAAAACTTAGTTATTGCCATTGCAGTAGGATTTGGTATCGGTGTTAGCTCTTGTATCTCAATTAATTTAGGTAGTAAGAATACCAAGCGTGCTAGTCAGGCAGCTTCAGTAGGAATCGTATTAAGTATCGTACATTCCATACTTTTCGTAGTCTTTGGTTTACTTGTAACCAAACCATTCTTACGGATGTTTTCAAGCAATGAGTCTATCGTTGAAATGGGATCTGAGTACGGATATATTGTACTTTGCCTATCCTTTGGTTGCCTTATTCAAGTTTGTATCGAGAAGATTTTTCAATCACTTGGCGAGATGTCCATTACTATGATCGTACTAGCTGTTGGTGCAATTATTAATATTATCCTTGATCCAATCTTAATCTTTGGTAAATTCGGTTTTCCAGCAATGGGAGTAACAGGGGCCGCTATTGCAACAGTAATTGGTCAAATCGCTGGTTTAGTTTTATATCTTATCGTATTGGCATATAAGAAGCTCCCTATACAAGTATCCTTACGTAATGTGCATATTGATAAGCCATTAATCAAACAATTATATAGTGTTGGTGTCCCATCAAGTATTATGATGTCACTACCATCTGTCTTAGTAAGTATTCTTAATGGTATGTTAGTAAGATTCTCAGAAGTTCATGTATCTGTATTAGGTATTTATTATAAACTGCAAACGTTTATCTATCTTCCTGCCAATGGTATCGTTCAAGGTATGCGTCCCATTGTAGGATATAATTATGGTGCAAAGCAAAAAGACAGACTTCACAAGACGTTACGTGTAAGTCTCCTTTTCGCTGCTGCCATTATGTTTATCGGAACTATTGTATCCCTATTCATACCACAGCAGATTCTTGGAATGTTTGACGCCGATGTTTCTATGTTGGAAATCGGTGTACCAGCTCTTCGTATCATCTGTCTCGGATTCTTAATATCTACTTTCGGTATTATATATTCCGGTGCATTCGAAGCCTTGGGAATGGGTTTTCAATCACTAACAATCTCTTTGCTACGTCAGTTCGTGATTATTATTCCGTTATCCTTTCTATTATCCAGATTCATTGGAGCAACGGGTATCTGGGTATCCTTCCCGATTTCAGAAGTCATTGCTGCCATCGTTGCTATTATACTTATGAGAAAAACATTAAAATCAATTTAATATATAAAATAAAATAAAAAAATTGAAACTTTTTATCTTTCCCAATTGTCTAATACTCAGAGCAAACAAATAACCGGTTATAAATTCTGCTTGAATGGAAATCATACGATACTCCATAAGCCTATGAATTGAGAAACTTAACAACATGTAGAAGGTGTAGTCATGAAGAAGAAATGGAACGCAGGCAGGCAAGATTCTTCCGAACTGGACATTCAAAATCAAATCCAAGAGGAACTTACCACTAATTACGAGAAATATTATCGCTTAGCATATAGCTATGTAAAAAATGAAGCAGATGCAATGGATATCGTTCAAGAAGGCGCTTACAAAGCAATCTTAAATAGTAGTCAAGTGAAAGAGAAATCCTATATAGGTACTTGGATTTATCGCATCATTATTAATGAAGCCCTAAATTATATTAAGAAATTCAAGAAACCATATACCGAACTAGAGCTTGTAACAGCACATGTTCAGGATACTTATGAAGACTTTGACCTAAAGAAAGCACTTGAAACACTAGAAGAGCCTGATAAGACGATTGTAAAACTGCGATTTTTTGAAGATATGCAACTTGCTGAAATAGCAGCTATCACCAGCGAGAATGTGAACACCGTAAAAAGTCGCCTTTATCGTGCCATGAAAAAACTACGCATTCTAATGGAATAATAGGAGGTTTCCGCTTTGAAAATAGAAGAAGAAAAGCAAATTAAACCAGAGGTATTAGACAATATGAAGTTGTTAAAGGAAGATTATCAACATCTTCATATCCCGGAGGAAGGTAGAAGAATGATGAATGAAAAGATTGAACAAGCAAAATTAGATAAACAAAGAAAAGCATTAACACGACGCGTTCGTTTCGCAGGCGGTGCGGTAGCTGCAGCAATGGCAGTAATTGTAGCACTTCCTAACACGAATGAATCCATTGCAAAGGCAATGGAAAAAATTCCAGTTATCGGATCGATTGTAAGAGTAGTGACATTCCGTGACTATGATTACAACGATGGAAATTCTGAAGCTCATGTTTCTATACCAAATATTGAAACAGATGGTTCGAATTCAAATAACGAGGATGCAGCAAATCAGATTAATAATGATGTAAAAGGCTACACACAACAACTTATAGACCAGTTTGAAGCAGATGCCAAAGATTATTATGGTAGCGAAGCCTATAAAGGTCTTGATGTAAGCTATGATGTTATTACTGATACAGAGGATTGGTTTACACTTCGTATTACTGTACTCGAAACAGCTGCTAGCGGAAACCAATATTATCGTTTCTATCACATAGATAAGAAAACAAACTCTGTAGCTACATTATCTACAGTCTTCAAAGATGATGTTGATTATATCACTCCAATCAGTGAAAACATCAAAGAGCAGATGCGTGCCAATACAAACGAAGATAAAGGAATTGTATACTTCTTAGATGATGAAGAAATATCAGATAATTTCAAAGAAATCAAACCAGATCAAAACTTCTACTTTAACTCAAACAATGATCTAGTTATTGTATTTGACGAATATGAAGTAGCTCCTGGATCAATGGGTAATCCAGAGTTCGTAATTCCTAATTCAGTGATTAGTGGTCTTTTAAAGTAAACAACTCAAACTTCGTAATTAGAAATTACTTACTCTAAATAGAATTTTATATGTGCGCAGTAAACAATAAAAACCGAAGGGAATATACCCCTTCGGTTTAGTCTGTAATATTAATTTTGAAGCACTTGTTGCTGACCGAAAGAAGCGGTCAAGCGGCAGGTGCTTTTTCTTTTCCCATAATCCTTTGGAAATTTAAAGATATAGACTACACAAATCGGCTATCCGTGAGCAAACAAGTGAGATACCCTTTATCTCCTTTGAAAATTGAATAGCATCCACCAGAGGGATACCTGCCACAGAGGATAACAGTTAAAAAGAGTATAATCAAATGTTACTTCGGTTAATGTTAAAAAAACGGGCGAAATTGCAAAACGTAATTGGTGGACTTTCTCCATACACATCTTTATACTTATAACTATCATAATAAATTCGGAGGGCAATATGAACTTAGGAAATAGTTTATTTAGTGCAAGAAAAAAAAGCGGATTATCGCAAGAAGAAGTGGCTGCAAAGTTAGGGGTTAGTAGGCAAACTATCTCAAAATGGGAACTCGATGAAACACTTCCGGACATTTATCAGTCTAAAAAATTAGCGGTTTTATACCATCTGTCTTTGGACGAGTTAATTGAATTTGATTTTCAAATAACAGAAATACAAGAAGCCATTGATAATATAAGCGAAGAAACCACAAAAAAAATTGATTGGACAAAGGCTTGGGGCAAAAAATATCCGATTTTAACAACATATCAAAATGATGTGGAGATTGATTTTTACGCTGAAAAAATCAAAGAACTCCTAAGCCATCTGAAGCACGAGTACAAATATAGCAATTTAGACGCTCTTTTAGTGTTAAAAGATATTCTATCTCGTGTATGGAACGATAAAGAATGATTTTTAAAATAGAGGAGTATGAATATGAAAAACCACTGCCTCTGCTGGTGTGATTCAAACTAGAAAAAAATGCAGTTGACAAATCCATCAGGTGCTATATAAAAATCTTCACATTACATACTATATCTCCAATAATGACTGTATTTTTTTTCTTTCATCTATACTAGAATTTAGTTATCAATTAGATTAATAATAACTAGGAGGTATTACTATGTCATCACAAAATCTTAAGGCTGCTGCCGTGTTCAGCAATCATATGGTTTTACAACGTAATAAGAGCATTTGTATCTGGGGTACTTATAAATCAGAACCTACTAACAATGTTATTACCATAGAACTGGCATCAAATAAAACAAAGGCAACTATTCATGAAGAAACTTGGTCCGCTGAATTACCACCAATGCAAGCAGGTGGTCCTTATATAATGACAATTACAGATGGTATCGAAACAATTACATATACCGATATTATGATTGGTGAGGTTTGGTTAGCTGGTGGCCAATCAAATATGGAATTAAAACTTCAAGACAGTAAAAATGGTAAAGAAGTGGTTTCCTCTGTTGACCCAGCCTTATCAAGTAAAATCCGATTCTATAATGTTCCTCAGCAAAGTTACTTTAGTAAAGATTTTTATGCGGTGGAAGAAGCAACTTCTTGGGAACTCTGTACACCAGAAACCTGTGGTACTTGGTCTGCTGTTGCCTATTACTTCGAAAAAAATCTTGCTACAACCTTAGATGTAACCGTAGGTATCATTGGTTGCAACTGGGGTGGTACCTCCGCTTCTGTTTGGACAAGTAAAGAATATTTAGAAAAAGATGAAGATTCAAGAACTTATCTCGATGAATACGAGAAAGAATATAGTCAATTTAATAGCTATGAAGAATATTGTTCTGCTGTAGACGAATATGATGCTTGGTATGCTATTTGGCAAAAGAAAGTCGAAGAACTGTATACTGCTGACCCAGATATTCTTTGGTCTAAAGTACAAGAAATTGCAGGTATGAATCGTTGGCCAGGCCCAATTGGTCCCAAAGCATTCTTTAGACCAGGAGGTCTATATGAAACAATGCTTTCACGAGTGTCCCCATATACCTTACGTGGTTTTATCTACTATCAAGGAGAACAGGATGACTGTAAACCTACCATCTACGGGAAGATGTTACGCCTTTTAATTTCTCAGTGGAGAAATGACTGGAAAGATGATACGTTACCTTTCCTTCTTGTTCAACTTCCAATGTTTATCAACCAAGAAGAGGAAGATAAGAAGAATTGGCCGCAAATACGTGAACATCAGATGATCACTCATCAAATCATTAAGAATACTGGAATAGCCGTTATTCCAGATCTTGGTGAATACAATAATATTCACCCGCTTGAGAAAGAAGAAGTTGGAAGACGTCTTGCGCTCCAAGCTTTCTATCATGTGTACGGTATGGAAGTACCTGCATATGGACCAATCTATAAGAATCGTATTATCCGCGAGAATAGTATTGAATTGCACTTTGAACATGCTAACGATGGCTTCTTAGTGAAAGGAGATTCTATTATTGGTTTTGAAATTGCAGGTGCGAATAAAGAATATGTTAGTGCAACTGCAACCATCGAAGGCAATCGTATCTTTGTTTCATCTGATGAAGTAACTGAGCCAAGATATGTTCGCTATAACTGGACGAATTATGGACCAGTTACCTTATATGGCAAGAATGGAATACCAATGTCAACATTTCGTACCGACCGAGATGCTTAATATCTTATCATTCAGCCTTAATACTTAGTTCATACCTACCTTTATATAGTTAAGAAGTGCGTAATCCCCTAAAACTACGCACTTCTTTTTTTATTCACTTTCAATAGATGTCGTAACTTCTCCACACCTTTTACATCTCTTCATCTCTCCATCTCTTCATCTCTTCATATTAACTTCCCACCCCTTCTCATATGAATAATCATATACCTATTTGGTGCAAAATATATATAACAAGACAATTTAAAAACTTTGTAAATTTACTATTGCATTTTTATATTATAGGTGTTATATTAGTTATAGAACAAACAAGGATTTTAATTTCCCTTTGTTAATAAAAGAAGGAGGAATCACTATGAATATAAATAAATTTACTCAAAAATCAATGGAAGCAGTTCAAAACTGTGAAAAACTTGCTTATGAATACGGACATCAAGAAATTGACCAAGAACATTTTCTATATAGTATTCTTACCATTGATGATAGTTTAATAAGAAAGCTACTAGAGAAGATGGATATCAATACCGATGTCTTTGAAGCACAGGTAAGAGGACTACTTGAGAAAAGACCAAAGGTTAGCGGCAACATTCAAGTTTATATCAGCAATGGATTAAACAAAGTATTAATCTATGCTGAAAATGAAGCAAAAGCCATGGGTGATGAATATGTTTCTGTAGAACATCTATTCCTAAGCTTATTGAAACAACCTAATAAAGACCTAAAAGACTTATTCAAAGACTTTGGAATCACTCGTGATAACTTTCTTCAAGCACTTTCCAGTGTACGAGGCAATAAGAAAGTTACTAGCGATACACCAGAAGATACGTATGATACTCTTAACAAATACGGTTATGATCTTGTTGAACGTGCCAAAGAACAAAAATTAGACCCTGTAATTGGTCGTGATAGCGAGATTCGAAACGTAATCCGTATCTTATCTCGTAAATCGAAGAATAATCCAGTACTCATTGGTGAACCTGGTGTAGGTAAAACGGCAGTCGTTGAGGGGCTAGCCCAACGTATCGTCCGTGGAGACGTTCCCCAATCTCTTAAGAATAAGAGATTATTTGCTCTTGATATGGGCTCTTTAGTAGCTGGTGCTAAGTACCGTGGTGAGTTTGAAGAACGTCTAAAAGCGGTTCTTGAAGAAGTAAAGAATAGTGATGGACAGATTATTCTCTTCATCGATGAGCTTCATACTATTGTAGGTGCTGGTAAAACCGAAGGTTCTATGGACGCAGGTAATATGTTAAAACCTATGCTTGCAAGAGGTGAATTACACTGTATCGGTGCCACTACGCTTAATGAATATCGTATGTATATTGAGAAAGATGCTGCCCTTGAACGTCGTTTCCAACCTGTTATGGTAGATGAACCTACGGTTGAAGATACCATTTCTATTCTAAGAGGTCTGAAAGAACGTTATGAAGTATTCCATGGTGTTAAGATTACCGATGCTGCATTAGTATCTGCTGCCACTTTAGCAGATCGATATATTACAGACCGTTTCTTACCTGATAAGGCAATCGACCTAGTTGATGAAGCTTGTGCCCTTATTAAGACCGAGCTTGACTCTCTCCCTACTGAACTCGATGACGTACAAAGACGTATTATGCAAATGGAAATCGAGGAAGCTGCTCTTAAGAAAGAAACGGATCGATTAAGTATGGAACGTCTTGATACCTTGCAAAAAGAATTAGCTGAACTACGCGAAGAATTTGCCAGTCAGAAGGCAATTTGGGATAATGAAAAAGCTTCTGTTGAAAAAGTTCAGAAATTAAAAGAAGAATATGAATCCCTTAAGAATGAAATCGAGGTTGCTAAACGTAATTACGATCTAAACCGTGCTGCCGAACTTCAATATGGTCAGCTACCAGCACTCGAGAAGCAATTAGAGGAAGAAGAAAACAGGGTGAAATCTGAGGAGCATACTCTTATTCATGAGAATGTATCTGATGAAGAAATTGCTCGTATCATCTCTAGATGGACAGGAATTCCTGTTGCTAAGTTAACAGAGAGCGAACGCAATAAGACACTTCACCTCGATGATGAACTTCACAAACGAGTTGTTGGTCAAGATGAAGGTGTTACCAAAGTTTCTGAAGCCATCTTACGTTCTAAGGCAGGTATTAAAGACCCAACTAAACCAATTGGTTCCTTCTTATTCCTTGGACCTACTGGCGTTGGTAAAACAGAACTTGCCAAGGCACTTGCTGCTGGCCTATTCGACAATGAACAGAATATGGTCCGTATCGATATGAGTGAATACATGGAGAAATACTCTGTATCTAGATTAATCGGAGCGCCTCCAGGATATGTTGGGTATGACGAAGGTGGCCAATTAACAGAAGCTGTTAGACGTAAGCCTTACTCCGTAATTTTATTTGATGAAATTGAGAAAGCTCATCCGGATGTATTCAACGTATTATTACAAGTACTTGATGATGGACGTATAACAGACTCTCAAGGTCGCACTGTAGATTTTAAGAATACCATTATTATCCTAACCTCTAATATCGGATCTAGTTATCTATTAGAAGGGATTGACGACAATGGCGATATTAATCCACAGAATGCAAACTTGGTTATGGAGGAATTACGAGCTCATTTCCGCCCAGAGTTTCTGAACAGGCTCGATGAGATTATTATGTTCAAACCATTAACCAAAGGCAATATTCGTAACATCATTGACCTTTTAATCAAAGACCTTAACAAACGCCTTGAGGACAAAGAACTTCACCTAGAACTTACAGAAGCTGCAATAGGCTTTATAACAGAAGAAGCCTACGATCCTCTATATGGTGCTAGACCATTAAAACGTTATCTACAAAAACATGTAGAAACACTTACTGCTAAACTAATTCTAAGCGATGCCGTTCATCAAACAGATACGATCCTTATTGACGTAGAGAATGGTGCACTTACGGCTAGAAGAAAATCTTAATATTACAAGATGAAACACCCCCGAATAGGATACTTTCTATTCAGGGGTGTTAACTTTTATTGCTTATTTCCTACATAAGACTCATATACTTGTTGTAACTCCTCATAGATATCTCGCCCAGTCTTTTCCTCGATACTATCAACCCGTAACAGAATTGGCGGAAATTTGTTTGCTAGATTACTTTGTATGGCTTTTTGTTTAACTGGAGGTAAGGACTCTAAGAATGTGTCGATATCCGTCAGATATAATCCAATACATTCTTTCCCTAGTATCTTACCTATAACAATTTCTTTAATAGCATCATAAGTAACAAACCCTACTGAAGTGGCTGTGGATGTATCTTCTACTCCATTCTCTTTTATAATGAATAATGGCTTTTTCTTTATAACTCTTATGAACTGTACAACTGTACAAATCAAAAAGAAGAAGCTTCCCAATCCGCCCATAACATCAAAGAGAAAATTTTCTTCAACAATTCCCATATACAAAAGTACTCCTGATGCACCTGTCATTAAAAACGCTTGTCCAAGAAGTTTATATGCTTGTTTTTTCTTTTCATATATTACTAATTCTTCCATTACTTACCTCCATATGCATATTCTTTTAACTTTAATCCCATGTATATCATAAACCTCAACACGACAAAGCTAATGGAGTATGAACTGCTTTTACTCATAATTACCCCTATCTGTACCAACATAATTTAGTCTGCTATATTTGATTATTACCAAATATACGTATTTTCCGTATAATTTATTATTTTATCACATTAATGCCACATTTCATAGTTATAGTGGTATGTAATATTATTCCATCAATACACATAAAATAACGAATAACAGAAAGGGCAATACATATGAAACTTAAAGGAATTTCTATCAGTACATTACTCTGCCTTAGTCTAATGATAAGTACAGTCCCTTATACTAACCTACCTAACGTAAGTGCTAGGACATTAGAATCTGTCTCCACTTCGGAGGAGATTTCTACAGATACATCCAATTATAACAACAGAGAGATTATCGTTAGCTACATACATTCTGTTTCTTCAGACCAAACATTTCGTACACTATCGAAGGATAAGTCCACTCGAGTTGAGGCAATAGATGAAAATCTGTTTCTTGTAACTGCTAAGGATGACAGCACGTTAAAGGAGAAATTAGAGGAATACTCTACAGATCCTAACGTTGCATCTATACAACCAAATTATACATATCAATTACTTGGCCAGACAAATGAACCTGATTATAGTAAACAATGGTGGACACGTAATGATGGTTCCTTTACCTATAACTCCTACTTTGATTATCCAATTGATACTACTAATCTCAAGTATTCAAGGTATGCTAAGTATAATGTTACAGCTACTTCTGGTATTGATATTAATATTGAACCAGCATGGTCTCAATTTTCCAATGGTCGCTCTGTTACTATTGCAATCGTAGATACAGGAATTGATATTACTCACACTGATTTACAAGGGATTATCTACACCAATACCGCAGAGATTCCAGGGGATAGGATTGATAATGATGCGAACGGTTACATAGATGATGTTAACGGTTGGAATTTTGTTGGTAAGAATAATGATGTAACTGACTATGAAAGTTCTAGCGAAGAGAACGATCATGGAACCCATTGTGCTGGTATTATTGGCGCTGGTGTGAATTCTACTGGTATAGCAGGAGTTGCTTCTAACACTAATATCAAGATCCTGCCAGTTAAAGTGTTAGGTGGAAAAGACGGATATGGATCGACTGTTGATATTGTAGCTGGTATCAAATATGCACAAAAGATGGGAGCTCAGATTTGCAACTTAAGTCTTGGTTATGAAGCTACAAAAACCAATTCTTCTGTCGATTCAATCTTAAAGAAAACAATTTCAGAATCAAATATGGTCTTCGTTATTGCCTCTGGTAACGGTGATCGTAATTATAATGGAATAAACAATGACATTACCCCTACCTATCCAGCTTCATATGATTGTAATAACATAATATCCGTGGCAAATTTAACCCCCACAGGTACTTTAAATAGCAGTTCTAATTATGGTCTTAAGAGTGTCGATATTGCTGCTCCTGGTACTTGTATCTATAGTACAATTACAGAGAATGGCTATGATTATTTTACAGGAACATCAATGAGTGCTCCAATGGTAGCCGGTGGCCTAGCAGAGATATATTCTTACTTCACAGATGTAACTATGTTACAAGCATCAAAAATTCTTCTTGAAACCGCTAAACCCTTACCTGCATTAAGCGGTAAGATATCCACCGGTGGAATGCTAGACATATATGGAGCATTGACTCGTGATTCCAGCACTATAACAGTAGATAAGAATGCACCAATTATACATAGTAAAATAACGAACCTACCAAACACTTACAAGAAAAATCTAGTATTAATGGTAAGTGATCCAGACAATAATCTATCCAAAGTATCTTATGCAAAAGGAGAACAAACAGCCTCCTACTTTGCCTCTGGTAGTAACGGTACTAGGTTAATTGTATCAGGTAATACAGCCACTATATCAGAAATAGATACTACTACCACTTTCACAATCTATGCCATTGATACTTTTGGCAATGAGACAATGTTAGTTGTTCCTGTAACCATCAGTGCCCCAACAAGTATAACATTATCTTCTACTAAGAAAACGCTAATAGTAGATAAGACCTTTACCCTAAAGGCTGTACCTAATATAAAATGTTCTATTACGTTTACCAGTTCGAATAAATTAGTAGCTAAAGTCAATTCTAAGGGTGTTGTAACTGCCAAAAAACAAGGCAGTTGCAAGATATCTGCCACTACTGATAATGGTATTAGAGCTTCTTGTAATGTAACGGTTAAGAAATAATTCCATATCATCAGCTGAATTAACTTTATATATCACGCACAAAATCCAAATTATTATTAGATAGTGTAAAGTATAATATTGTTTTAAATCATTCCCGCGCCGTTATATGAGAATATGATTTTAAAACAGATACCATGAAGAATGTTTTGCTCGAATTTGTTGGTATTACATTATAAAAAACAATGCCCCAAAAACGCATATTGGTACTGCAACCAAATGAATATATAGGAAAATACCTTATGCTAGGCCATAGAAAGTACGTTATATCTTTTTAAGATTATATAAAAGGACTGATCATACTCCTATTCAATCAATGGTTTTAATATTTGATTGAATATTATGTATCAGTCCTTTTTCTTATATTAATATTCCGTTATTTATGCAGTTATCGTCATATATTTCTTACCTATGCGGTTATATCATTCTCAAACGTCAATATAGTTCCTTCCTTATACAGTAACGTCTTTTTCCAAAACCTATACATTCCTATACATACCCTTATCTAAGCAGTAATGTCTTTTGAATTATATTGTATATATGCTATGACGATACCAGCTAAGGTCAAGAATATACCTATTATTAAGTAATTAACATCTATTTTACCTATGGATAAGATATCAGAAGCATCCGTATAGCTAAAAGGTGTAAGGTATTTTACTAGCTTTGCTTTATCGCTAATATTAGCAATAATATTAAGAAAATAGAACATTGCTGCTAGCCCGAGTCCTATACCAAGACTTCCTCTTCTAATAAATGCTGAGATTCCATAACAGATACTGGCAATTTCTAATTGTAACATATAATTTGCTACATGATAGAGTAGGAAATGTCCCCATTCAACCTTTTCACCTAGTAATGCTATTCCTATACAAGATAACAGGAAGAAAACAATATTAAATATAGCAAGTTGAGTAATAATAGAAAGTAATTTCTCCGTAATAACACGAACACGACTGATCGGGTGTGTTAATAGGAATTCTGCTGTCCGACTTCCCTCCTCCTTACTAAGCATATTAATAGCCAGCAAAGATGCTAAGAAGGCTCCACCGATACCTAATATATTACCACATTCAATTCCATAGAATCCTGTTATAGTTCCCATACTCATCTGATCCATTCCAAATGCTTTTGTGAAATTCCCCATCGATGCAAACACCTCATCCATTTCCTCAACCATGGATTTCATCTCAGAAAACAATAGTAAACAGATAAAACTCATAAAACTAACCGATAGTGTCCATATAAGTAATGTCTTTCTATTTTGTTTCATTTCTTGTCTATAAACTACCATTATTGTTCCTCCCCATTTACATAATAGTGCATAAATATTTCTTCCAAATCTGGTTCTGTTATTCGTATATCCTGTATTGTAAATTGACTTATAATATGTAACAGTTCATTTATATCACCAGTATATAAAAACTCTATTCCTCTATTACTGCTTTGTAAATCCTCTATTGGGCTGCTTAATTGTTCTATAATGATAGGATAAACCTTTTCATCACCTGTTATGTGGATTCTTCTTGTATTGGTCTTTGATAACGCTTCTACCGTATCACACACAATTATTTTGCCTTCACGTATAATTGCTGCCTTCGTACAATAATGTTGAATCTCAGATAATACATGAGAAGATAGGAAAATCGTAGCACCGGAGGTATGCTTCTCTTCTAATAATGCAAAGAACTCTTTCTGCATGAGAGGATCTAAACCACTAGTTGGTTCATCTAATATATATAGCTTAGGATTATGTTGCATCGCACATACAATAGAAACCTTTTTTCGATTTCCTAGTGATAGCTCTTCTACTTTCTTCTTCACGTCAAGTTTAAGTCTTTCACATAGTATATTTGCTTCACTGCTACAATCCATCTTATGTAAGTCAACAGAGTATTTAATAATCTCCGCGACACGCATTCCATTATAGAACATTGCCTCAGAAGGCATATATCCAATGTCATTAAGAATCTTAGTTCGATTGGCCCTTACCTCCATATCAAATACACGGGCCCTTCCTGACGTTGGTGTAATAAGACCTAATAATGACCTAATTGTTGTACTCTTACCTGCACCGTTAGGTCCAATAAAGCCAAATATTTCTCCTTCCTCCACTGTGAGGTTAATATCTGTAATACCTCTTGCTTTTCCATAAAATTTCGTTAAATTGGCAGTTTCAATACATTTAGCCATCTTATACTCCTCCTATAATTAATTTGAAGATTGCTTGAAATCATTAAGTAATTGATTTAATTCATTAGTATCGTCTTTATAGAATAAATTTAGAAATATCCACAGCATTATAAAATATGCAATCATAGTTATAACAAATGCAATCATAACCCATATGGGTGCATTATTGAACCATCCTAAGATCATCTGTGACAATAAAAGTATTACTATAGGGCCAATATTCCATAACACTGTGCAAATCTTATATTGAGACTTCTTATATACCCGATTACCAAGAAACAATGCTTTTTGGAACCATGCTATTATATAACCTACGATCCACATTTGTAATATGAATTTGAAAGGAACAGTGTCTACCTGATTCAACCATCCAAAAAAACCAAATACAAAGATTATAGCTAATCCATGTACAGATCCAAAAAACTCTACATCCATCTCATTCTTAATATAATGTTTAATTCTCTCCATTCAAGCACCTCCTAAATTCTTTAGCATATCTTCGGGATATGATGATATGTTCTTGATTATCTAGGGTCGCATCTATCCTATTACCCACGTTACTTTTCAAAGACTGAATCTTATTAATATTCACTATAACAGACTTATTACATCGAAAAAAATGCCTATCGGATACTACACTTTCTAATTCATTAAGCGTGTGTTTTGTTTCATAGGAATTTTTCTTAGTATAAGCAAAAACTGTATTATCAACACTTTCAAAATAATAGATATCATTTTGCAAGAGAATATATTGTTCTTTATCTATCGATCCTAGAATTGGAGGTACTTGTACACTCATATACTCAATTATATCTTTAACCTGTTTTGTCATAACTTTATAACGAATAATGACTTCGTCCTCACCAGATTCTATCTTCTCTGTATGTACTAACATTTATTCCCACCTCCTGAACTCAGTATATCACTATTGACTAAAATCGCAACCCCTATTCAAGTAAGATGCATTTTCTGCTTTCTAAAATACATATTATCTTTATGTGCTTATATTATTCAATAAATTTCTCTTACTATATTGAATTAAGTATAAATAACTTCATTAAAAGAGGGATTATTTCTTATTCTAAAACAGGAAGGAGAGTATGAAATTATAGCATCTATGAAAAGCCATATAATAATGAAATTACAGTAGCGGCGGTAGTAGTACAAGATGAAAGAGCCGTAACAATAATCGAGTAGGAGGGAAATTCAACTAAATTTCCCGACCTCTCACACCACCGTGCGTACCGTTCGGTACACGGCGGTTCAATCAACTTAACCTGAAAC
>JAHAJA010000042.1 GCA_018372435.1 Clostridiales bacterium | reverse complement strand
AAGTTATTAGAGATAATCTTGAAGAAGTTAAATCTATTAAAATTGGTGATGTTCAGATTAACTATGGTGAAATAACAGATAAGGTATCAGAAAAAATGAGTGAAAATCTAAGAAAATCATTAGGAGGAATAGTATGAATGAATTAAAAATTACAACAAGTTGTATTGATGGAAAGTTAGCGAATGTTGAACTTAATGGAGAAGATATAAGTTATAAAATTACGGGATTAACTTTAAAAATGAAAGGTGGAAAATTTCCAAAAGCATTAATCGAATTCCCATTAAGTGAAATTGAAGTTGACGGAAATTTTGAAGTAGTAAAAAATCTTCCTAAAAAAGAAGATGAAATATCAACAGTTAATTTATTTGGAAGTGGAGAGAAAATAGAAAGAAAGGTTTAAAAGGTAATCCAATTATCTCGTATTAGTCTAACGTTATAGGCTTAGTTTTATTTTAGGAGGAATTTATGAAACCAATTAAGACAGAGTATAGTAACTTAATTTTAAAAGCTCCAAAAGGCCAAGAAGATTCAGTTATTTGTTTACCAGTAACTAGATTATCTCTTGAAGATGGAACACATGTGGTTGAAAGTTGTTGGCAATTATCAAAAGAAGAATTAGAAGAGGTACAGAAAACAGGAAAAATATATTTTGCGTGTATGGGCGATACTCATCCACCTATATTATTAAGTTCAAAATCGTTAGCAGAGTCTTAGAGATAAGGCTTTTTATTTTACAAAAAATTAAGGAGGGCGATTATAAAATGCCAAAGTTAAATGAAATTTTAGGAGATTCATATAAGAGCATACCAGAAGAAATTAAAACTAAATATAAGGATGTAGATTTAGTAAATAGTGATAACTACGTTGAAAAATCTGATTATGATTCAGTTAAATCTGAAAGAGATCAGTATAAGAAAGATGTAAAAAAGAGAGATAAAGACTTAGAAGCAATTCAAGATAAAGTTAAAGATAATGAAGAATTATCAAAAGAAATTGATGATTTGAAAGAAAAGAATAAAGTAGACGCAGAAAAGTACTCAAAGGAATTAGAAAAAATCCAATTTGAAAATGTATTAGAAAAAAAATTAGGTAGTTATAATCCTCAAAATGTAAGTATCCTAAAGAAAGCACTTGATTTTTCTAAGATAACTCGAGATGGAAATAACTTCATAGGACTTGAGGAACAGATTAATGCATTAAAAGAATCTGATAAGTATTTATTTAAAGAAGATACTGCAAAGAAAGATGATAAGGCCGCAGGTACTGGAATCATTACTACACAGGCAACAAGTTCATTAATAGAGACTAATACTGAAGGTAGTATTGGAGCTGTACTTGCAAAGTCAAAAACTGAAACTAATGCAGAAGTTCAAAAGAAATTCTTTGAGTAGCATTTAAAGGAGGTGAAAAATAATGAGTTTAGAAAAGAAAGAAACTATATTTGGAGAAAATAAATCTTTACTAGCAGTTGCAGGAGAGCTATTTCAAAATATCCCTGTAAAAATTTCAAAATCAGATGTTACATCAATTTTAGAAGATGGAGTATTAAAAGCAGGAACTCCTATTTCTGCAGATGGAAAATTTGTAGATGGAACAACTGTTACAGCTGATAAAACTTTTGGACTAGTTTATAGAGACATAAATTTCACATATAGCAATGGGAATGAAAGTATTCCATTAACTGTATTTGGATTTGTAAAGTCTACAGGACTACCAACAAGTGTTACTAATGATGTAAAAACATCATTAAAAATGATTTTATTTGTTTAAATAAGAAGGAGGAACTGGATAATGTTAGATTGGAGAAGCTTTATAAGCTCAAAAGAAATTGCAACATATATAACAAACTTGCCAGCAGAAACATTAATTGGAGAAGCATTATTCCCAAGAAAAAAACAATTTGGAATGGATCTAAAATATATAAAAGGTTCAAAGAGAAAACCAGTAGTATTAAGACCATCAGCTTTTGATGTTGCTGTAAAGGTAAGAGCATTAAAGGCTACAGTTGATGTAGAAAAGAAAAGAATGCCATTCTTTAAAGAAAGTATTCTTGTATCAGAAGAAGATAGACAGCAACTTTTAATGGCTGCACAAGCAGAAAATAGTGCTACATTGAAACTTATATTAGGTCAGATTTATGATAATTATCTTGATTTAGTAGATGGTGGAGATATGCAGATGGAAAGAATGAGAATGCAAGCATTAGCTACAGGAGTAATCAATATTGTTAGTGATGATGCAGATATTGTATTTGATTTTGGAGTTCCAGACGAACATAAGGAAACTTTAACTAATGATGATAAATGGAGCAATTCTGATGCAGATATTGTTGGAGACATTGAAAGATGGAAGACATTGATGGCTAATGGAGGATATCCAGTACCAAAGAGAATGGTATTAACAAGTAAGACATTTGGCTATATCAAGCTTAATAAAGCAATAAAACTTGATATAGATAAAGATGGTGCAACAATACTTACAGATGCAATAATTAAGAATTATTTAAAAAATAAACTTGATTTATCTGTTGCAATAGTAAGTGGTACTTATAAATTACCTGATGGAAGTGAAGAACAATATTATCCGGATAATCATATTACATTAATGCCTGAAGGAATTTTAGGTAATACTTATTATGGTACTACTCCAGAAGAAGCAGATTTAATGTATGACTCTGATAGTGATTGCTCTGTAATTAGAACTGGGATTGCAGTAACAACTATGAGAAAGAAAGATCCTGTTACTGTAGAAACTAAGGTGTCACAATTAGGTATGCCTAGTTTTGAACATGCAGATGAATGTTTCTTTGGAACTGTAGCATAGAAGAGAACAGCTAAGCTGTTCTCTTATTATTTTATGGAAGGAAGTGTATTAATTATGGCTGGAAAAAAGAAAGAAGCAGAAAAGAGTTATAAGGCTGTAGCAAAACAATTTATAAAATATGGAGGTAACCATCTTAGACCTGGACAGGAATTCGAAGTCAAAGAAAGTGCTGTTGAAGAATTAAAACAGTTTGCGGATATAACTATTCCTGAAGATAAACCAGATGTAAATTCAAATGCTAATAATTCAGGTGAATCAGAAGGAGAAGGCGAAGGAGGTGAGTAAATATGAGCCTTACCGCTTTAGAATTATTAAAAATTAATTTAAATGAAAGCCAATATCCTGTATTTAGTGAAGCAGAATTAGAAAATTTACTTGCTGCTAATGATAACAATGTAAATAAAGCTAGTTGGCGTGGTTGTTTAATGAAATCCAATACAGATAGTAAAATCAAAGTAGGACCAATAGAAATTGAAAATGCTGATCCTGACTATTGGAATAATCTCGCTAGTATATATCAAGGTGATTATTTAGCAGAACAGGCTAAATTAAATTCAACTACATCTAGCGGATATAAAACATCTATGCAAAGAGCAGATGGTTATTAATGCCTAGATTAAAAGCAAGTAAGATAATTAATGCAATTAATAAAGGAATAGCAGTAAATCCAACTACATTTGATGTTAAGCATGAAAAAAAGGTTATTGCTGATGGAGCTTTTGAAATATTAGAAAGTGTAACCACATATACAGGAATAATTTACTTAGAGGATAATTCAAATAAGATATCAATAGATAGTAATACAATAGGGACAGAATATTCTACTACAAGATATAAAATGATTCTTAATAATGAAAATGAAATTACTGTTGATGAAAAAAATAAAATTGAATTTGACTGTAATGAAGGACATATGAAAATATCTGCAACATATCCGATATTTATTGAAAATACTTTATGTGGATATATGTGTGATTTAGAGAGGATTTGATTATATGTTTAAGGTAGGAGGATGGCTTGAACAGAAAAAAATAGGTATGAGAATGATGTTTGAGGGAGTTGTAGCTCCATTATTAGTTCAGCAGGCGAAGTCAACTGCTTATTGGAAAGATAGAACAGGCCACGCAAGACAAGGAATAACTGGTGGAGTTGAAGGTAGTCATGAAAACTTTGAAGTATATCTGGGAAATAGTACTGATTATGGAGAATATCTTGAAGAAGGTACTGGTATTTATGGACCAACAGGACAGCCAATTGTTCCAGTAAGAGCAAAAATATTAAGTTGGGTAGGGACTGATGGTAAAAGATATTATGCTAGAAAAGTTAATGGTATAAAGCCATATCATACTCTTGAAAAAACACTAATTAATAATAGACAGGCTATTTTAGAATTATTAGCTGAATACTGGGAGGGATGAGTATGGCTCTTGCAAAAGCAGAAATTGAATTTGATAGTTCAAACAAAATAAGTAAACTAGCTCTTAATGATGTAGATTTTACTGATTCATTAATTGATAAAAAGGTTGTTGTCGAAGAAGGTTCTCAAAGAATCTTAAAAATTGAACTGGCCTGTGATTCAATATCAATAAAAAATAAGGAAGATAGTTAATGAGAGCTGGTATAAGAGAAAAATTAATTGATGCACGCATAGGAATACTTGATTGTTATGAACCCAATGTTCCTAACAAAGAAACCCAAAAACCTTATGCAGTTGTTGTACAATCTGATGATATAAAAAATAATGAAACAGTTGGATATAAAAGAACTATTGAAATTTATTTTTATGTAGATAGGTCTTCATTTAAGAAACTTGATGAAATTGTAAATAAAGCTATTCCAGCACTACATTTACAGACTATAGAAGATCCTAAGACTAATGAAATATTTACATGTATATTTAATGGTATTGTTGGCCAAGATGGAATTGATGAAGAGTGGGATGCATTATACAGAAGTGTTCAGTTTAATGTTATTGCACTACATCATGAATCTGATGTTAATACTGATAAATGGCTGGATTCTGTAAAGGAATTTACCAATAAAATTTTAGAATATCCTGTTTATTTGAATACATTTAAATCTGATTTTGATGTACCTTCAATTCTATGGAGAGTTAAATCTCAAAATAAAGAGAGACTTAATTATTCATTAGTGAAAGAAAGTAAAACTTTAATTTGTCATATAGTGAGCAATAGCAAATCACAAATTGCTGAAATTATTGATACTATTGAAGATAATATTATAAATGCTTATAAGATTCCATATATAGATGGTATTAGAAGGTATCTAACAATTGAAAGTATTAATGAGGATAGGGATGCAGATATGTTTACTCAGGGACAACTCACAGTTGAATTTTTTAGACATAGACAAATAGAAAGAAATGTTCAATTAATCAATGAAATACATCACAGAGGACAATTAAAGTAGATAAAGGAGTGTTATACTATGGCAGCAGATGAAAATACTACTGATGTAAAAACTGCAGCAGCAGAAACAATAAGTAAAACAAAAACCAAGAGTTCAGTGGTAGAGTCAAAATTTAAAAAAGAAATATTTTTAAATAACGCAAAAGCACTAGGCTATGAAAAATATATAGTAGTTGGTGCTTTTTCTAGTGTCCAAAAAGATGAGCTTACCAAAAGTGAGTTCAGAGAAATAATGGATAATTTTTTAGGAAAGAAGGTTAAATAATGGCTAGAGGTACATGGAATGAAACTAATATACCAATTATTCCTGGTTTTTATAATAGGATGAAGCAGAAAGCACAAGAAGCTGCAATGAGCAGTCAAGGTGTTCTTGCAATGCCAGTAAGAAGCAACTGGGGTGAAAAAGAAAAGGTTGTTGCTGTAAAAAGCCTAAGAGAATTGAAAAAGGCCTTTGGAGATAGTATGGACTTTACTGCTTACAAACTAGGAAGATTAGCATTATTAGGCGGACCACAACAATTATTACTTTATAGAGTAGTTGATGAAAATGCTAAGTCTGGAAAATTAGTATTAAAAACTACTGCTGATGCTGCAGCAATTACATTAACAACTTTATATGAAACTTCAAGAAATTTCAAAGTTACAGTCGCAGAGAATATTCTAGATGAATCTAAAGTTGATCTTACTTTGTACGAAGATACAACTCAATTAGCGATAATTGAAGGAGTCAATAATGCTGTAGATGATGTTATTACTAAAATTAATAATTCTGATTTTATATTATATGTTACTGCAACCAAAGTTGAAGCAGCTACAGGAACACTAGCAACAATATCAGCAGCAGCTTTTTCTGGTGGAAATGACGGTTCAGCAGCATGTACTAATGCTAATTATTTAAAGGCTATGAATGCATTTGAATCATATGCTATTGATGGATTTGTCTTTGATGGTGTCGCAGATAAATCATTACTTGATTCAGCTCTTGAATGGAAGAATAAATGTGCTGAATTTGGTCTTGATATTTTAGTATTTGGTTCAACAAATGAAGATTCACTTGCGGCTGCTAATGTTGTATCTCAAAAATTTAATGACTACAGTATATATAATGGCTTTGCAAAAACATTGGAATATGATGGTGTTCAATATACTATCTCTGAAGCTATGGTTTGGTTTGCTGCTCATGCATTAGGACAAAAATTAACAGAATCTATGTGCAATGAAGAGACTATCTTTACAGATGTTCAACCACGTTTGACAAGAACTCAACTTGAAAGTGCTTTAGATGCTGGAACAGTTGTATTTACAGTTACTCAAGGTAAAGTTGTTGTACTTGATGATGTGAATACTTATAAATCTTATTCATCAGATGCAGAAAAAATTCTTGGAAATTTAAGAGCTGTAAGATTTATTAACATAGTTAATAAAAATACATCTCTCAAAGGAGAATCTAAATATGTTGGTAAAATCAGTAATGATAATACTGGACATACTATAATTCTTAATGCAATTAAGAATTTCTTTGATGAATGGGTAGCTATTGGCATTATTTCTGGTAATTACACTGTTGAAACAGATACAGATTTACAAAATTCTGCTGAACCGGATCAATTTTTTTGGAAATGGGATGCTGAATACGTTGAAGTTGCTAAGAGAATATTTGGTACAGGCAATATTCAATATGCTGAATAAAAGAAAGGATGTGCTGATATATGTCTTATGAACCATTAGATGCGTCAAGAGTTTGCAGTGGTACTTATGGAAGAATATTTAAAGATGGTAATTTCTATTCTCAAGTATCAGAATGTACTGCTGATTGTGAAATTGACATGAAAGAAATAGTTACAGTAGGAAGTGAATGGACAGGTTATAAATCTGGAATCAAAAAGGGTTCTGGAACATTAAAAGGATGGAAAGTTACTTCCGAAATGATTGAACAAGGTTTTGATAAATTTGAATTACTTTCTGAATTAGATGATCCAGAAGCTTATGGCTGTGAAAGAATAAGACTTAAGAATTGTAGATTTACAAAAGTAAATTTAATTAATTTTAAGCCAGGAGAAGTAATTGAAGAAGAAATGCCATTTGTATATACAGGATATGAATTAGTAGATCCAATAGTTGCGGATTAGATAATATTTTTTATGTAACTAAATGCAAGGTGTAAAAACCTTGCGTAAATTTTAATATGTGTAAAGAGAGGAATTATACAATGAAAAAAGTAAATGAAGAAGAAAATAAAGTTTTAGAAATGAAAGAAAATGATATTATAAATGCTTTAATAGGAGAAAGAGAAATACCTACTGCTACTGTCCTAGTTACTTTAGATGGTAAAAAGGATATTAGAATACCTATAGTGCTTAAAGGACTTTCAAGAAAAAGAATGGACTTTTTAAGAAAATCATGCACAAAGAAAAATAAACTTGATGGTGCTGAATATGATGCAGCAGTTATTGTAGAATCTACAACAAATTTTGATTGGAATAATCCTAAATTATTAGAAGAGGCAAATGTATCAGATGCAAGGCAATATGTATTAAGAAAATTATTAGCTGGCGAGATAAATATATTGGTTGATAAAATTTTAGAACTCAGTGGATATGGCAGTGAATTAGAAGAAGCTGATACAATAAAAAACTCATCAGCCGAGGAGGAAGAATAACTCGGATCTACAATATTTTCACTATGCATAATATAATGCCACATGATTTTTATGGTGTTCCTAATAATGAAATATCACAAAAATTGATGATGGTATTCTCTGATTATGAGGTTGAGAAACATAATAAAGCTATTGAAAAGATAAATAAGAAATGATACGTGAGAGTATAGCGACACAATGTTGTTATCCATTCTTTTTTGTATTGGGATGATAAAATGCTTCATATTTTAAGCTTTATTAGGAGGTGTAAACTTGGCTAATAAAGAAGTATATAGACTCAGTATAAATGTTGATGTTACTGGTGATAAAAAGTCAAAACAAAAAATATCTGACTTAGAAGGCATAACAGAAAAAGTAGAAAAGAAATTAAAAAAATTAAGTAATATTACTGCAAGTCCCAGTGCTAAGATTAATGATAATGCAACATCAACTATAGAAAAAGTAGAGTCTAAAGTTAGAAAGCTTAGTAGGGCAACTGGAACAGCTAAATTACAAGCAAATGATAGTGCATCAATTGTTGTACAAAAAGTTATGTCAAGAACAGAACAATTAAATAATAAAAGGATAAGGCCCAAAATTGATATTGATGATAATGCATCTAAAAAAACAAAAGATATAAAAGAAAAAGTAGATGAATTAGACAAGAAAAAAGCAAAAGTAAAAATAGAAGCAGAAGATCAAGTAACTAAAACTATAGAAAAAGTAGATGGCAATTTAAAAGGATGGCTTAAATCAGGAGCTAAAAAGATAATATCTATTGGATTAGCTGGAACAATGCTTGTTGGTGGATTAGGTATAAAAAGCACTATGGAAACATTCACTAGCTTTGAACAAGGATTATCTAATGTAAAAGCAATAACACAGGCAACGGATGCAGAAATGCTTCAACTAAAGCAAACTGCATTAGATTTGGGAGCAAGTACAGCATGGTCAGCGAGTAACGTTACAGAAGCAGAAGAATTGCTAGGACAGGCTGGATATAGCACACAAGAAAATATAGCAGCACTGCCAGGACTATTAAGTTTGGCAAGCGCTGGAAGTTTAGATTTAGCAAGTGCAACAGATATAGCAGTAAGTTCTATGAAAGCATTCAATATAGATGCATCTAAAGCAAGTCATGTAGCTGATGTATTGAGTTTAAGTGCCAATGCTACAAACAGTGATGTTACAGATCTAGGTGAAGCAATGAAATATATTGCACCGGTTGCAAATAGCTTAGGAACAAGCATTGAAGATACAGCAAGTGCAGTTGGATTATTAAGTAATGCAGGAATTAAAGGTTCACAAGCAGGTACAGTATTAAGACAGACTTTAAATAGATTGGCTAGTCCAACAGATACAGCATCTGAAATGATTGAAAAATACGGAATTAAGGCTTTTGATGCGCAAGGAAATATGAAATCTTTGGGCGAAGTAGTAGATATATTAAATAATTCTCTTAAGAATTTAAATAGTCAACAGAAAGCCGATGTTATTAGTACTATATTTGGAACTGAATCTATGAGTGGAGTTCTTGCATTAATGAATCAAGGTGGTTCTGCTGTAACTGAATTAACAAAGAGATTAGAAGAAGCAGATGGAGCAGCACAAAAGGTAGCTGATACTAAACTTGATAATTTAGCAGGACAGATGGAAAACCTAGGTGGAGCAGTAGAAACAATGAAAATCAATTTAGGAGATAGATTAGCACCATATGCAAAACAATTTGTAACTTGGGCAACTGATAAGATACCAGTTTTAGAAGATAAAGTAGTAAGTATTGTAGACTATATAAGCAAACATACTGAAGATGTAAAGTCTATGGCATTAGCAATTACTGGAGTAGTTGGAGCAATAACAGGGTTAAGTGTAGCTGGTTCAATAGGTAATTCTATTAATGGGGTAAGTACATTTATATCTTTAGTAAAGGGGGCTAGTGTCGCAAAGGAAACTACTGAAATAGCAAGTGGATTTAATCTAATTGGTATAGCAGCTGAAGGATTACCTGCATTAATAAGTCCAGCAGGATTAGCAATAGCTGCAGGAGTTGCAACAACGGCCTATGCAGTTCATAGTTATAATAAACTTATGAAAGAAAGTATTACTACTGCTACAGAAGATTTGTCTATTGGTGAAAAAATAATTAATAAATTAACTGGAAGTGTTCTGAAATCTAAAAAAGAGCTTCAAGAAGCAGGAATAGTTTATGATGATTTTGGAGAAGGAATATCAGATGATTTTAAAAAGGCAGCGCAGGACGCATCAAAGAGCCTACTAGAAATTGAGATGAATATTAATAGATTAAATCTTGATAATGTTATGGATGAATCTGATAAACACTCCTTTAGACAATACATTAATGAATTTGCTTATGAAGGTATTAATGCCATGAAAGAACAAAAGTCTAAAATAGAAAGTGAATTCAATAAAACATTCATGTTAGATGGAGTTGTAAGCGAAACAGAACAAAATGTAATGGATACTTTAGGAAAATATTTTGAAACTGGTATGAATAAACAAAAACAACTAAGAGAAGATGTATATAGAATATTTGATGAAGCTTTTGTTGACCATAGTAAGAGTATTGACCAAGCAATGTCTGAAATAAAAAGTAAATTAGAAGAAATGAAATCACTTGAACTTGAATATACCAAAGCTAATAATGCATATGAACAGGCATATGCTCAAAATCAATTTAAAAATGATGCTAAAAGGGTTACTGGAGTAAATGGGGCTAGTGAACTAATGCAAAAAAGAGCAGAAGAACGCGATAAACAGCTTGATGAAATTGATAATAATTATAAAGGTACACTTGCAAGCTATGATTCATTCTTATCTAATCCTAATATATCAAATGAAGAAAGAGAGGTTTATGAAAAAGGAAAAATAGAAGCTGAAACAGAAAGAAATAAAGCATATGCACAAGCACAAGCAGCATGGCAATCAGATTTAGAAACATTATATTCAACGTTTCCTGGTGCTAAAGATAAAAATGGAAAAAGCTTAATAAGCGAATATACAGGAGAAAAATTATCGACTGGGGATATTCGAGCACAAAATAGAATGGATGGTATGTTAAATGAATATTCCGGACTTAACAGCGTTACAGAAAGTGGTGTGTATTCCTTTACCAATAGCAATGGTAATCTTGAATCATTCTATGTTCAAGTCGACGAAACAACTAAGAAGATTACTGGCTTGTATGAAACTGCAACACAAAAAGCTGGAGGATATACAGAAGAAATAAGCAAAAATATTCAAAATGTTCTGTCAGATCAAGAAACAACAGTATCACAAATTATGAATAATTTAGCTAATTCACAACCTCATTTAGATTTAGCCACAAATACAATTAAAGATTATAGTGGTTTTACTATATCAGAACTAGAAAATGTAACAGTAGCAGCAGACAAGAGTAGAACAGGAATTGCAACCATCAATGGTACTCCATTAGAAATAAAAACTAATGCAGATGGAGTCATAGAAAGTATAACATTAGTCAACAAAACATTAGATGCAATCAATGGTAAAACAGTAAGTGCAACTGTAAATATAATACAAAATTCTTCACTTGAACAATTAAATCAAGAAAAACTAGAAATTCGTAAGAAACAGAGAGGCTATGCTAGTGGTACTGATTATGCAACAAGTGGTATTCACGAGGTAGCCGAACATGGTATGGAATTAGTTGTAGGGAGACAATATAGAAAGTTTGATGGTGGTGAAAAAGTATTAAATAATAGTAAAACAAAATCATTCTTTAATGGGTTAGGAAAATCACAAGTATTTCAACCACAAGTTCAAGTTGTAGGCGCTGGTGGAAATAATTTTGGAGACATAAAATTAAATATTAATAATGGTCAAAATGAAGAGCAAATAATACAACAGGCGTGTCAAGAATTTGCAATACAACTTAGGGAAGCATTGTTTAATACTAAATAATTAGGTATAATATGGTATAACAAAAGGGGGGAGAGATAATGGATAAAATTAAAAAATATTTATTTTTAGGCGGAATTATATTAGTTATATTGTCTTTTTGGGGAATTTACACTTTAAAATCTGCTAATATTAATAATAACATAGCATTACAAACATCCGAAAATACTTCAAATGATGAATCTAATGATACATTAATTTCAACAGATTTGTCAGGAATATATGAAGATAATTCCGATATCGAAAAAGTTTTAAATTTGCTTAAATCTAATAAAGATTATGAATCATTTGATGGTATTGATATATCATTGATTAATACACTACTAGATAATATAGATAAACATCCATCAAATTTTTATTTTACTAAAGAGAAATACTCTGATAGATTATCTTATTTTAAAAAGGCTAGTGAAGAACATGAAAAGAAAGTCCAAGAACAAATCAAAGTTAATCTTGAAGAAAATTCGGATTTTATAAATGAAATTCAATCAAAATACCCGACTTTTTCTATTGATTCTATATCTGGTTCAGATGATGAAGAAAAATCATTATCTATTAAGTCATATAAATTGAATAATAATGATGAAACATATAATGTTGTTGCAGAATTTTTAACATATGAAGAAACTAATTTAAAAAGACATAATATTAATAACATTACATTCTTGTATGAATATAATGGAGAATCGGAAGGCATGATCTGCTGCACATTATCTGGAGGAACTTATACTCCAGTTGTAAATACTTTAAAATAATAAAATATATAAATATAAAGCACTTAGTTAATAACTAGGTGCTTTTATTATGCAAAAAAATATGGAGGTGCATGTCATGGATGTATATTTACTTGATAATTATGCTACACAAGCTGCTGGAAACACTAGTATGCCAGTTTATTCAGATTCTGATTTAAATAACAGTCCTATGAGCTTTCATTTTCCTGTCAATCCTTTTAAAAATATATCAACCCCAACAGAAAGACGTTTTAAAACTTCAGATATTATTGGTTATGGTCAAATTGATATAAAAAAGAGTGGGAGAAATATTGAAGAAATATCATTTGAGACTTTATTTCCAAAAGAATTTGATGAAGCCTATTGTAGATGCACAATAACAGATACGCCATTAAATCTAGTTAATAGGTTTAAAAACTGGCAAAACCAAGAGAATCCATTACGTCTAATAATTACAGATTTAAATATAAATATGCTTGTAACTATTTCAAAATTTACACCTACATACTATGCAGGTGAAGAAGGTGATGCCTATATTAGTATTACCTTTAGACAATACAGAGAATATAAGATTGAAACACTTCAGTCTGCAAGTTCAGGACAACAATTAAATAGCAGAAGTGGTGGAAGTTATTCATACCAAAAAGGTGACAAGGTTAAAACAAAAGTAGATACATGTGTTTATGAATCAAATTCAATGACATCTAAATATTTAGGCAAAATAAAAGCTAATACTGAAGTAACTGTATATGCTGTATATGGTAATTGGATATCTATTTATTATGGAAATTCAGGCGGATATATTGGCATTTCAACGGTGACAAAATGATATTAGTTCTAAAAAATCAATATAAGATAACCCTTTTAGCTGAAAAGGGAAGTTTAAAAGAATCCATTAATACAATTGCCTATACATTAGATATCACAATAAATAAAACTGCTGAACTTGTAAAAATAGGTGTTACCAAATATGACAGCATAAAACTTTATGAATATATAAATGGAGTTCTTGAGCGAGTTTTTGATGGTTATATCTATACTTTAAATGGGAGTGATAAGGATCGTACAATTCAATTAACTTGTAAAGAACGAACTATTAATATGGAAGAATCTGAAGAAGAATATGTATTTGCAGAAGGTACTACTGCTACACAAAGAGTAAAACAGTATTGTAAAGACTGGGGAGTTCCACTTGATAGCAATATTTTAGATACTAAAATAGGCCTTGCAAAATGTAGAAATAAAAACACAGTCTACACCTTAATGTGGGATGAATTAAAAGAAACTGCTCAAAAGGGTGGTAAGTTATATAAATACAGGATGGAAAGCAAATTATATTTATTTGAACTGGGAACAAATTCAAATATTTACAAATTAGAGTCTATTTGTGAAGAAAGTTCAAAAAAAGCGACAATTAATGGAGCTGTAACACGGGTAAAAGTTTTAGGAAAAAATGATAAAGATACAGTTAAATCTCCTGTATTAGGAATATTTAAGAGTGGCTATGAAAAATATATCGGAACTTTTCAAAAAATTGTGCAAGATGATAATATAAAAACTTATGCTAATGCACAAGAAAAAGCTATTTCTATGTTTTATTGTGGAGATGAGACATGGACAATTGAATGTTCAAAGGACATTCCAGTTATTCGTAGCGGTGATAAGGTAAGCCTTAATAATGCGGATTATTATGTATGTGATATTACACATGATATCGGAAATGATAGCATGACTTTAACTGCTATGAAAACTTTAAATATTATACGAGGTAAATATTATGCAGGAAATTAATAATTTAAATGAATTAGCGACTGATATAAAAAAACATATGTATAGAACTGTTGATAATGCTTTATTTGCAAATGGATTATCTTTAGGATATAAAACTGCAAATGGTGCTACTGTTGATGGTCAAAAAAATGAATATTCTGGATCTGATTGTTTGATTTTAAATCAAATAATAAATACTTATTCAACTGAGGAATCACAAGGACATACTCATAAGTTTAGTTTCAATGATGTTTCCGCTGGTGACAGAGTTTTAGTTGCTTTATTAGGTACAACTTGCGTAATTATAGGGAAGGTGAGTGCCTGTGGCTGATATTAGCATATTTCCAGAAAATTTTTTAGAAGATGATCTAACTACATTAAACGATGATTTTGAACAACAACAAAGTTACGCAATAGATTTTGATACTATGCAGTATAAAAAAGATTCTAAAGGTAATGTTATTTTACTTGATAAATTTGAATCTTATTTGCAGTGGTGTCAACTTGCAGTAATGACTGATCGTAATAATTATATTGCATATGATGAAAAGTTTGGGATAGATTCTCTTATAGGTAGTCCTGATAGAAAATTAATTGAATCAGAATTAGAAAGAATTATAAGTGACGCCTTATTAATTCATCCACTTACTCAAAACGTTGATAATTTCACATTTACATGGAAAAACGATATTGTTTATTGCGAATATAGAATTATTTCTACACTAGGAAGTGCATATAAAAATTTAGAAAAAGAAATTAGGTGATACATATATGAGTTATGAATTACAAGTGCCAGATTATCTAACTGAAAGTGTTGATGATATTCATGCAAGAATGATACAAGAAGCTCCTAAAGGTATAAACACTGTTGAAGGAGATATGTTTTGGAATAATACTCGTCCAATTGCTGAAGAATTAGCACGTGCTAAAAATATAGCATTAATAAATGCTTTAAAAATGGGAATCACTCAAACTGCTACAGACTCATATTTGGACTTAAAGGGAGAGGCGCAAGGTATTATACGTAAAGAAGGCAGTTATGCAGTTCATAAATTAAAAATAACAGGACAATCTGATACAATCATCAGAGCGGGACGTTCAGCTTATGTTCCTACAATAGATGATGTTGATTCTGTTGAATTTATTATTCAAGATACTGTCACAATTCCGGATACTGGCATCATATATGCAACTGCTAAATGTACTACTATTGGTACTACTGGTAATGTTGAGTTAGGCAAAATATCTATTCTTGATAAAAGTGATGGTATTTCTTCAATAGAGAATGTCTCAATTGTTTCGTTAGGTGTTGATTCTGAATCCGATGCTGATTATTTGAATAGAATATTAGATAACGCTGCTAACCAAGCAGGTAGTGCAAATAAGGCTCACTATAAACAATGGGCCAAAGAATGTGATGGTGTTACAGGCTGTAAAGTAATTTCTACATGGGATGGACCTAATACTGTAAAATGTATTCTTTCTGGAGAAAATAATACTATAGTAGAAGATTCTATAGTAACTGCCGTAAAAAATTATATAGATCCATATCCAGAAGATACAGGCAGTGGTCAAGCTCCTATAGGTGCAACACTTACTGTTATTTCATGTGTAAAAAACAGTATTAACATTGCTGTAAAAATAGTATTATCTGAAGGATATATAATATCAGATGCAATTAATTTTATTACTATAGCTCTTAATTCATATTTCTCTACATTAGATTTTGAAAAGACAACATATGTATCTTATGCAAAAATAGGAAATATAATATTGAAATCAGAAGGTGTTGACGATTATACAGATTTAGAACTGAATGGTGCTAAAGAAAATATCACTTTACAAACAAATGAAATTGCTTCAATGGGTACATTAGAAGTAAGTGAGGAGTGATTTTATGGAAATTTCAGAAGAATCAATTCAACAATATTTAGTTGATACATCTCACTATGTTCCAGATTATGTATCTAAAATTCCTGAAAATGCAGCTATTCAATATGTTGTAAATAGAGAACTTGCTCGATATTATTTTTGTATTCAAGACATATTAAATCAATTTAATGTTGACACTGCTACCTGGGGACTAAAAATATATGAAAATAAATATGGGCTACCTTATAATTCAAATCTAAGCTATGAAGACAGAAGAAAACTTATAAAAGCAAAAATGAGAAGTCATGAAATTGCAAATACAGATAATATTATTAAAATTTGTGAACTTTTTGCTGACAATCCAAAAGTAAAGCGGCATGATTCTGAAGGCTATTTTGAAGTTTTATTAGAAACTCAAGGTAGTTTTTCTAATTTTACAGATAGTTTAATAAAACTTATTGACGACTTTAAACCAGCTCATTTAGGTCAAAAACTTGTTTTAATTACTAAACATGAGTTTACTAATTTATCTTATTTAGGTTCAGTTATTTTATCAAAAACTCATTATGTATTATCTTCAGATTTTGCTGATAATTATTCACTAGAATCAACTAATAAATTAGCATCTGGTTTATTGAATACATCTAAATATGTTCTTACAAATGATTTGTCAGATCACATAGAAACAAAGGCAAACGCAAATCAAGCAAGTGCCAATACCTCAACTTCACATTATATTTTACGTTAGAAAGGATTGTATTTTATGGCAAATTTCAAGACAACAATAATTACCAAAAAAGGCCATGCCTTAATGGCAAAATTATCAGCTAATGTAGCAACGATGAAATTTACAAAGGTTTGTTCATCTGATTTTGATTATTCAAATTTAAATAATTCTGAATTGGAGCAGGTAGTTACTTTTAAAAATTTAAAACAGACTGTGCTACCTGATTTAATCAAAGTTGTTAATACTACTACAGTTAAGGTTAATGCTACAATAACAAACACGAATTTAACTGAAGGTTATTATTTAAGAACTATCGGGCTCTTTGCTCTAGATCCAGACGAAGGAGAAATATTATATTCTATAACTCCTACTAGCGAAGCTGATTACATGGCAGCAGACAACGGAATAACTAAAAGTGGTATATCCCTAGACTTGTTAACCACAATTTCTAATTCTGAAAATGTAAATTTACAGATTGATCCTAATGCTACAATTTCAGCGGATACATTTTATAATGTCGTTGGAGATGTTGCTGCTTTAGAAAATGAAGGCAGCAATTTAGTTGATGGAATAAATAAAAATACTACGTCCTTGAATGAAAATGTGAACAATATTACTAGCATTAAAAGTGATAAAACTTTTATGTTTTGTAACTTATCAGCAACTACCATTGCTACTGAAGGAGTATGTAAAATAAGTAGTATCAGCATTAATAATGCAAATTGGTTTGAATTAACTAGTGATGGAAAATTAAAGTGCTTAGTTAGTGGTAAATATAGATTTTATTGTAAAGCTTATATTAGTAACGCTCCTGTTGGTGGGTATGAATTACAACTTAGAAGAAACGAAACTGACGTAGAAATTGAAATGGTTAATGTAACAACTACGGGAAACACCACTAACCGAGTGTTTATGTTAATTAATGCTCAACAAGATCAAATTATTGACGTATATTTACATCAAACAAGTGGTAGTTCAGTAACTATAAGTCCCGATGCTAGATTTTCAAAAATTTATATAGAAAGGATTGGCGATTTATAATGCAAATAAAATTAACTAATAAAAACCCTAATAAAATAGGAGATATTTTAGTAATAGAAAATAAATTAAATGTTAGTATAACAAGCGATTTGGAATTAGACGAAGAAATTGCTAAAAATATAACTATAGAATGTAGTGAAAGTGATTATAGTCTTATACAAGATATATTATCTAATATTGATAATTCTGTTATAAGAAAACCTAGTGAATTAGAAAAAATGCGAAGTGATATAGATTATTTAGCTATGCAAATGGAGGTGGAGTTATAAATGGAACATAGTAAAAATTTTGACAAAGTACAAACCTATTATAATAATAGTTGCTGGAATATTGATAGAGTTTTCAACGCAGTAGGTAAATGGATAACAGAAGAAGAATACAAAGAAATAACAAACTTTGATTATCCTAATAAAGCTACGCAATAGGTTAATAATGCGTATTAATACGTATAAATATGTGTAAATAATATTTTTTAAAATACGTATATATAAGGATGTACACTGATAAAAAGGACAAATATATAAGATTAGGTTATAATCTCCATGTGGAGGTTATTTTTTATGGCCAAAAAGAAATTAAACCTAACATTAGATCCTGAAATCTTTGAGGAATTTTGCAAGTATGCTGCAAAGTATGGCACTTCAATATCTGCATGGGTAGAGGTTAAAATGCAAGAGTTTGTGGAAGAGCAAAAGGAATATGAAGAGTTCAAGAGAAACAAAAAGGGCACTAAATAATTGGTGCTCTTTTGTTATATAAAATTTTAAGGAGTTGATATACAATAAAAAAGAATAAAAATAAAACTGCTCAAGAACCAAAGGTTCAAGAACAGCCTGATTGTATAATTACCAAGTTTGGAAATACTAAAATAGCTCAAACTGCTAGATCAATAATTATACACGTATAGAATATGTTCCATCGTTATTATTAATTAATTCATGTGAACACTTAACAACAACCTTGGTAGCATATTGTATTGTTTCAAGAACTACTCCATTTGGAAAAGTTGATTTATCATGAATACAATCAGCTTTTTGGATACTTTCTTTTTTTATTTCACTCATGTCTTTTACGAATGGAGTAAGTATCTTGAAGTCACCATCAGAATTCTCAAATGTATATTCGAACATAAAAACACCCCCTTTCAAATGTATATTAACATAAATTGGGGGATAAACAAATAATAGGAGGAAAAATGAGATACAATACTTCGTAATATACTGTGTTAATATTTGTAAATCTGTGATAACCTTTATATGTCGGTAATTACAAGGGCGTATAAATATTTTTTCTGCAAGGTTAAAAGTCGGTAGAAAACTAAATAATATTTAAAGCAAAGTAGGAGATCTTTAGAGGTCTTTTTTCTTTGCTTATTTTTATAAGGAACGAGGTGCAACATGGATGATAAAGACACTATACAAGAAATAAGAGAAAGACTTGTAAAAATAGAAATGCTGCTGGAAAATATCCCAAAGTCGATTAATCTACAATTAGAAAATCTAGAGGATAAATTAAAGGTAGCAAACCACAGAATAGAGGACTTAGAAAAAAATAATACATGGTTATGGAGAACTATAGTTGGCGCTGTTATCAGTGGATCTATAGCTCTTTTATTTGCATTTGCAAAATAAAAAATATGAAAGAAGGAATAAAAAAATGGAAATGATTAAAGAAAGTGTAACACAATTGTTAGTTATTATTGTATGTGGAGCTATAAGTGTAGGTACCGCATATGTAGCACTTTATACTAAGAAGCTTACTGAAAAGGCTAAGGCAGAAACACAAAAAATCCAAGATGAAAATCAAAGGGTCTTAATAAATTCTGCTATAGATAGAGCTAATGAGTTAGTAACTAAGAATGTAGTAAAAATGGAGCAAACTTTAGTTAAAGAAATAAAAGAAAAGACAGACGATGGAGATATTAAGAAAGAAGAATTAAAAAAGATAGCTGAATCAGTAAAAGAAAATGTATTAAATCAGTTATCTGAAGAGTCGCAGGATTTAATTAACATAGAAATAAAAGATTTAAGTGGTTATATAGAAGCACAAATAGAAGTGGCTTTAGGAAATTTAAAGAATCAATTATCAGTTTAAATTAAAAGTAATTTAGAGCAGTCTTAATGGCTGCTTATTTTTTTATATTTAGGAGGATTTATTTATGGAAAATAAATTTGTATTAGGTGCAATAGAAAGTCCAATAGATTTAAGAGACTATGACTATTCTATGATTTCTTGTAGTTCAGATAAGATTGACATTCCAAAAGAATTTACATTAGATTATGATTATCCAATACTTAATCAAGGGCTTATAGGTTCATGCGTAGCTCATTCTTTATCATGCATGAAGTCCTATATAGATGGTGTAAATAAAGATAATATGTATTCTGTAGGATTTATTTATGCCAATAGACAGGAGGATGATTTTCAAGGTACAGGCATGATTACAAGGGAAGCTCTAAAAAATCTAGTTAAGTATGGAGATTGTAAAAAGAGCTCTTTCCCCGTAAATGAAGAATACCCATCTATAGTAGATACTTTAAATAAGTACGGAAAAGAAAAGCTATTAGATGAAGCAGATGACTACAAGTCGTTAGCATATATAAGCTTAGAGATAGAAAATATTAAAGAATACTTGGTTAAATATCAAAAGCCTATATTAATTACAGTAAGAGTATATGAGAATTTCTATGAAGCTAATAGCAATGGTGGAATTATTCCATCCGAGCCGGAAGGAAATAAACGTGGTGCCCATGCCGTGTTATGTATTGGATATAAAGAAGATACATTAATACTTATAAATAGCTGGGGAGATTATAACGGAGATAAAGGAAAATATTATTTAGATATTAATTCTAGTATTATAAAAGAGCTTTGGGCTTTAGAAGATAAAAAGCAAATAAAAGAGCCTGAAAAGAAAAAGTATAAAGTTGGATGGAATAAGGATATTATAGATGGAAAAGTAAAATGGTGGTTTTCTACAGATGGAGAAACTTATTGTAAAGAGGAATGGAAACAAATAAAAGGAGAATACTATTATTTCAATAAAGAGGGATACTCTTTAGATGGAGAGTGGATTCAGTCTCCTGCAAGTAAGAAATGGTACTACTTAGAAAAAGAGACTTGTAAAATGCTTTCTAATTGCTGGATTAAAGATAAGGGTAAATGGTATAGATTAGAGAAAGATGGTTCTATGTTAACAGGCTGGTTCCAAGATTCTAATAGTAAATGGTATTACTTAGATATAGATCAAGGTTATATGTATTCAGATTGTACAATATTAATTAATAGAAAAAACTATATATTTGATTCGAGTGGAGCATGGATAGAAAAAAAGATATTCAAAGGAATAGATGTAAGTAATAATAACGGAAGTATAAACTTTAATAAAGTAAAATCAGATGGATTTGAAGTTGTATATATAAAAGCTACAGAAGGAACAACTTTTAAAGATGGATATTTAGATACTAATTACTGTAGTGCTAAGCAGAATGGTCTTAAAGTAGGTTTTTATCACTTTTTAGTTGGTACAAGCGCTCCCGAAACACAAGCTATTAATTTCTATAATTCCATAAAAGATAAATCCAATGATCTTATTCCTATGCTGGATATAGAAACGACTTTTAATGGATTAATAGATTATGCGGAAAGATTTATTAAGAAATTTAAAGAACTTTCCAATATGCAAATTGGAATTTACACATATACAGGATTTTTAAGTAATCTAAAAGGAAAATTTACAGAGCACTTGCTATGGGAAGCAAACTACAATAATACTCCATGGATATTACCTAATAATTCTTATATAAGGGTGGGGCACCAATATACAGAAAAGGGAAAGGCAAATGGGATACAGGGGGCTCTAGATGTGAATGAATTTACCAATAATATATTTTTGTAAATAAATATTAATTAAACTAACATTAAGAAAATATAATTAAAATAATAATTGCTAAAACTTTCTATTAACAAGGCAGCATGTAAGATTAATTTCTTATATGCTGCCTTTATTTTTTATTTTAAACATAATAACAAAAATAAAAGATTAATGAAAGGTTAAAAATAACTTTCTTTTTTATATCCTTTTATGTATTACAAATGTATACTAAGTATTGTAATACACTACAAAACTATATTTTTATAAAATAGTAATTGCATTTGTAAAAATATAGATATACAATATAAATATAAGAAATGTAATACAATACAATACATTGTATATATTGTATACAAAAATAAAGGAGTGACTATTATGGCAGATTTAACACCAGCATCATTTAGAATTACTGAGGATGATAAAGAAAAATTTAAAGCTCTTACAAAAGAGTTTGGATTCAATAATCAATCAGAAGCTTTTACTGAATTAATAAATACTTGGGAAATGGCTCAGGCTAAAAAATCATTTAATGGGGATAGGGCAAAGGAAATAGAAGTATTTCAAAATACCTTGAGTAAACTTGGATCTTTATTTCTTACTACATTAGAATTTAACGAAAGCAGTGAAGAAAGAATCAGAGATGAAGTAACATTAGAACTCACCACAAAGGATAGAACTATTAGCAATCTACAAGATCAGCTAGAAAAACTAAAACTTAGTAATTCTGAAATTGAAAAAGGTTTTAAGGAAAAGGCTACTGAGTTAGACCAAGCTAAAGAATCCATTTTGGATTGGTCTAAAAATACAGATAAATTAAAAAAAGATATAGAAGATAAGCAAAAGACTATCGATATATTAAACAAAAGTAATGTTAATCAACTGGAGCAATTAGAACAATATAAAGATTTAAAAAATACTAATGATTTATTGTTAAAACAATTAGAAGAATTAGAATCAAACACTTTATCTTTAGAAAATACTAATAAACAATTATCTGATAAAATCAGCAATTCTGAAGATATGATTAATTTTTATAAAGATAATATCCTAGATTTAAAGAGAGATATAGAAGCATATAAAGAAAATGTTAAAAATTTAGAAATTAAAAATAGTAAGTCTATAAAAGAATTAGAAACTAAATATAATAAACAAATAGAAGATATTAAGTCTGATTATGAAAAATCTTTAGAAAAAGAAAAAGATACTTCAGAACAATATAGAGAAGCTCTAAATAAATTAGATGAAAAATATCAAAATCAAATTAAAGAAATTAAATTTGAATATGAAAACATATCTAAAAAAGAAATTGAATCTATTAAAGAACAATTAATTAATAAATATGATTTACAATTAGATAAAAAGGATTTAGAAATTGCAAAATTAAAAAATGAGTTAGATCAATTGAAATCTAAAAATACAAAATAAGCTAAGAAAATTCAATATAAAGAATAATGAAAAATACTTTAATAATAAAATATAGTGCGCTTGGAAAGATAAACCTAGATTTATGTATTAATAGATTTAGGTTTATTTATTAATTATATATTGACATTTTATAGTACGTGTACTATAATTATACTTGAAAGGAGGGACAAATTTGGTGAAATATTCAGATGCTCAAAAACAAGCTGATGAAAAATGGAGAAATAATAATAAAGAACATGCATCTTATTTAAGAAGCAGATCTAGCTCAAGAAGTTTTATAAGGAATAAAGCTACTTTAGAAGATCTTGACGAGCTTAAACAATTAATAAATGAGAGACAAGCATTATTAAAAAAATAATAAAAAGGCAGCAACCTAAGTTACCACCAATCTAGCAAATTAAGTATAACTTAGGTTCTCCTAAAAAACAATAGGAATAGGAGAATTCTAAAAGATGAATAATTTAAACGAAGAAGTAAGTATTAAACTAACTGGAAGATTGACTCTTTTTTTACCTCAAATTGAAAACGATTACAATAAACAATTAACTATGAAGAATATAATTGATGAAGTTTTATATGAGTATGATGTACAAACTAAATCAAAAGAATTAATAACAAGTGATATAGAAGAAAAATTGTGTTTATACATAGCATGTAAAAAATTAGAAGGATTAAGTAAAAAAACTCTTATGAATTATAAAAATTTCTTATTGAGATTAAATCTATTCTTTACCAAGCCTTGTTCTACAATATCCACTATGGATCTAAGAATGTTTTTATCTACAATAAGTAAAGACAGACAAGCTAGTACAGTAAATGGATATATAACATATTTAAAAAATTTCTTTGGATGGCTGCAAGATGAAGAATATATATTAAAAAATCCAGCTAAAAAATTAGCTTTTACTAAAGTTCCTAAACTAATTAAACAAGGATATCAATCTGATAATTTAGAAAGATTAAGACAAGCATGTAAAACTCCAAAGGAAAAAGCTTTATTTGAACTTTTAGACAGTACAGCTTGCAGAATAAGTGAAATTGATAATATAAGACTAGAAGATATTAATTGGAATGAAATGAGTATAACTGTCATTGGGAAAGGTAATAAACAACGAATAGTATATTTTTCAACAAAAGCTAAATTAAATATTATAGACTATTTACAAACTAGAAAAGGAGAATCAAATTATTTATTTATATCTGACCATGCTCCATATGGTCAGATTAAACCAAGAGCATTGCAGCTCATAATAAAGAAAATTAAAGATAGAAGTGGCGTAACAGAGAAAGTACATGCTCATAAATTTAGGAGGACACAAGCTACTCACTTATTAAACAGTGGTATGAGTCTTCCTGGAGTTCAAAAGCTCCTAGGTCATGAGTCACCTGAAACTACACAGCGTTATGCCCAATTATCTCAAGAAAATTTAAGAAATGAATACAATAGATTAATTAAATGATTTATGAATATCTTCAAAATATAGTTTATTTATCATATAATTAAATTAAAAACAAATATGAGGTAATTATATGGTTAATAATAAATTAAAAGAAATTAGAATGAAGCAATATATGCTTAACCAAAGTGAATTTGCTAAATTTTTAGATGTACCAATAACAACATACTCTCAATGGGAGAGAGGGACAAGCAACCCAACTTTAGAAACAGCTTTAATACTTTCAATTAAATTAAATATAAATATAAGTGATATATGGAGCTATGAAAAGTAGCTCCATTATTTTTATACATTTTTACTAAAATAAATATATTTTTATTTAAATATAAGTATTTTTTCAAAAATACACACATATATTCTAATATAAAAATAATTAAAGAGGTATAAATTTATGCAAAAATATTCAATCCACGGAATAGATATAGGAAATGCCACTTGTGTTACATCTGCAGGAATATTATTTGACTCAAAAATTACAAATGTAGAACCACTAAATAAGTGTGAAATACTAAAAATAGATAATTCTATTTTCTATTTAGGTGAGGGTAATTATGATACAACTTATCGAAAAATAGATAAACAGAATTATATAAATTTTCTTTATGGATCATTAGCACTATCTACAAATACAGTTTATAACTATATTGTTTTAGGATTACCATTAAGCCAATATAAAGAAGATAAATCCGCTTTAACAAACTTAGTATTAGCAAATAGAGAAAAAACTGTATTCATTAACGGAATAGAAAAACCACTAGTAATAGAAGATGTAGAAGTCTATCCAGAAGGAGTAACCACATTAGATGATGAATGGGAAGGAATTGTTATAGATATAGGCGGAAGAACCACAGATTGTGCCATGGTTGTTAATTATAAAGACTGTAGAAAAATATTGAATCCTATTTCAATCCCTTCAGGAACCATTAATTTTCAGACAGATTTAATAAAAAGATTAAATAATGAATATGGATTAGACTTAAAAACCACTGATGCTGATCGCATAATACAAAGTGGACTAATATTAGATGGTCACAAAGAAAAAACAAATATTATAGATGAAATGAAAAAAGATTTTATATATAACCTAAAGAGTAATTTACAAGTTGAGTATAGCCTAAGAACTAATTTAATAAGTCTTACAGGTGGTGGTGCAAAAACATTCTATTCTGAATTAAGAGAGGAATTAGGCGAATCTATAACATTGCAAGAAAATTCTATCTATGCTAATGCTAATGCATTTGGAGATTTGGGGGAATCAATATGGCAACTAAACCAGTAAGCTTTAAGAAAAAAGAGCAAGATCTATTAGATTTTGTGGAAGGTAAAGACTTTAGCTACTATGTAAAAAATTTAATTAGAGAAGATATTAATAAAAAAGAAAGACCTATTCTAGTGAATAAGCCTATTGAATCCAATAAAAAGAGAAAAATAAATTATGAAATTTAATTACATTTGAGACCACATTAATAATAAATAACCAGCAATAATCCAACCCATTAACTTCACCTTCTTACAAAGTTGTTTATTAATATTATTGGCCAAAATCAATAAAATTATTCATGGGTATAGATATTCTAAGGAACTTTAAACAACGCTTTGTTAAAGTGTATGCAGGCTATTTGTAAAATAGAACTATTTAGGAGTGAATTTATGATTTTTCTATTAAAAATAATAATTGGTGTCCTGGTTGGAGTTTTATTAGGACATAAAGAAATTGAAAAGATAATAGATCAATTAAAAAAATAAGGGGGCAAATATGCAAATAATAGGATTTTATTATAACGAAAATAAAAATAATAAGGTTAAAGAAATACAAATTGATGTAGATAAAATATTAATGCAAACTACATTAACATTAATAATGGCTAATGGAATGAGTACTGTTGCATATGCAGCTAGCATAAGTGAAAGTGTACAACCTATAATTAATATACTTAAAGATTTAGCAGAACCAGTTGCTTATGGATTTATGATAAAGGGATTCTTGTCTATAATGGCTGGAAATGAACACGAAGGAAAGAAAACTATAAAATATGCAGTTGGTGGATATTTAGGAATACAGTGGATCCCTATGATATTTGGAGTTATAAAATCAATAAAATTTTAGGAGGATTTTATGGAGTGGATAGGAGATAAAATAAGTTCTTTTGTAGGTTGGATAGCTAAAGGTGGATTAAGAGGACTAGGGAAAATAGGTGATGAATGCACAGGACTATTTATAATAGTAGCTATTATAGGAATTTATATAACTATGGCTGGCAATAAAAAGTTGGGAACAAAAGTAACATCTATGGATTTTATAATTTATATATTGTTAAAGGCATTTTCTAATGTTTAATATTAAAGAAAATATAGTATCAGATCCAGTAACTACTTTTAGAATTATTCCTGATTATGAATTAACAAATAACAATAATAAATCCATAGTTGATGTTTTTTCTAATATATACAGAGCTCCAAAAGAAAGAATAAATGTTAAGGAATTCATATATGTATTACCTAATCAGATATATTTTGACATAGTATTTAAAAGAAAGCAAAGCTATTTCTATATTACATGTCCGCAAGATTATTCTAAACTTATAGAAAATAAAATAAATACAATATGGAATAAATCTGAAATTAAAGAATCTAAGAATATAGGGAAATTTAAAGAAGAATTTACAGAATGTTGCGAACTCATATTAAAAGATTATAATTTTAAAAGTTTATCTACTAGCAAAGGGGATTTATATCCCCTAACTAATATGATGGGGATTCTTAAAATGTTAGATGATAACGAACAAATAAGGATTAATATTGCTATAGAGCCAATTAAAAGAGTGGATTGGATTGCAGCAGCACAAGACGAGTATAAAGAATATACAAGAGGAAAAATAATAGATAATGAAATGTCTAACAATGAAAAAATAGCTAGATTAGGCTTTATTGGAGCAGAAGCATTAATAAAGTTATATATAGATTTTAAATTATTAATGTTTGAAAGCATCCTAGGTCTAGTGATACCTGAAAAAGAAGAATTATCTCAAAATATAAATCTTAAAATAGATAGTATTGAAGCCATTAAAAATAGTAATAAATATGAAGGATTAATGGCAGATAGTATCTATAAATTAACGGCCGAAGCTTTTAAGGTTAAAATATCTATTTTATCTCAATCAAGGGATTCTAATAGAAGAAAATTAAATATGCTATCTGTAGCAAATAGTTATAAAGACTTAAATTCAGATAATTCTCTAGTGCCTAAATTATTTTCTAAAAATGAACAACATAAACTATTTGAAGAAGTGATGGCTGGATATAAAACACCTTCAAAAAATTTAATTTTATCTGATAAAGAAATCTGTAAGCTGATTCAATTGCCACAAATAGATTTGCAAAAAGAGTATAAGATCCATAGCATTGATTCTAGAGAAGTTGATATACCCTCAGAATTACAAAATGGGCTTGTTAGAATAGGTCCTGCAGAAAAGCAAGGAAAAATTATAAATACTTATTGGAGCACAAATGTAAATATAATGGCATTAGGGAAAGTATTTATAGGACCACAATATTCAGGAAAAACTACTGCAGTAAAAAGAACAGTTAAAGACTGTTATAAAGCGGGATATTCCAATATTGTAATTGATTTTATAGAAAATTGTGATACAGCTAAAGAAATAATGGAAGTTGTAAAAGATGAAGATAAAATAATATTAGAATTAGGTAATAAAGATTATGTCCCAGCATTAGCATATAATGAAATAAGCAGGCTAATAACAGAAGATATGGATTCATGGGACAGGATAAACTATGCAAATCTTATTTCTGAACAAGTAGAGTATTTAATTAATGCTATAACTGATGAAAAAACAGGAGAGTTAACAGCTCCTATGCTTAGATATTTACATGCAGCAAGTATGATTACTTTTATAAGACCTGGTGCAAAAATATATGATGTATTCCAGGTATTAAGAAGATGGGATAGAAGAAATGAAGCAATAAGGTATGCTAAATATTCTAATTGTTTTGAAAAAGATGATGATATCTTATTTGATCTTGAAGAATTACATGAAAGAGATAAAGATGGAAAAATAATTGGCACTCGTGAATATTTAATATCTGGAATAATAAATAGGATAATTTTACTTCAAAAAAATCCATATATTAAAAGAATGCTTACATCAGATATAGATATGAATGAAGACTTTACTAAATATATAGAGGAAGGGAAAAATATATTTATATTAATTCCACAGGCTAAGTTACCCAATCAATCTATACGAGATATTCTAACTACATTTTATATAAGCAGAATATGGCTAACTGTTCAATTAAGAGAAAATAATAAAGAAGCTCGGTTGTGTAATCTGATTTTTGACGAAGTACATCAAGTACCTACAACAGCTAGATTTTTAAGTAATCATATAACAGAATTCAGAAGGCATAAATTGGGATTAATATTAAGTTGCCATTATCTTAAACAATTAAAAGATTTGCTGACTTCATTAAAAAGTAGTGGTGCATCATATGTATTCATAGCAGGTACAGAGAAGGAAAACTTAGAATACATGAAGCAAGAGCTAGAACCATTTACTTTAAACGATGGATTAAATTTAAAACCATATACAAGCCTTAATATAGTTAATTATGGTAATCAATATGCAAAATTTATTGCTAGACTTCCAGAGAAATAAGACCAACAAAATGTTGGTCTTATTTAATCAGCTTTTTTATAAGAGTATTTTTATTTGCTTTAGATACTTTCTTACTATAAATTATCAAATTGATCTAATGCATTTTTAATTTCTGGGTCTATTATTTTTCTTGTTTTACCTTCTAATTTAATAGCATTCTCGGATATAAATTGTTGTATTATATTAATTATTTCTTGTCTTTCCTCATTGGAAAAAGTTTTTTTCTTATTATTAATATCTCCTCTAATTAAGTCAACAATATATGCTGATGCATTTTTTTGTTTTTTTAGATGTCTAATTATATCTTTATCCTTTTGGTCATCTGCCGAAAAACTTAGTACCTTTCGCATCAACATGCCCTCCTTATATTTTTTTTATTCTTCAAATTTAATTTTTCCCATTAATTCAAAGCATTCAGCATTAACAAATTGAGAATTTTTTTCTACTTCAAAATTTTTAATATATTTCTTTAAATATGGCTTCATTTCTTCAGCTCCACCACCAATTACAAATATATTATCCACGTTATTTATATCAAAATCTCTTTTTAGTTTTGCAACAACATCATTAACATGAGCTTCAATTATAGGTTTTACTTCATCTATAGATTTCTTTTCACCTTCAACTGTAAAGAATCCACGTTTTATTAAATCATATATTTCGCTTGCATCAAATTTAGTATAATGATTTGAATTTAAATATTGTGCTATTTTTGAATCAAGTATCATCATACCATCTTGATAAGTTGCTTTATCTTCTAATTTTAATCCATTAAATTGAGAAACATCCCATGTACCCCCGCCAATATCAATAATTAATGATGTTTCTGACTTTATTTTCTCTGCTCTTTTGAATATAAGGCCTGCTGATTGTGGATATACTAATACTTCCTTTATTTTTATACTTTGTTCTTTATCTAATTCATTAATGAATATTTTTTCTGATAAATTTTCCATCAATTCTTTGAAGTCATCTTTCTGTTTTGAAAAATATGCTATTGGTAAACCTACAACTAGATTAGTTTCTATAAAATTATCTTCAGGATAGCTTAATCCTATAGCGGTTAATGTACAAACTTTAAGATTTTCCTTTGTATCGTCTGTTTTAAGCTTGTCTGCATCACTTATATATACTCCTGTTGGATCACCAACAATATAATTTTTCTCACCAATTTTAACTTGGAGTACATTATTGATATCATCTATCCCTTTCTGTATTGTTGAGCATATGCATATCCCTTTACTGCTTTTAGTGAACTTAAAACCATTGTCTAATCCTAATATTTTCATTTCAAAACCTCCCATTAGTAATAAATTTAATATTTTGTATTACTTTTATGTATTAATAATAATACATGGTATTACTAAAGTCAATATATTAATTACTTAATAACAGTGATTTATCAAAAATGTCTTATCAATTATTTGAAACGTATATTTACATAAATGAAATAGTCCTGTATTATAAATGTATAATACAGGACTGAATATTTAAAATATGTAACTTGTGGGTATATAAATAATTTTTGTTTACTTTTCCACAATAGTTATGTAAAATAGATTTATAAGTTAAAATATTTGAAATTATTTGAAAAATTAAATAAAAAAATAAGAGTTCCTAGTTTGGTCGCTAAAACTCTTATTTTACTGGAAGTTTTTATTTAAAAACTAATTTAAAGGTTTTGAAACCTTATTTATATCTAAAGTATATAATAACTTTAGATAAAAGTAAATAGTTTTTAAACAGAAAACTTCTATAGATACAACAAATTTATTGTGTTATGGAGGTTTTTATTTTGGCAACTAAGTTAAATAATTGGCATTTAAATAATATATTGGAAAACTGTAAAGAATATAAAATATTAGATGTATACATAGCTCTTGCACATGCTGCAACAGAAACAAAGAGTTATAAATATTTAATACAGACATATAACAACAATATCTCTGAACTTGTTTATGTTGTAAATAAAAACATAAATTCTAGTTATAAAACAATATCTAACTGTCTTAATACCCTTATTTCTATGGGGATAATCCAATATGAAGAAACCCTTTCAGCTTGGTGTTTAGTAAACATGGAAAAAATGACACAAGCTAAAGACTCTAATATAACAGAATCAGAGGAAGAATTATTAAAAGGTTATACAAATATACGAAATTTCTTTTTTACAGATACTTTCTACAATATGAAAGCTAGAGAAAAAAGACTTGTGATGTTTTTATGCCAATTAAATGATTCCAAATCTAGCCAGTTCTATAAAGATTTTTCTATTAACCTACTTAAGCCAGGGAGTCCTTGGTTAAAGATAATAAAAACTAAATCTGTATACTATGCTAAATATACAATACAAAATATGTTAAGCAAATATAAAGATTTATTTACAGATCTATCTGATTCTTTACGAGAAAAAGATTTAGCACCACAGCATATACGTACTTTTAAGTTTTTATTTAAATCAGATGAAATAAATAATAAAACTAATTTATATGACATGATTGAATTAATACAAAAGAAAAATCCCAAAGAATATGCTTTTGTAAAAGAGAAAATTAAATTTGCCAATATAACACTTACAAAACAGCAAGTAATGCATTTAGTAAGAGGTATATCTACTTTAAAAGAATGGTTCTTAAAAGAGCGTGTCGTGCAAATAATAGTAAATAAGTATATAGCTATTCAAATTCATAAAAGCAGGGAAAATATAAAATCTTTGCCAGCTTATGTTGCTGCAGTAATAAAAGCTATTCTGAATGAATATAGTCAATTTATACAACTTCATAAGAATAATAATGCAAAACAAAACATTGCAGACTTTAATAATATAGAAATAGATGACAATAGTTATACAAGTAAAGTTTTAAAACTTATTGCACAATTTAGTTAAAAATAAAAAAACAAAATGATTAGACTTATTAAAAATTTCAAATTTGAATAAGTCTGTTTGTTTTGTATTTTTTGATTCAGAAAAAAGATGCTGGTCTTATTGATCTGCATCTTTTTTTATATATTTTAAGAATTTAGGAAATACTAATCATTAATTGATGACTATTTTTTATATTTTATTGTTAAGTTATAAAATATTTAGTTATACTTATAAAATTAATAGTTATACTTAAAAAATATATTCTTAAAGTTATAAATTTTTTTATTAAAGTTATAAAACTAAAAAAGTTTGTTATATAAGCAATATTGCCATATAACAAACTTTTTATTTATCGATAAACAGTTAGTATATATATTAATTGTATGTTCTATTCACTAATAGTATGCAAGTTTATTAATCGTTAGATATTAGATTAACAAGGATAATATCAACTATAGTGATAAAATTATTTCTTGTATATTTTATAATTTTCAATAACTTTATATAATTCTAACAAAATACTTTTGTTAGCTTTGCTCATTAGATTTAAATTGTATTTTTCTTTTGTCCGACCTAAAAGATAATCTAAGCTGACATTAAATATATCAGCTAATTTTATTAAAATATCTATGCTTGGATCATTAGCTTCCGTTTCATAACCACTTATACTAGCTCTTGAAATATTTAACATATTAGCCAAATCACTTTGAGTCATACCTTGATCTTCACGTAATTCTTTTAATCTTTCTCCAAACATTGGCACTATCTCCTTGATTATTATCTTTATATTTTAACAAAAAAGATAATAATACAAAATCAAGATAGCGTTTTTAACTATTTATCGCATAAATGACAGTTTAACTGGCATTTAGAACAACAACTTGTAAATTCTTTAATTAAATACAAGGGGCATATATTAAATATATTTGATAGCTTAAATGCAATATCTAATGATGGAACTCTAACATTAGTTTCTAATTCAGATATATAACTTTGTTTTACATTTAATTTAATAGCCAATTGTTTTTGAGTTAATTTATTTTTCTTACGACATTTTTTTATTATATTCACTTTTACACCACACATTCTGACATAATCAACTTATATATAACAATTATAAATGTAAATCAATGATGTTTTATAGGATAAAAAGTGAAAGTTTGTAGTAAATATAACTGTCAGTTATATTTACCTATGTTATAATAAATTTATAAGCATATGCGAACATATGTTTGCGTTTTTTAGCGTTAGGTAATATAATATATACGTGATTAAAGAAAACAGTAATTGATAAATTTTATTATAACAAAAGAATTATTGAATTGAATAAATAAAAAAAGGAGCAAAGCTCCTTTTAAACACTGCTACTCTAAAAAAGAATCTAGTATTTTTTTCATCCGTTTTTTATCATCATTATTAAGTAGCATTAATTTTCTAACCATATCTTTTGTTTCATCATCAATATTTTTTAAATCATCTACCAAATCAACTAACATTTCCCCAGTGCCATAGCGTAACCAGTCTTCATTTATGTTGAAAGTGTTACAAATATCTTTTATTGTTCTATCAGTTAGGTTTCGCCTTCCCTTTTCAAGAGAAGATATATGGTCCTGAGCAAGAAATATTTTTTGACCAAACTCTTTTTGGGATAATTTAAAATATTTTCTGATTTCTTTTAATCTTTCATTCATTCAGAATCATCCTTTCAACACATATTATACGCTGAAAAATATGTCTTTGCAATATAAATAAAAAATAAATATGTCAATAGCAAATAAAGATTGACAAAAATGTCTTTGACATATATAATTAAGACATAATAAGTCAAAGACATAAACAAAGGAGGTATATTTATGAGTGATTCTACAAAATTAGAACTAGAAGAGATATCTAGACAATTAATGGAATTAAAGCTTAAAGACATTTCAAAATATTATGAGTATAAAGGAAGAATAAGTGCTTTATATGAAAAGGAGGTGGAATCGCATAATAAAAAAAATGTAAGTTAAAAAATATGGTGTACAAGCCTTACACCATATTTAAGCAAGGAGGTGAATTCAATGCAATTTATATTTAATTCTGGTGTAGCTAAAAAAGTAGGTGTAGATGGTGCTATTATGTTAGAAAACATTTACTACTGGATTTTAAAAAATAGAGCCAATGAAAAGCATTTTCATGATGGACAGTATTGGACCTATAATTCAATCCAAGCTTTTTCTAAATTATTTCCATTCTGGAGTACTAGGCAAATATCTAGAATATTAAAAAAATTAGAAACTGATGGTTATTTGATAACTGGAAATTATAATAAAATTTCTTATGATCGTACTAAGTGGTATTCATTGACTAAAACTGCAATGTCCATTTTACCAAGTAGTGAAATGGATATTACAGGACAGAATAATTACAATTTACCAAACGGTAAAATCGAAGATACTAATAGGCTAAATCGAAAGACAAATTATGATGAACCTATACCAAATAATATACCAAATAATATACCAAATAATATATATATACAGATTTTTGATTTCTGGAATGAACAAAATATTATTAAGCATAAAAAATTAACTACTGATATTTTAGGAGCTATTAAAAAAGCTTTAAAAAAATATACTACAGAAGATATATTACTAAGTATGTCAAATTATAATGAGATACTTAAAAATAAAGAATATTTTTTTACACATAAATGGAGTCTCAGCGATTTCCTAACTAGAAAAAATGGTATATCTACATTTATGGAAGATGGAAGTAACCATGTAAATTACAAAGAGTGGAAAGAAAAGGAGGGGAAATATGATAGAAATTCAGGAGGAGTTTCCGGTGGCATTAAAGCGAGTTCTGATGCAAATAAACCAGGCGAAAACAGAGCAGTCGAACTTACTCCAGAAGAACGAGCAGCAGCAGAAGAACTTAAGTGATTGTCCATTATGTAAAGGGACAGGTTGGATAATAAATGATTTTGATAAAAGGACTTATACGCAATGTAATTGTGCAAAGAATAGCATAATAATAAACAGACTCAAGAATGCAGGGCTAAATCAAAGCGCAATGAGAAAAACATTTAAAACCTATGATGACAAAGTAAGTATTGAAGCAAGCAAAATGAAGGATGTTGCTACTGGATTTGTTATCAGATATCAAGAGTTAAAAGAAAAAGAAGATGAAAAAAATTCGCTTGCATTATTAGGACAATCTGGAGCAGGAAAAACACATTTATTAATTGCTATTATAAATAACTTAGCAACAAAGGAAGTAGATATTCAATATTTTTCTTATCCAGAAATAATGACACATTTAAAGCAAGTAATACTTGATGAAGCTAAATATTCGTTTGAAATTAAAAAATTTAAGAAATGTGAGTTATTAGTGATCGATGATCTATTCAAAAACGGGTATACAGAAGCTGATAAAAGAATAATGTTTGAAATTATAAACAGTAGAGTAATTAATAAAAAGCCAATTGCAATTTCATCTGAATTATTAATTTCAGATCTATGCAGAATAGATGAAGCTTTTGGAAGCAGGATAAAAGAGGTAACAGATAGATTCAGATATGAAATTTTAGGTAACCAGCATAATTATAGATTAAAAAATTAAAGGTGGAGATTATTTATGAGAAAAAGCAAAGATGAAGAAATTTTAAAAGACAAGCTTTATGATTTTATGAAATTTTATGGGAATACAGATGAAAGAACAATTGATGTAAGCAAGCAGTTGGACCGTATAGTTACTAAGCAGCAAAGAGAAATGACATATGGCAGTTAGTAGATCTTATGCAAGTATATTAGCTGATGAAGTTGTAGAAATATATTTTAATACAAATAAGTCATTATGGAAAATTTTAAGAGAGGTGATGGAGAAATATGAGTGTAAAAAAGTTATGCAGAACTTTGACACTTGAAGAATTTGAAGAAAGGTTTGAGGAAGAGCATCAAGGGTATAGAGATACTTTTAATAATAAAATATATTTTTGTCCTAATGATTTAGGTTTTAAATTAACTCAGGCCCAATGCATAGCTGGAAATGATAAATGTAAAAAATGCTGGGAATATGCAAAAGAAAAATTTAGTCAAAATAATTAAACAAAAAAATATAGGTTAAGTTTTGATTCAACTTAACCTAAGGTTTTAATGGTTTTATAAAACGCTTAACGCAATTATAGAATTAATTTAGTAAAAATGCAAGAGATTTAGTTAATTTTTGTAGGCTAACAAGGGATTACAGCTAATGTTAAGTACTGCAAATTAATAATAAGGGAGGGAGATCCCTCCTTAATTAAAGGTGAGATTATGGAAAATAAAATATTTGAAAATCAGATAAGTATTTTTGATTTAGATATAGATTACATTACTCCAGGAATAAAGAAAAATAGAGAAATAAGAGTAGGAGATAAAGTAAGATTTATGTATTCTGGAGAAATGCAAGAAGGCATTGCTAAAAGAATGTATAACAATGGTGAAACAATAAATGTTGCATGGAATGGAAACGTAACAGCATTTTATTATAAAAAAGTTGAAAAGGTGGATTAAAAGATGAATATAAGATTTTGTTTTAGAGTTAAAGATAAATATGTTTGCAGAAAGGTTCAAGTAGAGAAAGATCCATTGCCAAGACACAAATATGATGTTCTCAAAAATAAAATAAGGGTATCTGTGGCTAATGAGTTTAAATGTACTCCTAAGCAAGTAACTCCAATAACATTAAATCATTATTTGGATAAAGTTGTCAGTAAATAATATAAAAATTTAGAATTATGAGGAATAGCAAGCATTGGATTTGTAAACAAATCACTACTTGTTTAAGTAAACCTTAAAAATTCAATTTAAGTTAATAGCAGGATTATGGTAAGAATACTCTTATCACTCTTGAAAAAAATTATAACTTAGGATTTAATCCTAAAACCTTAATTAATAATGGTTTAAATAATAAGAATGGAGAAAAAGCAATGAATTTAGAATTGGTGAATGAAATAATAGGAAATTTGTGTTTAACAGCAATAGCTATAACAGGCATAATATGTTTTTATAAATTTTTTAAGTAATTCAGTTTTGCAACTAACAGTTGTTAATTGAATTGGAGGTGTAATATATGAAATCAATGGAAATGGAAGGACAATTAAGTTTGTTTGATGATACACCAAAGGTTATTAATATATTTTCAACCAAAGAAAAAATTAAAGATAATTTTGTATTTTCAAGTCTTATTGATAAATATAAGGATTCTTGTACTAGAATAGTAAAAATTGAAAAAAAGTTATTTATAGAAATTGCGGATAAGACATTATCTTTTGAAGAAAATGAAGAACCTTCAGGAATATTTATAAAGGACATGATCTTAAGGCCTAAAGATGAGATTATAGTTGCAAATGTAGATAAACAGATTACAGATAAACAAAAGCAGACTCTAATGAAAATAAAGACAGACAAATTCATAAAGCGTAAATCAGATAACAATATTTTAATTCAATACGACGAATTTTGCATAGCTATATATCCTAGTGGACATTTTGCTAAGTGGAAATCGCCAGCAGTTTATAAAGAAAATGAGGTCTATAGTATTGATGAAATTGAAAAATTCAATAATGAGGAGTATTAGAAATGTTATTTGAAACCGTAATAAGACTTATGAGAACATATTCGACTTGCCCAAAATGTGGAAAAACAATAATGTGTAATGGGTTTAAATCAAATGAATATAAAGCACAAATTAAATGTACTTGTGGATGGAAATTAGAAGTTAAAGAGCGCGAGTAAACAAGAATTAGATGTAAGGGAGTTGTAATCTATGAGGAAGTATTTGTGGCTAGCAGTTACCCCTGATAAATATGAACTTCCATTGGCAGTAGCAGAAAGTTCATATAAATTAGCTAGGCTTTTAGGAATACATCAAGGTTCCGTATCTAAAGCAGTTATGGAAGGATATAGCGGAAGAAACAAGGGAAGAAAAATTGTTAAGGTGGAAATTTAATTATTGGGAGGAACTAACATGAATTGTTATGATTTTTATATTACTCCAGAAGAATATATAATTGCTGAAAAGAATGGAGTATGTAAAATAACTCTAGAAGAAAGAATAAGATATTTGGGATGGGATAAGCAAAGAGCTATATATACAAAGCCATTAATATTTAATAAGCTAGATAAACATTGGGTTGAAATTGCTAAAGAAAATGGAATATGTTATAGCACTTTTAAGTATAGAGTTAATATTTTAGGATGGTCAGTAGAAGTGGCTGCAACTAAGAAGTTGCAAAATAAAAAAGAGCAGGCTAAGAAAGCTCATGAAGCAAGTCGGAAATATCCCAAAGAATTTTTAGAACTAGCTATAAAAAATGGTATTTCAATTAGAACATTTCATACGAGATTGAAGAATAATTGGAGCTTAGAAGATGCAGCAAATAAACCAATTATGACACCAACTGAAATAGGGAAAATGACTAAAGATAAAAGACAAATAGTATTTGATATTATTTTTAATAAAAATAATAAAAAAGGAGTAAGAGCATGAAGTTCTATGACATTATGGATAAAGAAGAAAAAGGAATTTATATTTCATTTACAGAGAAAAAAGAAGCAGAAGAATGGTTATCAGAACAACCAACGTCAAGAGAGCTGCGCATAAAAGAAAATGAAAGATTAACAGCTCAAGAAAGAAGATATAAAGCATTTGCTATAGCCAGTAATGCTATTTACTTTAATGATAGAAGTGATTATTTGACTGCGTTATATGAAGTATGTGAAATGCTTAAGCCACATGAAGAAATAGGCAAAAAATATATAGAAGAATAGTTCAGACTAGTCAGAAAAGACGTAGTAAATAATTTACTTAAAACAATAAAATAAGAAAATAAGTTGACAGAATAAAACAAAAGGAGGAAATGAGAAAATGGCAAAGATAAACGAGTTATTTAAAAAGTTAAAAAATCTAACTGGATATAGTTATGAAATGATAGCGAAAGAATTTGGAGTATCAAAGCAACATGTATACAGCTCCTTTGGTAATTATTCATTAACTTATTCTAATTCAAATAAATTTATGGCTTTGAAAATAGCTGACATAAAAATCAAAGAGTATCAAGCCGAAATTGAAAAGCTGGAAAAGTTTAAAAATGAAATTATGGAAAGTAGTGTGGAGCATGAGCAATGATGGAATAATGTTATCTATTGGAGAAGATAGAGTCGCTAGAGAATATAGAGAACCATACTCAACAATAGAATGTGAAACAAAAGAAGATTTTGATAAATTATCAAACATTTTAAAGCAAAATAAAGAGGCAACTACTCCTATATTACTTGAAGACTGGGGAGAAGATTATGGAGACTGTTTGTGGTGGAAGTTTCCTATAGAAGAACCTCCATATTGTGGATCACCTTTAGATTATAATTTTCCTGATTATGTTACACATTTTACTAGACTAATAGTGCCAGATGAACCTAAATAACTGTCAGAAAGGGTGCAGGAATATGAAAATAATAATTGATATTGATGTTAAGAAAGATAAAGTAATAAAAACTTTTATTGATGAGGATGGAAAATCTTTTT
>JAHAJA010000041.1 GCA_018372435.1 Clostridiales bacterium | reverse complement strand
GATCAAACTCTCAAATTAAAATTTTGATCTCTTCGTTCAGAATCAACTAACCAAACTGGCTATTTGTTTCCGTTTTGTCTTTCGACATTAAAGTAAATTAATTTACTTTGGGTACTAAAAAGTACATATACTTATTGAAAATCTTTTTTCGTATTCTATCAAGTAAAACTTGTGAACACGTTTAGAATTTTCAGGGTTGTTTCACTGTTTAGTTTTCAATGTTCTGTTTGAATCAGCTTGAATAGTTTATCATATTGTTTTAAGCATGTCAACTATTTTTTTAAGTTTTTTTGAAACCCTTTGAAGCTGTACGGAGAAGGTGGGATTTGAACCCACGCGCCGCTATTAACGACCTACTCCCTTTCCAGGGGAGCCCCTTCAACCTCTTGGGTACTTCTCCAAGTAAACCAAGCTGATTGATTACAATTAATAACACATTCATGTTATAATCGTCCGCAATCTTACATCGCGACGGAGAAGGTGGGATTCGAACCCACGGCCCCTTTCGGAGTCACTGGTTTTCAAGACCAGCTCCTTAAACCACTCGGACACCTCTCCATGTGTTGCTTGAACAGTATATCATTCCAGCTTTTTGTTGTCAAGCATTTTTTTGAATCATCACCAAGCAAATTCATTAGATTTTCTTACTAACAAAAGCAATTTGCTTCAACAACGTAAGTTAGTATACCATCTTCTCAAAACAAAGTCAATACTAGTTTTTCAATTTTTTTTATTTTTCAAACAATTGACTAATTTTATGCAATTCAACAATATTGTACTCCTATTTCATGTTCTTTAACCAACAGTTTAAGTGATTAACAGTACAATCAACCTATTAGATTCTATACCTCTAATAGTATCTCTGCTATCTTTATATCCTCCGGAGTTGTTACTTTAATATTCTTATAATCTCCTTCTACTATTTTAATACTTTGTTTACTCCCGTGCTCAACAATCATCGCATCATCAGTTATCTCAAGGTTAGTACATTTCATAACCTCTTGGTATGACTTCATCAATAGATCAAATTCAAAGGCTTGTGGTGTCTGTATTATATATGTCAGACTTCTCTTTGGGGTGTATTCTATTGTCCCTGCTTCATTAGCTATCTTTATAGTATCCTTGCTTGGAACTGCAACTACTATTGCTTTATTACTCACTACCCCTTGTATAGCATCTTCTATTATCTGCTTTGTAATAAGTGGCCTAGCCGCATCATGTATTAATACATATCGATTATCCCCCTCAAGAATACCGGTAACTATTCTTTCTTCCACAGTTCGTAGTGCGTTATACACGGATAGATACCGTTCCTTCCCACCTGTAACAATAGCCTTCACCTTATTAAATCCATAGCGATCCAAAATATGTTCTCTACAGTAGTCAACTTCATCCTCTCCTACTACTACTATAATTTCATCTACTACACTATCCTGGAATGCTTTTAATGAATAATACAACATCGGCTTCCCATTTATCTCCATATATTGTTTTGCCACTTTTGATTGCATTCTTCTCCCTTGACCTGCTGCCAATACGATTGCTATATAGTTATCCCTCTTCACCATAACAATATTCCTTTCTACGGTTAAATGGTTTTATGTGTATCACAAACTGTATTCAAACTCATTATAATACTAATGCATATCACAAGTTTACTAGTGATGCTGACCTAACAAACAGGTTGAAAGAAAACAACTCATGATTTCGTTATCGTTCTAACCTACTGTCTTTGACCAATCTTCAAATTAGGAATGGCGTTCAAATCAAGACCATGTTTTGTTCCATTCTTATATTCATAATAAGCTGCAGAGGCAATCATAGCAGCATTGTCCGTACAATAAATCGGTGATGGATAGAACAAAGATAAGCCATGCTTTTTACATGCCAGTTCCATTCCTCTTCTCAAGCCCTTATTCGATGCAACTCCACCTGCTAATGCTATCTTCGTCATTCCGTATTCTTTCGCTACTGCCATCGTCTTAGATACCAGCACATCTACTACTGCTTCTTGGAACGATGCAGCGATATCAGCACGATTCACTTCTATCCCTTTCATCTCACAATGATTAATATGGTTTAAAACTGCAGATTTTACTCCGCTAAAACTGAAATCAAATGGAGCTCCTTCAATATGTGCACGAGGAAATGCTATAGCCTTGCCGTCTCCCTCTTTTGCAAGCGCGTCAATCTTTGGACCACCGGGATATCCTAAACCTATTGCTCTTGCCACTTTATCAAATGCTTCACCTGCCGCATCATCTCTTGTTCTTCCTATAATTTCATACTTCCCATATTCCTTCACAATTACCAAATGTGTATGTCCACCTGATACAATAAGGCATAAGAATGGCGGTTCTAATTCTTTATTCTCAATATAGTTAGCAGACACATGTCCTTCTATATGATGTGTCCCCACAAGAGGAATTCCAGTTGCATAACTTATTGCTTTCGCTTCCGCCACACCTACTAATAACGCACCAACTAAACCAGGTCCATAGGTCACACCTATTGCATCAATATCTTCAAATGTAACCTTAGCTTCTTCCATTGCTTCTTCTATAACTTGATTAATCTTCTCAATATGTTTTCTTGAGGCGATTTCTGGTACAACACCGCCATATAATTTATGAAGATCGATTTGAGATGATATCACATTCGATAAAACTTCTCTTCCGTTTTTTACTACAGCTGCTGCTGTTTCATCACAAGATGATTCAATTCCTAGTATCAATATATCTTTTTCCATTTGTTATCTCCTAACTAAACTGTTACGCTATAGTATTACTTAATAATAAGTTCATAATACTTTCCTTATAGTTGTATATCAACAGACAGGGCACTCATGCAAAGCAACTCTTTACATTCATGCCCTATTATACTACTTCCTACTTTATAATCAACTACCTACTTTATAAACCATTCTTCAAACTTTTAATTACATATCGGTATTTGGTTTTGAAATCAGTTCCCAGCCTAATATTCTCCATTTACCTTGATCATCTTTTCTTAAAATATATCTCTCATAGGTCTTAGTGACTTCATTATCCTTTGATGTATAGCTTGCTATTATACCCGCATAATCTCTACCTGCATCGCTCCAGTATTTAACTGTGCTACTCTTTGCTACCGAACTACCTACCATTTTTCTCTTCGACTTTTGATAATCAAGAATCTCTTCTTTCAACCCCTCTAATTGTGTATCAAATGAATTCGCTTCTAATAACTCTTGATCAAACAATATTCTTTCTTGTTCCATGACTTTTTCAAGTGTCTTATCATCTAAATCATTTTTATAATAACAATCGAATATTTCATTCAATTGTATTATCACTTCACGTGGTGTACTAGGGTAATCCATCTCAAAATCAGTACTTATTACTTTTTGTACCTGCTCTGTTAACGCTACTTGTTCTACCTTCTTATTGTCTCTATTCGTGAAAAAGAAATATAACGCGATCAATACTATCGTTCCAATAACAACAATCAATGTTTTGTTACGGCGTTCCCTTTTACTTACTTCCATAGCTATTCCTCCCTTGTTAATCCTTAGTAACTATTCAGTTACACCGCTTTTCCAATACTTGATACAAACAAAATGTACGAGACATGTTCATTTTAGCACCGACTGGGATGTTTTGAATCGTTACAATTCTTAAATAACTACTCTTCATCAAATAGTAAGGTTATAGATTTTCCGTCCTTTGCAGTCTTTGTATTAGCGAATATACCTCTTACCTCATCAACAAACTCATCTGGACGAATCAATGATGGACTATAGTGTGTAAGCCACAACTCCTTTACATCTGCTTGCCTTGCTAAAGTAGCCGCTTCCCCAAATGTCATATGTTTATGTGCAATTGCTTTTTCTTCCATACCTTTCTCGCCGTACATACCTTCACAAATAAACAAATCAGAATGGCTTGCATTTTCTGCGATGCTTGGAACCGGTCTAGTATCCGTACAATAGGTTAATTTAATTCCCCTACGAGGTTCCCCTAAAACCATATCAGGCACAAAACATCTTCCGTCTTCTTCAATCACTTCACCTTTTTGCAAACGACTCCAGTACTTTTGTGGCACGTTATTCTCACTAGCCTTGTCTGGCCTAAATTTACCTACACGTGGTACACATATACTATATCCGTAACAAGTAATATTGTGACTTACTCGGAAAGCCTTAATAACATAATCTTTTATTTGGAAAGTCTCTTCTGCTCCTGATATTTCTTTATAAATAATTTCAAATGGTAGTTCAGGAGCTATCACTCTTAGCGAATTAACAACACGTTCAAGTCCCTTAGGACCAATCATTATAACAGGTTCTGTACGATCAGAATTCCCCATAGATAACAACAAACCTGGCAATCCACTAATATGATCACCGTGGTAGTGCGTAAAACAGATTACATCAATAGGATGAACACTCCAACCCTTTTCTCTTATTGCTATCTGAGTTCCCTCTCCACAATCTATCAACAAACTGCTTCCATTCAATCTAGTCATCAGTGCCGTTAACCATCTATTCGGTAGGGGCATCATACCACCTGTACCTAACAAACATACATCTAACATCTATTATCCTCACTTACTGTAATTATCGGTTACTATCTCAATATTATTAACATTTCGACTTCATCTTAACACATTTTAGTAATTTCTTCAATGAACAGGGCAACAAAAAAATTGTATATGACAGTTTGTCCACTTAAATTATGGCAATTTGTCATATACAATTCTTATTCTACTATATTCTATTCCATGGCGGTACAACTTCATAATTATGCTGATTTATTAATTATCCTTACATGACTTCTCTCTTCATAGAGACATCAACAGGGATCACAAAGTTCGAAACCATTTTATTGTAACATTTTTCACATACATTAAATGTGTGTATTTGTAAATCTTTACGAGAAAAATATCCCCATTCTTTCTCAGCAGTAAAAACATCTTCTTTCAAAATGCCATGTTCAATTTTTAACTTCTTTCCACATACGTTACAACGCATTTCCTTAAGCTTCAATTCCTGTACATTTTTCATCCACTTCACTACCTATCCCTCCTACCATTGCACACCCACCAGATACCTATATTATACAAGGAAATCCCCAAATATTGTAGTGGAAATTACTTGTAAAGCAACATAATAATTGCATCTTCGACGGGTTTTTCATAGAACTTTTTTCTAGTTCCCACTTTCTCGAAACCTAGTTTTTCATATATATGAATTGCTGCATTATTACTTGCTCGTACTTCCAGGGTAAAATTACACGCACCTTTATCTATGGCATGCTTAATCAGTTCATTTAACATATCTGTGGCTACATGGGCGTTCCTATAGTTTTCCTTAACAGCTACATTCGTAATCTGTCCTTCATCCTGAACAACATATAAGCCACAATATGCTACTATTTCTTCTTGATTTTCCACAACCAGATAGACACACATATTCTGATTCAAAGAGTCCAAAAAGGATTGTCTGCTCCACGGATCCGAAAAGATACTCTTTTCAATCTCAACTACCTGTTCTAAATCACTCTCTTCCATTAACCTAATATCAAACACTTCAATTACTCCTTTACTGGGCTTGCTGGGTTGCTTTATTCTTTTCGGCAAGTTCTCGCTCCGCTTGGGATAATCTTAGATATTCTGGTTTATGATCACGTGCTGTAACAATCTTACCTTCTTCATAATATCTACACGCAAGTGCTCCTATCGCTCCTGCTCTTTGTCTATCCAGATGTACTGGACTAAAGACATATGGTACCTTTACATATTCAGTAATTTGATTTTTATAAACAAGTACACCATCTCCTAAGAAGATGACTTTCTTGCCCTTTGCGTTAATTTCATCAAGTATGTCAGTAAGTGAGACCGCGCATTCCGGCTTTACTACCTGAAATTCTCCATCTATATATTCATAAATACCTGTATATACCTGATTTCTCTTGGCATCCATTAGGGGACAGATACTATAATCGGTAGCACCAATATTGTAGGCTAGTCCATCTACTGTTGGTACCTCAATAATTGGTTTATTAAGTGCTAATCCAAGGCCTTTTGCTGTAGACGATCCGATTCTTAGACCTGTAAACGATCCAGGGCCCATGGCAACTGCGATTGCATCAATATCTTTTAAATCCAGTTCCACCATCTTCACTACAGCATCCAACATTGGTAGTAATGTTTGTGAATGTGTTTTTTTAAAGTTAATTGTGTATTCACCTATTAATTCATTCTCAGAAACAATTGCTACAGAAGCAACTAATCCCGAGCTGTCTATTGCTAAGATTTTCATATTTACTCCCATCTACACTAGATCTATATCCGGTGTTCATACAAAGGCTACTAAGCGGTGCAAATCATTCGCTTTCTTCCCCCTTGTTCTTTATAGACTCTCCTCAATTGTTATCCTTCTATAATCAAATCCTTTTTCTAAATCTTTCTCAATCTTGATTACAGTAAGTTCAGTCGGTAAAATCTCTACGATAAGATTCGCCCATTCAATTAGGCATACCCCTTCCCCGTAGAAATAGTCCTCGTATCCGATTTCCTCCATCTCTTCCACATCAGCTATGCGATATACATCGAAGTGATAGAGTGGAATTCTTCCCGACTGGTACTCTTGTACAATTGTAAAAGTAGGACTACTGATGGGTTCCTCAATTTGTAACCCATCAGCGAATCCTTGAGTAAAAACGGTCTTACCAACTCCCAAATCACCAAGGAGACAAAACACATCTTTTTTATTCGCTTTTCTTCCAAGATCATATCCAAGCTGATATGTCTCTTTTTCACTAAAACTTTCTATTACCATACTAACTCCAATCTATTTACTTCCTTTAAGTTTACATTTCTTCTCATCTACATGGCTTCGGATTAAGTCCATCAGATCTGATTTCTGTTCTCCCATTTGGGATTTCGGAAGAATATAACCTGTTACTTTTGAGAAATAAATAATAACCAGTTTGTTGGTCTCCACTACCTTAAAGGTATCATTCCAAGATAATTCTGCTTGTTGATCATTCTGCTTAACAACAATTCCATTATCACTAAATTCATAATCAAGTGGAATCTTAAACATTGGATTTAGGCAAACTTGTTGTTTCGCCTTAAAACGTAACTGAATTGGATTTACTATAGTAAATAATGAAGCTATTAATAATAACAATATATTCTGATAAGCATCGGATTTATTAAGACTTATAAGGAAAAATACAAATGCCACTAAGCTAATACCAACTCCTACTAATCCTGCTACACTGGTATATGCATGCCTTAATAAGAATTCATACATCTCTGATACTTTCAGCTCGATCTTTAGGTTTACCCTTTTGTCCATCTTCAAGCTCCTGCCTTTCCTAATCACCGACGCAGGTTTCAAATCCATTATTACGTCGACTTACTTTACTACTTGTATTATAGCAGATACTAGCAAAAAGACAACGGGTAATCCACTAAATCCTACTTCTAAGTGGTTTATAAATATACCAACTTACAATTCCAAGGATAATTCCCTTCACTATGTTAAATGGTGTGATACCAAATAATACAATCGTTCCTAAATCTTTAATTGCTGGTATCATCTGTGAAGATACTCCGATAACCGCATCCATCCCTCCAAATACCTTAGCATATAGCGGAATCATAATAAAATAATTCACTAGCCCACCTATTACTGTCATTGATATAGTAGCGATAGAAAAAGATACAAACGCACGTCCTTTTCCTTTCATTCGTCTAAACAAAAGTGATGCAGGTAATACGAATGCTGAGCAGATCACAAAGTTTGCAAATTCTCCAACACCACCTGTTGTTGTAGCTGTAATTGCTTTGATTAAATTCTTAATTAATTCAACAATAATACCAACCGCTGGTCCATAGAGAATCCCACCTATGATAGCAGGAACGTCACTAAATTCTAACTCTAAAAATCCGATGAATTTGAATGGTAAATGTAATAGCATCAATACATATGCCACTGCCGACAAGAGTGAAATTAACACTAGGTTCTTGGTGGAGAATACCTCCTTACTGGCTAATGAGCCAACCTTTTTTAATTGATTTGTCTTCTCTGTCATTACAATCTCTCCTTATTATTTGCTTTCTCTTGCACGAAATATGTAGTGTGACACCTATGCAAGGCAATCTAAGAAGGTTCTGGAGCGCTTTATCTTATATCCCTTTCTAAAGCTTTATAAGATAAAAAAGCCCTGAACGAAAACATTCAGGGCGTTTGCTATTCATCGTCAATTATTACTATTCTCATCTATAACAATCTAATTATAGCGTGATAATAATATCCAATGTCTTCTTCTCTCATCCAGACTATACTGTCGGTTTTGGAATTGCACCAAATCAACTGCTTAACGCAGTTCGCGGACTTTAACCGCCGGTCGGGAATTTCACCCTGCCCCGAAGAACTATCTTATTCATTTTTGTTTCATCTTGCAGCTTTTCTAAAATCTAATGCTAACGATTCGCAGGTTAGCTTACGCCAGAATGAATGTTTTTCCTTCATTTTACGCGTATCTAAATCCGAAATAGCTGGGTAACCATACAGTTACCTATTAAGATTATAATATACATTTTCTTCTTTTTTGTCAATACGTATATCCATATACACCTTACTCTTACCTAAAACAACTGATACATTACTTCTATTACAGCTTCATTGTTAACTGGATTCTCTTCTTAGCTAAATCAACATCCATAACTTTCACGTCTACAATATCTCCTACACTTACAACATCAAGAGGATGCTTTACGAACTTCTTATCCGTTAATTGTGAGATATGAACTAATCCATCTTGATGAACCCCGATATCAACAAATGCGCCAAAATCAATAACATTTCTTACCGTGCCCTTCAAGATCATACCTGGTGATAGATCTTCCATTGCGAGTACATCCGTGCGAAGAATTGGTTTTGGCATCTCTTCTCTAGGATCTCTTGCTGGTTTTTCTAACTCCTTCACAATATCTTCTAAAGTAATTGTTCCTATACCAAGTTCATTCGCTGTTTTGTTTATATCTGTAATCTTATTACTAAGTCTCGATAATACCGGTTTACCAGTTTCATCTTTTCTCGTTATATCTGCCAACGTATAACCTAAGGTATCTAATAGTGATTTTGCTGCATCATATGTCTCTGGATGCACACTTGTTGCATCTAACGGATTATCTCCCTCTGCAATTCTCATAAAACCAGCACATTGTTCGTATGCTTTTGGTCCAAGTTTTGCAACCTTCAATAATTGTTTGCGATTTGTGAATCTTCCGTTTTCCTCACGGTACGCAACGATATTCCTTGCTATTACTTTCGTAATACCTGAGACATACTCAAACAGGGAGGCACTTGCCGTATTCAAGTCTACACCTACCTTATTAACACTATCTTCTACAACACCAGATAGTGCTTCTCCAAGTTTTTTCTGGTTCATATCATGTTGGTACTGTCCTACACCAATTGCCTTAGGCTCAATCTTAACAAGTTCAGCGAGTGGATCCTGAAGTCTTCTAGCAATAGAGGCAGCACTTCTTTGACCTACGTCAAAGTTAGGAAACTCTTCTGTTGCTAATTTACTTGCTGAGTATACACTAGCTCCAGCTTCATTTACAATTATATATTGAACCGGACGATTCATCTCCTTAATCATATCTGATACGATTAATTCCGATTCTCTAGATGCAGTCCCATTGCCAATTGAAATTAATGTAATGTTATATTTCTCAATTAGTGCTTTCACAACTTTCTTCGCTTCCACCACCTTATTCTGTGGTGCGGTAGGGTATACAACTGTTGTATCAAGCACTTTCCCTGTTGGGTCTACTACCGCTAACTTACAACCAGTTCTGAATGCCGGATCCCAACCAAGTACAGTTTGTCCCACAATTGGTGGTTGCATAAGAAGTTGTTCTAAGTTCTTTCCGAATACTTTAATGGCACCATCCTCCGCTTTCTCCGTTAATTCATTACGAATCTCACGTTCGATAGCTGGTGCAATTAATCGGTTGTAACTATCTTCCACAACTTTAACTAATAAATCTGTTGTATAGGCATTATCCTTACGAATAACTTGCTTTTCTAGATATCTTAAAATCTTCTCTATAGGAGCATTCACTTTAACTGTTAGTATCTTCTCTGACTCGCCACGATTCAAGGCAAGGACACGATGTCCTGCTATCTTAGCAGTCGTCTCTTCGAAGTTATAATACATCTCGTATACGGATTCTACTTTCACATCTTTTGCAACAGATGTAATCGTTCCTTCTTGCATCGTTACTTTACGAATATAAATGCGATAATCTGCTTCATCTGAAATACTTTCAGCAATAATATCCATTGCCCCTGCTATTGCATCTTCTACTGTATGAACTTCCTTTCCTTCTGATAGGAACTCTTTCGCTTCTTCTTCCACTGGCTTAGTAAGCATCTGCATTACAATTAGATTTGCAAGTGGCTCTAAACCTTTCTCTTTGGCAATTGTAGCTCTTGTTCTTCTCTTTGGTCTATAAGGACGGTAAAGATCCTCTACTACTACTAAAGTAGCCGCTTCGAGAATTTGTTTCTTTAATTCTTCTGTAAGTTTGCCTTGTTCTTCTATGCTAGCTAATACAGAAGATTTTTTATCTTCAAGATTACGTAAGTATAACAATCTTTCATGTAGATCACGTAGCACTTCATCATTCAACGAACCCGTTACTTCCTTACGATATCTAGCAATGAACGGTATGGTGTTCCCTTCATCAATCAGCTTAACAGTAGCTTCCACCTGCTCTAGTCTGATTCCCAATTCGTCTTTTAACTGTTTTAATATATCCATCTAGACAAACTCCTTTACGACTTTCTTATAAATTCTTCTTTGCATATCGGGCAAGTAATGCAGATTTTCCCTTTCCCTTTGGGAACGCGAACAGTCTTGCTACACTTTGGGCATTTAAAAAATCGATGTGTTTTATCCTTACTACGTTCTACCCTCTTCGTAAATGTATTACGAATTGGATTCCAAAAAGATAAGAACTTTTGGTTCTCTTCATATCTTTTTTTTGTATTTTTTGAAAATGTTCTGAAATAGCAAAGTAACAACGGTATCAATGCCAACGTCGAAAGCACGTGCGTCTTCGGAAAAATTCCCACTATTGTTAGTATAACCGAAATCACAAGAAGTGCAATAGACAATTGATCCACACCATACCTACCAATCATAACTCTTCTTAACCAATTCATACTAATTCCTCACTTTCTAATATTCTAATTAATCGCAAATCTCAATACAGTGCTACAAGGCTTAAAGCTCTGTTGATAAGTTACACTAAGTTACTAGAAATGATAATGCTAAATTAACAGAAATACAATTAAATAATTATTAAAAATATATATAAGTTAATTCTATCAAATCTTCAACTGATATTATTTGCTCTTTTCGTTATCTATCGATATGATATGCTTTTGCAAAATAACTTATAGATTCACTTACATATTTTTAGCAACTGAGTACAATGATATGCGACGTTAAAAAAACAACCTTCCATAAGATGTACGTCAGAGGCGAACGTTTATGTCCGTCTTAAGCATACATCGCTGAAAGGTTGTTTTGTCGTGGGCGTGTGAATGTGCTTAGTTGCTAAAAATAAACTTACTCTTAATTAGGCATAAGGTTTTCAGCTACATAAATACATTCTGTTAAAAATACCTTTATTATAAACCTAGTGCGAATCGTTCATGAACTGCGTTAGTTGCAACTTCTACTGACTTGTCATCAATTAATACAGTAACGCGAATTTCTGATGTTGCAATCATCTTAATGTTTACTTGTACACCATATAATGCTTCGAACATCTTAGCAGCTACGCCTGGATTTGACATCATACCAGCACCAACAATAGATACTTTAGCAACATTTCTTTCAACGTCTACTGATTGACATTTTAAACTTCCTTCGCTGTGTCTCTTAATGATAGCAACTGCTTCATCTACTGCATCTTCTGTTACTGTAAAGCTAATATCTTTTGTTCCTTCACGTCCGATTGATTGAAGAATGATATCAACATTAATGTTATGGTTTGCTAAATGATTGAATAATTTGAATGCTACCCCTGGTGTATCTTGTAATCCTACTACCGAAATACGTGCTACGTTTCTATCTGCTGCTACTCCACTTACTAACATTTTTTCCATTTTAACTTCCTCCTTGACAACGGTTCCTTCTGATGTATTTAAACTTGAACGCACTACTAGTGATACTCCATATTTCTTAGCCATCTCAACAGATCTGTTGTGTAAAACTCCAGCTCCTAATGTAGCTAAGTCTAACATCTCATCATAAGTAATCTCATCAAGTTTCTTTGCATTCTTTACCATTCTTGGATCAGCAGTATATACACCATCAACATCCGTGTAGATTTCACATGCATCTGCATGCAAAGCTGCAGCAAGGGCAACTGCTGTTGTATCGGATCCCCCTCTTCCAAGCGTTGTATAATCATCATATTGATTTACACCTTGGAAACCTGTAACGATAACAATTTTCTTATCTTCAAGTTCATGTTTAATTCTTTCAGTATCAATACGTTTTAATCTTGAATTTCCATATACTGATGTAGTGTGCATAGCTACTTGGAACGCATTTAACGAAATAGCCGAAACTCCTAACGAATCCATTGCCATAGCCATAAGTGCAACAGAAGTTTGCTCGCCAGTTGTTAACAACATATCTAACTCTCTCTTAGAAGCTTTTGGATTAATGTCCTTAGCCATATCTAGAAGTACGTCAGTTTGTTTACCCATTGCAGATAATACAACAACTACTTGATTGCCTTTTTGATAGTCTTCAATACATCTTTTAGCAACATTTAAGATTCTTTCCTTGTTTGCTACCGATGTTCCGCCAAATTTTTTTACTATTAGCATAACTGCCTCCTATACTATATACATATATTTAGAACGCGCAACTAAATACTTACGCAAAAACACACTATGGTCATAAAACAATAACTTATTCCTTTTCTGCTGACAGTAATTTATTAACCATTTTATAACCTTCTGCTACATAATTCCCACTGTCTTTTGCTTCTCTTTCATTATACCCCCATGAAGCTTTCTTATCAATTGTACTATCATATAGAAGATAAGGAACTGGATCACTTGTATGCGTTCTGCACCAAATCGGTGTCGGATGATCAGGCATAATCAACATTCTATATGGCTCTTCAGTTGCATCCATCTCTTCTTTTACAACCTTTATTACTCTTTGATCTAGTAATTCTATTGCCGTTATTTTGTTAGGAATACTTCCCTGATGGCCCATCTCATCTGGCGCTTCTACATGGATGTAGACAAAATCACATCCATCTTCCATTAATGCTTTAACAGCAGCATGTGCTTTACCTTCATAATTTGTATGTAATGTGCCATCTGCGCCTTCTACTTCTATATTCATCATGCTTGCTCCAACAGCAATACCCTTAAGTAAATCTACCGCTGAGATCATCGCACCTTTTTTACCTGTCTTTTCTTCAAAGGAGTCTAATTTCGGTCTAGTACCTGCTCCCCAGAACCAAATTGAATTAGCTTTATTCAAACCTTTCTTGGCTCTCTCTACATTCAATGGGTGGTTATTCAATATGTCATAGCTTTTCTTCATCATATCTCTTAGTTTGGCATCTTCCGGCAAATACTCGCCAATCACTTTACCGAGTATATCATGTGGAGGAGTTAACTCTACAACTTCTCCTTTATCCCATATGGTTAAATGTCTATAACTTGTTCCTACATAATATTTATATACGTCAGTTTCAAGTTCGTTACGGATTGCCTCTAGTAAAATAGCAGCATCTTCTGTAGATATCTCACTGGAACTATGGTCAATAATAGTTTTCTCCTCGTATGGAAGATCATCTTCTGATACAGTTACGATATTACAACGCAAAGCAATATCCGTTGGTTCCATATCCACACCAATACTTAATGCTTCTAAAGGAGAACGTCCTGTATAGTACTTCTTAGGATAGTATCCTAATACAGCAAGGTTCGCTGTATCACTTCCTGGTTTCATACCTTCTGGTATTGTTTGCGCTAGACCAACCTCCGATTTCAAAGCTAGGACATCCATCATAGGTGTTTTGGCATATTCAAGTGGCGTTTTCATTCCCAACTCTTCTAGAGGTTCATCCGCCATCCCATCTCCTAATACAACAATATACTTCATGCTTTTTCTCCCTTTCATTAACGGCAGAGCTACCTGCTATATGTATCTAATCAGGCTGCTACTGTAATCTATTATTCACTGATTATTAACCAGAACTAATCTTCAAGAGTACCTGTCAACAGACTTAGATGTATGAACTGCCCTAGCGTTTGTTAACTGGTACTCTCGGAGATTCTGACTACATAATGATTGTACCATTTACTAGAATCCAACACGAATTCTGTTAATCATATTCGTTAACTCTGTTTGCTTCTGAGCAAATTCGCCTTCTGCAATTTTCCCTGTAATGAAAGCATATTCACCAGCAACAACTTCTTCCACATCAGTAACTGCACCAAAAAGTTCATTTACTTTAGCAATGTTCTTATTCTTATCTCCTGATAAACGAACGAAGAATTTTTGTTTTGCTTTCTTGATATCAGATAATTCTAACTTCTTACTACTCCATATAGTCATTATATTCGTTCCAAGATGTTTTGCTGCATCCACAACGTCAGCAACTACCGCACTTGCTGTAGGTAATTTACCAGCTCCTCTACCGTAGAACATAACATCACCAAGTACATTACCGCTAACGAAGATTCCGTTGAATACATCGTTAACACCCGCTAACGGATGTTCTTCACTAATCATCATTGGTGAAACCATAGCGAATACTTCATCATTCACTTTCTTGCTTGTTCCAAAAAGCTTAATACTTGCATTCAATGCTTTTGCATACTTCATATCTACATCTGTAATCTTTGTGATTCCTTCTGTATAGATGTCTTCATAATCTACTTGCATACCAAATGCTAATGAAGATAGAATTGCAATCTTTCTACATGCATCATAACCTTCAACGTCGGCTTCCGGATTACGTTCTGCATACCCTTTGTCTTGAGCGTCTTTTAACACTTCATCAAAGGCAAGACCTTCTTTACTCATCTTAGTTAAGATATAGTTAGTCGTTCCGTTAAGTATTCCTGTGATCTCTTCAATTTCATCCGCAGTTAAAGATTGATTCAATGGGCGAATAATTGGAATTCCTCCACCAACACTTGCCTCAAACAAGAAGTTAATGTGTTTGCTCTTAGCAATCTCTAATAGCTCTGCACCGTGTTTTGCAACTAATTCTTTATTAGAAGTACATACGCTCTTTCCTGCTTGTAACGCTTTCTTAACAAATGTATAAGCTGGTTCAACACCACCCATCACTTCTACGATAATCTGTACATCTGGATCATTAAGAATAACATCATAATCATGTACGATTTTTTCTTGGATTGGATCCCCTGGGAAATCCCTTAAGTCTAAAACATATTTGATATTAATTTCATTTCCAGCTTTTTTATTGATACTTTCTTGGTTGGTATTCAATACTTCTACGACACCCGAACCAACCGTACCATAACCTAATACACCGATATTTAACATATTAATAACCATGCCTTTCCATAGCCTGCAAACTTTGGGATGCAGGCACATATTTGAGTGTGAAAGATTCATTTTTCACACTACTCCCTAGCTAATATTTTTAAATAATGAATTCCATCTAATCCTTCAACCGCATCTATTAACGCAGACAAACTTACACTTGACGGAAGAACTTCTACACTGATAGTAACCATAGCGATTCCATTAACTGGTATACTTTGATGTATTGTTAATATATTTGCTCCATTTTGCGCCACAAGATTGAGAACCCTAGACAACAATCCAGGTTCATCATCCATTTGCAACATAAATGTAATTGTCTTACCTCTAGAATTATCATGAAACGGAAAGATATCGTCTTTATATTTATAAAACGAACTTCGACTTATACCAACTGTATCAGTTGCTTCCTGAACAGTAATAACCTTTTCTGAATCCAGCAAATGTTTTGCTTCAACTACTTTAAGAAGCACTTCAGGAACTGCTTTTTTCTTTACAATGAAGTATTTGTCCTCTTCTAACTTATTATTCATAACCGCTCCTATTCACCCACTTTGGTGTTTGTACAGGAAACACACTTGTTTTTCCTAGAAAGATATTAACACACTTCTTTTGTGAATGCAACCTTTTTATAAATATTCTCCAAAATGCATAAAAAAAGACAAGTTTCTGACATATATTCTCGTAATAAATCAAAAATACACATCAAATTCCTATCTTTTCATATTATATACTACATGCCAATTGTCGTCTTATGACTTAAGCATGTATTTTTATTAGCTACTCTTGGGCTTCTGAAGCAACTTTTTCAAGAGCTCCCTTTTCCGCCTCACTCAATATACCGTCCAAATTTAATAATACAACTAATCGTTTATCCACATCTGCAACATAATTAATATAGGCTGTACTCTCTGCTCGAATAATAGTTGGTGCTTCATGAATATTACTTCCTGGGATTTCAACAATCTCATTAACAGAATCAACTTCAAACGCCATCATAATATCTTTCGATTTTGTAACAATTAATTTCGTATTCTCATCAACAGACTTTTTAGGAAGGCCAAATTTACTTCTCAAGCTATATACAGGAATAACATCCCCTCTAAGATTAATAATGCCTTCAATATAACTTGGCGCATTCGGAATCGGCACAATATCCATGTACTTTTCAATCGCCTTAACATACAATATACCCAAACCAAACTCTTCATTTCCTAATTTAAATATGACTTGCTTCGTGTTATCCATACTTACTCCTCCTTATTTTTGCCCATACTTACCCACTTCAAGTATGCATTAATAAAAGGATCAATATTTCCATCGAGAACACTAATCGCATTACCTACTTCTTCATTTGTCCTATGATCCTTTACCATTGTATACGGTTGCATTACGTAAGAACGAATCTGACTTCCCCATCCAATTTCCTTTTGTTCTCCTCGGATACCAGATTCTTTCTCCAAATTCTCTTGTTGCTTAAGTAGATATAACTTTGCCTTTAACATCTGCATAGCCTTATCTTTGTTTTGAAATTGTGATCGTTCATTCTGACATTGTACTACAATACCTGATGGCATATGTGTAATTCGTATCGCTGAGGATGTTTTGTTGATATGCTGTCCTCCAGCACCACTTGCTCGATATGTGTCGATTCTAATATCATCATCCTTAATTTCAATATCAATATCATCTTCTATATCTGGCATTACATCACAGGACACAAAAGATGTCTGGCGCTTTCCAGCTGCATTAAATGGAGATATTCGCACAAGTCGATGCACCCCTCTCTCCGACTTAAGATACCCATATGCATTCTCACCATTCACCTGTAACGTAACAGATTTCACACCAGCTTCTTCACCATCTAGATAATCAAGGACTTCTGTTGTAAAACCTTTCTTATCTGCCCAGCGCTGATACATTCTGAATAGCATATTAGCCCAATCGCAGCTCTCTGTGCCACCCGCACCTGCATGTAAAGTAATAATTGCGTTATCTTTATCATACTCCTCTGATAGCAATGTTGCAACACGTAAGCTTTCGAATTCTCTAATAAATTCATTCATCGCCTCTTCTACTTCCGCTACTAAATCAGGATCATTTTCCTCATATCCCATTTCTATGAGGGTCTGGGCATCTTCATATGCTTGTACTAACTCATCAAACTTTTCAATCGTTGCTTTTAGTTCCTTAATTTCCTTCATATAATCTTGAGATGCTTTCGCATCTTCCCAGAAGGATGGCTTCTCCATGATTTCTTCAATCTCTTGGACTCTTAGCTTCTTATTTGCTAAGTCAAAGTGAATCCCCCACTTCTTTTAGTGGCTTCTCATACGTACCTAACGTATATTTGTATTGATCTAATTCTACCACTGTTTTCACCTCTTTCATTTTAATAAATTATAAACACTTGACTACTAATCTTAGATAAGGTAAAAGGGACGTATTTAATCTCCGTCCCTTTCTATTATATCAACTGTTTACTTAATAATTCTTACCACAACATTGCTTGTATTTCTTACCACTACCACATGGGCATGGATCGTTTGGTTGAACTTTCTTACCAGTACGTTTAACTGGTCCTTTTGCAGAATCATCTTTGTTTGTTCCCGTAACTTTCGCTACTTCTTCTCTTTCTACGTTCTGCTCGATTCTTACATGCATTAATGCACGGATGGTATCTTCAGAAATCGCTTCAATCATTTCATCAAACATTTCAAATCCCATGAATTTGAATTCAACAAGTGGATCTCTTTGACCGTATGCTTGTAAACCAATACCCTGACGTAATTGATCCATATCATCGATGTGATCCATCCATTTTCTATCAATAACTTTTAACAAGATAACACGTTCAATTTCCCTTAACTGTTCAATCTCAGGGAACTCTGCCTCTTTTGCCTCATATAATTTAACAGCTTTTTCTTTTAACTCTTGAATTAACGCGTCTTTCTTCATTGTTTCTAATTGTTCTTTTGATAATTCAACTTCTTCTATCGGGATTACTGGTAATAATAACTCGTTTAAACTTGTCAAATCCCAATCCTCTGGTAATTGATCATCACTAATGCAACGGTTAACAAACTTCTCAACAATGTCAGTTATCATCTTATAGATAGCATCTCTCATACTCTCGCCATCAAGAACTTTTCTACGCTCTGTGTAGATAATTTCTCTTTGGTCATTATTAACTTGATCGTATTCAAGAAGATTCTTTCTGATTCCAAAGTTATTGTTTTCAATCTTAGTCTGCGCCTTCTCAATTGCATTCGATAACATCTTATGTTCAATTTGTTCGCCATCAGGAAGTCCTAATGAATTGAACATACTCATTAACTTCTCAGAACCGAATAAACGCATAAGATCATCTTCAAGAGAGATGAAGAATCTTGATTCACCTGGGTCACCTTGACGGCCTGCACGACCTCTTAACTGGTTATCAATACGTCTAGATTCATGTCTTTCTGTACCAATAATCTTAAGACCACCTACAGCAGTTACACCTTCACCAAGTTTGATATCCGTACCACGACCAGCCATGTTTGTAGCGATTGTTACTACTCCTGGTTGACCTGCATCTGCAACGATTTCTGCTTCCAATTCATGAAACTTCGCATTCAACACTTTGTGTGGAATACCTTTCTTTTTAAGAAGTTCACTAATTTCTTCAGAAGCCTCAATTGTTATAGTACCAACAAGTACTGGCTGCCCCTTCTTATGACTTTCAATAATATCATCAATTACTGCATGTAACTTCTCACGTTTTGTTTTATATACAGCATCTTGTCTATCAATTCTGGCAATTGGAACATTGGTAGGAACTACAATTACGTCCATGCCATAGATATCTCTAAATTCTCTTTCTTCTGTTAGGGCTGTACCAGTCATACCTGATTTCTTTTGGTATTTGTTAAAGAAGTTCTGGAATGTAATTGTTGCTAGAGTTTTACTCTCTCTCTTTACCTTAACTTTTTCTTTTGCTTCAATTGCCTGATGTAAACCATCTGAATAACGACGTCCCGGCATAATACGTCCAGTAAATTCATCTACGATTAATACTTGATCATCCTTAACAACATAATCTTTATCTTTGAACATTAAGTTATGTGCACGTAATGCAAGAATAATATTGTGTTGAATCTCAAGATTTTCTGGGTCTGAAAAGTTTTCAATATTGAAGAATTTTTCTACTTTATGAACGCCTTCTTCTGTTAAACTTACATTCTTGTCCTTTTCATTAACAATGAAGTCGCCTTCTTCTTCGATCTCTTCTTTCATGATAGCTGCCATCTTAGTTAATTCAGCACTTTCTTTACCGCGCTCTAATTGTCTAGCTAATACATCACATGCTTCATATAACTTAGTAGACTTACCACTTTGACCAGATATAATTAATGGTGTTCTAGCTTCATCGATTAATACGGAGTCAACCTCATCGATGATTGCATAGTGTAATCCACGCATAACTAGTTGTTCCTTGTAGATAACCATGTTATCTCTTAAGTAATCAAATCCTAGTTCGTTGTTCGTTGCATATGTGATATCACATGCGTAAGCTTCACGTCTCTCGTCGTTAGTCATACTATTAAGTACAACACCAACTGTCAAACCTAAGAATTGGTGAACTTTTCCCATCTCCTCGGCATCACGATGTGCTAAGTAATCATTTACCGTTACTATGTGGACACCTTGTCCTTCTAAGGCGTTCAAGTAAGCTGGTAATGTAGACACTAATGTTTTACCTTCACCAGTTTTCATTTCTGTAATTCTTCCTTGATGAAGAATTACACCACCGATTAACTGAACACGATAATGTCTTAATCCTAGAACTCTTTTCGAAGCCTCACGCACTGTTGCATATGCTTCAACTAATATATCATCAAGTGTTTCACCTTTTTCTAAACGAGCTTTAAATTCTTTCGTTTTATTTCTTAATTCATCATCTGTAAGTTTTACATATTCCGGTTCTAATGCTTCGATTTTATCTACAATTGGATTTATTCTTTTTAATTCACGTTCACTATGTGTCCCAAATACTCTATTTATTAATCCCATTTCTTTTCACTCCTATAATATTGGTGATGTTCAAACTATTTTCTATTGTAACATTAGTCCCTATACTATTCAACTAATTTTTTTAAACAACCTCCATTCTTTTACATTATATATACACAAACTTAATCATTTTTCCACTTTACAACAAATAATCACGGAAAAAGTCAAGGGAGAAGAACTTCAATAAGTACCTTCTCCCTTGACCTATATATTATTATAGTTATCCCTAGAATTCTGGTTCAATTAAACCAAATGTATTACCTTTACGTTTGTAAACAACATTAACTTCATCAGTATCTGCATTTTTGAATACAAAGAAGTTATGTCCTAATAAATCCATCTGGATACATGCTTCTTCTGCATCCATTGGTTTAATTGCAAATCTCTTCGTACGAATAATATTAACTGCTTCATCTTCATAATCATCTCCAACATCATCGACAAATGCTTGATTAAAATTGATTGATGATTGTTTTTGTTGAATTAATTTATTCTTATATTTTCTCAATTGACGTTCAATAACTTCTTCAACTAAGTCAATTGATACATACATATCTGTGCTAACTTGCTCAGCTCTAACAATATTTCCTTTCATTGGAATTGTTACTTCTATTTTTTGTCTCTCTTTCTCAACACTTAGAGTTACATGGATTTCTGTTTCAGGAGTGAAATACCTTTCTAGTTTACCGATCTTTTCGTAAACTGCTGTTTTAAGTCCTTCTGTTACGTCAATGTTTTTACCACTTATAATATAACGCATAATGTCCAACTCCTTTTGCTTTCAATTAGAAAACGACATCTGCTACCGCTTCTGCCTTTCCCTTATATATTAACTAGCTCTCGCCTATTAATATCATACTTATCATAAAGTCTTTTCATATTGTATAGCTTGTCATACATTAATAATTACTATTATTACTATGTATTTCTTATACATGTATTATACCATAAATATAAAATTTATCAAGTAATTTTATAGTATTTTAACAAACATATTTCTAATATATTTGTAATTGTCTGATTTAATAGATTAATAGTTAATAATTAACCCAATATTCTCTGATTTAAAAACACATTCTTAATATTATTTGACAATACTAATGTCAAGAAAAATAACGGAAAAATTACTCTAAATGTGTTTTTTATCAAAAAAAACAAAACACACATTCTATATTGACACAGTTATCCATATACAAATTCCACCTCATACACTGTGGATAATGTGGATAACTCCGTGCATAACTCAAAATGCCCATAAAATATGGCTTGTACAATGTGGATAACTTTATCCATAATCCACATCCTGAAAAAACATTTTTTACATTTTTTACTAATTTTAGCAATGGCATTGTGCATATTGCTAGTACTCATAAATCATTTACTATTTTGTAAATTTAAATTAAATATCTATTTATATTATTGTCACATATCTTGCCTTATTTTTTAGACAACTTTCCTACCATATCATACCTTTTATGACAATTGTAATTATACAGTAATAAAAAAACGGATGCACATATTTAAAATATGCAAATCCGTTTTTATTATACGTTTCTATTCAATTATATTCTTATTAGCGCACAATTCTTCTGGCCGTATAAGGTGTTCTGTAGTTTACAGAAGAAGTCTTAATACCTGTTCTTGGATTACTAGCATGTACTACTCTTCCACCACCGATATAGATAGCAACATGATTAATTCTTCCTGATCCACCCGTATAGAATACTAAGTCTCCAGGTTGTAAAGATCCCATATCTACTCTGACACCTGCTGTAGACTGTGATGAAGATGTTCTTGGTAAACTATAACCAAAACTCTTATAAACCGACAGTACAAAACCTGAACAGTCAGCACCATTTGTTAAGCTTGTACCACCATATACATAAGGGTTACCAATAAATTTTTGTGCATATGCTGCGATATCATTACCAGTTCCTGATCCCTTAGGCGCTTCTGTATTAGAAGAGCTATTTGATGAACTTGAACTGTTTGAACTACTTGAATTGTTTGAGCTTGAATTGCTTGAACTTGAGTTACTTGAACCCGAATTGCTTGATGATGAATTTGAGCTACTTGATGAACTTGAATTGCTTGATGATGAATTGTTTTGTTGTTGCTTTTGCTCTTCTTGTTCTCTTTGTAACCTAGCTGCTTGTTCTTCTTCTGCTTTACGAGCCTCTTCTTCCGCTTTTTTCTTAGCTTCTTCTTCTTTTATTGAAATAGCAGTTTCAAATTCAACCGTAATATCAACAAAGTCTTTTGAAACATAACCAACTACACCATTATCTTCGTCCTCATCAGAGCCACCATCAATAGAAACTTTAACCCATTCATCATACTCTTTAAGCACAACATAGGATTCTCCAAGTGGAATCATAGTTAATACTCTAGCGTCAGTACTTTTCTTTTCTCTAACTTTCAATGTAGTTGTATTAACTGTTGCAATTTTAGTACCATATTTTTCTACTAACTCTTCTGCATCAAATCCAATTGCTAAATATTCCGCATTGATGTATCCTTCTACATCACCAGATTTAATTTTAACCCATTCACCTTTTGTTTCAAGGATGGTTGCTGCAGAACCTTTATATAATTTACCCATTATCTCAGAATCGGTATTCGCTTTTTTTCTTACATTAACATATGTAGGAGCAACTGAGATACCAACATTAGCGTATTCAGAAACTGGTTCTTCAACTTCCTCTTCCTTAACATCTTCTGCTTCGGAATCATCGTTCTTTACGTCGTCCGTTAAATCACTTTCTACATCCTCAGTTGTTTTTTCATCATTATCTGTAATTGCAGCTTCTTCTCCAACCATTCTAGCTGAAAGAACACCAACAACCTCACTATCTCTTACTACATTACGAGCACTACTGTTATCACCAAGTGAGAGTTCAATACCAGCTACACCTATCTCACCTGTAAAGGATACCGCCTTTGTATTCACGATAGAACTAGTACATAATACTACAGTTGCTGCTAGACAAATTGAAGTCCGTTTTAAAACCGCTCTTTTCATTCGAATACCTCCATATATTAAATATCTATTGTAATTGTTACGAATTTGTTAATTAAACACTTGCTAATTATAACAAAATTTATCATTTTTGTCAATACTGTGTCATTTTTTTATTATACTGAATTAACAAATTATATACAATTGCAAATCAGAAATTATCAAGTTGATCAATAAATTCCTGATTTAATATATTTCCGGCAGTATCTTTTCCTTTTATATATTAAGCAAGTTCATTTAAATATTTTTCTACAGCTGTAATCGCATTAGCACCATCTGCTGCTGCTGTAATAATTTGTTTTAAAGGCTTTGTACGAATATCGCCCGCTGCATAAATACCAGGTACATTTGTTTCGCAATCTTCATTAGCAACAATATAGCCTGCTTCATCCATTGCAACCACACCCTTATATACATCACTGTTTGGAAGATTTCCTACTGCAATAAACACGCCATTCGTCTCTATTCTTCTCTGTTCTTTTGTTTCACGATTTGTAATTTGAACAGCTTCAACAAGATCATTACCTTCAATCTTGTCTACAACACTATCCCAAATTATTTCAACATTCTCCATCGACATAAGTCGATTGCATAAGGTCTTTGCTGCACGGAATTCGTGTCTTCTATGAACCACATAAACTTTCTTACAAAGACGAGCCAAAAAGATTGCATCTTCTACAGCTACATCTCCACCACCTACTACAACAGTCGTCTTATTCCTAAAAAAAGCACCATCGCAAGTTGCACAATAAGAAACTCCCATTCCTGATAACTGTAACTCACCATCAACGCCAAGTTTACGATAAGCTGCACCCGTAGCAATAATTACTGATTTAGCTTCATACTCTTCATTATTATCAAGAGTAATCTTCTTTACACCATCAACTACTTCAAACTTCGTAACATCACCAGTTACAAACTGTGCACCAAGGCCATCGCAATGAGTTCTGAACTTCTCAGCTAATTCGAATCCACTGATTCCAGGTAAACCTGGATAATTGTCAACTTCATACGTGTTGATAATTTGTCCTCCACTCATTGGATTCTTCTCAATAATAAGGGTATTTAATTCTGCTCTTTGCGCGTAAATACCTGCTGCTAAACCAGCAGGGCCTGATCCAATAATAATAACATCGTATATCATAATATTTTTCCTTTCTCTCTTCAATTATTCTAAATTCTTACTTATATCTATCCCCAATTACTAAAATCTAATTCACCATCTATACTACACTAGACTAATAGTTCATTTGCAAACATTAGTCCTAAACATATTATAATACCAGCGATTAACGGAATCGAGAACATACCGCTATCTTTCTGTGCAATAGCCTCTAATTCCCCTAATTCCTCTGGTCCATCTGATTCTTTTATAAGTGTTCCTGCTTTTTTCGAGAAGATTCCCTTCACATGCTGCCACCTACCAGTGTTTTGTGCAATTGTTTTATATACCACATAAGCTAATATAGAAGCAATAATCGCTGACACAATATAAGACCCCATACCAGACAATATCGCTTCTCTTGTATCCATATCAGCAATGTCTACATAACCTTCCGGATTACCACTTACATCTTGCAATAACTTAGTAATCTTTGGTGCCAAATATGTCATAATTACCGAATTCCCATTGATAATAAAGTGTACAACCATTGTAGATACAATGGAGTCTGTAGCTTCAATTAATAGCGCGAATACGATACCCATGGCAAAAGCATAAGAAAATTGGTTGAAGTTTTGATGCATAATACCAAACAAAAATGCACTTAAGAATATTGCCAATTGTATGTTTGATTTACGATACTCATTATAGAATACGCCTCTGAATATTGTCTCTTCAAACACGCATGGTATAAATGCAATTACAAACACACTTAGAAACAATGGGTTATCACTTACGATACTTGTAATGGTATCTTGAATCATATTCTGTGAAAACAATAAAGAAATTGCATTAATTAAATTCATTATTGGCATTATTAAGAATGCAAAAATGATACATAGAACTAAATTTGCCGGACTAACTTTCTTTAATCGGATCGCTCTTTTTAGATTCATTCGAGATGTTACTATGTATACCACCGATGGAAGTAACAGCAACATCTGATTCACTAACATCAAGAGAAAAGAATTATCAATAACCAGGCGTAATCCTTCTATAATGAAAGCGGATGCTATACTAACTAGTACGGTACATAAAAAAACAATCCCTACCGTCTTTTTATTGTTCATAAAGTTTCGCTCCTATAATTTTCTAATATATATATTAATCCATTCATTATCTAGGAACTCTTGTCTACTGTCCTTCGTTATGAATACATCAATAATCTCTATATTCTGTTTTTCTCTACATTGTTCTAATACACTATGGAAAGTATCCTCCGTGTATGCGTAAAAATTAATATCACTATTAAAACCTATAAAGTCACCATAGCGAAAAGACATATACATAACGCCTTCTGATTTTAAGCAATCAAGCACTCTTTGTAATGTTACCGATAATTTATCTGGATCTTCATGAACCAATGAAGCACAAGCCCATATACCATCAAACACCTCATTAAAATCTAGTTGATCATAAGTTAAGTTCAAAACTTCCTGGCCAACATGGATCTGTGCCAATTCACACATCTTCTTTGCACCATCTAAAGAAGTAACATCAAATCCTTCTTCCACTAAGAACAAACTATCTCTCCCAGACCCACAACCAAGGTCTAAAACCGCCCCTCCAATCGGTAGTAATTCCATAAATTGTTTTAATTGCTCTTGCATAGTCACGTTCACTGTCTTTTCATAATACTCCGAAGCGAACCGATTATAATAGTCTATCGAGTCCAACACAACTCCTCCTTTCAGTTATTTGTATTATAACAAATCTACTAGTAGTTTGCACTATGATAATTAACTCATAATAGTAACATTGCATATATTATATAAATGGGGACTTTCTACGAAAGCCCCCATTTATATATCTCTATTATTGATTGTTTGATACATATTCCTCAATACGTTCAATATCCTCAGGTTCATAAGCAATTATATCTAATTGATCAATTACTCCCTCTGAAAATACACGTGCTAAAGATACATATTGGGACAATTTAGATTTCAGATTAAGGCGATCTCCTTCCTCTGAAACTAATTCTACTTTTCCTTTACAGGAATCAATCATCTTAAAGAATGCTTCCATATCTGATATATTCGTAATCTTCAACTTGTACTCCTGCTCCTTTCACAAATTATACTATCACTTGTATCTATTCATACTAATAAAAAGTCCACATAGCGTGTTTTCTATTGTTTAATGGCAATGGCTTCTATTTCTATAAGTACGTCTTTTGGTAATCTAGCAACTTCAACACATGAACGCGATGGATAGTTATCCGTAAAATATCTCGCATACACTTCATTAATCTTAGCAAAATCATTCATATCTTTAATGAATACTGTAGTTTTAATTACTTTATCCATGCTTGAACCAGATTCTTCAATAAGAGCTTTTAGATTCTTAAGAGCTTGTTCTGCTTGTTCTTCTACCGCTCCTGTAACTAATGTGCCATCAGCTGGATTAATAGGAATCATACCAGATGTATAAATCATTCCATTAACTTCAACCGCTTGCGAGTAAGGTCCAATTGCTTGTGGCGCTTTATCTGTACTAATAATTGTCTTCATTCTAAGTCCTCCTATATAAATCCTTCATTCTATCTACTTATTATATACCATAATTTATAATTTTACAGTACTAAAATAAAATTGTTTCAATCTTAACTCCATGCATGTCGCAAGCAAGCTTACAATACTTCACAAATAATGGGCGATAAATTCCTTCTATCTAAAACCCCAAAACAATGTTATAATGTAACTTATGGAAAGTAGCGAAGCTACTTTCAGGGGTTTCACGCAGTGAAAGACCGGTACTCCGCAGGAGTCATAAGTTAACGAGGGAAATTACATCGTAATTTCTCGAGTCTATTTTATCTTTTTAACATTTTTTGAAAGTAGCGAAGCTACTTTCAGGGATTTCACGCAGTGAAAGACCGATACTCCGCAGGAGTCATAAGTTAACGAGGGAAATTACATCGTAATTTCTCGAGTCTATTTTATTTTTTTAACATTGTTTGAAAGTAGCGAAGCTACTTTCAGGGGTTTCACGCAGTGAAAGACTGATACTCCGCAGGAGTCATAAGTTAACGAGCAGAAAGGTATGATTAGTAATGTATAGTTTTACAAATAGAGTTCGCTATAGCGAAGTAGATATAAACAGACAGTTAGATCTAGCTGGCATAATAAATTATTTTCAAGATTGTACTACCTTTCAATCTGAAGATCTTCATGTAGGTATTGATTACATGAATGAAGTAAAACGTGCATGGATGTTAAGCTCTTGGCAAATCATCGTAAACCGTAATCCCATTTTCGGAGAGTCTATAACCACATCTACATGGGCCTATGATTTTGACAGTATGTTTGGTTACCGTAATTTCACTTTAACAGATGAGTCTAATGAGATTTGTGCTTATGCAAACTCAATTTGGATTCTAGTAGATCTGGATACAGGACATCCCGTTAAACTGGACGAGAAAATCACGTCAGCATATCCATTAAAAGATCGCATTGATATGGACTACGCACCTAGAAAGATTAAAATACCTAGTGAATTACAAGAAGGACAACCAATTATTGTTGCCAGTTCATTCCTCGATACTAATAATCATGTAAATAATGGACAATATATTAAGATAGCAGAAGAATTGCTTCCGGAAGATTTTATTACGCATGAACTGCGTGCAGATTACCGTACATCAGCTCTTCTTGGTGATACGATTATTCCTAAGTACACGATATCAGATAAGGAATGTATTGTTACACTCTGTATGCCAAATGGAAAACCATATGCGATAATACAATTTATAGCATAATAACTTATTATAGAAAGGATTACTATATGCATTTAGGAGAAATACAAACATTAAAAATAAACCGCTTTGTTGAGTTCGGTGCTTATCTAGTAGATGTAGATAGCAACGCTAACGGAGCAAGTGTTAAGAATGGCGAAGTTTTACTACCAAAAAAGCAGCTTCCTGAAGGGGCTAAGGAAAACGATACTATCGAAGTCTTCCTATATAAAGATTCTGAAGACCGTATGATTGCAACTACCACAATCCCACCATTAACAATCGGTAAATTAAGTGTTCTTACAGTTAAAGAAGTTGCATCAATCGGTGCTTTTCTTGATTGGGGGCTTTCAAAAGATCTTCTTTTACCTTTCAAAGAACAGACTTCACAAGTTAAAGTTGGAGATCAAATTCTTGTAAGTCTTTATATTGACAAAAGCAATCGTTTATGCGCCACTATGAAAGTATATGAATATCTACAATCAGATTCTCCATACCAAAAAGACGATAAAGTTGAAGGTATTGTTTACGAACTAAGTAGAGACTTTGGTACATTCGTTGCCGTAGATAACAAATACTCTGCACTTATACCTAAAAATGAACTTTTCACAAATTATAAACCAGGAGATTTGATTTCTGCCCGAGTTATTAACGTAAGGGAAGATGGGAAGCTAAATCTAAGCATAAGAGAAAAGTCTTATCTGCAACTTGACGAAGATGCTACTGTTGTTTTCGAAGCACTTAAATCAAGTAACGGTTTCTTACCATATAACGATAAATCAGATCCTGAGGATATCAAAAACAAGTTTAATTTAAGTAAGAATGCTTTCAAAAGAGCGATTGGAAGGCTCTTTAAGAACAAACAAATCACTATTGAAGATGATGGTATTCATCTAGTATAAGATGTAAAAGAGACAATTTTCTATGAGTTTATGGTCATTGAAAATTGTCTCTTTTTTTAATTTTTCATTAACATTTCCATAGTCGCCAGTAAAAGCTCTGGTTCTATTGGTTTTGGGATTAGATACTTTAATCCTAAACTTTTAACTTCATCAATTGTATCTGCATCACATATAGAACTTAACATAAGTATCTTTGCACCTGGTTCTTCTTGTAATAACACAGAAGCTGTCTCCATACCGTCAATACCAGGCATGACTATATCTAAAATAGTTAGATCTGGTTTAATCTCTGTGAACATGCGAATTCCTTCTTCACCATTTACCGCATGTCCCATTACCGTATAATCATGTTTCTGTGTTAACTCTGTTATCTGTCTTTTTATAAATGGAGAATCATCTATTATTAATATTGTTTTACTCATAATATTACCTCCTCTAAGTTATACACGATCTGCTAATTTCAAACAACAGTCGATTGTGTATGCAACCTTTAAGATCATTTCCCCATATTCACTTCTAAAAAAAACACTAGCATAACTCTCGTATCTATCTATATCACCAATATCTAATTTACCTTCCTGAACTTCTGGGATACAAAATCTAGCTGATTTTCCTATATGATTATTAATTGTTGAAACAGCCCGTCCGCTTGCAATATTAATAAATTCCTTTATATAAATTATAATATCTTCCTGTGAACTAACATTTCCCTTACTCATATCATTTACGATTTGTTTCGCTAATTCCTGCGACATACAGCAAAACAAGACTAAATCATATGGTGCATCGGCCTTAGTCTCAACTCTTCCCGATATACAATCCCCCTCTACTTCAAACGGTAATACATCTTTAAGTTCGACGCATGATAAATATGCTGTCACTTCTTTATATATGTTGAAAAACAATTCCCCCACGTCCAACGTTAACTGATTCATTACAAGTCCCCCCTACCTATAATAATTCTTAGTTGTCTAGAAAACGCATCTTTGCTAAATTATATTCTTTCTTAACTTGTGGTTCCTGAACTTTTTCTTGATATAAATTTCCTAAGTTATTTACCATCTTGTCCTTACATTTTTTGCAGAAACGACCAGTCTTAATTGTTGTTCCACATGATTCACAAGCAAGTCCAATTGGAGAATCATCAGAAAAGGCAAGTCTTTCCTCTCTAATCCATTTACGAATCTGTCCTGGCGTAACGTCATTCTCCTCTGCAACCTCTTGAACTCCTGCTCCTGGATGGTCATAAATATATTCTTTTACCTGAACAAACTTATCATCTAGTTTCTTTAAACAAGTTTGGCACAAAGGTGCTCCTCCAATATAATTAAATAGTTTTCCACAATCTTTGCAATTTCTTACATCCATGCTATCCCTCCTAAAAACCTTTTCCTATAGTTAAGCTGAAAAAATCAACTTCTGTCACACCTGTTTGCAATAATACCTCTGCGCATGCATCTATCGTGCTACCAGTTGTATATATATCATCCACCAACATAACTTTACTATATGATGCAAAGCTGTAAGCCGGATTCACAGTAAACGCCCCCTGTAAGTTATTTGCTCTTTCTCTATCATTCAATCTCTTTTGAGCTTTCGTTTTATGGCTACGTAATAGGTAATTCTCAACAACCGGAATCCCTACACTTTTACTTATTCCTCTTGCTAGCAGATATGCTTGATTAAATCCTCGCTCTTTTAATTTTGACTTATGTAAAGGCACGGGAACCAGTACCTCTGGCGATACTTTTATAATCTCCTGCCTATAATAATGTAAAATTTCTTGAATATAATACTTACTGTATTCACGTCTATGATGGAATTTGAAGTTCGCAATTGACTTCTTAACCTTTTCATCATAGATCCACAGTGCAAAACCTCTATTGTAATGAAATGTAGACTTTGTACAGTCAAAACAATACTCTTGTTCCTCCTGTTCTATTGGTTTCCCACATTTCAAACACTTAGGACTTTTAATTACCTGAAATATATTAACACACCCTGGACAAACAATTTGTTGCCTAGGTGTAATAATATCTCCACACACAGGACAACGGTTCGGATATACGTAATCAATTATACTAATAGCCTCGTCTCCCTTTTTACTTTAATTAACAATGTATATTGACATTATACATTATATTCCCTGATAATGCACCACTAAAAATCATGTTTTGTAAATGTTTTCTATAATAAACATAATAATTATTAGAGTTTTCCTGTACTCTTTAACTATTTCATGATTTCTTTCAATCTGGTGTCAAGGCTTGTATATCTCTCTTGTTCACTTACATTGTCAATCATAGATTGTACTACAGAACTACTACCTACCAACGTTACGCAACTCTTTGCTCTTGTAACTGCTGTATATAATAAGTTTCGGTGTAAAAGCATCTTAGGTCCTGACAATACAGGAATGATCACGGCTGGATATTCGCTTCCTTGCGATTTGTGAATTGTTATTGCATACGCCAGCTCTAACTCATCCGCTTGTTGAAAAGAGTACTCCACATATCGTATCTCATCAAATACTACCGTTATAATTTCTGAGTACAAGTTGATTTCTTTAATGATTCCGGTATCTCCATTAAACACGCCAGTACCTTTCTCAAAACTCAAACCAAATTGGCTCTTACACTCCCATTCAATCTGATAGTTATTCTTAATCTGCATTACCTTATCTCCCTCACGGAAGATACGACCTGATATCTCTTTCTCTCTTTTACCTGTCTCAACTGGATTAAGATACATCTGCAACACCTGATTAAGTCGGTCCACACCAAGTTCGCCTTTTCTCATTGGTGTAAGCACCTGAATATCATATGGTTTTGCATTTACGTATTTTGGCATCTTATACTTAATCAGAGTAAGCATGACTTGTATAATCACAGTAACATCATCTCGCTTTAGCATAAAGAAATCTCTACTCTTATTATCTAGTGTAATTGGCTCTCCTTTATTAATCTTATGGGCATTAACAATAATATCACTTTCTTTCGCCTGTCTAAATATCTTGTTTAATTTAACAACATGGAAAGCATTCGAAGTAATAATATCTTTCAAAACATTTCCTGGCCCTACAGAAGGTAACTGATTTACATCACCCACTAAGATCACTCTTGTTCCCACAGTAATGGCTCGTAAAAGTGCATTCATCAAGCTGATATCAACCATAGACATTTCATCGATAATAATGGCATCAGCTTCTAATGGATTCTCCTCATTCCTCTCAAAATTAAGCCTCGTATTAGAATCATCTGGGGCTCCTGATAATTCTAATAATCGATGAATTGTCTGCGCCTCATATCCTGTGGTTTCACTCATTCTCTTAGCCGCGCGACCTGTAGGTGCCGCTAAGAGAAAATCTAAACCTTCTGCTTCAAAGAACTTAATAATCGTATTAATCGTAGTTGTCTTACCAGTACCTGGTCCACCAGTTATAACAAGTACGCCATTGCGTACTGCTTCCACAACGGCATCTCTTTGCATCTCATCTAATTCAATCTTCTCAGCATTCTCAATTTTCTTAACTCTATCTATAATTTCATCAATACCCACATCATATTGTTCATTCAAATCATGAAGCATGCGAGCTACATTCAGCTCGCTATAGTAATAGTTCGTACTATAAACTACTTTCTTATCATCAATTTCCTTGATTACGACTCTCTTGTCAATCATCATATCCATGATATGTTTTTCAATCTTATCCGGTTCAATTATTAACATCTGTGCCGTTTTAGCAATCAGCAAATCCATCGGCAAATAAACATTGCCTGACTGGGACGCTTGCAACAATGCATATAATACCCCAGCTTTAATACGAAATTCTGCATCGCCTCCAATACCAACCTTGGAAGCAATCTCATCTGCAATCCGAAAACCTACCCCACTGATATCATCCGCTAATTTATACGGATTTTCTCTTATCACTTCATACATACGACTTCCATATTGCTTATATATCTTAACCGCTAAATTATTGGTAATACCGTACTTTTGTAAGAATAACATTGCGTCACGCAAATCTTTCTTATCTTCGAATTGGGTGCCAATCTCTTGTGCTTTCGCTACACTAATTCCTTTTACTTCTGCCAACCGCTCTGGCTCTTGTTCTATAATGCGAAAGGTATCTTCCTTAAACTTACGAACAATCCTCGCCGCTAGGGCAACACCAATTCCTTTTACTGCTCCAGAACCAAGATATCGTTCCATTGACATCATATCCTCTGGTTCTTTAATATCATAGCTTTGTACCTGAAACTGGTCTCCATATATTTGGTGTGAGATATAATTACCCTGTAATTCTACATACTCTCCTTCATTGATAAACGGAAAACTTCCTACACAGGTTATATCATCATCTTCTCCTGTTAAGCTTAGCACGGTATAACCATTCTCTTGATTACGATATACTATTTTTTCAACATAACCCTGAATTGTTTCAGCCAATTGTTATTCCTCCATACTCGTGCTTTTTCATCATAATATTATTATACTCAGTAATATCACTAACTGCAAGATTTAAACTGCCGGAAGGGTATTGTTTTAGTCAAGGTCTTTAAAGACAAAGAAAAGTGCTATTATGTTACAGGTATTTCTGCAACTATAATAGCACTCGTCTTATCTATTGACGCTTCATTGATTCGTATAACATCTGAGCGATTCCTAGTTCCCCAGTTGCACTCATATTCTTTGCATACTCTTGATACATTGTGTCCCCAAAATACTGCATATATTCATTGCTATCATCTTCACTCTCAGGAACCATGCTTGTCTTCATTGATTTGAATACTTGTTCTACAAGGTACGTTTCAAAGTCCTTGCAAACCTCCATAAGTTCTTCATCTGAAGCCTTAGAAGCATTCGTGTTGTTTAATTTATCTTTTAATTGTGTAGCTTGCGTATTTTGTTTATTTAGTTCTGATATAGTGCTATTATACGAAGCTATAGAATCGATTGACATATTAGCTCACCTTCTCTTTCCAAAGACTATATTGGGCTATCTAAGGTTATTAGCTTGTTGAAGCATCTCATCTGAGGCTTTGATAATCTTAGAATTCATCTCATATGCTCTTTGAGCTACGATTAAATTTACCATTTCATCTGCTGTTTGTACGTTCGAGCTTTCTAGGTAACCTTGTTTAATTGATACATTAGGATTTGCCGCGGCATTCACACCCCAAACAGCTTCACCAGAAGCATCTGTTTCTTTCACGATACTGTCTGATGTTTTCATTAAACCAGCTGGGTTATTGAATTGTGCAACTCCGATTGTAATTCCAATTGGCGTTGCATTATTCTTCTCATCTGGATAACAGAAGTTACCATTCGCATCAACTGACAATTTAGCAGTATCATATTCTGGTCCGAATGTAATCGCCTTACCATTAACATCAAGTACTGGATTACCACTTGAAGTGGCAAGCACCATACCTTCACTTCCCATTGACAAGTTAAATGACCCACTTCTTGTATAGCTAACAGAACCATCAGCCATCTGAACCATGAAGAACCCAGACCCTTGAAGAGCGAAGTCGTATGTATTGCCTGTCTCTTGTAATGATCCTTGTGTATAGTGTGTTGCAATCGCTGAGTTCCGTACGCCTAAACCTACCTGTGCAGATGTCGGTTTTGGATCTCCATTACTATCTGTTGTGGTATCTTGGATTGTTTGGTATAACAATGTTTTAAATTCTGCCGACTCTTTCTTATAACCTACTGTATTAACATTTGCTAAGTTATTCGCAATTGTATCAACATTCGTCTGTTGCGAAGTCATACCAGATGCTGCTGTCCATAAAGAACGCATCATATCAAACACCTCTTTCTTAGTGATTTGTTTTACTCTCGATCATATATCTACCTATTCGTAGCTACTCCGTTACTTCTATTATACCTTACCAACTTGATTGACTGTTTGGTCTAATAATTGATCTTGTGTTTTAATTACTTTTTGCCCAGCTTCATAAGCTCTAGTAATATTAATCAAATTAACCATTTCCGAGATAACGTTAACATTAGATTGTTCTGTACAACCTTGTCTTATAATACCCACACTATCTTTTTGAATAGCACCATCTACAGCATTGTAATAATTATCTCCAGCTTTCTCAAGATAATTGTAATCTTCAAAATCTGCTAACTTTACTTTACCTATATATTCTTTATCAGCATAGATTGTACCGTCAATATCAATTGTTACTGCTTGCGCATTCGTTGGTATCTGGATATCCCCACCATCACCTTGCAAATGATTGCCGTATGAATCTACTAAATATCCATCTTGTGTCATCTTAAATGATCCATCTCTCGTATAACGAATGGACTCATTACCGTTCTTATCTGTAGTTGACACAGCAAAGAATCCGTTACCTTCAATAGCCAGGTCATATGTATTACCAGTTTCACGGAATGAACCTTGCGCATAATCGGTATAATATTCACCAAGTTTTACTCCTAAGCTCATCGTGCCAATAGGTCTATTCGTATAGGCTTCTGATGAATCCTTAATCTTGATTGTCAATGCTTCTTCGAACGCTTGGCTGGTAACATTTTCTTTCTTATAACCTACTGTAGCTGCATTCGCCAAGTTATTACTTATCGTGTCTAATCGTTTCTGCTCATTAATCATTCCTGTATAAGCAGTATATAGTCCTCTAACCAAACTCTTATACCTCCTACTAAATCTATAGGTCCTATTGACACTATCCCTTATCTTATATTTCGTCATAATCTTACGATTACTTTATAGTGCTTATAGTCTATTTATCTTCTAAAAATACCAGATACCAATAAGATTCACATTCCACCTAAGATGGAATGTGAATCTTATTATCTAGTCTCTTTTACCACTTAAGAATTCTACGTATTTTCCTGTTCCGATTGCAACAGCTGTCATTGGCTCTTCTGCTGTCATTGTATTAATTCCTGTCTTTTCTTCAATAAGTTGTTCTAAACCATATAATAAACAACCACCACCAGTTAAAACAATACCACGATCAGCAATATCAGCTGCTAATTCTGGTGGAGTTTTTTCTAATACACTGTGTACTGCTTCAACAATTTGTGAAGTAGTTTCTTTTAGGGCTTCTTCCGTTTCATCAGAAGTAACTGTGATAGTCTTTGGTAGACCTGTAACTAAGTTACGACCACGAACATCTAAAGTAGCCACTTCTGGTCTTCTATACGCAGATCCTATCTTAATCTTAATATCTTCTGCTGTTCTTTCACCGATTAATAGATTATGTTTCTTACGCATGTAGCGTACGATTGCCTCATCAAAATCGTCTCCTGCAATCTTTATTGATGTACTAACTACAGTACCTCCTAGTGAGATAACAGCAATATCCGTAGTACCACCACCTATATCAACAATCATGTTTCCACATGGTCTTGATATATCAATACCTGCACCAATTGCTGCTGCGATTGGTTCCTCTATAATAGAAACATCTCTTGCACCTGCTTGGTATGTTGCATCTTCTACTGCTTTCTTTTCAACTTCTGTTACTTGGCTAGGTACACATACACTAATTCTAGGTTTTCTAAAACGTTGTTTGCCAACTGCTTTTTGTATAAAATATTTAAGCATCTTCTCTGTTACTGTGTAATCAGATATAACGCCTTGTCTTAATGGTCTAACAGCTACGATATTACCTGGTGTTCTACCAAGCATCAATCTAGCTTCCTCGCCAATTGCCTTAATTTTGTTAGTATCTCTATCGAATGCCACAACAGAAGGCTCTTTTAAAACTACGCCCTTTCCCTTGACGTAGACTAATACACTTGCTGTCCCCAAATCAATACCAATATCACTGCCCAACATATGAAATCTCCTTTCAATTCCAATTATTTATTATAATATAATTTTTACAGTTATTATCTAATTTTTTCCATTATTCAACTAATTAAACATATTCAATATTATTATATACGCATTAGTTGATTAAATCAAAGGAAATTTTTATTTTCTACAATTTTCTCACATCGCTATCTATCAGAATATCATATAATGCTACTTTGTACAACTCTCTAACATTCATTCTTAGCAGAGTTTCTTTCCATAATAGCTTATACTCTACTATTACGCAAAGAAACATTGTATACTTATTATAACCAGTATACAATGTTTTATAATTAACGACAACAGAAAGTTAACAATGCAATTATTCTATTGTTTTTCACAATATGATTCGACTTTTCTTTCTTCATCTACTCGTACGTACAATCCCGATTTAATTAATGCTGGCCGTACAGCTACATATAATAATGAAGCGATTATAATTGAAGTAAGAGCATTAACGAAGGTTGTAGCAGCTGTAATCTTTGCTAATGATTTTGCCAAGTTATCTTCCATTCCAAGTAAATATCTCTTATAAAAATATCCCACAACTGGATCTGCTACTACATTAAATACCATACCAGCAACTGCAGAAATTACAGTCCATCTTATAATGTATGGTTTTTCATGTTCTTTGCTTAATTTCGCTATCTTATGAGCGACCAATCCTACGATAAGACCAATACATAATTTTAATAAGAAGGTTTTCGGTGCATATGTAACATAATCAGAGGTCAAATCTGCAATTGTCATTCCAACAGCGCCTGCAAGACCACCCCATAGTCCACCGAGCAAAAGTGCACCTAATACACAAAATGTGTTTCCAAAATGGATCGCTGTTTTCTCCATACCTATAGGAACATCAAAACGTAAGAACTGAAATCCTATATAGCACAATGCAGCCATTAATGCAGTCTGTGTAAGTTTTATTGTTGTTTGTTGTTTACTCATACTACCACCACTTTCTATTGTTTTTTAGTAGTATACTTATTTACTGGCACATTGTAAAATACCAATTGTTAATTGTTTAATAGTGCCAGATTAGTAAAATTAATACTCTTTCTTACTTGTTGACATGGGTTTACCCCATGTCAACACTTTCAAATATTTACCCGCTACTAAGGTATCGAGAATCTTTTACTAAAAAAATGAATCGTTATGCAATCGGTTCACTACTTCTGTGATTCTATCTTTTGCCTCATATCCCGTAGTAGAATTCTTAATATAGTTAACGAGTTCTTCCTTCTTACCATCAGTAAGTGCTGAGAAATTAGCCATAGCTTTCATATCAAGTGCTAATGACATTCCAAATCCAACAGGTAATTCACCATTATCTGTAAATGACATCGTTACACCTCCTAAATTACTCATGAATTAATTCTTACCTAATTATTTTCTGTAATTTAAGGAAAATTATGAATGTACTTTTTTCCACCATGTTTTAAAAATTACATTTTATTAACATTTAACAAAGTTAATTACTTTTTAATAAAAATATGATATAATAGCTATAATTGCAACACACTATGTGATCCGACCGATGGCAACCAAAGTAGATTTCCTATTAAGAGTAATAGTAAAGCGGATTACATATATCTGCTTTGACTAAAGTATCCCATTAACATTGTTTTAACGGAGGATTTTATGAAACCATATAGAATATTTAGTGATAGTTCTTGCGACCTAACACAAGAATTATTAGATCAATACAACATAACAACGATTCCTTTTTACGTGTCATTTGATCAAGAAACATATCAAAAAGAGATTATTGATATTTCTATACCCGACTTTTATCATCGACTAACTACAGAAAAGGTATATCCTAAAACTTCTCTTCCATCTGTTGAAGATTACTGTGACAAATTTGAAGAAGCTATCTTGGCTGGATATGACGTTCTTTGTTTAAATATTACCCTTAAATTTAGTGGTTCACACCAATCCGCTATGAATGCAAAATCCATTCTAGAAGAAAAATATCCTAAGAGTAATATCGAGGTTGTCGATTCGTTATTATGTACAGGTGGACAAGGGCTTTTATTACTTGAAGCAGCTAAGATGCATGAAGCCGGCTATTCTCTTACTGATAACGTCGCTAAACTTCTAGAATTGCGTGAAACAGGTAGAGTAATGTTTACCCTAGGTACTCTTGAATACTTACAAAAGGGTGGTAGGATAGGTAAGGTCTCTGCACTTGCAGGAAGTTTATTAAATCTGAAACCACTTATCGTATTAGAAGATGGTGAACTTGCCCCTTATGGTAAAGTTCGTGGCTTCAAAAAAGCCATTGATAAAGTGTATGATATGATTGCCGAATATTTCAAAAGCAATAATCTCGATTATAATGATTATGAATTCTGTGTTATAACGGGTACTAATTTTGACGAAGCTTCCACTTTTCTCGAAAAATTACCTTCTATTATTAACCAACCGATTATTCACCCAATCTTTACACTCGGAACAACAATTGGAACCTATACTGGCCCAGATATAGTTGGAGCTTGTTTTATACGTAAATATAATGCTTAGCGTATAAAGAGCTATACTAAGTTTTCTAGCGACATAATTCATAACGCCAACAAAAACATAGTTTTGTTTTTGTTGGCGTTAATTTTCTTTCCTATTAACTTCTCAATACAGACCAATTCTGGTGGATTGATTACCTGATTAAGAAAATATAGGCGTTAAAGTATTACGCAAAAAGGGGGTGTAAAAAAACTCCCCTAAAGAAAAAACGCTGACGTTCATAGAACGTACAGCGTTTTTCTGATATAATTAGTTATGCGATTAACTAAAAAATCTAATAT
>JAHAJA010000040.1 GCA_018372435.1 Clostridiales bacterium | reverse complement strand
ATATCAAAAGTTTGAAAGACTTACTTCCACTATTTAGTTTGAAAGACTAACTTCTATATGTATGAAGAGGTAGGGTGGAATTTAAATTTACAATTTAGATATACATTGCATTGAAAACAATATTATTATAATAAGTGTTGACATATCATAATAATTATGTTATTCTTAATTAGTATTTTAGAGGTAAGTTTTGATTCACATATTTTTGTAAATCATTGACTATTCGATGATTTACAAAAATATGTGATTTTTTATTTTCACCGAAAAATATTAGAATATTATTAGGAGGTATCTTTCATGAATAAAGGTACAGTAAAATGGTTTAATGCACAAAAGGGATTTGGTTTTATTACTAACAGCGAAAATGGTGAAGATGTATTCGTACATTTCTCAGGAATCGCTACAGACGGTTTTAAGTCTTTAGAAGAAAATCAAAACGTAACTTTTGATATTACTAACGGAGCTCGTGGTTTACAAGCAGTTAACGTTGTAGTAGCTTAAGTTTGTTAATTCTAAATAAGTAAGTAATAGCCCCAGATAAAACAAATTGTTTTGTCTAGGGCTATTCTTTTATAGTATTATATAGTTGACAAATTCTTGCTACTCTACGTATACTATACATTAAATAAAGCTATGTTATAACGAGATATTTAAACCGTAATGGAAAATCAATCATAGAATGATTCAATGTTAATTGGGAAATATTATGGTTAGATAGAACAAAAGAAGGAGTTAATCATGATTACATTTAAAAAGGTTGAGTTAAATGATAAAGAGTGGATAAATCATAGATTGAAACAAGCACAATATAAAAGCTGTGATTTTTCCTTTGTTAATAATTTTATTTGGCGCCATTCCAATCATATAGAATTTGCTGATGTTAATGGCTTTTATTGTCTAAAGAGTGGATTAGGTGAGGAACAAATGTATACTTATCCAGTTGGAGAAGGTGACATCAAACCAATAATTGAAGCTTTAATGGAAGATGCAAAGGAAAGAAACATACAATTTCGTCTTAGGGGAATACCAGAGAGTCAAGTATCCAAAGTTGAGGAGTCTTTTCCGGGGCTTTTTAATATCGAGGCCCCAAGAGAAGAAAGTGATTATGTGTATAAAACAGAACGTTTGACTACGTTAGCGGGTAAGAAACTTCATGGTAAGAGAAACCATATCGCTCGTTTTAAAGATAATCCAGATTGGCAATATGAACAGATAACTGGGGAGAATATAGAGGATTGTAAGAAGATGAATGCTAAATGGTGTTCCCTATATGACTGTGAGAATGACACGAATCTTCAATTAGAAGCCTGTGCAGTTTCATGCGCCTTCAATAACTTTTTTGAATTAGATTTAGTTGGTGGATTAATACGTAGAGAGGGAGAAGTAATTGCTTATACGATTGGTGAACCGTTAACGGATGATACCTTTGTCGTACACATTGAAAAAGCATTCCCTGATATTCAAGGTGCCTATCCAATGATTAATCAACAATTTGTGATTCATAACTGTCAGGATTATGAGTATGTAAATCGTGAAGAGGATATGGGAGAAGAGGGATTACGAAAAGCTAAGCTATCGTATTATCCTGATTTATTAATAGAAAAGTATACTGCGATATTAAAATAATATAGTAAGTGAAAAGTTTTTATCAAATTTTATTCTTAGAAATAGAAGTTTGGTAAAAACTTTTTTATAATTATAACTGTAGACATAAAATACATTAATAGGTTTATCGTTATTACAAAGGATTTTGTAATTGATAGGTTCTTGGAATATAGAGAGGAGATTGTATGATTCAATTTGCAGATAATACAATGGTTGAACAACTAAAAAAGATTTGGAAGGAATGCTTTCATGATGAAGACTCCTATATTGATTTTTTCTTTGGTGAATATTTTCATGATGAGAGTACTTTGATTTATCTAATAGATAAAAAGCCGGTGTCTATGCTTACATTGATGCCGGCTAAATTACATGAAAAGAATGGAGTTCGTAAGGTTTATTATGTCTATGCGGTGGCAACCTTACCGGAAGCACAGGGAAAAGGTTATAGCTCGAAGTTGTTAAATTATGCGAATGAAATTACGAAGAATTCAACTTTTTTACAACCGGCTACAAAAGAGCTTGAGAACTTTTATGAGAGAAATGGATATTCTTCTACCATTATTAGAAAGATGATCCGTATTAAGAGAGAACAATTAGCGTTAGAAGAGAAGACTCAAATGGAACTTAAAGCAGCAACCATAACTACAGAAAGTAAACGATTTGCGATTAAGGAATTGCGTTCAGAGGATAGTAGTTTATATAAGAAGATTCGTGATGGGCGTTTATCTGCTACTAACTATATAGAATGGGAAGAGTACGAACTTGATTATGCTATTAAAGAGAATGCTTTTACAGGCGGCAAAACTTTGCTTATAGACGATTCCTATATTGTAATGGTTCGTGAGTATGAAGATGTTCTATATATAAGAGAGCACACGTTGCCTAGTAATCTAATTATGGAGTTAGTTAGGCAGTTATTAACAGACAGTAATATGCAAGAATGTTCGGTTCATTTGGTGCGAACAGACAATTTACAAGCTAATGAGACACAAACTATCATGTCACGATTTCCAGTTGAGAGAGGAAAAGGATATTTTAACTTAGCTTTTGAATAAAATCACATGCTTTCTGGAAGAATGAATGTTATATATAATACTATTTATTATTCATTCGAAAGGGAGAATGGTTTTGCAACAATTAATTGAATCGCAATACTTAAAGAATTTATTTGTTAAAAGTGGAGATGTATTAGTTCGTGAAATAAAAACCGCTAAATATAAAGTTCCTATGCATATCTTTTGTGTAGACGGGTTAGTAAATAGTGCAGTTTTTGACCAAGCTATTCTACGACCATTTGCAGATAACACTGCAGTTAGGGAATGTAAAAACCAACAAGAGTTGTATGATGCTATGTTTACTGGCATGGCATATCACGGATTTGCTTCTAAAGTAAAAGATATGGATCAGCTAATCCAGGGCGTTATGAGTGGTATGGCTGGTTTGATATTTGATGAATTGCATGATGCTATCCTCTTTGATGTAAGAGGTTTTGATAAGAGGTCGGTATCGGAACCTTCTGATGAAGGAGTAATGAAAGGAGCGAAGGATTGCTTCATTGAAGTACTTCGTACGAACACAGCATTAATAAGGAGAAGAATTCGTTCTAGGTACCTGGTTATTGAGCAGATGACGGTAGGACGAGTGAACCGAGCAGATATTGCAATTGCTTATCTAAGTAATATTGTAGATATGGAGAATGTAGAGCAACTTAAGAAGGCTATTAAGAAGATTGACATTGATAACACGCCTACCCCTGCATTTATAGAGGAATTCATATCGAGTAATCATAACAGCATCTTTCCGCAAGTTATGTACACACAAAGGCCAGATCGTTGTTCTTCTAATTTAACGGACGGGCGTGTTGCTTTAATTATAGATGGCATGCCTTTTGTATATATCTTACCATGCCAATTTCCGATTTTAATGCAATCTCCAGAGGATTATGCTGAGAATTTTGTAATAGGTAGCTGTTTACGTACCATAAGATATCTGGCTTTAATTCTAACAATAATATTGCCTGGGCTATATATTGCAATAACGACTTTTCAACACCAGATGTTACCAATAGAGCAAGCACTTTCGATACAGAATGCTAAGGTAAATGTTCCGTTTTCTTCGGCAGTTGAAGTATTTGGATTGTTATTATCATTCGAAATTATAATTGAAGCAGGCTTACGATTGCCAAAAACAGTAGGTCAAGCAATGTCTATTGTAGGTGGTTTGGTAGTAGGTCAAGCAGCAGTATCGGCTAACCTGATATCGCCTGCTGTTGTAATCGTAATTGCGTTCACTGGAATAGCAGGTTTTACGTTACCAAATCAGGATTTAGCTAACGCAGTACGTGTTCTACGATTTGGTATTGCATTATTAGCAACATTCGTTGGATTTTTCGGTATAATAATTGGTATTACCTTGATAATTATCCATCTTTGTAGTTTGGATAATTATGGAGTTGCTTATCTATCACCATTCGTTGATGCAGAGCATAAAACTCATAAAGATACGTTATTTCGTTTTCCCGTACGTTACTTCAAATATCGACCTGAAGGAATTGCAAGGGATAACCATAGAAAGCAAAAGTAGGAGGTGCCTATGAAAAAGGTTATATTAGTAATGGGCCTCCTATTGCTTTTCTTTATAATGGGCGGCTGTTCTAAAGATTTTAATAAAAAAGAAATCAATGAGATCGATATGATTAGGGTTTTAGGAATTGATTTTATTGATAATCAGTATAGCATTTCAGCTTTATATGGGATTGGTGGTCCGGAGACTATTAACGAAGACCTGGAGACAATTGAAGCAAAAGGAGATACCCTTTTTGAGGCGTTTGAGCAACTTAAAAAAGAGAATAAGAAAGATCTTTCTTTCGCGTTTACCAACTTTTATCTAATTGGTCAGGGGCTTGCGGGACATGGAATAGATGAGACTGTTCGTTTCTTGATTTCAGACGAAACAATTAAAATAAATGCTTTGATGTATGTTATTAAGGAAGAAGATGCAGCGACAATAATTAGAGATGCCAAAGAAGAAAAAGAAATGATTCAAGATGATTTAAAGACCATGGTTTCAAAACGATTGGATTCTATTACTAGGAATGAGAATACAGTCTTATGGATATTTGAGGGAATTGAAAGCGGGAAATCAAGTACAATTATACCGTATATTAATTACGAGGATAAGAAACTTGGGATGAGTGGGTATGCGGCTTTCTTTGATAATAAGTTAGTTGCTTATCTAGACGAGGACACATCCTTAGGAGTTGATTTGCTGAAAGGGATTGTTAAGAGCTGTCCGATATACCTTCCAAGCGGTAGTGGATTGACTCTTCATAATGTGAAAACTGTTTTGACACCGAGTCTACAATCGAATAGTATTCATATTAATGTTCAATTAAGATTTGATAGTGTACTACGTAGTATATCTTATCCGAATCAAGTGATGAATAACGAGATAAGGGAGAAGATCAAGGAAGAACAAACGCTGTATATGATTAAGCTGCTTGAGCAAGCAGTATCTGCCTCTCAAACAATTAATGTTGATATGTTTCATCTAAGTGATATTCTTGAAAATAATAATACAATATGGAATGCACTACGCAATCACAAAGATGATTTTCTTCAGTTTACAAAGTTTGATTACACAATTGAATCGAGAGTAACCAAGTCAAGTGTGTTAGAGGAGTGGAGGTAGAGATGTTATATATATTCGTTATTATAATCATTGCTGCTTTAATAAGGAAGGGAAAAGAGTTAGTAAATGATAAGAAGAAATTATACTTGTTCTTAGTTTTCAGTTTAGCAGCAATTGCTCTAGGCATCTATTACACGGGGAATCCTTATGGTAATAGTGTTATGGAATCTTATACATTATCCTATAGGATGGTAGAAGGTAGGTCGTGTCTATGAAAAAAGTTATTACATTCAGGCAGTTATTTTATATGTTCTTAGCGATTTCGATAACACCTATTCTAACACTAATACCAGCAGAATTAGCAGTGGGTAATAGTAGCAGTGCAGGTATTAGTGTATTACTTTCTCTAGTCGCGCTAATACCATTGGCATTATTGATTGTAGTCTTCATGCAAGCGTATCCGCACTATAATTTTTATGAGATACTAGTAGAACTTTTTGGACGTGCAGTTGCAAAAGTATTAATTGCTTTCTATGGTATTTGGTCATTTGTTGTATTAAGCACAAAGGTGTGGCAATATACGTTAAATCTTCAATCCTCGATTATGTCCAATACACGTGAACAAGTATTTTTTGTCACAATGATGATACTAGTTCTTTATGCTTTCTTACGTGGGATTAAAACAATCTTTCGATTTGCGGAATTTGTACTTGTACCGATGTTAATTATTCTGTTTATCTATATACTAAGTGCAATACCAAACATTAGATTAGATTATATTAAAGTTGCTAATACGTTATCGTTCTCCGAATTATGCGGGCAAGCAGGTTTTATTATAGCAGCGGCGGGTAATTTGTTCTTGATATTAATCTATGGAGATAGTGTAAAAGATCATAGTAAAAGTGGTAAACTAATTGCTCGGTTTCTAATATCGACGATTGCGCTTTTTCTTGTTTTGCTAATTCTTGTTACAGTTGTCACTTATAGTCTTGTAGGAAACAATGCGTCGGCTATGATATCGACACCTTTTTATGTTGCAATGAAGGGAATTTCGGTGTTGAATATTCTAGAACATTTCGAGGCAATATTAATCATTATTATGTTTTTATCCGATTTCTTAGGAATCTGTCTCTATGCAAGTATTTCAATGCGCTGCATTAAATGGGTATGTTCGGTAAGAAAGATAAAGTTCTTATATATTCCTTTTGCTGTTTTCATCTATTATTTGGCATTAGTACTTTGTAGAACTCAGTTTGATGTTGAATTCTTATACAATACTATTCTAGTAAAATGGAATCTTATCATGCAATATGTAATACCTTTTGTATTAATAATTGTGCATTACAGTAAAATTGGAGTTACTAGTACCAGGATTCAAAGAGTGGAAGCAAAGTCAAAACAATGAGTATTTAATTAGAAGTGATTATCATAAGAGAAACATAAAAAAACAATTTTCATGTCACTGTTAGTTAACTAGCAGTGAAAGAAAATTGTTTTTTATATTGATAATCAATTGATATATTAGTCTGTAATAGATATTACACTAACAGGACAACTATCACGGGATTCCTTAGCAGCTTCAATGCTGTCCTCGGGAATATCACCTTCGATAGCTTCCGAAACATCATTATCATTGAATGAGAATACTTCTGGACATACACTAACGCATACTCCGCAGCTAATGCATCCGTCTTGATCTACTGTTGCTTTCATATTGATATCCATGCATATCGCAAGTTTACTTGCGATACTGCTCTAATAGATAGGTTGAAAGAGAGCAGTGTACATGGCTCCTTTCTTAATAATTATATTATAGGCGTTAGCAAAACTCTTTGTAATGTGGATCTTGGGAAGAATTTCGCAATAACATTCTCTCAACCATAGTATTTCTACAGAAAAATACTTTAGTAGTATTACCATAATTTCGTATATCATTCATTAATACAAGTGATTGAGTATAATCTAGCAAACCAAGGAAATACTATGCTTGGAAATCGTTTTGTTCAGATTAAGGAAGGAGCAATATTTATGTTGCTTATAAAAAACGGAAAAATTATGACAATGGCAGGAGTAGTCTTGGAGAATGGTTGTGTGCTTATCAATCAAGGTAAGATTAAAGATATAGGAAAAGCAATCAAAGTTGAAGATGATGTAGAATTACAAGTTATTGATGCAAAAGGAAATTGGGTTATGCCAGGAATAATCGAATCCCATTGTCATATTGGTATCACAGAAGAAAAGAAAGGCTTTGAGGGAGATGATAGCAATGAAACTTGCAATCCAATTACACCATATTTGCGTGCAATTGATGCGATTAATCCTATGGATGCAGCCTTTGCGGAAGCTGTTCATGCGGGGATTACGGCAGTAATGGTCGGGCCAGGTAGTTCGAATGTTGTGGGTGGGCAATTTTTAGTTATGAAGACATATGGAAGAGTAATTGATGAATCGATTGTTAAAAATCCTGCTGCTATGAAAATATCATTTGGAGAGAATCCAAAGAAGAACTATAGTGATCAAGGAAAATCACCACAGACAAGAATGGCAATTGGAGCAATGCTTCGTGAAGAATTGTTTAAAGCAAAGCAATATATAGAGAGAAAGAAAAGAGCAAAGATTAGCAACGTGGATTTTGAAGAAGATTTTCATTATGAATGTTGGATACCAGTGTTTGAAAAGAAGATACCTCTTAAGGCACACGTTCATCGAACGGATGATATAATGACAGCGATTAGAATAGCCAAAGAATTTGATTTAGATCTTACACTTGACCATTGTAGTGAAGGACATCTAGTAGCAAAACAGATAGTAGAATCAGGGTATCCTGCAATTGTAGGCCCTGCTTTAGTTTCAAGAGATAAGATAGAAGTGCAAAACCTTACATTCAGGACAGCAGGAATTTTGAATAAGGAGGGGGTATTAGTATCTATTACAACGGATCATCCTGTAACAAGGATTGAAGCACTTCCAATTTGTACTGGTTTGGCTGTGCGCGCAGGGCTTGATCTGAAAGAAGGTTTAAAGGCAATTACAATTAATGCTGCCAAAATCTGTCGTGTAGATGACCGACTTGGCAGCATTGAAGTAGGTAAAGATGCTGATATAGCTATATTTGATGGAAATCCGATGGAGGTGTTCACCAAAACATTATATACTATAATTAATGGAGCTGTGGTATATGATTCAAGTAAAGATGAAAATCCAATGGGAGCACCTAGGTAATCAATCAAGAATTGCCCTCTTTAGAATGCCCTAGGTAGTTGGCAATCTGTGTGTAATCATCATACATCTCTGCAGGTTGCCCTATCTTTATGATCTCCTGATACATCTCGGGAAAGTAATTTTTTAGATAAGCTAATTTTGAGAAGGTTTCGGAATAGTCCTGTGTAATGTAATCGTAGGCAGTTATATAGGAAAAGTTATTTTTCTGCATGATATATGTTGTCAAGATATTACGAGTGAGTGGTTGTGGTGATTTTGGTTCATCAAAGATAAAGTAAATTGAAGTGTGACGTGTTGTAATTGTCTCGGCTTCATAACCTAGGTCAATTAATGAAGCATAAAATGCTTGGCACATGCCTAATGTAGGAAATGTGATGCGAATGTGCATGGTAAGATCTTCGGGTTCTGTAAAACTTCCTAATCGATAACTATTCACACACCAGGAACTACTTTTTCTTGTTAGGAAAACATCATTTCTATTCATAATAGAATACGATACTAATAAAGGGTCTTCATCTGTATTGCTCTCATAGAAACTTCCATGAAAATACCCTGATATGAAGATAGAATCTAAAGTAGTTTGATATATGCTAATTTCACCGCCACTAGCTAGACCGTATTGTCCTTTTTGCAGCTGAATTAGCCAATGCTTGTTGTTATAGTCAAAATATATATTCTCAAGATCAATAATTACACCAAGTGGAGCAGCAGATTCATCATATAATCTACAAGCACCAAAGATTCTTTTCTTACAAGAATTTGTATTGGTGAAGAAATCGTACTTCATATTATATATAAGACCATATTCTTCTAAGTCGAAAGGAATTTGTTGCATAATTGTTTGCATTCCTACACTTGGAAGCTCCTTTTCAGTGGAAGCTTTAGATTCTAGAGATTCTTTTATAGGCAAGGTGGAATACATACGTGCTTTTTTCGTAAGATACTGTATTAAAAGTACAATTATTAGGCAACAACTTGTAATCGCCAGATTAATTAACAAAATATTATTGTTTAGTAAGGAAGCATATAGAATAGACATAAAATCGCTCCTTTTTTTTCTGTCTATGGTATCTTATTCGGGATAGGAAGGCCTTGTTATTAAATATTGTGAAATAACCGTAATAAATTAGATGCAATACAAAGTCTAATAAGTACATGACGAAGGTCTAGTTTCCATTGTACTCACTAGGGAATATATTTGATATAATACAATCAGGCATATCGCAACTATTCGGCTATGTCCTTCTTGGAATATAAGTTTAAATAGTTACGGATAATCTACAGTAATCGGAGGATGGATATGATTAAGAAATATAATCTAAGTGGATTATGGAATTTTGAGTTAGATAAAGACAAGGCTGGTATTGAAAAGGCACTATACCAAGCAAGTTTACAAGATACTATTGAGTTACCTTCTACAACCGCGCTTAGTAAGAAGGGCGAGATTAACTTAGACCGTGAGGAGGGTTGCTTAACACAAGTTTATCCTTTTGAGGGTTTTGCATGGTTTTCTAAAGAAGTTACCATCTCATCAGCTGATATTGGTAAGAAGATTGTTCTTTTCTTAGAGAGAACGCGTTTGACTAAAGTTTGGATTGATGGAATCTATATTGGTGAGGGGGATAGTTTATCGACACCTCATACGTACGATTTAACTGATTTTATAGGGAAAGAAACCTTTACATTGACGGTACTAGTAAGTAATACCGACTATCCGACTAAAGGGGGACATTTAACTTCTCCAGATACACAAACAAATTGGAATGGTATTACTGGCAGATTAGAATTACAGGTGTATAATCAGATCTATGTACGTAATGTACAAGTGTATTCTGAGATGGAGACGAAGTCATTCCGTCTACATACTACAATTGAGAATGAAACAAATACCATTGCTAGGAGTACGTTCCATGTAAAAGCAGTAGAGAAATACCTTGATGAGAAGGATTCAATCCGATCAGGAAATCAAGTTAGTGAAGTTTCTTATTCAATAAATGTAAATCCAGGTAAGAACATAGTTGATCTTACATATGAAATTGGAGATGATGCAAAATTATGGAGTGAGTTTTCACCTGTTTGTTATGAATTAGAAATTACCGATGTAGATAATCAGGAAGTTATGACAGTGTTTACTGGACTACGTAAGTTCTCATCAGAAGGATATCACTTTACGATCAATGGAACTAAGACATTCTTAAGAGGAAAGCATGATGGTCTTATCTTCCCACTAACAGGTGCAGCGCCAACCACAGTGGAAGAGTGGATTCGGGTACTAAAGATTTCGAAAAGTTATGGAATTAATCACTATCGTTATCATACTTGTTGTCCACCAGAAGCAGCATTTACAGCAGCTGATTTATTAGGAATCTATATGCAACCAGAATTACCATTCTGGGGAACGTTAACAGATGAAAGTTACGAAAATCATAATGAAGAAGAGCAACAGTATCTAATTCGTGAAGGTGAACGTATGCTTGATAACTATGGAAACCATGCATCTTACGTTATGATGTCCCTTGGTAATGAACTTTGGGGTAGTAAAGAGAAGATGGGCGAGATTATTCGTAATTATAAGAGACGTGATCCAAGGCCACTCTATACGCAAGGATCTAACAACTTTCAACATGCACCAGTAATTATACCAGAAGATGATTTCTTCAGTGGGGTACGTTTTAGCAAGACTCGTCTATTCCGTGGTTCTTATGGCATGTGTGATGCGCCATTAGGTCATGTACAGATGACTATGCCAGGTACTTGTAAAGATTATGATGATGTAATTCTTCCAAAGGAAACGGAGGATAGCAAAACAGGTAGTGCAAAGAAAACAATAGAGATTCAATATGGAACAGGAACAAAGACTGTTGAGATGAATGAGGAAGGAGAAGAATTAGTTTCCCATATACCAGTAGTGTCTCATGAGATAGGTCAATATGCTATGTATCCTAATTTTAAAGAGATGGACAAATATACAGGAGTTTTAAAAGCTGAGAACTTTGGCATCTTTCGCGAGAGATTAGAAGAAAAAGGTTTGGGAGATTTAGCGAACCAGTATTTTGAAGCTACGGGAAAATTGGCAGTTGCATGTTATAAGGAAGAGTTAGAGGCGGCCTTTGCTTCTGGTAATCTGGCGGGATTTCAATTACTTGATCTACAAGATTTCTCTGGACAAGGAACGGCCCTTGTTGGTATCTTAGATGCATTCATGGATTCTAAGGGGATGGTAACTGCTAAGGAATGGAGAAGTTACTGTAATGATGAAGTAGTGTTGGCTAGAATTCCTACTTATATATATCAAGCGGGAGAAATGGTTACCTTTGATATTAAGTTAAGTTACTTTAAAGATAAGGCCTTCACAGCAGATGAGATTATATGGGAAGTACACACAGAAGATCAGGTTATAGAAAAAGGCGCCATTAAAGTTGATAACAAGGTATCCGGACTTGCTGATTTAGGAACCGTAATGTTCACAATGCCGATAGTTAAAACTATAACAAAGATGAAATTGCATCTGTTCTCAGAAGGAACGAGTATAGATAAAGATTACGATCTATGGTGTTATCCGGCAATTAGTAATCCGGTTCTTACAAGAGAAGATTTAGAATATGATAGCTGTATTGAACGAGATGGTAAGAAGGTGTGGATAACAAGAGACTTTGATCGCGCTTCTACCTTGCTAGAAGAAGGAGCGAATGTTTTATATCTTCCTAACAAGGTAACAAAGAGCATCGAAGGTTTCTATTGCTCAGACTTTTGGTGTTACCCAATGTTTCGATCAATTTCTGAATGGATGAAGAAGCCGGAACCAGTAGGAACTATGGGATTACTTAATAATCAAGAGCATGGTGCCCTAAAACAATTCCCATGTGAATTCTATTCAACGCCACAATGGTATCATATTGTTAGTCATGCTGATATGGCAATACTTGATGAGACGAATGCGCAGTATCGTCCAATCGTTCAGATGATTGATAACATTGAGAGAAATCATAAATTAGGACTATTATTCGAGGCTAACGTTAAGAATGGTAACCTTATGGTTTGTACAAGTCGTTTGTATGAAATCTATGATCATATTGAAGTACAACACTTTGCAGAGAGTGTAGTAAATTATATGTTATCGGATTCTTTTGCGCCAACGAAAGAATTACAGTTAGATGAATTAAAAGAAATTCTATAAAAGAAAATCATTGTAAAGGGCGGTTGTAACATACGTATTAACTACACGACTAGGTTATGAAAGCCAATGAAATAAACGCAATATAAAGATAAGCTTGCTAAGCAGTGTGTTATATGTGAACATGTATGTTCACATATGGCATTCCGTGAAGTAAGCTTGTTTTTTTGCATATGAATGTAGTTAGCTAAGAATATGCCGCTAATTTGAATCCTCCTCAAGTTGGACTTGATTCTTATTCTGGAAACAAACACTATATAAACGAAGAAAATGTAAAAGTGTATTGACATGTATTGTAATAAACAGGTATGATTGTATCAGATAAGGAGGTTTTTACATGAACAGGAAATTAGTGGTAAAACTTTGTCTACTTAATTTTGGAATAGCTATTGTTAATATTTTTGCGTTTTCCAATGCTTTTATGGGAATAATGTTAGGTGAAGATACTGCGATTAAGAGAGCTTTTGGTTATACAATACTTCTCATGAGTGTGATTTTGTTTTTTTATGGAAATTACCGTTTCTTACATTCAAAAGAAGCGAAATATGAGTTTTCTATACAAGATCTTCATAAACCAGAGGATATGATTGAGGTATTAACGGAGTTATTGAATAAGAATATACTGAATAATGAAATTAATACAACTAAGAATCAAATATCCAGATTACTCAAGAAGAAAGAATCCTTAAAGAATATTATCTATATTAAATTCAAGGAGGAGGATGAAGATGCGTATGGTTTAAAAGATGTGATTGGTAAAGTTGAAAATCTTTTGTTTTCTAATGTAAAAAGTATAATCAATGCCATATCAGTCTTTGATCAACAAGAATTTACTCAGATTAATCAAAAAGGAAATGCAGAAAAACATGCCGTTTATATGGAGCAAGTAAATTACATAAGGGAAAAAGTGAATGATAATGAAACGATTCTATTAGAATTTGATAAGTTATTAATGCAATTATCTAAATTAAGCGATGGTACGCAGGCTGATTCCGATGATTTAGCAGTATTTAAAGATGTAGTGAATAATATGAAACAATTATTATAATGATTGTTGAACCGAGGGGAAAGGGAAAAAAAGATGCAAAAAAAGAATATATTAGCGTTTGTTGTTATCGCATTAATATCGTTTGTTGTAATATTCGCAGTAATATCATCTACGAATTCCAATGATGATACGGCTGTTATGACAATAGATCAAGCAAATAAGAAACTAGCTAAATACTTAAACAAGATTGATGTATCCAATATTCCGGCAAGAAAAGCCAATGTAGAATTGGAAGAGACAGATCTAAAGGAAGAACTTCCTGACATATCAAAATATCCGTTGTCAGTAGAAGGCAATGCTGATATTGTAATCGAGATCTTCTCTTCACCAGAAAAGGCAGGAGAAGGATCAGATAGTTGGTTATCAACGATGGCTAAGGAGTTTAATAAGCAAGATAACAAGGTTGATGGTAAAACAGTAGCTATTTCCGTTCGATCAATTGCTTCTGGATTAGGAACTGATTATATTATCTCAGGCAAATACCTCCCAGATGCATTTACACCGTCGAATGATTTGTGGGGTAAGATTATTGAAGCAGAAGGTGCAGATATTTCGGTAGTTACAGACCGTATGGTAGGTAATGTCGCTGGTGTATTACTAACCAAATCCGTTGTGAATGATATTACTAAGAATTATGGTGAAGTGAATATGAAAACAATTACCCAGGCAACAGCAGATAATAGAATTGCTATGGGGTATACCAATCCATTATCCAGTTCAGCAGGTATGAATTTTCTTCTATCAACATTGAATGCATATGATTCATCGGATATTCTTAGCGAAACAGCAATAGAAGGGTTCCAACAATTCCAGACGAATGTTCCATTCGTAGCTTATACAACATTACAGATGCGTGAATCTGCTAAGTCTGGTTCGTTAACAGGTATGATAATTGAATATCAATTATATAAGAATGACACAGATTTAAGAACCCAGTATGAGTTTATCCCATATGGTGTAAGGCATGATAACCCCTTATATGCAATTGGTAAATTAAGTAAGGACAAGAAAGAAGCAATGGATTTGTTTGTTTCCTACTGTGAAACCAAAGAATCGCAAGAATTAGCTACCAAATATGGATTCAATGGTATGGGTGACTATAAGAGCAGTTTCCCTGAGTATGATGGTTCAACAATCATATCAGCTCAAAAATTGTGGAAGGAAAACAAAGATTCAGGTAGAAGTATTACTGCAGTTTTTGTCGCAGATGTTTCAGGTAGTATGAGTGGAGAACCACTAAACCAATTAAAGACCTCTTTAATCAATGGTTCTAAGTATATAAACAACGAAAATAGTATAGGGCTTGTAAGTTACGATAGTAAAGTATATGTTAACTTACCAATTGCAAAATTTGACTTAAATCAAAGATCTTTATTCACTGGAGCAGTTACGGATTTGCAAGAAGGTGGTGCAACCGCATCTTTTGATGCGTTAACGGTAGCATTGAATATGCTACTAGAAGAGAAGGCGAAAAACCCAGATACCAAATTGATGTTATTCTTGTTAAGTGATGGAGAAACTAATTCTGGATTAAGTATGAAAAAGATAACAGGAATATTAAAAACGTATAAGATCCCTGTTTACACCATTGGATATAATGCTGATATTGAAGCACTTGAAACGATATCATCGATTAATGAAGCTGCGAGTATTAACGCTGACTCGGATGATGTAGTATATAAACTTAAGAATCTGTTTGATGCACAGATGTAAGTGAGTGATAATACATGTGAGGCTATAAATCCATTTACACCAATAAAAGACAATCATAATGGTTTTATAAGAGAAGAGGTTGTTGCAAAACGAGTGTTTCACCTGTTTTGCAACAACCTCTTCAATACATAACATTTGTAGTTATTTTTAGAACCTTTATATACTCAAACTTCGCACATTAAAACTTCATTTAGAGTAGTTAGCTACACCCCAAAAAATTCAAGTGTGAGGTTTGAGTAAATTACTTGTAATTTACTGAGAAAGTTGAACCTGCATTGCCTGAGAATACAATTGTGCCACCTTTAGGTAGAGTAATTGTTTTGTTTGATGAAATTGTAGATAAGAAAACTACAATGCCTTCGCTATCGTATACAGCAAACCCAGCTTTTTTAGGAATGGTAACTTTAATCTTCTTTTTAGCATAGGAAGCAGGAATCTTAAACCATTTAGCATAAGAGTTATCATCAATTGTAACTTTGAAGGATTTCTTGGAAGATAGATTCTTAATGGCATCTTCGGATATTGCTATTGAGGAATTCGCCTTCAGATATTCTATGCCATTTTCTTCATACATCTTAATATCGGTTAAATCACGTCCCAATGCCATAGGTAACTCAAGACGTTGTTCTAAGGTATTCTCATCAACCATTGTGAAGTTATAGAAATAACCCTCTTTGAGATTATCGAACTCAAAGGAAGTGCATAATTCAGATAAATACAATTGTGATGAGTATTTTTCATTAATCACGTAGTATTTCTTACCTTCTCTTGCTTTCCATGCAGCTGTGACGCTTTCTGAAACTGGATTATCGTCAATTCTTTGGGCATAGAGGGTATCCTGTAACATAGTTGGAAAACCTGGTACATTAGAAGTTGCTTTTATGTTCAGATAGGTTTTCCCGTTTGCTAGTTTCTTGAATGTATATTCGGTGGAACCAGTACTATCTTTGAAGACACCATTTCCAGTATAGGCGAATTCTATGCCAGGTGATTCGTTATCATACTTGATCATAAAAGAATTATCTTCTGTAAACTCGATATTAAAGGATTCCATTACATTGGCATAAAAACCAGCATAACTCTTATAGAAATCGGGCATTGTTGTTTTAACAGGTGCAGAAGGTGTAGGGTCTTTAACAAGTTCTTTGATTACCCCATTTTCTTGAAGAGCACTAAGTAGAATAGAGTCACACAATAATTGGTCTATAGTACTTGAACCACCAGAAGTTAATACCGCTACACCTAGGTCGTATCCTGGAATTGTAACAACGTTTCCATGGTATGAATAGGTATCGCCACCTTTAGCAAATGCTTGGATATCGTAATTAGAGAACGGATATAGTTTTACACTATCCCAACCAAGTCCGTAGTTAATAATATTATCTCCATCATTACCCCATAAGCCATTTAGGTATTCTGGATTGGCCATTGCCTTTACGGAATCTTCACTTATGACCTCATTATCATGCATGAAGATATCTAGAAAGTGACAGAGGTCTTCAGCAGTGGAATAAAGTCCACCTGCACCAATGAAGTTTGCATAGTCAGCAGGTAATGCATCTGCATCATAATACGCTTTAGCCAGTTGTAGCCTTGGAAAACCACTCTGTGGTGTCTTAGTATTGGATAATCCTAATGGCTTGCTTATGTTATCATAGATATAGTTTGTGAATGAAGATTTTGTTACTCGCTCTACTAATATTTCTGCCAAAGTAAAACCATCATTCGAATATACACTGAAACTACCAGGGTCAGCTTTTAAGCGTTGTGTGCTAAGATTTTCAAGAAACTCATCCGTGTTAACGGAATCAGGATCATAGAAAAGTATTGTGTTATTAACAAGATTTCCCATCAAGCCAGAAGAGTGATTGATTAACATCCGAACGGTAATATCTTTATAACGTTCATCCGCCATTTTAAAGTCCGGAATATAGTTTACTACTGGTGTATCAAGATCTAAGATCCCTTTTTCAACTAACTGCATGATTGCAACAGTAGTAAATACCTTGCTGATGGAACCTATACCATAGATTGAATCTTTCGTTGGTGCCTTTTTTTTGTCGCGATCAGCAAAACCAGATTGGCCTGATACTACAATCTCACCATTGTGAATCAAAGCGTACTGTACACTTGTACAACCGTAGAAGGCAGCCAATTGTTTCGCTTTCCCATCTGCGTTTTTAGTAGTAGTGTCAAAAGACCAATTTGACTGTCTTTCGTCAGAGGCGATAGTGGTAGATGTGTCTACGGCAATGGAACTTTCTTGTGTTTTAGCTTGTGCAGCAAAACTTGAAGATAAAGTTAACATGACAACTAAAGATAAAGATAATGATGTCTTTGCTAAATTACGTATCCCCTTAGTATAAAACATATTCTTGTGGATCATTTGTACTCCTTTCAGCCATTTACATGGACTTATATAGTATTCGACTAACTTTTGATAAATAAGGTTGGACGAACTTACTGATATTATATCATAAATTTTGGCAATTATGAGCCATTAATGAAAAATTAATGTCTTTAAAATCTATGATAAGTTATTACAAAATTAAAATAAAGTTAAATAATTAGTTATGAACAAATAGGTTTAATTTCAGGCGAGAATGTGTTAGAATATATCAAGTGTACAAGGATCTTAGATGATGGATAATCATTGAGGTCATTGGAAATAAGATGGAGTAGTTAATATGAATGAAGTGAAAGAAAAATTAAGAACAAAAGTTAGAGAATTTTCTCCGATAGGAATTATTAAATCAACTATTCAGTTAATTAAATATAATAGGAAGAGTTTATTCCTATTTACATTATTATATAAATCTATAACGTTATTAATTATGCTTCCTCTGCTAAGTTTATGCTTTAACTTCGTATTAGGAAAGTCAGGGTACAGTTATATTACAACAGAGAATCTGCTAGCCGTTGTTACCAATCCAGTAACAATTATACTGGTCGTATTACTACTAATTTTATTAGCAATCTTTGCAACGATTGAAGTAGGAGCGTTAATTGCTTGTTTTCAATGTAGTAGAGAGAGTAAGAAAATATCAGCAAGGCATATGTTGTTTATTGGAGTAGTGAATACTGTACGTATAATATCATTAAGAAAGATTATGTATCTGCTGTACGTAGTGTTAATGGTTCCAATAGTAAATTGTCTATTGATTATATTAAGCGCTAACAATGCAAGTATCCCAAGCTACATAATAAAGACGTTATTTCACAGCCAATATTTTCGCTTAATCGCAGGTATTGTAATTGTAATTATTTTCGTGATAACGATTCTGTCCCTGTTTACATCCCATTTTTGTGTTGGTGAACGAAAAGGGTTTAAAGCCTCAGTTAAGAATAGTATTCGACTCATGAAAAGACGGAAATTACGTACCGTTTGGTATTTGTTTGTATGGAACGTATTGATTGCGGGCTCATTATTCTTGATTTATCTTTTTGTGATGATTCTTATTGCTGCTGGTGTCGTAGTCTTTGTGAAAAGTTCTATGGTACTAGTAATGTTTTTATCGATACTTGATAAAGTGAACTTGTTTGTGTTGCTTGTTCTAGGTATGATTGGTGTGCTATCAAACATGGCAGTGATATCAGCAATGTATTATCGTTATAAGAAGGAGAATGGAGAAGACGTTAGGATTGGCGCTCTTAGAACGAAAGAATATAGAGAAACGAAGAATAAGACAAAACGTTTATTAGGAGTTCTGGTTACATCTGTGTTTGTTGTAAATACAATTTACTTCTATAATCTGTTCTATAACGGTGTGTTTGGTGCCGAAGATGCTTTGTCACCAATCAAGATAACTTCTCATAGAGGTAATTCTATATCTGCACCAGAGAATACAATGGAGTCCATTAGTAGCGCGGTTGAGGAACTTGCTGATTATGCAGAAATAGACGTACAAGAGACAAAAGATGGAACAGTAGTGTTGTTACATGATCCAAGTTTAAAGCGTACAACAGGTGTTAACAAATATATTTGGGAATTAACTTATGATGAAGTGTTAGAACTAGATGCGGGTAGTTGGTTCTCAGAAGAATTTGCGGATGCAAAGATTCCTACATTAGAAGAAGTTTTACAATATTGCAAAGGTAAAATTAATCTCAATATTGAATTGAAGTTAAACGGACATAGCCAAGACCTTGAAACAAAAGTTGTTAATCTAATTGAACAGTACGGTTTTGAAAGACAATGTGTAATAACTTCGGCAACGTATGAAAGTCTTGTCAATGTTAAGAAACTCAATCCTGATCTTAAGACAGGTTATATTATGTCTGTTGTTTATGGGAATTTCTATGATAAAGAATATATCGATTTCTTTAGTATGAAGTCAAGTTTTATAACGCAAAGGGTTGTTAAAGAAGCCCATAGCCGTGGTAAAGAAATTCATGCGTGGACAGTGAATACTAAGAATGAGATGGACCGATTAAAGAATATGGGTGTTGATAATATAATCACAGATAAACCTGTAAAGGCACGAGAAATATTATATAGTAAGGTTGCGAACCAAAGTATACAAGATTTAATTAAGAGAGTAGTAAACCAATAAAAAGAGGCTGTTGCAAAATATAGTTTGAATATCTATAACATATTTTGCAGACAGCCTCTTTTATTCTTACCGTAAAATCATGATTTGCTTTGTAAATTAGTACATATTTCGACACTTTAGAAAAGAAGAAAATAAGTGCGATATGCTTAATTATATAAAGTAAAAAACTAATATACTAAAGTTTTTTGACGAAATTACCATCAATGGAGGTGTTTTCACTTAATATTGTAAAGGCATGCGGATCTAACTCATGGACAATCTTTTTTAATGAGGATATTTCATACTTGGAAACAGCAGTTACAAGAACATGAGTTGATTCATTCGTATAAGCACCACTGCCTGTCCAATATGTTACGCCTCGATTTAGTTTCTGCATGATTGGCAATTGTAATCCTTCTACTTTCGTGAAAATCATTACACTAACCATGATGTTTTGATAATGAACACGGTCAATTATTAAGGAAGAAATAGTAGCATAGATTACGGAATAGATAAATACATCAATTTCAAACATAAGTGCACATATACTATAAAGCACGAAATTTACAATGATAGCAACTTGTCCTACTTTGAAGTTCGTATGCTTTTTCGCTAAATAAACACCCACGATATCGTGACCACCTGTAGAACCCCCAGCCCTTAAAGCAAGGCCAATACCATAGCCAGATATGATACCACCAATTAAACAAGCAGCCAATGTATCATCAATAATTGGTGTTGTTGGTGAAGGAATTAATGTTAGGAATGTCGTCTGAGATATTACTGCTATTAATGTTTTGACAAAGAAACTCCTGCCAACACCTTTGTATGCAAGTACAAGGAGAGGAACGTTAATAATAAAGTAAATAATACCAGCTAAGTCTATCTTGCTTAATATACTGATATGTGCATAATCAATAAGCAAAGTACGGATGATCTGCGCGAAACCTAGAGATCCACCGTTGTATAAGCCTAGTGGTACGATAAGCAATTTTACTGCGACTGCAAAGATGCAAGTACCGGCAAACGCCTGAAAATACTTGAAGAGTTTTGATTGTGTTAATGTTTGACTCATGAAAGCCTCCGTTATAGTATAGGTCTATTGGGTAGAACGTGAAGTGACCAACCAGGTAAAGTATTGTGTCAGATATATCGTTAACTTATGTATTTTGCGAAGTTACGATCCTTCAATTTGTTCATGCCCTTGAAGCGCCAAGCTTCTGATTTATATTATACCACTTTTCCTAAAAAACTAAATAGTATAATTACAGGTTTTTTTAGGTATGAAATTTTGTTATAGAAAGCAAGCACCCCCCCTTCTATTCGCAAGTAGTTATACTTTTTTTCTTAAAAAAATGTTGTAATTATCAAATTCACATTATATAATAAAAAAGCATTAAAAAGCTAAGGAGCTAGATGTATGGGAGTATAGTACCCGTATATGAACAAAAATTTTTATTATTGGTACTTTAATGAAGTGACGTGATAAAACATATACTTTTACTAGTTGCCTTGTTGATAACACGTAACTTTTCAGAATACCTGTGAATAAATTGGGTCTGAACAGTTATAATACATGTTAGATTAAGAATAAAGGAGAATGAAGAATGGGTTACGTTGATGAAGTTTTTGAATCAGTAGTTGCAAAAGATCCAGGCCAACAAGAATTCCACCAAGCAGTTAAAGAGGTATTAGATTCTCTTAGACCTGTTATCGAAGAAAATGAAGAAAAGTATCGTAGAGATGCTATCTTAGAAAGAATCGTAGAACCAGACAGACAATTAATGTTTAGAGTACCTTGGGTTGATGACAAAGGACAAGTGCAAGTTAATAGAGGCTACCGTGTACAATTCAACAATTCAATCGGACCATATAAAGGTGGATTACGTTTACATCCATCAGTAAATCTTGGAATTATCAAATTCTTAGGTTTCGAACAAATCTTCAAGAACTCACTTACTGGCCTTCCAATTGGTGGAGGTAAAGGTGGTTCGGACTTTAATCCAAAAGGTAAATCTGATAGAGAGATTATGGCTTTCTGCCAAAGTTTCATGACTGAATTATGCAAGTACATAGGAGCAGATACAGATGTTCCTGCGGGTGACATCGGTACTGGTGCTAGAGAAATCGGTTATATGTTCGGTCAATACAAAAAAGTAAGAGGACTATATGAAGGCGTTCTTACTGGTAAGGGATTATCATACGGTGGTTCTTTAGCTAGAACAGAAGCAACTGGATATGGTTTATTATATTTAACAGATGAGATGCTAAAATGTAACGGAATTGAAATCAAAGATAAAGTTGTTGCTGTATCTGGTTCTGGTAACGTTGCAATCTATGCTACTCAAAAAGCACAAGAATTAGGTGCTAAGGTTGTTACAGTTAGTGATTCTGCTGGTTGGGTTTACGATCCAGACGGAATTGATTTAGCTGCATTAAAAGAAATCAAAGAAGTGAAACGTGCAAGACTTACAGAGTACAAAAACTATAGACCAAACTCAGAATATCATGAAGGTCGTGGTGTATGGACTGTTAAATGTGATATCGCTCTTCCATGTGCAACTCAAAACGAATTATTATTAGAAGATGCAAAAGCATTAGTAGCTAACGGCTGTATCGCTGTAGCAGAAGGTGCTAACATGCCTACTACATTAGATGCAACAGAATATTTACAAGCAAATAAAGTATTATTCGCACCAGGAAAAGCTGCTAACGCTGGTGGTGTTGCTACATCTGCACTTGAAATGTCTCAAAACAGCGAAAGATTAAGCTGGACCTTCGAGGAAGTAGATTCAAAACTTAAAAACATTATGGTTAACATCTTCCATAACCTTGACGATGCTGCAAAACGTTATAACGCAGAAGGTAACTATGTAGTAGGTGCTAATATTGCAGGTTTTGAGAAGGTAGTAGATGCTATGACAGCTCAAGGTGTTTGTTAATAAAACGCTAAGAAGATTATAAATATATTGATTTTTAAAATTGATTTCATATAATCAATTATGACAAAGATGTCAAGGAGTTATTCCTTGGCATCTTTTTTTGTTTGTGAGTATCGAACCATATATCGGTTTGCTTGTACTTGGCCAATACAGCAATTAAGATAGTCGCAAAGCGTATCTAACAAAGTTGTTACACTAGATTTTACAATGTGAAATTCTAGTATACATAAGATTATATGTAGTGGAGCAGTTAGTTCCTTTGGCAAAAAGAAAAGGAGGAGATATTATGAATTCAGGAGATATTGCTTATATATTAATTTGTAGTGCATTAGTATTTTTCATGACACCAGGTCTTGCATTTTTCTACGGAGGTTTAGTACAACGTAAGAATGTGGTAAACACGATGATGGCTTGTGTGGCGATTATGGGAATATCAATCGTTATGTGGGTATTGTTTGGTTATTCCTTAGCTTTTGGAGGAAACCATGGAGGTATCATCGGTGATTTTCGTTGGTTTGGTTTTGAAGGTGTGACTTGGGAGGCGGGACCTTATGCTAGTAATATTCCACATGTGGTTTTTGCAATATTCCAAATGATGTTCGCGGTTATTACACCTGCACTTATTACTGGTGCATTGGTTGGCAGAATGAGATTTAAAGCTTTATTAACATTTGTCGTAATATGGTCAATACTTGTCTATTATCCGATGGCACATATGGTTTGGGGCGAAGGCGGATTCTTAGCTAAGATTGGTTCTGTAGACTTTGCAGGTGGTAATGTTGTTCATATTAGTTCTGGTGTAAGTGCATTATTGCTTGCGATGATTCTTGGCAGAAGAAAAGGTTATGAGCATAACATCTATCGTATTCATAATATACCGTTTGTTGTATTAGGAGCTTCCATCTTATGGTTTGGTTGGTTTGGATTTAACTCAGGTAGTGCTTTAGCAGCAAACGGGTTAGCAGCTCATGCATTCTTAACAAGTGCAGTATCGGCAGCATCAGCACTATTATCATGGATGGTAATTGATTATATTAAAGAAGGAAAGCCAACATTAGTAGGAGCATCAACTGGATTAGTAATTGGGTTAGTAGCAATCACTCCAGGAGCTGGGTTTGTTCCAGTTTGGTCCTCATTTATAATTGGTGCTTTAGTAAGTCCTATATGTTATTTTGGAGTTAAGTTTATCAAGAATCGTTTGAAGATTGATGATGCTTTAGATGCTTTTGGATGTCATGGAATCGGTGGCATCTGGGGTGGCATTGCGACTGGTATATTTGCAAAGAGTTCTATAAATCCTGTTGCAAGATGGAATGGACTAATCTTTGGTGAGACCAAATTATTCGTTGCTCAAATTATTGGAATATTGGTAACAATTCTTGTTGCTCTTATTGGAACTGCGATTTGCGTTGGGATTATCCGTATCTTTATGCCATTACGTGTTAATGAGAAAGAAGAACAAATTGGTTTGGATATATCAGAACATGGAGAAAATGCATATCCAACATTTACAGGATTGGATTCTTGAGAGGAGTGTTAAGCATATGTTAATTAAGATTGATGCAATTGTAAGAGAAGAAAAGTTAGAAGATGTTAAGAAGGCTTTGAATGATATTGAAGTGAATGGAATAACAGTATCCCAAGTTATGGGTTGTGGAGCACAACGTGGCTATAAACATTATGTTAGAGGTACAGAATTAGATATCGTTATGCTTCCTAAAATCAAGTTCGAAATCGTAGTTTCTTCGGAAGAATGGGAAGCGAAGACAATTAGGGCAATTCAAGAAGCAGCATTCACAGGTGAAGTGGGAGATGGAAAGATTTTCAGTTATGAAATACGTAATGCGGTTAAGATCCGAACGAAGGAATCTGGTTATGATGCGTTACAATCGAAGTTTAAATAATATGGTTTGTATTTCGGCTTAATAACTGATTCGAGTGTCAAAAGCCAGATTATTTTTTATATCGTCAATGTGTACATATTTCTGTGTGAGCATGTTATGTCAAGTGCTATATGTGCAAATTGACGAGGCAAGTTTTGCGAGTGGTTTGACACCCGAATCAATAACTCAAACTTCACACTTGAAGATTTCGAGGTGTAGATAACAACCAATATATATTGCACGATGTGTAGAATATGTATTGGTTGTTTTTTGATATATACATATTGCATGGGATTTCCGTTGGCAACTGAACCATTTCAACTCTAATAATTTATCTGTAAATTTAATATGGAAAAATGTAATAATTTATTGTAGTATTATTTTCAGAGAGACATTCGTGTTAGCTGGCAATTAAGACACCTAAACTAATAAAACGATAGGAGGTAATAAAGTGGTTAAATTAAGAAGAACAGTTCATCCTAGTACTTGGTGCAATACGCATTGTAGGTGATGGTTATTCAATAATTTACATACAAGACATTGTTGTATTAAAAGCGTACCAACACATGGGCATTGGTTCTAAACTTATTACGGAAGCGATGAACAAATATAAGGACGTGTATCAAAAAGTTTTGTTAACGGATAATGAACCTAATACTAAAGCATTTTATGAGAAGATGGGATTCGTAACCTGTGATAAATATGGCTGTGTTTCTTTTATAAAGTATAATATGTAAAGTTGACTAAGTAACAATACTCACGCATACAAAATTTATTAGGCATCATTATATTGTAATATAGCTTTTAATTAACCATTTGGTAATTTAGGCTTCCGTATCTTCGCGGAATCTGATATTCTATATTAAATAGCACCTACGTTTTCTTAATATATGGAGGAAGAGTAGCATGCTTTATATGGTGAAAAGGTAATACTATAATTAAAAGAAAATAATAGATAAGGATAAAAATTACGTTGTAGGATTTTGGTGCCAAGAGAAAAAATGGACCTTAATCACATGAATCGTAATAGTATTGAAAGGTGGAAGTTAAATTGTCATCAGTTGAAAAACTATATACTAAAGTCCCTTCAAAAGATGGGATTCATAAATTGAACGTTGTAATATGGAAACCACAGAATAATAATAAGGTTAAAGCTGTTCTACAGATATCCCATGGAATGATTGAGTTTATTGAGCGTTATGATGAGTTTGCTACATATCTCGTTCAGAATGGGTATGCCGTTGTTGGACATGACCACCTTGGACATGGTAGTACAGTTAATAACCAAGATGAATGGGGATATTTTGTTGAACAAGAAGCAAGTCAAACTGTGGTTGAGGACGTGTACCGAGTAACTTGCAAAATAAAAGAAATCTTCCCAGATACAAAACTTATCCTATTAGGTCATAGTATGGGATCGTTTATAGCAAGACGTTATCTTATGACCTATGGCAAGGAATTAGATGCTGCTATAATAATGGGAACTGGTAGTCAACCTAAGTTGATGTTAATTGCTGGTAAATTAATTATTAAGGTGCTGAAGCTTATATATGGAGACAAGCATAGAAGCAAGTTTATAGAGAAAGTAATGTTTGGAGCATATAATAAACGTTTTAGTGATAATCGTAATGGGAAAGAGTGGCTCACGAAAGATGAAGAGATTCGTAAGTGGTACTGTAATGAACCTGGTTGTTCCTTTTTGTTTACGTTGAATGGGTATGAGCTGATTTTAGAAACACTAGGATTCATTCAGAGACAAACTAACATTGATAAGATTCCTAAAAATCTGCCTATCTATATCGTCGCTGGTAAAGATGACCCAGTTGGAAATTATGGAAAAGGCGTTGAGCGTGTCTATAATGTCTATAAGAAAACAGGTATTAAGGACATTTCAATTCGTTTGTATGAGAATGATCGTCATGAGATCTTGAATGAGACAGATAGACAAATGGTTTATAAGGATATTCTCACTTGGTTAGATACACATTCAAAGTAATCTGGTTGTATGTTTTAGTACCTGTTAAAAGAAATTGCTGTTGTAAAATAGATTTTTCTAAATCTTTTTTGCAACAGCTTTTTTGTTACAGACTTTTTATAAAAACAACTTGTAAATATGTACGTACAAGTTATAGAATGATAATATACAAGTTGATGTAACCGAATCAAAAAGGAGGAATTTGTTTGGCTGATGCAAAGGGAAGAGCGAAGTACTATACTCTAATGGAAGATCTAAAAAAGAATATATTAAGTGGAGTAATTAAGCCAGGTGAAAGGATACCTTCGGAGAATGAACTTTCTGCTAACTATGCTGTAAGTAGGCATACGGTAAGAAAAGCGTTATCGATACTTGAGAATGAAGGTTTTGTTGTAGCAGAACATGGTAGAGGGACATTTTGTATGGGTCGTATAAAACAGAATACAAAGTCCAACAATATAGCAGTCATAACAACATATATTAGTGATTACATATTTCCAAGACTAATTCAGGGAATTGATTCTGTGCTAACGAAAGAGGGATATAGTATTATTCTTAAGAATACTGGAAACTTACAGAAGATGGAAGCTAAGAGTTTGGAAGACATCTTGACTAAGAATGTAGATGGTTTAATTATTGAACCAAGTAGAAGTGAGGTTTACTGTAAGCATTATAATCTATATCGTATGTTAGATGATTTGGAAATCCCTTATGTTTTCGTACAAGGGATATATCCGCAATTTATGAATAAACCACATATCTTGATGGATGATGTGGAGGGGGGATATCTCCTGGCAAGATACTTAATTGAATTAGGGCACAAAGATATTATTGGAATCTTCAAGGTTGATGATTATCAAGGAAAAGCAAGACACAAAGGTTATGTTAAAGCATTACAAGAGGCTTTAATTCCTTACGATCCTGATAAGGTTATTTGGTTTCAAACTGAAGATCGCGAGAATAAGCCTTTGGTTGGGATGAAGCAGATAGTACAATCAGGAATCAAATTTGATTCGATACAATGCTATAATGATCAAATTGCATATAAATTAATGCAGTATCTGAATAAATTAGGAATTCGTGTTCCTGAAGATGTATCGATAACTGGTTATGATAATTCAATCTTAGCAGAAACAGCTTCGGTTAAATTGACAACAATTGCTCATCCTAAAGAACGCTTTGGTGAATTAGCAGCAAAATTACTGCTAGAGAAGATAGCAGGGGTTAGTGAAGAAGATAGTAAAGTTGAACGACTTTTGAAACCGGAATTAATAATTCGTGATTCTTGTATGAAACGAGAAAGTTAACATAAAAAGAAGTAGAGAGGAAGTAGAGTATGTTAGAAGAATTAAAACAAAGAGTGTATGAGGCAAATATGGAATTACCAAAGAGAAATCTTGTAACTTACACATGGGGTAATGTGAGTGAGATTGATCGTGAGAAAGGAGTATTTGTCATCAAACCAAGTGGAGTGAATTATGAGGATTTAAAACCAGAGGATATGGTTGTGATTGATCTGGAGGGGAATCGTGTAGAAGGGAAGTATAATCCGTCAACGGATACAGCAACTCATCTTGAACTATATAAGGCATTTCCTGAAATTGGTGGAGTTGTACATACACATTCACCATGGGCGACCGTATGGGCACAGGCGGGAAGAAGTATACCAAGTTATGGCACAACACATGCAGACTACTTCTATGGTGAGATTCCTTGTGCGAGAAGTCTTACACCAGAAGAAATCGAAGAAGCGTATGAGAAGAATACAGGTAAAGTAATTATAGAAGCGTTTGCAGATAAAAATCCAATGTATGTTCCGGGTGTATTATGTACAAACCATGGACCATTTACGTGGGGAAAAGATGCGGCAGGAGCAGTATATAATGCAGTTGTATTAGAAGAAGTTGCAAAGATGGCACACTATACAGAGATGATTCGTCCAGATGTTACTCCGATACCAAAACCACTGATGGATAAACATTTCTTGCGCAAACATGGTGCAAATGCTTATTACGGACAAAAGTAAACGTGTATTTATAATAGTAGGAATAAAGAGGTTGATGCAAAGTGAAGATAAATCGCTTTGCATCAACCTCTTTTGCGTAGAAAACAATTACTAAATAGAAATATCGATTGTTCCACCAAGATTAGGATTAACGGAAGTCTCCATCATCTTAATCATGTTATCCATTGATTGTTCTACGGTATCCATTGATAATTTTAAAACGGATGCGCTAACTTGTGACATGAGGTTAGCTTGACTTAAACCACTTGAAAGTGCTGTAATATCCATAACCATCCTCCTTTGTGAATGATATTATTACAAATAGCTATCAATTTAATTATACCATAGGAAGTAATAGGATTCAAAGTATAGATGTAGAAAAATGTCCTATTGACGTTATTATTCAGACATGACTATGAATACCAACCTATTGTCAGGTAAGTATTACCTATGGTATACTGATTACAACAAAAAAACTGTCATAAAGGAGCCGGTTTATTATTATGCTAAAATCAATTGATTTGGATCTTGATGCTGGAAAGCAATTAGCCGCTGTTGGGAAAGCGTTGTCGTCAGAAGTACGTATCGATATTATTAAGTTATTATATAGACAAGAATATAATATTAATGAGATTGCTGAAAGGCTTGAATTAGCCCCATCTTCTGCTGCGGCGCATATTCGTGTTCTAGAAGAGGCTGGAATTGTTCGTACAACACTGTTACCTGGAATACGCGGCTCTATGAAATTATGCTCATTGCAAGTAGAATGTGCTTCAATAAGTTTGCATACAAAGGAGAAAGGTCACCAGCAGATTGAGACGATAGAGATGCCAATTGGTAATTATGTTGATTATAGGGTAACCCCAACCTGTGGAATTGTTAGTCTGAAAGGACCAATTGATGATGAGGATGAGCCCAGATGTTTTTATAATCCGGAGCGTATGCATGCCAAATTATTGTGGTTAGGGGATGGATATGTAGAATATAGATTCCCTAACAATAGTATTCAATCAGGGGAACCAAGTAGAATTGAAATCTCAGCAGAATTGTGCTCAGAAGATCATGATTATAACATGGAATATCCTTCTGATATTACCCTGTGGGTAAATGGTATTGAAGCAGCTACATGGGAGTGTCCTAGTGATTTTGGTGGGCGCAGAGGAAGATTAAATCCAGAATGGTGGCCAGATAAGAATACACAATATGGTATGCTAAAAACATGGGCAATTACAACAGAGGGGATTTATCTAGATGATGAAAAATTCTCTGGAAAAACCATTAAAGAGTTTGGACTATCGGAACGTGAGTACATTTCGGTTCGACTTGGTGTGAAAGAACATGCGATTCATAAAGGGGGTATGAATTTATTTGGTAATGGCTTTGGTGATTATGAACAAGATATCGTAATGAAAATCTACAAATAAACGGAATAAACATATTTACATCAAGAGTTATATGATGTAAAATACAATTAAGAACAAAAAATATGTTTTAAAACATAAAACCTGTATTAAATTTATTTATTGTGCATTTTTTATGTATTATAACGAAAGGAGATAAGTTATGCAAAAGATCAAGGAAGAATTATTGGAAAAGTTTACTGCAATATTTGGGCCGGGAGGGCAAATCACTCCATACTTTGCGCCAGGAAGAGTAAATCTTATTGGAGAGCATACTGATTACAATGGAGGTCATGTTTTTCCGTGTGCTTTGACTATTGGAACTTATGCTATCGCTAGAAAGAATACAAATCGTAGTTTACGATTATACTCTGTTAATTTTGATGAATTGGGGGTCATCACGATATCACTAGATGATCTATCCTATGCAAAAGAAGATGATTGGACTAATTATCCAAAAGGTGTTGTTTGGGCCTTTGCTGAAAAAGGAATGAAGATTGATGCTGGATTAGATATCTTATATTATGGTAATATCCCTAATAGCTCAGGGTTATCTTCATCTGCATCTATTGAAGTTGTAACCGGTTACATATTAAGCCAAACATTTGGATTTAATACATCTTTAGTAGATATAGCATTAATTAGTCAATTTGCAGAGAACAAGTTCAATGGTGTGAATTGCGGTATAATGGATCAGTTTGCTATTGCTATGGGCAAGAAGGATCATGCAATATTTCTTGATACAAGTAATCTTGAATATGAATATGCTCCTATACAACTAGAAGGTGCTAAGATTGTAATTGCTTGCAGTAATAAGAAACGTGGTTTAGGTGATTCTAAGTATAATGAAAGAAGAACAGAATGTGAAACAGCCCTTGAAGAATTAAAGAAAGTTGTATCAATTCATACATTAGGTGACCTTTCAGAAGAACAATTCGAGCAATACAAAGATGCAATTAAAGATGATGTTAGAAGAAAACGTGCAAAACATGCTGTTTATGAGAATCAAAGAACAATTCAAGCGGTGAATGCTTTGAAAGTAAATGACATTGCAACCTTTGGCAAATTAATGAATGAATCACATGTATCACTGCGAGAGGATTATGAAGTTACAGGTATTGAACTTGATACATTAGTAGAAACATCGTTGGAACAAGAAGGGGTTATTGGTTCTAGAATGACAGGTGCAGGCTTTGGTGGCTGTACAGTAAGTATCGTAAAAGAAGAAGCAATTGATTCATTCATTAAGAATGTAGGAGAAACTTATCTACAAAAAATAGGATATAAAGCTGATTTTTATGTGGTTGAAATTGGAAACGGACCGTGTATACTATAATAAGGGATAACTTTAAATAGTTTAGAATAAATGATCACTATTCAAGGTGTTTTACAAAGAAAAATAAAAAATAGGTATGGTTTTAAGAAAGGAGTAGCAGTATGACAATTTTAGTTTTAGGTGGAGCAGGTTACATTGGATCACACACTGTATACGAGTTAATTGACAGAGGTGAAGATGTTGTTATTATTGATAATTTGGAAACAGGACATATAGAGGCAGTTCATGAAAAGGCTCGTTTCTATAAAGGTGATATCAGAGATCGTGCTTTTTTAGATCGTGTTTTTGCTAAAGAAAAGATAGATGCTGTAATCCATTTCGCTGCTAACTCTTTGGTTGGCGAAAGTATGGTTGACCCACTTAAGTATTATGATAATAACTTATGTGGAACGAAAGTATTATTAGAGGCAATGGTTGCTCATGGTATTGACAAAATCGTGTTCTCTTCTACAGCAGCTACTTATGGTGAACCAGAGAGAGTTCCGATTTTGGAATCAGATAAGACAGAGCCAACTAACACATATGGTGAAACAAAATTATCTATGGAGAAGATGTTCAAGTGGACTTCAAAAGCTCATAATCTTCGTTATGTATCATTACGTTACTTTAACGCATGTGGTGCTCATGAAAGTGGTAAAATTGGTGAAGCCCATAATCCAGAGAGTCATCTTATCCCATTAATTCTACAAGTTCCTAACGGACAAAGAGAATCTATCGCAATCTTTGGTGAAGATTATGATACAAAGGATGGTACATGTGTAAGAGATTACATTCATGTAACAGATTTAGCTCAGGCACATATTCTTGCAGTAAAATACCTTGCAGAAGGTGGAGAAAGCAATATCTTCAATCTTGGTAATGGTGTAGGCTTCACGGTTAAAGAAGTAATTGATTCAGCTAGAAAAGTAACTGGACATGATATTAAAGCTGTTGTTTCTCCAAGAAGAGCAGGGGATCCTGCACAGTTAATCGCATCAAGTGATAAAGCTAGAACAATACTTGGATGGAAACCAGAACATGCTGACCTTGAAGAAATTATTGAATCTGCATGGAATTGGCATAGCACGCATCCAAATGGTTTTGGAGGTAAATAAATGATTAGTAATAACATTAGACAACTTGTTCAGTATGCTTTGGACAATGAATTAATTAAAGAAGAAGACAGGGTATTCACAACGAATACCTTGTTGGAATTATTTGAACTTAGCGAGTTAGAAGATAAAGATGAAACTTCTGAGGTACCATTTTCTTTGGAGGAAACATTAAGAGAAATGCTTGATTATGCGGTTGCACATGGAATTATGAAAGAGGATAGTGTTGTTTATCGCGATTTGTTTGATACGAAGATTATGGGTAAATTGATGCCTAGACCGTCTGAAGTAATCCATACATTCTGGGAAAAGTACAAAAAATCACCAGAAGCAGCAACAGATTATTATTATAAATTAAGCCAAGATTCAGATTATATAAGAAGATACCGTATTGAAAAGGACGTTAAATGGGTTACTAAGACAGAATACGGTAATCTTGATATTACAATTAACCTATCAAAACCAGAGAAAGACCCCAAAGCGATTGCTGCGGCGAAGTTAGTAAAGCAAAGCGGTTACCCAAAATGCCTTCTTTGCGTGGAGAATGAAGGGTATGCGGGTAGGGTAAATCATCCGGCTCGACAAAATCACAGAATTATACCAATTGAGATCAATGACCAAAAGTGGGGATTCCAGTATTCACCATATGTATATTATAATGAACATTGTATCGTATTCAATGGAGAGCATACTCCAATGAAGATTGAAAAGAATACATATGTAAAATTATTTGACTTTGTTAAACAATTTCCTCACTATTTTGTTGGTTCTAATGCAGATCTTCCAATTGTAGGAGGTTCGATCTTAAGTCATGATCATTTCCAAGGTGGACATTATCAATTCGCAATGGCAGATGCTCCTATAGAAGATGCCTTCGTTATTAAAGGGTTTGAAGATGTAGAAGCGGGAATTGTTAAATGGCCTATGTCTGTTATTCGTCTACGTTGTAAGGATGAAACTCGTCTTGTTATGCTAGGTGATCATATTCTTACAGCTTGGAGAGGCTACACAGATGAAGAAGCTTTCATTTTTGCAGAAACAGAAGGAGAACCACACAATACGATCACTCCAATTGCAAGAAAGAACGGAGAAGTATTCGAGCTCGACTTAGTACTCCGTAATAATATTACGACAGAGGAGCATCCGCTTGGTGTATACCATCCTCATGCTGAACTTCACCATATTAAGAAAGAGAATATCGGACTTATTGAGGTGATGGGACTTGCAGTATTGCCGGCAAGACTTAAGACAGAGATGGAGCAGTTAGAAGCTGCCATACTTGCGAAAGAAGATCTTACTAAGGATGAAACATTAGCTATTCATGCTGATTGGGCAGCAGAAGTTGTTAATAAGCACCCGGAGATGAACGAAGATAATATACATGAGATTATTCAACAAGAAATTGGACTTGTATTCGCTAAAGTATTAGAGCATGCAGGTGTATATAAACGTGACATGGTAGGTAAAGAAGCGTTTATGAGATTTATTCATACGTTATAATATAAGACAATTCGGAATGCTGTTGCAAAACTATTTAATTAAAATAAATGTTTTGCAGCAGCATTTTCGCGTATATGGCATGGCATTTGTCACACCAATATGACAAATGTAATGACTTTAAAAAATACGCAATATTTTGTTGACACATAATATTATACGACGTATAGTATTAGTATCAAAACAATATATGAGAGAAAACAATATGTTTAAGAATATAATATATGTTTAAGATATAATGTATGTTTCATATAAGTGATTATAAGGAGGTTTAAGATATGGTATTTAATACAGGTGCTGCGTTATTAGATGCAATTGTTCTAGCGGTTGTATCAAAAGACGAGAACGGCACATATGGATACAAAATAACACAAGACGTTCAACAAGCGATTGATATTTCGGAATCTACGTTGTATCCTGTACTTAGAAGATTATTGAAGGATAATTGTTTGGAAGTGTATGATATGGAATTTGGTGGTAGAAACCGTAGATACTACAAAGTAACCAATGAAGGAATGGCACAACTTCGCATGTATTGTAATGAGTGGAAAAAGTATTCAAAAAATATAAGTAACATTTTTGTGGGGGTAGAGTAGATGAGTAGGCAGGAGTTTTTACATGAATTAGAAAATCTTCTTCAAAACATACCAGTTGCGGATAGACAAGAAGCGATTCAGTATTATGAAGATTATTTTGAAGATGCTGGTATAGAGAATGAGGACCAAGTGGTTAAAAAGCTAGGTTCACCAGAACGAGTTGCTGCTATAATACAAGAAGATTTAAGAAGTGACTCAACGGTGGATAGCGGTGAATTTACTGAGAGAGGGTATCAAAACCCTGCTTTCGATAAGACGAATGTGGATGCAGTTGTAAAGGTTGAGACACCAAATTACCAGAATGCAAACCAAACGAATGGAACATATGAATATATAGATAATGGATCTACAGAAAACGGATCAACAAAGAATGGTTATTCGGCAGGACAAAATACAGGATATGCGAATAGGCAACAAGAAAAGGAACCAACATATGTATATGAATACTCAAGTATTCCTAAAGTGTTATTAATCATTGGAGCAATCTTATTCATTCCAGTGGGTATCCCCTTAATCGCTTCTGGTTTTGCAGTATTTATATCAATTGTCGCTGTAGTATTTTCTTTGGTAGTTGCATTTGGCGCAACAAGTTTTGGATTATTGTTAGGCGGTGTGATAACTTTAGTAGCAGGTATAGTACAGATTTTCACTTTGCCAATGGTAGCATTTTTGACGAGCGGTGTAGGACTATTGCTAATTGGTATCGGCTTGTTGTTTGCAATTTTAACAAGATACTGTGCGATTTTAATACCTATGATGTTCAGGGGCATCATAAATATCTGCAGACTACCATTTAGAAGGAGGGTGATGGCATGAGTCTTTTCACAAAGAACTGTTTAAGAATTAGTGGAATAGCAATTGTTTTAGGAGTTGTATTGGTGTGTATTGCTTTAGTGAGTGGAGTTGGTATTAATGGTTCCAATAGAAAAGATTATGTACTAGATTTTAACAGTGAGTATAACGAAGAAATTACGTCAATAAAGATTGAATTAAATATTGCTAATGTGAAAATCAAACGTGGTAATACATTCGCAATTGATGCTAAGAACATGAATAAGAAAACCTTTAACAGTTTTGTAGATAACAATGTTTGGACAATTAAAGATGATGAAAATGATGGTTTTAGGATCTTTGGTCATGTTGTTCCATTTTTCAATAACGATGTTACAGATGCGAAATACCAGGTTACCATCTATATTCCAGATAATTTTGAACCAAAGAACCTAGAAATTAGTATAGGAGCTGGTAGAGCAGAGTTATGTGATATGGAAACGGATTATGTTGATTTTGAAATAGGAGCAGGCGAATTAGTTGCGGATAAATTAATAGTTAATAATGAAAGTAGTCTCGAAGTAGGAGCAGGCAAAATTGCTATCAAAGATTTGATTGCAAAAGATGTTTCTCTAGATTGTGGCGTTGGAGAAATTGACATAAAAGGTGATATTAGAGGAAGTAGTAGTGCTAATTGCGGTATGGGTCATATCTCAATTAAATTAAAAGAGCCTGAGAGTCGTTATGATTTTGGTTTGAGTTGTGGTTTAGGTAATATTAATATCAATGGAGACAATTACTCTTTCACAAGTGATAGTAACAGATATGGTAATGATGCGGAATATGAGTTTGATATCGAATGTGGTGTGGGAAGTGTTGAAGTTAGTAATGAATAAGTGTATACTAATTAGAATAAAATATTTAAGCTTGTAATAAAAATGTAGATATAAGTATATAAACAAATAATATTAATAAATAATATAACAATAAATAACAAAATTAATTATTAAAATATGGAGGAATGAATTATGGAACAAAAAAGATTATATCGCTCATCAACTAATAAAATGCTTTGTGGAGTGTGTGCGGGAATTGCAGATTATATCAATATTGATCCTACTGTAGTACGTTTGTTATGGGTTATCTTCGGATTTTTTGGAGCTGGCATAATTGCTTATATAGCAGCAGCTGTTATTATCCCAGTTCGCTACGAGAGATAAAAACGCATTGTTTGGTTAATAGTAAACAAAACAGTATGCTAACGTTTCATAGATCAGCAAAGAATAAGGTGTTGACAATTGAAACGTTAGCTTTTATAATGAGAAAAAAGTAACAAAAGTTGCATTGATTATAATAAGTTAAATTCCGTGAAAAGAAGAGTATTTGTTTTATGTACTTTCAGCGAGTAGGAGATTGGTGGAAGTCCTATAAGTGCGAAGCAAAGAAGAGGGCCTTGGAGAAGCAGATTCGAGTAGTAAGAATATAAGAGTCTGACGTTAGCTGCGTTAAAGTGTTAAGTGGACTGCGTTGTTATGGCAGTCAATTGGAGTGGTACCACGGAATATTTTCGTCTCTTATCGTTTAGATAAGGGATTTTTTTATTTTTAACTCAACAACTGGATTATAAAAGAAAGAGGTAGATGTATGAAAAAGATAATCGATCTTATTAAGCAAGAGATTACGAACGCATTTGTTGCTTGTGGATTTGATGAGAAATACGGAATGGTGTCTTTATCAAATCGTCCTGATTTATGTCAATATCAATGTAATGGAGCTTTAGCTGCGGCAAAGGAATATAAAAAGGCACCGATTATGATTGCTAATGATGTAGTTGCCAAATTAGAAAACAATGAGATGTTCAAAGAGATTATTGCAGTTATGCCAGGATTCATTAATATTAAGATTAGTGAAGAATATCTTGCTTCTTATATTAATGAGATGGCTAGTGGAGAAAACTTTGGCTTTGAAAAAGCGGAAAATCCAAAGACAATTGTAATCGATTACGGCGGACCTAACGTAGCGAAACCTCTTCATGTTGGTCATTTACGTTCAGCGGTAATTGGTGAAAGTGTTAAGAGAATTAGTCGTTTCGTAGGACATAACGTAATCGGAGACGTTCATCTTGGTGACTGGGGTCTTCAGATGGGATTAATCATTACGGAATTAAAGAAACGTCAACCAGAATTAGTTTATTTTGATGAAAGTTTTGACGGAGAGTATCCAGAGGAAGCTCCATTTACAATTACAGAACTAGAAGAAATCTATCCTTTTGCCAATGCGTATTCAAAAGAACACCCAGAATTCAAAGAGGAAGCAAAGAACGCTACCTTTGAATTACAAAACGGTAGAAAAGGGTATGTTGCATTATGGAATCACATTCTTAATGTATCTGTGACAGATTTAAAGAAAAATTATGATAAATTAAATGTATCCTTTGACTTATGGAAAAAGGAAAGTGATGCACAGGGTTATATCCCAGATATGGTTAAGTACCTTAAAGAGGGTGGCTATGCAAGAATTAGTGAAGGTGCATTAGTTGTTGATGTTAAAGAAGAAACCGATACGAAAGAGATTCCTCCTTGTATGATTTTGAAGTCTGATGGTGCAACCTTATATAATACAACAGATTTAGCTACAATTGTAGAACGTGCGGAATTGTTTAATCCAGATGCAATAACTTATGTTGTAGATAAACGTCAAGAATTATACTTTGAACAAGTATTCCGTTGTGCAAAGAAAACAAACTTAATTGGTGAACATGTTAAGTTAACCTTCTTAGGTTTCGGTACGATGAATGGTAAAGATGGTAAACCATTCAAGACAAGAGATGGCGGTGTAATGCGACTTGAAAACCTTATCTCAGATATAACAACGGCAGTATATGATAAGATCATGAGTAATCGTGAAATCTCTGAAGAAGAAGCAAAGGCAATTGCAAACAAAGTTGGTATTGCAGCAATCAAATATGGTGATTTATCCAACCAAGCTGCCAAGGATTATGTTTTTGATGTAGATCGTTTCACTTCATTTGAAGGCGATACAGGTCCATATATCCTCTATACAATTGTTCGTATCAAATCAATCCTTAACAAATATAAGGAAGTTACTGGTGTTGATACAATCACTGCAAGTGAGATTTTACCAGCTACTTGTGAAAGTGAAACAGCTCTTATGTTAGAGTTAACAAAATTCGGTGATACAATTACAGCAGCATTTGCTGAGAATGCACCTCATAGAGTTTGCCAATATATCTATGACTTATCCAATGCATTCAATAAGTTCTATCATGAGAACAAGATTATTGCTAATGAAGATGAGAAGGTTCGTACTTCTTGGATTCAATTAATTACATTAACATGTAATATACTTAATACTTGTATCGATTTATTAGGAATTGAAGCTCCAGATAGAATGTAGTGTCTGCAAATCTCAATTAACTTTTAGTGCTTCTAAGCTAACGCACGATTACACAAAACATGCTTTGCACTTAGCTATGGTTTTTAGTTATGGTACATCAGCTTAGAAGCAGTTTTATATAGTTTTATATTGATTTATATATTGAGAGTTTTGCTTTACTACTGTTGTTATATACAACCCCAAGTAAGTCAATGAAGGAATCAATATTCTTGTTCATTCATAATATAAGATCTTATAATTATATCCTATAAAATAATATACTAATATACATGATCCAGGGTCAAAAGGTCATGTGTTTCATGCTTGATTGAAAAAACATGACTTTAGGACTCGCAAAACATGAGAAAGTAGCACGAATAGGGCGGATTTCGAATGTTTTTAGGATTACGAGAGCACGAAGTGCGTAGTAATCCGTGGGTATCAGGGGTCAAAACAACTTTTGACCCAACATCATATACATAACATAATAAGAAGGAAGCGATAGCATGTTTCGTGAAGTATCTAAATTAGTAATTTACAGAAACTTAGGAAAAGATAGTATTTTATTCAATCTTGCTGGTATTATACAAGATTATGAAAGCAATCATTCTAGCAAAGAAGACACAATAACTAAAATCTATAATCAAATCAATCATTTACTTGATTTAGCAACTGTTTATGGATTTGATAAGAACTTGTGGCATAATTATCTTGCTTATCTATTAGCAACGAATGAGAACCCATTTAGCATAACTTGCGAAAAAGTGGGTGGTCAAAACGGAACTGTTAATGTATTTGCCAAAAATGATTTCCGTATATTTAAGAATTTATTTGATTACGATTTTTCAAGATTAGAAGGGGAATTAAATATTAATTGTTTTACTACAATTCTAAATTATCAATCGATTCAAAAGAGTGGCAAGAGATATAATAAAAATGTGAGTCAAAAAGTTCGTATACTTAGTGAAGCTGTCGAACAAGCAGAGGATGAAGAGGAAATCTATAGGGTAGTAACGGATTTCTATAGAGATTATGGCGTGGGCAAGTTTGGATTAAATAAAGCATTTCGTGTAAAACATGCAGCAGATGATGCAATTCTTTTTCCGATTACTAATACAGAAGAGATTCGTCTTGATGATTTGATTGGATATGAGATTCAAAAGCAAAAACTTATTGATAATACACTTGCTTTTGTAGAAGGAAGAAAAGCCAATAATGTATTGTTATATGGTGATAGTGGAACTGGAAAATCTACCAGCATTAAAGCAATCCTCAATGAATATTACAGTAAAGGATTGCGAATGATTGAAATCTATAAGCATCAATTTCAAGATTTATCATCTATAATTGCACAAATTAAGAATCGAAATTATCGTTTTATAATCTATATGGATGATTTGTCGTTCGAAGAGTTTGAGATTGAATATAAGTATCTCAAAGCAGTAATCGAAGGTGGCTTGGAGACAAAACCAGATAATGTCCTAATCTATGCGACATCAAATCGTAGACATCTTATCCGTGAAACATGGTCGGATCGTTCAGATATGTCTCAGGATGAATTACATCGTTCCGATACCATTCAAGAAAAATTATCGTTGGTTGCACGTTTTGGTGTTTCCATTAATTATTCTGCGCCAACTCAGAAAGAGTATTTTGAAATCGTGAAGAACCTTGCAAAGCGCTATGATTCCATAACGATGTCAGATGAAGAGCTTTGCAGGGAAGCAATGAGGTGGGAAATGAGTCATGGTGGTTTGTCAGGTCGAACAGCACAGCAATTTATCAACTATCTAGCTGGCAAAACTGATGATAATCAAGAATAGCATAGAATTTAAAGGAATCATTAAAGAAAGTATTTAATATTAATTAAGTTTATAAGAAAAGTTGTTGATTGAATAATTGTCTTATTAAAAGACGTTCAATTGACAACTTTTTTTAGGCTCTTTGTCAAACCTGCTAAGGAAAGTCAAGCTTTTTTTATTTAGTTTCTATGCTGATTTTGGGGTAAACTTAATAAAGAGTCTTACCT
>JAHAJA010000039.1 GCA_018372435.1 Clostridiales bacterium | reverse complement strand
AACCGTAGAAATACGTGCCGGTTCGAGTCCGGCCTTCGGCACCATCGGAACATCAATAGACGTCAACGGACGTCTTTTTTTGTGCCTGAAATCCAGTATTTACTTACCTTTCCCGCTATATTAACTCTCTCAAGGTCAACCGACTTCAACGTACATCTACCAACAGATGTTGGTACAGATGATGGTATTTCCGGTTCGATAATGCTTGTACCAACAGGGAGGGCATAAGCATGGCTCTAACAGATATCAAAGTCAGAACAGCCAAGCCAACGGATAAGCAATACAAACTGACCGATGGCAACGGTATGCATCTTCTCGTCCACCCAAATGGTTCAAGATACTGGCGTCTGCAGTACCGCTTTGGTGGAAAGCAAAAGATGCTGGCTTTGGGTGTATATCCAGAAGTGTCTCTTGCAGATGCCAGAGCTCGTCGTGATGAGGCTCGTAAGTTGTTGGCAAATGGCATCGATCCGGGAGATAAAAAGAAAAATGATAAGGTTGAGCAGGAAGAAGCACGTACTTTCGAACAGCTTGCTATTGAGTGGCATGCCACAAATAAAAAGTGGTCGGAAGAGCATAGCCGACGAGTGCTGAAAAGCCTGGAGGACAATCTCTTTCCCGCCATTGGTAAGCGGAATATTGCTGATCTCAAAACTCGAGACCTGCTAGCCCCAATCAAAGCGGTAGAGTTGTCTGGACGTCTTGAAGTTGCATCACGACTGCAACAGCGAACTACGGCAATTATGCGTTATGCCGTACAGAGCGGTTTGCTCGACTACAATCCCGCGCAGGAGATGGTTGGTGCCGTTGCTTCAAGTAACAGGCAACATCGACCAGCATTAGAGTTGAAGCGTACACCTGAACTTCTTCAGCGGATTGATAGCTATACCGGCAGGCCTTTAACTCGTCTTGCAGTTGAGCTAACCCTTCTAGTTTTCATTCGTTCCAGCGAATTACGTTTTGCTCGCTGGTCTGAGATTGATTTTGAAACATCAATGTGGACGATACCCGCAGAGCGAGAGGTTATTGAAGGGGTAAAGCATTCACAGCGTGGCTCAAAAATGCGTACGCCTCATTTGGTGCCGTTATCTCGTCAGGCGTTAGCAATCCTTAAACAGGTACACAAACTTAGTGGCGATCGCGATTTTGTTTTCATTGGCGATCACGACCATCGCAAACCGATGAGTGAGAACACGGTGAACAAGGCGCTGCGCGTTATGGGTTATGACACGAAGGTAGAGGTTTGTGGACATGGTTTCAGAACAATGGCCTGTAGTTCGTTGATTGAGTCTGGATTGTGGTCGAGGGATGCCGTGGAACGGCAAATGAGCCATATGGAACGTAACTCAGTACGTGCTGCTTACATTCATAAAGCTGAGCATCTGGATGAGCGCAGACTGATGCTGCAGTGGTGGGCTGATTTTCTGGATGTTAATCGGGAAGGGGTAGTGAGTCCGTTTGATTTTGCGAAAATTAATTCAGGGAAATAGATAAGCCTTATTGAGTATAGTATTTGCAACATATGACATAGTGTTGCTGGCGATCTATCTCCAAGAGGACCTTTGATAAAAAAATGTCAGTAAAGCAGGCATCTGAACATGAGGATGGTTGGATGTCTGCTTTAAGCTTCACTGAATAGATTAACAAATACTTAATTTCATCTATTTACATACTTCAGGAAGCATGCTTTTAATTGGCGTGTTTTTGTGCAACTGTTCCCACGAAAATAATATCATGATCTTAATATATTTTCTCGATGCCATTTTAGATAGTGATGATGCTGTGCCGAGAATGGTGGGATATTTTCAGGTAAGTTTAGTTTTGTTTTTACTTCAAAATCAAGTTCAGTGCTAATTAAAATGTGCCCATTATTACTAAATGACAGCCATCCTTGGTCAAAAAGAGCATCAATATGAGCTGCCAATATTATTCCATTATAAGGATCCAGTCGCTCATGACCATTCTGGCACGCGGCCCAAGGTTTAATATGGCTAGCCCTTAACAGAGGTTGAAAAGAAATACCAGTTATAGGACAGGCAGGGAAAAGTTTAAGGCATTTTTTCCTGAATTCACCTTGTCCAAGCCTTGAAGCGATTAATCGTTCTTTCATCGTTTCATCCAGACTTTTATCTTGTTGAATAGGTAATATATCAGCCAGTTTTTGTTCTGAGGGGGTTATCGACAGCCAAGATAGAATTTTTTGTTCAATAAGTGAATCTGATAGTTTGTTCATTTTGTTCATAACAGTCTGAGCAGACAACGGGAGCTCGCCAGGAGAACCATCAGCATTCCGCCAGCCTGTGCGTACAACACTTAGCCAAGAATCAAAACGATCACGGTGGTTTTTTAGACTGTTATAAAATTCAATTCTCGTCTTACCTGCACCAAATGTTGGATAAAATAGTGATATTGCTGCTTTCCATGTGTCAACACCCAGAACTTCAGGAGGCTTTTTTTTTCCATACTTAGCCAGATACCAAGCTACTTCTAATAATCCACTTTCATATGTATTCATTTTTTATCCTTAGCACGAAGATTCATTTTTATATCAAGCTGAACAAATTAAATCAGACTAATGATATTTGTGTTTATAAGAGAGTACAGATGATCACTAAGTGCTTCTGGAATCCCTCCGCCTGTAATAAGTACTCCTGCTTCAATGTTTCTCTCCATGGCATACCCAGTTAGATTTGCGCTTGTAATAAAACAAGTGTGACCATCGGCAACAATTACTTTCGCATGCACGCGACCTTCTGAAAATTCATTGTTTTTATTATTCCAAGCGTAAATATGTGCGCCAGGTATAAGCGTCTGCATCTTACCGATTATATCAATATTGATACTACCACCATGCTCTTGTGAAGATTCCAGCAACATTGTAATGGTAACGCCACGCTTTATAGCCATATTCAATTCATTCACAATACTCGACACATCATAGGCAACAAAGCTGGTAATAAATAAAGACTGTTTTGCCGCATTGATTATTTGTAGCAGCACTTGCTCTGTACGGCGAACAGATACAAAAGGTGTTGTTGGACCAGTCCATACAAGTTCAGTACTTTGCTCAGAGCTAACTTTAAAGTAAACATGGCTTGCAGCAAGAAGCATAGATGCTAGTTCATCTGAACTGACCATGGTGTTTCGCCATGCAATTGCTAGTCTCTCAATAGCTTTACTTGCCTTGGGAGTTCCTACTGCACTTGGCAGTACCAGCAGAGCCTTGCAGGCTTCAGTCCGTCGAATTCGGCCAGCGATCGCTTGTATCTTTTCAGGAGAAACCAGACAAACTAGCTCGGCAACAGCATCTAAGAGTTCATCCATGTTAAAAACCCTTAAAAAATGCAGCGTGAATACGCTCAAGTGTTGGTACTAATAGCGATCGATCCAAATAGCGATTGCCTTGCTCACAAGAGGTTTCTGCTACCAGAGTACATGCATGGCAGGCTGCGGCATGTAATGACCGATCTTTCTCCGGGTTATGTTCAGAACATAGTGGGTCAGAAGAACAGATCTTAGAACGATTTAATGCTTGTACCAGCAGGCGACCAAGATTCTCTGGTTTACCAAGATCTACAAGACCACCCAGTGTGCCATCAGAATCAGCTGCTGCTGTGTAGATCAAGATACCAGCTTGTGGACTGCCGTTTGATGTATCAGCATAGATACGTTCGCGAATACTTGCTGCGTTGTATCCACATTCCAGGGCTAGTTCACGGATCAACAAATGAGATAGGGTATGCAGCATGGCATATCGGATACCTGGGTAATCTTCATTCGGATCGAGATTACGAGAGTTACGCCAACCGGTATGACCACCACGAAGCATCTCGTCTACTTGCTTGACGGCATCCAGTGATTCCCAAGCTACAAGAGCCTTTTCATTGAATTGGATGAAGATACCTTCCCCATGCACCTGGTTCGCTGGCACCCATTCAGGTTTATTGCGTGCCAAGCTAGCCATCTGAGGACGTTCATTTATCTCTCCGGATCCTTCTGGTGCCTCTACTCGAGTAAAACCAAGCAGAGCATTGACCTCTCGTAGTCGCTCAAGTAGTAATACACGGCTGATGTACGGTATGAATTGTGCTGGTGTTCCGATCTTCTTACTCATGAAGTGTGGATAATCCGTGGGAGGATTGGCCTCCGTCAGCACTTCCCATTCAGGACCTTTGATATCGGCTTCACCGACAAATTCGCTATCGCCACCAGAACGATGCATTTCGATGGCTGACCAGATGTCTGACACGCTATATTTGTCGATTCCAGGGAGACCACCAGTTAGCTTGAGTGTTTGCACAACGATGGGAACCATGACTTCAGCTGTAATTGCTTCAAATAACGGCCATCCGTCTTGAATCAACTGACTGAGAGGATTCTTTGATTGGGGTATGGCCAATGCAGAAAGTGTGATCGGAAACCAGCTGTTTGTGGCTCCTAACAGTACTGCCCGTGGTTCTTCACCGCAGTCAATATCGAATTGATCCAAATGTGGGTGTCGACCTCGGCAAGCTGGGAGGTTTTCTTTACCTGCTTTGCCGAAGGCATGGGCCATGCTTCGTGACGCCTCACAGCTATCACACCGTACCCACAGGTTTTCGGTTTGTAAGGATGCACCACTCTCAAAGAAGCGCAGTGTCCCTTTGCATGTACTATTGCCACCATGGACAAAGTAGTGCCATGGAAAATCATCTAGGTGACCGTCACGACAGGCTAGCAGAAAACGTGCAGGAACGGCATCAGCATCCTTAGCTGGTAGATTCCCTTTAGAACCTGTACAACCTTTGTGAACAAAGCGAGTTCGTTCGGCTCTGAATCGATCCTCTTTGATCTCAAGCAGACCATCATCAAAGGGCGATAGCAAGCCACACTTTACACAGCGCATCCAGCGGGGAAATGGTCGAACAGGTACACCTATGTTGGCCTCGGCTGACCAAGGGTCAACGAGCTCGCTTTTCTGAAAGGGTGGCATTCGCAAATTTTCGACTTGTGGGCCTAATACCTTTCGCACAGCAGCAAGAAGCCGGGCCTCTTGAATTGGCTGGCAGCGCTCTCGCTCCCACCGGTCAATACCTAGTGTCACTACAGATAGGCTTGGTAGATCGATTAGCGCGCCAGGTCCATAAGTCCATAGCAACTGGCTAGGGCGTACTTCGCCGACTGGAGTTTTGTTATTGATGATCATATTCAATCCTCGTCTTTCGTTGCAGGACGAGGTTTCCAATCGTGATCGTCCTTGATAAATTTGGTGTCCATAATCAGACGTACACCAGACTCAACTTCTCGCATTGACATAGGTACAGTCCAGTTGTCCCAAGCTTGAAGCCCTGGTGATTTGATCAACGCCACAGTCTTGTCTTTATCGGGACCTCTCTTTTCATATCCCAGAATTCGGCCGCCTTTACTGGCTTCTTTGGCCCATTCGTCTGCACGCTCTTTCAGTTCATTCTCAGCTAACAGCTTACGTGCATTGTCTTCCGCGACATTGCCTGCACGAGTCGCTAAAACTTCAATTGCATGAGCGAGTTCACTCTGGTTTGACATATCCAATTTACCCGCACCTTCATTTGGGCTGAACTCGTCATTCTTCAGACGCATAAGACTTAGCAACGACCCTGTCAAACCACGATCCATTGCACGTGGAGAGAATGGCGTTACCGATTGTGCCTCAACATGCTTGTAGAAGGTGGCGTGGTAATGTTCGAATGTTTCGTAGTGAGAGAGGTCACGCGGTCGGGCCCATGTAAGAACGGTGCAAACTAGGCCGGGGAATGAACGTCCAACACGACTGGTAGCCTGAATATACTCGGCCGTTCCCTTAGGTTGTCCATTCACTGCCATCAGGCCGAGTCTATTCACATCGACTCCTACTGACAGCATATTGGTCGCCAGCACCACATCAATAGCGCGAGTATCACCCTCCTGCCATTTCGTTACGTATTTACCTGCAGAGTTATCAAACTCGGCCTTAAACTTGACCTCAAGATTGTCGAGGTACTTTGGGATATCTTGGCTGGATACACGAGAAGTCAATTCGCGGATGTTGTTGACACTACGTTGTGCCAATGCGGGCCGTTCCACCATGCTCATTTGCACGCGATAGGAACGTGTCTGCACATCATCTTCTGCCAATCGCTTCATTCCACCTAGTTCACGCAGAGAGTTGAAGTAGCCGACCATAGTCATATAAGGATCAGCAGGTTCACCGAAGTGGTCAAATAGTTCCTGTGCCGCAGTTAAGAAAGCGGTATAGACACGAATAAGCATTGCTGGGCGCGAGCTACCGGGTGAGCAGACTCCCAGATAACGTCGCCCAAATTTATCCTTAATGTGGCGTTGAACTGAGAAGAAGTTATCTTCCACATCTAGTCCATGTGGCGGGAATACCGAAACTTGACGCATAAATACATTATTTACTTGTTCTTTGGCTTTGCGCACCGTCGCCGTTGAGGCGATGATTTTCGGTTTTACCGTTTTTCCGTTGAGCGTCCAGCTACACAGCTCATCGACGGCGGTTTCATACAAACCTACCATTGTACCCAGTGGCCCACTTATTAGGTGGAACTCATCCTGGATTATTAAATCAGGTGGTCGGATGGGGGGGATGGCCTTCACTTTAGCTGAAGGTTGTTCTTTGAATGCTTGGTGGTTTCCAGTGCAATTGGCCCCAGGCCAGAGTAAACCGTGCCGCTCACATTCTTTTTCAACTCGGCCAAAAAGAGTCCGCACTTGGCCACGCCATGCCATCATGGCGAACTTATCCACTGTGGCAATCATCATTGTCGGAGGACGATGGTAGATTTCTTCATCTACCACCAGTACTGGTATTCCAGGGTGTAGTTGCTTGCTGGACTTTCCCTTGGAAAATTCGCAGCGTCCTTTTTTGTCACCACAATAGATAAACGTTCGGCCGCCAGCTTTATCCTTTTTAACTTCGACATCTTGCCCAGGAATGATTTCGGTACCACACCATGGACAGCTGGTCAGTTGGACGGGTGAGGCTGTTCCCGCATTATAACTACCCGGGTTACGTGTTTTTTCGATAGCATTATGGCTATCTTCAGTCGTTCCCGGAGTCACTTTATTACCGACCCATAGGCCAATAGTAAATGGCTCCGTTCCGAGGGATTTATCACCCTTATTTAGTGCCTCGCGTCGCAGCACTTCCATTGCACAAATAAGTGCTGTAGCACGCTGGAACTGTTGCAGTGTCAGCAAACGAAGGGTGTAACGCATTATCACAGTCAAACCACGTGAGCTATCGTACCCGCCTAGATTGCCCTGCATACGTCGAATGGCCATGGTGAAGGCGGCTACACCCAGATAGGCTTCAGTTTTACCACCCCCGGTAGGAAACCACAGCAGGTCCGCATAAGCCTCAATAGGTTTGACACGGTCTGGGTGACACGGATCCGCCAGGGATGGAATCGACAGCAACAGAAAAGCTAACTGGAATGGACGCCAGCTGCGGTTCTTCAGAGCATCGAACTTATCTAGGGTAACGTCCTCGCCTCGGCGCATGGCAAGTGCATACAAGCTGCGTATGCGCTGCGTGGCCATCGCTTGGTTGGCGAAACGGAAGGCCGCCAGAGCATTCTCATTATGCTTAAGTGTATTGATACCTTGTTGCAGGCGGGTATGGATCTCCTGACAACGATCTAAGGCCGCTTGGGCTTGGGTTTTGAAGCCCTTGGCCTTGCTGCTCACACTCAAGTTCTGTTCATCAATCCAGGTAGCGTAGTCTTTAGTTAGCACACTCAAGGCATCAACTAATGGGTCAATGTCCAATGTGGCTAGTCGTTGCATATCAAGCAGACCACTGCTGACCATTTCTCGCATAGCTGGACGATCGGATAGCTCAAGCCCAGGAGTCTCAGTTGCCTGAACCTCGTACTGTGGCATCACTGTGGTACGCACTTCGGTGGCTAATGTGACGTCATCCGCTATTTCTGCATGAACTGCAACTCCATGACCCACGGCGAACTCGACACGATCTCGGTAGATCATCTCAAGTGCTTCGCGCTCTGGGTCCATACCATCTGCATCTAGTACCGGTCTGCGCCTGAAAATGGCAGGCTTGGCAGCATCTTTCTCTGCTCGAACGATCAACTCTGGTTGAAACACCCATGCCGTATCACGGTTTGTATCCGGTTCTTCCTGCGCATTAACGAGGAAGAGTGTAATCAGTCGATCACCATTGTCATTTTTGGCTCTAATAGAACCCTGCACTCTAACTTCTGGGGAAGTACTATCCGGAGCATTGTGTGAAATCGAGCCTTCGATCAGGGGGAGTACGATCTTGCCGCCACAAGGAATGCGTTTCCACACCTTAGCTTTTTGCCCATTGGACTTAAAGAATTGATGTTCATCATTTGGTACACGCTCATACCGTCCCCAACGCGCTTCGATCTCGACCCGATCGACGTCGCCATCCACGCAGAAAGTCATGCCGAGGCTACTGGGCACCAATGACTGATTGCTGGCGGCATCAATCTCTTCTGCCGTGTCGGTTTCGCCGCTACCAAGGACTGAGGGAGAGTTCACCTTTGCAGTCTTCGCTTTGACGATCAGGTCTGGCTCTTCATCTTCAATATCTTCAGCATCAACAGGAAACTCTTGTCCTCTTTCGGCTGCTTCACGTGGGGCGAGTTTGCCAACTAGGTAGCGGTCGCGTACACCCATATCGACGATGAGCTCATTAGGGCCACCAGCAGGGCCAAGTAAGTCGTCCATCACAGCCAGTTGCAGCAGTTCGCGGATGTAAGTTTGATCCTCGATCTTCGGTATGTCTGCAATGGTTATGTGGAACTCTTTAGGCAAGGTCTCAATGAAGTCAGTCCATTGGATACGACCCGCTCTGTCTTTGGGAGGAAATTTGAATGGGGTTATGCCGATCGAAACCACCGACTTAACCTGCAACATTCGATCGAAAAAGATAGTTGTGGTTTCAAGATCAGAACGTATCCGCAGGATTCGTCCAACCCTCGTGATATTGCCTGTGGTATCTAGAACTAAGACCCAGTCATTATCGGAGATAGTTTGGTGCAGCGAACGCCCACCTTGCAGTCGTAATATATAAAGTGCCACCGAGGAATCTGCAGCAATGCCATGATCAATAGCGATCCAGGCATTGGGTAATTTGGTTGGTTTGTCATTTGCCATTATTTCCTCCATATCCCTGTCGTTTTCGGCTTTAACGTGCTGAATTCCACCGAGTGTTGAATATAACTCTCAGGCCTGGCGTTGCTCAGGCCTGAGATATCCTTGTCAAAATCAAATCTAAGATGAACCTGTAATACAAGTCCTTCCAATGGGGCAGATTACTTTGGTAGTGTGCTTAATGTCTTGGATTTAGCTTTTTTATCATGCAATCCAGCAGCTACTTCCTCTTGGTAGCGTACACGATTAAGTTCTGACAGCCTTTGTAACACTTCGACACGAGCAGCCTCTGATATAGTGAAACGAACCCGGTCATTTTCGGGCAAATACGGAACTTCGTGGAAATCATGGCCAAGATCAAGGTCATCCCAACCGTAGGCGTGGGCGACCTCAATATCAATTTCACGTTGCAACGCGCGCAGTTTTTCTATGTGCGGATTTCGTTCACTATTGGTGTGGAGGCGGTTGTATATCTCCGTGACCCCCATTTTTTTGTCCAAGCAAACAGCAGCGCGAGCATCCGCAAATTCTTTGGCTATAGTTTCCAGTTTTTTTAGTGAGACATTAGGAAATGGTAAAGTCTCAAGTGCATCGCTCGGCGTGTATCTTAGTCGGCTTTCGAGACGAGAGGAGTTCTTGCGTACCCATACCTCGTGAATCTGACTGAATAAAAGTCCTAGAAAAGCAAACGAGTCCGAACGGAAAATGACCATGCTGTCGGACCACACATAATTTGAAGGAGTCATTGCAGGAGCTAGGAACTTTGATACTCGCGACAGGCAAAAAACCCTTTCAATCTGACAAGAATCAGAGGTCCAGCCCTTCGGATGGAGGCTGAAATGATAGCCACGACCGATTGCATGATAGAGCGCTGGTCGTTTCTCAGCATAATGCCACCAACGTTCAGGGAGTGGTTTTCGAAGGACAAATTCACCGTTTTCATTTTGTCGTTGTCGTTCGGGCTTGACTCGCTCCTCAATCCATTTCCAAGGTAATTTGTACTCTCGAGCACGTTCCTCTGGCCAATCCCAGAAGTTAATTACCCATCGACTTGGCTTCTGTTCTGGATTTGAATTTAGGTCATCGCCGTTGATATAAGGGAATATTACTTCGGCGTTTCTAGGCTCAGCATCTATCATGCTGCGGGCTTGTTCGGGAAGGAGCACAAAACCCATACCAAGAACAATTGAGCCTTGGTATGCCAGACCTTCGTTCACCTTCAGTCGCTCTGGACTCCATTCCTCACGATCCGACAAGAATGCCGATATAAAGGGAACTGATCGTCCTAATAGTACGCGTTCACCTTGCCACTCACCATTGTGGATATGCACACGACTAGTTATAACTGCGGCCTTTCCTGGCCAAGGCTCATTCGGATAGGCGGAGTATATGGTTGCACCGGATCCAACCATGGCTTCAAGTCCAACCTGCCGTGTATCCCCTTCTGCGATGGTGTTGACCGACAGTAGTCCGAACGTACCGTCTTTGCGCAATAAGCTCAATGCTCGTAAAAAAAAGTAGGCGGCCAAGTCTGCTGAACCACGTCGGCCCTCGGCAATGTGCGTGACCAGCCAATCACGAAATTTAGTGCCCATGATACCGGTGATGCGCTGCCCGCCTAGGAAGGGTGGATTACCCACAATACCATCGAAGCCGCCATATTCACGTGCAAATACTTCAGGAAACTCCAGTGGCCAATGGAAAGGTTTATGCGTAGGCTTGTTGGCAGATAGGTTTGTCGAAAGCAATGTAACAGATCTCCGGCGCATCAATGCAATCTGGTCGTCCTCGCCTTCTATGGCTTGCCTAGCCTGGATGACCAACGATGCCTGCGTTTTTTCCAACGCCGTGGCATTGCCGATAGCCTCAAACACTTCCCCGATAAACGCATCGGCGATATACCTAGGCACTTCTAGCCAGCGGTGTGCGCCTGCATTCAGATGCGCCATGGTTTCCACATCGTGGATATCATGGATGGGCATCTCGCGCAATTGCTGCCGAAGTTCAATGGCTTCGTACACGACACGCTCAATTTTTTGGCCAAATAGGCACGGTTGACCTTGGCCGGATGGGTTCATCGAAAGCTGAGTGAGCTGTTCTAGCCGATGGATGCCAAGCAGGCTGTCGCCGCAGCGCAGGTTATGGTCGAGGAAACCAAATGGGCGACCTTTGGCCAGCGTCACCAGCCAGATAGATAGCTTGGCGAGTTCGACTGCCAGTGGATTCACGTCGACACCATATAGGCAGCGTTCGGCGATAAGACGACGAGCAATGACAATGCGAGAGTCAGCATCGCGTGGTAACGGCTCTTTAGTATTCAGAGCGTCCAGGACATCGCCATCCACACTTACCACCTTTCCTATTACTTCGGCGTTTGACCAGGCCTCAACGAGACGAGTGGCTAACCAGCGACAGACTTGCACCAGGAAGGCACCTGAGCCCATAGCTGGGTCGCAAATCTTGAGGTCAAGTAGTTCGGCGGGGGATTTGAGTTGCCACTCTTCACGCGGCATGCCTTCTGATGGGCCAAAATAGACCACCGGCATCAGTGTTTCAGTAACAATCGCTTCAGTGAGAGACTTTGGCGTGTAATGGGTACCAGTTTCACGTCGGTTGGAGCCACTGGTGACGATGAAAGCTCCGGTGGAGTAAACTAGCGGATAACCCCAAGGGTCGGTTCGTAGCATGTGAGTGTAAGGTTTGATTCGGTCACGCAGCAGGATATCGCCTTGGCAGGTCGTCAGCAGGCGATCAGCTAATGTGTCATCAACAGCTTTACCCAGATCTTTGCACACCCGACTGGCAGAACTGCCGGAGCGTTCTTGCAACAACTTAATTAATTGTTCGGCACCATCAGTGTTTGCTGCATCTAACTCGTTCAGTGTAACCCACGGATACTGTGATTTCTTGGTGGCAGCAAGTTCCAGTGTGACTTCATCGGTGCGCCTGACAGTACGTTCCAGCAGACCTTCATACACGTAACCGATTTGTTCGACGTCCAGTGCGCGATATGAGAGTGTTCGGCCCTGGAATTGCTGGATAGCCTCTAGCAACAACAGAACTGTGCGGTTATCAATCGGTAATGGCTTGGCTGTATCTGTCCTCCAACTGGAACCCTTAGTCCGTCCTTCCAGAAAAGGAAAATGATCAGGATCGAACAGTGAGTTACCCAGTGCAGGTAGACGAAGACTCTCATGTTCCACCCCGCAGAAAACAGCACGGAAGATTGCCAGCAGGCGCGACCAGGCGTCCCAGCGTCGTTCTAGGATTTCTTCGGGAACCTTGCGTAACTGCATGCGTAAAGTGGAAAGCGCATAGTTGGCTTCGTATCGCTCATCGCCCAAAAGAAGCAGGCCTCGCTCCTCTGCCGAGAGCAGAAACACCAAGCGCATCATCACGGTCAGAGCTGCTTCATAGAGTTCGGATTCTTTTACGTTGTAAAGTAATTCACGGTTGCGATCCTGATCTGCTTTATCAAGGGACTGGATCAATACTTCTACAGCGCGACGTACTTGTTCTCCCAGTGCATCGGTTACTTCGTCCTGATATTTCAAAGAACTGTCGAACAATGCGGGTAGTTGTTCGGATTCATTGACGAAGAAACGGCGGATACCGAGCAAGTGCACGAAGGCCTGCAGTGTGATGGGCTCCTGGTTCCAGAGTCGAGCATACCAGCTTGCGAAGCTGGTGACAGCGCCCACGGGTGCATCCACCAGCATCCAGCGTTCGCCATTGGTCACTAAACCAAGGCGACACTCCTTGGAGCGGCACAGCTGAACCATACGATCCGTGGGTGTAGCGGCCCATCCGTCTATTTTCAATGTTGCGTCAAGATCGATATCGTGCGCATAGGTATGAATGAGCATCAAAGGCTTGTTCGCGCATTGCTCGTCGACAATTGCTAGATTTGGTGACAGAACTACACCATGGTCAGGGAGAAAAGTGTTCAAATTGACGGCGCACCAATCTGCGCCCTTCAGTACATCGCCTTTACCATCCTCATCGAACTCAAGACCACGTGAAAGAACTTCTTCGATCCACGCGAAATGCAATTTGTTAAACTGAGGATCTTCTTGTTCCAGTGCTTCTCGCCACTCATCGTAAGCTTGGCGCAGTCGTTTACGCTTAGTAGCGTCTAGCTCTTCCAGCCCTTGCGGGAATGCATCTTTTAGTACTGGTACGGCAAGGAAAGGGCCTGAAATATCGATTAGCGAGAGCCAATCATCGTGTATGCTGGCCATACTCATGCTTCCCCCCTCTGAACAGTAGATTCAGGTACTAGGAAGGTAACAGCAACAGGAAAAGTACGATCGTCGAGTTTAGCGTAGCGAGTTTCGATGGCTTGGATCTCCTGTTCACGCTCTTCAGGAATACGTGAAAGGCGAGCTTCCAGAGCAGCAGTGTCACGTTTGAGCTGGGTTCGCTCATCCTCTGAGAACAGTGAAAATTGCTCAGGTTGTTGATCTTTTTTTAATTCAATACAGATGGTTTTTTCAAGTTCATCAAGCACTGTGCTAATGTCCGTCAATTCTCGATTCTTACTGAGCTGAAGAGTACTAGCCAAATCTTTGAGCCGGTCTTTTGACCTAGCGTTCACTGACTGTAGAATAGCGTGTTGTGCACGGTCAAAACGAATACGGATGTCATCAAATAGTGAGTCAGAAGCTGTCATTGGCTTACTATTATCTAGCCATAGCTGAACTTTATTGACCCCTTCTTCACGGCGGAAGGATTTATCCCCAAGATAACCTCCAGCTGTTGTCAACTCTTCGTGGAGGCGATGGTAATTGCCTCCGGTGATGACCAGCCTTGAACTAACTACTACGGCAGGGCCATCAATTAGTGTGTCGGGCACCGAACGTACTGTAACACGATGCAACTTCTTCACGTCATCGCGAGCCCATACTTCTGCTCGTAACAGACGTAGGCACATCTGTACCAGTCGATGATTCAAATGAACGAGTACGACATCGTCACGTCCTCTCGCCACGGTATGGTCAAAGGTGATAGGGCGAGTTTGTAGAGTATAGGGATGGCGTAGCCCCTCCAAGCAACGAGCCCAGGATCCTGACAACGCTGGCATTTTGAATGTTGAACCAGCTGGAGCATTCGGAAGAGCAAACGGCTCCAAATGCGGTCGGCCTGCCAAAGAAAGTCCCGTATTTACAGCCATGAGGATATGTTCTGGCGTGAGATGGAAATCGTTTTGAGTGGATAGTAGCCGGTCATGTAACCGGGCTATCCGCTCTTTCAGTTCACGATCGGCGCTTACGAATCGTTTAGTTTTGGCAATCCGAGCTTCTGCAATACGAGTATCAAAATCCCTGATAGATCCTTCAATCAGCTTCGACATCTGTGGCGCGATAACCGGATTGACACTACCCATGTCTGATCGCATAGATTCGAGCTTACGTAGAGCTCGGATGATGTCCCCACTATGGCCTCCAATGCTAGCTTGGCTATTTTCATCGCCATCGACAGGATGCCAGATCAACACCTCTTTCTGGCGTTGACCATGACGGTCAATACGACCATTGCGCTGCTCCATCACATTGGGATTGTAGGGGATCTCAAGATGGATTAAGCAGTTACAGTGGTTCTGCAGATCGATACCTTCAGATGCTGCATCGGTAGCAAGAAGAATACGAACGGCAGAGTCTTTGGGAGCGGTCTGGAAGGCTGCTTTTACTTTCTCACGTTCGTCCTGCGCTATACCACCATGGAGGATCGCGAGGCGCTCCCCACCAAATCCATGGCTGGCTAGGATCTCGTGTATCCACTGGAGGGTAGTGCGATATTCAGTGAACAGAATTACCCGATGTTCATTCCAATGACCGTTTGTTTTCAGATTGGTATCAAGCCAGCTGAGCACGGCTTTAGCTTTGGAATCGACTTGGTTTCTGGCTATCTGTGCCCATTTACGTAGTTCACTCAGCATTTGTTGCTGGTCGGTCGTGAGCGGCTGAGCTCGACATGAAGCTTCTTCAACAGCCTCAGATTGCGCGTTCTCTACCTCTTGGTCGTTAGCGTAATCTTCATCAACACGAAGAATAGCTTTGCGCAAGATGCGATCGTCCATCGGACTATTATCACTACGCAGGTTTCCATAAGTCAGACTAGCGATGTGTTTTTCGAGTGTTGATGCGAAGGCCGCAGGGGAGGAAAAGAGCCGTTTTTTTAGTAGCTGATTCACGAAAGCAGTCCCGAATGTGCTACCGGTTTTCTCTGCACCTAGTTCTCGGCTCTTGCAGTAGTCATTGAGTTTTGAGTGAATTTCGCGTTCTTTGGCAGTGTATAAGATCGGTAAGGCTTCAAGCTTACGTTGGGCGTAAAGTAGATTGCCGTCAGCATCAACGAGATCGCTCTTGAGGCGACGAATCATTACTTGATTGAGCTGCTTATCGTCCGGGAGTATATTTCTGGCGAAACGTTGGTCATCCAGAAGTTCGAGCAGTGAGGTGAAGGATTCGGTATAGCCATTATGTGGCGTAGCGGTCAGAAATAACCTGTGCTGGAAGTGAGGACTGATTGAACGGATGAAGCGCGTTCTCTGACTCTCTAATGCGTAGTTTGCCCCAGCAGCCGGTGCGATATTATGTGCTTCGTCAATGACCAATAGATCGAACTTGCGTGGGTAGCTGCTATACAAGGGCAACACATCGCGCATAGCTCTCAAGCCTTCGCCACTTTTGGCCCAATCCATGGATGTGATCAGTCGAGAATGTGATGTCCACGGGTTGGCATGGATCCCGCGTTCTCGGCGTAATTGCTTGATGTAGCGAGTGTCGACGATTTGAAATTCCAGTCCAAACTTTTCCTGCATCTCCATCCGCCACTTTTCCTGTAGCGACGCAGGGCAGATAATCAGGACTGTACGGGCTCGATGTCGAAGCAGCATTTCCTGAATGATTAATCCAGCCTCAATAGTCTTACCTAAACCGACATCATCGGCTATGAGGAGATTGACACGGGCCATATCAATTGCACGCACCAACGGATCGAGTTGGAAGTCTTCTATACTAACGCCACTGCGAAATGGGGCCTGCAGGAAGCCTCGGTTAGCATTAGTGGCAGCTCCCCAGCGCACTGCGTCAAGGAAAGCATTAAGAGTGCTGGAGTCGTCTTGGCCACTGATTGTGGGCAGCCCAGCTCGCTCAATAATCTGGGCACCTACCTCAATTTCCCAAATAACCTCAAGTTCTTCCCCCAAACCATCTTCATCAATAGATGACAAAGTTACTGCGTGCTGTTGAGCTGAGGCAGATAACAATTGAGATGAAGTAACTTCCACAACAATCCATTGACGCCGACGGACCTCAACCAACTGACCGGGTTCTGGAATAGTTCGCTGTACTCGGATATCAGGTGTATTAGAAATTTCCATATTGTTTCCAGACTCTAATTCAGATAACCAAATGATTAGTAAATATTTTTCATTCCACAGTGACCATATTCACATTTGCAAGATGTGAATTAATACTGCGTGCAATTGCTCGGCCAAGTTCAACTGGGACTGCATTCCCGATTAAGCGCCCTAGAATCCTTAAACTTACTGGCCCATCATGGGGAATAAATGCATAGTTACGGGGAAAACTCTGAAGAATTGCCGCTTCTCTCAGGGAGATTGCGCGGTTCTGTTCAGGATGCCCAAATCGACCATTTCCAAAACCATAGCACTGCGTTGTCATGGTTGGTGCTGGTTTGTCCCATTCCATACGGCCATAAACACTAGCGTAAGTTCTGCCACTTTCTGTTCGATGACAATCGGCAACAAGATGTTCTGGCCAGTCACGCCAGGTTCCTCCTGGTTTTGAGGCCTTAATACGCTCCAGATTCTTATCTGACAATGTGGAGGTAACATGCAGCTTATCTCCTGGAGCGGCTTCACCAGCATTTAATGCGCGCAGATGGCCTATAGCTTCTCTTACTGTTTTGGGTTTTGTACACGTTGGAGAAGACATCTTTATCTCACCATGGAGTGATGCCAATAAAACCATTCTCTTACGTGTTTGTGGAACACCGAAATGAGTGCAATCAACAATGCTAAACCATACGCTGTAGCCAATACACTTCAATGCCTCGACGAAGTCGTGGAACACTTGGTGTTTAGCCACAGTAGGAACATTTTCCATCGTGATCACGTCTGGGCGAGTACCTTCTGCTAGGCGTGCAAACTCATACAGGAGCCCCCATTTACCATCCTTACCGTCCGATTCATAACGTTGTGTATAGGTAGAAAATGGTTGACAAGGCGCACAGCCAGCGAGAATTTTGATGTCAGCATCGCCAAACAATGCATCTAATTCGGTTGTTGTTACTTTGCTTATATCCCGTTCTATAAATTTGGCATTGTTGTTTGATTCATAAGGAAATTTGCAGGCCGGATCCATGTCAATTCCTGCAACTACAGGTAAGCCTTCAAGTACAAGGCCATGCGTTAATCCACCTGCACCACAAAACAAATCGACACAAGATACTTTCTTCATTTAACTCTTCTCATCTTTTCAAAGACTTAGAGATACCCATAAATTAATTACTACAAGAGTATCAAGATCTTATTTCCACTTCATTAGTATTTGCACAACGTCCAAGATGCAACCATCTGCGAGCGCCTTTAGCTTACAACTTCCATGATGAAGTATTTTATGTATAAAAATACAGCATTTTGGGGCTGCACATAAATGGTGATTTTGCTGTTACCACAGTCTTCTATGATTCATTCAACCGATGACCAGCGATCTAGACTGAAAAGCCCCATACCAGAAGTTATTTGCTTATATGATCTCATGAACAGCTGGTAGGGTAAATGAATACTGGATACAGGTTTGGTGCCTGATCGTGGGCGTTGAACAAGATAGTGGCAGGTTGATAGTCCGCCTGCCTGATGTAGTACCCATCAACGAGGTTTATAATTGTGCGGAACGTACTTATTGGATTTCTACTGAAGGCTATTTCCCGAGCTCCACCTCAGAAAAATATGCGTTATATTCCTCAAGCATTTGTTGCTGATGAGCCAATGCTAGCACGTCATTCCACTGCTCATTTTCATAAATAAGTGCCAACTTGAGTGAGTCCACCCTGCTCTGGTTACGCTCAATGAAACGAGCCCGTTTTTCAACATAGGGTTTGTTGCCGTACTCTGAGTTGATACTGCGTGAAACTAGCCCTAAATTACCAAAACAGTCCAGTATTTTAGAGCTCACTCGGTTGGAATCAAAATGCTCAGGCTGCTGTGGGGAAACATGCTCCACTGAATTTCTGGCCGTCATTCGGAATGCCTGCCAGGCACTCCCTTTTTGAAAGCGGTAATGCTCCCAAAGAATATATTCCAGCTTGTAAAACCAGTAGTGAGAAAATCCGGTTCCCTCATCAGCTCTCAGCACTGCCTGCATATCGCGGATCGGATAGCTATCGCACCATGGATTTAACACAAACGCACGGGTTCGTTCGATCAGTGGCTGTTCACTGCCACTGCAAAGCAAGTGATTGTCCAGATATTGCAGGTATCGGTGGGCACCTTCACCGCCATGGTTTAGTAGGTAACTAAGCAGGGGAGTTAGCCAGTAATGGGTGGTCAATTGCTGTGAGTGATAGAGCATGCTTTGTAACATAGCAAACCCGCTATCGGCATCACGGCTAGCGCGAATAAGGCTTTGGTAACCGTTCCGATTTTCATTCACTCGGAGGCGACGAATACCATGACTTTCTTCATTAGCATCATCGCTAATCCATTTGATGATATGTTTGTCAAACAGATAGCGGCAACGCCACAACAACTCGATAAAGCGACGTATCTGATTGGCTTGTTCTGATTTCTCACAGTGGGCTAGCCCCGCCAGCCAATGAGTCTGGAAGATCTGTAACAGTTCTTTGTCTAGGATTTTGCTGATATCATCGCGTTGCTCATGTAACAGAAAAAGGCGTAAAACATGCTGTAAGAGCATGGAAAAGCCGATAATACTGCGTACATCATCGGCTTCATAGGCCTCGTTATTTTCAGAAGCATTGTTAGATGGCTCCGTCAGGAGTGTCTCATCATTGAGGATATCGTCTAATGAGTGGTGTCTGAGGTCTTGTTGTGTACCTAATTCCAGCAGTACGTCTCGTATAACCAAGGGATCAGAGAGCATCTCCCGGTCTCGTTTAGCATCCTCGACATTATAAAGCGGGATCAGCTTTATTCCTTTAACGGTACGTAGGTTCTTTTCGACATAGGCCCCCATAAATGAGCAGGCATCCCACATCTGGCCATAGGCTTCGCGCTCAGCGCTATCTGGCAGTAACGCCAGCAAGCGAGCTTTCAAAATTTCATGGTGCTGCAGCTGCACACCGCGATTGTTGATGACCTCAAACAACTTGTTAAGGTCCGTGTTAGCCGGTACCAGGGTCAATACCAATTGAACCCGATCACGGATGAACGTACCCAATTTGACAAGATCAATCCGGTGGGTGTCATCCGTTCTATGGGTGAAGTAACCCTCCATGACCTGCATCGCATAACTCAACGCAGCGGCCTTTTGCTCATCAGATGCAGCTCGGCCATCAAGTAAGGCTGCAAAAAAACGGCTTACCTCAGGGCGAATGGCAAACCGAATCCGCGGCTCACGACTATTTCCCAACTGGGCATAGAGAAAACAGGAAAGGGGATTTTGGCTTCGCTCACTGTTTTTCGATGATGAGAGCAGTCGCTCGATTACTACGCTAAGCAACCACAAGGTGGTAAAACGTTGCTGACCATCAATCAGATCCAACAAGGGGTGCCCAGATTCTGTCCTTCCTTGCTCAATCACCAGCGTACTACCCAAGTAAAATACATCCTTGTCGGCATTACAGGCGGAGACTAGATCATCAAGTAATACTTTGATCTGGTCACTACCCCATACATAGAGGCGTTGATAGATAGGAATATTGAAAAGTCGTTTTTCATCAATGAGTTGAGCAAGTGACATTAATTTTGATTCATATTGCATCTACTTTTCCATCCCTAGCCAACCTTTAAGTACCCAACTGTCACCCTCAGGGATACCATCAAGATTGAAATAATCCAGCAACGCATTAAGGTAACGCCCCTGAACGCCCTTAGAGAGGACGATGGAGACAGCATTCCCGTACCCCTTACTACGTTCGATTTCAGAACGCAAGAATGCCATCACCTCTTGTGGGCGATAGGCTCCACATATCTCATCAAGCAGATTGTAAGGAGCGTCACGTAAGTACTTGAGTGGTGATTCTTTAAAGATATAACTTTTCTCCAACCGTAATCCCCCCAACACCAGTTCCAAACCCACTGCAAAGGCTAATAGATGTTGATAACCAAAACGGTCGACATACATCAGAAGGGCCAAGTTAAAGAGCTCCTGCAAGTAATAGGCATTAGCACGTACCACACGCCGATAAAACTCTCGGAATGCCTCTAATTCGTGGCAGGTATTCTCTTGGTATAAAAGTGCATCAAGTAAAGAGGCATATTTTTGAGCGTAAAGGAAAAAACAGATGCCTTTATGAATGGGCTGGCGCAAGGTAAATGGTAAATTGGCTGCACTTCCACTAATTTGTAAAGGGTTCAATGCCAAGCGATAGTCATCGCTACTTTGCAATTTAAGGGAATTGGCAAATTGATTGTGATAACCTGGGTAGAGCGGGATCTCATCAATCTCACCACCACCAACACTCTGTTGTTGAAAGGTTTCCAGCAGACTATCGTGATCTTCACGCTCCATTTTCTTATTACCCCGCCAATTGCGGGCACGCCACAAATAGTACTGAAACAGCTCGGGTGCAAAATCTTGCTGTTCACAATCCTGCCGCCTAGGGCCTGCCATTTGAACATGCTCCCAACGTCGAGCACAGATTTGCTGCAATGACTCTACATGCCGTACGTTGGGCCCGTTCACAGCCCGCAGGTGATAAGCTTTGAGCAAATCAGTCGCTTTAAGTGGTACTCCGCGAAAATTCTGAGTATCAAAAAAGGTAAAAGCGAGATCTTCGCGCTCAACTGTGATCACCGTAAAACACAATTGCTCAACGATGGATGGCTCTAGAGCTGATTCACGATGTTCGCTCATTAGCTTGCGTGCTACTCGCAAATTACGAGCTGAGATGGGAGAGCGGTAATGAAATTCTAACCCTTTGGGTAATTCATTGTGCAAGGCATGATACAGCACTGCTAGGGTACTGAGGCGCTGTTGGCCATCGATCACAAAGCGGGCTTTTTTTTCGTCATTCCGATGCAGCAATAGGGTACCTAGATAATAGACTTTCTGCCCATTGCCGCTGTGCCTGAACTCGTCCAAATCCTCCAGCAACTGATTGACCTTGTGTCTGTCCCAAACATAGGGTCGTTGGTAGTGGTCGAGCTGTAAAGTTGCTCCATTGTCGCACAAAGTGGCAAAATCCATCATGCAGACCTCGACGGGCTGCTTAATCGTCATGATTGTGGCTCCAATGGCTGCTGGGTAAAGTCACTTAGCGGTTTTTCTTTACCATATCTTGATAAATAGGAAGCAATTTCCAGCAGCTCTTTTTTTGATGTCCTCATGTCCGCTCCCTATGAAGCATTTTTACATACCCATCGTTGCATGACATTACTGAATCAAGGAATGATAATGAACATATAATTTTTTGTATTGATGTGAGCTTATACAACATCGCTTGATATGGCGCTAACATGTAGAATTTTAGGGGCTAATCCTTCAGTACATCCCACTTCCGACAGTAGTCCCCGTCTTACACACCGGGCATTTTTTCTCACCGCGAAAATCTACGCTGCACATGACGCACTGCCAGTCACGCATCGGCCATGTCATTCAGAACCGTCTAACATAGGGCCTGAGTTTTGCTCTTTCCGTAATTAATCACAACGGCGATATGTTTTGGTTTGATGTCAGCTTCGATATGTCAGACGTAAGCTTTCTAGTTGAGAGTGGCGGAATAAAAGGCGGCTTGAGTGGCGTAGATGGCAGGTATAGCGCTCGTAAGGGGGGGGCTGAGCCGTTTTAGTACCGATCAGGCTAGCGTTGCCGCCGAGAGCGAGAAAGGATTTAGCAAACATCATCAGACTCCTGCAGGTAGACGTAAGTCGATCCTGAAGCGTAGTGACCGGATGCGTCTATGCTGAGTTGATGATCAGCCAAAGCCCATCTCGGTTAAGGTAATGGCAGAATCCTACATTCCGCATAGATAACTGTTTTGAAGAATGGGCGAGTGGACCACCACCATTACCGCTAACATATCCTTAACTCGCACTTTTTTCCTTAGTCTGATATCCATCAGCAACACGAGGACATTTTCATGATGATACATACTAGGTTATCTCAGTATGACTCAGAACATAGTTGCCCTAGGAACAGATTGGTAAACTGATTGACAACAATATCCTTTCACCTTTAATTACATGTATTAAAGATTCGATTTTGTCGGTAGTGCGATTTAATTAATTGCTAAAGCCTGCAGCTGCTGAGCTCTGAAAAGGTCATGTATGAAAAGAATATCAGTTGAATTTGGTACCACTCTTGATGTTTGCTTGACGCTTCTGCTTTGGATCAACGCACAGCATCGACTTTTCATCATATTAGACCAAGGCCACTGATGTTCAACACCAAATTCGGGCCATTTAACGGATCTACCTGGGAAGGTCTTTGTCAGCAGGTCTTTAAGCGGAAGTATCAAGCTGAATGCTATCAGCAGATGCCAGCATCTCCAGGAGACTACGGCATAGAGGGCTACACCTCAGACACTGGGTGGGCATTTCAGTGTTATTGTCCTGAGAAGCACTATGAACGCACTGAGTTGTATGATAAGCAGCGCGACAAAATTACTACTGACCTTAGAAAGCTGAAAGATTACGCGCAGGAGCTTCAAACACGACTGGGAAGCACGAAGATTTCTCGATGGGTGTTTGTCACCCCCGAGATAGATCGTAATGCGCTCCTTGCACATGCAAAGGCCAAGGAAGCGGAAGTCCGTGCTTGGAAACTGCCCATCCTAACCGATGACTTCACAGTATTGCTCCACGATGGCGATCACTATTTGGTCGAAATTAATGAGGTACGTGCTGCCTGTGGAGAGGCTTTGGTCTTCGACGACACAGCACCAGTCCTAGCTGCCTTAACTGGTCAGCAAGAACAGTACGAGATAAACGTTCATCGTAAGTCAGGCTATCGACTCGCCGAAAAGGCTCAGGTGCCGGACTTTCAGACTCGCGTACAAATGCTTAGTCAGCGCACCATTGAGCAGTTCCTTGAGGCTGACGGATATTTCCGCCGTGTCGCATCAGCGTCACCAATGACACATGTGCGACTTATTCGCCTTATCAACGAGTACGAACAATACGTCATTGAAACTTCAGCTACTTGGTCTGGAACCGCAGAAGAGTTGACTATCCAAGTTCGTGATGGATTGGCAAAGATTATTTCCGACGAACTCGCACCTGAGTTTGATAAGGCCAACACTTTGAAAGTGGCAAGATACATGACCGCTCGGTGGTTGGCAGTCTGCGAGTTGGACTATGGTTGAGGTCAAGGAGCGAAAACGGCTTCGCTTCGAACGGCGACCGTCACCAGTATTAGCTGAACATAGGCCTATGTTTAAGATTGGGCAAGTGTTGCTTATCCTGTCTCTGGCTTCTCGCGGAGGGAAGTCAAGTTTACCGCGCCTGCAACTATTCAACTGGGCTATGAAGTCGACCAAACGCCAGCAACAGTTGGTCCTAGCTGTTGAAGAGAAAATCTTGCAAGTTCCCGCATGGGGTTTCGATCCTGCATTAGCTATTGCTGTTCGACTTGCCATTGCGGAAGGCTTAATCATTGAAAACTCCTCTGGCTATGAGATTTCGACGGCTGGGAAAGTCTTTACCAAAGAAATATTGAAAGACTCCAATTTGTTCGGACGCGAGCGTTCGTTTCTATCTGATATCGGAAAAGGGCTGACAGAGAAAATGATCGAAGCAACTGCTAGTGGCTGGGAGGCACAGTGATCATTCGTGGCGTAAAATTCAGGGCTACCACTAATGAAGGGGAATATGGGTTTAGTTTCAACTTTGCGCGGACCCTGACCATCATCCGGGCCAAGAATTCAAGCGGGAAAAGCACATTATTCAACAGCTTGCTCTACGGTCTAGGCATGGAAGAACTTGTTGGGGGTAAAAATGAAAAGTCCCTTCCTTACGCCCTCAAGGAGTATATCGAATACAATGATCGTCGAATCCTAATCACAGCTTCGGAGATGATGCTTGAAATAGAGAGTCGCTCTGGAGAAATAGTTACGCTTCGACGTGCAATCAGGGATGCGGTGAGGGACCCTAGGCTCATTGAGGTATTTGCGGGAGCTCATTTAACTGAAAAAAAAGCATTTGGCGAAGCCAGGCCTACCTACGTGCACGATGGCGGTGGTGCTAAACGGCCCGAGGGTTTCCATCTTTTTCTTGAGCGTTTCTTGGATTTGAGTTTGCCGAGAGTGCCAACTACGAACGGTGGTGAGGCAAAGCTGTACCTACAGGTGGTTTTTGCAGCTTTAGCCGTGGAGCAGAAGCGAGGATGGACAGACTATATCGCGAACATTCCGTTTTTTGGCATTCGTGATGCGCGAACCAGAGTGGTTGAGTTCTTGCTTGGTTTGGATGTATTCGAGACGAACGCTACACGCAATCGGCTTAACGTCGAATCAGTTAAGATTGATGCTGACTGGCGCAAGCTTTATTCGGAGTTGCTACAGGAAACGAGTCCGCTTGGAACAGAAATCTATGGCGTTTCCTCAATCCCTTCGGCTCTCTTCAAAGAGGATGAGGCAAGCATCAGAAAACTGGCTGGCAATTCATCTGTTCCATTGAACGAGTACATCAGCCAACTACGATCCGAGTACGCTACCTTGCAGAAACAGGCTGAGCAGTATCATAAGACCTCTGGGGTCGAGGCGATTCATAGCGTTACAGTTGCTATGGACGAACTGCAGGAACTTGTTATGTTGCATGAGCGTGCTACAACCTTCTACGCGGAGCAGCGAAGATCCCTGAAGGATTACGAGAATCTGCTCGTCGAGGCTAACGAGGACCTGGAACGGAACAAGACAGCAGCGAAGCTCCGTGACTTGGGTGCGAAGTACGATGTGGCGACCGCTATTGGTAAGTGTCCTACATGCAATCAGCCGGTTGAGGACACACTTTTGGCCGGGGCAGTGACTGGTCCCCAAATGGACTTAGCGGCCAATATCACCTATTTGGAGAGCCAACGTCGTATGCTTATACGTCAGATTGCTGGCTTGAAGAGTGGTTTGCAGGCGACTGACCTTCGAGTAATTGAGTTGGCTGCTCGTATAGCTAGCAAGCGTGACCTACTCGTCGCAATGCGCGGTGATATAACATCTGGAGCATCGGAGTCGAAGGCAATCGTGCGTCGGCAGGTTCAGATTGAAGTTGAGGTAGAAGCGCTTGAGAAGCTCCAGATCACATCTATGGAGCTGTTAGCAAAATTCAGGCTGATTGCAGAGCGCATGAGCGTCAATCAGGCGACAAGAAGAGGCATGCCAAAAGAAAACTATAGCGAGGCAGACATTGAGCGAATCCGCCGCTTCCAATTAAATTTCAGAGCAAATGCTGGATCGTTTGGCTACGAAAGTGCTCCGATTAGAGAGATCGAAATCAGTAAGGACACGCTCATTCCATGCCTAGCCCAGATGGCATTAAGGGAGATACGGACTGACATTAAATCGGACTCTAGCGCCAGTGACTTTGTTCGCCTCATCTGGAGTTACTTGCTTGCCTTGTATCAGACCTCGACCATACCCTCATCCCTCGGAAATCATCCTGGCCTGTTGATGTTTGACGAGCCAGGACAACATTCAATGGCGGTTGGCAGTCAGCATGCTCTTCTCAAGCAACTAGCGAACGAAGCAAGCTTGCAGAGCATCGTCGCCGCCTCTTTCGATGAGTCGGAAGAAGTGTTCCGTCAGGCAACACAAGGCGTCCAATACACTCTCATCGAATGGGATGGCAAACTTTTGCAGCCCCAGTAAATGTGATAATCCTTTTTTCATCAGTGCCCATCATTCAGCCTTAACACCACATAGAAAACCCAATCTTTTGATTAGATTGGGTTATTCTTATCATTTTTTCAGTATGCCGTTTGCTGTTGATTAGAGTGTTACCTAACTGAATCATATTGGGTGGGTTAAATGCATTTTTCGTTGCTGACTCTGTTCCACTCGATCACTCGCTTACGCCAATGAATGTCGATGGCTTGGGTGAAATCGGGTCGAACCAGCTTAGCGCGAGCTTCGCACCACTCTGCTGATTCTCGGCGGACCACAATACCCTCCAGTGGTCCTTTTCGATAATGACTTTGCTGCGTAATGACTAATTGCTTAAGTGAATCTAGGGAAGTTTTTATTTTGAGCAATTGCGGAACAGTAACCAAACCCGTGCTAGTGGCTAATGCATTACGGCGAGAGGTACTCCAGAAACGCCCCATAGCACGGTCATACACATCAAAGATCAGTAACCAATCAGGCAGTGCTACATAATCCAGAGAATGGCGCGCAGCGCACCATTCTCCGAACAAAATTATGTTTGGTGTAAGCATTGAGTATAGTGAGTCAGCATGCTGTATCAACCAGGATGGTAAGCGGGCAAACTGTCCAGTATGGGGCCCCGACAGATATTGACCTCTATTTTGGACTACTAAATTACCATTCGCGTCAAGCGACAAGCCAACATTTGCACCATCCAATTTTTCCTCTACCACAACTTCACCCGAAAGTAAGGATGCCACCTCACCGTGCGAAAGCACCTTATCATCGCGTGGTGAGCTATTACCCAGCCAAGCAAGGTGTGGGGTATGAGGAAAACGAAAGAATTTAGTAGTCATTAAGAAGCAACCTTTGAGCTATACCATTCATCGGGCAATAGTCTATGAAAACAAAGACCTATTCCTCTTAGTTGTTCTTCTGCTATGAACCAGTCAGTTTCTGCCCCATATACAATTGGCGGCACTTGGTCGAAAAGAATCTGTGCAGCCAGTGCACAAGCAGCCCATTTTCTATCCTCTCGATCTGATACCAGTGCTTCGTGCACAGGATCAAGCACAGCAATGTGCTCACCGTTTGCCTCAATCGAATTGATAGGTACATAAACGACCTGATTTCTATCTAACTTGTATTGCAAAACTTGCATGCCATATTCTTGCTCAAGAAAGTTGTAAGGCATGTTTCGTTCGTATTCGTCTCGTACTAGCCCTTCTTCATCTAGGACAATACTCTGCTCAGACTGTTCAAAAGAAGAAAGCCAGTCGTAAATCATTTCGCGCAGCTCAATCTCACTCGGCATGGCTCTCACTGCTTGATTTGACAACTCAGAGACAGCACTTGCTGCGAGCATAACATTGGTATCAACTAGGTACATTACCATCCCTCGCTCTTAATTCCTTTGCACGATTAATGGCCAAGGCTGTCTGCTCTCTTGTCTCCCCCAGAGCATCTCCGAAGAAACCTTCTGGCCAGTTTTTCACACGACCAAAATCATCCAGCACTAAAGACCGCAGGTGTGCAGCTTTGCCTTCACGCTCAACAAAATACATTGCAGAATCTTTAGGGGTGATAAGTTGCTTAGCGATCAGTGTTTGCATCCGTCGGAACAGGTGCTCAGAGTGCGTTTCGACGATGAACTGAACATTTCGCTGCTTGCTGATCTCTACAAACAGCTCAGCTAACACAGACTGTGCAAGCGGATGCAGATGTATCTCAGGCTCTTCAAGGATAATTGTGCTGCCACTTGGTGCGAAATAGGCGATTATCAAGACAGGTAAGACTTGTGAAATTCCGATACCCACATCACGCAAATTTGCTTCTACACCATCACGGTGTACCACTAATTCATAGCGTGTCGAACGACCCAATTGTTTAACTTCTAACTTGTCGGCAACTTTCATCCGCACAAGCCACTTCGATACACCTTCAATAATGCGATTTTGGTCATCGCCTTTCATTAAGGCGCTGGCTAGGAGCACATCAAGCGCACGATGACCATCACTACCCACCTCACCCGGATTAGACTTGTTCCAAACATAATCTCGTTCAGGTTTCCGGCGTAATGGGCCAAGATAGACGATGTTTTCCAACTCACGGCGAATAGATAAACTCAAATCTTCAAGCAGTGCGCCATCATGACCCAATATTGCTATAGCTTCTGCAGACAACGATACCGAGCGCTCAGGACATAGGTGACGACCTTTACCCCGCGGTTGACCCTCTTCATCAACCATAACCGAATAAGCGCCTCTATCGCGACGTATAGATTTAAACTGGCGTTGACCGGTGCTGACGCTCCATTCCTTGATGGTCACTCCACCTGCAGAATTTTGACCATAACTACAGGAAAAACTTCCGTTATTGATTCGCGAAGGTGAATGGGGCTGAAAGGTGAAGTTCAATGAAAATTGGCGAGCACCCGCAAAATTTTTGTGTAACACATCGTCAAAATCGCCAAAATTAAAGATATCGTTGACTTCATCGCCACCAAGGTTGAGATATATGCTGCGATCGGGTGATTGCACGGTTTGCTTGAGTAGCAACAGACTTTGAATCAAAGTTGATTTGCCGGATGAGTTGGTGCCGAGCAACATTGTGACAGGCTTCAGGTCAATGTCACCCGTGTCTTGCCACGCCTTGAAATTTGTCAATTTTAGTCCGGTAAACATCAGTATAATTCTCCAGTTTCTGATTTATCCCACACTGCATGCAATAGACATTGGATTCGGTATTGTTTTACTTTTCTGGTCATATTACTACCTATCAATAAATGCATATTCGTGAGCTGGCCCAGCCATCTCCGACAGCTTTTATAGCTTAAGTTAACGATCCGCTGTCGTCGGTATACTTTCGGGGAGTGATAACCTAGCGCACTATGCAGGTGATTTTCTTTGTAATGCGTGAATGTTACTACTGGTTAACTTTTCGACTCCACTCCATTCAGTTTGCACGTTCCGATTAGGCTGTGCAGCAGCGGTCCCCCGCTAACCACCGTGCCACTGTGGTTATAGCTGAAGAGCAGGAAGTTTTTACGCCCAGACTGATCGCCTGTCGGGTATTTTCAGCTATGTTGTTATCTGCCCCCGCCCAGACATCGTCTGCATAGTACATCAGTTACAGCCACTGGTTCAGAGCATACACAAACACTTTCGCCAGCTCAGAGGGTCGTGATAGGGTTTTCATATTTTCACGCAGCCAGCTTTCCAAGGATTTCAGCAGTGGTTTAGCTTTCTGCTGACGTTCGGCAAGGCTCTGCTCCGCCGGTAGTATCCTTATGGGCAGCGTGGCAAGGTATGAATAGCGCAGCCGCTATGCATTAGCGGAAGATGATTCGTTGTATGCAGTCTCTGCAGACCACCGGAATTAAGGAATATCAGCCCTGACTGCAGCCGAATGAGCGTTCAGTACTGCTGTAGCGTTTGGTACGATGCTTTGCCATATAGCTCAGACGGAAAGTCAGTGCATCCAGTTTCTTTCTGAAATCCGGTTTATTGAGCTCAAGGAAAGCCAGAGGATTATCCGGGAAGTGGACTAACGTCAGATACTCAGGCCAGTCTCGCTTCTTCATTGCACTCAGCCAGGCGTTTTGAATCAGGGATGCCAGACCTTTCCCCTGTCCATCGTAGCTTCCCAGAGCATTGAACGTGTCGGTGTTGACGAGGAGAGCCAGGTGATAATGCCTCTTCCCGCCCAGTTCCGGTTGCTCCATCACCCAGACGTAACGTACTGAAGTACGATGGCTACGTTTCCCTTCTTTGGCTCTTTTCTGCCGATAAGCGACTATCTGAGCTTTCAGTGAGTCGATAAAGCGGGACATCAGTCCCGGGCTCAAATCAGCATTGCTGGTAATACTGTCTCCCACATCCCCGTTTTCCGGTAAGTGCAAATCCACCCTGATAACTGTGGTTTGTGGATGCTCCTTCAGTGCGTGGCAGAGCACTTCAGCGATTCTTTGTAGATAAGCCACATTGAAAGGTGCCTGGCTTGGGTCAAGCTTCATAGGGTTAGTATTATCGAATATAAACACAGTGGTTTCCTCCACCTGTCGAGGAACAGCAGGCATGGTGCTGCTATCCCGTAAAGCAGGCTGGCATAAGGTTTGGTTGGGGGAATAGGGGGGATGCTGATGTTCTTAGTTGATTGACCAACGACTGTCATGGCTGCACAGCATCATTCACAACATAAGTGTTAGTAACTGATTGTATTGAAATAATATATTACCTATCCGACATTATCATCATTCAGAGAGTCCTTTTGACACAAGGCTTAACTGATTGTTTTATCGTCAATAATGACTCCGAAGTTAGCTGTCCCATATAACATGCATTTACAATGGAACAACGATATTTCCTGCCAATATTTCAGAAAGTTAAATCAGTGGATCGACAACTGTGCGATACGCGAAAGTAACGTATTCATCCATTACGCTAGTTATCATCAGATTCTCCTCCTGCCGTCCGATGATCCAGTTGCAAAGCTCCTCATAGGAGCTGCGCTTCAGATTGTCGGTCCAGTCATCAAGACCATTTCCCAGCATCAAATCGTACCAGCACAACCAGACCATCTTTAGACGCAGTTCAGTGCCACTGAACTGCCGAAACAAACTGATGAGCTTATTTGCCAGAGGACGCTGTTTTAACCGCACGCACTCTGACAGCAAAATCCCCTCCAGCATGGGATGGTGAGGCAGAAAGTGTTCCTGGGTAAATAAACTGACGCTTAGGTCATCATTAACAGTCAGTGGGGTTGCTGCTCTGCCATAAATAATCCGATGTAGGCATTGGGGGACAATGGCAATAACCTCTTCCTCTCTTGGAAATTTAAGGCTGCCAACCGTCAGGGTGTGATGGTGATATATATTCTGATGACACATACCCGATCTGACCGTCAGCTTTGTAAAATCTGTCAGCCAGGTCTGGTAGTATTTATATAGCTCCTCGTAGCGTGGTTTGTAGTCTTTCATGATTTATATTCCTTATGGCTTAAATTACAGGCAGCAGAAAACCGCCGGAGATACCGGGAAGTCATTAGCCTGCTGAGGGATTACTCGGGTTGGAGGTTATTTACGGGACTGGTCGACGCGTTCCTGGAGCCAGGCTTCCACTCCACTTTTCAGCCATCGGGAACTTCGCCCTAGTTTGATAGGTTTAGGAAAGGAACCATCTTTAATGAGCTTATAAATCCACTTGTCTGTCATCTGAAGAAGCGTTGTGATAAATACCATGTCAACGAGCTGGTCTTCGGTAAGTAGGTTAGGGGTATTCATGATTTGTCTCTCCGGTTTTGAAAGGTAAGCCAGATTAGTGAGGTTTGATAACGACGACTGCTCCGGGACATATCCATGTGGAGATACGTAAAAAAAAGCGAGTTATGTTTACCTCTGTTTCTGCCTTGGCATCAATGCTGGAGTTTTTCAAGAATAGAAGGTAATGAAGTGTTATTTCTGGGGCTGTGATTTTTCACTCCAGATGAAATTAACCGCTATATAAAGTGAAAATGGTTAAAAATATAAATGAAGTAATGCAAGATTATTGTGGGCTGATAAAGACTGCAATAATCTCTGTATAACTTTGAAGAGAGAGTAGCAATCATCAACCTCATTTACATATGTAAACCACATCACATAATTGTCATTTCCCCCTAGATCTTACACATGAAAGTTATTGATATACAGCATGGGGTTATGCTAAAAGTCATTAATTCACTGTAAATCACTTAGTGATATCAAGAAAGGTGCCGGTATGGTTAAGCTAGTGGGAAATGAGAGTAGTAAGATACGGAATCTTGAAAACAAACTCATTGCGCAGGGTTATCATTTTCAGTCTAATGGGATAGATAAAGATTACCGAGCATATCAGGTGAGGGTTTTCAATTATCTTATTTCATTGAATATTCCAGAACAGGAAATCAATGCTTTCTTTGCTAAAGTAGATAATAGCTATACAAGTGGTTTTCCATCCGAAAATGAACTGGATTGGTACCGTAATGATCCACGAGCAAGTTTGTGGTTGGCCTGTGTATTATATGAAAAATTAAAATCAGAAATTCCTGAATACAATAGCGGTTTTTTATCCCCTGTGTCATTACAACCCAATCATGATGTAAGAATTGATGCGATACGACGCTGCATGGATGAATGGCCTATACTTTATATAACACAGTCTGACTTTATGAAGGATCAAAGTATTGAGTGGGCTGGGTTACTTGATCAACATGATTTATTCAGAAGTGTTAGATCCAGTAAAGTTGATGTCTGTTCCTGGTTAAGGGATTACTTAAAGGGGAATACATCAATAGGTCTGAAACGTATTTGTGGTAATTCTCCCGAGGAAATAATGTCGTGGTGCTATGCTAGTTACTTTATGTGGAGAAAAAACAACCTACATTCTCCGGATTCTGTCGAGTTGTTCATTAGAAAGTTTAAAAGCGCCTGGTCTACACAGAAGAACAGGAATAAAAATAAAGAAGAGAAAAAACTTGTGACAATGAGTGTAAATATCTCTCAGCAAGCTCATGATATGCTGAGAGATATGTCTATGAAAGATACGATGTCAAATAACGCAATTATAGAGAGTGCCATTCTTAGGCTATATAAAAGTAAAAATACTAAAGAACACTCCAAATAATTTCAGACAGATATTATCTCAGTGAATCACCCGCATCCTTTACTGGATTGCGGGGCTTGTTATTTTTCACGCTGAGATCTTCGTATGCAAAAGTTGAACGGCCTTAAGGCCTTTGAGCAACCTCTGGCTTCACTGCCATACCCGTTTCGCAACCTTATCCTTGCACGTCTTCGCAGTCTCACTCAGTACGAGCCGGTAATCGGCATCATGGGTAAAACCGGAGCGGGTAAGTCGTCGCTCTGTAATGCAATGTTCCAGGGAGAGGTAACACCTGTGAGTAATGTTGAAGCTTGCACTCGCGATGTGCTGGGCTTCCGGCTCAGTAGTGGCTCTCACAGCCTTTTATTGGTCGACTTACCCGGAGTAGGGGAAAGTAAGGAACGTGACGAGGAGTACACCACGTTATACCGCCGGATCTTGCCCGAACTGGATTTGGTGTTATGGGTCATCAAGGCAGATGACCGGGCACTGTCAGTGGATGAACACTTCTATCGCAAGGTGATGCTGGCGTATCAGCATCGGGTGCTGTTCGTGGTTAATCAGGCTGACAAGGCTGAACCGTGCCATCAGTGGAATGCCACCAGCAATACACCATCTCATAGCCAACAATCGACAATTGAGGCCAAGCGGAGCGCGGTGCAGCAGCTCTTCCTGCCACACCATCCAGTCTGTGTTGTATCGGCCCGAACGGGTTGGGGGCTGGACGCGATGGTAGAGACGATGATGCGCAGCCTGCCTGACCGGGCCACCAGCCCACTGACAACACAGCTGCACGGAAGGCTCTGCACCGAGCCGGTAAAAAAGCAGGCGCGGGAGCGCTTTGGTCATGCAGTAGATGAAATGATTGGCACTGTGGAATCATCATCTTTTCTGCCCGCGCCTGTAAGGGCTGTGATTCGAACCGTGCGGGAAGCCGTGGTGTCAGTCGCCCGTGCTGTCTGGGACTGGATTTTCTTCTGACAACAGCTTATGACGGACACCCCCTGTCCTTTCTGTGATTAATTTATGAGCGGTTAATCCACCATCAACGCGCAAAGGTGCATCACGCCTGAAATCGACGCACTAAAAAATACGCCTTCCCATGTCCATACCCTGTCCGGCCCCTTCGTTACACTAATCACCTAATTTTCAGCCTGTTAACAGGATGGAGAAAATCTAATGTCTCAGACTGAGCATCGCCATGAACGGCTGGCGGTTCGACTGTCCCTCATTATCAGTCGTCTTGTTGCTGGCGAAACACTGGATATGAGCCTTCTTGCCGCAGAGTTTGGTGTATCGATCCGCACCCTCCGCCGGGATTTTCGTGAGCGACTCATGTACCTGGACCTGGAATATCGCGATGGCACCTGTCGTCTGCTTTCAGGTAGCTATCAACGCGAACTGGCTGTACTGACTTTTGCTCGTCAATCAGGCGTGGAGACTTTGTTTCCTGACATGGATAACCACATGGTCAGCTCACTACTGAGTGGGCCCGGTGAGTCTCCTTGCCTCATATGGGCAGAATCGGAGCCATTGTCGCCACCCAGGCCAGGCATATTTACACGCCTTGTCAGGGCCATATCAGAACATCGCCGTGTGACGCTGCTGGCTGACGGTTGTCGCTGTTCAGGACTTGCACCATACCGCCTCGTACTCTGCGGTGGGCACTGGTATTTGACTGGCGAGCATCATCATCGCGTGGCAGTGTTTCCGCTGAACGATATCCATGCAGTTACCTTGCACCCGGAACTGTTCGTGCCTGACCTTCAGATCCGCAACGTTCTCGCCGAACCAGAATTCCTCAGAGCTCTTCCCCATTTTCACGTTTTTCACTCACTGCTCGCCAGAACAGGCGACGGTCTTTTACCTCATAAGGAATCATGATGAAGAAATTACTGACCACAACGGCGCTGGCCGTCAGTCTCTGCGCTGGCGCTGTCTTTCCGGCGTCTGCCGAAACTGTCGTGGGTACCGTCAAATTCTGGCAGTACATGCAGGCGGATGGCTGGAAATCGGCCGATGGAATGGATAACGACACGCTGAACAATACGCTCTACCAGGCCAGCGTCATTGGCAATTACCCCTGGACTAAACAATTTCTGCTGCGTCAGCGTGGAGGTGGAGCTTATTTTCTCGCCGACAAGAAAACGCATACCGTGCGTAAGCTGAATCTGAAACCTGCCAGCGGTTATTACTCCGACCTGACATCGGTCTATCAGGGTGAAGACCAGGGGAAAGGGTGTTACTTCACTATCATCGACACCCAGTATCAGTTGGAGTTGGCTGACGAACCTCACAGCAACCAGGTACTTGCTGCATTCCCGGAAAACTGTGTCAACAAACAGCAGCAGGCTGCCCTGGCGGCGAAGCGTTCTGCCTCAGAGCAGAAACTGCAGCAGTGGGTAGCTCAACAGAGTCTGGCAGAGTTGTGCCGACGCACCGGCAATTGCTGAAGCAATAAAACGGACGATTAATAAGGAATCCGCACCATGAAGAAATTGTATCGACCTGTTCTCACCATTTTGATGGTTATCGGTGCCATCGAGCTCTCTGGTTGCGACAGTAAGGAAGATGCGGGTGTGAAAACGATAGCCAGGTTTAAGGACCTGACTCCGCCACCGTTCAGCAAGGTTGTGTCGCATAAATCCGATATTGCCCAGGAATGGGTAAAGAAAGATGCCTTCGGTACACCGCAATACACGGTGATGAAAACCCGTCAGTCGCCGGAAGGCTGTGTGTCAGGCAATTATTACTACATTGCTGACATGCAGCAGAAAACGGTGCAGCCACTGATGGCAGCCCTGTGCCTTGCGGACAATATCACCCTGAGCTTCAGGATTGAAACCGACAGCTACACGGGTGAGAAATCGGTGGTGTATTCACACGATGGTAAGGAAATAGGGAAACTCTATCTGCCGGTGAATCAGGAGAAAAATCCATGATGAAGCTGAAAGGCGCTATCTCAGTTTTCGCTCTGAGCCTCTGTCTATTGTCACAGGCTCAGGCCGAAGAACAGCGTTACATTAGTATCCGCAACACAGACATGGTCTGGGTGCCGGGTAATGTCTGCGTCTGGCAGTTTCGCCTGGACAACGGTGGAAGTGGCGAAGGGTTCGGGCCTTTGACACTCTCCCTGCGTCTGAAAGATAAAGGGGGGAACACGCTGGCGATGGGGAATATGACGGTGGCTGCATTTGGCGACAGCGATGCCACCCGCTCTCAGGAAGCCTCGCTGGAGAACGAATGCGTGGAAAACGTCAGCTCCGTCGAAATCATGAAGTCGACAGAAGAGCGCAATGGTTACCAGATTGACCTCCCATTGTCCGTTTTCGACCCGCAGTACTACCGACCGTTACAAGTCACGGTTGTCGGTGGTAAGGCATCTTAGCCGATTCGTTATCCGCTTGATTCAGCCCCTGTCGCTTATGCCACAGGGGCTTTTTGTTTTAAGGCGCCTGTATGGCTGAATTCACTGAATTGCCTGATGGACCGTTTACTCGCCAGCAGGCAGAGGCGGTTACGTCTCAATATTCCAACGTTGCGATAGAGGACGACCAGGGGACACATTTCCGTCTGGTTATCCGTCATGAGCGTTGCATGGTCTGGCGAGCCTGGAACTTTGAGCCGGATGCCGGTTACTGGCTGAACAGGTATGTCGCTCGTTATGGCATCCGCAAATTCCCTGCATAACCACCACCAGCGCATCACCGTTATAAACAAAGTCAGGCCACACCTCCCTCGGGAAGTGTGGCCTTTTGTATTTTTACCCACTGCATAAGGAATTACCCATGCGATTAGCCAGCCGCTTTGGCCGTATAAACCAGATACGCCGTGACCGACCACTGACCCATGAAGAGCTGTTGAGTCATGTCCCCAGCGTGTTCGGGAGCGACAAGCATGAATCACGCTCAGACCGTTACACCTACATCCCGACCATCACCATCCTTGAAAGCCTGCAGCGTGAGGGTTTTGAGCCGTTCTTTGCCTGCCAGACAAAGGTTCGCGACCAGAGCAAGCGGGAGCACACCAAACACATGCTTCGCCTGCGTCGTGCCGGTCAACTGACCGGGCATCAGGTGCCGGAAATCATTCTACTTAACAGCCATGACGGCTCATCAAGCTACCAGATGCTGCCGGGGCTGTTTCGTGGCGTCTGCACCAACGGCCTGGTCTGCGGTCAGTCATTCGGCGAAGTGCGGGTACCGCATAAAGGTAATGTCGTTGAGAGGGTGATTGAAGGGGCTTACGAAGTGCTTGGTGTCTTTGACCGGGTGGATGAGAAACGAGATGCAATGCAGTCTCTGGCGCTACCTGTACCCGCCCGTCACGCACTGGCGAATGCCGCATTGAAGTATCGATTTGGTGATGACTACCAGCCGGTCACGGTATCGCAGTTGCTGACTCCGCGCCGCCGGGAGGATTACAGCGATGACCTGTGGACCGTATACCAACGCGTGCAGGAGAACCTGATGAAAGGAGGTCTGTCAGGGCGAACTGCACAGGGGAAAAGTAGCCGCACCCGTGCTGTTACCGGTATTGACGGCGATGTGAAGCTCAACCGCGCCCTGTGGGTTATGGCAGAAAACATGCTCGAATTTTTCGGGCGTTAAACAACCGTTCCGGCATAAGGAGATAGTTTAATGAATACACAAAACCTAGAGTTTGTCGAGCAGGCAGCAATTACTGCCTCAGTGGTCCCGGATGAGTTACGCATCGGCTTCTGGCCGCAGCACTTTGGTTCCATCCCACAATGGATAACCCTTGAACCTCGCATTTTCTCCTGGATGGACCGGCTGTGCGTCGATTATCACGGCGGTATCTGGCGCTTTTCGACGCTCAGCAACGGCGGTGTTTTTATGGCTCCTGAGGCTGAGAGCGATGAGAAATGGACATTGTTCAACAGTATGAACGGCAACGGTGCGGAACTTACTGGCGAAGCTGCGGGGATAGTCGCTTGTTTGATGGCATTCAGCCACCATGCCTGTCGTACCGAATGTGACGCGATGACTGAACACTATTATCGCTTACGTGACTTCGCGCTGAACCATATGGAATGCAGCGCCATTATGCATCTCATCGACTGAGGAATGCCTGACATGAATTCTGCATTATCCCCGGTGTCATCGCAGTCTGAACTCTTTCCACTTACGGTTATGGCACAACATGGTTGCATGCTCCCCGTGACTCCCGGACTGACACCCTATGCCCAACGGACCATTCGCCGGGCTATCAACCTGCTGGATAAATATCTTCGTCAGCCTGGCATATCCTTTACCTCAAGCACTGCAGCCCGTGACTGGCTTCGATTACAGCTGGCAGGACAAGAGCGGGAAGTGTTTATGGTCCTCTATCTCGATAACCAACACCGTTTACTGGAGAACGAAACGCTATTTGCCGGTTCGGTTAACCATGTTCAGGTCCACCCCCGTGAGGTGGTAAAGTCAGCACTTCGCTTCAATGCTGCAGCTGTCGTGCTGGCGCATAACCATCCATCTGGCAATCCGGAGCCCAGCCAATGCGATCGCAACATTACGGGCAGGCTTAAAGAAGCGTTAGCAGTGGTTGATGTGAACACGCTCGATCATCTGGTCATCGGCTCAGAGGGCATTGTGTCGTTCGCAGAGCGAGGCTGGATATGAAAATCATCAGTAAACGCCAGGCCATGGCTCTGTACCGGCAACATCCTGGCTCCCGACTGTTTCGCTTCAGTACAGGCAAATATAAATGGTCTGGCAGTATCTGCCATTATGCTGGCTGGGAAGTTCAGGACATACGCGGCGTTCTGGCCGTGTTTGCTGAACGCCGTCAGGACCGCAATGGTCCCTATGTGATTCTTCGCAGCGTTACTTTCAATTAATCCTTCCCTTTAATCAGGAACAATAATGAATAATCACTCAGAATCCGGTACCACGCCGGAGAATCCTACCTGCCAGCAGTGGGGACTAAAGAGCACGATCACACCCTGTTTTGGCGCTCGTCTGGTGCAGGAAGACTGCCGGATACATTTTCTCGCTGACCGGGCCGGATTCAACGGTGCTTTCAGTGACAACGATACATTGCGCCTCGACCAGGCCTTTCCGTTGATGCTCAAACAACTGGAGTTGATGCTGATTAGCGGCGAGCTCAATCCCCGCTATCAGCACTGCGTCACGCTTTACCACAACGGACTCACCTGCGAAGCCGACACACTCGGTTCCTGTGGCTATGTCTACATTGCTATCTATCCTGAGCAGACTGAGCCGCAGTAAATCCCCGCTTATTCCCTTAACATCACAGAGTAAACATCATGCAAAAAATATCATCACACCCGACACGGGCGAATCAGCCCTGCCTGTCACCCATTGAAATCTGGCAGCGATTGCTGACTCATCTGTTATCGCAGCATTATGGCCTGACGCTGAATGACACACCGTTCAGTAATGACTCCACCATCCAGGAGCATATTGATGCCGGAGTATCGCTCAGCGATGCGGTGAACTTTCTTGTCGAAAAATATGAACTGGAAAGAATTGACCGCGATGGTTGCACTGTTATGGAAAAGTCACCGTTTATTACCAGTATCGATATTCTACGTGCCCGTAAGGCCTCCGGCCTAATGAAACGCAGCAGTCACAAAACTGTTACCCGGGTAACGGCAGGCCATCATCAGCAGCTAAAAATCACTAAGGGTACTTAAGAAGTGGGAAGCCAATTAATGTTGATATCGACAACATTGATACAATGCTGTCCAATGTAGGGAAGGTTACCAGTAGATAGATGATGAGGAGTTCGCCAAGGCTAAAAGCCACCTCCTCATCTTTATCTGTATCATCTACTCGACGGGCGATTTTTGTTCACTTAGTTTTGCCCTGATTCGAGTCCCAAATCCAATGAATTTTAGTGTTGGTATCTGCGTTGGTATATTAATAATGTTTTTATTTTTCTTTCCTTAAAATCAAGGTGTTAATCGTTATGTGCGAGTCCGGCCTTCGCACCATACGATGCAATTAAGTCGCCTAAGGGCGGCTTTTTTTATTTCTGAAATCAGCTAGATACTCTAAATTCTGTTCGTTTCTTGTTCTCATAATATCTGATGGTATCTGTTGGCATATCGCATGATACAGGATACCGATCCGTATATCGGAAGTTCGATTTTAAGTGGTATACGGTTTTGAGCAATGTGAGCGGTTGAAAGAGGTAAAAGCCTGGAAGGTGGGGACGTCAGGGATGTGCCAAGAGGGGCGCTGTTAAGTCCGCACTGTATTCATTAGAAGGGAGAATGTCAGTCCAAGCCGCCTTCCAGTCACACAGTTGTGAAAGCTAAGCCCATATGTCCGCTGAGTGCCAAGAGCGGACATTGTCAACGTTTTATATAATTCAATGGTAACGTATATCGCTAACCTTGCCTGTAGATTTTAAAGATTTGAAGGGGGCTTAATGAAGCAACAGTCAGAATCACTTTTACCTTTTAAAATTAGTAGGATTCATACAGAAATAGGTGTATTCAAAGTCTATGGATACAGATCATCATTCCGCGCAAGGAAAATGACTATCATCCTCTCAACGGTTTTCATACTTTCCACAGATGGCTGGGAAGAGCTCGCCTTAACCCAAACCAATAATGATTTTATGAAACAACTAATTCCTTACCTAGAATGCCATTTAAAGGCAAGTTTTTAGCTTCCTAATTAGCCACAAATAGACATTATCATTGAGCCACCACAACATATGTCAAAACTAAGTTCAGATGTCCGGGGCGGGGCTGCGGATGTTTTCCTGGACTGTTATGTTGTGATCCCAAGATGCTGCCGGTACTTCACCGGACTCATTGCACCTAATGATAGCTTGATACGTTTCTCGTTATACCAGCGTATGTACCTGTCCAGGAAGCAGATAAATTTTTCCAGCGTGATACCAGTCCAGTTTCTGCCATAGAACATTTCGTTTTTGATACGCCCGAAGAAGCCTTCACACGCAGCATTATCCGACGAGCATCTGATCTTGACCCACCATCTCCGGACAGCTTTTGTATCTTAGGTTAACGATGCACGTTGCCGCCGGTATTCTCTCGGAGAGTGATATCCCAGCGCACTGT
>JAHAJA010000038.1 GCA_018372435.1 Clostridiales bacterium | reverse complement strand
GTTTCAGGTTAAGTTGATTGAACCGCCGTGTACCGAACGGTACGCACGGTGGTGTGAGAGGTCGGGAAATTTAGTTGAATTTCCCTCCTACTCGATTGAATTATTTTGTACCGTAGATACGGTCGCCAGCATCACCTAAACCTGGAAGGATATAGCCGTTTTCATCTAATCTTTCATCAAGTGCACCTACGAAAATATCTACATCTGGATGAGCTTCTTGTAAGTGTTTTACGCCTTCAGGAGCTGCAATTAAGCATAAGAAATGAATCTTTGTAATTCCTCTTGCTTTTAATTGTTTAATAGCAGAGATGGCAGAACCACCTGTTGCAAGCATAGGATCTACAACGAAGATTTCACGGTCAGCTGCATCTGTAGGTAATTTGCAGAAATATTCAACAGGTTCTAATGTTTCTTCATCACGATAAAGACCGATATGGCCCACTTTAGCATTTGGAATAAGGTTAAGAATACCATCAGCCATATGAAGACCCGCACGTAAGATAGGAACGATACATAATTTCTTACCAGCGATCTCTTTTACAGTTGTCTTAACTAATGGAGTTTCAATTTCAAGATCTGCTAAGGCAAGATCTCTTGTAGCCTCATAGCAGATAAGCATTGCAACTTCAGAAACTAAATCACGAAACTCTTTTGTTGAAGTTGTTTTAACTCTCATGATTCCAATTTTGTGTTGGATTAATGGATGATCCATAACGATAACTTTAGACATTTTATACCTCCAATAAATGTGTTAATCATACACTATTATATTATTAAACCTACGGTCTATTAATTATAACACTCTTGAACTAGATATTAAAGGTGTTTTTCAATTAGTGCAAAGAAATATGTATTAGAAATTGTAGAAAGAGAGATAACAAGTATCATATATGGAAAAATACTAATATATAATAAAAATATTGCTGTATAATGCAATAAATTTCCAAAAATTAAATGCAATAATGAAAAGTACTGGTAATATAAGCGAAAGATATAATTATAACTGCTACACAATGTATAAAATTCACAAAAATAGCAATTACAGACAATAGAATAACAATATTTGGCAAGCTTTAATGTTTGTAATTCGCTATAGTAAAAGTACTTGAAGGTATTTAATGTAACTAATACTTTTTGAGGCTTTTGATCTTAGGCTAAAATGAATTATTAAAGTAAAGGAGAGGGTAAGATGAGTAAAAGGAATTGCTATGTAAAAAGGGGAATATCCCTACTTATGGTAGCTATGTTGGTATTGGCTAGTTTGGTTAATGCGAAGCAGGTAAAGATTCAAGCGGCAGAAGTGAATATACTAGAAGAGGAAACTGGGGAATTAGAAGTTGGGGATAGTGAGGTAACTGAAAAAGTATCCATCTTAGAGGATTTTGATGAATCGGCAGATACTAGTTTACTAAAAGGAAAACAGATGGGGAATCCAACGCTTGAAATTACAGTTGATGGATTTAACGGATCGAAAGCACTAAAAGTAACGAAACGTACAGAGAATTATTTTGGATATTCTTATGATTTGGCAAAGTTTGCAGGGAATACGATTTCACTTAAAGCTATGGTTTCTACATATGAAGCATCTACTGAGGATAGCAATGCTTTCAGTGCAACATTAAAGACTACGAAATCGGGACAAGATGATTATAAACAAGTTGCAACAGTTGATGTAGTAGGACCTGACTTTACAACATTATCTGGAGTTTACGATATCCCTGCGGGGTGTGAAAGTTATACTCTATATTTTGAAACTACAAAGGAATTTAGCTATATAATTGATGATATTGCAATTGTAGTTGAAGGCGATTATGTAAATCCTGATGACGGTAACTCAGATGGTTATGTTGATACTTCAAACTACGAAGTATTAAAAGAGCTATATCAAGATAAGTTTAAGATGGGTGTAGCATGTGAAGCACTTAGCCATTGGGGTGGATCGAATCCGTTAAGTGAAATCGGTAATCCTAATAAAGAGGAATTAATTAAGAGACAATTTGAGAGTATCACTTTTGGTAATGAATTAAAGCCTGATTATAATATGGGTTATAATAGTGAAGAAGCTACTGACACGAATTTACCTTTTGTAATTGATACCTCAGCAAAAGAAATGTTAGACTGGGCAAAAGAAAATAATATGCTTGTAAGGGGACATGTTTTAGTATGGCACAGCCAATGTCCAGATGAAATATTCTCTAAAGACTATACACCAGTTTATATAGATGATAAAAATTCTGTAATTGATGAAAACTACTTAGTTAGTCGCGATGTTATGTTACAACGTTTGGAAAGCTATATCTACAATGTAATGAAGTATATGTATGAATATGGATATGCGGAAACTATTTTTGCATGGGATGTAGTGAATGAAGCAATTGAAGTTGGTACGAATGAATATAATATGCGAGATAGTTATTGGTATAAAACAATAGGTCCTGATTTTATGTATTATGCATTTAAGTACACGAAAGATGCAGTGGTTAAATATTCTAATGAATATGCTACATTATATGGTATTGATTCTAATAATGCAGAAGCATTAGAAAAGATTCAACCGAAACTGTTTTATAATGATTATAATGAGTATCAACCAGAAAAAAGGGACGCAATTATAGGAGCTCTTCAAAGAGAGTTTAATGGACATAGCATTATTGGAGATGGTTTAATTGATGGTATTGGAATGCAAGCACATTTAAGTGATAATACCGACATTAATCTATTTTGTGAAGCTCTTCGTAAGTTTGATGAGGTAGTAGATCAGGTACATATTACTGAATTAGATGTAATCCGAACATCTACAGGTGTTAATGCTGATTATTACCAGGCGGTATTTTATAAAAATTTATTTAATGCATTGATTAATGAAGTTGATAAAGGTGCTAATTTGACGAGTGTTACCATCTGGGGCTTAACGGATGATAACTCATGGAAAAAAGAGTCTTTTCCGTTGCTATTCAATGCTAATTTATCTAAGAAGTTAGCTTTTGATGCTATTGTCTATGCAAAAACAGGTCAAGAATTACCTGAACCTGCTTATGTTGAACCTGATTTTACTGATATGTATGCAACTTTTGATGATGTTGATACCACAGTAGAATCAGAAGGATTTACACCACGTGGATCAAGTTCCTTGACTATACAAAAGGATGTTGTATTTAATGGAGAGGCAGCATTATTAGTTAGTGATAGAGAACAAAATTGGAATGGTGCTTCCTTTGATGTATCTAGATTTGTAGGTCAAACTATTTCGGTAAGTGCTTGGGTTAAGAGTGCAGCTGACACAGTTAAGGTATCTGCTGATATTAATGGGACATGGCCTAATATAGCTGGCGTAGATACTTCGAATGGAGAATGGACTCAGATAAAGGGTACATATAAAGTGCCATCTAATTTAAATGCCTTACAACTATATTTTGAAACTGGAGACACGAATGACATCTATATAGATAATGTCCGAGTTAAATTAATTGGTATGGAAGAAGGTTTTGAAGAAGAGGAGAGTATCGCTAGTGCAAGAGGTGTTGGTCATATGCCAGTTGTCTCTGTAGTGGATACTGAATATCGTGGTACTAAGGGACATTCATTCTTAGTTACTAGAGATGCACAAGATGCAACTATGAAATTTGATGTAAATAGATATATTGGAAAACTTGTTAATGTGAAAGCATATGTAAAAACCGAGGATAGTAAAATTAGATTAGGTCTTGATGGCGATAATCCGATACAAATTGCTGAAGTAGGTACGGTCCCAGGTGAATGGACAGAGATTTCTGGAACATATCAAATAGGAGTTAATGATACATCGGCTAATATGTATATAGAGACAAATGGAACGGCAGATTATTATGTAGATGATATCTTTTTCGAAATTGGTGAGTTTGTAAATGACGTTGAGAGTGAAGATTTACAATTCACAACTCGTTGGGGAGGTGCTGGTACAATCACTAGAGTCGAAGATGGTGCTAATAATCATGCGGCTGTCTTGACGGATCGTACGGAAAACTATTATGGTGCTGTATTTGATGTATCAGCTTATATTGGAATGGAAGTTGAGATATCTCTTGATGTAAAGACAGAGGACAAAACAATCAAATTAACTGCAGATATCGACGGATGGCCAAATTATGCAAAAGCAACTGCTGTATCAGGTGAATATACGACGATAAGAACGGCTGTTAAATTACCAAAAAACATAACAGGCTTAAAATTATATGTTGAAACAGATGGTACATCAGATATTTATGTTGATAATTTGAGAATTAAGAGAGTTCCAATGGGAACAGAACACAAAGTAACATTTGATGTAAATGGAAAAGGTATCACTCCTTCTGATCAAGTTATTGCGGAAGGGAACTTGGTATCTATGCCTGAAGAGATGACTGCAGAAGGGTACTCATTCGGCGGTTGGTATAAGGAAGCAAATTGTTTGAATGTTTGGAATTTCATGAATGATAGAGTAGGTGGAGCAACTGTTCTCTATGCAAAATGGATTTCTACGAATACTGGAGGAAATTCAGGAGGTTCGAATAATTCACAGACTTCAGAAAATCCAAGTACGACTACACCAGATACAACAGCTCCAAAAGTTATAGTAACAATGGATTCTTATAGAACTATTTACAAAACTTCAGGTACAATCAATGCTTATGCAACTGTTTCAGAGCTAAAATCACTTCTTGCTAAGAAACAGGAGGTAATATATGAATTTGTAGATGCGAATGAGAAAGTTCAGTACGCATGGAATTTCAAAGTGAAAAACTATAATGAAAATATGAAAGATGCAAAAATTGATTTAGGTATTATCATTAATTCAAGTGCAACCTACGGATATAATGATGGAGTACTTCTTAATTTTAAGCAAGTAGGAAAACTTCCTATGGAGGCATCTGTTAAAGTAGATGTAGGTAGTACGTTCAAAGCTGGTGATAAAGCATACTTATACATCTATAATGCTGAAACAAAGAAACTTCAATGTGTACCAAATAGTAAATACATTGTTGATGAAGCCGGTTATGTATCGCTTAATATTATAACTGGTGCAGAGTATGTATTACTACCCAAAGCTGCAGCAAAGTCGGAAAAGACTTCAGTTCTTACTCAAGTTTCGGTGACAAAGAAAATCACTGTATCTAAAGGAAAAAAGAAAGATATAATCATTAAATTACCAGATACACTTATGAAGGTTAATTCTCTTGAACAATTCGATAAGGAGATTAACAAAGCTGTGTATGGTGCTGTTATTACCTATAAATCAAGTAATAAATCTGTAGCTACAGTAGATAAAGCTGGTAAAGTTAATGGTAAGAAAAAAGGAAATACTATTATTACAGTAACTATTAAATCAAGTAACAATACTTCTAAAATATATAAAATAACAATTCAAGTTAAATAATAGTTAACAAAAATTAAAAAGAGACTGTTGCAAAATTATTATAGATATTCAAAATATATTTTGCAACAGTCTCTCTTTGTGTACATAAACGTATTCATAACAATAAAAGCTGGCATATGCCAGCTTTTATCATTTATAAAAAGAGGAGTCCAGATAGAAAGGGGAAGTAAAACTATCTGGGTTTATGAAAAAACATTTTAATAAAACGAAATCTTTCAATTTATCAATGAAATCATATACAAACTATATTATTGTCTGACTTCCTTTTGATAAGTTTATTATAACCGACATATATGATAATAGTATGGATGAAATATGAACGTTTCGTTAATAAACAAAAAACAAAAGAATGCAGATTTTACAAAACTTACAATTAATGATTTCTGACAGACAGGAGATACTATAATTATAAAAATAATTTTATCTAATAAGAAATAGACTTTTGATAATTGGCTCATATAATAGTATTGAATATGACAGTTGCAAAGTAAGATACTATATTGCGATGAGGTTAGTACATGGGGAAGAAGATTGAAACTTGACGAAATAAGGTAAATCAGCTAGAATTTTATTATATTAAAGATTTATCAATAAGTAATAGGTGGTGAAGATATGGTGAATGTTTTTAGAAAACTAATTCGTAAAGAATTTGGTGATAGAAAATATGACCAGTATGTAGGAAGTTACCATAAAAAGATGCTGGAAAAGAATTTTGATTATCGTAATCTTCAGAATGAAGAGATTTATAATGATATATATAATAATTTAAAAGATAAGGATTTGGAATCTTTAAAGAAGATGTTTGATCGGTTAACAGAATCTATGCTTATGGTGGTGAAGATTAGTAGGACGTATTTTACAATCCTGATTGTCTTTTTAGCTGGTGCTTTTTTCTTAATAACCAGGGATTTAGTCCCTTGGGTAACAATGGTAAGTATTATTTTGATGAGTTGCTGTTTTTTATATAAGACATATGAATATGTCGCTAATAAATTCTGCTATATAGATGCGAGAATTATAATTGTATATAAATCGGTACTTGATCAGTTGTTAAAAGGGTATCGTAAGAAAGCTTTATAGTTAATAATAGCTAATAAATAGATAATATAAGAAAGGTTTTTGCAAAGTTCAATTCATTGCAAGAGCCTTTCTTATTATAATATGGTGTTTAGATTAATTTATAATGCTCTAGAGCGTGTCGAATCCCATTATCTTCAACATCTTTTGTTACAAAGGACACGAGTGAGAAGAGAGATGGATCGGAGTTACCCATAGCAACACTATTTGTTACATATTCTAACATTGGTAAGTCATTGGTACTGTCACCAAAAGCATAAGCATCAGCTAATGACAAATCAAAATAATTTAGTAAAAACTGGATACCTGTTGCTTTGGAGAAACCTTTTGGTACGATCTCAAAGAACTGGTTTCCTCGGTCAATAAAGGTAAAGGTATCTTTCTGTCTTTGATAGAAGGTCTTATAATCACTATCATTTTGTATCCATATAGTAAGTTTAGTGAATTCTATATTCTCGTCATCAAAGGTTCCAAGGTTGATGTTTCTATTTTTCATCGATTCTCGTAATTCACAAATCCTAGTATTGGTAGAATTGGAATCGAAATAAACAGTAGTGATGCCTTCTAGACAAGCTTCAAGCCTACAACCTTTGATATCCATAAGAACCGACTCCATACATTCTTTGGTTAATAACTTGTTCAAAAGGACTTGATCATTATGCATAATATAAGTACCACAACCGCATACATATCCATCAAATTCAAGGGATAGAATACGGTGGTCTAGTTCTTCTAAAGTTCTACCAGTGTTGATAAAAGCGAGGTGGCCATTCTTCCTAGCAGCTTCAATTGCTTCTTTTGTATCCTCGGAGATGACATGTGTCTTTTCACTTAGAATTGTTCCATCTATATCAAAAAATAATATACTTTTATTCAAGGGTGCCTCCTTAATAATCGTTAGTGATATTTGCAATTGGGATATGTTTCTCGCCATCGCAAAGAGTTCCACAATTACATACATTAGTAAAATGTTAGTTATCTTTGAAAATACTAGCATATTAGGTGACAAGATTCAACTTTTTTCTTGGTTCGATAGTTTCAAAATAATATAGCTGATTGAAGTATCAATCATAATACAGAATTTACTTGACGTATGGTATGCTGTGTACTATACTTAAAACGAATGAGAATCATTCTCAATAAGGAGGCGGAAATGACACTATTAGAAGGCAAAATAAATCAGGTTTATTGTATTGATAAACTACTGATTGATGGAAATACGGGTAGAAGATTACAATCTCTTGGTCTTATTCATGGAACGGATATAAAGGTTGTTAATAAGAAAAGAAATGGTGCAATTATCTTTAAAGCGAGAGGTTCAAGACTAGCGGTAGGCAAGGACATTGCAGACAAGATCATATTAGCTGAAAGGGGGGCTCGTTAATGAAAGAAGAATTACAAGTTGCATTCATAGGTAATCCCAACTGTGGTAAAACTACATTATTTAATGCCTACACTGGTGCTAAGTTAAAGGTTGCTAACTGGCCTGGAGTTACAGTTGAGAAAAAAGAAGGAGCCTTTCGGTATCATAACCACCAATTTAAATTAGTAGATTTGCCAGGCATCTATAGTCTGACATCGTATACATTAGAAGAGAAACTTTCTAGAGAATATATATTAGATGATAGTGTTGATGTAATTGTTGACGTTGCGGATGCATCCTGTCTAGAAAGGAATCTATTCCTAACGTTACAATTAATAGAACTTGGAAAGCCTGTCATACTTGCACTTAATATGATGGATATTGTGAAAGAGAGAGGTATGGAAATTGACCTTCATCGTTTACCTGAGATGCTTGGTATTCCCGTTATTCCAGTATCTGCACGTAGAAAATCCGGTTTAGATATCTTGATGCATGCAGTAGCACATCATCAAAAGAAGTTTAACGATGGTAATCTTGAGCACCATCATAGTGATATAGAGCATAGTGTTCATAAACATAGTCACCATTCTGAATTTGCCTTGGTATATAGTGACGAAATCGAAGATAAGATTGATGAGATTATGGAACGACTACTAGCGTATGATCCAGTCCTTAAAAATCCCAGATGGCATGCGATTAAGATTCTTGAACAAGATGAGGAGATTTGCAAAAAAATCGACATTGATTTCTCGGATATTGTTACCAGAAGCTATGAATCGGATATTATAAATCAAAAATATGATTTTATTGAAGAAATAATTGAAGAAGTAGTGGTAAATAAAGAGGTAAAAGAAGCGAATACGGATAAAATCGATTATTTTCTTACTCATAGATATTTAGGATTACCAATATTCCTAGGAATTATGGCTATGGTTTTCATTTTGACCTTCTCCGTTGGAGATTGGATGAAAGGGTACTTTGAGATCGGGATAACAGGCTTTTCTGATGGTGTATTAGCTGTTTTACAACGATTACATACCAATGATATGGTCATTTCGTTAGTGGTGGATGGAATTATCGCAGGAGTTGGAGGAATTTTGACCTTCTTACCGAATATATTCATATTATTCCTAGCGCTTGCATTCTTAGAAGATAGTGGGTATATGTCAAGAGTAGCGTATATTATGGACGGCATCATGGGACGTATTGGTCTTTCTGGTCGTGCATTTATACCGATGTTATTAGGTTTTGGTTGTAGTGTACCAGCTGTTATGGCAACTCGTGCTTTAGAAGATACAACTGACCGAAGGAAGACTATACTTGTTACACCGTTTATGTCTTGTAGTGCTAGACTACCTGTATATGTGTTGTTTTCAGATCTATTCTTTGGAAAATATGCAGTAGTAGCAGCATTTTCGATGTATGTAATCGGTCTTGTTGTGGCTATTCTAGTAGCTTTCATAATGACGAAATTACAGAAGAAGAAAGAGAAGAATTCCTTATTAATTGAATTGCCAGAATATAAGACACCAAATCTTCATACGATTATTATTTATGTATGGGATAAAGTGAAAGATTATTTAACAAAAGCGGGAACAACAATTTTTGTAGCCTCTATTATTATGTGGTTTATATTGAATGTAGGTCCTCATGGCTTTGTAACAGATATATCAAAGAGCTTTGGAGCAGGAATTGGTAAGTTAGTAGTACCTGTGCTTGTACCTGCTGGGTTAGGAATCTGGCAAATCGCATTAGCACTAATTTCAGGATTGGCGGCAAAAGAAATCGTGGTATCTAATCTTGGAATTCTATTTGGAATAGGGAATATTGCCTCTTCTGGTAGTAAGAGTGCTTTAATGGATGCCTTAAGTGGGTTTAATTTTACAGCGGTGAACGCCTATGCATTGATGATTTTTGTTTTATTATATACACCTTGTGTTGCTACAATAGCAACAATGAAACGAGAAATGAAATCAACAAAATGGACGGTATTCGCTGTATTATTCCAGGTCATTGTTGCTTGGATAGTATCTGTATTGTTTTTCCAAATTGCGAATCTGATTATATAGGATTCGAGGCTTTGTAATTGCCTAGTGTGTTTTAAGTTATCGTATACCAGCAAAAAGTCATGAAGATGTATAAGAGTTTTGCATTAACAAGTAAAGGAGCCTGATCGTAATATGATTTCAATCATTATAGTGGCAGCAATAGTGGTATATGCTGCATTCGTAATAAGAAAGAAAGTTAAAGAAATGAAGGCAGGAAAATTCTGCAGTTGTGGATGTTCCGATTGCCCTTCGGCAAAGAAGTGTCACACAAAGTAATATGAATAATGAAACTCAAGCGAGAGCGTGTTTTTCGTTGAATATAACAATTAACTACTCCTAAAAATCATCAAGTGCGAAGTTAGAATAATGCAACAAGTACAGGTAGAATATCGTGGTTATTCTACCTGTATTGCTATAAAAAAATGTTATTTTTGAAAGAACACTTTAAAAATTTGAAAATATTTAGTATAATATAAGTATTTAACACGATATAAAAAGTAAAATTCTATCGTTAAGTAGAATATACATAGTAATAGGCAAGTTCTTTTGCTAAGGAGGTTTTATCAAATGGATAAAAATCTTAAGTTATTGGAACAATTAAGACAAGCGGAAATAATGTTAGAGAATGAAAGAGGGCTAAATCTACGTCAAAAACAAGAACTCAGAGAACATCAAAACCTAAGTCCATTCGCTTCATTTAGTGATGAGTCTGGTGGAAGGGATATCTTAGAAGAACCTTGCGACCTAAGAACTGTATATCAAAGAGACCGCGATCGTATTTTACATTGTAAGGCATTCCGTAGATTAAAACATAAGACTCAAGTATTCCTTGAACCAGAAGGTGATCATTATCGAACCCGCTTGACACATACCCTTGAAGTAGCACAGAATGCTCGTACTATAGCAAGAGCGTTACGTCTGAATGAAGATTTAACAGAAGCGATTGCCCTTGGACATGATCTTGGGCATACACCATTTGGGCATGCTGGAGAAAGAGCTCTAAACGAAGCCTGTAAAGATGGATTCGAACATCATAAGCAAAGCATTCGTGTGGTGGAACTACTTGAAAAACATGGAGAAGGATTGAATCTAACGAAAGAAGTCAGAGATGGTATACTGAATCATCAAACAAGTGGAGAGCCGTCTACTCTAGAAGGTAAGATTGTACGATTATCAGATAAGATTGCTTATATCAACCATGATATTGATGACGCCATTCGTGGAATGATAATCAAAGAAGATGAAATACCAAGTATTTATACGGACATCTTAGGACATAGCTCGGGAGAACGTCTGAATACACTTATCCATGATATAGTAATTCACAGTGAAGGTAAGAATGATATTGTAATGTCTCCAGAGGTTGAGGAGGCGATGCTATCGTTAAGAAAATATATGTTTCGTAGTGTATATACGAATAAAGTAGCGAAAAGCCAAGAAAAGAAAGCAGAAAACTTAGTTAAACAATTATTTGAATATTATGTAGAACATATGAATGAGTTACCAGAAGAGTATCTTGAGATGATGGAGAAAACGAAAGAATCAGTAGAACAAGTTGTCTGTGATTACATAGCGGGAATGACGGATCGTTATGCAATAAGTAAATTTAAAGAATTAATGATTCCAGGTTCATGGGGAATCTATTAGCTTAGAAAGGAATGGCAATCGGATGTATTATCCAGAGGATTTAGTTGAAGAGATTAGACAGAGAAATGACATTGTTGACGTTGTTTCTGAGCACGTAAAGTTAAAGCGTACTGGAAATAATCATATGGGACTATGTCCGTTTCATAATGAAAAATCCCCTTCCTTTAGTGTTAGTGGACAAAAGCAGATGTACCATTGCTTTGGTTGTGGAGTAGGAGGTAATGTATTCACATTTGTTATGGAATATGAGAATTACTCCTTTGTTGAAGCTCTTAAGTACCTTGCTGAGAGAGTGAATATTGCACTACCAGAACAAGAATATAGTGAAGAAGCGAAGAAGAAGAAGGATTTGAAAGGGCAGTTGTTAGAGATTAATCGACAAGCGGCAAAGTATTTCTTCTATCAGTTAAAATCAGAACGCGGTACAATAGCATATGAGTATTTGACAAACCGTAAGCTCAGTGATGAAACGATTAGTAAGTTTGGTCTTGGGTATTCTAATAAATATAGCAATGATTTATATCAGTATCTAAAACAATTAGGCTATAGTGATGAAATTCTAAAACAATCCGGATTAGTGTCCATTGATGAAACAAAAGGAGCCTATGATAAGTTTTGGAACCGAGTTATGTTTCCTATTATGGATGTGAATAATCGAGTAATTGGATTCGGTGGTCGTGTTATGGGAGAGGGTGAACCCAAATACTTGAACTCACCTGAAACATTACTGTTTGACAAGAGTAGGAATTTATATGGTCTGAATGTAGCCAGAACATCAAGAAAGCACAATATGCTTATCTGCGAAGGTTATATGGATGTTATCGCATTACATCAAGCCGGTTTTACCAATGCAGTTGCATCCTTAGGTACTGCATTCACTGGTTTGCAAGCCAATCTGCTGAAACGTTATACGAGTGAGGTATTACTGACATATGATAGTGATGGTGCTGGTACGAAGGCAGCACTTAGAGCTATTCCTATATTGAAGGAAGCGGGGCTTAGTACTAAGGTTATTAATATGAAACCTTATAAGGATCCAGATGAGTTCATTAAGGCACTAGGAGCCGACGAGTTCCAGAAGCGAATTGATGAGGCCCAGAATAGTTTTTATTTTGAAATCGAGGTTTTGGAAAGAGATTATGATTTGAACGATCCGGAGCAAAAAACAAAGTTCTTTAATGATGTTGCTAAGAAATTATTAGTATTCACAGAAGAAATTGAAAGAAATAATTATATCGAAGCAATGGATCGCAAATACCATGTAGGATTTGATAACCTTCGCAAATTAGTGAATCATTATGGAGCTACATTGGTTCCTACGCAAACAGTCATTAAGAAGGTTCAGGAAAGAAGTAATAAGAGAGTTACAGCGGAAGATAGTATGAAACAAGCCAGTAAATTACTATTGACCTGGATGATAGAAGATACAAGGTTATTCCAGAAATTAAATGGAGTAATTAGTGAGAAGGATTTTGACGGGGAATTGTATCAAACAGTTGCTAGAATGCTGTTTCAGCAGTATAAAGAGCAAGGACAAGTTATACCTGCAAAGATTATTAATCAATTTGAAAGTAAAGAAGAACAAAGTGAAGTAGCTTCTTTGTTTAGTACTACATTTCAAGAAGAGATGAGTATGCTTGAGAAGGAAAAGGCACTGAATGATTTAGTTTACCGTATTAAAAAATATAGCTTAGATCTAAGAAGTAGGAATGTTACAGATATTGAGCAAATGCAAAGTTTAATAAAGGAACAGGTAGATTTACAAAAATTGCATATTTCTCTTATTGATGGTTAGAATATTAACAGATTAGGAAGAGGTGGACTACTATGGACGAAAATATGGCAAAGTTTGCGGAGAAATTAAAAGAACTCCTTGAATTTGCAAAATCCAAGAAGAACGTTCTTGAATATCAGGAAATTAATGATTTTTTTGCCGACTTTGATATTGACGAAGAAAAGATTGAAAAAATCTATTCTTATCTTGAAAAAAATGGGGTTGACGTACTACGAATTACATCAAATGAGGAAGAAGAGGATATTGTTCCAGAAGATATCCTTCTAGAAGATAATGAGGAAATTGATGATCTTGAAAAAATTGATCTCTCTGTTCCAGAAGGTATTAGCGTAGAAGATCCGGTTCGTATGTATCTTAAGGAAATTGGTAAAGTACCATTACTTAGCGCTGATGAAGAGATACAGCTTGCTAAAAGAATGGAAGAAGGAGACGAGATGGCAAGAAAACGCCTTGCAGAAGCAAATCTCCGTCTTGTTGTTAGTATTGCGAAACGTTATGTAGGAAGAGGTATGCAGTTCCTTGATTTAATTCAGGAGGGTAATCTTGGACTTATAAAGGCTGTTGAAAAATTTGATTATACGAAAGGGTACAAGTTTAGTACGTATGCAACTTGGTGGATTCGTCAAGCAATAACAAGAGCAATTGCGGATCAAGCTAGAACGATTCGTATACCTGTTCATATGGTTGAGACAATCAATAAGTTAATCAGAGTACAACGTCAATTACTTCAAGAATTAGGTAGAGAACCACAACCAGAGGAAATTGCTATGGTTATGAAGCTACCGGTAGAGAGAGTTCGTGAGATTCAAAAGATTTCTCAAGAACCTGTATCATTAGAGACACCAATTGGTGAGGAAGAAGATAGCCATCTTGGTGATTTTATTCAAGATGATAATGTTCCGGTTCCAGCTGAGGCTGCAGCATTTACATTACTAAAAGAGCAACTTGTAGAAGTATTAAGTACGTTAACCGAAAGGGAGCAGAAAGTACTACGCTTACGTTTTGGTTTAGATGATGGTAGAGCTAGGACACTTGAAGAAGTCGGAAAAGAATTCAATGTAACAAGAGAAAGAATTCGTCAGATAGAAGCAAAAGCCCTTCGTAAGCTCCGTCATCCAAGCAGAAGTCGAAAACTAAAGGATTATCTAGAATAGAATATACAGGTATAACAAAGCCAAAGATGAATCTGAACCTTCATCCCAGGCTTTTTTGTTATTTGGATTTTCCTCCTATTAGTGTGTAGGAAACTATTCTTTACTGTATTTAGTAAAAGTGATACTATGTTATAGAGTATGAAAAGCGTTGCCTGTGACGTTTACATGGGTAGATTTATAAAGGGGGACATATTGTGACTCTTCGTCATCTGAAATTATTTATAGAAGTGGCTGATACAGGAAAGATGAGTTTGGCGGCAGCAAAGTATTATATCTCACAACCCACAGTTAGTCAGGCCATAAAGGAACTTGAAGAATATTATAATGTGTTATTGTTTGAGCGATTATCTAAGAAATTATATATTACAAAAGATGGGGAAAAACTGCTTCGGTATGCAAGAACAGTAATACAAACATTTGATGAATTAGAAGAGAGAATGTTTGATCGTAAGCATTCTCATACATTACGTATTGGGGCAACAATTACAGTAGCTAACAGTCTAGTTACAGATATCGCTGCAACTATGGCAATCAAATCTCCGGATACGCAGGTTAATGTATATACTGATAACACCAGAGGGATTGTGAGTAGAATATTAAAATCAGAATTAGATATCGCATTAGTAGAAGGAGAAGTAAAAAGCTTAGATATTGTGTCTATACCTTGTATAGAGGATATTCTAGTTTTAGTATGTAGTCCGATTCATCGATTTGCTAAGATGGATATCATTCCTATTGAAGAATTGGGGAACGAAAATTTTATTGTGCGTGAACTAGGTAGTGGTACAAGAGAATTATTCGATTCTAGTATGGCCCAGATGAAGAATAGAGTTACTATTGGTTGGGAATGTAACACACCAGAGGTTATGAAGAAAGCAGTTTCGAATAATCTTGGTGTATCTGTTATGTCCGTTCGTCTGGTGAGGGAAGAAATAGAGAATCAAACTTTATGCGCTAGGTTAGTTAAAGACTGCAATTGGAGCCGACAATTTAGTGTTATATACCATAAAGATAAATATATGACAGAATCTATGCGAACTATTATGGAGATTATAAAGTCAATTGAGACCTTAGAATCTGTAAAAAGTTTAATTAAGATGGTTTAATAAAACAAATTGTGTATTGAATTGACTAATTACAATAGAAATATCATTATAATAACTGGAAATTAAAATTAATTTAATAATAAAACAAAAAATACTAGAAATTTATAATGAATTAATATAGAATAAATGGAACTTTTCCTAGATAAGTGTTATAATAACGGTAATTACATGGAATATTACAAGTGTAATGAATACAAGGGAAAAGGTGCCAGTTAGAAGAGGTACGAGATGCAAATATCAAAAAGACTTGGTGCAGCAGTTGCACTAGTAACTAAGAATAATCGTGTAGCGGATATTGGATGTGATCATGCATATACATCAATATATCTTGTAGAAAATAAAATTGCGTCCAAAGTGATTGCATGCGATATAAACAAAGGACCATTACAACGAGCAAGAGAGAATATTTCTAGGTATGGTTACAGTGCTATCATTGAGACTAGATTGTCAGACGGTGCTAAGAAGATAGGGCCTGGTGAAGTTGATACACTACTTGTATCAGGAATGGGTGGTGGACTGGTAGTTAAGATACTATCGGATAGCAAAGAAGTGGTGGAGTCTTGTTCTGAATTAATCTTACAACCACAATCAGAAATCTTTCTAGTAAGAAAATACCTCCATGAGATTGGTTATCAGATTACAGATGAGAATATGGTTATAGATGAAGGAAAATATTACGTAATGATGCGTGCGACAAAGGCTGATGGTCATCAAAGATATTCCAATGAAGTGTGTTATCAATATGGTGCCTTATTACTTAAGAATAAGAATGAGATTTTATATCAGTTCTTGAACAAAGAAAAAGGAACCTATGAGGGCATATTGCATAAATTATTTAAGATGCAAACAGAACATTCGAAGAAGAGAGAAGACGAAGTAAAACAACAATTAGAATATATAGTAGAAGGATTACGATATTATGAAATGTAGAGATCTGATAAAACAACTAGAGACAATAGCACCTGTTCATTATGCAGAAAAATGGGACAATGTTGGATTGATTGTAGGGGATGAAGAGCAGCAAGTGAACAAAGTACTTATAGCCCTAGATCCATCTACAGAAGTAATTGAACAGGCAATTGAACATCAATGTGATATGATAATAACCCACCACCCGTTGATTTTTTCACCGATGAAGAAAATTACAAACAATGACTTTATTGGTAGACGAATTCTGAATATGATGAATCATTCCATAGTATATTATGCTATGCATACTAATATGGATATTGCGATAATGGCGGATGAAGCAGCAGCTATGATAGGACTAAAGGATACTATCGCATTAGAACCGATAGAACCTAATAACCTACATGTTGGAATTGGACGTTTTGGAAAGCTAACTAGGACAGTGACATTACTAGATTTAGCCAACGAGGTGAAAAAACATTTTTATCTTGAAGATGTTCGTGTAGTTGGAGAGTTAACCAAAGATATTAAAAAGGTTGCTATATCTACAGGTTCAGGGGAAGATTTTATTGAGCATGCCATAGAGATAGGGGCAGATGTTCTTATAACTGGTGATATAAGACATCATAAAGCACTTGATGCAATTGAAAGAAATCTTTGTATCATTGATGCTGGTCACTATGGCACAGAGCGATTCATGGTAGAATGGCTGGCTGCTCATCTTGATGCGGGTAACGTTACTATAATGGTGGCAAAGGAGCAATCACCTTTCAAAACTATATAGAGGAGATAATATATGAGTATAAATGTAATTATTAATGGAGAGACCAAAGTTTACGAAGAAAATACTAGTTTATTAGAGATAAGCAAAGATTTTCAAAAAGACTATAAAGAGGATATTATTCTTGCATTCGTTGACAACAAACTAAGAGAATTATTCAAAACAGTTACTAAAGACTGTACCGTGCAATTTGTGACTACGAAAGATCCTGCAGGTAGAAAAACATATAAAAGAGGTATGACACTGGTACTTCTAAAGGCAATTCATGATGAAATAGGAAATCAGAATGTTGAAAAAGTAATCGTTGAGTATGCAATAGGACCTGGTTATTACTGCGAGATTAAATCAGATGCTATATTAGATGAAGCATTAATAGAGAGAATTGAAGCACGTATGAGAAAAATCATAACAGATGATATACCATTCCAAAAGAGAAGTATTACAACGGATGAAGCAATAGAATTATTCAAAAATTACCGTATGTATGACAAAGAAAAATTATTCCGTTATCGACGAGTATCCAAAGCAAATATCTATAAGCTTGGTGGATTTGAAGATTATTTCTATGGGTATATGCCGCCGAGAACTGGCATGCTACAATATTTCAAATTATATAAATACGATGATGGTTTAATTATGCAATTACCAAGTGATGAGGATCCAAGAGTGGTACCACCGTTTGAGCCAAGACATAAGCTATTCGGAGTTTTAAAAGAATCGAATCGTTGGGGCAATACCATGAAAATCGAAACAGTTGGAGCACTTAATGATGTAATCTGTAAGGGTGGAATTAATGATTTAATCCTTGTTCAAGAGGCACTTCAAGAGAAGAAAATAGGTGAGATAGCAGAGCGGATTGTAGCGAATCGAACCAATAAGTTTATTATGATTTCTGGTCCATCTTCATCGGGTAAAACAACTTTTTCACATCGTTTATCCATTGAACTTCGTACACATGGAATGAATCCGTTACCAATCGCCCTAGATAATTATTTTGTAGATCGTATGAATACACCTTTAGATGCAGAGGGTAATCCTAATTTTGAATGTTTAGAAGCGATTGATATTGAACAATTCAACAATGATATGATGAAGCTATTGAATGGGGAACGAGTTGAGTTACCATCCTACAACTTCAAGTTAGGTAAGCGTGAATATAAAGGAAACTATCAACAACTTGGTGAGGATGACATATTAGTTATTGAAGGTATTCATGGTTTGAATGATAAGTTGTCGCATTCTCTTCCAAAAGAAAGTAAATTCAAGATCTACATAAGTGCTTTAACGCAGTTGAATATCGATGAGCATAATCGGATTCCAACGACTGATGGTAGATTGATACGAAGAATGGTAAGAGATGCAAGAACTAGAGGAATTGCAGCAAAAGATACAATAGCAATGTGGCCATCGGTTCGAAGAGGAGAAGAAGAGAATATCTTCCCATTCCAAGAAGAAGCAGACGTCATGTTCAATTCCGCGCTAATCTATGAGTTAGCAATTCTTAAACTATATGCGGAGCCAATTCTATTTGGGATTGATCGTGAGTGTCCAGAATATGTAGAAGCAAAACGCCTATTAAAATTCTTAGATTATTTCATCGGTGTTAGCCCAGAAGAAGTACCTCGTAATTCCATAATACGAGAATTCGTTGGGGGAAGTTATTTTAAAGTAGATTAAGAGAAGCCCCGAGCACGGTCGCACAAAAAAAGTAACTGTTCAAATCATAGAGAGAATGAGCAGTTACTTTTATATTAATGAAATATATTCTTTTTATTCATGTGAGCAGCACTATAAGCCGAGTTCTGTATTAGATGATTATCTATCTAGTCTTACTGTTACCAATAAGATCAAGCGACCAACCCGAAAGCACGGCGGGCAACCGTATCGCTCTCCATTCGGTCTTGCTTCGAGTGGGGTTTACATAGCCATTCTTGTTACCAAGAATGCGGTAGTCTCTTACGCTACCTTTCCATCCTTACCAAACGAATTTGGCGGTATATCTCTGTTGCACTAGCCTTGGAGTCACCTCCACCGGACGTTATCCGGCACCCTGCCCTGTGAAGCCCGGACTTTCCTCACCTAAGACCTTTCGGTGCTAATAGGCGCAATCATCTGTGCTACTCACAAGGATATATTCTATCACGAATAAGACAAGTTGTAAATTGAAAATCATAATTTATATCCAGAAAATTAAACCAAAGAAATACTTGTATTAAATTTTATACATCAATAGTGTAAAAATTTAACATTTTATTTAGAATTTGGACATATATATATAAGCGTGGATGATATTTGGTAGTAAGTGATTAATACATACTATTATAGATTATATGCAATATTTTATAAAATGTGACCATTTGGGGACAAAGGAGGAGAAATTATGAATTTATTACAAACACCTTTAACTTTACTGGAAATTGAGCGACTACTTGAAAAGGAGCTTAGAGATGAAGAGAAAGATTACCGCATTATTGGTGATTTAGAACTTACTTATGAGGAGTATTGTTTCCTTTCACTGAAAGCAAAGGGGCTTCAGCGATATGAGAATGATTTAGCTATAACAGAGAAGTACAGATTTGTTACTTTAGTCGCGTGGGTATTTTCAATGCGTTATGCTAACATAGATAAGGCAAGTTATGAAGCTATGTATATCAAGGTTAATAAGTTACAGCAACATATGATGAGAAAGACGATTCATGTTATAGCTGGAACGTTTGAAGAGTATGGAATTAATACATATGGATTAGACATCTATTCGTTAGAAGGATTATTTGCATTGATCGGAATACATGCAGGAATCCCGAAGAAAGCGCATGATCGATTATTTAATATATTAGAGGAATCTTTAAATTATAAAGATATGAATCGATTTGAACAGCAGTTAATGCTAGAATTAGAACCTAGAATGACATTAATATATAATTATATGGAAGAAGATACGAAGAAAAAGTTGTTCCATGAAACAAGAGAGATTTTTATTGATTGTAGAATGAATAACCTATCAATTGAAGAATTAAAAGAAAAATATGTATATGTATCAAAAAGCATATTAAATAGCCTTGTTTATTGGTGTGAGGAGATAGAATATTATCAAAATCAAAAAGAAATTATAGCCTTGTATAAATGATATTTAATATGTCTAAGATATGTAACCTAATATGTTAGACTAGCAGGATTATTAAATTAATTATAGGACTAAGTGGCTCAAATAGCAAAAGGGATATCTGCTATTTGAGCCTTTTTCAGGTCTATTGAGGGTAATTAGAGGGGAATTCTTGACGGTTATGCACGGATATCAAAGGAATAACGTTTAAGAGAGGAGGTAGGTTGATCTTTTTCTATGATATCCTTAACGATATCGACTTCCTTCTGACGTTCTATAAATTCTGTTTGAAGTAAATAACCATTGCGAGCCATAGCGTCTTCTAATAAATCAATATTATTTCTTAAAAGACTAGTTGAAAAATCATCTGACATGTAGAATTTGGCCGCCACATTACCACGAGTTAAATTAATGTGGATATCAGTAGGACCCAGATTCTCCATGTCCAGATGTAATAAGACGCTTATACTATCTGGGTTCTCTTGTAAGTTCTTCTTTTTGGTATATACATATAGATCACTATGAACGAATTGATCTTTCATCTTGATTGGTAACTGTACGTAAGGAAAGAGTTGATTGATTACCTTCATAAATTCTAGATTCTCTTGAAAATTCTGTGTTGTTCCACTTAATTGTGAAAACACATCTTTTAAACCTGTATTTTGCAAGAAGTCTCTTAAAGCAGTAATCTGATTATAGGTTGTATCAAAGTAATCATTCACCTTGTTGTCCGCAATATCATTCGTTGTTAACGACATGGAGCTTCGAATGTGTTCTTTTAATACCCATTGAAAAACTTGAGTGGAATACAAGGTTTTTGCATCTAGAGAATTCGTAGCTGGTAGAGCGGTTTTAATAGCGTGTAATAAGGTATTCGTTCCAATCTGTCCGTTTACAATACCCTCACGAATATCTTGGGATAGCGGAAAGTCAGCAAGTGCTAAAGCTAGAGTCTGACGATTTTGTAGACTTAAGAAGGTTGATAATTCGTTGTTATTAAATTGTTGATTTGTAAAATGGTCTAGAATATGTCTAATAATTGGAGCTTGGAACATATCTGTTAACGGTGAATGCACATTATTAGAGGTAGCTTCTGTCTCTACAAGAGAGCTTTGTGATTCATAATCCATTTGTTCAGCTATTACTATGCTTTTCTGGATACAATCTACAACCTCACGGAGGGAAGCGGTTTGATTTTGAATCGCTTCGGTTAAAGAGTCTGTTAGGGCAAAAGGTCTTAGGATGTCTAATAGGGTAGTAACCTCAGCCTTTGAGCTAATAACAGAGGATAAAGGCATATCCGTAGCCCAATTGGTATCTCTTAAGAAGATATCCATAAGTCCATCATTAATTGCGAGGAAGTTTTTTGCTGTAGTAAAAGTACTTACCTTATCTAGAAGCTTTGGAATATCTTCTGCTATTGAACTTATTTCTTTGCTTAATCGGTGTTCATAATTTCGATAGTTTTCAAACTGTGTAGATGTCTCATTCATAATAGGTATATTATGTTTATTCATAAGAACTAGAGTACCTATGGAAGCATTTTTATTCAGTAAAGATTGCTGGAAGAGTTTTTGAATGGTTTGTTTGTCGATAGACATGTGATTATCCAATAATTCCAATACAATCATTTGATTTCGTTCACTTTTTTGTAAACCAGCTTCTTCTAACGCTTTGTTAATAGTAGCTAATCTAGCTTGCGATGGTTTAACTGATATCGCACGAAGAGCAATTCCATCTTCTGTCTCAACTGCTTTGAAAGTTGCAGTCTGGCCGATGGTCAGCTCAGGATCTCCTTGAAGTGGATAGGTAATGGTTTCACCCAGATCCACCTTGATTGATACGGTATCGTTTCTAATATCAGTAACTTCTCCACGGATAATTTGGCCTTTATCTATCAATATCTGCCCGGTAGCAGAATAACTAAGATTACTATTCACAGTATTTGTCGCGCCAGAAGGAGAGCCGGCTGTTGTTTGGAAGGTAGAGGTTTGTCCAGAAGAAGGACGTTTCTTTGGTGTCATGTTGCTTGGATTCGAGCCAACATTTCCAATTGCATTATTTGATAAACTCATCGTTGCTGCTCCTTTCAAGCTTTTAGGTGAGTGCGAAGCTCTGGAAGGCTGTTAATGTGCTACAGTCTTTTTGCTAGTGCACGAAATACACTGCGTAACTACGTTACTTCTAAGTGTGTTTCTTGAGTTACGTTATCAAGTCTATTAATAATATATATATCGGACTATATACCTAGATATATAAGTATACAATATATATTAAGATTGGACAAGTATGTCCACGAGCTATGTCATTGTATAAAAGAGAGTGATGGACATCGTAATTATAATATTGAAAGTTGGTATGATAGGTTATATAATAAATGTAAATAATTAGATGTGGATAAAGATGTAATACATGGATTAATTATGTTATCTTTTCACATCATAGTTTGGCTAATGATTTTATGAAAAGAGGAATTGCAAATAGGAAAGAAATTAGGGAGATATTTGGTAGGAGAAAAGTTCTTATATGTATGAATGGACATGACCATGGTGATGATTGCAGAGTGATCGAAGGAATCCCATATTATACACTTAATTCGATGTCGTATATCTGGCATGGAACAAAGGAGATATTTTCATATACCGATGAAATACATAAAAGATATCCGTTTCTGAAAGATTTAATATTATATAAGGAACCGTTATATGCCATAATTGAAATTAATAATGAGAAGATAAGTGTTAAAGGGAGGAGTGGACATTATCAGACCATAACGCCCCAAGATGTAGGGATTGGGACGTTATGGAATGGAATATCTATAGAACCTAAGGTATCTAATTTTAGTTTAGAATAAAAGGAGGATTTTTCTATGATAATAAAAAATGGAATGTCATATTCCACTAATTATGGACGAGCTGCAGCTTATTTTTTAGGTACCTGCGCGCCTGCTCCAGAAGATGAGAAACGTCTGCAAGCATATAGAATTATCACTGGGATTTATGAAGTTATTTCCAAAGATGCAACCATAATAGGAGTTAAACCGGTAAATGATGTATCCTTTAATCCTTGGGAGCAGCAAAAAGGGCGTGAAAAGGATGTAAAAATCATTCGTGATGCTGTAACAAAGATTGCTTCTATGATGCAAGAGTTTTTTGAGCTAGTGGAATCAGGTGAAGTACATGAAGAAGGATTGTTATTGGCTGAGGGTTCTGTTTCACCCAAAAGGGCTTTGGCAAAAGCACTTGAGGCATTAGGTATATCCATCGAAAAAAGTGATCGGGTTATGTTATATATGCATAATGGAGGGGCAGAGGGGCTAAAAGAACTTGCCACCATCTCCCGTGAAGATAACGTACATATTATAGATAAATCCAGGTCTGATGCTGCATTTTTGCTATTTAGCCGTTGTGTATACGATGTATCGGCTAACTGGATAGCAGTGGCTTTTGATAAATTGTTAGATGCACAGGAGGAACTTATTAAGCTGTGTAGTGAATTAGAAAAACGAGGATTTAAACGTATTGATTGTCGTGATGGTAAAAGAATAAGTCTAGATTATGTTAAACAGCATGGAAAACAAGAAGAGCTTAAGATGGCTTGGGGAGAACGAAGCCACTCTGGTATTGAAGTGAGTTATGAAGATCTTCGTCTTGAGCCTTGCTTTATATGGATTCGAATGCCTATGTTCAAAAAGATACTAGAACATATCAATGAAATTCCAGAAGAAACTGCTAAGTTCATCAGTGGATGGACAAAAACTTGCGATGGGTGTCGCTATTGTATTCAGACTGATAAAACGGGTACACGGCCGTTAGCAGCGATTAATGTTAATGGAAGTAAAAAATGTCCATATTACCCTGGCTTTTCGTTGAATTGGCGAAATTTATCTCCAGAGCTTTCTGCTAATATACTTGCAGTGCTAGAGGAAGTGGACAGAATTTTAGATAATTAATAATATTTTGTGGTTATGAATAGACTACTAGGATTTCTTAAGCGCTATTGACCAAAAGAAGAACATGTGAAAAAATAGAAGTAAGCATAACCATGTATATAGGTGTCAATGCAATATATGAAGGGTAAAAAGGATATTATGGAATTTTTAGAGAGTGTTATATTTTTAATAGGATTATTAACGTTTGTCTGGTTTTTGTTGCCATTATTTGCTCATGGTATTGTTAATGTAGGTAATGCAACAGGGATTGTTGGAGGATTTGTCGTAATGATATATGCTTGCCAGATGTCCCGTATTAACGGCTGGTTCGAAAAAGCCTGGAATTATAATTATGATAATACTAATATAGGAAGAATAACACTAAGTGCTATTGGTATAGGTGTAGTCATAGGGATCGGGCTAGTGCTCCTTTTGACAAGTTGTATGGTAACAGCTAATATGAAGAAACCAAAAGAGAATGCAACAGTTATTGTACTTGGCTGTAGAGTTTATGGAGAGCGTCCAAGTTTGATGTTGATGGAGAGACTTGATGCGGCGTACGATTACTTGATTGATAATACAGATTCCATGTGTATAGTATCGGGAGGGCAAGGTATCGACGAAGATATTTCTGAAGCGGAATGTATGTATCGATATCTTACGGACAAAGGTATTAATTCAGAACGATTGTTTAAAGAAGAAAGATCAACATCCACGCGTGAAAATCTAATTTATTCAAAAGAAATAATGGATCGCAATAAACTTAATCAATACGTTGCTATTGTTACCAATGAATTTCATGAATACCGTGCAGGGAAAATTGCAAAAACCTTAGGATTAGAGTATTCAGCAGTTCCATCAAGGACAGCTTGGTGGCTATTGCCCACGTATTACGTAAGAGAATTGTACGCAATATTCTTTGAGTGCGTTTATAATTAAGAGCAAGAAATAAAACTGGGAGGTTACTATAGAATGAAGACGATTTGTTTACAGCCAATACATAACTGGATGCATAGAAACGCCAGAGAACTGGAGCTAGCGAGATGGAAGTATCTTTTTGAAGATGGGGACAAGATGGAGGTTGTTAATGCTTTGATGTACTATCAGAATCCGGATGGTGGTTTTGGTAATGCTGTAGACCCAGATAATTGGAACCAAAACTCTGTTCCATATGGAACGTATTTTGTTTTGGAGATACTAAAAGAAATTAATTTCTTCGATTTAAATCATCCAATTTATATTGGAATTAAAAAATATTTAGATTGTACTAGCAATTTTTTAGATGGTTGGGTTTTCACATTGCCATCAAATCAGGAATTTCCTCATGCGGCTTACTATAATTATGATGCGGAATATAACAAAGTAGAAAGCAAAGGGATCATAATAAGCTTCTGTTCTTTTATACTAGAATATTATCCACAGTCAGAAATATATGATGAAATCTTAACAATAGTGGATACGATGATTCGAGGAATGTATGAAGAAAATCAAGGGGATATGGGAGCAGCTGGGTATGTAACGCTCTTTCTTGCAATGAAAAAAGCTAAATTACCTAATTATAATTATAGTAAAATAGAGCAGAGATTAAAAGAATTAGTAAATTGTTCGATTCAAAGAGAGCCAGAACAATGGTTAAGTTATGGATATCGTCCATCCGCTTATATTAACTCCAAAGATAGTATGTTTTATGTGGGGAATGAAGAGATTGTCGAAAAGGAATTAGATTTTTTAGTTGATACGCTTCCTCATTATGATGTATGGCCAATATCGTGGAGTTGGTTTGAGAATAATGTTACATATCCGAAGGAATCTAGTATAAGTGAGAACTGGAGCAAAGCATATAAAACTATTGAAAAGGTCATTTTTCTTAGAAATTTTGGCAGAATTAATAAGGTGTAGTGATTCGTGTCAAGTTGCCAAACCATAAACTGCAAACCGAGGCATTTTGCGCAGAGCGTTATGCAAGCCATTCTCCCGAAACTACAGATATGGAAATCTGGCTGAAACTAATAACATAAGATTAAACACATGGCACCGATGGCTATTTTATAAAGCCCTCGGTGCTTAATAGTTCATTTATTCTTCCTCGTTCGTAATTATTTCTGATTCCGTAGTTAACGTTGTAGTTTTATCACTTTTAAAACTATAAAAAGAAACCGTTCCTAATAATACAAGTAAAATATTCACAACTATGAAAATTACAAAGATTATTCCAATTGTTTTCCAGATACGATGTGAGCGTCTATTCTTTGCTGCCAGTTGTTCGTTAATTCTGGATAATTGATCGGCAATAATGTTAGAATCAACTTCCTTCTCTACAGTCGAACCCAAAAGTTCACTGACGGATACTTCGAAAAAATCTGCAAGCTTAATTAAGGTATCTGCATCGGGTACGGATAAGCCTTTCTCCCATTTTGAAATTGTTTGACGAACTACGTTTAATCTAATAGCAAGTTCCTCTTGTGTTATTCCTTTTATCTTTCTAAGATTTTTTAAATTCTCACTTAACATGATTGTTACCTCCTTTGCTACTTCAATAGTACCCTGATTCTAGCCGTTGCTACAAGCAATGCATAATAACATCGCTATAAATAAACGAATGTTGCATAATAGTAACATAATACAATAACATTTAATTGCTATCAATAAAGAGTTAGATTATGTGATCGAGATATTTTGCGGGTAGTAACTAGAAAGGTCAGTTAATAAAATTAAGTTTCACACCAATAAATATAACATTTATAACAATGAAACAAAAGAAAAGTAACTTAAAATCAAAATAAATTAATATAATTAACAAAAAGAGATGTAAAACTTTAAAATATAAAAAATGTGCAAAAAACAGTACATAAAACGCCAGATTTTTATGCAATTGTACAAATGTTATATAATAATTAATTTTATTGTTGAATCTCTGTACAATCTAGATTATAATCACGAGTAAGAACAAAGGCGTTCTTGGTACAGTAGAATATTACTGTCCAAGGGCGTCTTTTTGTATTTTAATAGCGGATTTTTAGTTAGGAACTTAGAGTGAAATAAAAGAAATATGTTTGCAAGTTATAGAAAGGGCAGGGGTATTGATATGAAAGAGATGTATGTAGAAGAAGCAAAACGTGTTAAACAAGGGTTGTATGATCCAAGATTCGAACATGATAACTGTGGTATCGGTGCAGTAGTAAATATTAAAGGTATCAAGACTCATAAAACTGTAGAAGATGCTCTTCGTATTGTAGAAAATCTGGAGCACAGAGCGGGTAAAGATGCGGAAGGAAAAACTGGAGATGGTGTAGGTATTTTATTACAGATTTCACACAAGTTTTTTAAGAAAGCAGTGAAACCACTTGGTATAGAATTAGGTGGAGAAAGAGAATATGGTGTTGGTATGTTCTTCTTCCCACAAGAAGAGTTAAGACGTAATCAAGCAAAGAAAATGTTTGAAATTATTGTAGAAAAAGAAGGATTAGAATTCCTTGGCTGGAGAGAGGTTCCGACTCAGCCTGATACATTAGGTCAAAAGGCAATAGAATGTATGCCTTGTATTATGCAAGGTTTCATTAAAAAACCAGCTGATGTGAATAAAGGACTTGATTTTGACCGTAAATTATACCTTGCTAGGAGGATATTTGAACAAAGTAATGACAATACATATGTTGTTTCTTTATCAAGTAGAACAATCGTATACAAAGGTATGTTCTTGGTAAATCAATTACGTTTATTTTTTGAAGACTTACAATGTCCAGATTATGAATCAGCAATCGCAACGGTACATAGCCGTTTTAGTACGAATACAAATCCTAGTTGGCAAAGAGCCCATCCAAACCGTTTTATCGTCCATAACGGTGAGATTAATACCATTCGTGGTAATGCAGATAAGATGCTTGCTCGTGAAGAAACAATGGAATCGAAGTATTTGAAGGGTCATATGCACAAAGTTATTCCAGTAGTTAATACAGAAGGTTCTGACTCTGCAATGCTTGATAATGCATTGGAATTCTTAGTAATGAGTGGAATGGAGTTACCATTAGCGGTTATGATAACAATTCCTGAACCATGGAGTAATGACCGAGCTATCAGTAAAGAAAAGAAGGACTTCTATCAATACTATGCAACCATGATGGAACCATGGGACGGTCCTGCTTCAATCCTATTCAGTGATGGTGATATTATGGGAGCAATCCTTGATCGTAATGGTTTACGTCCATCACGTTATTATATCACAAGTGATGATAATCTAATTCTATCATCAGAAGTAGGAGTACTTGACATTCCAGCAGATAAGATTATTAAGAAAGAACGTCTTCGACCTGGTAAGATGCTGCTTGTAGATACTGTTAAGGGTGAACTAATTGATGATGAAGAACTAAAGAATAAATACGCAAGCAGAAAACCATACGGTGAATGGTTGGATGGAAATCTAGTTTGCTTAAAAGACTTAAAGATTCCGAACAAGAAAGTTACGGAATATACCAAAGACGAGAGAGCTAAGTTATTGAAAGCTTTCGGTTACACATATGAAGATTACAAAACGACAATTCTTCCTATGGCAAATGCTGGTGCTGAACCAATCTCTGCAATGGGAGCAGACAGCCCACTTCCTGTACTATCAGCGAAAGAGCAGCCTTTGTTCAACTACTTTAAACAATTATTTGCACAGGTTACTAATCCACCAATTGATGCGATTCGTGAAGAAATAGTAACTTCTACCTCTGTTTACATTGGTGAAGATGGAAACATCTTAGAAGAAGTAGCTGAAAACTGTAAGGTTCTTAAGATTAACAATCCAATACTTACGAATACCGATCTTCTTAAGATTAAGAACATGAAAGCAGATGGATTCAAAGTTGAAGAAATTCCAATTACGTACTATAAGAATACTTCATTAGATAAAGCAATTGATCATTTATTCGTTGAAGCAGACCGTGCATACAAAGAAGGAGCCAATGTATTAATTCTATCAGACCGTGGAGTTGATGAAAATCACGTTCCAATTCCTTCATTACTTGCTGTTTCTGCATTACAACAACATCTTGTTAAGACAAAGAAGAGAACTCGTGTAGCGATGATTCTTGAAAGTGCTGAACCAAGAGAAGTACATCATTTTGCAACATTACTTGGTTACGGTGCGTGTGCAGTTAATCCATACCTTGCACAAGATTGTATCAAACAATTAATTGACAATAATATGCTTGATAAAGACTATTATGCAGCGGTGGATGATTATAATAATGCAATCCTTCATGGTATCGTTAAGATAGCTTCTAAGATGGGTATATCAACAATCCAGTCATACCAAGGTTCTAAAATATTCGAAGCAATTGGTATTGATAAAGATGTTATCGACAAATACTTCACAGATACAGTTAGTCGTATCGGTGGTATCACAATCAAAGATATAGAAAAACAAGTAGATCGATTACATTCAAGGGCATTTGATCCACTTGGGTTAAATGTAGATTTAACACTAGATAGTGTTGGTAGTCACAAATTAAGAAGTAATCAGGAAGAACATCTATATAATCCTAAGACAATTCATTTATTACAAACGGCTACTCGTACAGGTAATTATGAGATGTTTAAAGAATATACAGCATGTATCGACGAAGAAGAAGCGGGACTTAATTTAAGAGGTTTAATGGACTTCAACTTCCCAGAGAAGGGAATTGACATCAAAGAAGTTGAAAGTGTAGATTCCATTGTAAAACGTTTTAAAACAGGCGCAATGTCATATGGTTCTATCTCAAAAGAAGCACATGAAACCTTAGCCATTGCAATGAATCGTCTTGGTGGTAAGTCAAACAGTGGCGAAGGTGGAGAAAGTTTAGATCGTCTTCATGCTGGTAAAGATGGAGTGAATCGTTGCTCTGCAATTAAGCAAGTGGCTTCCGGTAGATTTGGTGTAACTTCTGAGTACTTAGTAAGTGCCGACGAAATCCAAATCAAGATGGCACAGGGTGCAAAACCAGGTGAAGGCGGGCACCTTCCAGGTAATAAAGTATATCCTTGGGTTGCTAAGACAAGACACTCAACACCAGGTGTGAGTTTGATTTCACCACCACCACATCATGATATCTACTCTATCGAAGATTTAGCGCAGTTAATCTACGACTTAAAGAACTCGAACAAGAATGCTAGAATATCGGTTAAGTTAGTTTCAGAAGCAGGTGTTGGTACGATTGCAGCAGGCGTTGCTAAGGCAGGTGCTGGAGTAATCTTAATCTCTGGTTATGATGGCGGTACTGGTGCAGCTCCAAGAAGTTCTATCTATAATGCGGGACTTCCATGGGAACTTGGTCTTGCAGAAACACACCAAACATTGATTATGAATGGCCTTCGTTCTAAAGTTCGCATTGAAACAGATGGTAAATTAATGAGTGGTCGTGACGTATTAGTTGCAGCTTTACTTGGTGCCGAAGAATACGGATTTGCTACTGCGCCACTAGTAACAATGGGATGTGTTATGATGAGAGTATGTAACTTAGACACTTGCCCAGTTGGTGTAGCTACTCAAAATCCGGAACTTAGAAAGAACTTCAAAGGTAAACCAGAATACGTAGAAAACTTCATGCGATTTATAGCAGAGGAACTCCGTGAGTATATGGCTAAGCTAGGTGTTAAAACAGTGGATGAATTAGTTGGTCGTATAGACTTACTTAAAGTTAAAGATACATTCAAGAAAGAACACGCTAATAAGCTTGACTTGTCAGCAATTCTTGAATCAGAATATACAGATACTAAGATTTCTCATATCTTTGATCCAAAACAAATCTATGATTTTGAATTAGAGAACACAATTGATGAGAAAGTATTCCTTAAAAAGTTACGTCCTGCAATTGTTAATAAACAGAAAAAGACGATGGAAGCTGAAGTTACGAATGTAGATCGCTCACTTGGAACAATTCTTGGATCTGAGATTACAAGGCTTCATGGAACAACATTAGAGGAAGATACGATTACAATCAAATGTCATGGTGCTGGTGGTCAAAGTTTTGGAGCGTTTATACCAAAAGGACTTACGTTAGAGTTATCAGGTGATTGTAACGATTATATTGGAAAAGGTTTATCTGGTGGTAAGATCATTGTATATCCTCCAAAAGGATCAAACTTCAAAGCAGAAGAGAATATTATCGTAGGTAATGTAGCTTTATATGGTGCTACAAGTGGTAAAGTGTTCATCAATGGTGTAGCTGGCGAACGTTTCTGTGTACGTAATTCTGGCGCATCAGCAGTTGTTGAGGGTGTGGGTGATCACGCTTGTGAATATATGACAGGTGGTCGCGTAGCTGTTCTTGGACGCACTGGTAAGAATTTCGCTGCTGGTATGAGTGGCGGTGTTGCATATGTACTTGATGAAGATAGCAACCTATACATGAGATTGAATAAAGAACTAGTTGCGGTAGAACCAGTTGCTGATAAATACGATGTAATGGAACTTAAGAGTATGATTTCTGAACATGTAAAGGTTACGAATTCAGCCCGTGGTAAAGAAATTCTTGATGACTTTATGGGTTACCTTCCTAAATTTAAAAAGATCATTCCACATGATTACCGTAGAATGTTACAGACAATTGTACAGATGGAAGAAAAAGGACTTAGCAGTGAACAAGCACAAATAGAAGCATTCTATGCAAATACAAAAAAGTAGAAAGGAGAACTTAAGGTATGGGAAAACCAACTGGATTTATGGATTATGAGAGAAAAGGGAATCAGGCAGTTAAGCCTAAAGATAGAATTGAGAATTTTAATGAATTCCATATGCCATTGTCAAAAGAAGAGCGGAAAAAACAAGGTGCTAGATGTATGGAATGTGGAGTTCCATTCTGTCAATCAGGAATGATGATTGGTGGAATGACATCTGGCTGTCCACTTAACAATCTAATTCCAGAATGGAATGATTTGTTATTTACAGATAATATGGGGCAAGCGCTCAATCGTCTATTAAAGACGAACAACTTTCCTGAGTTTACTGCAAGAGTGTGTCCTGCGCCATGTGAAGCTGCTTGTACTTGTGGGTTGAATGGAAATCCAGTATCAATCAAGGAAAATGAACTAGAAATCATCGAGAATGGATTTGAAAAAGGATATATCAAAGCAAATCCTCCTAAAATCCGTACGGGTAAGAAAGTAGCGATTATTGGCTCTGGTCCTTCAGGACTTGCAGCAGCAGATCAATTGAACAAACGTGGTCATCTTGTTACTGTATTCGAACGAGAGGACCGTGTAGGCGGATTATTAATGTATGGAATCCCTAACATGAAATTAGAGAAACACATTATTGATCGTAAGATTGATATTATGAAGGAAGAAGGCGTTACATTCGTAACAGGCGCTGATGTTGGTGGAAATTATAAAGCAAACAAGATTACAAAAGAATTCGATAGCGTTATCTTAACATGTGGTGCGTCTAATCCAAGAGATATCAATGTACCTGGAAGAAGCGCAAAAGGAATTCACTTCGCAGTAGACTTCTTAAAGTCAACGACAAAGAGTTTATTGGATTCCAATCTAAAAGAAGGCACGTACATCAGTGCAAAGGATAAGAATGTTCTTGTAATTGGTGGTGGTGATACGGGTAATGATTGTGTTGGTACCTCCGTTAGACATGGTGCGAAGTCAGTCATACAATTAGAGATGATGCCAAAACTCCCTGATCAAAGAGCAGAGAACAATCCTTGGCCAGAATGGCCTCGTGTCTGCAAGACAGACTATGGTCAAGAAGAGGCTATTGAAGTTTTCGGTCATGACCCTAGAGTATATCAAACTACAGTAAAAGAGTTTGTAGCAGATGAAGCTGGTAACGTATGCAAGGCAAAGCTTGTGAAGTTGGAAAACAAATTCAATGAAGAAACAAAACGTTACTTCATGGCAGAAGTATCTGGCAGTGAATATGAAGTTGAAGTTGATTTAGTACTTATAGCAGCAGGTTTTTTAGGTACACAAAGCTATGTTGCACAAGCTTTTGGTGTTGATCTTAACGAAAGAACGAATGTAGCCACAGAATATGGAACATATAAGACAATGGAAGATAATGTATTCGTAGCAGGTGATATGCGCCGTGGTCAGTCACTTGTAGTGTGGGCAATTCGTGAAGGACGTGAGGTTGCCAAAGAAGTAGATACCCATCTTATGGGATATAGTAACTTAAAGTAATTTAACTTTATAGATCGGGATAACTATTGTATAAGGATATATTTAAGATAAATAATTAAGAAAAATAATTTAGTAATAGGTTTAAAGAATAGTTATAGGAAATAGGTAAGTCGTAGAAACATGACGATTATAAAAGTTATGTTTCTACGACTTTTTGTGTTTGAAAAGAGGGGGTTTTTAAAGAGTTTTCGACTGGGTGAATAAAAGATAATGCAACTTGATATAAATGGTTAATAATGGTAGAATATAGATGGTGTGAGCTTTTATAAGCCATTCGAGTTTTTAGAGAGGGAAACTTGAATATTACAATTGAATATTACAATAATTTATAGGGAGGAGATTTATAATTTATGAAGATTAAGAAGCAACTTATCTGTATGGTTGCGACATTCTTGGTTGTTGTCGCTGGTTGTTCTACTAATAAGGACAATAATACGAATAGTGAGGTGGTACCTGATACCGGTTTTGAAAACGAGAATACAGATATCAAAGAAAACAAACAAGAATTTACCGTTAATAAGGATAAAATTACAATACATTTTGAATTGTATGATTTGGATCTAGAAAAGCAAGAGGATGGAACAACGAAACTTAGTGTAGACGGATTTTCAGCAAGTTATGATGAGAATTCACTTCCGTTTTTATCCTATGTGTTAGCATTACCACAGGACACAGCACTGAAAGATATCAGTGCCTCTATGTGGTCAGAAACGATTCATACGCTGGATAACATTAAGCTTGCCAACTTAGGGATAAGTCCCGTAGAAAGCGAAGAAGGAGAAAATGTATACGAATCAACAAGTGATAATGGTTTTAAGATGAAAGCATTTGTACAGAAATATCAAGGGATACCCGTTGTATATATTTCAATATTCCCTATAGTCTATGATGAGGAATCACAACAAGTAAGATTTGTTGAAAGTGGTGATTTTAAGCTTAATCTGAAAGAAGAAGCTTGGGATATGTCTCATTATGATTCTCCTGAACGTGTGAAGAATGTTGTTGATAACCCAGACATTGTTGATTCATACAAAGTGTCAGAGAATTAGTAATATACAGAAAGGAAATTGAAATATGAAAAGTATTCATAACAATATGACAAAGAGAATCTCGGTATTTCTTGTAATAATTATGTTTGTTGTATCTTTGGTTCCTAGTGTACCCAATTATGCAGTTACCACGGAAAAAGCAGCATATGAAGATGTATCAGAGATAGAACTAAATTATTATTTTGGAAATCTACAGATTGGTGAAGGTAAGAATGGAAAGAGTATTGATATAGAGGGATTAACAAAAGTTAACGACGTTGGTATGCCTAATTTACCATCAAAGTCAATCTCCATATTAATACCTAGTGGAAAACAGGTTACAAGGGTAAAAGTATTAACCAGTGATATTGAGAATTATGATAATATACTTGTTGAGCCAGCCGCAGATATCGTTTCATCTGCAGAGCTGATTGTAGATAATGCCTCTGTAGAATATGACCAAAAGGTATATCATGGCAATGATAAATATCCAGTAAGTCAAGTATCTGAAGGAAGTGTTAGCACAACAAGAGGCTATCAAATCTATAATATGTTACTCTATCCAGTAACATATCAGAATAAAGGATTGTCATTTGCAAGGCATATGAAGATAGTTGTGTCATTAACAGATGAGGATATTAAGATTAGTGCGCAAGCAAGAAAAGACAATAAGACTTTTGTACCGACTAAGGAAGATGAAAGCTTTATTGAGAATAAGGTTGAGAATATCGATGCAGCGATGTCTTACTATAACAAAATAGAAGGAACGGGTAGTTCCTCTATATTACTTGGTAGTGATCAATATGACTATATAGTAATTACCGATGAGAATTTAAAACCTGCCTTCGAGAACCTAGTAGCACATAAGATTACAAGAGGGATTAAGGCAAAAACGGTAACAACAACGGAGATCTATTCTAGTTATAGTGGTAGAGATACAGCAGAACAGATTCGTAATTTTATTATCGATGCGTATAGAACTAACCATATAAAGTATGTATTACTTGGTGGAGATGCAGATGGTACGAACCCTGTGGTACCAACACGAATTCTATATTGTGAACCTGTTACGACGGATACAACGACGTCTATCGCATCTGATTTATATTTTGGTTGCCTTGACGGAGATTTTGATGCAAATCGCAATTCTATATTTGGCGAGATGGCAGACAGTGTGGATTTTACATATGATGTATTAGTCGGTCGTGCACCAGTAGATGACTTAACGGAGGCAACGAATTTTGTTACAAAGACCATTGCGTATGAACAAAGACAACAGAGTGCGAAAGCTACATTCGTTGGTGAGGTATTAGAAAGCAACAGTGATGGCTGTACCTCAGAATTAGCTGCTGATATTCAGAGTACAATGGATGCAGGCACTTTGACAGATAACTTACGCGCTGTTAGAGATCAGATTGTAGATGCGGAGTATGTTGCGTTATATTATGATTCCAATGACCTGTTGAAGAGTGTATTTGTTAATGATATGACATTGCTGGTTGAATTTTCTGGTATTTTAGTAGATTATTATTCTAGTTTGTCAACATTGGTTCGTACTGGCGATTGTGATTCGAAGATTACAAAAAAGGATGTGCAAACATTAACTTCATTCTGCAAGAATCTAAAGAAGGCAATTGCATCAAGTTCTTATTCCTATGATAAGAAAGAGCAGTTATTAGATGAACTTGAATATATGCGTGCTTATATAGGAATGTCAGTAGGAAAATCCTTTGGAGAAGTGGTGTTAAATAGTAAATATACCGATCCAAACAAAACCTCAAGGACAGTAGAATATAAGTCGATTGATGGAGAAGATGATAAAGAAAACTATATCTTTGGTGGGGATTACATGGATGAAATCAAAGATGGTGCCACTACTAAGAATGGAAGCAATGATTTTGAAACGGTAGGATTCCCTGATAATTATAATAAGAGGACTCTATATGATAGAGACTATGAAAATTATAATTGGCCAAAATCAGAAGTTATATCCGTTATGAATAGTTCGCCTGAGGTTATCAACCATTTAGGACATTGTAATAATACCACTTTAATGAAATGCGATGTTAGTGATATAGAGGCGTTAACGAACAAAGAAGCATTTTTCTTGTATACACAAGGATGTTATGCGGGTTCATTTGATAATATGGATACAAAAGATGCATATAGTGCACCGGATTGTATTGCGGAGCAATTGGTTGTAAGTAATAGTGTTAGTGGTGCGTATGCATGTATCGTGAATTCAAGATATGGATGGTACAGTAGAGTGGGTACTGATGGTCCGTCCCAAGCATATAACAGAAAGTTCTGGGATGCAGTATTTACAACCAATGAATCATCAAGGAATATCGGAAGTATGTTGGCATTATCAAAAGAATATTTCATTGAGTATCTTACGGGCTACAGTACAAGTACTGCAATGTTGTTCTGTTATTATGAGCAGAATTTGTTAGGGGATCCAGAAACCAGCTTATATCTTATAGCAAACCCTGTTCAAGTTCCAGCGACTTCTGTTGAAGTCAATATTGGTAAGAACATTAAACTAGAAAAGGGAAAGAATATCACAGCAACGGCATTCTTATATCCAAAGAATAATACAGATAAGGTTTATTGGAAAACCTCCAATAAGAAAATTGCAACAGTAGATGACAAAGGAACAATTACTGGAAAGAAAGCTGGGACAGCTAAGATTACCGCAAAGGCTTTAGGCGGAAAGACGTATGTAACTACCGTAACTGTTATCAACGCTGAGAAGTCCTCAAAAGCGACTAAGAGTATTACTTTGTCTCAGACAGAAGCTTCTTTACTACGAGGGGAAACATTTACATTGAAGGCGAGTATTAAAGGTAGTGGCACAGGTATACTTTGGTACTCCTCTGACATTAATGTAGCCACGGTATCGAACAAAGGTGTGGTAACGATTGTTGGTGCTGGGCAGTGTAATATCTATTGCAGAACGGCGAATGGTAAGAGTGCCGTATGTAAGGTCACTGGAATATTACCACCACTTAATAATGATGTGACACAATAGAAGATTATATTAATGGAAATATATTAAATCAAAACTTAATAAATATTTAATCAAAGGGGGGGATTAATGGTGTATAATACAGAAAAGTATATATCAATAAGCTCCCCTTGTGTTCAAATGGTTACTGTTGATCTGGGAGGATACATAGAACAAAAATAATTCTAAACAATTATAGAAATGAGGAATAATATGGAAAGGGCATATACGATATGCATGATAATTGGTATTGGAATACCGTTGTTATCATTAATATTAGGTCAAATAACAAATATAATTGATGGTTTTTTTGATGGTTTATCTGGTATGTTTGAAAGTTTACATATTGACTTGAATATAGAAATAGGGAATATGCATCTGTGTTTATTACCCTTTTCAGTCCAAAGTATCTGTGCAGGATTATTGGTATTTGGTGCACTTGGGAAGATGTTAATACATAAGAGTAATCAGATCTTGAGTATTATTATAGCGGTGGCGTTCGGATATCTAGTAGCTATTATCGTACAGACTTTAATTCATAAGTTAAAACAGATTGAACACACCACATATTCCAAAGAGCAATTACTTTTATTCGATGCTAAAATAGTGAATACGATCATTCCAGGAGGCTTTGGTAGTGTTAGTATAACAACATTAGATGGTATAACAACATCATATCCAGCAAAGTCGGTTGTTTCTACCGAGGGAATACGGCAAGATACAAAGGTTAGGGTGTTATATTTTGAGAAGAATGTTGCGATTGTTGAGAAATTAGAGGAGTTATAGTAATCAGTATGATAGTAAGCAGAGTAGTATCTGTTTGACTATAGAGAAACTAGAGGTTAATGAGTTTAAGGAGGGTATAGTATGCCAGAAAGTTTAGAAAGTATGTTACCAGTAATACTAATTGTTGCTGGAATTGTCATTATCTTGATGGTTATTCTATCGATGTGGAAGAAAGTACCACAGGACAAGGCAGCAGTTGTAACAGGTTTGAAGAAAAGGATTATCACAGGCGGTGGTGGCCTTGTAATTCCGGTTTTCGAAAGAATTGATTACATATCACTTGGCAATATTCAGCTAGATGTTGTTACAGATGAGAGTATGTCATCTCAAGGTGTACCAATTGCAGTTATTGGTACAGCGGTAATTAAAGTAAAGAATGAACAGAATTCTATATTCAATGCAATTGAGCAATTCACAGGCAAGAATGAGACTATGATTGAACAATCAATCCGTAGTACAGCAACGAATGTACTTGAAGGAAAGCTTCGTGAAATTGTATCTACAATGACTGTTGAAGAGATATATCGTGATAGAGAGACTTTCTCTTCTAAAGTTCAAGAAGTAGTAGGAACTGAATTAACGGAGATGGGCCTTGAAGTTAAGGTATTCACCATTAAAGACATTAATGATAGCAATGGTTATATTAATGCACTTGGTGTTAAACAGATAGCAGAGAAGAAAAAAGATGCAGAGATAGCGAGAGCAGAAGCTGACCGTGAGATGCAGATTGAGACTTCTAAAGCGAAACGAGCTGGGGAACAGGCAAGATTACTTGCTGAGACAGAGATAGCAGAAGCTACTAAGTTAAAACAAGTTCAAGAAGCTGCATATATGCAAGAACAGCAAGCAGCAAAAGCAAAAGCAGATGCGGCCTATGAAATTCAGAAAAATATTACCAATAAAGAAGTAGTTACAGCAGAGATGGATGCTGAATTATTAAAGCAAGAAAGACAAAAGGATATCGAAGCAGCTCAAGTGCAAATTATGATTGCGAAAGAGCAGAAGAATATCGAACTTGCTCAAAAACAAGCGGAACGTAAGAAGGAAAGTCTTCGCGCAGAAGTTGTTGAACCAGCGATTGCTGATAAAGAGAAACAACAAACGATTGCAGATGCTGAAAAATATCGTAAAATAGCAGAAGCAGAAGCACAGGCACAAGCACAAACTAGATTTGCCCAGGCGGAAGCAGAAGCGAGAAAAATCAAAGCAATTGCAGAAGCAGAGGCTATTAAGCTAACTGGTCAAGCAGAAGCAGATGTTATTAGCCAAAAGGGTACTGCAGAGGCTTCCTCAATTCGCGCAAAGGGTATTGCAGAAGCAGAAGCTATGGAGAAAAAGGCAGAGGCTTATCAGAAATATTCTGGAGCTGCAGTTGCAGAGATGCTTATTAAAGTTTTACCTGATGTTGCAGAGAACATTGCAAAACCATTATCGCAGATTGATAAGATTATTATCATGGATGGCGGCGGCAACTCAGAGGGTAACGGAGTTGCCAACGTAGCTTCTAATGTAACGGGAGTTATGACTCAAGTTATGGAGTCCATGAAGGAAGTAACCGGTATTGATTTATCTGATCTTGTTAAGGCAAAAGGTTATGATGCACAAGTTACAAGAAATGTTAATATTAATGCGAATGCTAGTAAGGAAATTGCAGAAACAATAGATGCAATTAGCGAGTAAACAAATTTGGGTTGTTGCAAAACACTATATCTACACAGGTTTTGCAACAACCCCGTTTGTGAATAAGGGATATGACTTCTTAAGATATTAATAAAGGACAGTTGGGGGAAGACATGAATAATAAATTAAAGATACTATTAATAGATATCAAGCTATATATCACGAAAAGAAAATTGCTATTTTCTTTTATTTTTCTTATACTCATTGGAATTATTGCCGCAGTAGTTGTTATCAGTTGTAGAAAACAGCAATATGAAATGACAACGCAAGAGATGGTAAAAGACTACGAACAGATGGAGGCTGTTTTGAAGGAGAATTATCCTTACTTTGGTCTTCTTGAAAGAAAAGGGATTAACTATGAACAAAAAATGCAGAATTATTTAGATAAGATGATGGAGTGCAAAGATGGAAGTGAGTATTTTAATATATTTAATTTAGCGTTTGTAAGTGTAGATAATGTAGGTGATCTTTCTATCTGGGATTACTGGAGATATAAGTATAACGAAGATTATATTCAAAGATTTACTGCCGATAAGAATCAATATTTATTATCATTGATAAAAGAGCAGGAAAGTGTTGAATCCTATAAAACATTAAAATACATTCACAATACCAGAAATTATGTTTCTGAATTTAGAGAGCGGAAAGTTAAGACAGTACTTGCTAATAACTTTAACACTGGAATTATAGAAGAGGGAAAAGTAGCGTATATAGCATTTAAGTCATTTGACAGGGAATATGTGAAAGAAGATAAAGAAAAGTTATTAGCATTTTTTGATGAAGTGAAGGATTATGATCATGTTATTATAGATTTACAGAATGTTTATTCAGGGGTTGAGGAATATATGGTGCAAAATATAATAGCACCTAATATAGATAAGCCTTTAACTGCAGATACCTATCTTCTTTTTAAAGATGGAGAGAACAATAGAAACTTCATTCAAAGCCGATATAAGCAAGAGGAAATTAAGAGCATTGATACGCTCCCAAGTTTTGATAAGCTTGTAAAAGAAGATTTAGAGAATTTGGATTGTTATGTAGTAGATTCTTTCGAGGTAAAACCAAGTGATTCAGAAGCTATTTTGAATTCGAAGCTATGGGTTCTCACCAATGCCTACACATATGGTGTAACTGATAAATTTGCGAACTTCTGTGAACAGACAGGGTTTGCAACCGTTGTAGGTGAAACTACTAGCGGTGGTGGTTTAGGATTAGATTCTTTCGCATACCAATTACCTAATAGTAAACTGTTAGTGGGATATCGTGGAGATTATCCACTTAATCAAGACGGTACTTGTAATTTAGAGGTAGGTACTACACCTGATATTATGACAAGTAATGAGAATATTCTCGATGAATGTTTAGAAATCATTGAGAAAGGGAAAAATTAAAGTAAACTTTCAAATAATTCTGTCCAGAAATTATAAAAAGTGGTATAATGTAACTTATAAGAAGTAGCGAAGCTACTTCTAGGGATTACACATAGTGTAAGACCGTACTAAAGTCAAGAAGCTTGACTTGCAGGAGTTATAAGTTAACGAGGGAAATTACGAAGTGATTTCTCGAGTCTAA
>JAHAJA010000037.1 GCA_018372435.1 Clostridiales bacterium | reverse complement strand
AAGCTGTTTCTAGGGATTACACGGAGTGTAAGACCGCAACTCCGAAGGAGTCATTAGTTAACGAGGGAAATTACGTAGTGATTTCTCGAGTTTATTTAAAGAAAAGTTAGCTAGAAACAGCAAAGCTGTTTCTAGGGATTACACGAAGTGTAAGACTATACGATGTTTTGTATGGAAAGGAGATAACCTATGGAAAAGGATTATGATAATAGCAATATGAATTCAAATAGTAATTCCAATAATGGTTGGAATGAATATACTAACAATAATACAAATAACGATACAAACATTTACAATGAGCAGTATCAGAGCAATAGTAACCAAGAGGTAAATCAATATAATAACGGATACTATGATACCCAGAGTAATGATGATTCACGGTATACTGGCGGAGAGTTCTATGATACTCATCAATATCAAGATACCTCTTATCGTTATGCTAAGGAAGAGATACCACAAGATGATTTTATGAATGGAGGACAAAATTTCTCGGAAGAACTTGTATCTCAGATGGAGAGTGAAGAGAAGAAGCCTAAGAAAAAGAGCAAGAATATTGTAAGGTTCATAGCAAAAGCTGCTGCTTTTGGTCTTATAGCAAGTGTAGCTTTCTTAGGAGCGAATGCTATATATTATAGAATTAATCCAGATGCAAATGAAAATGTAATAATAGGAAACGCAGGAGCTGGGAATTCTTCCTTGAATACCAATCAAGGGGCTAGTAATAATTCCATTGCAACAACGACGATTTCCAATGCTGGAGTTGTCTATAATACAGACGTATCTGATGTAGTTGATGAAACAATGCCTTCCATTGTGGCAATCACAAGTACAGTGACACAATCTTATAACGATTGGTTCGGCCAAAACTATGAGCAGGAAGTCGAAGGTAGTGGTTCCGGATTTATCGTTGGTAAGAACGATAAAGAATTATTGATTGTTACCAATAACCATGTAGTAGATGGTGCGAAAGCTATTGCAGTTAAGTTCATTGATGATGAAATCTATCAAGCTGAAATCAAAGGAAAAGATAGTACAGCAGATTTAGCTGTAATTGCGGTTAAATTAAAAGATATTAGTGATGATACGATGGGAAAAATTAAGATTGCCACTTTAGGTAACTCTGATGATATTAAGGTAGGACAAATGGCTATTGCTATTGGTAATGCATTAGGTTATGGTCAATCAACAACAGTTGGTTATATTAGTGCTAAGGAAAGAGAAGTTACCATCGAGAATAATACTATGACATTATTACAAACAGATGCTGCAATTAATCCAGGTAACAGTGGTGGAGCATTACTAAATATCGCTGGTGAAGTTATTGGTATTAATTCTGTTAAATATGCAGATAGTTCTGTAGAAGGTATGGGATTCGCCATTCCAATTACTCGTGCGATGCCTATTATCAACGATCTTATGAACCGTGAAAAGATTGCAGAAGGGGAAGCAGGTTTCCTTGGAATCGCTGGAAGTACAGTAGCCTCTGATATGATTAGTGGTTATGGTTGGCCAGAAGGTGTTTATATTGACTCCGTATTAGAAGGTGGCCCTGCAGAAGAGAGTGGAATCTTACCTAGAGATATCGTAACAAAGATTAATGATACGAATGTTGCTACTATGGAAGCGATGCAAGAAAGAATATCAAGCTATCGAGCAGGAACAAAAGTAAACGTAACGATTCAGAGACTAGAAAATGGTCAATTCGTAGAGAAAACTTTCGAAGTTAAGTTAAAGAAAAAGACACAGGTAATTAAAGAAGATACAACAACGTCAAACAATTCAGAATCGAAAGGATCTACAAGTCCAGATGATAGCCAAGATAATCAACAAACTGATCCTTATAGTGAATTCTTTGGCGAAGATGGAAGCTTACAGATTCCTGGATTCGGAAATTAAATATCCATATTGCATAGAAGTGCAATAAAAAACAACTTAGTTATGCTGAATGCTATAGGTGAACATACCTGTTCACTAGATAGCATTCAGCAAATAAGTTGTTTTTTTTATGAAAATATTAAGGTTAGAAATAAAAAAAAGCTCCAAAGGAGCTTTTTGTATGGAATATAGTTATTTTTACTTTAATTAGTCAATTGATTCAATTATTAATTTGAATTCCTCATCAACTTTTTCTACTTTACCATGCATAGCAAAGAAGTTTTCACAGTTAGGGCACTCCATTTCATCAAAATCGATGTCGAAAGAGTTTGCACCCTCTAATTCTTTTTCTTCTTCTGCTTCTAAATCTACATTAATCTCAAATCCAATTTTACAGTATGGACACTTTACATCTGCTGTGATATTAGTCATTGATATCCTCCTTAGGTGAACAAGTTTGTAACTAATTAAACTTAAAAGTTTAAATAATACACAAATAATTAGTAATACCACATTATTATAGCATAGCTAGATAAGTGATACAACTTAATGTTTATTAAGATTCTAATAACAAAACATAAACTGGTAGAATTGTACTAGTTTAAGGCAAAATTATTATAGCAGTTTTTAATAAAAATTGTTATAGTAAGAATGAGTCGACAGCTCCAATTTGATTTTCTTTAGAATTGTAGCTGTCGAATTACCTCGCAAGAGCGAGTTTTTCGTTGAACATAGCAGTTAGCTACTCTTCGAAATCTTCAAATGCAAAGTCTGAGTAATTAAAAAAGGAGAATGTTATGAGAAAGCTAATTGGAGACAAAAAATTCTATCGTATGATACTTGGAATAGCGATTCCTATTATGATACAGAATGGAATTACGAATTTTGTTGGAATGATAGATAATATCATGGTAGGTAGGGTTGGAACGGAACAGATGTCTGGTGTTGCAATTGTGAACCAATTATTTTTTGTGTTCAACCTCTGTATTTTTGGTGGTGTATCGGGAGCAGGTATTTTCGGAGCGCAGTTTTACGGGCAGGATAATCAGGAAGGAGTAAGAAGTGCATTTCGTTTCAAGATTATTATATGTACAATAATGCTTGCGATTAGCATGATTATATTCTCAGGTTTTGGAACGTCATTAATATCAATGTATCTCCATGAAGGAAGTAATGTAGGGAATATTACTTTGGCACTTTCCTATGGGGAGAATTATATGAGAATCATGTTGATTGGACTTATACCTTTCATGATGATTCAAATATATGCCAGTACATTGCGAGAAACGGGACAAACGCTTACGCCAATGATAGCAGGTATTGTCTCTGTTATTGTCAACACTACACTTAATTATATTCTTATATTTGGTAAATTCGGAGCGCCTACGCTTGGTGTGGAAGGAGCTGCTATAGCAACTGTTATTGCTAGATTTATTGAGGCAGGGATTATTATTGTGTGGACACATATTCATTATAAAAAGAATCAGTTTATTGTGGGAGTATATCGGACATTACGGATACCAGCAGATTTGAGTAAGCAAATAATAGTAAAGGGTATGCCATTATTACTGAATGAAGCACTATGGTCGGCAGGTATGGCAATGCTTATGCAGTGTTATTCTGTGCGTGGCATTGCTGTTGTTGCTGGTTATAATATATCATCAACCATATCTAATATGTTCAATATTGTATTTATTGCTATGGGTAGCACGGTATCTATTGTTATAGGGCAGCTACTCGGTGCAGGTAAGATGGAAGAAGCGAAGGATACTGCAAACAAGATGATATTCTTCTCTGTTATAGCAAGTATAGTAGTTGGGTTTTTCATGGGTGCAATTGCACATGTATTTGTTAATATCTACAAAACAGATGAAGAAGTGAAATACCTTGCTCGCTCGTTTATACGTATTGTTGCACTTATGATGCCTATACAGGCATTTTTAAATGCGGCATATTTCACGTTGCGTTCGGGAGGCAAGACAGTTATAACTTTCCTTTTTGACAGTTGTTTTGTATGGGTAGTAAGTATCCCCGTGGCATTATTATTAACTAGACTTACAGGTATGTCGATTTTATGGATTTATTTTATTTGTCAATTTGCAGATATAATTAAATGTATTATTGGTTATGTATTGGTTAAAAAGGGCGTTTGGCTCAATAATATAGTAGAATAAAAAATAAAAAAATAAAAAAATAAAAAAATAAAAAAGGTGTAACCTTTTCTTCTCATTTACGAATAATAAGTGTAAACATTAAAACAATAATAATATGAATAAGAATTGCGCTAAAAGCGCGCATGATATTGGAGGAAAATAATATGAGAAGAATGAAAAAAATTGTTAGTTTAGTTATGGTAGGCATAATGGCGTTTTCTTTGGCTGCATGTTCTAGCAAAAAAGATGACCAAGGAACAGGGAATGTAAAAGACGTACCAGTAAGTGAGATTCAAACAGCGGTAAAAGATGCATATGGAGAAGCTTATACACCTAATATGGATTATGATGCACAAACATTAGAGAGTATTTTTGGTGTTAAAGAGGACTGGTATGAAGAGTTCGTAGCCCAAGGACCAATGGTGAGCGCTCACGTTGATACATTTGTTGCAATTAAAGCAAAGGAAGCAAACGTACAAAAAGTTGTTGATGCACTTAATTCATACCGTGATTATTTAGTGAATGATTCAATGCAATATCCAATGAATCAGATAAAAGTTCAAGCATCAAGAGTTGAACAAGTGGGTAACTATGTATTCTTTATCTTATTAGGTGATATTCCTATGGAAGTGGAAGAAAAAGGCGAGGATGCAATTCTTGCAGCAGCAAAAGAACAAGCTCAAATTGCTGTGGATGCAATTAATAAAGTTCTTAAAAAATAAGGTTACGTAATCAGATATAAAACAACAGGTAGCGAGTAATATATTCGGTACCTGTTGTTTATCAATTGCCCAACATGGTATAATATAGTTTATGTGAAGTAGCAAAGTTATTTCTTGAGGTTACGTGAAGTGCTAAACCGTAACTTCTGAGGAGTCATGTTAACTCTAGGAATTTACCTAGTTACTGTCGTTACTAAAGTATCAGAATTATACCTTGGAGGGTATTGATTAATGAATTTGAATGAAAATAAAGATAACTTAAATGAATTGGATAAAGAACGGTATAAGAGATTTATTAATGGAGATGTAGAAGGGTTTGAAGAATTAGTCCTTGCGTATAAAAACATGTTAATATATTTTTTAAATCGGTATTTACAAGATCTAAATATTGCTGAGGATATTGCTCAGGATGCCTTCGTCGATGTATATGTTTATAAAGAGCGATATAATGGAAAAACAAGTTTTAAAACTTACTTATTTACTATAGGTCGTAATAAGGCAATCGATTATATTCGTAAGAACAAACAAATGCAATATACAGTCAATATAGAAGAGCAGACGGAGATATCTAGTGACGAGGATGAATTAATTGATTATATTATTCAGCAGGAGAATAAAGGACTGATAGCACACACATTAGAGAGAATGAAAGAAGAGTATGCTAGAGTACTTATATTAATTGATTTTGAAGACTTTTCTTATAAAGAAGCAGCTGATGTACTGGGAAAAACTACTTCCCAAGTTAAAGTATTGATTCATCGGGCCAGGAAATCTCTGAGAAAAATGTTGGAAGAGGAGGGCTTTACGTATGAAGAGTGATAAAGAGTTTATAGATGGAATATACGAAAAAGCTCGCATGTTACAAGAACAGGAAGCACATAATAAGCAAGGAAGTTATTCGATAGTAGATAAAAACAAATCTTGGTTTCGAAGGAATTTTAACACGAATAAATTTCGTGCAGGTATGGCCGTTGTGGCTATGGCTGTAGTAGCGGTTATTTTAATACCAAGTATATTGGTGAAACAAGGAAACCAAATATCTGACAATGTTGATGAGTATTCAATTGAACCAGCAGCTTACGGAATAGATAACCAACGTGCACTTCCTGCAGAAACAATTGGTGGAGAAGGAATCCTTGTGGATTCTTTTATCAATAATGGGGAAGGGTATTATTTGGTAGCACCGAGTGAACTTAACGCAGCAGATGCTGTTTTGTCATATATTGTTTTGTATGATAATGGATTTAATAAAGATAAGTTAGAGAAAGCCACAATTGGAACGAATATATCGTTTACTTATGTAGAAGCTCCAGTTTCTTTATTAACAGATATTCAAGATGCTTTGAATAAACAGTTTGGTCAGGAGTTGGCAGGAAAGCCCATCGCAGATACAATTGCTGTTTATCCTATTGATACAATTCAGATAAAGGAGTAGCGTAATGGTTTTTAGTAGTTTATTATTTCTGTTTCGATACCTACCAGTAGTGTTACTATTGTATTATATTGTGCCTCGAGCATATCGTAATGCGGTATTGTTCTTCATGAGCTTAATATTCTATGCATGGGGAGAACCTGTTTATATTCTATTGATGTTATTCTCCACTGTAGTAGATTATGTGAATGGTAGATTCGTAGATTATTATATTAAAAAAGGCCAGAGAAGCAAAGCCAAAATCTTTGTTATCTTGGCAGTTATTATTAATTTGAGTTTATTAGGATTCTTTAAATATACAGATTTTGTAATTGATATTATTAATAAAGTTGCAGGTGGTTCACTTACGCCATTGTCTTTAGCACTTCCAATTGGTATATCGTTCTATACATTCCAAACTATGTCGTATACAATTGACATCTATCGTGGCGATGCAACAGTACAGAAGAATATTATTAGTTTTGGTGCGTATGTAACGTTATTCCCACAGTTGATTGCTGGTCCAATTATTCAGTATAACCAGGTTGATAAACAATTAAAGAGCAGAAGAGAAACCGTAGGACAATTTGCATATGGTATTCAACGATTTGTAATTGGTTTAGGTAAGAAGGTATTATTAGCCAATAACATTGGTTTGCTTTGGGATAACATCAATGCTATGAATATAGAGAATGTACCTATCCTAACTGCATGGATTGGAATCTTAGCGTTTGCATTCCAAATCTACTTTGACTTTTCTGGATACTCTGATATGGCCATTGGACTTGGTCATATGTTTGGTTTCACTTTCTTAGAGAACTTTAATTATCCGTATATTTCTAAGAGTATTACAGAGTTTTGGCGTAGATGGCATATATCATTAAGCAGTTGGTTCCGTGATTATGTATATATTCCTCTTGGAGGAAGTAGGAAGGGATTAGGAAAGCAGATCCGTAATATCTTTATCGTATGGTTATTAACAGGTATCTGGCATGGAGCAAGTATGAACTTCTTATACTGGGGATTGTACTTTGCAGTTTTGTTAATGGTTGAAAAGATCTTTTTACTACGATATCTAGAAAAGGCACCAGCGTGGGTAGCAAGAATATACGCCATGTTCTTTGTATTATTAGGTTGGGTAATATTTGCTTTTGACAATGTCACAAAAGGAAAGGCATATTTTGCAGCAATGTTTGGTGGATTAAATAATTCATTTATAAATGCAGATACGCTATATCTGCTATACAATAATGGAATATTACTTATAATTCTAATCCTAGCTTCTTCGGGTGTTATAACGAAACTTGTTAAGAAGAAGATGGAGAAAGTAACGATACCAACTACGATTATTAGTAACATCTTTTATCTATTGATATTATTCTTATCAGTAGCATATCTTGTTGATGCGTCCTATAATCCATTTTTATATTTTAGATTTTAGGAAGGAGTAGGATTTATTGTGAAAGATAATAAAAAACGTTTAAATATAATAACTTGTGGGATATTTTGCTTATTCATCTTTGGATTTACGATTGCCAGTTTAGTAACGAAACCAAAAGATTATTCCGAGAGGGAGAGAAGGTATCTAGAACAGATGCCTAAGTTTTCTAAAGAAGCTATCCTTAAGGGAGAATTCACATCCAAATACGAAACCTATATTACCGATCAATTCGTAGGAAGAGACCAATGGATTCGTATTAAAACCATAGCAGAGAGGATGGCTGGAAAACAAGATATTAATAATGTATACTTTGCAAAAGATGGGTATCTGATTGAAAAAGTAGAAGATAAAGATATAGATCAAGAGCAATGGGAGAAGAATAAAAAATGGATTGCACAGTTCTTGGCGAAGTATGAAGAAAAGTTAGGAAAAGAACATGTGAGAGCCATATTGGCCCCTACTGCGGGTTATATATTGCAAGAAAAACTGCCACCATATGCACCATTCTTTGATCAAGGGATAATCAATCAAGATATACGTGAATTGTTAGAAAAGAATGTTTCTGATAAAGTAGCAGATGAGTTAGTTGTTGATGTGAATCAGGCACTTAAAGATAAGAGTGATGAATACATCTATTATAAAACCGATCACCACTGGACTAGTCTAGGTGCGTATTACGCTTATGAAGTTTGGGCTAAATCACTTGGATTAACACCAAAACCACTTAATGAATATAAGCAGACAGTAGCAACTTCTGATTTTTATGGAACAGTTTACAATAAAGTCAATACCAATGTATCGCCTGACAAAATAACTCTTTTTGATGATGGAGGGGAATATAAGGTTAATATCAACATGGGAGAAAAGGAATTAGATTCCTTGTTTGACTATGAACAGTTAGATAGTGTAGACAAATATTCTATATTCTTAGGCGGTAACAATGCTTTGGTTCAAGTTACTTCTGGTAATAAGAATGGCAAAAAATTATTAGTGGTAAAAGATTCTTATGCACATACAATGGTACCAATTCTTGCTCATCATTTTGAGGAAGTCGTACTTGTAGATTTGAGACATCTCAATATGGAAATGGAAGCAATTGTGGATCAATTTGGTATAACGGATGTATTACTTTTATACAACGATAGCAGTGTTATGTCAGATAAGAATCTTGTTAAGCTTACGAAATAGATTGTATTTGAGTAGCAATCATACTTCGAATACTTTGGTATAGGAATGGCTTATATTCTTCGATAGTTAGAGGAGTGGAATTAAGAATACAGTTGTAGCAACTTGCACCTACTAATTCAATAATCATAAAGAGTAAGATTTCAGGATTATTTAAGGTAACGTTGCACTCTTTGGCGAGCATAAGGTATCGATCATAAAAATCGGTGTCCATATGCTCGTCATTGCTTAATAAGGCAGATTTGAATATTCCCCAACTTAAATCTTTTGCAATAAATCGTAGCAGATTAGTGTTTTCTTCCAATTGATTAATAATATGATCAATTAGAAAGATCATAATATCAGAAAAATCAGTAAGAGTAGTTTCGTCAAGTGCGCGCACAGCTTTACTGAATAGAGAACTTGCTTTGTACGCAATTAGTTTATTCTTAACATCATATTTATCCTTAAAATATAGATAGAAAGTTCCTTTGGCAACACCTGCCTGTTGGACAATATCTGATATAGATGTCTTATTGAAGCCTTGTGAAGTAAAAAGTTCAAAGGCTGTTGTGAATAAGGTGTCTTTTTTTTGTTTCTTTTTTTCGTCTAATCTTCCCATTATCTTCACTTCCTGATTAATATTTTGTTCTTAATCATACTCATAGTAGCACAATCATTTCTAAATGTAAACAGGCTTACAGCATGGAGAATAGGATTCGATTTAATAAAAATATAGAAAAAAAATAAATATATTGACCAATGGTCACTTTTGTGATATAACGATATATGTCAAATATGACTACTGGTCATTTATTAGCGAAAAATATACACAAGCAAATTAAGATTACTGATTGCCTGTGTGCTGGTTCAAAAAAGGGAAAAGGAAAAAGGAGTGAAGTGTTATGATAGGGTTTGGAAAATTTATCACCAAGCATAAGAAGTTAATCGTAATCTTATCTGTACTGTTATTAATTCCAGCGGTATTTGGGTATATCAATACAAGAATAAATTACGATATCTTATCTTACTTACCAGAGGATATTGAAACAATGGTAGGGCAACAAATCTTAGTAGATGATTTTAAAACGGGTGCTTTCTCTATGGTTGTATTAGAGGGGATGGAAGAAAAGGATGTAGCCGCTTTAAAGACTAAGATTGAAAAGGTAGAAAGTGTAAGCAATGTAATCTGGTATGATTCATTATTAGATATTTCCGTTCCAATGACGATGTTACCAGACAAAATCAAAGATGCCTTCAATACAGAAAACACTACAATGATGGCAGTTACATTCGAACAATCTACTTCAGCAGATGAAACAATGGATGCCATAAAAGAAATTAGAAAGATAACAGATAAGCAAGTATTTGTCAGTGGTATGTCAGCAATCATTACAGATACCAAAGAATTATCTGAGAAAGAAACACCAATCTATGTGTTGATCGCAGTAATATTATCAATGATAGTACTTGGTTTAACAATGAATTCGTTCTTAGTACCAATCTTATTCATGTTAAGTATTGGTGTGGCAATTATCTATAATTTAGGAACCAATATCATGTTTGGAGAAATCTCCTACATAACGAAAGCGTTAAGTGCAGTACTGCAACTTGGTGTTACAATGGATTATTCCATCTTCTTGTTACACAGCTATGAGGAAAACAAAGTTAGATACCCAGGAGAAAATGATCGTGCTATGGCACATGCAATATCAAACACGATTAGTTCGGTAGTCGGTAGTTCAGTTACTACAGTAGCTGGTTTCTTGGCATTATGCTTCATGAGTTTTACTCTTGGTAAAGACCTTGGTCTTGTAATGGCAAAAGGTGTTGTTATGGGTGTTATCACTTGTGTAACATTATTACCAGCTTTAATTCTTCTGTGTGAGAAGGCAATTGAGAAAACGACTCATAGAGATATTATTCCAAGCTTAGATGGCGTATCAAGATTTGTAACAAAACATTATATTACATTTGCAGTAGTATTTCTTATCTTATTAGTACCAGCTGTCTACGGTAACAATCATACGAAAGTATACTATGACTTAACAGCTTCTTTACCAGATAGTTTGGATAGTGTGAAAGCAAACAAGAAATTACAAGATGAGTATAACATGAATACAACTCATATGTTACTGATAAAGAATGATGTTAGTAGCAAGGATTATCGTGATATGATGAATCAGATTCGTAATCTAGATGGTGTTCAATGGGTGATTGGACTTGACAGTGTAGTCGGTCCCGCTGTGCCAATTAGTATGCTACCAGAGAGTTTAATAAGCACTGTAAGAACAGATTTATATCAGTTAGAACTAATCAGCTCAAGTTATAAGGTCGCTAGTGATGAAGTGAATGAGCAGATTGATGAGATAAATAATATTGTAAAATCCTACAGTGAGGATTCTTTAGTAGTAGGGGAAGCACCATTAACAAAAGACTTAATTGATATTACAGATATCGATTTTAAGAATGTTAACATGGTATCGATTGGAGTTATCTTCTTAATTATATTAGTATTATTCCGTTCTATATCACTACCAATAATTCTTGTTGCTGTAATCGAGTTTGCCATATTTGTGAATATGGGTATTCCATATTATACGGGAACGACATTACCTTTCATCGCCTCCGTTGTAATTGGTACAATCCAACTTGGTGCTACCGTAGATTATGCAATCTTAATGACAACAAGATATAAGAAAGAACGTAATAACGGCAATAGTAAGCAAGAATCTATTACAATTGCACATCAAGCCTCTATTAAATCCATCATTGTTAGTGCGCTTAGTTTCTTTGCAGCAACGTTTGGAGTTGGTTTATATTCCAATATCGATATGATTAGTGCTTTATGTTCATTAATGTCAAGAGGGGCATTAATCAGTATGGTTGTCGTAATCTTCGTATTACCAGCTATGTTTATGATTTTTGATAAGGCGATTTGTAAAACATCAATGAAGTTCGGTATAAAAGAAAATTAAGGAGGTATTTATTATGAACATGAATAAGAAAATTGCAACTAGCGTTATTATTGGAGCACTAGGAGTATCCGCAGTCTTTGGAGCAACTCAGATACCAGTAAATGCGAGCACATATAGGAATGTATTAACGAATGAAAGTTATAACCAAATAGTAAATGAGGTAGCAACTACAGATTCGACAGTTACAAGAATAGGCGAAGGAATCGAAAAAGAAGAAACGGTATATGCAAAGGCTGATGCAACGGGTCAAGTAAGCCAAGTAATCGTTAGCGACTGGATTAAGAACTTTAGTGGTGACGCAACCATTACAGATAAAACTACATTGAAGGATATTGTTAATGTAAAAGGTGATGAAACATTCTCACAAGGTGCCAATGGTGAAATCGTATGGCAAGCCAACGGGAATGATATCTATTACCAAGGAAAAACAGATGCAGAGTTACCTGTAACAATACAAGCAACTTACAAGTTAGATGGTGTAGAGATTGAGCCATCTGAACTAGAAAGTAAAAGTGGTCAATTAACGATTGAATATACTTATAAAAATAATTCAAAAGTAGCTGGTAGTGATATGTACACTCCTTTTACAGTAGTAGCAGCTACGATGTTAAAAACAGATAACTTTGCGAATGTTACAGCTGAGAATGCAAAAGTAATCTCTGATGGTGATAAATACGCTGTTGTGGGAGTTGCAATGCCTGGACTAAAAGACAGTTTAGCTTTAGGTGATGAAACAAAAGTTCCTGGTTCGATTACAATTACAGCAGATGTAACGAATTACGAACCAATTACAGTATTAAACGTTGTGACCGCCGATCTATTAAATGAAATAAAATTAGATGACACCGATCAACTAAAGGACCTTGCTGATTCGATGGATGAATTAGCAGATGCTTCTAAGAAACTAGTTGACGGATCTTCCGATTTATCCGATGGATTAAATGAATTAAAAGATAAAACTGGAGAATATACAAAAGGCGTTACGACCTTGACCGGCAGTCTTGATGAATATATCGCGGGTGTATCAAAGGTTACTTCGGGTATTAAGACCTTATATAATGGCGCAGGGGAATTAACAAAAGGGGTATCAAGTCTTGCAACTGGAGCTAAATCTCTTAATTCAGGTTTGAACCAAGCTAGTAACGGCGTAGATTCCTTAGTAAATAACTTTGATGCATTAGTGACAGGTGCTGGTTCTATCAAGAGCGGAGCAGATTCACTTAATACGGCTTTGAAACAATTAGAAGCTGGTAAACAGGCGGAGAATGAAGCATATGCAACTCTTTCAGCTACCGTTGAGAATAATGAAAAGATTATAGCAGCTTTAAAGGCAGCAGGTGTGGATGAATCAATTGTTGGAATGCTTGAGAAGAATACGGCTGGTCAAAAACAAATTGCAGAAGGACTAACTGCTAGTGGTGCTCAAATTGAAGCTGGTTTATCAAAAGCAGCTATAGGCGCCTCTTCACTAGCTGATGGTTCTACTACACTATCATCAGGACTTACTAAGATGAAGAAAGGTGCAAAATCACTTCAAACGGCTATGGGAGAATTATCTACAGGAAGTAAGACTTTGTTAGAGGGAGCTAATAAGTTAAATTCTGCATCTGGAAGTTTAAGTTCAGGTATAAAACAATTATATGATGGTAGCGTAAGCCTTGATGCTGCAAGTTCAAAAATTAAGAGTGCTACACCAAAATTAAACGATGCAAGTTCCAAGTTAGATAAGGGTGTACAGTCAGCAGCCGATGGAGGTAAGACACTCAAAGATGGCATGGAAGAATTTAACGGTGAAGGTATCTCCAAATTAATTGATGCAGTTGATGGAAAATTAGGCGATGTAATAGACAAATTTGATGATTTACAAGATGCAGCAGGTAAATATACAACATTCACAGATACAACCAGTGAATTTAAAAGTAGTGTAAAATTCATAATAGAATTAAACTAGTAGACAGTTCTCTCCTCATAATATATAGATAGTAATTGCTCATATAGATAAAAATTACCCAGTTGATAGTAATGTCAACTGGGTAATCTTTTTGAATAAGTTATTTATTTGGTTTCAGCCTTTGTAATAATATATTCGTTACCACGTTCTGCTTCTGCTTTAGCAATTGCATCTGTGATGCGTTTTTCAACGATAGCTGCTATCTCAACTGTTTTAAGATCTTTGTAATCTTCAAAATAAAGAGGTTCAAGATAATGAATCTGAACAGTTACTTTCTTTATAGAATTTGTATCAAATACTTTGTAAGAATCAAGTAGTGCTACTGGTACAATAGGACATTTGGCATAAACCGCACTCTTAAAACTACCAGGTTTGAATTCACCAATGTGATTGCCGTTTTTACTACGCGTACCTTCTGCAAATATGATAAAATTACGTCCTGTCTTTGCTTCCTTTGCCATGTTGTGAATAACCATCATAGATTGCTTTACATCTTCACGGTCAATAATAAGACATTGAAGTAGTTGAATCACTTGTTTTATTAAGATGATATCTTTTACTTCTTTTTTCATGATTGCTGCAAAAGGTCTTTCATGTGTTTCGAGAAATGCCAGTGCATCAAATAGACCTTGATGGTTAGGAAAGAGAATATATCCCGATTCTTTTGGTAAGTTTTCAAGGCCATCACATACAACTTTTATTCGGCCAGATTTATCTGCACGTTTTGTAACTTTGCGCAAATAAGAATAACGCGTATTTGCATCGTATTTCTCAAAGTGGTTACCATATTTATAGATATGATAAAACCAAGAAGGAAACACAAAGAGATTTCGTAATATCATTAATGCAATTCTTCTCATTATGCTCGCTCGCTTTCTTTTGAACTCGTTAACTTATGACTCCTTATGGAGTAGGAGATTACATTTTGTGTAATCTTTGATAAAGCTCTAGAACTTCGTTCTATCGCTAACTTATCGGGTGAAATCAAATACTCGCTCCGCTCGTGCTTGATTTCCTTCCGATAAGTTACATTATACCACATATGAAATGCAGATGAAAGAACATAAAACTTCCTTAATAAAATGTTAAAAATTTATAACTTTTAAAAATGATTAGAGGGTATTTATCGAAATATTATCCATCGCTTTTCATTACAAAGAAAAATTGACCTTTTAACACTCAAATAAAAAGATAAAACTTTAGACAATAGGTATGATTAGTGATAGAATAAATATTAAACGTTATAATACAGTAGATTGGAGTAAGGATTAAATGAAGTTTAGTGAATTAATTACACAGAGCCAGTTAGTGAAAGCGTTAGAGGTAGAGAAGATAACAAAACCAACTAAGGTTCAAGAACTTGTGTATCCTATTATAATAGAAGGTAAAGATGTTATAGCAGAGTCGGAGACTGGATCAGGTAAAACACTTGCTTATCTAGTTCCTATTTTTGAAAAGTATAGTGAGATTCAGAAGACAAATCAAGTCATTATATTAGTACCGACACATGAATTAGCAATGCAAGTACACACACAGGTAGAACGATTATCAAAAAATTCTGGTATCGAATTAAAGTCTGCGGTAATCATTGGAAATGTAAACATCTTAAGACAGATTGAGAAGTTAAAAGAGAAACCACAGATTATTATTGGGACTGCTGGAAGAATTCATGAATTAATTAAGAAGAAAAAGATTGCAGCACATACGGTTAAGACGATTGTAATAGATGAAGGAGACAAGCTATTAAATCCAGATAATATAAATGGGGTTCAAGAAGTAATCAAGTGTACGATGAAAGATCGTCAATTATTAGTATTCTCAGCAAGCGTAACGAAGAAGGCGTCTGAAGTTGCTATGGACATGATGAAGGATGCCAAGATAATTAAAACAGAGAAGACACAGACGATTCCTACTAATATTGAGCATATCTGTCTTGTTGTAGAACGTAGAGAAAAGTTAGAGACCTTGCGTAAATTAACTAGAATTATGAAAGTAAAGAGAGCAATGATATTCATTAATAAGGTAAGTGATATCGAAGAGGCTACCTACAAATTAGTATATCAGGGATTAAAGGCAGAGTGTCTTCATGGTTCTAATGTGAAGGAAGATCGTAAGCGTGTAGTAGAACAGTTTAGAACCAATAAGATTAATTACCTTGTAGCAACAGATATTGCGGCAAGGGGATTACATTTTGACGGAATTGATACCGTTTTCCATATATCAATTCCAGAAGATGAGATGGAATATCTACACCGTTCAGGACGTACCGGAAGAAACGGACAACCTGGAAGAAGTGTACTAATCGTAACGAAGGAAGAATTACCACTCCTAAAGAAATACCAAAAGAAATTCGGCATTAATATTGTAGAAAAGAAGATGTACCAAGGGAAATTAGTAAAGGGATAAGCAAAGTAGAAGATTATTAATTATTTATTACAGTCAAGAGAAATAAAATGAATTGTATTTATTTAGTTAGATATAAAGTGTATAGTCGGTTGCAAAACCCTTTTATATAAAGTAAAGTTTTTTGAAACCTAGATGCAACGATATGCGACATCAAAAAAACACTCTCCACCGAAGTTGTGTGTCAAGGGCGGATATGAAATATCCGACAGTGGCATACAACGAATGGAGAGTGTTTTTATTGCTGGCGTGTGAGGCATTTAGGTCTCAAAAAACATAGGAGTATTATTTTACAACCGTTGAAGACCACACACCTTATATAATTTCGTAGCCTTTTAACATTCTTGCGCGGCTAGGATGTCTTAATTTTCTAAGAGCCTTTGCTTCAATCTGGCGAATACGTTCTCTTGTAACATTGAATTCTTTACCTACTTCTTCAAGAGTTCTTGTACGTCCATCTTTTAGACCAAAACGTAGAATTAATACGCGTTGCTCTCTTTCTGTTAATGTATCAAGAAGTTTAGAAATCTGATCTTGTAATACAGAATAAGCAGCGGCATCCTCTGGTCCAACGATTGTTTCATCACGAATGAAATCACCAAGGTGGCTATCATCTTCCTCACCGATAGGAGTATCAAGTGAAATTGGATCCGCAGAAACTTTAAGTATTTCACGAACTTTTTCTAAAGGCATGTTCATAGCATCCGCAAGTTCTTGTTCCGTAGGTTCACGTCCTAACTCTTGTAATAAACTTCTAGAAACGCGGTATGTTTTATTAATAACTTCAGACATGTGTACAGGAATACGGATGGTACGAGATTGGTCAGCAATTGATCTTGTAATCGCTTGACGAATCCACCAAGTAGCATACGTACTGAATTTGTAACCTTTGGTATAATCAAACTTGTCAACAGCTTTGATAAGACCAAGATTACCTTCTTGAATTAAGTCGAGAAAAGATAAGCCCCTACCAACATAACGTTTTGCAATACTTACAACAAGTCTTAGGTTAGATTCTGCTAGAGTTTTCTTTGCCATTTCATCGTCTTGTTCAATTTTCTTAGCCAATTCAATTTCTTCAGCTATTGAAAGCAGAGGATAGCTACCAATTTCCTTTAAGTAAAGTTTGACAGGGTCATCACTCATAACATTAGTTGAATTAGCAATATCCTCAACCAATGCAATTTCCTCGTCATTCTCTAATTCAAGAAGAAGATCTTCATCAGGTTCCTCATCTGCATCATCTACTAGATTGATAACAGCAATATTATGATTTTCAAGATATTCATAAATCTTGTCAATTTGATTTACATCAAGATTTAATTCTTTGAAGAAGTCATTTACTTTTTCAACTTCAAGTATACCTTTGTTTTTCTTACCAAGAGAAACTAGTTCTTTTAATTTCTCCTCGAAACTATTAATTAAATCACTCATTATTAGTATCTGTCCTTTCTTGGTTGTAAGCGAACACTGTATATAATAATCCCACAAATGGGCGAAAATATCACCAAATAGCATTGTATCACATATAATGCGATAATGCTACAAGAAATTGAAAAAAGCTACATGTTTGTGCAAAAAATATAGTCAAATTTCGCAACATTTCCATTTGGGAGTATGGTAATTCACAAAGTGCTGTAGTATAATAATATTCGTATATATTAATTGGATAAATTGTTTATACCAATTAATAATATATGAGAATAGGAGATGAAATTATGAGTGATAATTGTACAAGCAACTGCTCGACTTGTCCTTCAAAATGTGATTCTAGTAAGCCGTCAAGAGAAGATCTCTTTGAGAAGTCGAATGAATATAGTAATGTAAAAAAAGTAATCGGTGTAGTAAGTGGTAAGGGTGGTGTTGGAAAATCCTTAATCACATCATGCCTTTCTGTATTAATGAGACGTAAGGGTTATGATACTGCAATCCTTGATGCAGATGTAACAGGTCCATCTATACCAAAAGCATTTGGTGTACATGAGAAAGCATTAGCAGATGAACATGGTATTATTCCAGCCGAAACTAAGACAGGAATAAAAATGATGTCTGTCAATCTGCTTTTAGATAATGAAGAAACACCTGTTGTTTGGAGAGGGCCTGTTATATCAGGAACGGTAAAACAATTCTGGTCCGAAGTAAACTGGGGAGAGGTTGACTATATGTTTGTTGATATGCCACCGGGAACAGGGGATGTACCATTAACCGTATTCCAATCTATTCCATTAGATGGAATCATTATCGCTACATCACCACAAGAATTGGTTTCCATGATTGTAGCGAAGGCAGTTAATATGGCTAAGTCAATGCAAGTGCCAATACTAGGAGTGGTCGAAAATTATAGCTATTATCAGTGTGATGATTGTGGCAAAAAATTATCCATCTTCGGTGAAAGTCATGTAGAAGAAATTGCTAAGAAATATGATTTAGATGTACTGGCTAAGATTCCAATCAATCCTGAGATTGCTAAGAAGGTAGATGCTGGAGAAGTAGAAGATATTGAAGCTAACTGGTTAGACGATGCAGTAACGAAGTTAGAGAGTAAATTAGTAAAATAATTTAAATTGTTCTATTGAATAAAAAGGTTGAAGCACCAGCGAGTAGTTGGTGATTCAACCTTTTATTAATGAATCATAGAAACTAATGAATCATAGAAACGTCTACGCCTAAGAAACTTCTTACTGTTACACTGATTCCACCAAGTAAAACGGAACTTTCTTGAAGAACAGAAGGGGCAATCTTTTGGTAATTATTGATTCGGCTAGATAGGTTATGAATAATCCGAGTTAACAAAGCAGGATCTAATACTATAAATCGACTGTTGATAATAACAAGATCTGGATTGAACATATTAAGAACATTGTTCACACATATGGTCATATAACGAACGAAGGTATCCATTATAGAAATCGCATCAGAATCTTTTTGCTGATACAGCTTGGAAAAAGATGAGAAATCCATATGTTCAAGCCCTTTTTTTGAAGCTAATTCTTGTAATAAGGCTCGTTCAGAAACATATTGTTCTAAGCAACCCTGATTACCACATGGGCAAGGTTTACCATCTATGTCAACAATCGTATGTCCAATTTCGCCAGCATAGCCCTTGATACCTGAGTATAAGGTGTTATTCATAAGAATACCAAGACCAACTCCAGTATGTACGCTGATATTGGCGATATTTGGATAGTCATATTCAAACGTCTTCTCACCAATTACAGATAGATTAGCCTCATTCTCTAATAAGACCGTTGTATGGAAATTATCTTCTAATTCTTTAACCAGATTGCAGTCAGTAAAATCATAATAAGGTGTAAAATGAATTATGTTATCTGAAGTAACACCATGAATACCTAAAGTGATACCAACGAGACCATAAGGGCGTTCAGGAATTCCTGTAGTCATAGATCTTAGCAATTCGATTAATGCAGGGCATAAATCAGCACTGTACTTTGGTGTAGCAATTTGTTTTAATTGACGTTCATCACCTTGTAAATCAGTAATTAGGGCAGAAATCATCTGTTCACCAATATCAACTGATACCGCATATCCAGCTTTACGATTAAAACTTAAGAGAATTGGCTTACGACCTAAGCTTGTGTCATCACTACCTATTTCAACGACAAGTTTTTTTACAAGTAGGTCAGCAACAATAGCAGATATGGTTGCTTTGGTCAGTCCTAATTTTTTAGCAATTGTGGATCTAGATATTGGGCTAAAATTAACGATTTGAGTTAATACAAGGTTACTATTTATATCGCGAATTAATTCTTTACTTCCAGTAATCATAAAAAACCTCCGAGCTTGGTAGTTTGATTATAAGTGTAGCATAATTAATTCCGTTTGTCACATGAGAATAAAGAACAGTGATAAATTGAGTATTAGTTATAGCAAAAATGAGTATTTACTTTAACAAAATTTAAGAATTATAACCTTGTACTATAAGAATCAGTACGTTATAATAACATGTACATAGTAGGAAGTTGATAAAAGAGTAAATTGGTTACAAAAGGGCTACAAACTTCATGTTTCGTAGTTGTAACTATATTAGAGGAGAAGATATTTATGTCAGATGATATGAATAAAGATATAGAATATAATCTAACAGAATCAAACAAAGAAGACAAACAAGAAGTGAAGGATTCCGTAAAAGATAAGAAGATAATTGATAAGGAAAAAGAATACAAAGACGATTATGAGGATATCTGCTACATCTGTCGCAGACCAGAGAGTAAAGTTGGTAAGATGATTCATATACCAAATAATATTTGTATATGTTCGGATTGTATGCAAAAGACGTTTGATACCATTAATACTGGGAATGTTCCTTACATGGATATGATGAACCTAGGGCCTATGATGAACTTTAGTGGAATTCAGAACGAAATCCCAAAGAGTCAGAAATTAAAGAAGAAAAAAGAAGAGAAGAAAGAGGAGACGAAAACAATTGATTTGAAGAATATCCCGGCTCCTCATGTCATAAAGCGTCAATTAGATGATTATGTTATTGGTCAGGAACATGCGAAGAAAGTTATATCTGTAGCAGTTTATAATCATTACAAGCGTGTTGCAGCGAATGCAATGGATGATATTGAAATTGAAAAATCTAACATGCTTATGATTGGGCCAACTGGATGCGGTAAGACTTATCTAGTTAAGACATTAGCAAGATTGTTGAATGTACCATTAGCAATTACAGATGCAACAGCTTTAACAGAAGCAGGTTATATCGGTGATGACGTTGAGAGTGTAATTTCTAAATTATTAGCAGCAGCAGATAATGATGTAGAGAAAGCAGAACGTGGAATTGTTTTTATTGATGAGATAGATAAGATTGCGAAAAAGAAGAGTACAACAAACCGTGATGTAAGCGGTGAAAGCGTACAACAAGGTATGTTGAAGTTGCTAGAAGGTGCTGAAGTTGAGGTACCTGTTGGAGCAACAAACAAGAATGCAATGGTTCCGCTTACAACTGTAAATACAAAGAATATCTTATTTATCTGTGGAGGTGCCTTCCCGGATCTTGAGAAGATAATCAAAGCAAGATTGAATAAGAAATCATCTATTGGTTTCGGAGCTGAATTGAAAGACAAATATGATACAGAAACAAATCTTTTGCAAAAGGTTACAGTAGATGATCTAAGAGAATTTGGTATGATACCAGAGTTCATTGGACGTCTTCCTGTTATCTATTCTTTAGAAGGATTAACAAAAGAGATGTTAGTAGAAGTATTAAAAGAACCTAAGAATGCAATATTGAAACAATACAAGAAATTACTTGCATTAGATGAGGTAGATTTAATATTTGACGACGGAGCATTAGAAGCAATCGCTGAGAAGGCCTTAGAGAAAAAGACTGGAGCAAGAGCACTTCGTGCGATTATTGAAGAATTCATGCTAGACATTATGTATGAGATTCCGAAGGACGATAATATAGGTCGAGTTACTATTACAAGAGATTATATTGAGAAAAAGGGTGGACCTGTTATTGAGATGAGAGGTTGTATCACACCGTTATTAACTGAATAATATGATACCAGGGTCAAAAGGTCATGTGTTTTATGCTTGCATGAAAAAACATGACTTTAGGACCCGCAAAACATGAGAAAGTAGCACGAATAGTGCGGATTTCGAATGCTTTTAGGATTACGAGAGCACGAAGTGCGTAGTAATCCGTGGGTATCAGGGGTCAAAATACCTTTTGGCCCCAACAACATAATATGAATAATAGAGAAGGGCAATTTCATTTCGATGAAATTGCTTTTTTATATTAAACAAGATACATAGTAAGTAATATGGAATAGAATAATATAATATAAAACACATTATGAGGTCAACTATGGCAACTGATATAGAGACGTTTCAAGCATGTCAGGATATAATATATTCAAACGACTATGCAGATTACATTATACAGGCAGTTGGAGGATCAGAGGAACTTAAGAGAGCGTACAATTATGAGTGTATAAAGCGAATCGGTAGTAGGTATCAGGCAATATATGTAGATAGAAAAGGAGACGTTTTGCATACCTTTGAAAGATTTGGATATCGATCGTTTCCTAAAGTATATGGACTGATGGATCAGTCTGCGTTAGAAGCTATTGGTGTGAATCGGGTGAGACGTCAACCATTTTTGAATCTAAGAGGTCAGGATATACTCATCGGTTTTATAGATACTGGTATTGATTACCGAAATCCGATATTTTCAAATGCGGATAACACCACAAGGATTGCAGGTATCTGGGATCAGACGATACCAGCAGTGGATAATACGAATGAATTTGGGTTTAATTTTGGAACAACCTATACAGAGGAAGATATAAATCGAGCACTAGCAAGTGAGGATCCATTAAGTATTGTTCCAAGTGTTGACACTATTGGTCATGGTACTTTCTTAGCAGGAATTGCAGCTGGGAATGAAGATCAAGTAAATGATTTCTCTGGTGTAGCACCTAGCTCAAATATAGTGATGGTTAAATTAAAAGAAGCAAAAGAATATATAAAAGAATTCTATCAAATACCAGCTGGAGTACCATGTTATCAAGAGAATGATCTCATGTTAGCAATTAGTTATTTGTTGAATTTAGCAGAGAAGTTAATTAGACCATTGGTAATTTGTATAGGAGTAGGAACAAGCTCGGGAGATCACAATGGAGATTCTTATTTAGAGGATTTTATTGATTCTTTTTCTGGTTTTGTAGGGTTATGTACAACGATAGCAGCTGGCAATGAAGGAAATCGTGCACATCACTATTATAGTAATTTTACATCGAACCTTGAATATGAAGATGTTGAAATCAATGTTGCCACAGATGAGAAAGGATTTGTAATGGAGTTATGGACGGGGCCATTACATACATTCTCTATTGGCCTGATTTCACCTGGGGGAGAATATATTGACCGAATTCCAGCAAGACTAAATCAAAGACAACGTATAAGTTTTCTATTAGAACCGACGAAAGCCTACGTATATTATGAGTTGTCCGAAAAGCAGAGTGGTAATGAATTAATTGTAATACGCCTTGTTGACCCTACCCCAGGCATATGGAAAGTTCGAGTATTTCCAGGAGGGGATGGAGATAGACATTATAATATGTGGTTGCCAATACATGATTTTATTAAAGAGCAAACGCATTTTCTTCGACCAAACCCTGAAACAACCATTACTTCCCCTGGATATACAAGAAGGGCAACTACAATGGGGGCATATAATCATATAACAGATAGTTTATATGTGAATTCTGGTCATGGTTTTGCTGCGGAAGGATTCGTAAAACCTGATTTGGTAGCACCGGGAGTGGATGTGTACGGACCAGCGGAAAATGGAGGATATACAACTAAGTCAGGAACAAGTATTTCTACAGCTCTAGCTGCTGGATCGGTTGCCCTTTTGTTAGAATGGGGAATTGTATTAGAAAATGATATATCAATTTCTGGTTTTAAGATAAATCGATTCTTAGTTCGCGGGGCTAGACGAGGTAATCTGGAGTATCCAAATCCTGAATGGGGATATGGGGAATTAGATATCTATAATACGTTCGATTCCCTTCGTACAACGGTGTAATCACAAGCGTATACCTTAAATAAAATTATAAAACTATACAAGGATTGAATTGAAAGTAATAGAAAAAAAGGATATAATAAAGATACAGGCTTGGGCGAAGGAAGGAAAGTGAGTATGGAAAAATATAATATTCCTGAAATTGATGGTAACCTTCGGAAACATATGGTTCGTGTGCCTCAGGTCATTGAACAGGTAAGTGGAATACGGATTTTTGGTAAATTGATAAAATCGTTGGTCTTTACAACGGATGTTGCAATTATACGTAATTGTAATGCAAACGCAGTAATTGCAGTTTATCCTTTCACACCACAACCAATAATTACGCATTCCATTATTAATTGTTCCGATGTCCCTGTGTTTTGCGGAGTCGGTGGAGGAACAACAACTGGAAAGAGAGTAACGAATCTAGCAGAAGATGCGGAATTTCAAGGGGCAATGGGTGTTGTAGTCAATGCACCTACACCCAATGAAACATTAGAATACTTGAGCCGCAAAATAGATATTCCAATTGTGATAACCGTTGTTTCTGAAAAAACTGATATCGAGAAAAGATTAGAAAGTGGCGCGTCAATACTGAATGTATCAGGTGCGTCGAATACAGCTAAAATCGTATCCGATATACGAAAAGATTTTCCTGATGTACCAATTATTGCCACGGGGGGACCTACTCAAGAGAGTATATTAAGAACAATAGATGCGGGGGCGAATGCAATTACATTTACGCCACCAAGTAGTGGTGAGATCTTTAAGATGATGATGAATAATTACCGAGGAGAAAAGTACATTATTTAGATGAGGGATGCAATACGGGGGATGTTATGAAAGTTCTATGGAAAAAAAGTAAAGATAAGACTAGATGGTTGGAAGGAAAAAAAGCCTTAGAACCCAAGTTTGCAGCAACAATAGAATTAAAAGGCAGTAGCACGAAAGATAGCAATAAAAATACTGAGGAGTATGAAATTGTAGAGCGTGTGATTTATCCTGAAAAGATTATATGTCCAGATTGTGGAGGTTTAACACTGGAAGGACTTGATTTTTGTGATAGATGTGGTGGAGAGATCCATGACATGGGAGATCAAGAATCGAAGTAATATCTTTACTCTCTTAGTTAATGGCGTCGATTTGAGTTTCATCGGCATATAAGAGTAAAAAAGAATAATGAAAGGTTATCAAAGTGACTGAGATAAGGACTTTGATAACCTTTTCTATTTGGGCTATATTGACTAGAAAGATTGATTATTACATGTCTACTGTGCTATACTAAAGTATAATAACAGGTAAATAATTATATAAGCATAGAAAAGAGGAGTACAATGATTTCAGAAAAAATGGTAAGCCTAGTACAGAATAGTTCCGTCATTCGTGCAATGTTTGAAGAAGGTAAGGAATTAGCCAATATATATGGAGAAGAGAATGTATTTGATTTTAGTATAGGAAACCCAAGCGTTGAACCACCAATAGAAGTAAAAGAAGCAATCATAGATATCATTACAAATGATAGTCCTAATTTAGTACATGGATATATGAATAATTCAGGATATGAAGATGTGAGAGAAGTTGTTGCTAAGCATATTAATAACACGCATGGAACTACATTCGTAGGAGAGAATATTGTTATGACCGTAGGTGCCGCGGGGGGACTAAATGTGATCTTCAAAGCACTTCTTAATAAAGATGATGAAGTAATTGTATTCGCACCCTATTTTGGAGAATATCGTAGCTATGTAAGTAACTATGATGGCGTATTAGTGGAAATATCTCCCAATACTGTAGATTTCCAACCAAACCTTGATGAATTAAAGAAAAAGATTACGACTAAAACAAAAGCCGTAATAGTAAACACACCTAACAATCCAACGGGTGTTGTGTATAGTGAAGAAACAATTCGTAATTTAGCAAGCATCCTAGAAGAAAAGCAGAAGGAGTTTGGTACAAGTATATACCTCATCTCTGATGAACCATATAGAGAACTGGTTTACGATGGAGTAGAAGTACCGTACCTTACAAAGTATTACAAGAATACGGTTGTGGGTTACTCATATAGCAAATCGCTATCATTACCTGGTGAGAGAATTGGTTATCTTGTGTTACCAAGTGAAATGGATGATTTCGGGAATGTTTCAGCAGCTGTTAATGTTGCAAATCGTATCTTAGGATACGTGAATGCACCTTCGCTAATGCAGCGTGTAGTCGCTAGATGTATTGATGCTAAAGTCGATGTAGAGATATACAATCGCAATAGAGAAGTATTATATAATAATTTAACTGCATTTGGATATCGTTGTATTAAACCTCAAGGGGCATTCTATCTATTCATTGAAGCATTAGGTGGTGACGATTTTGCATTCGCTAATGCAGCTAAGAAACATAATATCTTAATTGTACCAGGAACATCCTTTGGTTGTCCTGGATATTGCAGAATTGCATACTGTGTAGATTATAGGAAAGTAACTGGTGCACTTGCAGGATTTGAAAAACTAGCGAAAGAATATCAGTAAGGGGGATACAGGATGAGAGCATGGGAGAATAATTTTAGAAAAGTAGAACCATATGTACCAGGTGAGCAACCGAAACTTGATACGATGATTAAACTGAATACGAATGAGAATCCATATCCACCAGCACCTGGGGTGTTACAGGCAATGAAAGAGTTTGATGTAGACAAGCTACGTCTATATCCAGATGATAAATCAGACATATTAGTGGGAGCCTTAGCAGATTATTATCAAGTTGATAATAATCAGGTTTTCGTGGGTGTTGGATCTGATGATGTACTAGGAATGGCTTTCCTAAGCTTCTTTAATTCAGACAAGCCAATCTTATTCCCTGATATTACGTATTCCTTCTATAAAGTATGGGCGAATCTCTATAAGATTCCTTATGAGACACCTGCGCTAGACGAGAATTTCCGTATAAAAAAAGAAGATTATTCTAAAGAGAACGGAGGAGTTGTTTTAGCAAATCCCAATGCTCCAACAGGTATCTACGAGGATCTTACTTTTATTGAAGATATATTACAACATAACCAAGACGTTATCGTAATTGTTGATGAGGCTTATGTTGATTTTGGAGGAAAATCTGCGATTGAATTAATTGATAGATATGAGAATCTTCTTGTGGTACAAACCTTTTCTAAGGCTAGATCAATGGCAGGTATGCGTATCGGCTACTGTATTGGAAACAAAGATTTAATTAAAGTTATTAACGATGTTAAATATTCTTATAACTCTTATACGATGAATCAAACTTCACTATATATAGGAGTAGAAGCGGTTAAAGATGAGGCGTATTTTAGAGAAAATCTTGCGAAGATTATGGAAGAAAGAGAACGAACAATTGTAGAACTAAAGAAACTAGGTTTTACGTGTACTGACTCCAAAACTAATTTCGTTTTTGCTAAGCATGAGACTGTCCCAGCTGCTGAATTGTTAGAGATGTTAAGAAAACAGAATATATTCGTTAGAAACTTTGCAAGCAATCCTCGTATTAGTAATTATCTACGCATCACAATTGGAACAAGGGAAGAGATGAATTCACTCTTTACTGCAATACGAGAATACGTAATGTAATACATACATTACGTATAGCACAGGGAATAGTGTGTAATACTCTAGGTATTCTAAACACACGATAAAGTAAACAAATGTTAGAGTTCAAAGGTGGATTATGATTTATGAAATTGATGATAGAATTATTTAAAGGAGTGATAATTGGTATAGCTAATATTATTCCTGGAGTTAGTGGTGGTACCATGGCAGTTTCTATGGGAATCTATGATAAAATGATATATGCGGTTAACAATATTAGAAAGCAGTTCAAAAAAAGTATTCAGTTTCTGTTACCTTATATAATTGGAGCTGTTATTGGTATAGCTGCATTAAGTGTTGTTATTCAGATGCTGTTTGATAGAAGACCATTAGAAACCTCGTTAGGATTTATAGGACTTATTATTGGCGGTATACCGATTCTTATTAAGAAGGTAAAGAATAAGAGATTTCGAATATCGTATGCTATCTCATTTCTCTTTTTCTTTTCATTCATAATAGGCCTTCAATTGCTACAAGGAAATGAAGGTACGACAGCAGTATTGAATTCATCACCGAAGATGATAATTATTCTATTCTTAGTTGGTATTATAGCCTCGGCAACAATGGTTATACCAGGGGTTAGTGGTTCAATGATTTTAATGTTACTTGGCTTTTATCAGCCGATTATTGATATGGTAAGTCAATGTGTGTCTGCATTAAAGGATTTTAATATCGGATTGATTTTTAAGAACGGAATTATTCTCCTACCTTTTATAATAGGTGTCCTTTTAGGGATTGTAATTATTGCTAAATTAATTACATTCTTGTTTGAAAAGTTTGAAACTGTAACCTTCTATGGAATTATTGGTTTAGTTGCAGCATCACCTTTCGCAGTATTAATGAGTAGTGGGGTTAGTAGTCCAAAGACATCGAATATTATTATTGGAATTATAGCTTGCGTGGCAGGTATTACAGTAACATATTTTTTGGGCGGCAAAGACGCTTAATATAGGAGTGAATCTAAGGTGACGGGACTATTTTGACCCGTCATTAGAAAACGGGGAGTGATATGATGAAGAATCCTAATATCTATAAGAAGATAGCAATTGATTTAGTACTTACAATAGTAATCGTACTTATGTTAATTTTTGTAGCACCTAAATTAATTGCATTCTTTTTGCCATTTGTTATAGGGTATGTTATCGCTTTAATAGCCAATCCATTGGTTAAGTTTTTAGAAAAGCGATTGAAAATAGTACGAAAACATGGTTCAGCTATTGTTATTATAGTTGTTTTAGCACTGATTATTGGCGCACTTTATCTAATAATTAGTGTGTTGGTTCGAGAAAGTATTTCGTTTATAACGGATTTACCAAATCTATATGAAAACCTTAATCTACAGATTAAGGAAGTTCAAAACAATCTACAGGGGGTATATAAGGCCTTCCCACTAGGTATACAGAGATTCATAGATAATTTAGGAGATAATATTGGTTCATATGTTAATGTGTTTGTTCAGAAGATGGAGTTACCAACTATAAGTGATGCGGGCTTACTTGTTAAAAATGCAGCTGAATTTCTATTTATGATGATTATAACAATTATGTCTGCTTATTTTTTCATTGCCGAAAGAGAAAGAATGTCACTACAACTAAAGAAGATTCTCCCAGAATCATGGGGGGATAAGGTCAAAATGATATCAGATAATTTTAAATTAGCATTTGGTGGATATTTGAAAGCGCAATTTAAGATTATGCTAATTATTACGATTATCTTGTTTGTCGGTTTTGAGGTTATCAATGTTGGGTATGCCATTCTATTAGCAATAGGGATTGCATTCTTAGATTTTCTACCTTTCTTTGGAACAGGTGCGGTTTTATGGCCGTGGGCCGTGGTAGAACTAGTGAGTGGTAATTACTTCCGAATGGTTGTATTATTAATTATCTATTTAATATGTCAAATTGTAAGACAGATTCTTCAACCTAAATTAGTAGGGGATAGTATTGGAATAAGTCCATTAGAGACGTTGATATTTATGTATGTTGGTTATAAGGTGAAAGGATTGCTAGGAATTATTATAGGAATACCAATTGGCATGATACTTGTTAACTTCTATAAATCAGGTGCTTTTGATGGCATTATTGAGGATATTCGCTATATTACCAACGATATTGTAAATATTCGAAGGCATAAAGATTATAATGACAAAAAACATGAGTAATATTGGTATATTTACTCGTGTAATAAAATACAATATTATGCATATTTTATTGTGAAATTAGTGAAAATCAAAGTGTAGGACTTTAGACCTGTATTTTAATTCAAGCATTTGTAAAAAAAAGAATTAATAATGGTGTAAATTATTTGACAATGATCGCTAGAAAAATAGATTCGTTTAAATATCTATCTTTAAACAGCTGATTATATAATAAAATTATAAAAAATATCAAAAACAAAGAAAAAAGTGGCAATAAATGCAAGGAAAAATAGCGAATGTATAATTATGCATAAATTTGCAACTTGACCAAATGGAAAATATTATATATTATAGTATTGATATATTATAGTATTGATAAGGTAGTAATATTATCATAAATCGCCACTTTTTCAGTAAGAGAAGGGAAAGGAAAGAAAAGAATGGAGAATGAACTTTTACCAGATATACATGTTGCTGTATCAGTCGACGAAATTCAACAAATAATAACAAACTATAAAATTGGTAAAAAACCACTTGCAAGATTACTTGGTTGGGGAGAAACAACTATTATACGTTATCTTGAAGGTGATGCGCCAACTACAGAGTATTCGGATAAGCTACGTGCAATACTTGGAAATCCAACGTATTACTATAGTATACTTATGAGAAACAAAGGGAATCTAACAAATGTAGCATTTAGAAAAAGTAAGAAGGCAGTACTTGAGAGACTTATGCAATCTAAGATTGACATAGTTGCTCAGTATATAATTAATCTTAAAGATTCAGAGATAAGTGCTGGATATATTCAAGTGCTTTTATTCTACATTCAAGCTTTTTCTCTTGCATTTCACGGAAAAGAAATATTTGAGGATGAATGTTTTGCTATTGGGAACTCTTCTCCTTATCCAAATGTTTATGAAAACATGAAAAAGTATGGAATGGTTAAACTTGAAATCGATGATTCTGTGTTATCAGAAGAAGAAAAGGAATTAATCGATGCAGTAATTGAAGGGTTTACATGGTATGGACCAAAAGCATTGTTTGCTCTATTAGATAGAGAAAGCAAGGTATTAAGTGATTCTGTTGAAAATCGTAGTAATAAGTACATATCAAAAGATGTATTAAAGAATTATTATAAGGAAGCATTAATCCAATATAATATCAGCAATATAAAAGAAATTGGTAGATATCCAGATATCACATTATCCGAATTACGTAGAGATATGATATATGCCATTTAATGATAATTTAAAGTAAATAAATGAAATAAGGTACATAAATAAAAACAGGCGGTTACTTAACCGCCTGTTTTTATTTATACTACTACATGGAAAGTTCATAGTGTAGTGATACTATTTACCGTTTCTCTTTGCACGCATTCTTTGTGTAGGATCTAGAATCTTCTTACGAATACGAAGATTTTCTGGAGTTACTTCCAATAGCTCATCTGTATCAATGAATTCTAACGCTTGTTCTAAGCTCAAGATACGTGGTGGTGTTAATTTAAGTGCATCATCAGCACCAGAAGAACGAGTATTCGTTAATTGTTTTCTCTTACATATATTAACTTCAATATCTTCTGCTTTACCATTTTGTCCAATAATCATACCAGCATAAACTTTTTCACCTGCACCGATGAATAAAGTACCACGTTCTTGTGCATTGAATAAACCATATGTGATTGATTCACCAGTTTCAAAAGCAATTAAAGAACCTTGTTTTCTGTATTGGATATCACCCTTGTATGGGCCATAGCAATCAAATACTGTATTAATGATACCATTACCCCTAGTATCAGTCATGAATTCACCACGGTAGCCAATTAGGCCTCTTGCTGGAATAGAGAATTCTAATCTAGAATATCCACCATTAGCAGTAGACATACCTTGTAATTCACCTTTACGTTGACTTAATTTTTCAATTACTGTACCAGTATATTCTTCAGGTACATCAATGATAGCAGTTTCCATTGGCTCAAGAAGTTTACCGTTTTCATCAGTACGGTAAAGAACTTCTGCCTTACTTACTGCGAATTCATAACCTTCACGGCGCATGTTCTCAATTAATACTGAAAGATGCAATTCTCCACGGCCAGATACTTTATAGCTTTCAGTAGATTCTGTTTCTTCAACACGTAAACTTACGTCTGTATTTAATTCTCTGAATAGACGTTCTCTAAGGTGTCTTGAAGTTACGAATTTACCTTCTTGTCCAGCAAATGGACTATCATTAACGATGAAATGCATAGCAATTGTTGGTTCAGAAATCTTTTGAAATGGAATTGGTACTGGATTCTCTAAAGAGCATAAAGTATCACCAATGTGGATATCAGGAATACCAGAGATAGCAACAATCGCACCAATATCTGCTTTCTCCACTTCTACTTTCTTAAGGCCTTCAAATTCATATAATTTTCCTATTTTAACTTTCTTCTGCTTTTCAGGGTCATGTGCATTTAATAACATAACCTCTTGATTTAAACGAAGAGAACCGTTATCTACTTTACCAACACCAATACGACCAACATATTCGTTATAATCAATTGTACTGATTAGAACTTGTGTATCTGCATCTGGATCTCCTTCTGGAGCAGGAATGTAGTTAATAATCGTTTCGAATAATGGCTTCATGTTTTCAGGTGAATGATCAAGTTCAAGAATAGCAACGCCTTCCTTTGCAGAAGCATATACGAAAGGACAATCTAGTTGCTCATCAGAAGCATCTAATTCAATAAATAAATCAAGAACTTCATCGATAACTTCCGAAGGTCTTGCTTCTGGTCTATCTATCTTATTAATACATACAATTACAGGTAACTCTAGCTCTAAGGCTTTTTTGAGTACGAATTTGGTTTGAGGCATAGCACCTTCATAAGCGTCTACTACAAGAACTACTCCATTTACCATCTTAAGAACACGTTCAACTTCGCCACCGAAGTCAGCATGTCCTGGTGTATCAATAATATTTATTTTTACATCATTGTAATATACGGCTGTATTTTTTGCTAAAATTGTGATCCCACGTTCTCTTTCAATATCATTAGAGTCCATAACTCTTTCTTGCACGGTTTGATTGGAACGAAATACACCGCTTTGTTTTAATAGTTCATCAACCAAAGTAGTTTTTCCATGGTCAACGTGTGCAATAATAGCTATATTTCTAATATCTTCTCTTTTTGTTCTCATTATTTCTCCAATCTGCACCAGACTGTTTTGTCTGTATACGAATAAAACAAATGTGAAGATGTACACATTTATTTCATTATTTATAACTTTCAATGTACAACTAATATATTTTATCACAAATCTTGCATTTTACAAGCAGTTATAAGAAAAGCAAAGAATTTTGGGAAATATGTAACATTTTCTTATAATTATTGTCTATAAGCAAGGAATTTTTACTTAAATAAAGAAGTGGAATGAAAGTAGACTCTTATTACTAAACGTTTATAAAGAAACATTTTGGCTATTTTATAAGACAAAAGTTACAAAAAATAACATAAAAAATGTACAAAGTGTTAAATTTGAAATAAAAATGAAAACTAATATTTACATTTGGGTTAAAATGTACTAAAATTGGAAATACTTTATTGAATTACAATATTTTACTTCTAAAAATAAAAAGTCCAGCATAGATATATTAGTGAAGCAATCAATATACAATGTTGCTATTTTTAGAGCAGGATTAAGAGAGGAGTCGTACCATATGACAGATAAAGTATTTGATAATAATCAAGTAAGTATTGCAGGAGAGGTAATTAGTGAATTTGAGTACAGCCATGACGTGTTTGGAGAAGGATTTTATACCATTGATGTATCCGTTGGCAGGCTAAGTAATTCATCTGATGTAATCCCACTAATGATTTCAGAACGTCTCATGGATGTGAAAAAGAGCTATGTTGGAAAGTATATCGAGATTCTAGGACAATTTCGATCATACAATAGACATGAAGAGAATCGTAATCGTTTAGTTCTTTCTGTATTTGTAAGAGAAGTTAAGATTTGTGATGAGGGCTATGAAAGTCCAAAACCAAATTATATCTTTTTAGATGGCTATGTATGTAAGCAGCCAATCTATAGAAAAACTCCATTAGGAAGAGAAATCGCGGATATTCTATTGGCTGTAAACAGACCTTATGGCAAATCCGATTATATCCCTTGTATCTGCTGGGGAAGAAATGCAAGATTTGCAGAAAATTTTACTGTTGGTGGGCATATTCAAGTATTTGGTCGTATTCAAAGTAGAGAATACCAAAAGAAGGTCGGTGAAGAAGACTTTGAAAGAAGAGTTGCATACGAAGTTTCAGTTAGCAAACTAGAATGTATTGAAGACAATTAAGACGATAGCTATTTACAATTAAAAAATAATGTTGTATTATGGTATATCAAAAAGCAATGTGTTTTTTTAGTAATGGGGTAAATATTCAAATCCCGCGAGAAAAAGCTTGCTTTTTCGAGTTAACCAGGGCAAAATAAAGATTTACTTTATATTGTGTACTTCCAACTTTGAAGAAGAAATATTTACTATAGGTTGGTAACTGGACAGTTACGTTATAAGAAAGGACATGGGCAAGATGGATAAAAAGATTGTGCAAGTGTATTATGGCAACGGTAAGGGTAAGACAACTGCAGCAGTTGGCCAGTGTATACGAGCAGCAAGTCTAGGCTATGAAGTTATTATTATTCAATTTTTGAAGGGAAGAGATTCTGAAGAGTTCTCTTTTTTAAGTAAATTGGAACCAGATATTAAACTTTTCCGTTTTGAGAAAGCAAAGGAATCTTACATTGACCTCACAGAAGAAGAGCAGCTAGAGGAAAAAAAGAACATACTAAACGGTGTGAATTTCGCAAGAAAAGTAATTGAAACTGGAGAATGTGACGTCTTAGTATTAGATGAGATTCTTGGCTTAGTTGATCTTGGATTGATAACCATTGATGACATTGTGAAACTAATTAATTTAAGAGATGATTATTATAAATTAGTATTTACTGGACTTAATTTGCCAGAGGAACTAATTGATCATGTTGATATGATATCGAAGATAGAGCAAATTAAGGGGTTCTAACTTAAGAATGAAAGGCAATTTTTTACTTGTGTGATTGATGTGAATGTACAGTATTTACATTAATCGTATAACGTAAAAGATTGCTTTTTTTTGTTAGCTTTATTTTGTTTAATGATTAGCACTTGACAAAGATAAAGTAAGGTGCTATGATAAACGCAATTCAAATATATTTGGTAGAGGCGCATTTTTTATCAGTATACTGTAGGATATGTCAGGCATAGTCGATTACAGTAGAAAGGAAAAGATGCCGAAGTTCTTATAACCTGAACAATAAGGGCTGGGCATATAGTGAATAACTATATGACTGTCATCAATACAATGATGGAGTGCTACCTAAAGAATTTTTTCGCATATCAATGAAGATATACATATGCAGTATTCTTTAGGAGTCGACCGTGTTGTCGACTTTTTTTAGTTATACGAAATGTATTTTAAATTTCAGCAAACTAAAAACTCTCCGTAAACTATCGATACGGTGATAAGGATGAAAATAATCATAAGAAAGAGAACCTTAAGTACTATTATATTTTCATCTTGAAAAAACAGTACATAAAATTTGAAAAATTTTGTAAAAAGTATTTCAAGGAAGTAATGATAGAATATAATAAATCTATAAGAGTAACTATTCAGCTACCTAACTTTACTAGAGTCATACAAATTGCATCAAAGACATTCAATTAGGTGAAGTTAAAGAGTTATAGTTACAATTATTCTATTAATTACAAAAAACCTCATAGAGGTGTTGTGCTGTTAGAAAAAGCCGTGTAATTAATTATAATATTAGGAGGGCTTAATTATGGCTATTTTTACAGGAGCAGGTGTTGCAATCGTTACACCATTCAAAGAGAATTTAGAGGTAGATTATAACAAATTAGAAGAAATCATTGATTATCAAATTGATAATGGAACGGATAGTATAATTATTTGTGGTACTACAGGTGAAGCATCTACCTTAACACACGAAGAACATTTAGAATGTATCAAAGTAGCTGTTAGCAGAGTTAACAAAAGAATCCCAGTAATAGCTGGAACAGGTTCTAACTGTACAGATACTGCAATATATCTTTCAAAAGAAGCCTGTCAAGCAGGTGTAGATGGTTTATTGCTTGTGACACCTTACTATAACAAAGCAACACAAAAAGGTTTGGTTGAACATTTTACTGATATAGCGAAAGCTTCCGATGCCCCAATTATCCTATATAATGTGCCTGGAAGAACTGGATGCAACATCGCTGCGAAGACAGCAGCAACATTAGTAAACAATGTTGATAACATCGTTGGTATCAAAGAAGCAAGTGGAAATATGTCACAAGCTGCGGAGATGGTCTTATTAACAGAAGGAAATATCGATTTATATTCAGGAAATGATGATCAGATTTTACCTATCTTATCACTTGGTGGTAAAGGTGTGATTTCTGTATTATCAAACATTGCCCCTAGAGATACTCATGATATAGTAGCTAAATACATGGCGGGAGATGTTAAAGGCAGTCTTGATATACAATTAAAATATCTACCTTTAATTAATGCACTTTTCTGTGAAGTAAATCCAATTCCTATTAAAAAAGCAGTTGAGTTAGCTGGTTTAGCTTCTGGAGTATTGAGAAGACCTCTAACAGAGATGGAACCTGAGAACACATCTCGCCTTATGAAAGAAATGAAATCAATAGGTATTATTTAATAACAAATAGAAATAATAGAATTAATAGAGCTACATAGGATAGAACTTGGAGGCAAATATATGATAAAGATTATTATGCACGGCTGCAATGGGAAGATGGGTCAAGTGATTTCTGAAATTGTAAGAAATGACGAAGAATTAACAATTGTAGCAGGAATCGACCCATATACTATGAGAGAAAATGAATATCCTGTATTTAATGATATTAATAAGTGTGATATTATAGCAGATGTAATCATTGATTTTGCTACAGCGACAGCAGTAGATAAATTACTTGCTTATGCAAAGGAAAGAAAAATTCCTGTAGTCTTATGTACAACAGGTTTATCCGAAGAACAACTTAAAACAGTAGAAGAAGCAAGTAAAGAAGTTGCTATATTGAAATCCGCAAATATGTCCGTTGGTGTGAACCTGTTATTCAAATTAGTGCAAGAAGCCACAAAGATGTTAGCAAAAGACTATGATATTGAGATTATTGATCGACACCATAATCAAAAAGTCGATGCGCCATCGGGTACTGCACTTGCTTTTGCAGACAAGATTAACGAAGTATTAGATAATGAATATGAATATGTATACGATCGTTCAGCAGAGAGAAAGAAACGAAGTAAGAAGGAAATCGGTTTTAGTGCGGTTCGCGGGGGAAGTATTGTGGGTGATCATGATATAATATTCGCTGGATTAGACGAGGTTATCGAATTCCATCATAGCGCTTATTCTAAAGCAGTTTTTGCAAAAGGGGCTGTAACAGCAGCCAAATTCTTAGCAGGTAAACCTGCTGGAAGATATGATATGAGTGATGTTATAAAATTTTAATAAGGAACACTGTCAATGAGGAATGGTACTCCCTTGACAGTGTTTTTTGATATTTAATAAACTTCGCACATAACATTTTCTTTTCGAGTTATATAGTTTGAGATATTCTGTCTATATCGTATGCAATTACTAAAATTTTAATAATTATCAAAATAAGGAAAAGGACACAAACTATTGCTTTGCAACATATATAATTTAATGTATAATCTAATATACAAGACCGTATAGTAAGAGGGTTTGTATAAGTTGGGAAGGTGATTCTATGTTGAGGATAGCCATTTGCGATGATGACCAAGCATTATCACATTCATATAAGAATCGTATTAAAGCTTTGTTTGAGAGTAAACACGTAGATGCTACTATTTTTGATTATACAAGGGGAAGTAAGTTGATTTTAGACTGTAAAGAAGTACCATTTGATTTGATATTTCTAGATATTGATATGCCAGAAATGTCAGGATTTGATGTAGCAGAAAAGATTAATGATATAAATGCGGATACCGTTATTATCTTCGTCACCAACGAAGAACAATTGGTGTATCGTTCTTTACGATACAGTCCTTTCCGCTTTATTAGGAAGGCATATTTTGTAGCAGAATTGAGTGAAGCAATTATTTCCTTCTTAGATATGTATCTTAAAAGGAATAAAACTCAAGTGTTTAATTGCATAAATGGGGAAATTGTAGCAATTAATATTAAAGATATTATGTACATAGAGAGTAATAAACATAAAGTAACAGTTTATACACAAAAAAAAGATATTGTTACGAAAGCAAAGATTGGAGAGCTAGAGGAGAACCTGAAAGATTTCGGGTTTATTCGCGTGCATATAGGATACTTAATCAATATGAAATATATATTTTCTATAGAAAAAACTGAGATAATCTTTGTTAACCAAACAAGCGTGCCTATGAGCCGCCATAGAACAGAACAAGTGAAAACGGAATTCCATAAATACATAAGGAGTGAGCTGTAGTGATAGAAGATATCGCTTTTGATTGGATGCCGAGTATAATTGAAAATTTTGTAATACTCTATTTTATGTCATATTATTTAGGATTTAAAGATCATATAGCTTTAAGATATAGAAGAGCTATATTGGTTATATTCACGTGTTTGTTATGCTTTTTAAGTAATCTAAGTTCATACATTACAACTTATGAAGTTGTATTCACTTTATTAGCGATTGTTGTATGTATCTGTTATGGCCTGATTTTTTTGAAAGGGTCTTTTTTAAGTACAGTTTTTACTTCATTAATACCTTTTGTTTTTATTATAGTTATTAATACTGTAGTACTGTATGTTTTTTCTGTATTAACGAGCACAACGATGAAAACCTTGATTTTTGAAAGGAATGCAATAAGAGTACTACTATTAGTAATAACTAAAGGAAGTTTTATATTAGCAATTTCATTAATTTCTAGATTAAGTCCTAAAAGTGACTTTATGTTTAAGAAAAACGAAATTGTAGCAATTCTTTCTATATTCGTCTCGAGCTTACTAATATCAGGCTTTATATTTGACAAGCAAATTAAGTTAGAGGTTGACGGGGATAATGGTAGTATTTTATACTTTATTTCGGCGGTTTTTGGCCTGATTGTAATCAATGTTTTAACTTTTCTTTCTTATTTGAAAATAGAAAAGGATAACAAAGAAAAAATACAGTATGAACTTGTTAAATTACAATTAGAACAGCAGAAACAATCTTATGAAGAGTTTGAAAAAAAGAATTTAGAGATACGAAAAATCCGACATGATATGCGAAATTATATGGAGGCTTGTCTTGCATTAATGCAATCTGGAGAGCATAAAAGTGCACAAGAATATCTATATAATATCTGTACAAATGTAATTGAGCCAATAAATTATACGATCATTACAAATAACTCATTGATAAATGCGGTACTAAATAATAAATTACATCTATGTAATAATTATGGAATTAAAGTAAAATATAGTATATTATCTGACTTTGATGAGTTTGATGAACTGGATATCTGTGTTTTACTGGGTAATCTTTGGAATAATGCGATAGAGGCAACGCAGGACCTAGTAACCGAGAAGGAAATTGAGTTCGAGGTTTTAAGTAAGAAAAATTATATAATTATCATCTTACGGAATTCAATTACAGAATCAATTATGAAGAAAAATCCAAAGTTTTTCACAACCAAAAAAGATAAATTAAATCATGGTTTAGGTATAGTAAGTATACGAGATATTGTGGATAAATACGAAGGAATAATGGAAAATTCTGAAACTGACAACAAAATAGAGTTTCAAATAACACTAAAAAGAGGATTAAAGGAATTATAACTACCAATTATGTACTGTGGAGTACCAGTCGTGTTCCAAGTATTGAAAAGAATAGGGAAAAAGGTTAATATATGTCTATGGGAGGAAGTCAAATGATTACCAAAATAGCCAATAAATTAACCATTTTTTTAGTTAATAGAGAGATTATATCTAGGGAGGATATACCGATCTATGTATATGGTTACGAAGCACTACTTGCTTCGATTGTGAATTTTATACTAATTCTTACATTAGGTATAATACTTCACCAAGGATGGCAGCCAATCGTGTTTTTTGTGGTATTTGCTTTGACTCGTGTTTATAGTGGTGGTTATCATGCACAGTCCTATCTAAAGTGTAATTTGATTTTAGCTTCTGTTTATATAATTACAATAACGTTAGTCGAAGCTCTTGTCTATACAGAATCAGGTTATACAATTGTAGTATTTGTCCTATTTTATTTATCTGTTATTCTTAAATTTGCACCCGTACCAAATTCTAAGAAGCAGATAAGCGAAGCAGAGGGAGTAAAGTTTCGGGAGAAGATTTTATTACTCTCTGCAATATGGACAATCTTAATTCTAATCCTTTGCTTTATTTTTTTCAAAGTTGCCTTAATCGTGGCTATTACACTGTTTGTTGTAGCAGTGCTTATAGTAATACAACATATGCTTGATAGAGAGGAGGTATTACACAATGAAAAAAGTACTTAATACAGTAGCAAAAGTTGGTTTAAATTCAGCAAAAAGTGCTAGTAGTAAGAGTTCATGGTGGGGATGTTACCAACCTCAAGAACCAGTTGAATTAAAGAAATTAAAGAAGTAAGATATTGTGAAACTCTATACATACTGGTTAACCACCATAAGTAGTAAATCACCCTGATTTTGACGTTAGTCAATTTTAATCTTTAGGCAAGAAAAGAAGGACGATAACATAAGTTATAGTCCTTTTTTTCTTGCTTATAAAGCAGTTAAATAAGTGTGTGATGTGTTTTTAAATTAACAACACTACTATTGTAATAGTTTAATGTGATAAAATCAATAGACTTAATAAATAAACTAAGAATCAACATCAAAAAGCCAATATACTACATTTTAATAAAGCATACTAATAAACACAATTTAAAATTAATACTTATCATAATCAAGTGGGTAATATAATATATTTACATATGTGGACGTGCAGTATAAAATATAAGGCGAAGCTTTAGAGCTAGTTATAGTGTGAAGATTCTTTTCACAGACTTTGAAAGGAGCAAGGGTAGTTGTATGAAGCGTAAATTAGTATTAATTATACTTTGTATCATTATAATATGTGGTATCTTTTTACGAAATGGAAATTCAAATAAAGAAGATACTAATAGTGGGAATGATCAAGTTCAAAATCCGTTGGAGGAAACAATAACTCGTGCACAAGTTGCCAAAATGATTAGTTTTGCCGCATACACGAGGGAAGAATGCGAACAATTAGTTCGAGTTATTACATATAAAGATACGGATGTGGATAAATGGTATGATAAATACATCAATGCAGTTACCGTACTGGAATTAATGGAAGAAGATAAGAATTTTCGTCCAAATGACGCACTTACATATGGAGAAGCAAAGCAAATATTAGAAAAATTACAATTAACGGATTATAAACGTCTTAGATTTGAGTTAACGGATGATATCTTAAGTAACAAAATAAGTTCTATCGATTGGCTATCCGTTTATGAGTATATTTGCACCGAAATATATAATTATGTTCCTACTGAAAAAGATATCTTTGTGGTAATGGCTGATAGTGATAAGAAGGAAAATAAGTGGAAAGTTGTAGGAGAAGATGAAACGTATCAAAGTGACGGAATATCCTTAAAGAGCTGTCTAAATCAAACAGTAACTGCTATTGTTAAAGGGAATGAGATCCTAGCAATTAAGCAAGTAAAGGACGATACCATATCACTTGAAAATGTTTGGATTATTGACGGGAAAGAAAAGAGTGTATCGGTTTTTATCAATGGTGTAGAGAGGACATTTCAAACAGAGAATATATTGGCAGAAGAGATAACTAGTGTTGTTGGTGACTTAATTATAAGCAATCAAAAGGTTACAAAAGTTTCTGTTAAACCGAATCGTATCTCTGGAAAAGTACTCGCAGCTACCAAAGAATATATTGAAATCGAAGATTACGGAAAGATATATGTAGAAGATAATTACAGAATCTATAAGATCTTTGGAGATGTTGAGTCAAAAGTTAGTAATGCAGTGCTTGTAGGATATACGGTTACAGATTTTGTTGTATCGAATGATAAAATTAGTGCGGCATTAATTAAAGAAAGCGCTAAAGCTGAGAATATCCGTGTGTTATTAAAGACTACAGGATTCAAAGATATCTTCCATAGCAAGGTTGTGTTAACTTCTAATGAACCATTTACAATTACATATGGAAAGAAGACAAAGAAATATGATGCGAAAGAGCAAGTAACAATCAAACCAACAAGTAAGATGCTAGAAGAAGGAAGACTACGAGTTAAAACAACGGATACAGGTAAAATAACAGTTTCTTCTATAGAAAGATCATATGGCATTCCAAGTTATAGAGGTTCACTGGAAATCGTATCTTATGAACAAGGTTTAACCATCGTGAATGAACTACCTTTAGAAGAATATCTATACAGTGTAGTTCCTAGTGAGATGCCAACCTCATATGGAAAAGAGTCTCTTAAAGTGCAAGCTGTTTGCGCAAGAAGTTATGCCTATAATCAATTACTTACTAATCAGTATAGTGGATATGGTGCACATGTCGATGATAGTACATCGTTCCAGGTGTATAATAACGTGGAAGAGAATGAGTCTTCAATTGAAGCTGTTAGAGATACTTATGGTAAGGTACTTGATTATGATGGTGAGGTTATCACTGCTTATTATTTCTCTACTTCATGTGGGTACACCTCAAGTGCGAGTGAAGTTTGGATGAACAATACACCGTTAGAATATCTAACAGGAAAATTACAAGTTGATGAGGATAAAACCAAAGAGTTAGACTTAACCGAAGATAAGAAATTCAGAGACTTTATTATCAATGATGATTATGAGACCTACGATAGTGATTTCGCTTGGTATCGTTGGCAGACAAAGGTATCTTTAGAGGATCTAAAAAGCACAATCGATGCAAAATTACAAACAAGATATAATGCAAATAGTAGGTTGATTCTAACACTTGTTGCTGGTAAATATGTTAGTACTCCTATAAACACTGTAGGTAATATTAAGAGTATTACTATTACCAAACGTGCAACAGGAGGTGTAGCAACAGAAATAATTATTAAGGGATCTAAGAATACCGTGAAAGTAATTTCTGAGTATAATATTCGGATTTTGTTATCACCAAGTGGTAATGATGTAGTTCGTAAGGATGATAGTAAGATTTCTAATATGAGCTTATTGCCAAGTGCTTTTATAATTATTGATGAAATTACTAAGGATGATAAGCTTACAGGTTATAAGATCCGTGGTGGCGGTTATGGTCACGGTGTTGGTATGAGTCAGAATGGTGTTAAAGCAATGGTAGAGGAGGGGTTCAAATACGAAGAAATATTAGAACATTATTATACAGGTGTTAATATTGCTTCTATATATAAATAGTTATCTGACAATCCAATATTTCTAACA
>JAHAJA010000065.1 GCA_018372435.1 Clostridiales bacterium | reverse complement strand
TATACAAAAGCAGTATAAAAAATCGCCAGCCAATACATGGCTGACGATTCAGATAATTTATTATTTTTTATTGTCCTCTTGACAGGTAGCACACCATTTTATGTGGACGCGGATTTAACTTCCACGCCACATGCAAGGCCATTTTAAAGATTGTCTTTTTCCTGTTATAATTCTCATTTCTCTGTATCTATAATCTAAATAGTTTATGAGGACTAAATGGACCCCTACTGATTTGGTGTAAGCTACACCAATCTACACAAACAACTTATCTCGTTACAATAATTTCTTAAGAAGAGGCTCTAATATAACTCCTTCTCGTCTATCATACTCATATCTTTCACTTTCCACTAAACACTCCACTACAAATGTATGTGCTCTCTCACATGCTCGTAATATGGTATCTCCCTGCAAAAGGGATCCACAAAAAACGGCTGCAAAGATATCTCCGGTACCGTGGTAAGACTTGCTACATTTCTTAAAGGATAATAAATCAACTTTGTCTTTATCAGTAATCACTATACCTATTTCTTCTTGATTACTAACCGGTATACTTGTTATTACAGCGCCCTTTATCTTATAATTGTCTAGATTCTTATACCACTGATAAGGTTCAACATTTTTATTATTATAAACTACATCTATACTTTCTTCGAACAGTAAACAGTACTCTGTATAATTAGGAACAATAATATCTGCATAAGATAATAAAGTCCTCATTTGCATAACATACTCCATTTTAAAGTTAGAATAGCATGATCCATTATCACCAAAGATAGGATCTAGTATAACTGCTACTTCAGGATGTACTTCTCTATAATTTGTTAAGAATAGTTTTACTTCTTGAATTCGTTCCTGCGTCCCAAGATAGCCAACGAATATTATATCAAATTCAATATTCTGATCAAGATAATGTGTAAGACATCCTGTCATATATCCATCAATTGTTTGTATATATGGTTTCCCATATCCTCCGGTATGTGTGGATAATAACATGGTAGGAACCTGGCAAACCTCAATTCCCATAACACTTAGAATTGGTACAATATTCGCCATTGCCGCCTTGCCGACTCCACATATATCATGTATTACTGCAATCTTCTTTACTGGTTTCATATTCCACTTTAACCCCTTTTATATCATATGTAAGCTGTTTTGATAGGCTGAATAATTCCTCTTCCGTAAGGAAACCTACTGCACCACCGTTATCACCAATCTTATAGGATGCAAAGGTTATCGCATATTTAAGAGCGTCGATATCAGACATCCCTTTTATATAGCAATGTAAAAAGGAACTAAATAGCGAATCTCCTGCACCAACTGTATTGATAACATTCCTTGTTGTTACAGCTCCTATACGAATAAGCTCATCTTTTTCTCTACTATATAACAACGCACCTTCTTTTCCTAGCCCCATAATAATTATTTTACTAGAATATCTGTTTTTTAACCTAATCATGAATTCTTCTTTAAAACCTGGAATGTTTTCATCACTTAGGAAAAGAATATCTGCTGCTTCCATGAATTCTTTATTATACTCATCTTCTATATCACCAATCACATGTACATCCGTAGCTATACAGATATTTCTTCTTTTTGCTTCTTGTAATAGTGCCCTTGAGAAATTAATATTACAAGCACACAATAAGTCTGCCTGTGCGAATTCTTCTATTATATCTTCCGCCTGATACGTATGTTCTTGTATGTCCTTCAAATCGCAATAGCATTGTCTTCTTCCATCTGAATCATAGAGTATTAAGGACTGTGGTGTCTTCTTCAACTCTTTTTTAATCCCCTTAGTATCAATCCCATATTCGTCTAACTCTCGCTCAATACGGTGTCCTTCTTCATCCTCTCCCGTATAGGATAGTATGGAAACTTGATCTCCTAATTTCTGAAAGGCTCTTGCCAAGTTATAACCAACGCCAGAAATCCCCGTTCTAATCCCATCCGTTGTAAAATCTATTGGAAAATATGGAATGGGAAAGCCACGTACTTTAACCGTTGTCTCTACATTAATAAGTCCTGCAATGATAACCCTCTTATTATTCATATCTCTCCTCCAATTAGCATAATACACTCTTTTTATTAAACTCTATAAGAATTACTTACTACCTCTTTTTAATTCATAAGAAGCACTTTATTATCTCTTTTCAAGCATAGTGTCAATTGTAATTGATTCATCAAATACAAAGTTTTTCTTCTCTTTCAAACGTAATAGATAGATATCATTATGAATATGTTCTGCTATAATGGAAACCATCAGGCTGTTTTGTGTAACTGTACCAAGAAATTCTGGCCTATCTTCATATGCATCTGCAATTAAAGTTACGTTCATATCTGTTACTAGCATCATTCTTGTTGGATGACCTTCAATACATTCACCTCTATAGTGAGAATAGAATTCAATATCTAGACCACTACAATTTAGATTTGCAAAAGAGAAAACAATAACACGAACACCGCGTTTCTTCAGAATCTTAAATTCCTTCTCAAACAAATGTAGAGAAAAATCGGTATTCATATACACCTCTTTCTCAGCTTGTAATAACAATTCTCTCGCTTTCGCTACTACATTCTCAAGCCCCTTAAGATTAAAGAACTGCTCTTGCGAAGAATCCTTTGCTATATTCTTTAGTTTTAACTGAGCTACATCCGCATTTTCAGAAAATTGACGCTTTAATTTGGGTATTAGAGTATCCGGATTCTCCGCTTTATACACAAGTGGTTCTCCTGGTAATAACATAAGGATTCCTCTCTCATGCATACTATCTAATACTGAATACACACTCGACCTTGATATATGAATCTTCTTGGCAATTTGATATCCTGTTAGTTCTCCCCCTTCAAGTAACGTCACATAAATCTGTGCCTCTAACTTTGTAAAATGTAAATTGCATAGATACGTAATTAACTCTTCCAAAATGTCTCCTCCAAAAAATAATAGTAGTACAGCATATACTACCATTATAGGATTATTTGTATTTTTGTCAACAAAAAGAACAGGGTATGTTATTTACATACTCTGTTCCAAGAAATTTCCCTTACAATACTTAATAATATTGTCTGGAACTTCTTCTAATAAGACGTAACAAATAAAGAAGCTATAACTATAAAAAAGTAATTTATACACTAAAAAATTACACACTTAAAGAATTAACTGCACTGTTAATATTAAAGAAGCGTATTATAAAAAAGCTAATTAGAAAAAATAATTGGAGCTTATCTTGATAATATTATAGAATATAAAGGAAATAAGAGTTGATAGATTTGATCACTTAGCATTTGTATCAGACGTGGTGTAATTACAGCATACAAATTACTTTTATTTCCATTATTATACATCAAATTATGACTAAAGTCTAGTATCTTTTTACTATTTTTTTGTTATATTTGAGCATATTTTATCAATTTATATAAAATATGCTCAAATAATACTTTATTAATGTAATTTTCTGTTTTTATTGCTATTACAACTCTTCCATAACTCTTATAAAAACCTCACTAATGTCTTCACTAATAACTAAATCAGCCCTCTTATCCGCAGGTGTTGCACTTTTATTTATTAATATAATTTTTTTTCCCTTAAAGTAATTAATTAATCCAGCTGCCGGATAAACCACTAAGGATGTTCCTCCTATAATTAAGGTCTCCGCTTCTGAAATAGCTTGTATAGCACCTGATATTACTTCTTCATCTAAACCTTCTTCATACAAGACAACATCTGGTTTCACTACACCACCACAATTTTCACACTTAGGAATTCCTTCTGCCTTTAATATATAATCAGTGTCATAAAATGCTTGGCATTTCGTACAATAATTACGGTGGACAGATCCATGAAGTTCATATACAGTCCTGCTTCCTGCCATTTGGTGTAAACCATCAATATTTTGCGTTACCACAGCTTTTAACTTTCCCATATCTTCTAACTTTTCCAATGCTATATGGCAGCTATTAGGTTTTGCTTCTGGATACACCAATTTATCTTTATAGAACTCATAGAAGTCTTCTGGATAACTTACGAAAAAAGTATGGGATACTAATTGTTCTGGTGTAAAAGAACGTTTTAATCTTTCGCTAAATAAGCCATTAGAACTCCTAAAGTCCGGTATATTAGAGGCTGTTGATACACCTGCACCACCAAAGAATACAATATTATTGCTATCTCTAATTATCTGAGATAGCTGTTCAATCTTCCCGTTCATGAAATCATCTCCGATCCTTTTTCTCTATTATAACACAATCATAAACTAACGTTTATCTAATCATTACATTTCTTGTAATACTATTATTCACATGATATACTACTGGATAAACAAGGAAGGAGTCGCCCGCTATGAACGATTGGTTTACTGTAGAAGTACTAGATGATGATAGCTATGTAATAAGTGAATATAACCACTGGGAAGAAACACACTGCTATCTTTTACTAGGTACTAACAAAGCTGTTTTAATTGACACTGGACTAGGTGTATCTAATATTAGAAATGTTATTGATGAACTGACCCAATTACCTGTTTCCGTAATTACCACTCACGCACATTGGGACCATATTGGAGGACATCATTTATTCGATGACATATCCATTCATGCATTAGAAGCAGACTGGCTATCCAAAGGATTTCCACTTCCACTCCAAGTAGTGAAATCTAATCTACAAAAAGAGCCCTGCCAATTTCCACAATACTTTAATATTGATACTTATCGTATCTATCAAGGACTTCCTACAACTATATTAAACGATGGTAATATAATCGATCTTGGTAATAGAAAACTACAAGTTTTTCATACTCCAGGTCACTCACCTGGCCACGTATGTTTATATGAAGAGTTAAAAAAATATTTATATTCAGGCGACTTAATCTATACAGGTTGCTTGGATGCTTTCTATCCAACTACAGATCCATATGATTTTATGAATTCTGTTAGTAAAATAAAAGATTTACCACTGAAGAAATTACTTCCTGCACATCATTCTTTAGATATATCAACCTCTTTAGTTGCTGACATCTATAATGGATTTAAAGAGATTTTTGAATCAGGTAGATTGGTACAAGGAAATGGGGTTTTTGAATTTCAGAACTTTAGTATTCATATATAGCTATACCCAATAATTTAATAACCAGACCTTATTTAATTGCAAAACTATCAAGGACTAGTACATGGGTATTCCACTATGCAACGACTCGAAAAAGACGATCAAACACTTTAATTTTTCTAAATAAAAAGCACGTAATAATGCAGTTGATAAATTATACAACTTTATTAATACGTGCTTAATTTTTATTTCCAATCTACCCATTCCCTTACTATAAAATCAATCTGCTTAGCTACTTTTTGATGTGTAATTGGTGTCGGATGACCATGTGTTCCTAATCCATCCTTTTCTTCTTGTAAAGGAAGTGCAAGGAACTTTATCTTATCATCACCATTCTCCTGCTTACTTAAGACTTGTCTTTCCTCTATCTCACATAGCTCTTGGTTCATGCTACCCAACACACATAATATATAAGCTTGTTGGTTTCTCATTCTTACTTGATCGAGGAATTTTCCATATTCATTAGCAAAATACTCTTGTCTCTCTTTTATCCCCCTTGTATAACTTGCATCATTGGTTCCTAAATATATAACCACCAAATCAGGAATATATCTTTTATTATCCCAAACTTCGTATGTAGTCTTCTGTAAAGAACGCTCTAACTCTCCATCTGCATATTCATATAAAGCTGGCATTAACCATCTATCTAGAAATGGTTCATTTACCGTCTCATCTACATAATTAGTTATAATTCCAATACCACTCCAGCTGACTAATTGGAATTCTGCATCTAACAATTTTGCCGTCTGGCAAGCATAAGCAAGCATAGGATTCTCTTCTTTTGTTGTAAATAAGTCCGAATTACTCTCTCCTTCAACTCCGTAACCACAAGTAATAGAATCACCTATGAACTCAATTCTTCTTAATTTTCTCGGTGGTGGTGACAATAATTCTCCTTCTAACAAAATAGATTGAAAACCTAATTTGCTAAATGCAGCTTCTGAATATTTCATAAGCCTAACTGAAACTTCTTGTTCTGATGTAGATTCAAAAACAGTAATCGTCTCTTGTCTACGACTTAATTCCATTCTTTTAACAGGTTGCTCATTATTATTAATAAATACTGCTAACCAGGCATGATAGATATCTTCTTTATCATCCTTGTCCTTATACAAATCTGTTATTAAGGACACCTCAAGTTTAGTACCCTTAAAACAAAATTCTATATAAGACGCAGAGTGCCCTAGATATAAAATCTGACCTTGCCATGTATGTCTACCAACAATATTACATTGCTTTTTCTTATCTAATATATTTATCATATGAAAATTCCTACCCCATCTTTTTAAACTTATGCAATCTGATACTACTTCTTAACTATGATATATAATGTTCTTATAAACTTTTTGCTTTGTCAATACATGCTTTCACAGCTTCCATCACACTGCTTCTAAAACCTTCTTTTTCAAGCACACGAACCGCTTCAATTGTAGTTCCTCCTGGAGAACATACCATATCCTTTAATTCTCCTGGATGTTTTCCGGTTTCAAGAACCATTTTCGCACTACCAAGTACAGCTTGAGCAGCGAATGTATATGCTTTATTACGTGGCATCCCTGCCGCTACTGCACCATCTGCCAAGGCTTCTATGAACATAAACACATAAGCTGGCGAACTACCGCTTACACCAACTACAGCATCCATTAAATTCTCAGTAATAACCTCCACCTTACCAAAACCAGCTAATATAGATGCTACTAAATCAGCCTCTTTCTCTGTAACATTCTTGTTATAGCACATAGCCGTAATCCCTTCACCCACTAATGCCGGTGTGTTTGGCATAGTACGTACAATCTTTAATTCACGTCCAAAAGCTGATTCTAACCCCTCTAAGGTCTGTCCAGGAGCTATTGTTATAATAATCTGATTATCTTTAATAAAGTCCTTAATTTCGTTAATAACACTGCTATAAAACTGTGGTTTAACAGAAAGAACAATGATATCTGATTGCTCAACTACCTCCCTATTATCTTTTGTAACATTAATACCAAGTGTATCCTTAGCTACCTCTAAAGACACCTGATTTAAATCTGAACAAAAAATATCACTGCTTGCAATAATATTATTCTTGATAATACCACCTAACATAGCATTTGCCATGTTTCCACAACCTATAAATCCTAATCTCATCTTTCATTCCATGCATATCGTAACTACAACACTGGCCTTTACAATTGAAACAAGGCAACGCATGGCTCCTTTCTTAATCTTATGCTCATTTAAATTTACTTTCCTATTGTTACTGTCCATAATTATACTTATATTTTAATACTTCCATACTTCATATTTACATAGTATATACTTACATACCTCATTCTACTTACATACCAATATATACTCCCATACTACGTACCTACGTAGTATATACATGCATATTACATACTTCTATACTACGTACTACACTACATACATATTTATATAGTATATATTTTCTATATTAAACTTACAACCATAAATATGTCAATGCTTTTATGTTTTACTAAATGTAATATTCTAAGTCAATTCATAACAACTTTACTATCTTCTCTTAATCCAAATGCATATTTCCAACTGAATGCGCACTTTCGATAGATACGTTAATTCACAACTAAATTTTTCTATGAAATTAACTATTACGTCACGACTTCGTAAATTGTCCTCAGATCATAAAAAGTTGCTGTAAACATATCCCGCTTCACAATAGGATGCTCTTTCTATTTTTCAATCTCTTTCAACTCTCTTAAGTTTTTACTGTTTAATAATAAAACATAAATCTAAAATCTAACTTGTGGTGATACATTAATTGTAGTACATTATAATTCTCTAATAAACAATTCATTATAAATAGCAAAAAAAATAGAAGTGTCAATTACTTAACACTTCTACTTTCTATTTAATGAGACATCGGGGGTTCGAACCCCGGACAACTTGATTAAAAGTCAAGTGCTCTACCAACTGAGCTAATATCCCATAATATTTAGTTCATCTTGCTATGTTTGTCCATAACAAATGCCCAGAGCCGGAATCGAACCAGCGACACGAGGATTTTCAGTCCTCTGCTCTACCGACTGAGCTATCTGGGCATAGAAAACATTTAGTTTTCAGATTGCGGGGGCAGGATTTGAACCTACGACCTTCGGGTTATGAGCCCGACGAGCTTCCAGACTGCTCCACCCCGCGACAATAATTACACTATATTAATTTATATAAGCAATTTGAAATTGCTAATGGAAGGAGAAGGATTCGAACCTTCGAAAGCGTAGCTAACAGATTTACAGTCTGCCCCCTTTGGCCACTCGGGAACCCTTCCATATTAACTCCTAAGATAACTCTTTGAAGTAGAGCCGACGATCGGACTTGAACCGATAACCTGCTGATTACAAGTCAGCTGCTCTGCCAATTGAGCCACGTCGGCGTCAATGGGACCAACAGGGCTCGAACCTGTGACCCCCTGCTTGTAAGGCAGGTGCTCTCCCAGCTGAGCTATGATCCCATGGGATATTATAAACATTACGTTTATAATATGTATATATAATTATCACACACATTATTTAAATGTGACGACCCAGAAGGGACTCGAACCCTCGACCTCCGCCGTGACAGGGCGGCGCTCTAACCAACTGAGCCACTAGGCCATAAAGCACATAAGTGAAGTTAATATAATTAACTTTTATTGTACTTTCAAAACTACACATTGAATTAGAGCATTTTTACTCTTTAGTCAGTCATTCTTTTGGTTAAGCCCTCGACCTATTAGTAACAGTCAACTACATGTGTTACCACACTTCCATCTCTGTCCTATCAACCTGATCGTCTTTCAGGGGTCTTACTAGCTTGTGCTATGGGATATCTTATCTTGAGGGGGGCTT
>JAHAJA010000064.1 GCA_018372435.1 Clostridiales bacterium | reverse complement strand
AGACACCCTTGCTGTTCAGCTATGTGTTTCCCATTGCCTAGGTACACTCGGGACATTCACCCGTTAGAGTTTGCCCATGTCGGGCAAACCGCAAAAAAGGCCGCTCTCACGAGCGACCTTTTCTTCTTCCATATTCCAAAATGCCTGTAAATACAAGGTTTTCATAGAGCTGAAAAAGGGACTTGAACCCTCGACCCCTTCATTACGAGTGAAGTGCTCTACCAACTGAGCTATTCCAGCAACATATGAATATAATAATACTTTCACTTCATATTTTCAAGTATTTTTTCTATTTTTTCTAAAAACTCAAAAAATTAAAAAGATTCCCTACAAATGTATTCCATCGGAAATGTAAATATTCTTTCACTCTTTACTAATGCAGTTTTATCAATAATTAAGTCTACAGCTTTACGTGCTAAATTCTCATAATCATGTCCCATTGTTGTTATGGAAGGATATACAACACTGGATAAATTAATGTTATCAAATCCAACAATTTTGATATCCTCTGGCACCGATAGTTTATGCATGTGACACGAATTCAGTATTCCGACTGCAATGATATCGTTAATACCAATAACTACTTCTGGTCTAACTGGTAGGCTTAATAATTGATTCATTGCCTTCATACCAGATTCTACTGAGAACTCACCATCAATTAAATACTCTTCATGATCATTAAAGATCCCTTTATGTACAGCTTCTTGATATAAACTAACTTTTAATTCTGTCGGCATAACGCCGCGCTTTCCTGCTAATAAGGCAACATCTCTATAACCTTCTTTCGCAATTTGATCAAGTATCATCAAAAAGCCTTGTTCTTCATCACTTTGTACGCAGAAGCAATTAATATCTCGCATGCTCCAATTAATCATCACAATGGGTAAACGATCCTCATATTTCTTAAGTAATTGGTGTAACTGCATTGTTTCGACACTTTCACCACCCATGTAGATAATCCCAGTCACTTGCCTCTCAACTAATGTTTGAAGATACATAGCATAGTTATCGGAATCCCCCCTAGTATTACAAATCATCATGGTGTATCCATTCATAAGTGCATACTTCTCTGCTTCTAATAACACAGTAGAATAATACGGGTTTGTAATATCCGGTAGTATACACCCGATAAGCTTTGTTTCATTCTTGAACAAACTTCTAGCTACTTCATTCGGTTTGAAGTCATACTTATCAATAATACTTTGAATCTTATACCTCGTGTTTTCTGCTACCTTATCATTGTTATTAAGAACTCGTGATACGGTAGCAACTGATACCCCCGCCTCAGCTGCAATATCATATACTGTTAAATTTCTACGCATTTTTCACACCCTCGAAAACGCAAATATCCCCCTGATAGCTTCCTTACAATATGTAGTATGCTAGATATCCGTTTATCTGCAACCCTTTCTATAATATGAAAACTCACCTATCCTTATTTTACTAAGTATAAGTGAGTTTTTCAACAAAGATTAACACGATCCACTATATTTTTTTTCAAAATAACCTAATATTTTATATAATAAAGCTGCTACCGTGCATAGAATAACAATACTCATGATTACATAGTCTAGCTTGAAAACTTGACTACCATATATAATTAGATATCCAAGGCCAGCCTTAGCAGCTAAGAATTCTCCAATAATAACTCCGACTAATGATAAACCAATATTTACTTTCATAACACTAATAATTGACGGAATATTACTTGGTATAACTACTCGGAACAAAATATCCTTTTTCGTTCCTCCAAGTGTTTGAATTAATTTAATCTTATCCTCTTCCACTTCTTTGAAATCAGTATATAAGGTTATAATACTACCAAATACAGCTACAGATATTGCAGCAATAATTATTGTCTTCATATTATTACCCAACCAAACAATAAACACTGGAGCTAATGCTGATTTAGGTAAACTATTGAGAATAACGAGATATGGCTCTAATACTTTGGAAACACTATCATTCCACCAAAGTATAATCGCTATTAAAAGACCTAATATGATAACTAACGTAAAACTAATAAATGTTTCCAATAAAGTTATTCCTATATGCCGAAACAAACTTCCATCTACCCCCATCGTATAGATACATTCGATAACACGACTAGGGCTACTGAATACAAATGGGTCAATAATACCGACCCTGGTAGCTGACTCCCACACACCAAGGAATATAACTAGTATTAATATTTGGGCCAAACGAACTCGTTTCATTTTAGTAATATATGCTGACACATATGCACGCTGTGCAGAGGATACCATATCGGAGCTTTTTTTGTAACTACGCTCTAAGCTTCGTAATGTCCTCATGCTGATTCAACTCCTTCCATATTAAGTTGAAGTAGTCTTTAAACTGAGGTGCACTTCTTGCCGCAAAAGGTGTTCTCTCCCCTTCCACAGTTAACTTAACATCTATAATTGTTTTCACCGTAGCCGGTCTATCTGTTAAGATTATAATTCGATCAGCCATACTTACTGCTTCTGCTATGTCGTGTGTAATCAATACTGCTGTTTTCTTTTCTTTACGAATGATACCCCATATATCGTCGGAAACTTCAAGACGCGTTTGGTAATCAAGTGCCGAGAATGGTTCATCAAGTAATAAGATATCTGGTTCCAATAATAAGGTACGGATTAATGCTGCACGTTGTCTCATTCCTCCCGATAATTGTGATGGTTTTGAATCGCGAAAAGTGATTAATCCATACGTATCTAACATCTTATTAATAATTACATAGCTTTCTTCTGTTAATTTGTGCTGAATCTCAAGACCTAGAGTTAGGTTCTTTAAAGTGGATCTCCACTCAAGTAAATGATCTTTTTGCAGCATATATCCAATGTTCTTTCCTGAAGTCTTGGCTTCTTTTCCATTTATATAGATATTTCCACTACTCGGAGTAATAAGTCCAGCAATTAGCGATAGCATTGTTGATTTTCCGCAACCACTTGGCCCAACAATCGCTACAAATTCACCCTCAGAAACGGAAAAATTAACATCCGTTAATGCTGTTGTCTCACCCGACAGTGTGTGGTAAGAATAACTTAAGTTCTCTATTTTTAGTAGTTCCCTCATATTTGACCTCCTGTCTATCAGGTGGATACCTACGTTCATAATGTATTATATGAAGCCAAATAATTTGGGTTACCCTATTAGAAAGCAATTCCTGTAAAAAGACAAAATCGACTGCACAAGTTATCAAAATATCAAATTACTCGAACACTATATAGTATTTGGTGAAACATCATGAAACCCCATATGCATAAACTGCCCTTCCATAATTCGAATTACTATGTTATTTATTTCATCCGCAATCTCGTGATTAATGCCATGCCCAACACCATTGTAAAATTTTACATTCATACCATATTTCCTTAATAATGCTGCACCTCCTAATTTCTGAAAAGGGTCTTCAAGGCCAACAAGGTAATATACTTTATCCTTAATTTGCTCTACTTCTTCCTCTGTAAACATACGAACCTTATGATATCTCATTGCCATATTATTAAATCCTTTTAATAACCATTGATAATGCTCTAGTATAATAGTATTATCAGTGAATACCTCAACATGATTCCCCGAAAGCTTTCTTAGAAGTTTCATAACATTTCTTTTGGTGGGAAATAATGCCTCAGGTAAAAATATTTTCATCATAGTCTTCATATAACTTCCGCTACCATCAATAGGTACGGAAGCTGAAAGGCAAATTGCTTTATCTATTTTCTCCTGCCTATACAATGTATATAGCTGAACCAAATATCCCCCATGGGAAACGCCTACTATTGATGACTTTTCTAAGTTAAAATAGTTCTTTATTTCATCAATCCATATAACATCATCATAACTCGTATTATACTTTTCACCCATTAAACTTTTTCCAGGTCCGCCAATCGTATCTATCGCATATAATCTATAAGATTCTCCAAGTGCTTTTGCATTATATATCCACATCAAGGCCGAATCGTCACCTACGCCATGAAACATAAGAAGAGGTTTTCCCTCCTCTTTTCCTGAAATAATAACATGCGTCGAGCCATACGTAGTAGGCACCATCAATTCTTTCATCGGCACATCCCATTGTTTTAATAGTTCATCATATGTACTTACTATTTTATCAGCGGACTTTTTACTCCGATATGCATTCATCATATCACTCCCTCATCTTTCTAAAAATATCACCCATATTGATACGAATTTCTTCGCATGCTATATTTATTTTTTCATCTGTCACTTCACAGCCGACACAGTTCTTTTGAAATGCAAAGTAGATAACAGCATAATATTCATGTGCTAACACTGTTGGGTTATTTGGTTTTACATAACCGCTTTCAATCATCTCTTTAAAAACCTGCTCCTGCTGTAATAGCGGCAATTCGAATACAAGTCGTTGGTATATTTCATAAGCCTTCTTCTCAGACATCTGTTCAATTGTCAAAACCGATAAAAGCTTATTAACATACGGGTTTAATAGATAATTTTTCAACAAACCGATGGCAACTTCACAAAATGCTTTTTCTGTAATTGTATCCAACTTAGCGAACTCTATATCAAAACCAGCTTTCATTTTTTCGATAAGAATATCAACTTTTTGTAGCAGTGAATCCATAATTGCCTGCTTATTCAAAAAATGATAATATATTGAACTTTCTTTAATTCCGACTTGTTTACCGATGTCTCTTATCGATACAGCCTTGTACCCTTTTTTTGAAAATAATTCTAACGCGACATCTTCTATCATCTCTTTTGTATTATTCTTTTCTTGCATTCTACTCCTCCAGCTTTCATCTAACAACTGTTAGACACATTATACCTAACACTCGTTAGAATTGCAAGTAAAAAACTATCGCAATTTGATTTAATTACACAATAATTATCATTTTATTCCATATGCTATAAAAAGTGTTGAATTGTTAGAAGCTATGCGTCGTCAGGTCTGAAAACAAGAAGAAAAGCGCTTACTGGGTAAAAAAATAGACCTGAGACGTGGCGGGTTAACGCCCTATCTAGGTCTGATTTTAAGATGCATTCACATTATTTTTATACTTATCTACTAGGATAATTGCGGTTGCCTTTTTGATAAGACGAGGTGCCTCGGGACAACTCTTCAATTAATAACTAACAATTATACCTCCGTCATTTGCATATAGAGAACTAATTCCTGAGGTATCACAGATAAAGAAATCTTTGAATGGTACACGTTTCATAATTTCATCTTTAACAAAGACTGCTCTCTCATAATTGTTGCAATGTGCGATTGCAAGTGTGCGATTTGCGATATTGGTTGCATCTTTCTTGATTAGGTCTGCCATTAATAATAAAGTCTTATTAATCCCCCTTGCTTGATCAACTTTCTCAATTGATCCATCTTCCGTGCCTCGCATTACTGGTTTAATATTAAGTGCGCTAGCTAGAATCGCTTTAATATTACTAAGTCGTCCATTTTTTCTCAATGTTTCTAAGGATTCTAATACAAACTTTGTACTCATATTATCACGGAATTCACTAGTTTCACGAACTACTTCTTCGAAACTCTTGCCTTCTTCTTCTAATTGTTTAGTTTTTAGAGCTATTAAAGTTTGTCCAACAGAAGCTGATCTGGAATCGAATATTTCAATTTGCTTATCTGGATTTTCTTCAAGATATAAACGCTTTGCTAACATAGCACTATCATAGGAACCGCTTAATTTTGAAGATAATGTAACAACGTATACATGATCTTCTGGGCCATCAAAGGCTTTCATATATGCATCTGGCGAAGGACAAGAAGATTTTGGACAATTTGGGCTTTCTGACATTCTTTTTAGAAAATCTTTCTGGTCAAATGATTCATCATCTGTAATTAAATATCCATCTATATCAATACATAAAGGCACTATTTGAATATTGCTGTCTTTTTTTAATTCTTCTGTTAAGTCTGTACAACTATCACCAATAATTTTATAACTCATCGTCGTTCCTCCTAAATACAGTAACCAAATACACAACAATCTAAAGCAATATCATACTTTATTATGTAGTTTTAATTACTATATATAATAGCATATATTCTTATATTGGTCAATTAAAACTATATTTATAATAAGAACATTCTATGTAACCTTTCAGTTAGCGTTCTATAATATAGAATACCCCATAAAGTATTATTTTAAACATACCTTACGGGGTACCATATCTTTTATATTCAGGCTAAATTATTTTGCCATCTTTAACATAATTTCATTACTTCTACTAATGAATTTTGTCATAGCTTCTGCTTCTAATGGTTTATGGCTTAATAAAGCTAAATCATATAATTGTTCACAGAAGATTGATACATCCTCGTCTTTGTGTTCGAAGATATATTGTACTAACTTATTGTTTGCATTAAGAACTAATGTCTCACTAGTGCCAAACATACCAGGGTCCATTCCATACATATTGTACATCTTCATCATATCTTGCATTCTACGACTCTCTTCTGAAAGAGTTACCATAGAAGAAACATTTTCATTCTTTAACTTTTCAACTTTAACTTCAAGTTTTTCTTTGTTAAGGACTTTTCTGAATAACTCAGTAAGAGCATCTGTCTTTTCCTTTAACTTATCAGCTTCTTCACCTTCTGCTACTTCTTCTTTGAAACTGTCAGTAAGATCTGCATCAATTCTTTGGAAATGAAGTTTATCATCTTGTTGTTCTAATTGAGAGATGAATGGTTGATCAATGTTGTGAGTTAATACAAGCGCATCAATTCCAGCTTCTTTGAACATATTAATGTATTGACTTTGTTGTTGTAAGTCAGTTGCATAATAGATCTTATCATTTGCTTTTTCTTTGTTTGCTTCTGCATAGTCTGGTAATGTAATATATTTACCTTCTAAGTTCTTGAAGATGATAAAATCTTTCATCTTATCACGGAATTTTTCATCTTTTAAGCAACCATATTTGATGAATGGGCTAATATCATCCCAGTATTTTTCATAAGATTCTTTTTCAACTTTGTACATGCCAGAAAGTTTATCTGCAACTTTCTTTGTGATGTACTCAGAGATTTTCTTAACAAAACCATCGTTTTGTAATGCACTTCTTGATACGTTAAGTGGTAGATCTGGACAATCAATAACACCTTTTAATAACATTAGGAACTCTGGAATAACTTCTTTGATGTTATCAGCGATAAATACCTGGTTATTATATAGTTTGATTGTACCCTCAACAGAATCATATTCTGTATTAATTTTAGGGAAGTATAAGATTCCCTTTAAGTTAAATGGATAATCCATGTTTAAGTGAATCCAGAATAATGGTTCTTTGAAATCATGGAATACATTGCGGTAAAATTCTTTATATTCTTCTTCTGTACAATCATTCGGATGTTTTGTCCATAATGGAGTTGGGTTATTAAGAGGCTTTGGTCCTTTATCCTCTACTTTTTCTTCTTCATTTGCTTCTGTATCATCTGCATCAGAATTTTCTACTGCATTACCATCTGCATCTACTTCAGCGTCGATTATTTCTTCTTTTTCTTCTTCCTTTTTCTCTTCAATAGGGGCATCTGCGTTAGTGAAGTAGATTTCTACTGGCATGAAAGAACAGTATTTCTGAATTACTTCCTTCGCACGATATTCGTTAGAGAATTCATAGCTATCTTCATTTAAGTAAAGTGTGATTTCAGTACCTCTTGTCTCTTTTTCACCTTCAGACATCTCGAATTCAGTACCACCCTCAGATTCCCAATGAACACTTGTTGAACCTGGCTTATATGATAGTGTATCAATCGTAACTCTGTCTGCTACCATGAATGCAGAATAGAAACCTAAACCGAAGTGTCCGATGATTTGTTCTTCGTTTGTTTTATCCTTATATTGTGCTAAGAATGCTTCTGCACCAGAGAAAGCGATTTGATTAATGTATTGTTTTACCTCATCAACAGTCATACCAATACCATTATCAATAATTTTAATTGTTTTGTTTTCCGGACTAACGATTACGTCAAGACGATACTTTTCACCATCTACTTCTTCGTATTCACCCATTATGGATAATTTTTTTAATTTTGTGATTGCATCACAACCATTTGATATTAACTCTCTATAGAAGATGTCATGGTCAGAATACAACCATTTTTTAATGATTGGAAATATATTTTCTGAATTAATTGATAAGCTTCCTTGTTCTCTACTCATTACAATCTCTCCTTTGATTATTTTCAAACTAAAAATGACTCTATGTCACTTACTGATACTAATATTAATACGAGTGAAATCAAAAGTCAAGAAAAAATTAGCACTCATCTTAAACGAGTGCTAATAAGTATGTTCCTTAACAATTATTTCCTTCTTTAAACTTCTTCAAACACAATCTCAAAATGTTTCAAGAAGCGCTTCATATTGCTATCCCATTCCTGTTCTACCGTTTTATCCATTGTAAATACCTTCATGGATACCCCTGTGACTAGATGTAAACTTCCGTTCTCATAACGGATATTAAGATAGAGAGAACCCACTTGAGACAAATCAAAATTCGGTAAAGCCTTCTCAATAATCTTCTTCGTGTTTGCTGGTGATAGGATAAGTACAATTTTAAACATAGCTGGTACTTTCTTTCCCTTCATAAGAGAAAAAGCAATGGGTTTAATTTCAGCCCAAGTAGAATACTGTCGCTCTTCTAGAGCTTCCTTCTCTTCCTCGTCGTACCAACCGCTATTCAATTTACCATTAATCTTAAATTGATTATAGGTAGTAATTTCTAATTCTGATAATAAAAAATTATCAAAGACAGTCTGAATCAACAGGTGATTCATGAATGATTTCACATCTACTACATGTAAAGAGATCATAATCTTCCCCTTTTACTAATAACTTGTTTTTTATATTAAAACTTCGTATAATGTAACCTATAGCTCTAGAACTTCGTTCTTTCGCTAACTTATAGGGTAAAATCAAATGCCGCTTCGCGTCGCTTGATTTTCTTCCTATATGTGTTCTACTTCGGAACT
>JAHAJA010000036.1 GCA_018372435.1 Clostridiales bacterium | reverse complement strand
GTTTCAGGTTAAGTTGATTGAACCGCCGTGTACCGAACGGTACGCACGGTGGTGTGAGAGGTCGGGAAATTTAGTTGAATTTCCCTCCTACTCGATTATAGGAGAACTTGTATTCTTTTTTGTTATAGGTAAAGTTTTATGCCAAAAGTATAGAATATCGTGCTGAGAAATAGTATAATAAGAGAGGTGCATGCTACCAGAATTATTACAATGGAGGAAAGTAAAAATGAGAGTTGTTACATTTAATATACGATGTGATTATAATCAAGATGAAGAGAATTCGTTTCAATTTCGTAAGCCTCTTATCTTGAAAAAATTAAAACAAGAGAAACCTGATATTATTGGATTTCAAGAGGTGTTACCTCATGTAGCAGAATGGCTAAGAGATAATTTAAACGAGTATTACATATTGGGTTGTGGTAGAGATGCAAAGCTAGAGAATGAGCAGATGTGTGTGGCGTTTAGAAAAGACAGATTCCAATTGATATCCATGGATACATTTTGGATGTCAGAAACTCCAGAAGTTCCAGGTTCAAGATACGAGATACAAAGTTTTTGTCCTAGGACTTGCACAACATTGTTTTTACAAGATCTTAAGTCAAATCGTTTTTACTATGTTATTAACACGCATCTTGACCATGAAGCGAGTGAAGCTAGAGTACTTGGAATGCAACAGATTCTAAAGCATATGAAGGCTGTAGAAGAGACAAAACAGCGTGCAGGATATGGCAAGGTTGAGATGATTCTTATGGGTGACTTTAATGCGTATCCAGATGCGAAAGAAATCCGTATGATGAGTGAAGAGGGTGGTTTATCAGATCTTACATCTGATATTGATGGAACCTTCCATGATTATGGAAGAATGCAGCCAGCTGAAAAGATTGATTATATTGTAGTTACAGATGGGGTTACATGTTCTGGGTGTACGATGTGGACGGAATGCGAAGCGGGAGTATATCTGTCTGATCACTATCCGGTTTGTGTAGATATAGATGAGTAAGAGTTTAGAGAACTAGGTAATTGAACGGTTAAGAATTTATTTGATAGAAAAGGCTGTACAAATTATTTTGTACAGCCTTTTGTGATGTGTAAACAAGTTATTTTATTAATAGATTAAAGAAAAATGTGAATTTCGTTATTTGACTCTGTTGCCTTTAGGAAAACATCTTTTGCGATTGTTACTCCACCATTACGGTAACTATTGTTATATGGTTCTGAAGTTACAACTTCGTTATTGATTTTTATACAAGGAGTATCTGCTTGGCTGTTTGTATGATATACAAAAGTAACTGTCTTTCCGAAGCATGTATAAGTGAAGTTTAGCCCGTTTAATTCGCTATCGATTACTGGGTCGATAATAAGTGAGTCATTAGTAAAACGAATACCAAGTAAATTGGCAATAACTCTTCTAAGATAAATTCCAGGACCGCTTGAGTATAATCTCCAACCACCTTTTACAGCGATGGAACCATCTCTTAACTTGTTAAAGTTAGCTGCATATTCGTAACGGTCATTATAGCAACCTTCTGAACTGCTGAAGTAAACATTACTTTGACGTGTTAATGCGTTTGGTACGGATTCGGTAATGAGGATAGGATTGATTTGCATAAGAGCTTTCCAAGCTTTATCTGCTTTCCCGAGTGTAGCCATTGCTTCAATGTAACGAATATGTGCGTGAACATACTGTAAACTAATTTCTCTTCCGATGTTCGCTGCTTGTTCAGCACGTAAGAATATCTTACTGATACCCCCCTCGTAACTTGCTGGATGATCCATTAGACGTATGCCGTCAGGACAAGCGAGGTATTTGTCGATGATATCAACGTTAATAGCAGCTAATTCAGGGTTGGCTAGTTCCGCAATAATACTTCTTGTTAAAGGTAAAAGTCTATATTGGATTGAGGTTTCTGTATCATCTGGATGTAACATAACCTTTGAAGTGCCGTCTGCTTCACGATATAGGAAACCAGCAATAACGCCATCCTTAATTAAATAACGATAGAAGGATTCTTTGATATCTGTTGCCATCTGGCTAAGTTCCTTTGAAAAAACTTCATCTTTTGTAGTAACAGAATTGCTTAATAAACCGAGTGTTTGTTGTGCGAGTGCCTGTGTCCAAGCACTAACTAAATTATCTTTTAATTGCTTGCTAGCAGGCTGTAATGTATCATCCCAGTCACCACCTGCGTAAGAGATTAATGAAGTACCTGGTAAGAAACGTTTACGAATTGTTTCAACAGCTCGTTTGATATGTTCTAATATAGATTCGGATTTTCCTACAGGAGTGCCTTTAGAACCGCTACGATAATCTACGACCTCATCTAAGATTGTAGTATCACCAGATATATTAATATAGTCACTTATGGCTTTTAAAGGCCAGAATACAACGTCTCCGTGGCAATCTTCTTGGTGGATTGGATATCGATCGAACATAAACCATTGTGGCCATTCAAATACTTCGTCTATTTGATGAGCAAACAAGTGCACTAGAATGTCACGAACCATAGAATTATGTCCTGTTGTTAAGAAGAATTCTACAGGTCCTTGGCATACATCACGTGTACCCCAAGCAGCTCCTCCGGATTGTTCTAAACCATGTGGAGAAGCAAAATGTATTAGAGCGTCGTGAGAATACCAACGTATTGTTGCATTTAGTTTATCTGCTGTTATAGTATTCGTGTCAGCAGTGCTTAGTTTGAAATTACTAGCCAGTTCGTTGTAGTATACTTCATAAGCTGCTTTATGTGTGTTGAAATCATAAGAATCTTCAAAAGCTGGTGCATCGTTGTTTTCGGAACCTTGTAAAACTATCTCAAAATCAGATTTTTGATTGATGTTAATAGTTATGATTGATGGATCCGTAGTAAAGTTATCGTAGAAAACTCGATCGTCAGATACTTGGCTGCCTTCAGGAATACGAATACGGAAGTTTAAATCTGGATAATATGATCTTGTATAGCAATCCTTTGAAGGTTTAATAATTAGCATAGAATCTTCTTGTTCTAGTTCAAAGCTTTGTCCTACTTCATCTGGTCCAGCTGTGATTTGGTTGGAAACAATAAAGTCATAGGATTTACCTGTAGTAGAACGTACCTGTAAAACCATTTCAGGACGGTCAAATGTAGCGAAGGATGAAACTACTAAGATATCATCTTCGATTTGATAGTACCAAGTGCTACCGGATACCTCCATCTCATATGCTGCAGGCAAAGTAAGTTGGCGATACGTATTATCAATCTTAACAAAGATACGTTGACCACTATTTTTTTGAACGTTTAAAAGACCTCTGTGGTTAGAAAGAAGCTTATTGTTTGTTGTATTTCCAACTACGAATTGACTGTTGAATACACCATACATGTAGTTAGTGGAACTAACAACACCAGTTGGAACTTTTGTCATATCAAAATTAGTCATAAGAATGTGTCCGTGAGGGCGCTCGGAAACTAATTCTTTGGATTGTAATACTACATGCCCGTTTGATGGGGTAAAGAATGAATATAAAGTGTTTTTATCTATCTCTTCTAAACGACGGTTGGGGAACTGTTCGTTAATTTGTTGCATATTCCATTCTGGAGAAGCAAAAGGGGCACCAATTATAGGAGTAGGTACTGGCGAAGTAGCAAACTCTTCTGTAGTGTTATATGAATACGCATCATTTATTTCTTGTAAGTATTCGATTTTCTTTATTGCTTCTGGATGGTCTGCTTTGCATATGCCGTAGAATGAAAATTCTTTATTTCCATTAACGGAGAAAGTTTCAGTCTGTAGTGCAATGTGTGAAAGTTCATACTGTTTATTTACATTAGGTAGATTACCGCTTAGTGCTTCGGGAACATTAGTCTTTTTATAAGATAATCCGAAGAACTGAGTTCCATCTGTTGAGTAAGCATTTGTATTAATATTAATACTACCTTGTTGTAAGTATGGATTCGAACCTCCTTGGCTCATGTTCTGTCTAGAACAGATGACGTAGCCGTTATTACCTTCGAAAACACTGTGTCCTAGGTATTGTGCCGTATATAGTTCGTTTGATGCAACACTTCCTGCCGACGCAACGCCAATATCTTGTGAATATACAACATCTGCTTTTTGACATTCTCCTGAAAGAGAGATATCCCAGAACCAGATTCCAAATGGAGTGAGGCGGAATGTAACAGTGTATTTAATGTCCTTTGCAGTACCGGTAAAACGAAGGGTTGTGTCGCTTGCTTCTATTGTACTATTAGAATGAACACCAATTAATGGGTAAGATTGAATGGAGTTTTCTTCATATATACGAAGGTATATGTTGTTAGAAGATCCATCAGTATTGGTTCCATGAAAATCATTTATCATTACTGAATCGTGAATCCATTCGAAAGTATCTCCACTAGCTAAGAAAGAAAATGTACTGTTACTGTTTTTTAGCGTGATAGGAGTGGGCGTGTTTTTGTGTGTCATATGATTTCCTCCTTAAATGAAAACGGGTGAAAACATTTCCAATTTCATTCAAAGTATATAAGAAAAGTGATAATAAGTCAATGAATTTAATGAAAACTACAAAAAAAATTATATATAAAATTATGGAAAATTAAATGCAATATAATACCAAGCGAATAAAGTTATGCAATATGTATAAAAAAAATCTTTTTATTTTAATATAAATAACATATTGACAAAATCGCAAGTATAATTTATGATAAATCTATCAAAACGAATAAAAACGTTTCCAATTTCAAAAAACAATTTAAAAAGAGGAAGGAACGGAGGGATATATTGAAGACAAAACAAGGTTTTCATGCTTTCGGAAAAGAAATACGAAGGAATTGGGTATTATTTTTAATGCTATTACCCGCAATTGTTTATTTCATTATTTTTTCCTATGTTACGATGCCAGGTGCATATGTAGCATTCGTAAATTATAACCCAAACCAAGGTATCTTTGGTAGTGATTTTGTAGGTTTTAAGAATTTTGAGTTTTTAATTAAGAATGGTGACTTATTAAGGATTACAAAAAATACGCTGCTTTATAATGTAGTGTTTTTAGTTTTAAGTCATACAATTCAAATCACACTTGCGATAATGCTTTCTGAGATAACAAGAAAGAGATTTAAGAAAGTTTCGCAATCAGTTATTTTACTTCCACACTTTATCTCATATGTAGTGGTTGGTGTATTCGCATATAATTTCTTTAACTTTGACAATGGTTTTATTAATTCCATACTTGTTAATTTTGGCGGTGAGAGATTTTCCTTTTACTCAACACCTTGGGTATGGAAATTCATAATTGTATTTTTCTACATCTGGAAAACTACAGGTTACGGAATGATTGTTTATATGGCTACTATAACTGGTATCAGTAGTGAAATTTACGAAGCGTCGTACATTGATGGAGCAAGCCGTTTCCAAAGAATTAAGCTTATAACGCTACCGCTTATGAAACCAACATTCATCTTATTGATGTTATTCGGTTTAGGTGGAATTTTAAGAGGTTCCTTCGATCTATTCTATAATCTGATCGGTACCAACTCTATTTTGTATCATTCTACTGACGTAATTGATACTTATGTTTACCGAAGTTTAGTTGGATCGTTTAATTTCTCGTCGAGTGCTGCCGTTGGTCTTTATCAGTCTGTGTTTGGATTGATACTTGTACTCGGTATTAACTGGATTGTCCGTAAAATTGAACCGGATAGTGCGTTATTCTAGTAAAGGTGGTAGAAAATGAAGAAAAAACAAAGTGGACAAAGTAATTCAAATATCAAAATGGGAAAAAGTAATAGAACTTTAATGCTTGTTTGTTATTTGTGTATAGCAGTTTTTGCAATCCTATGCTTGTTTCCTTTCGCATTGATGATAACGTCGTCTTTCATGACTGAAAGAGAAATTGTTGCAGAGGGCTATAAACTCTTTCCAAAAAACTGGAGTATGTCAGCATACCGTTATCTATTAGATAATCCTACGAAGCTGTTGAGTGCATACCGAGTAACTATAACAATTACTATTGTTGGAACTGCAATTGGATTGTTTATCATGTCAATGGCAGGTTATGTATTGAATCGTAAAGATTTTAAATACCGCAACTTCTTTTCCTTTTTCATATATTTCACTACACTTTTCAGTGGTGGATTGGTACCGACATATATCCTTTATGTTAGATACCTAAACTTAAAAGACAACATCTGGGCACTTATACTGCCGGGTCTTGTTAGTGCATGGTCTATATTCCTTATGAGAAACTTCATGAAGTCAATTCCAGATGAATTATATGAATCTGCGACGATGGATGGAGCGGGACCATTTAAGATATATATAAGGGTGTTTATGCCTCTTGCACTTCCTTCCCTTGCTACAATAGGACTATTCCTTGCGTTAGGTTATTGGAATGAGTGGTATAATGCAAGTTTATATATTGACACAGCTACAAAATATCCATTGCAGTATTTTCTGCAAAAGATGGTTAACCAAACAAGTATTGATTCCCTTACAAGTTTGGGACATGTAATTGATGCTGCTTCGGTACCAACACAGTCAGTTAAGATGGCGACAGCGGTACTTGCAACAGGACCTATTATCTTATTATATCCATTCGTACAAAGATTTTTTGTAAGTGGATTAACTGTAGGTTCCGTAAAAGGTTAGCAAAAATTATCAAAAATGATATTATAGGCTTTACATTTAATGCTAAGACCTATAAAATATAGGAGGAAAAACTATGAAATTAAAAAAAGTAATTAGTAGTGTTTTATGTGTTGCTATGGCAACCGCGTTACTAACTGGATGTGCAAAAGGGGAAAAGAATGTCACATCATCAAATGGTTCAAAAGGGGATTCGACTTCTAGCGAAGCTTCCGCTGATGACTTGGATTTATCAAAACATGTAACTCTTTCAATGTATCTATATGGTTCACCAGGAGTGAAAAATGATGAGATTCTAGCTGAAATTAACCGTAAGCTTACAGAAGATATCAACACTTCAATTGAGATAAAGTATATTGATTGGGGCGATGTTTCTACAAAATACCCTCTATTATGGGCTTCAGGTGAAAGTTTTGATATGGCATATGCTTCTGTAAATGCACCTGTACCATATTATACATTAGCAAAACAAGGTTCTTTAACTGATATTTCAGGATTGTTGGAAAAATATGCACCAACACTAAAAGCTGCTATTCCAGATTCAAGTTGGACTGCTGCAAAGTCAGGTGATGGTATCTTTGGTGTTCCTTCACTAGGAGCAGGATATTCAGCAAATGGTTTTGTGTATAACAAAGCAAACTGTAAAGCTTGGGGAATTGATGAAGTTACAGATTTAGATTCTTTAATCGCATATGCTGATGCATCTGTAGCTCATGGTATATATCCTTTCAATGGTAATTCAGAAGTTTCAATGGATTTCTACAGAATGTTAGTAGAGTCTACTGGAAACTGGGTAGTAGCACCAGGTATTGCAGAGTCAGAAATGTTTCTTGTAACAGAGGATTACAATAACGTTAACGAGATCATCCATCCAGCATTTACTGACGAGTTTGCTACATTTGTTACTATGCTTGATGAGTGGGAAGCAAAAGGTTACTGGCCTACAGATATCTTATCAGCTCAAACAGGTGATAAAGAGATGTATAAGAACCTTCAAAGTAGCGCTTACATTACACATATGGGTGACTGGACTGGTAACTTCACAGCAATCCATGGTCAATTAGAAAATCAAGATATGGATGCTTGGTACTTCGCAGAAGATAATAACAAAGTTATGCAAAACTCACCAGCTCAAGATATGACTGTTATTAATACAAACTCAAAATATCCTGAGAGAGCATTAATGGTAATTGAAAAATTAATGACAGATGAATCTTACTATAGATTATTCCAATACGGTATAGAAGGACAACAATACCAAATCGTTGATGGTTATTTAGAAAAACCAGCTGGCTTTGATGATGCTGTAGATGGTGGTGGATTTGCTGGTTGGGCATTTACAAACACTGCATTCAAAATCCCTTCTAGATCAGAACACCCTAGCCGTTATGTAAAGCAAGAAGAATGGAGTAAGAACTTCATCAGTAATCCTTTTAATGGATTCACTTTTGACTCTTCGAAGGTTACAACTGAATTATCAGCGATCTCCAATGTAAACTCAACAATTGGTATTCAGCTTATGTTAGGTAAAACAGATGACGTTGCTGCTGGAATTGAAGAATATAGAAGTCAATTAAAGAAAGCGGGAATTGACACTGTTATAGAAGAATTGAAATCTCAACTAGCATCCTTTACACCAGTTGCTGAATAGGTTAAAGAGATTATTAAAGGCTGCTGCGTAATATATACAGCAGCCTTTTTCTAATAAACGGACACACACCAAGTGTGTGCCCGTTATTTTGATTATAAATTTAATTAATGGGAGGTACAAAATGGCGAATATCACGATTACAGACATAGCAAGATTATCGGGTGTAGGTATTGCTACAGTTTCACGTGTTATCAATCAAACAGGATCGGTTAGTGAAAAAACGCGGAAGAAGGTAATGGATGTAATTAATGAATATAATTACATTCCTAATAATAATGCCAGAAATCTTAAGATGACGCAATCGGACAATATTGCGCTTTTTGTAAAATACATTTCCAATCCGTTCTTTTCTAAAATGATTGATGTAATAGAGATAGAGATGGCTTCAAGAGGATTTCCTCTTTTGATACAAAATGTTGATGACATGAAAGACGAGCTAGATGTAGCAATTAGTGAATCTATGCATAGAAATCTGTGTGGTGTTATGATTATGGGTGGTTCTTATTCGTCGTATACAGAGGCAAAGTTTAAACAACTGGGAACTCCGTGTGTTTTGCTTACCGTAAGTACAGAAGGTAATGTTGATCCTTCTCTATATTCTAGTGTAATTATTGATGATGAAAAAGAAGCTTATAAAGCAACACAATATCTAATCGATATGGGCCATAGAAAAATCGGGTTTCTATACAAAGATGTCGGAAATGTGATTACTCCTAATATTTTGCGATTTCAAGGTTATAAAAAAGCTCTAGAGGATAATGGAATTCCATTAGATGATAATCTCATTTCTTTAAGCGCACCTGTAAATGGTACTGGTTTTCGTGTTGGATTCCAAGGGATGAAGCAGCTTATGTTGAAAAATCCGGATATGACAGCTGTCTTTGCGTTTTCTGATGTATTAGCAATTGGAGCAGCAAAAGCAGCGCTAGCAGTGGGCAAGAAGATTCCAGATGATATATCCATAGTAGGTTTTGATGGTATTGAAATGACAGAATTTTATAACCCTGCTTTAGATACAGTATATCAACCAGCTACGGAGATGGCGTTGTCTGCAGTATCACTATTGCATGGTATGATGAATGGAGAAAAGAGTCAGCACAAGGTATACGAGTCTGTTATTATGAAGAGAGGCTCGGTTAAGATGATACAAGATAGTTAAACGTTTTGTTTATAGTTATGTGGCAACATAGAAAGGGCAGCGCGATGAATCAACAAGACTTAATTAATTTAGTAAAAGATATGAGCCTAACAGAAAAGGTCAACCAATTATTACAAGTGACAAGTGGGTTTTATATAGATGATGCAATACTTACTGGTCCAATTAGAGAGAATGGTATTACAGAGGAGAGTATTGCGGAGGCTGGAACAGTAATAGGTCTCTTAGGTGCAGAGAAATTTAAGGAAATTCAAGATGCATACATGGAGAAGCATCCACATAATATTCCTTTAATGTTTATGTTTGACGTAATCAATGGATTCCGCACAATTTTCCCAATTCCATTAGGACAGGGAGCAACATTTGAACCAGAACTTTCAAAACGTCTAGCTCAGATTGCTGCAAAAGAATCAGCGGTATCTGGTATACATGTAACATTTGCCCCGATGGTTGATCTTGTAAGAGATGCAAGATGGGGACGTGTTATGGAGTCTACAGGAGAAGATGGAAAACTTAATGGTGATTTTGCGAAAGCTATGGTGGAAGGTTTTCAAGGTGACGATGTTGGACAGGAATATAATATCGCTGCATGTGTAAAACATTTTGCAGCATATGGTGCACCAACAGCAGGTAGAGAGTATAATACAGTTGAGTTATCAGAGAATACATTACGTGGCTATTACCTTCCAGCTTACAAAGTAGCAATAGATGCTGGCGTAGAGATGGTTATGACATCGTTCAATACATTAAATGGAGTTCCAGCTACAGGGAACGAATGGTTAATGAGAGATGTATTACGTGATGAGATGGGATTTGATGGAGTATTAATCTCTGACTGGACAGCAATTGAAGAAATAATTTATCATGGTTATGCAAAGGACCGTAAGCAAGCTGCAGAACTTGCAATCAAGGCTGGTGTAGACATTGATATGATGACAGGCATCTATAGTAAAGAGCTTGCTGCTTTAATTGAGAGTGGTAAAGTTGACGAAAGTCTATTAGATGAATCAGTTCTTCGTATCTTAACGCTTAAGAATAAATTAGGTTTATTTGAAAACCCATATAAGGATGCAGATCCAATTAAAGAAAAAGAAGTTATCTTATGTGAAGAGCATAGAAAGGCAGCATTAGAAGCTGCTGAGAAATCATTTGTATTACTTGAGAATGATGGAATCTTACCACTTAAGAAGGATGAGAAGGTAGCTTTCATTGGACCTTTTGTACCGGAGAAAGAAATCTATGGTGCATGGTCAATGCTTGCTAAAGACGAGGATTCGGTTTCTATTGCAGATGCTTTTGCTAAATATGAAGGCGTATATGATATGACATTTACACAAGGTTCTCCAGTTCTTGGAGCCGAGGATTACAAGTTGATTCCGAAGCACCATGTAAAAGAAGTTTCAAAAGCAGATGAAGAGAGAATGCTTGCAGAAGCAGTTGAAGCGGCAAAAGGTGCGGATAAAGTTATCCTTGCTATTGGTGAACACAGAGTAATGTCAGGTGAAGCGGCTAGTAGAACAGATTTACTGCTTCCAGAAGTACAACAAAGATTACTTCGCGCTGTTCATGAAGTGAATCCTAACATTGCTGTTGTTCTGTTTACAGGAAGACCATTAGATTTACGTGAAGTTTCAGAAAAATCAAAAGCAATCTTAACTGTATGGATGCCAGGAACAGAAGGCGGTAATGCAATCGCTAACGCTCTTACAGGTAACTTCAATCCAAGTGGAAAACTTCCTATGAGCTTCCCTTACAATGTGGGACAAGTTCCAGTTCATTATAATGAATACTTTACAGGAAGACCTTTTGATCCGAAGTCAGACGTAGTAATGTATCGTTCTAATTATAGAGATATTCCAAACACTCCTTTATATCCTTTTGGATACGGACTTAGCTATACAACATTCGCTTACTCTGATCTTAGAATAAACAAGAATCAGATGACAGCAGATGAGCAAATCACTGCTAGTATAACGCTTAAGAATACTGGTGATCGTACTGGTACGGAAACTATACAATTATATATCAGAGATTGTTTCGGAAGCGTAGTTCGTCCAAGAAAAGAATTAAAGGATTATCAAAAGGTTACATTACAACCAGGAGAAGAAAGAACAATTTCCTTCAATATTAATGAAGAAATGTTACGTTTCTGCAAAGTTGATATGAGCTTTGGTAGTGAACCTGGTGAATTCCATGTTTATATTGGTACAGATAGTAGTACAGAAGAATATGTAACGTTTGAATTGATCTAGAAAGTAATCTGTAACGGGTTACAGACTATATCTAATAAAGTTCAGTATTGGGTCGGCGAGATAATTTGTTTCGTCGGCCTAATTAATATAGGAAGAAGAAAGGAAACCATAAAGAGATGAAAGAGATTAAAGTACTAGCAATCGGAAATAGTTTTACACAAGATAGCTTTTATTATCTTCATGATTTGGCAAAGGCTGGAGATATTGAATTAAAGGCAGTTAATTTATATATAGGTGGTTGTTCTTTACAACGTCACTGGAATAATGTTAAAGCAGAAGCAAAAGATTACATGTATGAAGAAAATGGTATATCAACAGAACGTTATGTATCAATTAATGAAATGTTAATGGAAGATGATTGGGACTATATAATAACGCAACAAGCAAGTCATGATAGTGGAATTAAAGAAACGTATTTTCCTTATTTAGAACAATTATTAGATTATGTTAAATCTAAGGTTCCAGATGCAGAATGTTTATTGCAAAAAACATGGGCATATGAACAAGATAGTGATCATGGAGAGTTCCCTAGATATAATTGCAATCAACAACAGATGTATAATCAGTTAAGCGATTGTTATGAAGAAGCGGCGAGACGAACTGGACTGCGTTTAATACCTAGTGGAGATATCATACAATCTGTAAGGAAGAGAAAGCCATTTCGCTATGAATTAGGGGAGAAATCCTTATGTAGAGATGGATTTCATATGGATATGATTTACGGACGATATTTATTATCAGCAGTAATTTATTCCTTCTTATTTAAAAAGGATATTCGTGAGAATACCTTCCTCCCTGAAGGTGCAGAGACAGAAGGTATTGAAGTGATTAAACAATGTGTTTATGAAACCATTAATAGATAGGTTACTGGTTATTTGAGCTCTAAGTATCCATAGCCATTTTTACATAAACCACACCATTCTAATATGGAGGAAAGAGCAGAGATACGGCGTAGTACGGATTCACCAAGTGCTACGCCGTATGCTTTGTTTGCGACGTATCCTTCTACAGTATCTAACGTGAGGTGTTCTTCGCCAAGCTTTGATTTCATTGCATTTCCCTTTGAAGCTCTTCCTCCTGATTTGTTAAGTAGTTCGATAGCCGAGTCGAAGGCTTTCCAGGTTAGCAGGTTTCCTTTAGGAAGATTAGAAGCATAGATACCATTACCAAACTCTTCATAGTAGATTGTAAAGGTTTTGTTGGTAGTTAAACTAATATCTGCTAACCCCTTTGATTTGTTTAGCTTGGTTTTTATTTGTTTGGTTGCTAGACTTTCATCCTTATATATAGGAAGAGTTTCGACAATTACTTCTATATTATATGTGTCAGAATAAGCGGTTGAATATCCTAATCGCTCTAATACTTGATCGAGGCGTTTCTTTGCCGCAGGATACGACAATCCTAATTGTTGCATCAATTCTTTTAGATTTCCACGGCATTTGAGATAATACTCGATGAATTGTAAGTCTTCATAAGCAAGATAGTTGAACTTGCTTAGGGAGAAATCATTTGTTAATTCTAGACCACAATGTTTACAAGTAAGGCGGGTTGCAATTAGTTTTTCGTTACATATAGGGCAATGACCAATAATTTCTGTATGCATGTGAATCAACCTTTCATTTTATTTTGGATATTTGCTTATGAATGTGCAAAAAATGGGGTATACTTAAATATTGAATGCTATTTTACTGTATAAAGATACCAATGATGGAAAAAAAGAAACAATTATTTTGTTAAATAAAAGAACCAGTGTTTCTTCTATATAATATGAAGAATAACATATTAGTAGACAAATCACAAGCTAGAAACAATAAAGTTAATACTAACTTCAAATAGTATAGTTTATACACTTCTGTAGTGTATAAAAGAATACAAAAAAACACTCTAAAAAGAGTGTTGACAAGTTCTGATATATATGCTAACATGAAAAATGCACTATTGTGGTGTCTTGTGCTTTAAATCGAATATGTGTTGATTATAGCACATTCATATAAAAATTTCAAGGGGTGAAAACGTCAATGGATAAAAATAGAATACGTCCAATTAAAGTTGGTAACGGCATGAGAATGAGTTACTCAAAGCAAAAAGAAGTACTTGATATGCCTAATCTCATTGAAGTACAGAAAGACTCTTATAGATGGTTCTTAGAAGAAGGACTATACGAAGTCTTTGAAGACATCTCTCCTATCGCAGATTACAGCGGACACTTAAGTTTAGAGTTCGTTGATTTTACTTTATGCGAAGATGATGTTAAGTATTCAATTGAAGAGTGTAAGGTTAGAGATGCTACTTATGCCGCACCACTTAAAGTAAAAGTCAGACTTCATAACAAAGAAAATGACGAGATTAATGAACATGATATTTTCATGGGTGATTTGCCTTTAATGACAGAAACAGGTACTTTCGTTATTAATGGTGCTGAGCGTGTTATCGTTAGCCAGTTAGTACGTTCCCCTGGAATCTATTATGCAGTTGGACACGACAAGATCGGTAAAGAATTATACTCAAGTACAGTTATTCCTAATAGGGGTGCTTGGTTAGAGTATGAAACAGACTCAAACGATGTTTTCTATGTTCGTGTAGATAGAAACAGAAAGGTACCTATTACAGTTCTTATTCGTGCTCTTGGATTTGGAACAAACCAAGAAATCTTAGATTTATTTGGTGAAGAACCAAAAATTCTTGCTAGTATCACAAAAGATACTTCAGATAACTACCAAGACGGTTTATTAGAACTCTATAAAAAGCTTCGTCCAGGCGAACCACTTTCAGTGGAAAGTGCTGAGAGTTTAATCAATAGCATGTTCTTTGATGCTAGAAGATATGATCTTGCTAAAGTTGGTCGTTACAAATTCAACAAAAAATTAGCTCTAAAGAACAGAATTACTGGATTTACTTTATCAGAAGATGTTGTAAACATGGAAACTGGTGAAGTAGTTGCAGAAGCAGGAACTTTCGTATCAGAAAAACTTGCAGTAGAGATTCAAAATGCTGGTGTACCATATGTTTTTGTTCAAACAGAAGAGAGAAATGTTAAAGTACTTTCTAACTTAATGGTAGATTTAGCAGCATATGTTGATGTAGATAAAGAAGAGCTAGGTATTACAGAAGATGTTTATTATCCAGTATTAAAAGCAATTTTAGATGAAAATTCAAACACAGAAGATATCATCCTTGCTGTTAAGAAAAACATCAATGAGTTAATTCCTAAACATATTACTAAAGACGATATCATTGCTTCTATTAACTATAACATGCATTTAGAGCATGGAATTGGAACAGATGATGATATCGATCATTTAGGAAACAGAAGAATTAGAGCGGTTGGTGAGTTGCTACAAAACCAATATAGAATTGGTCTTTCAAGAATGGAACGTGTTGTTCGTGAAAGAATGACAACTCAAGATCTAGAAGTAGTATCTCCACAATCCTTAATTAATATTAAACCTGTCACAGCTGCTGTCAAAGAATTCTTTGGTAGTTCACAGTTGTCACAGTTCATGGATCAGAATAACCCTCTTAGTGAATTGACACATAAGAGACGTTTATCTGCACTTGGACCTGGTGGTTTATCAAGAGATAGAGCCGGATTCGAGGTTCGTGACGTTCATTATACTCACTATGGTAGAATGTGTCCGATCGAAACTCCTGAAGGTCCAAACATCGGTCTTATTAACTCACTTGCATCTTATGCGAGAATCAACGAATATGGTTTCGTAGAAGCTCCATATAGAAAAGTTGACAAGTCTGATCCTAAGAATCCAAGAGTAATTGATGAAGTTGTTTATTTGACAGCGGATGAAGAAGATAAATATGTAGTAGCACAAGCCAATGAAGAGTTAGATGATGATGGATACTTCGTACGTAGTAATATCTCAGGTCGTTATAGAGAAGAAACTTCAGAGTTTGAAAAATCTAAGATTGACTTAATGGACGTATCTCCTAAGATGGTATTCTCCGTAGCGACAGCCATGATTCCTTTCCTTCAAAACGATGATGCGAACCGTGCCCTTATGGGATCCAACATGCAACGTCAGGCCGTTCCACTATTAATTACAGAATCTCCAGTTGTTGGTACTGGTATGGAAAGTAAGGCTGCCGTTGACTCTGGTAACTGTGTTGTTTCTAAGAAAGATGGTGTTGTAGAAAAAGCAACAGCTACTGAAATCATTATTAAAAACGATGATAATACAAGAGACGTATATAAAGTTTCCAAATTCCTTAGAAGTAACCAAAGTAACTGCTTGAACCAAAGAACAGTTGTTTTCAAAGGTGATAGAGTGCATGCTGGTCAAGTTATCGCAGATGGTCCATCTATTTCAAAAGGTGAATTAGCACTTGGTAAAAACCCTCTTATCGGTTTCATGACTTGGGAAGGTTACAACTACGAAGATGCGGTACTTTTAAGTGAAAGATTAGTACAGGAAGATGTTTATACATCAATCCATATTGAAGAATACGAAGCAGAATCACGTGATACAAAACTTGGACCTGAAGAAATCACAAGAGATGTTCCAGGCGTTGGTGATGATGCATTAAAAGATCTTGATGAAAGAGGTATCATCCGTATTGGTGCGGAAGTACGTGCGGGAGATATCCTTGTTGGTAAAGTTACACCTAAGGGTGAAACAGAATTAACAGCAGAAGAAAGACTTCTTCGTGCAATCTTTGGAGAGAAAGCAAGAGAAGTTCGTGATACTTCACTTCGCGTACCTCATGGTGAATTCGGTATTATCGTTGATGCCAAAGTATTTACTAGAGAAAACGGAGATGAATTATCTCCAGGTGTTAACGAAACAGTACGTGTGTACATTGCTCAAAAGAGAAAGATCCAAGTTGGTGATAAGATGGCCGGCCGACATGGTAATAAGGGTGTTGTTTCCCGTGTATTACCAGCAGAAGATATGCCATTCTTACCAAATGGTCGTCCACTTGATATCGTTCTTAACCCTCTAGGCGTACCTTCACGTATGAACATTGGTCAGGTCCTTGAAATCCATTTAAGTCTTGCTGCTACAGCACTTGGATTCAAAGTATCGACTCCTGTATTCGATGGCGCTAACGAGTTTGATATCATGGATACTCTTGAACTTGCTAACGATTACGTTAATTCTTCATGGGAAGAATTCTATAACAAACACAAAGACACACTTAATCCAGAGACTATGGAATTCCTTGAAAACAATAAGGATTACCGTAAAGAATGGGAAGGTGTTCCAATTAATAGAGATGGTAAGGTAAAACTTCGTGACGGTCGTACTGGAGAATACTTCGATGGCGCTGTTACAGTTGGTTTCATGCACTACTTGAAACTTCACCACTTGGTAGATGATAAGATTCATGCTCGTTCTACTGGTCCTTACTCATTAGTAACACAACAGCCACTTGGTGGTAAAGCACAATTCGGTGGACAGAGATTTGGTGAGATGGAAGTTTGGGCACTAGAAGCTTATGGTGCTGCTTACACATTACAAGAAATCTTAACTGTTAAATCTGATGATGTTGTTGGTCGTGTTAAGACTTATGAGGCAATTATTAAAGGTGAGAATATATCAGAACCTGGTATTCCAGAATCCTTCAAGGTACTTCTTAAGGAATTACAATCACTTGCACTTGATGTTACTGTACTTGATGAAAATGGTGACGAAATTCAGATGACAGAAACAATCGATTACGGTGAAGAAGACTTAACTCCATTAATCGAAGGAGATGATAATTTCCGCTTTGATGACGAACCGTTTGCAGATGCAGGATTCACAGAAACTTCAGCAGATGATGAAGAGGGAACTGTTTTCGATGGTTTTGATACAGAAGATGACATGGAAGTGGATATTAGTAGTGATGAGGATTTTGAAGAATAAGAGATAGAAGTATATATACATCAGAACAAGCAGTAGTTGCTTGTTTTGATGTGCCTATATCTCAGAATTCGTTCTGAGATATAGCTTCTGGTGGATTGCAGTAGCCTAGGTGTAACTAGGGTACTGCAAGTGCGCCAAGGCGTACTTGAAATTAATTGACATTGGGACGGAAATTTACTGCTTGCAGTAGAGTCCTTACACAGATGAACGAAGGGAGTGCCAGATAAATGTCAGATATAAGCAATGAAAATGTTTCAGAAATGACATACGATGCGATAAAAATCGGATTAGCTTCTCCAGAAAAGATTCTTGAGTGGTCTAGAGGCGAAGTTAAAAAACCTGAAACAATCAATTACAGAACATTGAAACCAGAAAAAGATGGTTTATTCTGTGAGAAAATATTTGGACCAAACAAAGACTGGGAATGTCATTGTGGTAAATATAAGAAGATCCGTTACAAAGGTGTAGTATGTGATCGTTGTGGTGTTGAAGTAACAAAAGCAAGCGTACGTCGTGAAAGAATGGGACATATCGAACTTGCAGCACCAGTATCACATATTTGGTATTTTAAAGGTATACCAAGTAGAATGGGTCTTGTTCTTGATTTATCTCCAAGAACACTTGAAAAAGTATTATACTTTGCATCTTATATCGTACTTGATAAAGGTGATACAGATTTACAATACAAACAAGTGTTGAATGAAAAAGAATACAAAGAAGCGTATGACAAATACGGTAACCGTTTCCGTGTAGGTATGGGTGCTGAATCTGTCAAAGAACTTCTTCAAGCTATTGACTTGGAAAAAGAATCAAAAGATCTTAAAAAAGGTCTTAAAGATTCAACTGGCCAAAAGAGAGCTAGAATTATTAAGAGATTAGAAGTTGTTGAAGCATTCAGAGAATCAAACAATAAACCAGAATGGATGATTCTTGATGCAGTACCAGTAATCCCACCAGATTTAAGACCTATGGTTCAACTTGATGGTGGTAGATTTGCAACTTCTGATATGAATGATTTATACAGAAGAATTATTAATAGAAATAATCGTCTTAAGAGATTACTAGAGCTTGGCGCACCAGACATTATCGTTCGTAATGAAAAGAGAATGTTACAAGAAGCTGTTGATGCCCTTATCGATAATGGTAGAAGAGGACGTCCAGTAACTGGACCAGGTAACCGTGCCCTTAAATCTCTTTCTGATATGTTAAAAGGTAAGCAAGGACGTTTCCGTCAGAACTTACTTGGTAAACGTGTTGACTACTCAGGACGTTCTGTTATCGTAGTTGGACCAGAACTTAAGATCTATCAATGTGGTCTTCCAAAAGAGATGGCAATCGAGTTATTCAAGCCATTCGTAATGAAAGAGTTAGTTGCAAGAGGAACTGCTCATAACATTAAATCTGCTAAGAAGATGGTTGAGAGACTTCAAACAGAAGTCTGGGATGTATTAGAAGAAGTTATCAGAGAACATCCTGTAATGCTTAACCGTGCGCCTACACTTCATAGACTTGGTATCCAAGCATTCGAACCAATTCTTGTAGAAGGTAAAGCAATCAAACTTCACCCACTTGTATGTACAGCGTTCAACGCCGACTTCGATGGTGACCAGATGGCCGTGCATTTACCATTATCAGTAGAAGCACAAGCAGAATGTCGTTTCTTATTACTTTCACCAAACAACTTATTGAAACCATCTGATGGTGGTCCTGTAGCCGTTCCTTCACAGGATATGGTCCTTGGTATTTACTACTTAACACAGGAAAGACCTGGTGATAAGGGAGAAGGACATTGCTTTAAGAGTATTAATGAAGCAATCCTAGCATACGAAAATAGTGCAATCACTCTTCATGCTAGAATTAAAGTTAAGAGAACTGGTATCAACAAAGAAGGTGTAGAAGAATCAAGAATGATTGAATCTACATTAGGACGTTTTATCTTCAACGAAATCTTAAGCCAAGATCTTGGATTTGTAGATAGAAGTAAAGATGAAAACTTCCTAAAACCAGAAGTTGATTTCCATGTAGGTAAGAAACAATTAAAACAAATTCTTGAAAAATGTATCAATACTCACGGTGCAACAAACACTGCTGAAACACTTGATGCAATCAAATCTCTTGGTTACAAATATTCAACTCGTGCAGCCATGACAGTTTCTATCTCTGACATGACAGTACCAGAAAAGAAGAAAACAATTATAGACGAAGCAGAAGCTACTGTAGAAGTAATCGCTAAGAACTTCCGTCGTGGTCTTATGACAGAAGAAGAAAGATATAAAGCTGTTATCGAGACTTGGAAGGAAGCCGATGATGAAATCACAGAAGCACTTCTTACTGGTCTTGATAAATACAATAACATCTTCATGATGGCTGACTCTGGTGCCCGTGGTTCTGATAAGCAGATTAAACAGCTTGCAGGTATGCGTGGTCTGATGGCAGATACAACAGGTAGAACAATCGAACTTCCTATCAAGTCAAACTTCCGTGAAGGTCTTGACGTACTGGAATACTTCATCTCTGCGCATGGTGCTCGTAAAGGTCTTTCCGATACAGCTCTACGTACAGCCGATTCGGGTTATTTAACTCGTCGTCTTGTAGACGTATCTCAAGATTTGATTATCCGTGAGCTTGATTGTCAAGAAGGTAAAGAAATCCCAGGTATGTGGATTAAAGCATTCACAGATGGTAGAGAAGTAATTGAAGGTTTAGAAGAAAGAATTACAGGTAGATTCTCTTGTGAAACAATTCATGATGACAACGGTGAAGTGATTGTTAAAGCAAATCATATGATTACACCAAAACGTGCAGCAAGAATTGTTAATAGAAAAGAAATCGTTGATGCTGGATTTGATGCAAAATTAAAGATCCGTACAATGTTAACATGTCGTTCTCATATTGGAGTATGTGCTAAGTGTTATGGTGCGAACATGGCAACTGGTGAGCCTGTACAAGTTGGTGAAGCAGTTGGTATCATCGCAGCTCAATCAATCGGTGAACCAGGTACTCAGCTTACAATGCGTACTTTCCATACTGGTGGTGTTGCCGGTGATGATATCACACAAGGTCTTCCTCGTGTTGAGGAACTTTTCGAAGCAAGAAAACCAAAAGGTCTTGCTATTATCGCAGAGTTCGGTGGAACTGTTACAATCAGTGATACGAAGAAAAAACGTGAAGTTATCGTAACAAACAGTGAAACAGGAGAATCTAAGGCTTATCTTATTCCTTATGGTTCAAGAATCAAAGTTACTGAAGGTCAAATCCTTGAAGCTGGTGACGAGTTAACAGAAGGTAGTGTAAATCCTCATGATATCCTTAAGATTAAAGGTGTTCGTGCTGTTCAAGATTACATGCTACAAGAAGTTCAACGTGTATACCGTTTACAAGGTGTTGAAATCAATGATAAGCATGTTGAAGTTATCGTGCGTCAGATGTTAAAGAAGATTCGTATCGAGGAAAATGGTGACACAGAATACTTACCAGGAACATTAGTTGATATTCTTGACTATGATGAAACCAACGAGAAACTTATGGCTGAAGGTAAACAACCAGCAGAAGGTAAACAAGTAATGCTAGGTATTACGAAAGCATCACTTGCTACAAATTCCTTCTTATCAGCAGCTTCCTTCCAAGAAACTACTAAGGTTCTTACAGAAGCAGCAATTAAAGGTAAGATTGATCCATTAATTGGTCTTAAGGAAAATGTTATCATTGGTAAGCTTATACCAGCTGGTACAGGTATGAAGAGATATCGTTCTGTAAAACTTGATAGTGATGTTGCAGAAGAATTAACATTATCAGATGACTTAGGTGAAGATGATGATGTAATCGCTGCCAACATTGATGTCGATATGGATGATGACACAGAGTCAATTCTATTAGCAGATGATGATGAGGATTTTGTCTTCGCTTCTGATGATGAAGAATAGTAACTGTCCAGTTACGATGAATATAATATAGATAAACGGAGAGCTCTATGATAACCATCATAGAGCTCTCCGTCTTTTAGTAGATGTTATTATTGGGTCAATACATCGTATTGGCGTTTTTTTGTAGTAGTGTTATAGGATACTCATTAATTCATAGTTGTGTGATGAATCCATTTCCCTTTCAAAATTCTAGGGACTGTAAGTATGGTTTTTATCATTTCATCACTACATAAAACAAAGTATACAGCTACAGGAGGGAGCTTCAGGACTTTTGAAACGAATATTCCGAGTCCTAACTTCAATACAAACAGTGTTAAAATATCAAGAGTTGTACAGTATATGGTATCCCCTGAGCCACGTAATATGCCAGCCATAGTTAGAATGGTAAAGGCTTGGAAGAATAAGAGATATGCTGCACCAAAGAGCATATTCTGTATCATAACAGCTGTTTCGCTTGAACAATTAATGAAGTTCGGGGCAATAGGGCGAAATGAAAGAACGGCTACAGCAACGATAGCTCCTAGTACAGCACTAACCTTTAACAATACTTTTGATATCTGTAATGCTTCTTTTTCTTTTCCTTCTCCTATGATGTTCCCCATAACTATACCAGCTCCAACGCCAAAACCAATTAAGATAATACCTGCTAATTGCTGTACTTGATTGATGTAACTTGAAGCGGTAATCGCACTTTTTCCAAGACGTCCGATAATGGCAGCTTGAACAGAGATTCCTACTCCCCAACAAACTTCGCTTAATAGGACCGGTATACTGAATCGTGCTAGGTTTGACCAGTATTTACGAGTCTTATGAAACAGGTCTTTCAGCTTGAAATGTATTTTCTTTTCAAGACAATACATATATCCAATCGTTAAGAGACTTTCTAAGATTCGGCTAATTAAAGTAGCAGTTGCTGCCCCTTGAATCTCCATTCTCGGCATTCCAAAGTGACCAAAGATTAATACCCAGTTTAAGAATACATTCAATATGAACGATATTCCGTAGATACAAGCCGATACATATACATTGCCTGTACTTCTCATGCTCATTAGGTAAACACCTGTGAAGCCAGAGAACATATAAGAGAAACCAACGATCCGTAAGTACTTAGAACCATATGCAATGATTTCGGGTTCATTGGTAAAGATGGACATTGCAGTTTCTGGTGAGGTAAGTACGAATAAGGATACCAAAAATCCTGCAACAACCCCAATTCTGAGCATAAGACCTAGAATGGCACGAATCGGTTCTAATTCACGTTTTCCCCAATACTGGGCAGTTAATACAATTGACCCTGAAGCTAAACCGAATAGCACGGTGGTGAATATGAAATAAGGTTGGTTGGCATAAGAGATACCTGACATTTGTTCTTCACTAATACTTCCAATCATTAAGGTATCTGTCACACTAACACCCACATTAATCAAGTTTTGAAGTGCAATAGGAATGGCAAGCATAATAATCCTTACTATGTAATGGCGCATTATGTGCTGATCGTTAGAAGTAGGTGATGTGTTAGCATTTCTTTTCTTAAGTAATTTAGTCATGTTAATAGCCATGCATATGGATAGATAATTATGTAGCCAATTAAAAATTAGTTTAGATAATTCACTGCATGGTTCCTTTCTGAATATTTGTGGTTGTCTAGTTATTTAGTTTTCATGTCCTGCTTGACATAGTTATACCTATATTACTCTATATCATAGTACGCAATATAGTCAAGAAATAAATAGCCAGTAAGTTGGGATAATATTTTATAACAGGTTCGAAAAGACAGATAGAAGAATGATAAATCTAACAACGAATTCACCTTGATTTTACGTGGATAGTTGTTTATGATTTATATACAAGTATTTTGGAGAAGAGAATGGAAGGAGCTTGGGTATTTACATGAAAAAATATATAATGGCATTAGATCAAGGAACAACAAGTTCAAGATGTATCCTGTTTGATAAACAAGGTAATATCGGAAGTATGGCACAGAAGGAGTTTACACAGATATATCCCAAAGCAGGCTGGGTGGAACATGATCCGATGGATATCTGGTCATCTCAGATTAGTGTTATGACTGAGGCAATGGCTAAGATTAATGCGAAAGCAGAAGACGTTGCAGCTATTGGAATTACCAACCAACGCGAGACAACAATTGTGTGGGACAAGCATACAGGTAAACCTGTATACAATGCAATTGTATGGCAATGTAGACGAACTTCCTATATAATTGATCAGCTAATTGAGGCAGAGATGGACGCAATGATTAGAGAGAAAACAGGTTTAATTCCGGATGCATATTTCTCAGGAACGAAAATCAAGTGGATTCTTGATCATGTTGAAGGAGCAAGGGAACGTGCGGAGAATGGAGATTTACTATTTGGAACGGTAGATACATGGCTTATCTGGAATCTAACTGAAGGAAAAGTATTCGTAACAGATTATACGAATGCATCACGTACGATGCTGTTTAATATTAAAGAGTGTAAGTGGGATGATGAAATTCTATCATTACTTGATATACCAAAATGTATGCTACCAGAAGTGAAATCATCTAGTGAAGTATACGGTGAGACAAATATAGAGGCCATTGGTGGAAAGATACCGATTGCTGGTGCAGCTGGAGATCAACAGGCAGCACTATTTGGGCAATGTTGTTTCCTAGAAGGAGAAGTGAAGAATACGTATGGTACAGGTTGCTTCCTACTTATGAATACAGGAAACAAAGCGGTAGAATCAAAGAACGGTTTAATAACGACCATAGCAGCAAGCATGAAAGGAAGTATCGAGTACGCATTAGAAGGTAGTGTGTTTGTTGCAGGAGCTGCTATCCAATGGTTACGAGATGAACTAGGACTAATTGAAAATGCTGCAATGTCAGAGAAAATAGCGATGGAAGTAGACGATACAAACGGAGCATATGTAGTACCTGCATTTACGGGGCTTGGAGCGCCATACTGGGACCAATACGCTAGAGGAGCAATTATTGGTCTGACAAGAGGCGTTAACAATAATCATATAGTACGTGCAACGCTAGAATCCATTGCTTATCAAGTTCACGATATTGTACGAGCTATGGAGAGTGATTCGGGAATTGATCTAAAGCATCTTAAAGTAGATGGTGGAGCTAGTGCCAATAATTTTATTATGCAGTTTCAAGCAGATATATTGGATACAACCGTGTTACGACCTAGATGTATAGAAACGACAGCACTTGGAGCGGCTTATTTGGCTGGTTTAGCAGTGGGCTATTACCAAAGTAAAGAAGAGATAAGAGAGAACTGGCACTTAGCAAGAAGCTTTCGCTCTAATATGAGTGAAGATGATAGATATGGCCTTATACAAGGTTGGCATGGTGCAGTTAATCGCATTCGAACGAAATAATAGATAGGAATGAATCGAGATCAATGAGTTGAAGTATCAGATAATGTGCAAGGACATTATTATGATATGGTACGATATTGATCTCGATATTTTTTTGTTTTTGTATGAAGAACAGCGTCAGGTGAGAGTAAGGGTATTGTGTTTATTATTAGGATCACCATGCACCTTGAAGTTAAGTTATAGCGAAAGGTTCATTACTATAACAGAACGTGTTTCTTTGTTTGAGAGAATGGTATTCTGCCTTGCAATTTCCTTGAATCCAAGCTGTGTCCAGAAGGGGTAACCCTCTTTGTTGCCTTCAATACATGCTAGTTGAATTTTGTGAATTCCATTTTCTTTGGCAGCCTGTATGAAAGTGTGAATAATCTGTTTACCGATTCCTTGATTTTTGAGGTTACCATGGACCATGAAAAAACCAATCCATATTGTCTGAAGATCAGAGGTATGTTCATAATCATAACCAACAAGGTATTCCATAACAGCAATCATTTGGTATTCTTGATATAAACCAAAGTAAAACTTTTGTTTAATAGGAAAGTTTTCTGGCACAGCCTCTAAATCAGCAATACTTTCTTCAGGAGTGACTGGGTGATCTTGTGAAATGGAAAAGTAATATGGATTGGATGCTTCTAGCTCATAAAGTGAATCCTTGTGCTTTCGAGTTAATCGAATCAATCGATACTTCGGAAGAAGGTATTTAAAGCTGTTAAAAACATCAAATGGTTCGAAGGAAGTATCGATACCAAAATCTGCAGGAACTGGTTCAGGATTTTCTTTATAGTAGCTAGTCCCATCTATCGTACGCCCAATAAAACGATTATTATATAGTTCGCGTCGTAACGTGCAGGCATCCTCATAAGTATGCCATTCATCAAGTAATGTATTCACTTCTTTTTCGGTATACGTTTGATTAGTATTAAACTTAGAGGCGAGATAGAAGAGAACAATTTTTTGATACTTTTTCTTAGAGGGGAATATCGTTAAACGCCCTTGTTTATCTAGATAGTTCTTAACTTCATAGTGTAAGTTCATCGTTAACATCCTTTCTTTATAACATAGCTGCTTATTATTAGAAAACAAATAATACAAACAAATAATACAATAGTTTACTTATTGATAAACATACTATAAATCTGTTTAAATATAAAGTCAATAAAAAAGCAAACAAAATATAAATTTGTTTGCTTCAAGATAATCAATACTATTTTGTATTCTATAAAGTTTTTAAGAAATCTTGTATTGTTTGTTCAACCGATGCTGTATGGTAAGGGGTAAGTCTTTTGATATCATCCGCTGCACCTTCCATTGCATAACCGTATTTGGCGGTGGTGAGCATCTCGATATCGTTATAGTTATCACCAAAAGCCATAACGTGATGGGGCGTAATCTGAAGATGTTTGCATAGAGATAGCAAAGCACCGCCTTTATTGGTATCTGGATGAGTAAAATCTAGCCATTCAAAACCAGATATGGTTGCTTTTAAGACAGAGCCCCATTTATCTATAAAGAAAGGACCTGAGTTTTTTGCAACACCAGCCTCCTCACATATGGATATTTTATAAAATGGTTCTTTCACTGTATGAAAATCTTCAACTATGGTTACATTATTATGGACGATATGTTTTAAAAAGTAAGCAAAATAAGGATTCTTTGGTTGCACGTAAGCAGTTGATTGACCAGATAATAGAAGTTCACAAGCACCTTTTTCTATGATATCTTCCATTAGTCGTAAACCGGTTGTACGGTCTATATAAGATTCAGAGATAACCTGATCCTGATACATTACAAGAGCGCCATTTTCGCAAATATATGCAATGTCATCTTGTACGGGAGCGAATAATCTACGTAAGTTCGCATATTGTCTGCCACTTGCAGCAACGAAGAGTATTCCATGACTCATTAATTCTTTGATATATGTAATAATTTCTTTACTAACTTCCTGTGCACCATTATGTAACAATGTACCATCTAGGTCGCTGGCAATAAGTTGTATATTCATGATTATGATCTCCTTTGATGTTCTAAGTAAGTGAGTTGTGTTAATTGGATTATAAATAATATTATTGTACCACAGAGTTTGGAAGAAACAAAGGGTAGTTAACATATCAAAGAGGAGTAAGAGGACAAAGAGGTTATTGCATTATATAACTTTGCAACAACCTCTATTTACTGGATAAAATAATGACTATTAGCGATAATTAAAGTTGTTCAAAAAACCATAGAACATATAATCGGCCATCATTAGTGCTTCTTGTTCTATCATGTCATACAGTTTTACATCTTCTGCATATTGTCCTGCTAGTCTAAGAGTTGCCTCTTTTTCAGTCATCTGTAGATGGCTGTAGAAGAGATCACGCCAGACTTGTTCATTCCAATAAGGATTAATACTTGCAAGAAAGGCGGCTATTTCGTCAGCGTTTTTGTACCATTTCGTACGGGCCTCAGTAGCAGCTTGTGAATCCTTGTTCTTAGCAGCATTCACAAGGTCGGCTGCAATTAGTAGATGTTGTGTAAGAAGATTCTCAAAGGTGGAGGCAATTTGGTCATCGTAAAACATTCGAAAAACCTTGCCAAAGTCACCGGGATTTTGAAGTAGTCGTTTGGTTACGGGTTCTAAATCACCTAAATTAGCTGCGGTACTAATGATAAAGGAACGTGTCCAATGAATATGTTGTTCCCATAGCATACGAAGTTCATTAAGTAATTCCACCTGATACTGTGTGTAGCATATATTTTCTTGATTCATAATTTACTCTCCAATTTATTAAGACTCATACTATATATGTATTCAAGACTTTTTATTATTCTACAAAATCATTATTGTCCAACTAAAAATATGAAGAAAAACGCTATTATTGGAGAATTTACATTGATTAAAATCTTGGCGAAATCTTATCTTGTTAATTTATTTATCATTTGCTATACTCATGCTGATATTTATGCAAGTACATAATCTGTATTAATATATCATTAGACGACAGCTTAGTATGGATATAAAATGAAACAAGTAAAAGAGGAGATTATTATGGTAGAGCACAAAAGGTCAGTATCCATTCCGTTTAGTAAAGGAGCAGTTCTGATCGCGCTTGGAGTTGTATATGGAGACATTGGAACATCACCTATGTATGTTCTTAAATCAATAATTGCAGGGAATGGCGGAATAAATCAGGTTAATGATGAACTTATTCTGGGTTCCCTGTCTTTGATTATCTGGACATTAACACTATTGACAACTGTGAAATATGTTTTAATTGCGATGAAGGCAGATAATCATGGTGAGGGTGGAATATTTGCATTATATAGTTTGGTAAAGAAATATGCTAGATGGTTAATTGTGCCTGCAATGATTGGAGGCGCTGCATTACTAGCAGATGGAGTATTGACACCTGCTGTTACTGTAACTACAGCCATTGAAGGACTTAGAAGTATACCAACGATATATGAGATTCTTGGTGATAATCAAGCTAGAATTGTAGTTATTACACTTGTCATAATCAGTTTAGTATTCTTGATACAAAGAGCAGGAACGAGCTTAATTGGAAAAACGTTTGGACCAATTATGATGATATGGTTTCTTTTTCTTGCGATAGCAGGAGTATTGAATATGGGAGGAGATCTTAATGTACTTAGAGCATTTAATCCCCTACGCGGAATAAACATTTTATTCAACCACTCTATGAATAAAGAGGGGATTATGATTTTAGGAAGCGTATTCCTTGCAACAACTGGAGCAGAGGCATTGTATTCTGATATGGGACACGTGGGAAAAGCAAATATTTACGCTAGTTGGCCTTTCGTGAAGGTGTGTTTAATTCTTAACTACTTAGGACAAGGCGCATGGCTTATGAATAATAAGGATAATGTAGCACTAGCTAAGATAGAAGACATGAACCCTTTCTTTCAGATGCTACCAAGTCAAGTAAGGATGGTTGCAGTTATCTTAAGCACAATGGCAGCGATAATTGCTTCTCAGGCGTTAATAACCGGGTCTTTTACATTGGTGTCTGAAGCAACACGTCTAGATTTAATGCCGCGATTGAAGGTTCGGTATCCTTCGGAAACAAAAGGTCAGATTTATATTCCGTTGGTGAACGTAGTTATGATGGTATCTTGTATCTGCGTAGTTTTATATTTCCGTTCTAGTGCACGACTAGAAGCAGCATATGGGTTGGCGATAACTATGACCATGTTAATGACTACGATATTAATGTTTACGTATCTATGGGAAATTAAGAAGCGACGTATATCTCCAATTGTATTTTTACTCTTATTTGGTGGTTTGGAGAGTAGCTTCTTTGTCTCAAGCCTTACAAAGTTTTTTAAAGGTGGTTATGTTGCATTATTAATTGCGATTATTTTATTCGGAATTATGTTAGTTTGGCATTATGGAACTGCAGTGGAACGTTCACAAGCAAACTATTTCTATATTAAAAAATATTTATCTATGTTTGAAAAGCTTCGAAAGGATGAATCCTTACCGTTTACCGCTGACAATCTTGTTTACATTACACATAATACTCAAAATGATATAATAGATCGAGATGTGTTGTATTCCATATTTAATAAAAAACCGAAGAGAGCAAAAGCGTATTGGATTGTGAGTGTTATTGTTACTGATGAACCTTTTACAAACAGGTATACCGTGGATAGTTTTGGAACTGATTATGTATTTCGAGTAAGATTGTATCTTGGGTTTAAGATACACCAAAGAATTAATGTATATCTACGTCAAATAGTTACGGATTTAATTGAATCTAAAGAGTTACCGCCACAGAAACCAAAATATTCGATTTATGGAACGGATGGGAATGTTGGTAACTTTGGCTTCTGTATTATTAGGAAAATGATATCACCAGAAAGTGATATTGCTTCATACGGAAGAATGGCAATATCCATAAAATATGCCATAAGGCACGTGGCAGGAACGCAGATACAATGGTATGGATTAGAAAGTTCAGCAGTTATTATTGAATATGTTCCGCTTTTTGTTAAAATGAAATCGACAAACAATTTAGTTAGAGAAGAATAAATAGGATATAGAAAGGCTTTCCTTAAAGAAATACTTAGGGAAAGCCTTTTTAATGTTAAGAGAAAGATTGGAGGTAAAGCTCTTAGTTTTAAGGAATTATCTTTGTGTGAAACAATAAATTAATATAAATAACTTTTTATAAATACTATATTGCAATGTAGAATAGTATATGGTATGATATATCCAACAAGAAAGAATACAAATGTATGGAAGGGAGGAACAAGGAAAGATGAACCCACAATTTAAGAAGGGAGCCTTAGAGCTATGTGTTTTATCAAAACTCTTGGGTACTGACTGTTATGGTTATGAATTAACAGAGGCAATCTCACAAAAGATGGTGATTGCTACAGGCACACTATACTTGGTTTTAAAGCGATTAAAAGATGACAATTATGTTGAGACATATCTAGTAGAGTCTGGAGAAGGACCAGCAAGAAAGTATTATCACTTAACGGAAAGTGGTATTGCATATCAAGGTAAACTGAAAGAGGAATGGAAGGAATTTGTAGAGGCAGTAGATTATTTTATCAATAGGGAGGAGAATTAATATGAATAGAGATAATTATTTGACACAAATTAAAACAGCATTACGCGAAGCAAAAGTAGATCAGGGTATTATTGATGAAGTTATTGGGGATTATGAAGAACATTTTAGGATGGGGATAAAGTATAACAAATCCGAAGAGGAGATTTGTGTGGAATTAGGCTCCGTTGAGGAAATAGTTGCGGAGATTAGCGCAATGGGAACAGCTAATCAAACGGCTAAGGAAGATACGAGGAGAGACGAGATAGATAATACGAACACATTTGCAGTTGCTAGTAAAGAGAGTGAACAACAAAAAGAATATTCCTCACACGCACCATTCACCAAAGTTCAAGTAGATGGAATCTGTGCAGATATTATAATTAAAAGTGGAGATACTTTCAAAGTTGATTACATCAACAATGGTAGCGAAAAAGATAAGTTGGCGTATCAGTTTTATCATTATCAAGAGGGTGATACCTTCTTTGTAGGTGTTAAAGAGAATTTTAGCAAGATGTTATTCCGTGTTTTACGAAACGTAGACCTCCGATTAATTGTCCAGTTACCAAACCATGTAGAGGATATTAAAGTAAAAGTAGCAAGTGGTGATTGTAGAATAGACGGTGTGAAATTACAGAAGCTAGCTATGTACAGCGCTAGTGGGGATATTAATATGAACCAAACCGTATGTATAGAAGCAGACTTACATTCAAGCAGCGGAGATCTTAGAGTAGAAAACAGTAATGTAGATACTTTATATACGAAAACAAGCAGTGGTGATGTACAGGTTATGTATACAAACTCAAAATTCGTGAAATGCAATAGTAGCAGTGGAGATGTCGAAATCAACGAAGGAATTACTGAACGAGTAGAAGCACAATCTGCAAGTGGCGATGTGAAATGTTGTGTAGTGTCCAAAGGATATTTTCTAAAGAGCATTAGTGGTGATGTGACGGTAAGAATGCAAGGGGATGCGGAAGCTAACTATGAATCGATTAGTGGAGACATTGGAATCCATTTGAATAACAATCAAAACGGATATATACTAAATGCTAGTACGGTATCTGGAGACGTGAACATTGGATATATGGGAATGCACCAATCAGACTGTAAGAGTGGCCACTACACGTTTGGAAATCAAGGAAGTAAGATACATGCCAAGACAGTGTCTGGGGATATTGATTTGAAGGACTAAGCATGAGAGTAATGAAAATTACTAGTTGACGAATGTCTAATTTTAGAGTATGCTAATTATGTTAATAAAAAATTATATGAATATTATTATTTCTCTTATTCAGAGTGACGGAGAGTAAAGGCTCTATGAAGTCACGGCAACCCCCTAGGCGGAAGGTGCCAACCTGAGCGAGTAAAATCGAGCAATAAGAGGATTTGGTGATTATAGAATCAAGTCCACTTATGTGGACTTTTTTTGTGCCTTATTTATGATTGGTATAAAGCTAAGGTGTGAAGAAAGTGTACGACTATAGGAAATAATAATTAAAGAAAGGGACGATACGAATGGAAAAATTATTATTTACTTCAGAATCTGTAACAGAAGGTCATCCTGACAAAATCTGTGACCAGATTTCGGATGCAGTTCTTGATGCTTTATTAGCACAAGACCCAATGAGCCGTGTGGCTTGTGAAACTGCAATTACTACAGGACTTGTATTAGTAATGGGAGAAGTTACTACACAAGGATATGTAGATATTCAAAGAATCGTACGTGATACAATTAAAGAAATCGGATATGATGCATCTGAAAAAGGTTTCGATGCAAACACTTGTGGTGTTATTGTAGCGTTAGATGAACAATCAGCTGATATTGCTATGGGTGTAAACCGTGCATTAGAAGCAAAAGAGAACAAGATGTCAGATGCTGAGATCGAAGCAATTGGTGCAGGAGATCAAGGTATGATGTTTGGTTATGCTACTAACGAAACAGAAGAGTACATGCCTTATCCGATTTATTTAGCACAAAAGTTAGCTCGTCAATTAACTAAAGTTAGAAAAGATGGTACACTTGCTTATCTTCGTCCAGATGGTAAAACTCAAGTAACTGTAGAATACGATGAGGCTGGAAAACCGATTCACTTAAATGCTGTAGTTTGTTCCACACAACATGCAGCAGATATTACACAAGAACAAATTCATGCGGATATCAAAAAATACGTATTCGATCCAGTTCTTCCAAAAGAATTAGTAGATGAAAACACAAACTTCTTCATTAATCCAACTGGTCGTTTCGTAATCGGCGGACCTAACGGAGATAGTGGATTAACAGGACGTAAGATAATCGTTGATACTTATGGCGGATATGCTCGTCACGGCGGCGGAGCTTTCTCTGGTAAAGACTGTACGAAAGTAGACCGTTCAGCAGCTTATGCGGCACGTTATGTAGCTAAGAACATAGTAGCAGCAGGGCTTGCAAACAAATGTGAAATTCAATTATCTTATGCGATTGGTGTGGCGCAACCAACATCTATCATGGTTGACACATTCGGAACTGGAAAAATCAAAGATGATGAACTAGTAAACATTATTCGAGAAAACTTCGATTTACGTCCAGCAGGAATCATTAAGATGCTTGACCTTAGAAGACCAATCTACAAACAAACAGCTGCTTATGGACACTTTGGTCGTAATGATCTTAGCCTACCATGGGAAAGAGTTGACAAAGTTGATGTATTAAAGAAATATTTATAAGAATGATAAAGGTGTGCTATTGAATGAAAAAGGTAGCACATCTTTTTTATAGCCCAAAATCGCTTTTTTAGAAAAAGTTAAGAAAGTAATAGAAGAGTTTATGTGTAAATCAAACACGCGTATGTTATAATATAACTTATCGGAAGGAAATCAAGCGCCACGAAGTGGCATTTGATTTCACCCGATAAGTTAGCGATAGAACGAAGTTCTAGAGCTGGGTATTACACGGAGTGTAAGACCGTAACTCCGTAAGGAGTCATAAGTTAACAAGTCTATATTTATCGATAAGTTAGCGATAGAACGAAGTTCTAGAGCTAGGTATTACACGGAGTGTAAGACCGTAACTCCGTAAGGAGTCATAAGTTAACAAGTCTATATTTACTAATAAGTTAACAAGTCTATTATTTTAATATAATAAAGAGGGTGACAAGATGAAATTGCGTGGGAGAATCGCAATTGCATTCATTACGATTATTGCACTTCCAATTATTATGATTGCTACAGTAGGGAGCTTGATTATTAATAATCAAATCATATCCATTCAGCAAACGTATGATGTGGAGTCTAATACAATTCAAGTTATAACCAATCCGATGCAGTTACTGAATCGGGTGACTAGAGGGGTATATAATGAAATTAAGTTATGTGCATTGAAAGAACCAGAGAAGTTAGAGGATATGGATTATATCCGCAAGTTAAATGCTGAATTGGTAGGGAAGTATTCCTTTATCGTGCTTCGAAAAGGAGACAAGATTGAATATGCAGGTGATAGAGAAAAGTTAAATCGAATTAGCGAGGATTTACCAGAATTCGCAGATTATACGATTAGTACGGATGGAGGCATCTATCTAGGTGGTGAGTATCCTTGCTTAATTAAACAACAAGATTTCTATTACCAAGATGGAACAGAAGGCTCCGTGTTTGTAGTAACAAGTGTTAATAAATTAATACCACAGTTAGAGTCTTCCATTGTTCAGTTCATAATTTCATTTATACTTATAATTTTCTTTACAGCAAGTATCCTTACAATCTGGATTTATCGGAGTGTATTGCGTCCTTTACGTACATTACAGGTTGCTACGAATAAGATTAAGTGTGGTAATCTTAATTTTTCTGTACGAGCAGAAAAGAATGATGAGGTTGGAGCGCTATGTGAAGATTTTGAAGATATGAGACGTAAAATTAAGGAATTAATTGAAGTCCGTATGCAGTATGAAAGTGATACGAAAGAATTGATTAGTAACATTTCTCATGATTTAAAGACTCCATTAACAGCTATCAAAGGCTATACGGAAGGAATCATGGATGGAGTTGCAGATACACCAGAGAAGAAAGAGAAATATCTAAAAACAATCTATACGAAAGCAGTAGATATGACATCGTTGGTAGATGAGTTATCGTTCTATACGAAGATTGACAGCAATACGATACCATATAATTTTGCTAAAATCTATGTGGATCAGTACTTCACTGATTGTATTGAGGAATTGGGATTAGACCTTGAGGTTAAGAATATTGATGTAGCATATTTTAATTATGCAGATGATAATGTAAGAATAATTGCAGACCCTGAGCAATTAAAACGAGTGGTAAATAATATTATTGGAAATTCTGTTAAATATATTGATAAGAAGAAAGGCATTATTAATGTTCGTATCAATGACCTAGGTGATTATGTTCGTATTGAGGTAGAGGATAACGGGAAAGGCATTGCGGAAAAAGATTTACCGAATATCTTTGATCGTTTCTATCGTACAGACGAATCGAGAAATTCTTCAAAAGGTGGTACAGGACTTGGTCTTGCTATTGCCAAGAAGATTATTGAAGATCATGGTGGAAGCATCTGGGCAAGTAGTAAAGAACTTGTTGGAACAACAATTTGTTTTACACTGAAAAAAGTTGAAGAGAATAAGGAAGAACTTAAAGATTTACCAGAAGTGGGTGACAACTCCAACTCAAAAAGCAGCAGGGTAGGAGAAGGTAAATATAGATTTTTCTTCTTGCCGGCAAAGGATAAGTCTAGTACAGATAAGAACTTATCAAGCAAATCCGAAGATAATAAGTCAATTCAAGAAGGACATTCTTCACAGAAAGAGAAATCAAAGAAGTCGGATAATAAGAACGATATTGGAGGTATTAAGGAATGAGTAAAATATTAATAGTTGAAGATGAACTTGCAATTGCAGAATTAGAGAAGGATTATCTTGAATTAAGTGGATTTTCAGTAGATATTGAATCCTCTGGAGACGAAGGTGCTAAGAGAGCTATTGCGGAGGATTATGATTTAATTATATTAGATCTTATGCTTCCGAATATGGACGGATTCGAAATCTGTAAGAAGATAAGAGAAGAAAAGAATATTCCTGTAATTATGGTTTCTGCAAAGAAAGATGATATTGATAAGATTCGTGGGCTTGGACTTGGAGCGGATGATTATATGACAAAACCTTTTAGTCCAAGTGAATTAGTAGCAAGAGTGAAGGCACACCTAGCAAGATATGAAAGATTAATTGGAACTGGTACAAAGGAAAATGAAATGATTCAGATTCGTGGTATTAAGATCGATAAAACTGCTAGACGTGTATATATTAATGGGGAAGAAAAAATCTTTACAACGAAAGAGTTTGATTTGTTAACATTTCTTGCACAAAATCCTAATCATGTATATACGAAAGAAGAGTTATTCCAAGAAATCTGGGATATGGAGTCTATTGGAGATATAGCAACAGTAACTGTTCATATCAAGAAGATACGTGAGAAGATAGAATTAAACACTTCAAAACCTCAATATATCGAAACAATCTGGGGCGTTGGATACCGATTTAAAGTATAAGGGATAGGAAATTGCGAAACTCTTCTCCATGGCGACAACATATCTGCGTTTTAAGGCTGTCTACTACAATTTGGATAAAATTGTATGCCTTACACATACAATTCACCAAACAGTAACGACAGACATAAAATCACATTGATATGTCTATCGCCATTACAAAGAGTTTGGCAATTTCCTAAGTTTAAGGGATTAAGTAAGGAGAGTTATGAAGATACCTATTATATATGAAGACTCCCATGTTTTAGTATGCGAAAAACCTGTGGGTATGTTAGTGCAGAGTGATCGATCTATGGACGTTGACATGGTGAATGAGCTTAAGAATTATCTGTATGAGAAGCAAACAGAGAAAAAGGAACCTTATTTAGGATTAATTCATCGTCTGGATAGACCAGTAGGTGGAGTTTTGGTCTTTGCTAAAACACCTGTTGCAGCAAAATCTCTAAGTAGTCAAGTCAGTGGAGAAGAAGGTGGCAAGAATCCACTTCAAAAGATGGAGAAGAAGTATTATGCTGTCGTAGATAAGGACTTATCTGATAAGTTAGGGAATGAAGCAGAAGAGTTAGTAGACTATCTAGTAAAAGATGCAAGAACGAATACATCAAAGATTACGAATGCAAAGGATAAAAATGGAAAGAAGGCAGTGCTATTTTATCAAGTTCTAGTAGTGTCTAAGGATGAGAAGGGGTATCCGGTAACTTTAATAGAGGTTACACTTAAGACGGGAAGACATCATCAGATACGCGCACAGATGGCGGGAAATCAAATGCCATTATGGGGAGATACAAAATACAACAACTCATTCATAGATCGACAGAAACAAAACCCGAATATGAGATGGGCCAATGTAGGATTGTACTCGCATACGTTAGCATTCACCCATCCGATATCAAAGAAAAGAATGCATTTTGATGCAAGCCCAAAGGATGGAGTTTTTAAGCATTTTGATCTATAACGTGAAGCTAAGCAGACTTTGGGTCTGCTTTTTCTTTGTAAGAAAGCAAGAAAATTAGCGCTTTTGTCACATAATTTGTACGAAATTGCAGACACTATATATGGAAGTGTAGCAATAGGTATGATGATAAGTGGCAGAGGTGTAATTGTGGAAAAAGATACGAATCGCACTAAGATAAAGACAGTATTATTAATAATAGGGACAAGTATAGTGGTGTATCTTTTTTTTCGTTATGCCTTGCTTATGTTTGTTCCCTTTATATTGGCTTATTTTTTTACTAAGCTGTTACGTCCCGTTGTCGACTGGTTATATAACAAAATTAAGATGTTAAAGATGATTAGTACTACAATATTATTAATTATATTGGTGAGCATAATAGGTACCGCGTTATTTTTCTTAGCGAAGAAATTGATTGAGCAGATTAGTAGTCTAATAATGAATATGCCCATTTATCAAGAGGTGATTATTAGTGGATTACAAAAGGTATCTGGTAGTTGTGACAGGCTGTTCAGTCTAGAGAAAGGACAGGTATTCGATTTCCTATATAGCAATGGTGCTAAGTTTGTTGTGGGGGTCCAGGAGAAGATGGTCCCTATGATCACGCAACGGTCTTTAGGTATTGCAGCCTTAATGATAAATATTATTGGTAAAATTATTATCGTATTTATCGGAGTACTAATGATGATGAAGGACTATGATGAATATAAGGGTTTTTATGAAAAGTCACGTTTTTATGAAGATATTCATAAAGTAACTGGCAAACTATCGGAGACGGGTATTGCGTATTTAAAGACACAAGCTATTATAATGATGATAAGTGCGGCAATTATGACATGTGGCTTACTTCTTATAAAGAATAAGTACGCACTGTTAATTGGTATTCTCATCTCACTTTTGGATGCACTACCAGCAGTCGGTTGTGGACTCGTGTTGATACCATGGGCTATAATAGAGCTGTTGTCAAAGGATATTTTGCATGCTACGGTGATTATTACAATTTATTTTATTTGTGAACTAATGAGACAGTTCTTAGAACCTAAATTGCTAGGGGATAGGATTGGAATCAAACCAGTTTATCTGCTGATGGCCATGGTAATCGGAGTTGAGTTATTCGGTATTCTTGGTTTTTTGTTAGGTCCGCTAGGTCTAGTGATCATATCAGCGGTCGTAAAGGCGTATAGCTAAGTCTTTATTAAAGGGCAAAATACTATAAATTTTATTTATGAGCCCTTGACAAGTCGAAAACTTTGAATTATACTCATCTAGTGTGCATTTTACTAGTATAGTAACTTGTATCGCTAAAGCTGATAAAAACAGCAACCACAGAAAAAACATCATTACCGCAGGAGGTGAAAAGAATGCCAACTTTTAATCAATTGGTAAGAAAAGGAAGACAAACAATAGAGAAGAAATCAACTTCTCCAGCACTTCAAAAAGGTTTCAACTCATTAAACAAAAAAACTACTAACACATCATCACCACAAAAAAGAGGTGTGTGTACAGCAGTTAGAACAGCAACTCCTAAAAAGCCTAACTCAGCGCTTAGAAAGATTGCCAGAGTTCGTTTATCTAACGGAATTGAAGTAACTAGTTATATTCCAGGTGAAGGCCACAACTTACAAGAGCATAGTGTTGTTCTTATCAGAGGTGGTAGAGTAAAAGATTTACCAGGTACTAGATACCATATCGTTAGAGGTACACTTGATACAGCAGGTGTAGCTAAGAGACGCCAAGCTCGTTCAAAATATGGAGCTAAGAGACCAAAAGACGCTAAATAAGAATCATAAGTAACCACATTATCGCAATTTTCTGATTCAAAAGGTGCCGGATTAATGAGTTTATTCCTGTAGGTTGCAGGTGACAATATATTAAACTGGTTACGAACACAGAAAAACAATTGCAGATGTTATTTGTAATTGACACAATATGTGAGTACCGATGAATTAACAAGTGTACTTATCGGGATTCCGATAAACACGTATTAAGGAGGGAAGCACCGTGCCACGTAAAGGACATGTTCAAAAAAGAGATGTATTAGCAGATCCATTATACAATAACAAGGTTGTAACAAAGCTTATCAATAACATTATGTTAGACGGTAAGAGAGGTGTTGCACAAAAGATCGTATACGGAGCCTTTAATAAAGTAGCAGAAAAAACTGGAAAAGATGCTGTTGAAGTATTCGAAGAAGCTATGAACAACATTATGCCAGTGCTTGAAGTTAAAGCTAGACGTATCGGTGGAGCAACTTACCAAGTACCAATCGAAGTTAGACCAGATAGAAGACAAGCGTTAGCTCTTCGTTGGATTACATTGTATTCTCGTAAAAGAGGAGAAAAAACAATGGAAGAAAGATTAGCAAACGAAATTCTTGATGCAGCTAACAATACTGGTGCATCTGTTAAGAAAAAAGAAGATATGCACAAAATGGCAGAAGCAAACAAGGCGTTTGCTCACTACAGATGGTAAGATTCGCTGCATAATTGCAGGGATTCTATATCGACTGAATAAGCCGATAACATGTATTATAACCTCTTACGTAACTTTTGGTTACGTAAGAGGTTATAATAAAACTAGGTTACAGTTGACCAAGCGAAGCAGATACCCGTATCTTCTTTGCTATCTTGCATATTTGTGAGAAAATGTAAGAGAGAACACTGATTATTTTAAGGAGGAAAACCCTTGGCTGGAAGAGAATATCCGTTAGAGAGAACCAGAAATATTGGTATTATGGCTCATATCGATGCAGGTAAAACTACATTAACTGAGCGTATCCTATATTATACTGGTGTAAATTATAAAATCGGTGATACTCATGAAGGTACTGCTACTATGGACTGGATGGAGCAGGAACAAGAAAGAGGTATTACTATTACTTCAGCGGCAACAACTTGTCACTGGACTTTACACGATAAAACTGATGTAAAACCAGGTGCTGAAGAACACCGCATCAATATCATTGATACACCAGGACACGTTGACTTTACTGTAGAAGTAGAGAGATCGTTACGTGTACTTGATGGTGCTGTTGGTGTATTCTGTGCTAAAGGTGGTGTAGAACCACAATCTGAAAACGTATGGCGTCAAGCAGACACATACAACGTACCTAGAATGGCATTCATCAATAAGATGGATATCTTAGGTGCTAATTTCTTTGGTGCAGTAGACCAAATCAAAAATAGACTTGGTAAAAATACAATTATTCTTCAAATACCTATCGGTAAAGAAGATGACTTCAAAGGTATCGTTGACTTATTTGAAATGCAAGCTTACATCTATAATGATGATAAGGGTGAAGACATTGAAGTAACTGATATCCCAGAAGATTTAAAAGATGATGCTGAATTATACAGAAGTGAATTAGTTGAGAAAATCTGCGAATTAGATGATGATTTAATGATGGCTTACCTTGAAGGTGAAGAACCAACTAATGAACAATTGAAAGCAGCCCTTAGAAAAGCTACTTGCGATTGTAAAGCAATTCCTGTATGCTGTGGTTCTGCTTACAGAAACAAAGGTGTTCAGAGATTACTTAATGCTGTTATTGAGTATATGCCAGCTCCAACTGATATTGAGTCAATCAAAGGTGTTGATGAAGATGGTAATGAAGTAGTTAGACATTCATCTGATGAAGAACCTTTCGCAGCATTAGCATTCAAGATCATGGCTGATCCATTTGTTGGTAAATTAGCATTCTTCAGAGTTTACTCTGGTTCTATGAACTCAGGTTCATATGTATTAAATGCTACTAAGAATAAAAAAGAGCGTGTTGGTCGTATCTTACAGATGCACGCTAATAAGAGAGAAGAACTTGATAAAGTTTATGCTGGTGATATCGCAGCAGCTGTTGGTTTCAAATTTACAACAACTGGTGATACTATCTGTGATGAAAAATCCCCAGTTATTCTTGAGTCTATGGAATTCCCAGAACCAGTTATCGAATTAGCTATTGAGCCTAAGACAAAAGCTGGTCAAGGTAAGATGGGTGAAGCTTTAGCAAAACTTGCTGAAGAAGATCCAACATTCCGTGCTCACACTGACCAAGAAACTGGTCAAACAATTATTGCTGGTATGGGTGAACTTCACCTTGAAATCATCGTAGATAGACTTCTTCGTGAGTTCAAAGTTGAAGCAAACGTAGGTGCTCCTCAAGTTGCTTACAAAGAAACATTCACTAAACCAGTTGAAGTTGATAGTAAATACGCAAAACAATCTGGTGGTCGTGGACAATACGGTCACTGTAAAGTTAAGTTCGAGCCAATGGATCCTAACGGTGAAGAAACATTCAAATTCCAATCAACTGTTGTTGGTGGTGCTATTCCTAAAGAATACATTCCTGCAGTTGGTGCTGGTATTGAAGAAGCATCTAAAGCTGGTATCATTGCTGGATTCCCTGTACTTGGTGTTTCAGCTACAGTATATGATGGTTCTTACCATGAAGTCGATTCAAGTGAAATGGCCTTCCACATCGCTGGTTCTATGGCATTTAAAGATGCTATGAACAAGGGTGGAGCTGTATTACTTGAGCCAATCATGAAAGTTGAAGTTACTATGCCAGAAGAATACATGGGCGATGTAATTGGTGATATCAATTCACGTCGTGGACGTATTGAAGGTATGGAAGACATCGGTGGAGGTAAGATGGTTAAAGGTTATGTTCCACTTGCTGAGATGTTCGGTTACTCAACTGACCTTCGTTCTAAGACTCAAGGACGTGGAAACTACTCTATGTTCTTTGAAAAATATGAACCAGTTCCAAAATCAGTTCAAGAAAAAGTTATTGCTGCTAAGAGTAAATAATTTATTTATTAATCAATAAATAATCCTCACTTGGCTAATGCCAAGTGAGAGTAAATATAAGTTGACTATAAGTGACAAAATCTCTCATACGAGAGGTGCTAAGAACCTTGTTAAAACTGTATTTACGTAAAATTTTTCTTGAAAATATCACTAATATGAAATATAATTAGTGATATGAGGCAATAATCTTCAATGGGTTATACATTCGTAAGAAGATTATAACAAGAGTCAGTAAACTGGCTCACTATAGAGAATTCAGTATTGTAGCCCAAAGGGCGCATATTAAAGGAGGACACTTAAAAATGGCTAAAGCTAAGTTTGAAAGAACGAAACCACATTGTAATATTGGTACTATCGGTCACGTTGACCACGGTAAGACTACATTAACAGCTGCTATCACTAAAACACTTTCTGAAAGAGTTGCTGGTAACGCTGCTGTAGATTTTGAAAATATCGATAAAGCTCCAGAAGAAAGAGAAAGAGGTATCACTATCTCTACTTCTCACGTTGAATATGAAACTGAAAAGAGACACTACGCTCACGTTGACTGTCCAGGACATGCCGATTACGTTAAGAACATGATCACTGGTGCAGCTCAAATGGATGGTGCTATCCTTGTAGTTGCTGCTACTGACGGTGTTATGGCTCAAACTAAAGAGCACATCTTATTATCTCGTCAGGTAGGTGTACCTTACATCGTAGTATTCATGAACAAATGTGACATGGTTGATGATGAAGAATTACTTGAATTAGTAGAAATGGAAATCACTGAAAACCTTGAAGAGTATGATTTCACTGATTGTCCAATCATCAGAGGATCTGCTTTAAAAGCTCTTGAAGATCCACATGGTCCTTGGGGAGATAAAGTTATGGAATTAATGGACGCTGTAGATGCTCATATTCCAGATCCTCAACGTGCTACTGATCAAGCTTTCTTAATGCCAATCGAAGACGTATTCTCAATCACTGGACGTGGTACTGTTGCAACAGGCCGTGTTGAACGTGGTGTACTTCATGTAAATGAAGAAGTTGAAATCGTTGGTATCAAAGAAGAATCTCGTAAAGTAGTTTGTACTGGTATCGAAATGTTCCGTAAACTTCTTGATGAAGCTCAAGCTGGTGATAACATCGGTGCACTTCTTCGTGGTGTTCAAAGAACAGAAATCGAAAGAGGACAAGTACTTGTTAAACCAGGTACAATCAAATGCCATAAAAAATTCACTGCTCAAGTTTACGTTTTAACTAAAGATGAAGGTGGACGTCATAAACCATTCTTCAACAACTACAGACCACAATTCTATTTCAGAACAACTGACGTAACTGGTGTTATCGAGTTACCAGCTGGTGTTGAAATGTGTATGCCTGGTGATAACGTAGAAATTACAGTTGAATTAATTCACCCAATCGCTATGGAACAAGGTTTATCATTCGCTATCCGTGAAGGTGGACGTACTGTAGGTTCTGGTAAAGTTGCTACTGTAATCGAATAATTAATCGAGTAGATTGATGATATAAAAAGGGGCTGTAAAAAAACTCCCCAAATAAACAAGGTCACTCACATCAGCTGATGCGAGTGACCTTGTTTTATCTATTATTGTCTTTCTCTTGAAAAAATGAGTATACGAACCAAGCCTTCTCTTATTACAGGCTCTAAAGCAGTTTGTTCTGCCATATTTTTATGCTGCAAACGAGGTTCTGTTCCTCTTGTTATGATATTTATAAAGGTTAAAGCCACATGAAATCAATGTGAATTCCAAAATAACTGCTTTTTCACCTTTTCTGAACAGTCGTTTATAAGATCTG
>JAHAJA010000009.1 GCA_018372435.1 Clostridiales bacterium | reverse complement strand
GGCGAACCAACGAAGACACCGGTAAATCCGACAAGTAACCCGACAAAAGCACCGGCAAGTGAGGCACCGGTAAATCCGACAAGTAACCCGACAAAAGCACCGGCAAGTGAGGCACCGGTAAATCCGACGAGTAACCCGACAAAAGTGCCGGCAAGTGAGACACCGGTAAATCCGACAAGTAACCCGACAAAAGCACCGGCAAGTGAGGCACCGGTAAATCCGACAAGTAACCCGACAAAAACACCGGCAAGTGAGGCACCGGTCAACCCGACAAGTAATCCGACAAAAGCACCGGCAAGCGAAGCACCGGTAAATCCGACAAGTAACCCGACAAAAGCACCGGCAAGTGAGGCACCGGTAAATCCGACAAAGGCACCGGTCAACCCGACAAAGGAACCGGTAGATCCGACACCGGAACCAACGACAGCCCCAACGGCAGCTCCTTCCGGCAATACATTAACGATTGGTAAGTACTCTCTTTCGATCGGAATGTCATTTCAGGATGCGCAGAATATTCTGGGGAGCAAATGTGTGGATGAAGGCATTTCACCACAGGGATACGCTTCGTATATATACAATCCGGGCAATGATTACTCCTGTCTCGTGGAACTTCAGGTCAAGGACGGAAAGCTCGTCGAGTTATCCACGATCTCGAAGAATTTTAACTACGGAGACATCGCTGCAGCCGGCAACAGCATTGCTACACTGAAAGCGAACGGTTTTACAGCGGTAGAAACCTACAAGTACACGATATATTCAAAGACAAGCGATCAGGAATATATCAATGTCATGACGGATGCCCAGAGAGGTGGTGCAGTATACGGTGTACAGATCTTTGATAAGAGTCTGGGATCGATGGACACGCTTCTTTATCCGAAAAACTGCAAATATTCCGATGACATTAACAAGTATCAGGCGCGTCTTACGGCACTGTATCTGAATGCATATCGTGCATACCACGGTGCAGGGCTGATGCAGATCACAGACAATGGTGTGGCACAGGCTCACAGCGAATATATGGCAAGCAAGAACAGTGATGTGATGGACGAAGGTTCCGTAAGTTGGAAGACGCGGTTTGATCAGAATTACAACGATGGAGAGAAGCTCTTCCTGAAGACCGAGTATGTTTCATACGGCAGTCCGGATGCGTTTTCTGCAGTCACCTATGCGATTGCGGAGCGGGATTCTACCACCAATTTCTATAAGTATATATTGATGGAAGAATATGAGGATGAAGCGGTTGATTTCTGCATCGAGTGTGGATTCGCCAATACGGCAAGCGGAAGTAAGCTGACATTTTCGGCATTTGATTTTTATGCATATTAGGCTTCAAGACAGTATCGCGAAAAGTAGAAGTCGTGCTGCTTTGAACGGGGTAAGAAAGGAACAGATTATGAGAAAAATAAAATGGAAACAGGGCGTTGCAGTGTTGGCAGCAATCTCGCTGCTCATTACAGGAACGATGGTTCCGGGAGGTGCCAGCGCCAAAGGCAAAATTAAACTTAATAAGAAAAAGGTGACTATTAAGGTCGGGCAGAAGGTAAAGCTGAAGCTCAAAAACACAAAAAAGAAGAAAGTAACCTGGAAGTCCTCTAAGAAGAAAGTGGCTTCCGTGACGAAAAAGGGTGTCGTAAAAGGTAAGAAAAAGGGAACGGCAAAGATCACGGCAAAGTGCGGTAAGAAGAGATATGTCTGCAAGGTGACGGTCAAAGCGCGTGGTGAGTATCAGGAAAGTATTTATGAAACTGCCAGACCGGGCAGCACACAGGCACCGGGAGCGTCCGCAAAGCCAAGCAGCAAGCCGTCCGTTTCCCCGAGTGCAAAGCCGGGACAGAACGCAACCACCACATCGAACCATGTAAAGCCGACAACGGCAGCCGAGAATACGCTTGCTATTGGCAAATTCAACATTACACTCGGAATGACGAGTGCAGAGGTTGAAAAGGTAATGGGCGCAGCACCGGATAAGACAGGAAAGTCCCCGCAGGGAAACAGCACCTATATTTATAACCCGTCCGGCGATTATACCAACTATGTGGAAATACAGTTCCGGTCCGATAAGGTTGTGGGAATGACTACGATCTCCGCATATTTCTGCTATGCAGATCTTGTTTCTTCGCAGGACAGTGCTGATGTTCTGAAGGGACGCGGCTTCAGCGATATGTCCCGTTTCGATTACGAAGCCGGCTATCAGTATGATAAAGGCAGTGCTTACGTCAATGCATTTGTCGACCATCAGGGAAAGGGCGGTGTTTACGGCGTTCAGATCTTCGACAAGACGCTCAACTCCAAGCTCGATAACCTGATCATACCGAAGAACTGCAGCTATGATGACGCGGTCATGACAGCCATGCAGTTTGAAATGCGTGATTTTGTCAACGCCTTCCGTGTTTTCAAAGGCAAGGAGGCAATGACGGACAGTACCTCCGGCAGTGCACAGCGCCATGCGCTGGAAATGGCATCCACAGGTAAAACCCAGCAGAGCAGCTCTGACGGAACAACCTGGAAGGATCGTTTCAAACAGGATTACGGTGATTATTATATGGCAACGGAATTTGTGGCAGACAGCTGTGTCGATGCATTCAGCTTTGCGGTATATGCTGCGGATACCACAAAGAATATCTCATCCGGTTCCACCTCTACAATCTATCAGTATATGATCAAGGATCAGGATGCCAACGGAGAGGCAGTCTCCTTTAATATTGACTGCGGCTTTGCTTACAACACCGGCAATAAGCTGATCACATTCGGTGTGATCAATCTGTATTGCATGTAATCGCTATGGCGTGGTTCAAGAAAGCTTAAGAGAAAGGAAAGTAAGATCACCATGGGAAAAGCACATGCGGAAGGGCTGAAACGCCAGACAGACAATAAATTTCTCAATATGTACGAGATCGATGCGGTCCGCAGGGACGGGGTTCATTTTCCGTATTATATTGCCACCAGGCGGGAGTCCGGAGATCTGATGTATGAGACCGGAACGCTTCGGGCGGACGGTGTCGTTATTTATCCGGTATACCGTCCGGATCCGGGCAAGCTGGTGGTGATCCGTCAGTTCCGCTACCCGGTCAACGGCTATATATATGAAGGTCCGGCGGGGCTTGTGGATGCGGGAGAGGATCCTGCGGAGGCGGCTGTCCGTGAGATGAAGGAAGAGACCGGACTGGACTTTACGCTTTACCGGGAGGGAAGTGATGCTCTGATGCGTCCGTTTGTACAGAGCCAGGGAATGTCTGACGAGTGCGACGTGACGGTGTTTGGATATGCGGATGGTGTTCTGAACCCGGGAGCGCAGGAGGCGACTGAGGATATCGAGGTCTTTCTGGCAGACAAAGACGAGATAAGGCGGATTCTCAGGGAGGAGCTGGTGTCTCTGCGTGCCGCGTACCTGTTTATGATGTTTTTAAACAGCAGCCCGGAGGATCCGTTCGCGTTTTTACATATATAATATAGAAACGTATCGTGGATTTGCTGTACGAAAATGTTTACTAAAACCGGGATTTTATGATATTTTACTGATTTCATGCCGAAAATAAACAACAGCGGCAAAATGACGTCGGGATTTTGTGGGAAAAGACGAGAAAAAAATATTTTTTTCGTCTTTTCCTATTCTTTTTTTACAAAAAAAGCCCATATAATGTGGTGTTGGACACACTTCCATCACAAAATGTAGTCAAATATGACAAACAAAATAAAAAAATCAAAAAAATACTTGTATAATTTGCCAACATGTGTTATATTGGTCTTACGGAAAAAAGTTGAGGGAACGTTCCTAAACAACGTAATCATTTTCGTAAAGATGGTTACATTTCAAAATGGTGATACCATGATATTTCTGCTGTGGGTGCAGCATAAATATAAAGCAAACAATTTAATTTAGAGGAGGCTTTTTATGAGAAAGAAAGTATTGAGTGTACTTCTGTGTACAGCAATGGCTGCAACAATGTTAACAGGTTGTGGCGGATCATCAGATGACACAACAAAGGACAAAGCAACAAGTGGTGCAACAAGCGGAGCAACATCTGAGCAGGCTTCTAAGGCTGAAGTTTCCGACGGTGGTAAGGTTCTTAACATCCGTGTTTGGAACGAGGAGTTCAGAGATCGTGTCATTGCTCACTATCCAGGATACAAGAAGACTGGTAAGTGGACAGGTCAGATCGGCGATGTTAAGGTTAAATGGACTCAGGTAGCTAACGATGACAACGCTTATCAGCAGGCACTGGATCAGGCACTTCTGAACCAGGCAGATGCTAAGGCAGATGACAAGGTTGATATGTTCCTCGTTGAGGCTGATTACGCACTGAAGTATGTTAACTCTGATTACACTGTAGACGTTGTTAATGATCTTGGTGTTTCTGAGGATTCACTTTCAAATCAGTACAAGTACACACAGGATATCGTAAGAGATTCTAAGGGAGCTCTTAAGGGATCTTCATGGCAGGCTTGCCCGGCTGGTATGATCTACCGTCGTGACATCGCTAAGAAGGTATTCGGTACAGACGATCCTGATAAGATTCAGGAGATCTTCTCTGACTGGGATGCATTCAAGGATGCAGCAGCTAAGCTGAAAGACAAAGGATATCTTGCAACAGCATCTGTAAACGATGCATACCGTGTATTCTCTAACAACGTAACATCTAAGTGGGTAGAGGATGGCAAGATCAACATCGATGAGAACATCAAGACATGGGTTGATATGTCTAAGGAAATGGTTGATAACAAAGAGACATCTACATATGAGCTGTGGTCTTCTGACTGGAGCAAGGGCTTCATGAAGAACGGTAACGTATTCGCTTACTTCGGACCAGCTTGGTTCGTAGACTTCACATTAGGTGGAAAAGGAACAGATGGAGACTGGTATGCAACTAAAGGACCTCAAGGTTTCTTCTGGGGTGGTACTTGGATCTGTGGAGCTACTGGAACAGATAATCAAAGTTTGATTAAAGATATTATACTTAAGTTAACTACTGATGATACAATTATGAAAGATATCGTAGTTAAAGATAATGACTTTGTAAACAATACAACTGTTATGGACGCTATGGCAACGGATACTACATATGCAAGTGCTGTACTTGGGGAGAGCAATCCACTTGGTACTTATGCAGCAGGTGCAGGTTCTATCGACTTAAGTAATATTTCACCATATGATCAAGGTTGTACAGAAGAATTCCAGGGTGCAATGAAAGACTATTTCGATGGCAATGCTACCTATGACGAGGCTCTTCAGAACTTCTACAGTCTAATTACTGTAAAATACCCAGAGTTATCATACTAACTAGTGATTTGTTAATGAGACTTAATTGAAAAACATGCCTGTCTATAGTAGGCAGGCATGTTTTTAGACTATAGAGCTCTATTATTAATGGGAAGACAAAATGAGAGGTTCGAATATGAATAAAGTTGAAGCAAAAAAAGTAAAAAAAGGAAAAGTAGTTAGGTATAATAAGTGGGGATATATCTTTTTAGTACCTTTTGTAGTAACTTATCTAGTATTCCAACTAGTGCCGATGGTAAGTACCATTTTTAATAGTTTCTTTGAAAACTATCGTTCAGGTCTTACACAAATTGGGCCAAACTTTGTTGGACTTGATAATTATAAGTCATTACTGGGTAATTCAGATGTTTGGAAATACTTAAAGAATACAGCTATTATGTGGATAATGGGCTTTATTCCACAGATTCTTTTAGCGCTTCTTTTAGCGAATTGGTTCTCTAATGTTAGATTAAGATTAAAAGGATTAGGATTCTTTAAAACAGTTATTTATCTACCAAACTTAATAATGGCATCGGCATTTGCAATGTTATTCTTCGCTTTATTTTCAGATAACGGTCCTGTAAATGCTATTTTGATAAATATGGGTGTTATATCAGAACCATATAGGTTCATGTCACATGTATGGAGTACAAGAGGTTTGGTTGCCTTTATGAACTTCCTAATGTGGTTTGGTAATACTACGATTTTGTTAATGGCAGGTATAATGGGAATTGATATGAACTTGTTTGAAGCAGCAGAAGTAGACGGTGCAAAACCAACTAAAGTATTTACTTTGATTACATTACCTTTATTAAGGCCAATTCTGATTTATGTTGTGATTACATCTTTGATTGGTGGAATCCAGATGTTTGATGTACCACAAATTTTAACAAGTGGTAGTGGAGCACCAGTAAATTCAACTATGACATTAATTATGTATTTGAATAAGCATCTGTTCAGTAAGAATTACGGTATGGGTGGTGCAATGTCTGTACTATTATTCTTCATAACGGGCATCTTAAGCATAATTGTATTCAAGATTACTAGTAAGAAAGAAGATTAGAGGTGAGAAATATGTCTAGTAATAAGAGCAAAGAAGATAATGGGATTGGTATTAAGACGAGACGTGTGATTAGCTACATTGTATTAGTTTTAGTAACTGTATTGTGTTTGTTTTGGTTTTATCTATTGTTTTTGTATACAACAAAAACACATAATGAGATACAACTTGGATTTAGCGCAGTACCAGGTAGTAATTTTGTTGAAAACTGGATGAATTTAATAAAAGGTACCTTGCCAATATTAACAGGTCTTCTTAATAGTTTATTTGTATCCACAGCATGTGTGGTTTGTAGTACATATTTCTCTGCAATGACGGCGTATGCCATTCATGCATATAACTTCAAATTCAAGCAAGCTATGTTTACCTTTATCTTAGTAGTAATGATGATACCAACACAAGTGACTGCATTGGGTTTCCTTAGATTAGTAGATGATATGAATCTAAAAAATTCGTATATCCCATTGATTATTCCAACAATTGCAGCACCAATGACATTTTACTATATTAAACAGTATATGGAGAGTGCATTACCTATAGAGATTATTGAGGCATCTAGAATAGATGGCTCTGGTGAGTTTATGACGTTTAATCGAATTGTACTTCCGATGCTTAAACCAGCTTTGGCGGTTCAAGCTATATTTACATTTGTTCAGACATGGAATAACTACTTCATGCCGGCATTAATATTGAACGATGATAAGAAGAAAACATTGCCTATCTTAATTGCACAATTACGTAGTGCAGACTGGTTAAAGTTTGATATGGGGCAAGTGTACATGATGATCGCATTTTCTATATTCCCAGTAATTGTAGTTTACCTTTGTTTGTCAAAGCATATTGTTCAGGGAATTGCGCTTGGTAGTGTTAAAGGTTAATAGTCAGTTTATAGCGTCCTGGTCTTATTAGGCCAGGATTTTTTGTGTTCGTATTACTATAGCATAAGAAGATGCTGATAGAGTGGGAGAAACTTTAAAAAATTAGTTTTTAAATAAAAATACTGGTTTTACTTGTTATGAGCCATTATTTATAGTAAGCTATTATTAAAGTGATTGTAATGCTCTATATTATATGGAGATGCATAAACGACAAATAAATAGTAAGGGAGAGATTTAATGCCAGTATATTTATTAATTGCCGCTATTATAATTATCGCCTGTGTAGTACTGAATAAGGTGACAAGTCGATTAGGGATACCAACGTTATTAGCATTTATATTGTTAGGTATGTCAATGGGGTCAGATGGAATATTTAAGATACCATTTGATAATTTCTATATAGCAGAAAAGATTTGCTCAGTAGCTTTAATATTTATTATGTTCTATGGAGGCTTTGGTACGAAGTGGAGTGAAGCAAAGCCGATAGCAGTGAAAGCGGTGTTGTTATCAACGATAGGAGTTATATTAACTGCTTTACTAACTGGATTATTCTGTTATTTTGTCTTGCGTTTTAATTTCTGGGAAAGTATGTTGTTAGGTTCTGTTATTAGTTCTACAGATGCTGCATCTGTATTCTCGATTTTACGATCCAAACGATTAAATCTAAAGTATAACTCAGCCTCTTTATTAGAGGTGGAAAGTGGAAGTAATGACCCTTGTTCGTATATGTTAACTGCGATTGTACTTGCGGTTATGAATGGAAAAGCCAACGGTGGAGAAATCTTTTTGATGATTCTTGCACAGATTATATTTGGATTAGTGTTTGGTGTTCTTATTGCATTCTTAGCATATGAATTCCTCAAACGGTTTCGATTCGAAACAGAAGGATTTGATCTGATTTTTGTTGTTGCGGTTGCAATATTAGCGTATGCAATACCTTCTGCCGTTGGAGGAAACGGGTATCTAAGTGCGTACTTGGTTGGAGTAATACTTGGAAACAAACCAATCTTTAATAAGAAAGCACTTGTTAATTTCTTTGATGGATTAACAGGACTTATGCAGATTCTTGTGTTCTTTTTATTAGGTCTACTTGCGTTTCCTTCGCAATTGCCAAAGATTTTTATACCAGCAATGTTGATTGCTTTATTCTTAACATTTATCGCAAGACCTTTATCTGTAATTGCGATTCTAGCACCTTTTCGCTGTAAGTGGAACCAGCAAGTATTGGTTTCGTGGGCAGGTTTACGTGGTGCGGCATCAATTGTATTCGCAGTAATGGCGACAATTGATCCTGCGGCTACAAACAATGATATATTCCATATCACCTTCTGTATCGTACTCTTTTCTATATTAATACAAGGTTCTTTGATTCCGCTTGCTTCAGTTAAGTTAAATATGATTGATGATACAGTCGATGTTCTTAAAACATTCACGGATTATGCGGATGAAGTGCCGGTTCAATTCATTCAATTGAAGATGACTTCACGTCATCCATGGATTGATAAGATGATAAAAGATATACCATTGCCACCAGATACATTGCTTGTGTTGTTAAAGAGAAATGGTGAGAACATTGTACCAAATGGTCAAATCCATCTAGTGGAAGATGATATATTAATATTAAGTGCAGCAGCCCCAGGTGATATTGAGGGAATCTCTTTAACAGAAAAGAATGTTACAAAAGGCTGCGATTGGATAGGAAAACCAATTTCAGAGATTTCGAAAGAAGAAGATAAATTAATCATTATGATACAAAGAAAGAAAAAAATTATAGTACCTAATGGTAGAACCATTATTAAGGAAAATGATATCCTAGTTATCAATCAGATTGAAAAAGATCCTAGAAGGATAATATTAGAGTAATTACCATTTATCAACCATTACAAGAATATTAATTAAATGTTACAATATTGTTACAAAGACAACCAAAGGAGAATAAGATTATGATGAACTTAAAGAAAATGGCTTTCGCTGTAGCAATGATGGTAACTGTAGGTACTGTAGCAACTCCTGTAGCTGGAGCACAAGCTGCAACTAAGATTAATTGTACAAATCAAACAAATAGTAATTCTAATTTCACTTCAGGAAAATTATGTTATCAAGTTACTGGTAAGAATACTTGTACAGTAACAGGTTTATCTTCAAAGGGTACAAATTCAACATCTTGTACAATTCCTTCAACTGTAACATGCAATGGTAAAACATACAAAGTATCAAATGTTTCTAACAATGCATTTAAGAACAGTGATAAACTAAATTCAATTACTTGTAATAAGTCAATAAAGACTACTGGATCAAACTGTTTCGGTAATGCTTCTGTTCGATTTGCTAAATAATAAGTAAGTATAAATAAAATATCGAAAAGTAAACTTCGCAAATGTTTTACTGTAGAAAATTCGTATTTCGAATTTAATGCTGTAATCATTTGCGAAGTTTTGTTTTTGGGATTGTAAATACAACCTTTCATGTGATAGAATATAAGACGGATTAAAAAGTAGTATACAAATGATTATAAGTAATGCTATAATAAAACTGTTTGGGTAGCTTGTAAAAGCTACAATTTATGGCAACAGAAGTTCATAATACATGATTTCTATTGTTTAAGACATAATCACACAATTATGTGTGGAATAGCAGTTTCTATGTAGTATACATAGGAAATTTGTTAATACTTATACTAACGGAACCTTGTTCCTTCGTATAAGTTTATTATAAGTTATTGAAAGGTATGATGGATGATGAAGACTTGGAATAGAGTTGTGTTAAAACTTAGTGGTGAAGCATTAGCCGGTGATAAGAAGACAGGATTTGACGAAGCAACTTGTATTGAAGTAGCCAAACAAGTAAAAGAATTAGTCGATAATGGAGTCGAAGTTGGTATTGTAATCGGTGGTGGAAACTTCTGGAGAGGAAGAACAAGTGAAACAATCGATCGTACAAAAGCTGATCAGATTGGAATGTTAGCAACCATTATGAATTGTATCTATGTGTCGGAAATTTTCCGTTATGTTGGAATGATGACGCAAGTGCTAACACCATTTGAATGTGGTTCTATGACTAAAATGTTCTCGAAAGACAGAGCGAATAAGTATTTCAAGAAGGGAATGGTCGTATTCTTCGCCGGAGGTACAGGACATCCATGCTTTTCAACAGATACTGCAACGGTTCTTAGAGCTATTGAAATTGAAGCTGACGTTATTTTATTAGCGAAAGCAATTGACGGTGTTTATGACAGCGATCCTAAGACAAATCCATCGGCTAAGAAGTATGATGAGATTACAATAGGTGAGGTACTTGATAAGAAATTAGCAGTAATTGATTTATCTGCAACAATTATGTGCTTAGAAAATAAGATGCCAATGATGGTATTTGGTTTGAATGAACCAAATAGTATTGTAAACACATTAAATGGTAAATTTACAGGAACAAAGGTAACCGTTTAATTAATATAAGAAACCTTGTTATACTGTATAATTATAAGAAAAATTTTGGAGGGAAAATTATGGATTCAAGAATTGAACAATTTGAAATGAAAATGGAAAAATCTCTAGACGGCTTAATTGAGGAGTTTACTGCCATACGTGCAGGTAGAGCTAATCCTCGTATTTTAGATAAATTAAAAGTTGATTATTATGGTACTCCATCTGGTATTCAATCAGTTGCAAACGTTTCTGTACCAGAAGCTAGAGTTATCATGATTCAACCATGGGAAAGCAGTTTAATCAAAGAAATCGAAAAAGCAATCTTAGTTTCTGACCTTGGTTTAACACCAAGTAATGATGGTAAAGTGATTCGCCTTGTATTCCCAGAACTTACAGAAGAAAGAAGAAAAGATTTAGTAAAAGACGTTAAGAAAAAAGCAGAAGCTGCTAAAGTTGCTATCCGTAATATTCGTCGCGATGCGAATGATGCAATTAAGAAATTAAGTAAAGCGAATGAGATTTCAGAAGATGAAGTTAAAAGCTTAGAAGATCAAGTACAAAAAGTAACTGACAAATACGTTACAGAAGTAGATAAAGCTATGGAAGCAAAATCAAAAGAAGTTCTTACCGTATAATCAGGTACGAGAAGTGTTTTTGATAATATAATTTTGGCTAGGAATAAGAATCGGATTGTTCTTGTACAATAGGTATAAGGCAATCCGGTTTTATAACATTATAGCAGGAGGAATATAGTTTGGCTAATAATAATGTCCTCGAAGGATTACAAATCCCGGAACACATTGCGCTTATACTAGATGGTAATGGGAGATGGGCAAGGAAAAGAATGATGCCTCGTAATTATGGGCATGCACAAGGAAGCAAGAATGTAGAGAAGATTTGTAAAGCTGCATATAATATGGGAGTAAAGTATCTAACCGTATATGCATTCTCAACAGAAAATTGGTCAAGGCCTGATGATGAAGTTGAGACACTTATGAAACTTCTGAATAGTTATTTAAAAGATTGCATTAAACAAACAACTAAGAATAATATGAGGGTCAGGGTTATTGGTGATATTACTCGTTTAGATGTTACGATGCAAGAGAAAATCAAAGATTTAGAAGAGAGAAGTAAGAATAATACTGGTCTTAATTTTCAAGTTGCATTAAATTACGGTTCTAGAGATGAGATTTTACGTGCCGTAAGACGTTTAGTAGTAGATTATGATAATAAGGCGTTGACGCTCGATGAGATAGATGAAAAACTATTTGATAATTACTTAGATACAAAGAATATTCCGGATCCTGACTTATTGATTCGTACAAGTGGTGAACAAAGATTGTCAAATTATTTATTATGGCAAATGGCATATACAGAATTCTATTTTACAGATGTTTTGTGGCCAGATTTTAGTGAAAAGGATTTAGAAGATGCCATACTCTATTATAATTCAAAAGAAAGACGGTTTGGTGGATTAAGATAATAATTAATACCAACGGATAGGTGAGCGTATGTTTTGGGTGCGTTTTAGAAGTTCAGTAATGTTAGTGGTTTTAACATTATTCACTGTAATTATGGGGGGCGATTTACTATTTGCAGTAATTGGTCTAATCTCTTTAATTGGTTTAAGTGAATTGTATAAGTTATTAAAAGTAAATAATAGTGTAGTTGGATACATAGGCTATGTCGCTTGTGTTGCTTATTACGCGTTAGTGTACTTTAATGCAAAGGAACATATGATGTTACTTTTTGTAGCATTTATCATGGTATTAATGGTAGCGTATGTATTTACTTTTCCTAAATATCGTTCTGAACAAGTATTCATAACATTTTTTGGGTTGTTTTATGTTGCAATTATGTTATCACATATCTATCAGGTACGTATGTTAGATGATGGTCTATGGTTAGTTTGGTTATTATTCATAGGTGCATGGGGTTCTGATACATGCGCATATCTAGTTGGTATCTCAGTTGGAAAACATAAGATGACACCGAAATTAAGTCCTAAGAAGTCTATTGAAGGCGGTATCGGCGGTATTCTTGGAGCTGCATTAATAGGATTTTTATATGGACTAGCTATACAACATAAAATTGGTACATTTAACAATCCGCAAGTTGCTTTTGCAATTATATGTGGTGCGTCTAGTATCGTATCTCAAATTGGAGATTTAGCAGCTTCAGCAATTAAGAGAAATTATGATATTAAAGATTATGGTAGATTAATACCTGGTCATGGCGGAATCTTAGATCGTTTTGATAGTATAATATTCACAGCTCCTATAGTGTATTATCTAGCAGAGTTTTTAAGTAGGTAATCAGAATAGTAGCGGGAAAGTAATAGTAAGAAAGTAATAGTAAGAAAGTAATAGTAAGAAAGTAATATCACAAGTAAAACGTGATATGCAAGGGTACAAAGATGAAAAAAATAGTAGTACTTGGTTCAACAGGTTCCATTGGAACGCAAACACTTGATGTCGTTCGAAAGAATTCGGATATGGAAGTTGTCGCTTTGGCAGCAGGGTCAAATATCAAGTTATTAGAAGAACAGATAAGAGAATTTAGACCACGTATGGTATGCGTCTTTGATGAGAAGAAAGCGAAGGAGTTACGTATACTTGTTTCGGACTGTGATGTTAAGATCACCAGTGGTATGGAAGGTTTAATAGAGTGTAGTGTAACCCCGGAAGCCGATGTCGTATTAACTGCTATCGTAGGTATGATAGGAATTCAGCCAACGATTGCTGCGATTAAAGCGAAGAAAGATATTGCACTTGCTAATAAAGAGACCTTAGTTACTGCTGGACATATCATAATGCCACTTGCAGGGGAATATAATGTTAAGATACTTCCTGTTGACAGTGAACATTCTGCAATATTTCAGGCTTTGAATGGAGAAAACTACAATCGTATAAGTAGAATATTATTAACAGCTTCTGGTGGACCTTTTAGAGGGATGACTACAAAACAGTTAGAAAAAGTTGGTCTAGAAGATGCCCTAAAGCATCCGAATTGGTCAATGGGTAGAAAGATTACGATTGATTCAGCAACAATGGTTAACAAAGGGTTAGAAGTTATAGAAGCCAAGTGGTTATTTGGGGTTGAGTTTAACCAAATAGAAGTGGTTGTACAACCAAAGAGTATCATTCATTCTATGGTTGAATTTGTTGATGGTGGTGTAATAGCTCAACTTGGAACACCTGATATGAAACTTCCAATTCAATATGCACTAACGTATCCAGATCGTAGAGAGCTCAGGGGAGAGCGATTAGATTTTACAACACTATTAAGTATATCGTTTGAAGCACCTGATTTAGATACTTTCCGTGGACTTTCATTGGCTTATGAAGTAGGTAAAATGGGTGGAAGTATGCCAACTGTATTTAATGCGGCAAACGAAAGAGCGGTAGCCAAATTCTTGAATAGGGAGATATCGTTCCTTGAGATATACGAAATCATCGAAGATGCAATTCATTGGCATCGTAAGGTGGATAATCCGAGTGTAGATGCGATACTTGATATAGAAGCACAAACATATGAAAGAATTGAATCGCGATTCCACGTGTAATGCTGTAGTAGCATAGAAAGGATAGGTATTTACATGAATATTATTTTAGCTATTCTGATTTTTAGCTTAATTATAATCATCCATGAGCTGGGTCATTTTTTATTGGCAAAGAAGAATGGAATAGAAGTTGTAGAATTCTCGGTTGGTATGGGACCAAGACTTTTTAGTTTTCTACGTAATGGAACAAGATATTCACTGAAGTTATTCCCGATTGGTGGCTCATGTATGATGTTAGGAGAGGATGAAGAAGCTGATTCTCCAAACTCCTTTGGAAAGAAAGGGGTATGGGCTCGTATATCTGTTATTGCGGCTGGTCCAATATTCAACTTCATTCTAGCGTTTGTACTAGCGATGATTGTTGTTGGTAAAGTTGGTTATGATCCTTCTGTAATTGTTCAAGTAGTAGAAGGAGGACCTGCACAGGAAGCTGGTCTACAAGTTGGTGATGTTATTGTAGAGATGAATGGATCACATGTTGATAATGCTAGAGAAGTAATGTTTTATCAATTCTTCCATCCGACATCAGAAAAGCCTGTGCAGTTGAGGGTTAACCGTAGTGGTGAGGAGATAGATATAACGATAACACCAGAGAAAACTGAAACTGGTGAGTATTTGATGGGATTTGGATATAATAGCCAAGGTCGTACGAAAACAATTGCAACTAATGGTGAAAAAATGAATGCTTTTGACGTAGTCAAATATAGTGCAATAGAGGTGAAATGTTGGATTACATCAGCGATTCAAAGTGTAGGAGGTTTAATAACTGGTAAGGTTTCAACTAAAGAGTTAGCTGGACCGGTTGCTATTGTTGATATGATTGGAGAAGGAATTAATAGTACGAAGTCTGAAGGTGTGTCAGCTGTTGTTATTCAGCTTCTCTATATGAGTATTTTACTAAGTGCTAACCTTGGTGTAATGAACTTATTACCGTTACCTGCACTTGATGGAGGTCGTCTGGTATTCTTAATAATAGAAGCAGTACGTGGTAAGCCAGTTGATCCTAAGAAGGAAGGTTTCGTCCATATGGTCGGGCTTGCACTCTTAATGCTCTTAATGGTATTTGTTATGTTTAATGATGTAAAAAGACTATTTGGTTTTATAGTATAAACTAGGACTTACAAAGTGTATAAATCTTAACATAATCAAGTAATTTAACTTGAAGGGTAATAAGTTAACAAGTTTATGTACTATTGAGAATAGGAAATATTTAGATAGGGAGGTGTGATAAAATACGAATGTATTTTATGCACCTCTTTATCAATTGATTATTTTTTAATAGTTAGGAATAAATTAACCATATAACTTATATAAAAATGTGGTAAAATAGAGAAATGAAAATAGAGAAATGAAAATAGAGAAATGAAAAGTAAACAAGGAGGTATTCATAATGTACCGTGATGATACAAAAGTAATTCAGATTGGAAACAAGGTAATTGGTGGTGGCAACCAAGTACTTATTCAATCTATGACAAATACAAAGACAGAAGATGTAGAGGCCACTGTTGCGCAAATAAAAGAATTAGAAGCAGCTGGTTGTGATATTATTCGATGTGCGGTTCCAACAATGGAAGCAGCACTTGCACTCAAAGAAATTAAGAAGCAGATATCAATTCCCCTAGTAGCAGATATACACTTCGATTACCGTCTTGCCCTAGCAGCTATAGAGAATGGTGCCGATAAGATTCGTATTAATCCAGGCAACATCGGCAGTGAAGAACGTGTACGAGCAGTTGTAGAAGCTGCCAAAGAGCGTAATATTCCTATTCGGGTAGGTGTTAACAGCGGATCTTTGGAGAAACCACTGGTTGAAAAATATGGTGGTGTAACGGCAGAAGGAATCGTAGAAAGTGCACTTGATAAAGTAAGAACTATAGAAGAGATGGGCTATGACAATCTAGTAATTAGTATTAAGTCTTCTAATGTATTAATGGCAGTACAAGCACATGAGTTAATCGCGAAGAAGACAAACTATCCTTTACATGTAGGAATTACCGAATCGGGAACAATTATCTCAGGTAATATCAAATCAAGTATAGGACTTGGTATTATCTTAAATCAAGGAATCGGTGATACCATCCGTGTATCCTTAACAGGAAACCCTGTAGAAGAAGTAAAATCAGCGAAGTTAATCCTTCGTACCCTTGGTTTACGAAAAGCAGGAGTTGAAGTGGTTTCTTGCCCAACGTGTGGAAGAACACAAATCGATCTAATCGGATTAGCAAATCAGGTGGAAAATATGGTTCAAAAATACGACTTAGATATCAAAGTAGCTGTTATGGGATGCGTCGTTAATGGACCCGGTGAAGCAAAAGAAGCAGATATAGGGATTGCTGGAGGTAAAGGTGTTGGAATGCTGATTAAAAAAGGAGAAGTCGTTAAGACACTACCAGAAGATCAATTACTTGCAACCCTTGAAGAAGAGCTTAAGAACTGGGATAAGAATTAAGTATAAAACGACTTAGTGCCATCTAGAATGTAAGAGAAGCAAAACTCTTCATAGTATTAAATAGCTTCTTAACAAATGTACAATAACTAAAAAACGATAGCGAAACACTTTAGTACTTCTTAGTGTGTACTAAGTAGAGTAGGAAGGCGAGGCATGGAAGCCGAGCCAGCCTGAGCTGAGGCAGGATGCCGAATCGAAGGTGGTTCCGTAATATTTGATAGCACTCGGTACACACTTAGAAGTACTTAAGTGCGTAGCGTGTTTTGTGTTATAGGACATTAGGTAAGAAGCGGTAAAAAGTGTTTATGGAGTTTTGCGGATTTAATATGTGAAAGAAAAGGAGGTTGTGGACATGAATATGCAATTCTTTGAAGTGTTTGAGACATTAAAGGTTGCGAAAGAATTGCAAGATATGTTTGAGGATACTGTAATTGAACGTGTTGCAGCTTCTAGAATTAATCAAGAAGTTAAGATATATATAATGAGTACGCATTTGATATCAAGGAAACTAGTGAAGAAGATGCAGTATCAGATTAAGAAGCAGCTTTTTGCTGATACAACCAATGAAGTCAGATTATGTGATCGATATGAGTTGTCTGCGCAATATACTCCAGATAAGCTGATGGACGCATATTATGAAAGTTTACTTGAAGAGATGAAGGACAGTAGTATTCTTGAGTATAACTTGTTTAAGATGGCAAATTACAAGGTTGAAGGCGATACCATTGAAATTGAGATGGAAGATAACTTTGTAGCAAAGAATAAATCTTCTAATATGAAGCGAATTCTAGAGGATAATTTCTCGAATCGATTTGGTTATGCAATTAATATTAAGTTTAACTATGTGGATCCACCTGAGAAAGACGAAGAAGATATTAAGGAAATATATGCGAAGGCAATGCGAAAGCATCATATGTCCCATGATGAAGACGATGACGTCTATATTGCTGCATCTGATGAGAATGGACATCTAATCAAAGAGGCTGATAATACCGCTATATCAGTTGGTAGTACAAAAAGTATTGCACAAGAAGCTCCAAAAGCAGAAAGTAAAGACAAGTCCGCGGATGCTAGAGGAGCAAAAACTGAGAAGACCAAATATAGTAGTTATAAGAAGTTACCACCAGATCCAGATATCATCTATGGTAAGAGTTTTGAAGGTGAAGCAGTAGCAATATCTGAGATTCAAGATGAAGTTGGAGAGGTTGTTGTACGTGGTAGAGTGAATAAGTTTGAAACTAGAGAACTTCGTAATGAGAAAACAATTATCACATTTGCGGTAACAGATTTTACAGATACGATTTCAGCAAAAATCTTTGTGAAGAATGAACAAGTAGCGGATATTTCATCAGTACTTAAGAATGGTATCTTCATTAAGATGAAGGGGATGGCCTTGATGGATAAGTATGATAGGGAAATCTCTATTAGTTCGATCGTTGGTATTAAAACAATCCCTGATTTCACAACTTCACGAGTGGATAATGCACCTGTAAAACGAGTGGAATTACATGCTCATACTATGATGAGTGATATGGATGCAGTAGTAGATGCCAAAACATTAATTAAGAGAGCGATGGCATGGGGGCATAATTCAATTGCGATTACTGATCATGGTGTTGTACAAGCATTTACTGAGGCAAATCACGTAGTTGAGAAGTCTGACTTCAAAGTGATCTATGGGGTGGAAGCATATCTAGTAGATGACTTGAAGGATATTGTAGAGAATGGGAAAGGTCAGACCCTAGATGCACCAAGCGTTGTATTCGATATAGAAACCACAGGTTTTGGCCCTGTGAATGATAAAATCATTGAAATTGGTGCAGTTAAGGTAGTGAATGGTGAGATTGTAGATACCTATTCCACATTCATTAATCCAGAGATTCCAATTCCTTATGAGATTGAGAAGTTAACAGGAATTCAAGATACTATGGTTATGGATTCGTCAACTATTGATGTAATATTACCACAATTCTTAGAGTTTTGTGAGGGCTGCATTTTAGTTGCTCATAATGCTTCTTTTGATGTTGGTTTCATAACGAAGAAGGCGGAACAGTTAGGAATCAACACAGATTTTACAGTTATAGATACCGTATCTATGGCACGTGTACTACTTCCAACCTTATCAAAATTCAAGTTGAATATCGTTGCGAAGGAACTAGGTATCTCTCTTGAAAACCATCACCGTGCAGTTGATGATGCAGGTGCTACAGCTGAGATCTATGTGAAATTCATTCAGATGCTAAAAGAGAAGAATGTGTTTAGTGTAGAGAAATTAAATGAGATGAGTAAGCTCTCCGCGGCTATGATAAAGAAGCTTCCAACCTATCATGCCATTATTCTAGCACAAAACGACATAGGTAGAATTAATTTGTATAAATTAATCTCTTATTCTCATATAAATTACTACGCTCGTAGACCGAGAATACCAAAGAGTGTATTCTTAGAAAATCGGGAAGGATTACTTATTGGTTCTGCCTGCGAGGCAGGTGAATTATATCAAGCGATACTTAGAAACCAATCCAAGGAAGAGATTACTAGGTTAGTGGATTTCTATGATTATCTAGAAATACAGCCACTTGGCAACAATGATTTCATGATTCATAGTGATAAGTATGATGTTAAGTCCAAAGAGGATTTGATTGAGATTAATAAAAAGATCGTTGCACTTGGAGAAGAATTCAACAAGCCAGTTGTAGGTACTTGTGATGTGCATTTCTTAGATCCAGAAGATGAAGTGTATCGACGGATTATCATGACAGGTAAAGGGTTCAAAGATGCGGATAATCAACCACCGTTGTATCTTCGCACCACAGATGAGATGTTAGCGGAATTTACGTATCTTGGTCGAGAGAAGGCAGAAGAGATTGTTATCACCAATACCAATAAGATTGCGGATATGGTCGAGAAGATCTCACCAGTTCGACCAGATAAATGTCCTCCTGTCATCGAGAATTCAGACGAGGATTTACGTACCATCTGTTACGATAAAGCTCATTCTATGTATGGACCAAATCTACCTGAGCCGGTAAGTGCTCGTCTAGAAAAGGAATTAAAATCGATCATTAGCAATGGTTTCGCCGTAATGTATATTATCGCTCAGAAACTAGTTTGGAAATCTAATGAAGATGGATATCTGGTAGGTTCGAGAGGTTCGGTAGGATCCTCCTTCGCAGCTACCATGTCAGGTATTACGGAAGTTAATCCGCTACCGGCTCATTATTACTGTACGAACTGCTACTATTCTGATTTTGATTCGGAAGAAGTGAAGGCTTTTGCAGGTAAATCAGGTTGTGACATGCCAGATAAATTATGTCCGAATTGCGGACAGCCACTTAGCAAAGATGGTCATGAAATTCCATTCGAAACCTTCCTTGGTTTCTATGGTGATAAGGAACCAGATATCGATCTTAACTTCTCAGGAGAGTACCAAAGTCATGCCCATGATTATACCGAGGTTATCTTTGGTAAAGGACAGACGTTCCGTGCAGGAACAATTGGTACCTTGGCCGATAAGACAGCATTTGGGTATGTACTAAAATACTATGAAGAACATGGTCAACATAAGAGAAGAGCAGAGATAGAACGTATCGTTGATGGTTGTGTTGGGGTTCGTAGAACAACTGGGCAGCATCCAGGAGGTATCGTAGTTCTTCCGCTTGGTGAAGAAATCTATTCGTTCACACCTGTACAACGACCAGCTAACGATATGACGACGCAAACAATTACAACGCATTTTGATTATCACTCAATTGATCACAACTTGTTAAAACTTGATATACTCGGACATGATGATCCGACCATTATTCGTATGCTACAAGATATAACAGGAATTGATCCTTTAACCATTCGTTTTGATGATGAGAAAGTATTATCCTTGTTCGATAATCTTAGTGCGTTGGGTTTAAAACCAGAAGATTTAGGTGGTTGTGATTTGGGCTCCTTAGGAATTCCTGAGTTTGGTACTGATTTCGTTATGCAGATGCTTCGTGATACAAAGCCGAAGACCTTTTCCGATCTGGTACGTATCTCAGGTCTGTCCCATGGTACAGACGTATGGCTAAACAATGCCCAGTATTATATACAGAATGGAAATTGTACACTATCTACCGCAATTTGTACCCGTGATGATATCATGACCTATTTAATTCATACGGGAGTAGAGAATGGTCTTGCTTTCAAGATCATGGAAAGTGTTCGTAAGGGTAAAGGCTTAACCCCGGATATGGAGAAAGCCATGATTGAGGCGGGAGTGCCAGAATGGTATATTGAATCCTGTAAGAAGATTAAATACATGTTCCCGAAAGCTCATGCGGCTGCATACGTTATGATGGCCTTTCGCATTGCGTTTTTTAAAGTGTATCACCCGATAGCATATTACACGGCATACTTCAGTATCCGTGCTTCAGCATTCAACTATGAACTAATGTGTCTTGGTCGTGAAAAACTAGAATATTATATGGCTGATTATAAGAAACGTATGAATGAACTATCGAAGAAGGAGCTTGATACTTTAAAAGATATGAGAATTGTTCAAGAGATGTATGCAAGGGGATTTGAGTTTGAGCCACTTGATGTTTACCGAGCCAAATCACATCATTTTCAAATCTTTGATGGTAAGATTATGCCTGCGCTTAATACCATTGATGGACTTGGTGATAAAGCGGCAGAAGCAGTAGTGCTTGCTGCAAGAGATGGTAAATTCTTGTCCCTTGATGACTTCAGACAAAGAACCAAGGTCAGTGCTACGGTTATTGATACAATGGCAGACCTTGGAATTCTTGCAGATTTACCAGCTACCAATCAGATTTCATTAATGGATTTCTTCCAGATGTAACTGCAATAACTCTAGTAAAAAGACAACCTTCATGGTTTCTAAGTGTGCGTGTGCCGCATATCAAACCATATGTTGGTTGTCTTTTTAGTTAAATCTGAATGTTTTATAAAATAATTATTAACAAAAACCAAAGGTACTGTTCTTTTGGGATAAATGTGCTAAAATGCATCATATGGTATTGAAAACTATGATAAGAAGAGTTAATACGATATAAAAGTGAGGTTAAATTATTATGAAATATCAGATTATTAGCGATGGATCTTGTGATTTGTCATTAGAATTTGCAAAAGAGAGAGGGTTAGAGATCGTACCGTTCTATGTATCATTTGATGGAGAAAACTATTACAAAGAGGGTGTTGAGGTTGACCACTTTGAATTTTATAATAAAATGATAGAAGAACATGTATATCCGAAAACATCTCTGCCATCTGTTCAAGATTTTGTTGATGTTTTCTCCAAATACGCAGAAACTGCTACTCCCATGATTTGCATCTGCATTACAACCAAATTCAGTGGTTCCTATCAATCTGCATGTAATGCCAAAGAAATTGCATTGGAAAAATATCCGAATGCAGTAATTACTGTTATTGATTCCATGGTTAATACAGTTTTACAAGGGTTATATGTGCAGGAAGCACTACGTATGCAAAAAGATGGTGTTGGTTATGAAGAAGCAATCGCCCACCTGGAACGTATTAAATCAACTGGACGTATCATCTTCACCATAGGAAGTATGGATTATCTAAAAAAAGGTGGACGTATGGGAAAACTCTTAACTTTCGCAAGTGATACACTTGGGATTAAACCTTTGATTGTATTGAAAGAGGGAGAAATCTTTCCAGCTGGAATTACTAGAAGTCGTGAGAAGTCAAAGAAAAGGTTAATTGATATAGCGCAAGAGCATTTTAAGAAAATTGGCGAAGATCCAGGAACATATTCCTTTGCAGTAGGTACAGGAATTGATTTTGATGAAGCTGAGAAATTCAAAGATATGGTTGATGAAGGTCTTGGTGTTAAAGTGCCAATGATTGGTCGTATCGGTGTTACCATTGGTACACATACAGGACCGCACCCAATTGGTATGGGATTCATTAAAAGATATGATGCATAATAGGTATCGAGATAAAAGGCTTTGATCTGGCTAAACTGGCTAAACAATAAAATTCAGACAATCAATGAGGATTGAATGCTGTACTGAACAGGGTTCAGTCCTTTTTTAATGTAGTAGAAAAAGTATTGCAGATGAAAAACTCTGGAAATAAAATACCAAATATTGACAAAAATAAATAAATAGGTTAATTTATATATAAGTGGATAAAATATGATAACTACATAAAGTGTACGATTGTTAAGAGAGGAAAATGAGACTATGAATAAAGAAGAAAATAAGGAAGATAACTATAAGAAGAACATAAAACGATATCTGTACATAATACTAGCGGAGGTTTTTGCGGTTGGATTCGCATTAATTCTGTTAGGGGAATATAAAGGGGCTTCTGATAATAGTAAATATGGTAGAGAAAATGTTACGGAAGTAGTAGCAGCCTCCATCAAGCAGAAGGAACAAGAATCAATGAAGACGGAGAAAGGTTCGTTGGGGATTTCAAAAGATACTATTTCGAATGACGTTGAGGAAACGGATCAAACAACGCCTGATGCTACAGAAAGTACAGAACTTGCAAATGTAGTTGCTGATAGTAATGGAGATGAAGACAAACTAGCAGAAATGAAGGTAACGAAGAAGGAACAACAACAACTAAAAGAAGTGAACGAAATAATCAAGAATATGACTCTGGAAGAAAAAATATGTCAAATGTTCATCGTTTCGCCCGAAGAATTAACCAATTATAATAATGTAACAGTAGCAGGTACGAAAACGAAGAATGCGATTGATAAGTATCATGTAGCAGGAGTTATCTATTTCTCGGGGAATATTAATAGTGAGAGCCAACTCACAAAATTGCTTACGAATACGCAGCAATACGCAACAGAAAACAATGGAATACCGATGTTTCTTGGAATTGATGAAGAAGGTGGGGAAGTAGCTAGAATTGGTAATAATCCGAAGTTTAAGGTAACCAAATTCAATAACTTATCAACGGTAGCATCAAAAGAAGAAGCGTATAAGATTGGTAATACGATTGGTCAATATCTAAGCAAATATGGTTTTAACCTAGATTTTGCACCCGACTCTGACGTGTTAACGAATAAAAAGAACACAGTAGTAAAGAATCGTTCCTTTGGCTCATTACCAAAGAAAGTAGTTGAATATGCTGGCGCTTACACGCAGGGACTTAATGATGCAGGCTTGTATGCTACCTATAAACATTTCCCAGGGCATGGGGCTACAGAAGGAGATTCTCATAAAGGATTCGCGTATACCAACAAAACTTATGAGCAATTAGAAAAGGCAGATCTTGTACCTTTTATTGATGGAATTAAGAATGGGATTGATCTTATAATGGTTGGACATATATCTGTACCAAAAGTAATAGGGGATAATACACCAAGTTCATTATCAAAAGTAATGGTTTCAGATATCTTGCGTAAGAAGTTAGGATATGATGGTGTTATAATTACAGATGCTATGAATATGGGTGCAATCAGCAAGAATTATACGATTGAACAATCAACCACGGCAGCAGTAAAAGCAGGTTGTGATCTCATTCTTATGCCGGCAGATTTTCGCAAGTCTTACAACAGTTTGTTGAAGGCGGTTAAGAACGGCGAGATTAGTGAAGCAAGAATCGAGGATTCTGTTCGAAGGGTATTGCTATTAAAGAAAAAGAGACTTGATTGGTAAGTTGAAATGGTAATAATAAAAAGAATTTATAAGTATATGGAAACAAAATAAAAATATTCAGATTTTTTAAAAATATTCAAAAAAATACTTGCAAAAGAAAATATTCTATGGTATCATTAACTTCGTTGTAAGGCTCGTTGGTCAAGCGGTCAAGACGCCGCCCTCTCACGGCGGAAACACGGGTTCGATTCCCGTACGAGCTGTTAATAAATATGGAATATGAAAGAGTCTAAGGTTTTTCCTTAGGCTCTTTTTGTTATGGAAGCAGAATAGGAATGTGGTTGGCCTTTCGTTTAGTATTTGTATTCGAATGAAAAACAACAAAATATTGTAAAATAAACACAAATGGCTTACAATGATACATGTGAAAAATAATACATGTAGGAGATGATAAATTGGAGGCTTTATTACGTATATTGGGAGTGATAAGTATTTATACAATATGGATAACACCATTTACCTTTGTATTCGGTTTTATATCAGCAATTAAGAGCGTAATTAACAATCAAGAATTTGTTATAGAAGCTATGCTATCCTCTCTTAGTCTATTATTCATAATTATTGCGTTAATGATGTATTAGTTTACAAATGTCTAAGTACCGTTTATTCTGCGGCTCGAAAGGAGATTTATATGATACAGTTACGAGAAATTGATTCAAATAACATATGGAAAGTTATCAAGTTGCCAGTAAATGAGGAGCAAACAAATTTTGTAGCAACCAATACGGAAAGCATTTTAGAAGCATATACAGCAATTACATCTGGAAATGTGGCTTTACCCTTTGGCATCTATAATGATAATTGCTTGGTAGGTTTTGCTATGATCGGATATGGGACTGTAGATGGTGAAGAAGATCCTTCTGTTGCAGGCAACAATTATTGTATTTGGCGATTTATGATAGACAAGAATTTTCAAGGTCAAGGTTTAGGCAAAGAAGCGTTACATAAAGTTTTAGAATATTTACGAAGTGAACCTTGTGGTAAGGGGGAGTATTGCTGGCTCTCTTACGAACCTGAAAATATAGTTGCAAAAACTCTATATTCTTCGGTTGGCTTTTGTGAAAATGGTGAGATGTGCGGTGAAGAGATTGTATCCGTCTTGAAATTATAAGGTTGTGAAATCTGGAGATTTATAGAAGATACTAGTTTGTTTTGATAACTGGTATCTTTTTTTATAGTGAATCTTGATTATGCACATAAGTATGGAATTTTGGTTACAAATCCGCATAAATACATTGCATGATGATTCAAGAGGTCCTACTATGTTTTTTTCTAGTTATTGTAAAATAAATAGAAATGGATTACAATAAATGTAGAGAAGGGCTGTAGTGAGTCGAGACAGTGTGTCTGGGACTATATATTATACTAAGGGTTAAGTTTTATCCTAAATGTGGATATGAGACTTTCTGGGGAGTAGATAATGGTAAGCATATGAAAAAAATCATAGCATTAGATTAGGGGGATTGTATGATTAGGGAAATCAATAATGATGACTATACTGGATTAATGAGACTTTATATGCAATTACATGATAATCCGATGCCTGAACAATCGGAAGACATTAATGAACTGTGGAACAAAATATTGAATGATAAAGATCATCACATCATAGTTGCGGAAGAAGATGGGAGAATCGTTTCTTCTTGTGTCTGTGTTATTATTTCCAATTTAACACATAATCGACAACCCTATGCGTTTGTGGAAAATGTAATAACGGATATATCGTATCGTAAAAGAGGATTAGCTACAGATTGCCTAAATCATGCGAAAGAAATTGCAATAAAAGAGAATTGCTATAAGTTAATGCTTCTGACCGGATCAAAAGAGGAGAGTACACTTAAGTTCTATGAGGAAGCTGGATACAATAAGAAGGATAAAACGGCGTTTATTCAGTGGATATAATAGAATAAGAGTCTGTTGCTAAATACGTTATATTTGCATATTTTACAACAGACTCTTTTGTTATAGCTTGCTTGAGTTGAAGCTCACTTTAATACTATACATTATAGATTTTTAATAGTAACTGCAGTTGCATTGTTGTTAGCATCTAAAGAAATTTCAAGGATAGAGTCTGAAGTGATTTGATCTGATGTTCCAGTCGTTGTTCCGTTTGCAGATTCTATCGAAATTGTAGTTGTATCTGTTACTTTGAAAGTAACTGTTTCTGTTCCTGCGGTAAAAGTTGTAGCATCAGATGAAAGTTCACCTTTTAAAGCAGTAACAGTAGTTCCATCGAAGTTTTGAACTTTTACATATTGAGCTTCTGTAGCAGCTTCCTCTGTTGAAGTTGTAGTGTCTGTTGATTCTGCAGTATTTGTTGTATTGGTAGTATCACTTGATGCAGTATCTGCAGAAGCATCATTAGTACTGCCAGTTGTAGTTGTATTAGTAGTGCTTGTATCGGAGGTAGTAGAGTCTGTTTTAGTAGGAGTAGCATTATTATTTGAGTTGTTACTACTACAACCTACCATAGTACCTGCGACAAGTGTAGCTGATACACCTAAAACGAATATTTTTTTTGTGAATTTAGAATTTCTCATAAGAATTCTCCTTTCAAAATTTAGAATTAGTCGAGTATTCTCATTGTTAGAGTTATTCGGCTTGGTGTTTTTGTTTTACAACTGTAAAGAATAGTCTCGAATTGTGTGTAAAATGTGAATAAAGTATGTTTTTTGTGTGAACGAGGCTTGATACCAGAGGCTGTACATAGAGTTGTTTCTTATTGTTTTGAGGATTTAGCATTTGATTTCCTTACGGTAGGACATTTTGTATGGAATGAGCAATCAAAGCGAGTAATTGAAAAAAGTGGTTTCAGGTTTTACTGTGAAGGAGAGTGTAAAACTATAAAGGGTACGGTAGAAAAGGATTATTCATATGTATTATTGAAAGAGGAATATATTCTATCGTATAGATGACAAATAGACGATTATGGTACCTGTAATGGCAAATAGTGAAGCAGTAACGGAGGGTTGGAACTACATAAACAGACATAGGGAGGAAGATGGAAGATATTGTTTGACTAAGTCAAAGACTGTTCCAACTTTCGACCCTGGAAGAAAGAATAAGACGATTAAATGGATAACGTTATATGCAGGACTTACTAAGATGAAGGGGAAGTTCAGCTAGGAAGGCTTTCATTGCCGGCGAAATCCATTTGTTTTTATGATAGAAAACCTGTCCATACATTACTAGTTGAAATTCAGGGATGTGTACTGCTTGAATCGTTCCTAGCCTTAATTCCGACTGAATTGTAAACTCAGGTAAAACAGAAAGACATAATCCAGAAGCAACAAATTTCTTGATGATTTCAGTATTACCTATTTCCATAAATGTGTTATAAGGTATTTTAGAGGAGATAAGTAGTTGTTGAAATGCATTGCGATAGCTGCAATCATTTTCAGTAAAGATAAAAGTTTCGTCAGTAAATGATGCAAGGGAGACTTCCTTTTCTAAAAAAATGTTATTTGATGGTGCTGCTAGGATACATATTTGATTTGGATATTCAAACTCTTTAATCCAATTCTCGTTAGTAATTGGGTCATCAAATGTCCATAATAAATCGATTTGATTTGTGTTTAAAAGGAAAGAAAGTTCTTCAAAATTTCCGATTTTTATAATTGTGTTAACAGCAGGATAGGCTAGATGAAATCTATTGATGATTTCAGGCATATACGTAATGCATAGGGACTCTAAGATTCCGATTTTGATTTCACCACAAGGAACCACACTGTTAGTGAGGGCAAGTTTTGCGTTATCTACGGACGTCAAAATCTCCATAGCATACTTTGCGAATAATTTACCGTTTTCAGTAAGCGTAGTTTGTTTTCCTATTCGATCGAATAATATAGTGCCAAGTTCAGATTCTAATTGTTTAATTTGCATAGTGACATTTGATTGTGTGTAACCAAGAGCGGTTGCGGCTTTAGAAAAACTATTGGTTTCTGCAATCTTCATAAAAGAAATAATATTTCTGATTTCCATAAAAATATGCTCCTTGTATAGTTATAAGATTTTACTCATGACTAAATTCCTATAGAAAAACTACTTATTTATGACAAGTATCAAAAAAATTCATACAAATCATAAAAAGTATTAATTTTACTTATATATAGTTTGATGTTACTATACTTTCATTAATATATCAAGTTAATTTAGGAAGGGATGAAAGGTATGAGTAAAGTAATAGGGATAGGATTTCTTGGTTTAGGTATTGTAGGGTCACAAGTTTTATCTTATATCAAGGAAAACAAGGCATATGTAGAAGAAGTTTATGGTATGGAGTTTTCGACTAAGTCGGTATATGTAAGAGATATTAATAAGAAAAGAGATATTGAAACGAGCGACATTTATCTCACTACCGATGTGACAAAGATAGTAGAGAATACAGATATTCAAGTTTGTATCGAATGTATGGGTGGAGCAGGAATGGAAGAAACATATGATGCCGTTATGCGCGCGATACATAATGGAAAACATATTGTTATGTCTAGTAAAAAATGTTTGGCCTATTATGGTACCAAGATAATCGAAGCTGCAAATCAATATAATGTTCAGTTAAGATTTGAAGCTTCTGTAGGAGGTTGTATCCCGATCTGTAGAAGTTTAATGCAGATGTCAAAAGGGGATGAAGTAACAAAGATCTATGGGATAGTGAATGCAACTTCGACGTATATACTTTCAGCTATGGAAAGTAAAAAGATTACTTTTGACGAGGCATTGCAACAAGCAAAAGAAAAAGGGTTCGCTGAAAACAATTCCTCCGAAGATATACTGGGCTTTGATACCCTTAACAAGATGCGTATATTATTAAGGCTCGGTATGAAAGTAGATGTAGATATTAACGAGGTTAATCCGCTATCAATTGAGAATATAAACGATGAAGGTGCCAATCGGGAAGATTCCATAATAAGACAGGTGTTTTATGCGGAAAAAACGATGCAAGATGATATTAACTGCTTTGTTGGACCTCAGATTTTAAAAAGCGACAGCATGCTAAAAAATGTTAGCGAGAATTACAATATGATCTTTGTAGAGAGTAAGCACAGTGGTTTGCGAGCATACTATGGAAAAGGAGCGGGGGGAATAGAAACAGCATCTGTTATGTTTGATGATTTGATTGATGTAGTACAGAGTAATTATAGATATGAGGAGATAAAACCGATAGGATGCAATTGTATATCTGGAGATACTTTTGAATTGTAAAAAGATACAAAACAGCAGACTATACACTGGAAATGTAGTACCACTTATAGTTATGCTATATATAAATTATAATTTTAAAGATGAAGCAAAGACCTCTTTCATTAATTTTAAATAAAGTACTTGCTTTTACCATGGAATAATGTTACAATGTAACTGTTGTTGAAATAAGTTTGCAATAAGAGTGGGCGTAAGTCCACTCTTTCATTATGCTATAGACATTACGAATTGTTATATTCAAGCGAATAATAAAAAAGATATTTGAATGTTATAATAACGTATGAAAGAATAAATAACTGTTTTAGATATAAGAATGGAAAAGGAGCTGGTGTTTTTATGGCAAAGAGAGAAGAATATGAAGCAATAACCGAGCGTCTTCTAGCACCAATTTTAGAGGCGAATAATATTGAGTTATATGATGTGGAGTATGTGAAAGAAGTAGGAAACTGGTATCTACGTGCATACATCGATAAAGAAGATGGGATTTCAATAGATGATTGCGAATTAGTAAGTAGAGCTTTAAGTGATTTACTAGATGAGAAAGATTTTATTGACGATGCATATATTCTAGAAGTTAGTTCACCAGGTCTAGGAAGACAATTAAAGAAAGATAAGCACTTTGCCAGAAGCATTGGTGAAGAAGTGGAGCTTAAACTATATAAGGCAATTGATAAGAAAAAAGAATTCGCTGGAATACTGACAGCATTCGATAAAGATACAATTACAATTGAACTTGAAGATGAGAATATAATGACTTTAAATCGATCTGATGTTGCGATGGTTAGATTAGCACTTGATTTTTAATAAATTACATGAAACGTAGAAGTTTAGAAAGTGGAGGAAAATAATGAACTCAGAATTAATTGATGCTTTAAATCAAATTGAAAAGGAAAAAGACATAAGCAAAGAAATCTTGCTTGAGGCAATGGAAAATTCATTGGTTGCTGCATGTAAAAATCATTTTGGAAAAGCAGACAATATCCGTGTAAACATTGATAGAGAAACTGGAGAAGTTACTGTATACGCTGAAAAAGAAATCGTTGAGGAAGTAACGGACAAAGTTACACAAATTAGCGAAGCGGAGGCAATTCTTAGATTTCCAAAGAATAACTTAGGTGATATTGTTCACGTTGAAGTTACACCTAAAAACTTCGGACGTATTGCGGCTCAAAAAGCAAAACAGGTTGTAGTGCAAAAGATTCGTGAAGAAGAAAGAAAAGTGCTTTTCAATCAATATTATGGTAAGGAAAAAGATATCGTTACTGGTATCGTGCAACGTTATGTAGGCAATAATGTAAGTATTAATTTAGGTAAGGTAGACGCTGTTTTAACAGAGAATGAACAAGTTAGAGGAGAGCGTTTTAAACCTACAGATCGTATTAAGTTATATGTTTTAGAAGTAAAAGATACAACAAAAGGCCCAAGAATAACAGTATCAAGAACTCATCCAGAGTTAGTTAAGAGATTATTCGAAGCAGAAGTAACAGAAGTTAAAGATGGTACAGTAGAAATCAAGAGTATCTCAAGAGAAGCTGGTTCTAGAACAAAGATGGCAGTGTATTCTAATGATTCTAATGTTGATCCAGTAGGCGCTTGTGTAGGTCTTAACGGAGCTAGAGTTAATGCGATCGTTAATGAACTTAGAGGTGAGAAAATCGATATCATTAACTGGAGTGATGATCCTGCTGTATTAATTGAGAATGCATTAAGCCCAGCTAAAGTTGTTTCAGTAGATGTTAATATTGAAGAAAAAACAGCTAATGTAGTTGTTCCAGATTATCAATTATCACTTGCAATTGGTAAAGAAGGTCAGAATGCTAGATTAGCAGCTAGATTAACTGGTTATAAGATTGATATTAAGAGTGAAACTCAAGTTTACGGTATTAGTGAACAAAGAGAATCCTTTAATGAGGAATAGAATAAAATCGTAATACACTTAGGAAGTGATTAAATGAAAACAAAAAAAATACCACTAAGACAATGCGTTGGATGTGGTGAAATGAAAACAAAAAAAGAAATGCTTCGGGTTATTAAGACACCTGAAGATGAGATCGTTATCGATGCAACAGGAAAGAAAAATGGAAGAGGAGCTTATATGTGTAGTTCCTTAGAGTGTTTTTCTAAAGCGGTAAAAAGCAAAGGCTTAGAACGTTCTTTAAAAGTAAGCATTCCAAAAGAAGTGTATGTGCAATTAGAAAAGGAGTTGATAGATCTTGGAACAAATTAATACCGAAATACAGTATGACTCTAATACGAAGAACAAGATTCTATCCTATATTGGAATAGCAACGAAGGCCGGAAAGGTCGCAAGTGGAGAATTTTCTACTGAGAAAGCTGTTAAAGAACATAAAGCAGAACTGGTTATCGTAGCCTCAGACGCGTCAGATAATACCAAAAAGATGTTTACCAATATGTGTACTTACTATAAAGTGCCAATTTACTTTTTTGGTGAGAAAACAGAGCTAGGTCATGCAATGGGTAAAGAGATGAGAGCTTCTTTAGCAATGCTTGATAAGGGTTTGGCTGATGCAACACAAAAGCAACTTAAAAATGTAGTGGAATAGCGGAGGTAGTAAGTATGTCGAAAATTAAAATTTATGAATTAGCGAAAGAATTAGATAAATCAAGTAAAGATATTATTTCGTTCTTGAAGGACAAGGGAATTGAGGTTAACAGTCATATGAATAGTATTGAAGACAATGTAGTTCATATGGTTCGTAATAAATATCAGGCTCCAGCTCCTGCTAAAGCAAGTGAACCAACCAAAAGAGTAGAAACTACGACTACTAACGCTTTGCCTTCTCATAATCAAAGAATGAATAATAATAGACCGAATAATCAAAGAAACTATGAGAATACAGGTAGTCAAGGATACTATCGCACTGACAACCAAAACAATACTAGAAACGATAATAGGAACGACAATCGAAATATGAATAATAACAATAATAATAACAATAATAATACTAATAATAATAACAATCGCCCAAACAATCGTTTCAATAATGCAAACGATAACCGTGCAAATAACACGAATAGACCAAATGATAATCGTGTAAATAACACAAATAGACCAAACGATAACCGTGCAAATAACACAAATAGACCAAATGATAACCGTGCAAATAACACAAATAGACCAAATGATAACCGCGCAAATAACACGAATAGACCAAATGATAACCGTGTAAATAACACGAATAGACCAAACGATAATCGTAATAACACAAATAGACCAAACGATAATCGTAATAATAATCAAAACAATACATCAAACAATAATCAAAATAATAATAATAGAAACAATCGTTTTGATAATAGAAACAATAATAATAGAAACAATAACAATAATAATAGAAATGGTTATAACAATAATAGAAACAATAATTCAAACAATAATTCGAACAAGAATAATAGCAATAATGGGGTACCAAGGAAAGGGCAATTCATAATGCCAAAACCAGTACCTGTACAGGAAGTTGAAGATGATGGAATTAAGACTATCATAATACCAGAAGTGTTAACAATAAAAGAGCTTTCTGATAAGCTTAAGATGCCAGCTTCTGTATTAGTTAAGAAGTTATTCTTACAAGGTAAAGTTGTAACGATTAATCAAGAAATCACCTTTGAAGAAGCAGAAGAAATCGCATTAGAATTCGAAATTATCGCTGAATTAGAAGAGAAAGTTAATGTTATTGAAGAGTTACTAAAAGAAGATGATGAAGATGAAGCTCTATTAGAAAAACGTCCACCAGTAGTATGCGTTATGGGTCACGTTGATCATGGTAAAACATCTTTACTTGATACAATTCGTAAAGCGCATGTAACAAATAACGAAGCCGGTGGTATTACACAACATATCGGTGCGTATGTAGTTAATGTTAACAATGAAAGGATTACATTCTTAGATACTCCAGGACATGAAGCATTCACATCTATGAGAATGCGTGGAGCTCAGTCAACTGATATAGCAATCTTAGTAGTAGCTGCTGATGATGGTGTAATGCCACAGACAGTTGAAGCGATCAACCATGCTAAAGCTGCGGGAATTCAAATTATAGTTGCAATCAATAAGGTTGATAAACCAAGTGCAAATATAGAACGAGTTAAACAAGAATTAACGGAACATGAATTAATAGCAGAAGACTGGGGTGGAGATACTGTATTTGTACCTGTATCAGCACACACTGGTGAAGGCATTGATCAATTACTTGAGATGATTCTATTAACTGCTGAAATGTGCGAATTAAAAGCAAATCCAAACCGTAAAGGTAGGGGAATTGTTATAGAAGCAGAACTTGATAAAGGTAGAGGTCCAGTAGCTACTGTATTAGTTCAAAAAGGTATCCTTAGAGTAGGTGATTCTATTGCAATTGGTTCTGCATATGGTAAAGTTAGAGCTATGATTGATGATAAAGGTAGACGTGTGAAGGAAGCTGGCCCATCTACACCGGTTGAAATCCTTGGTCTTAATGAAGTTCCAGGTGCTGGTGATGTATTCATGGCTATGGACAATGATAAAGAAGCTCGTTCTATAGCGGAAGCATTTATTAAACAAAGTAGAGAAAAATTACTAGAAGATACAAAATCTAAGTTATCACTTGATGGTTTGTTCTCACAAATTCAAGCTGGTAACATCAAAGAACTTAACATTATCGTTAAGGCTGATGTTCAAGGTTCTGTAGAAGCAGTAAAACAAAGTTTATTAAAGCTAAGTAATGAAGAAGTTGCAATTCGAATCATTCATGGTGGTGTAGGTGCTGTTAATGAATCGGATGTTATTCTTGCAAGTGCTTCTAATGCAATTATCATTGGTTTCAATGTAAGACCTGATAATACTGCAAAAGTAACTGCTGATCGTGAGAAAGTTGATTTACGTCTATACCGCGTAATCTATAATGCTATCGAAGATATTGAAGCGGCTATGAAGGGTATGCTTGATCCTACATTTGAAGAAAAAGTACTTGGCCATGTTGAAGTACGTCAAGTATTCAAAGCTTCAGGACTTGGTACAATTGCTGGTTCATATGTATTAGATGGTAAGGTTGTACGTGGCTCTCAAGCAAGAATAATCCGTGATGGTATCGTAATCTTCGATGGCGACCTTGCATCATTAAAGCGATTTAAAGATGATGTTAAGGAAGTTGCTGCAGGTTATGAATGTGGTCTTGTATTTGAGAAATTCAATGATGTAAAAGAGATGGATCAAGTTGAAATCTATACAATGGTAGAAGTACCAAGAAAGTAATAAATCTAGTTATTACAGTTTCCTGATATAATCGTAGAGCACTTTTGGTTACATCGTGCGGAAATGGAGTTTATATGAGAAAGAATAGTATTAAAAACACAAGAATTAATGGTGAAGTACAAAAAGAATTAAGCATGTTAATTAATAGAGAAATCAAAGATCCAAGAATTAGCCCAATGACTTCTGTTGTTGCGGTTGAAGTGGCACCAGATTTAAAACATGCGAAAGTATATATTAGTGTTTTGGGCGATGAAGAGAAGAAACAGTCCACTTATGAAGGACTTAGAAGTGCTGCTCCATACTTAAGAACACTATTAGCTAAGACGGTAAATCTACGTAATACACCAGAGTTAACATTTGTTATGGATCAATCGATTGAATATGGTGTAAACATGTCAAAATTAATTGATGACGTGAATAAGGATATGGTTGATAATTCAGATGATGTTGAAGATGTTGAAGATGTAGATACGGATAACTAAAGGAATAATTCTTTCGTTGGCTGATGGAAATAGGAAGAGTTACCCAAAGTTAACACAAACATCACTACAAATTCATATAGGAAGTCTATAGTTTGGATAGTATTCAAACCTAGACCAAGGGCAATCTTCATTAATTGTAGGTAAAGACACTTGATGAGGGTTGCCTTTTCTTGGGTCAACAGCGAGAATGGAATGGAATGTCGACAATCATGCGTTAAGTTTGATTAGTAGATTTTTTAAAAAAATTATGGTATTATGGTACAAGATACTTTGATATTCTAGTACTAATTTATAAACAGAGTGAGAATTATTATTATAATAAGTCATTAATTAATCTAATAAGAAAGTATGGTGTTACTGATGAAACTATTAGATATGTTAGAAGGTGTGAAAACGGTTGCAATATCAGGTCATGTACGGCCAGATGGTGATTGTACAGGTTCCTGTATGGCAACGTATCACTATCTGAAAGAAAATCGACCAGAGATACGTATAGATGTATTTCTTGAGTCAATATCCGATTCATTCAATATGATTTCGGATCTAGATCAAATTAATACAGAATATACTACTGATGTTGAGCAATATGATTTATTCTTATCCCTTGACTGTGGTAGCTTAGATCGTTTGGGGAATGCCACACCAATATTTGAGAATGCTAAAAAGTCGATCTGTTTTGATCACCACATAAGTAATACGAAGTTCGCGGCGATAAATCATGTTTGTTTGGAGGCGAGTTCAACTTGTGAAGTAATGTTTGAAGTATTTGATGAAGATAAGATTTCATTAAAAACAGCTGAAGCTTTATATCTTGGTATTGTTCATGATACAGGTGTATTCAAATATTCCAATACAACGGAAAGAACAATGACGATTGCAGGTAAGTTGCTCAGTAAAGGTGTTTTGTCAGCCAGGATTATTGATGAAAGCTTTTATCAAAAGACATATCTTCAAAATCAAATATTGGGAAGATGTTTACTTGAGAGTTTTCTTGTGCTTAATGATAAATGCATAGTGTCAACACTTAGTAAAAAGATAATGGAATTCTATGATGTGACTTCCAAAGATTTAGATGGTATTATTGATCAATTACGCGTCACCAAGGGAGTAGAGGTTGCTGTTTTTATATATGAAACAGAGCCCCAAGAGTATAAGGTAAGTATGCGTGCGAATGGTGATATTGATGTTAGTAAAATTGCTGTATATTTCGGTGGTGGAGGTCATGTAAAAGCTGCCGGTTGTTCCATGAAAGGTGCTATGCATGATGTAATCAATAATATCATTAGACATATTGATATACAATTAAGGAATCAAGATAAAGCATAATAGGTAAATTTAGTAGCAGGAGAGAAGACATTGATTAATGGAATTATTAATATATATAAGGAGAAAGACTTCACCTCACATGATGTAGTAGCAAAACTTAGGGGTATCACAAGGCAAAAGAAAATCGGTCATACAGGTACATTAGATCCTGATGCAACAGGTGTATTACCTGTCTGCCTTGGAAATGCAACTAAATTATGTGATTTACTTACCGATAAAGATAAAGAATATGAAACAGTTTTACTTTTAGGTAAAGTAACGGATACACAAGATATTACTGGTGAAGTGTTACAAGAATCTGAGGTTCAAGTAACAGAAGATCAAGTAAGAGAAGTAGTGAATTCGTTTGTAGGGGCGATTGAACAGATTCCTCCAATGTATTCGGCATTAAAGGTTAATGGTAAGAAGTTATATGAGTTGGCCAGAGAAGGAAAGGTTATCGAGAGAAAACCTAGACCGATTACGATTCACAGTATTACAATTCTTGACATAAAACTTACGGAGGATTGTCACGAGATCCGAATGAGAGTAGAATGTTCGAAAGGAACCTATATTCGTACATTATGTCATGACATTGGAGAGGCTCTTGGAACAGGTGGTTGTATGAAGAGTTTGGTTCGTACTAAGGTTAATAAGTTCCTATTAGCAGATGCCATAACACTAGAAGAGGCTCAAAAGTTACAGCAAGAAGATAAACTTGTGGACCATGTGATTCCTGTTGAAGACATGTTTCCCCGGTATCCGAAAGTATATGTGAATGAAGTAGGGAATCGTTTCTTAGCAAATGGTAATCCGTTGAAACTAGAACATATTAAAAACAAAGAAGATGCAAAGAGTTCGTTAGGTGAACATAAAGAAGTAAAAATCTACAATATAGATGAACAATTTAGTGCAATCTATGAATGGCAGGGAGCTTCGATTCTAAAACCAGTTAAGATGTTTCTTAATTAGGTTGATGTCGCCTATTTGAAGAATGCATGAAACAGGGGGCAATTTTTATGAAGTATATTACGAATAAAGATGAGATTTCATTGGAATATGATACAGCCGTTACTTTAGGAAAGTTTGACGGAATTCATATAGGTCATCAACTTTTAATTCGAGAAATTCTTGAGGGAACGAAACAGGGGCTAAAACCGGTAGTATTCACCTTCTCTTTTATAGATAGAATTCGAAAGGATCATGTTGAAGGCAATCTACTAACAGAAGAAGAAAAGAGGGTTTTTCTTGAAGATTTAGGTGTTCAGGTAATGATAACCTATCCCTTTGATGATGAGATGAGACATATGCCGCCAGAAGCATTTGTTGAACAGATTTTGTGTAAGAAGTTACGCGCTAAGAAGGTAGTAGTTGGAAGTGATTTTGCTTTTGGATATCAACGTAAAGGTGATGTAGTTTTATTAGAGAAACTTTCGGGAGTATATGGATATGAATTGATTGTGTTAGATAAAGTGGCAATGGAAGAACAAGTAGTTAGCAGTTCAATAATTCGTCAGGAATTATTAGATGGACATATGGAAAAAGTGAATTCTTTGCTTGGTAGATGCTATAGTATTGAAGGTACTGTAGTGCATGGTAATCAAATTGGACGTAAGCTATTATCAATGCCAACAGCAAATATCTATCCACCCTTTGAAAAGCTTTTACCACCAAATGGAGTTTATGTAACAACGATAGAAACAAAGTTTGGTAAATATGAAGGAATCACCAATATCGGATATAAACCAACGATAGGTGGAGAGACAAGACCTGGAGTAGAAACATATCTGTTTGATTTTGACGGTGATTTATATGGACAAGTGATTAAAGTTAACTTCTATACCTTTGAACGTGGAGAATGTAAATACGATAGCTTGGAAGAATTGAAAGAACAAATGTTTCGAGACAAAGATTTTGGTAAAAAATATTTTGAAATGAATCGATAATTTGAGGCTGCCATTTAAAGAGGCTGATTATAAGAATTGAACAAACTGTTGCATTACTAATTATAAATATAAAATAAGTATCTAAAAAGTAGAATGCCCAGAGCGAATATTACATAATTGCTCTGGGCATTCTTTTTTCAAAATTATGAATTACTATATAAAGCGTATTTTTTAGGAGAAACTCCAACTGCTTTTGTGAAAGCTTTCAAAAAGTTACTATAATCATTGAAACCACTTTGTGAGTATACGTCGCTTACACTCATTCCGGAGGATAGGAGCGACTTGGCGATACTGATTCTACGAGCAGTTATGTATTTATTAATTGTGGTACCAGTAGCTGATTTGAATATTCTACAGATATAGGAATCACTTAGATAAAAGTGCTTCGCAAGAAATTCAATCGTAATTGGTTCACATATGTTTTGATTTATGTATTGTATAATCTGTTCCACTTGTTGATTGTATTTATAATCACTTACATTAGAATCAAGATTTAGGTTTTCCGTATAGATACTATTAATCATAACAAGAAGTTCCATAAAGCAAGCCTTTTCAATTATATCGCTGCCATAACTATCAATGGAGGTGATTTTGTTTATGTAATAGTAAAATCGTTGTTGTTGTTCTGTGGTAAGATGAAGACGATGTGAACAGCCCTGAGTACGTTTTGTAAAACAGGAAGACAAATCGGTATTTTCTGTTGATAGCATCTTAATGAAGTCAGGATGAATCGAGACGACTATTCTTTCGTGTATCATCTGATCAATCTTACTAAGATAATGGCTCTCAAATTGGTTGATGATGAATAGGTCGCCAGGATCAATATCATAGAATTTGTTGTCAATGAGAAACTGTTTACCACCTGTAATCGAGAAGTACATTTCGTAACAATCATGAATATGAATATCCATGGTTTTTTCTTCGTTGCATAGATAGGCAACAGCAAAATACTTATTGGTAATACAGTGATCAATTGCTTGTTTACATGAAGTATATTTTTTCATAGTTATTCATCCCTCTTTATTCATGATAATAGGAAGATCCTAAGGCGTGCTTACTATTGTTTATGTATTAATGAGTAAGTATCAATGTGTATTACGATAACTGTTAGATTTCGTCATTTGTTAATACTATATTACTCCATAAGTTCAAAATATGCAAGTTTTATGTATTGAAATACCGAGATTTAGGTGTATTTGTATGCTATACTAAGTACATCGAAGTGATGAATGCGCATTATAATCACGACAATAGCAAAATGTTAATTATAAATTGAAAGAGAGGTATTATTATGGAACTTAGAACAGCATCATCTCCAAGAGATGTAAAACACTATACAACAGAGAGACTTAGAGAAGAATTTCTTATTCAAACCCTATTCGTAGCTGGAGAAATCAAAACAGTATATAGTCATATTGACCGCATTATAACAGGTGCAGCAGTACCAGTTACGCCACTTGTATTAACTGCAGGCGAAGAAATCCGTGCAGAATACTTCTTACAAAGAAGAGAAATGGGAATCATTAATATAGGTGGAAAAGGTACAGTGACAGTAGATGGTAGAGATTATGTACTTGAATACAAAGAAGGTATGTACATAGGTATGGGATCAAAAGACATCACGTTTGCAAGTAATGATGGTGAAAACCCAGCGAAATTCTACTTTAACAGTGCTCCAGCACACAAAACTTACCCAACAGTATTAATTAGACCAGAAGGAACAGAAGAAGAAGGTGTTGTCATTGTTAAAGATTCGAATAAAGTTGAACTCGGTTCATTAGAAGAATCTAACCACAGAACAATCTGCAAATACATCCTTCCAGGCCAAGTTGAGAGTTGCCAATTAGTAATGGGTATGACTAGCTTAAAACCAGGTAGCGTATGGAACACAATGCCATGTCACACCCATGATAGAAGAATGGAAGTTTACTTATACTTCGAAATGCCAGAAGATGCATGTGTATTCCACTATATGGGAGAACCTACGGAAACAAGACATATCGTTATGAGAAACGAAGAAGCTGTTATATCACCAAGCTGGTCAATTCACTCAGGATGTGGTACTAGAGCATATACATTCATCTGGGGTATGGTAGGTGAAAACCAAGCATTTGATGATATGGATGGAGTAGCAATGACAGACATTATGTAATTGAGAAACAGATTATTAATCATGTTACTGATAACTGAACTAGGCTATGTGCTAGCACCAATATGCACTTTAAGATGGTTCGAATAATAATAAGTGAATTAGAATAGGAGAACGCGAATATGTCAAATATTATGAATAGTTTTTCATTAGAAGGAAAAATCGCACTTGTTACAGGTGCTTCTTACGGAATTGGTTTTGCTATTGCAAGTGCTTATGCAGAAGCAGGAGCTACAATTGTTTTCTGTGATATCAAAGATGAATTTGTTCAAAAAGGTATTGCGTCATACAATGAACTTGGAATCAAAGCACATGGCTACGTATGTGATGTTACTAGCGAAGAGCAAGTTAATGATATGGTAGCTAAGATTGAAAAAGAAGTCGGTGTTATTGACATTGTTGTAAACAACGCTGGTATTATTAAAAGAATACCAATGCACGAAATGTCAGCGGAAGATTTCAGACAAGTTATCGATGTTGATTTAAATGCACCTTTCATCGTGGCTAAAGCTGTTATACCTTCAATGATTAAAAAAGGTCATGGAAAAATCATTAACATCTGTTCCATGATGAGCGAACTTGGACGTGAAACTGTTTCAGCATATGCAGCGGCTAAAGGTGGACTTAAGATGTTAACAAAGAATATCGCTTCTGAGTATGGTGAATTCAATATTCAATGTAACGGTATTGGACCTGGCTATATCGCAACTCCACAAACAGCTCCACTTAGGGAAATTCAGGAAGATGGATCAAGACACCCATTTGATCAATTTATCATTGCAAAGACTCCAGCAGCTCGTTGGGGAACTGCAGAAGATCTATCTGGCCCAGCAGTATTCTTAGCATCTAATGCTTCTGATTTTGTGAATGGACATATCTTATATGTAGATGGTGGTATCTTAGCTTACATCGGTAAACAACCGAAATAGGAGGAACATAATGGTACAACTATCATTAAAAATATTGCATGTAGATGGAAGTGTAGCATGTGTAAATAGTCATGAAAATGAAGTTTTCTTATATTATGATCAAGCTTATGTGGAAGGGGATTCCATTGTGCTTGAATCCTCAGAGAAAGATATCTACCTAGTTTTACAAGTAGATGATGCACTTGGAAGTGCGTTTGTCTACCTAAAAGCAAATAGTTTTCGTTATGTAGTTCCATTTGGAGAAAAGAAGGTTTGCTATTCACCTAAGATTTTTAGTGGGGAGCATCATCTTATCACTGCACGAGTTGCTACGAAAGAAGAAATTGCTTGTTATAAGAATCTAGCTCTTAACGTGGCAGATCAGCATGAGGAATCAAATTGTTATCCTCACGCATCAGCCAATGTTGAAACCAGAGGAGAATCCGTATTTGCTGCAAAGAATGCAATTGATGGAGTAAAGGCTAACACGTCACATGGTGAATGGCCATTCGCCTCTTGGGGAATCAATATGCAAGATGATGCGAAAATTAAAGTAGATTTCGGTAGAGAAGTTGTAACAGATAAAATCATTCTTTATACAAGAGCCGATTTCCCTCATGACAACTGGTGGACAAAAGTAACAGTGGAATTTTCAGATGGAACTGAATTCGATTGGAAACTTGAGAAGAGTTATGACCCACATACAATCATTTTTGATAAGAAGAAGATTACGTGGATATGTCTTAAGAACCTTATTAAAGCAGACGACCCATCACCATTTCCGGCCTTAACACAGATTGAAGTGTATGGAGTAGAAGCTTAGACTACAAATATAACTATTCTGCTAATGTCCGATGACAATGTCACAATGTCATCATGACAAATGGAGAATAGTTATATATGCATATTTATAATTGTTAGTATATAACAATACACTTCTTACATGGAAATGTAAGCGTTTACAGAAATATATAACTTGTGTGTTAATGAAAGGTGGAAAAAATCTTGAATAAAGTATTAGAAGAAATTCAAAAAATAGGGATTGTTCCTGTAGTTAAAATTGACCGTGTGGAAGATGCGCTTCCATTAGCAAAAGCATTGTGTGAAGGTGGACTTCCATGTGCAGAAATTACATTCCGTACGGAAGCTGCTGAAGAAGCAATTCGAGTTATGGCTACAGAATATCCAGAGATGTTAATAGGTGCAGGTACTGTATTAACAACGGAGCAAGTAGATAAAGCAATGGAAGCTGGTGCCAAGTTCATCGTAAGCCCAGGTCTTAACCCTAAAGTAGTAAAATATTGTGTAGAAAAAGGATACCCTGTTACACCAGGAACTGCTAATCCAAGTGATGTTGAAACAGCTATTGAATTAGGACTTGAAGTTGTTAAGTTCTTTCCAGCCGAAGCAGCTGGTGGTCTTAACATGATCAAATCCATGGCAGCCCCATATGTAAACATGAAATTCATGCCAACAGGCGGAATTAATGCTAAAAACATAAAGAGTTACTTAGATTTTGACAAGATTATCGCTTGCGGTGGTAGTTGGATGGTAAGTGGTGAGATGATTAACGCTGGTGAATTTGATAAAATCAAAACACTTACAAAAGAAGCTGTTGAATTAATGTTAGGATTTGAAATCGCTCATGTTGGAATTAATGCTAATGATGAAAACGAGGCAGAAGAAGTAGCAGGTAAATTCGATTCCATCTTCGGTTTTGCTAAAAAGGTAGGAAATAGCTCTGTATTTGCAGGTTCCGCTATCGAAGTTATGAAAACGCCTTATCTTGGAGCAAATGGTCACATAGCAATCAAGACGAATTACATAGACCGTGCAATTACATACTTAGAACGTAACGGTGTTAAGGTTAATATGGAAACAGCTAAATATAATGACAAGAAAAAGATGGTTGCTGTATATTTAACTGACGAAGTTGGTGGATTCGCTATTCATTTATTACAAAAATAATTTTACAATAGAGTTTAACTATTGTTTTAGGAGGATTTTAATATGTCAAAGAAGGTTGTTACATTTGGAGAATTAATGTTAAGATTAGCACCAGAAGGGTACTACCGTTTCGTTCAAGCTGAAACATTCGGTGCAACTTATGGTGGTGGAGAAGCTAACGTAGCTGTTTCTTTAGCAAACTATGGTTTAGATGCTAAATTCGTTACAAAACTTCCAAAACACGAAATCGGTCAAGCTGCTGTTAACTCACTAAGAAGATATGGCGTTGATACTTCTTACGTCACTCGTGGTGGAGATAGAGTGGGTATCTACTATCTTGAAAAAGGTGCATCTCAAAGACCTTCAAAAGTTATCTATGATAGAGCTAACTCTGCTATGTGTTTAGCAACAAAAGAGGACTTTAATTGGGATGAAATCTTTGAAGGAGCGGAGTGGTTCCACTTCACTGGTATTACTCCAGCATTAGGTGATAACGTAGCTGATATCTGTCTAGAAGCTTGTAGAGCAGCGAAAGAAAGAAATATCACTATTTCATGTGACCTTAACTACAGAAACAAATTATGGTCAAAAGAAAAAGCTGGCGAAGTAATGGGTAAACTTTGTGAATATGTTGATGTTTGTATTGCAAACGAAGAGGACGCAGCAGACGTATTTGGTATCAAAGCAGCTGATACAGACGTTACAACTGGCACAGTTAACCATGAAGGTTACAAAGATGTTGCGAAACAATTAGTTGAACGTTTCAACTTCTCTAAAGTAGCAATCACATTAAGAGGGTCAATCTCAGCAAACGATAACAAATGGGCAGCTATGCTTTACAACAAAGAAGATTTCTTCTTCAGTAAAAACTATTTAATGCATATCGTTGACCGTGTTGGTGGTGGAGATTCCTTCGGTGGCGGATTAATCTATGCTTGTATGAATAATTTCGATCCACAACAAACAATCGAATTCGCAGTAGCAGCAAGTTGTTTAAAACACTCGGTAGAAGGTGACTTCAACCAAGTAAGCGTTGACGAAGTTATGAAGTTATCTGGTGGAGACGGTTCTGGTAGAGTTCAAAGATAGTGTATTACGTATATAAAGAATAACTCACCACTATTCTTATTATAAATATTATTATATGGGAATTGCCATTCCATTGATAATAACTCCTAAATATTTATATAGAAAAAGCTTCTACTGTAGTTAGGTAGAAGCTTTTTGTTGTATAGAGTAGTTAGTTACACATCAAAATCTTCAAGTGCTAAATTCGAGTAAGCGGTTAAAGTGTCAAAAGCCTCTCGTAAAACTTGCCTTCGTCAATTTGCACATATAAAACTTGACTAATGTTATGTCGAACATAGTTCGATGAGTAACTGTATGAAGTCGTTGGTACTTAGGCTCTGTATTTCAGAGCCTTATGTACCACTACGAACTTCATCCAAGCGAGAGCGCGTTGCGAGTGAACTACGTTTGACATAACATGTTCACACATAAATTGCAAATTGACGAAAAAAAATTAAAATTAGCTTTTGACACTCTAACCAGTTAGTCAAATAATGCTTGATATAAGTGTTCAATTCCGTTTATGATTTCATCTTCCGTAAGGTTGGCATAACCTAGTAGAATAGTTGGTTCATAGTATTTGGTTTCATTAAAACTTATAAAGAAATCTTTTAAACCATAAAGTTTAATGGAAGACTGCGCTGCACGAGCTATTAGTTCTTCTTCAGTAAGCGGTAGATGAAAGGTTACTACTAGGTGCAATCCAGCGTGTTCGCCTTGAATAGATACCTTACTTTTGAATATTTTGAGGGCTTGAATTAAGGCATCATGTTTTCCTTTGTAACGCGTTCTCATCTTATTTAAGTGCCTTTCAAAATATCCATCGCTAATGAATGCTGTTAAGATCGCCTGATCAATTCGTGAGACTGTAGAAGTATAGTAATTATATTTTGATTTATAAAGAGTAAGTAGAGCTTGAGGTAGTACAAGATAACCTACACGTATTGCAGGGGCAATGGCTCTTGAGAAAGTTCCAATATAAATGACTTTACCGTTCTGATCTAGTCCTTGCAGAGCAGGAATTGGCTTTCCTTTATATCGAAATTCACTATCATGGTCATCTTCGATTATATAACGATTCTCCTCTTCATTAGCCCATCGTAAGAGGGCTTGACGTCGTTTGATCGGCATGATAATACCAAGTGGATACTGGTGAGAAGGTGTTACATAAGCGATGTTAGCACCAGATAGCTTAAGCTGATCTATACTGATACCAGAATTATCAAGTGGAATACAGCAGGTTGTAACACCAAGACCCCGAAAGATACGATATGCCTGAGTATAAGTAGGATTTTCCATAGCTATCTTACATGTTTCAGACAGAGCTTGAAGTAATTGTGCTAATAGCTGTAATAGATAATCGGCACCAGCACCAACAATAATCTGTTCTTTGTCGCATTGGACACCACGAGATTCATGAAGGTACTTTTGTATGGCTACTCGAAAATCGATATCACCTTGCTTATGGCCTAACAAAAAAAGATCGTTGTTAAAATTGTTTAAGCATTCCTTAGACAGTTTTCGCCATGTATTATAAGGAAAGTGGTGGATATCAATTGCGAAAGGTGAAAAATCATAATTAAAATGAGGTTTTGTTTGTTGAGTCCTAATTTGCTTTATTGATGCACGTTCAGGGAGTGTAAGCATCTCCGCAATTTGGCAAACATAATAACCTGACTTTGATTTGGATTCAATATAACCTTCGGATACTAGCTGGGAATATGCCATATCAACGGTATTTCTACTCACTTGTAAGTAAGTCGCAAGACTCCTTGTAGATGGAAGTTTTGCCTGATAGGGAATAGAACCGCTGCGAATCTCATCTTTAATATATGTATAGATTTGATCGTATAATGGTGTTTTTGATTTTGTATTAAGATGTATAGTAAACATCAGATCAACTCCTATGTAATCGTAGGTTTATAGTCTTATTTAGACTAGTAATTATAGTAGCGAGTATACCATAGTACAACTTAAACTTCTATAGTAACATGAGTTTTATTTACAAAATAATAGTTTAGTTAATATGTTGTAGATTAATCATATCAATAATATAGGAAAATACATTGACTTTTTTATATATAAAGCATATAATAACACAAATAAAAGTGGAGGACTGACAGATGGGAACTTATAATTTTGATCAGATCATTGACCGTACGAATACAAATTCTCTGAAATATGATTTTGCTGTTGAAAGAGGAAAAGAAAATGACGTCATGCCTCTTTGGGTTGCAGATATGGATTTCGCAACATTACCAGAGATAACAGATGCATTAGAAGAAAGAGTACGACATAAAATATTTGGATATACATACCCGAAACAAGAATATCAAAAAACAATTATTAACTGGATGAAAACTAGGCATAACTATGACATGAAACCGGAGTGGCTGGTTTATACTCCAGGTGTTGTATTTGCAATTAGTATGGCATTACGAGCAGTTACAAAGGAAGGCGATGCTGTCTTGATTCAAAATCCAGTCTATTATCCTTTTACGAATATAGTTCTTGAGAATGACCGAAAATTAATTAATAATTCGCTACATTATGAAGTGAAAGATCATAGAGGAGTCTATACCATTGATTTTAATAAATTTGAAGATTTAATAATTAAAAATTCCGTAAAAGCATTTATTTTATGCAGTCCTCATAATCCAGTCGGACGCGTTTGGACTAGGGCTGAGTTAACAAGACTAGGAGAGATTTGCTTAAAGCATAATGTTTTAATTATTGCTGATGAAATCCATGAAGATTTTGTATATGGAGAGCAAAAACATATTCCGATTGCTTCAATAAACAAAGAAATAGAGGATATAACAATAACATGTACATCTCCAAGTAAAACCTTCAATTTGGCGGGATTACAATTATCCAATATTATTATTGCAAATTCAAAGATTCGCAAATTATTCAAAAGGGAAATAGATAAAACTGGTTTCGATGAACCGAATATCTTCGGTATTACAGCATGTCAAGCCGCGTATACGTATGGTGAAAGATGGCTTGAAGAACTGAAGATTTACTTATTAGATAATATAGCTTTTGTTAGAGACTTTATAGATGAAAAGATGCCTAAAGTAATATTAACTATACCAGAAGGAACGTATCTTGTATGGCTTGACTTTAATGATTATGGACTAGAGCTAAGAGAGTTAGAAGATCGTATACAAAAGAAAGCGAAACTTTGGTTAGATGAAGGAATTATCTTCGGTAAAGAAGGATTAGGATTCGAGAGAATCAATATAGCAGCACCTAGAAAATCAGTGGAAGAAGCTATGAATCGCTTATATGAAGCATTTTCAGATCTTTAGTAAAATTTTAAAATCATATTAATTTGAAAAAATTGCATGTGTATTATTAAGATTACTCCACATAATAATAGCGTAACAAACAACAACACGACTTATTCAAGTGGTATCATTTGAATAGTGAATGGAGGAGTTTATTATGTCAAGCAGAAATCATTCAGCAGTACCTGAAGCAAGAGAAGCGATGGACAGATTTAAGTATGAGGTAGCAAGTGAACTTGGAGTACCATTAAAACATGGTTATAACGGTGATTTAACATCATACCAGAATGGTTCTGTAGGCGGTTACATGGTCAAAAAAATGATCGCTGAACAAGAAAAATTAATGGCAGGTAAATAAACTAGCTATTAATTAATTTGCTAAAGAATTATATGCAAAGTAGATATATGCGAAAGCAATGATTTATTAGCGTATAGCAGTGCAAAAGAGTAATAAAAAAGAGAGGTATAATATTATGAATTTCGTGATATTATACCTCTTTTGTCTGCATAATTAAGGATGCAGACAGTTAATAATGAAGTTATAAGAGAAAATGTATATTATTACTTCAATTATTCCGAAAATATGTTATAATAAAACGGATAATAACATACGGGGCGTACTATTTCGTAAATATGAGCTTGGGGGGTTCCTTTCATAATGAATCAAAAAGATATTATTCTGTTAATTGATGATGACGAAGAGAATAGATCAACATTGCATGAGATATTATCAGATACTTATACAATTGTTGATGCAAGTACTATTACAGAAGCACTTACCAAGTTAGAAAACCATGCTGTTAAGATATCAATGATACTATTGAATTTAATGATATCTAATATGTATGGATTTGCATTCCTTGCAGAACTTCAAAGGATAAAAGCTGCAACGAATATTCCAGTAATTGTGACAACTGTTGATAATAATGAAACAAAAGAATTAGAGGCACTTCAGCTTGGAGCTCATGATATTATTGCGAAACCATTTAGACCTGCAATAATTAAGAGAAGAATTGCTAATACGATTAAATTATTAAAAACAGCAGCTGAAATTAACATGATTGAAAGAGATGCATTAACTGGTCTATATAGCATGAGCTTTTTTGCCAAGAAGGTAGCAGAAGTAATACAATCCAATGAAGATAAGAGATATCTTGTTGTATTTGCTAACATTTCAAGATTTAAGTTAGTGAATGAGCTCTTTGGTAGAGCAGAAGGAGATCGTTTACTTACTTTTATTGGTAAATCCATACTGGATACAATCGGTGAGAATGAATTATGTGGACATGCAGGTGCCGATAATTTCTTTATCTTAATAGATAGTGACGAGTATAACGAAGAAAGCATAAAGGAAATAGTTAACAAATTAAACAGTTATTCTATACCAATTAATATTGTTATGCGCTTTGGTGTATATATGATAAATGATATTACCATGCCAATTGAGAAGATTTGTGATCGTGCTAAATTAGCGGTGGATACTTTCGAAGGAAATTATGAATCGTTCATTACATATTATGATGATTCAATTCGTGAAAAATTATTAAGAGAACATATGATTACAAATGCAATGAAAAGAGCGGTAGAAGAAAAACAGTTTGTGATTTATTATCAACCTAAGTTTGATTTGAACTCAGAATGTGTAATAGGAGCAGAAGCATTAGTAAGATGGAAGCATCCCGAATTTGGATTTCTTTCGCCAGGAGAATTTATTCCGATCTTTGAAAAGAATGGTTTTATTAGTGAATTAGATTATTATGTATGGGATTGTGTGTGCCAAAAGATTGCTTCTTGGGTTGAAACTGGACATAGTCTAATGCCAATCTCCGTGAATGTTTCAAGGGTAGATTTATACAATCCGAAGCTGCCTCAGTTGTTATTTGATTTGGTTAATAAATACAAAATACCAATTCAATATCTACACTTAGAGATTACAGAATCGGCCTATACAGATAATGTGAAGCAAATGATTGATATTGTTAACGAGATTCGTAAGATTGGGTTTGTAATAGAGATGGATGATTTCGGGACGGGCTATTCTTCGCTTAATATGTTAAGTGATTTGCCAATTGAGATTCTTAAACTAGATATGAGCTTTTTGAGGAATAATGTTGGAAGAAGTAGTGGACGTTCTGTTATACAATTTGTTATAAATCTTGCTAAGTGGTTGGGATTGTTCGTAGTAGCTGAAGGTGTAGAGACACAGGAACAAGCAATTTTCTTAAGAAATATGGGCTGTGATTATGCGCAAGGATATTACTATTCTAAACCTGTTGATGATTCTGACTTCGAAAAATTATTATTAGAGACACATCTTTGTGTAATGATATAAGTTAGCTAAGTAAGAAAATCACGGAAAAGCATGTAAATGGTCATAAAAAAAATTTGAAAATATTATGGAAACTATTGAATTATGAAGCATTTTGATATAGACTATTCGTAAATGTATGTCAACAAGCTGACATACATTTATAACAAGTGTACAGAGTGTACTTGTATAAAGATATAAAGGGATGATTGAATGAGGGTAATTGCTGGAAAAGCAAAACGATTACAATTGAAGACAATCGCTGGTTCAGACACAAGACCTACTACAGATAGAATTAAAGAAACTTTATTTAATATATTAGCACAGGACTTAGTTGACTGTGATTTTCTTGATTTATTTAGTGGAAGTGGTGCTATTGGTATTGAAGCGCTAAGCAGAGGAGCTAAGGCAGCAGTTTTTGTGGAAAACAATAAGGCAGCAGTAGATTGTATTAAATCAAATCTTAAGATAACAAAGCTAGAAGATTCAGCTATGGTACTTATGATGGATGTACTGTCCGCTGTTCAATTTGCTGAGAAGAATGGTAAAGTATTCGATATTATATTCATGGATCCACCATATGATAATGGATTTGAGAAAACAATATTAGAGTATTTAGAACATTCAAGTGTAATGTATTTTAATACAATTATAGTAGTAGAAGCTTCATTAGATACAGATTTTTCGTATCTTGAAGATTCGAATCTAGAAGTGTATCGTACAAAAGAATATAAGACAAATAAACATGTATTTATACAAAAGCGTGAGGGTACCAATTAATATAGTGTACCAGATAAGTTAGTTTAGATTACTGAACTGTTATTAGCTTTAAGATACGGTTATGGAGGATATTATGAGGATAGGTGTATATCCTGGAAGTTTTGATCCAGTTACTTTAGGACACTTAGATGTAATCTATCGTTCATCAAAATTGGTTGATAAGCTAATTATTGGTGTATTGAATAACAGTGCTAAAAGTCCATTGTTTTCAGTAGAAGAAAGAGTTACTATGTTAGAGGAAGCAACGAAGGATTTAGAGAATGTAGTTGTGGAATCGTTTGACGGTTTACTGGTTGATTTCGCAGATTTAAAGAATGCGAATGTTATTATAAGAGGATTACGAGCAATAACCGATTTTGAATATGAATTGCAGATTGCTCAAACAAACCATAAGATTAATCCAAAAGTGGACACGTTGTTCTTAACAACCAGTGTAGAATACTCATATGTAAGCTCAAGTGTTGTTCGAGAGGTTGGTTTATATGGTGGTGATATCTCTCATTTCGTACCAGCAAATGTAGTTGATCGCGTATATGAAAAATGCAAGGATATGGAAAAGACTAATCCATGAGTAAAAAAAAATCAGGGATAGGAGATAGTATTTATGGGAGCAAGCAGAATTGAACAATTGATTGAAGATATTTATGAATTTGTTGAGAGTTGTAAAATGTACCCATTGTCATCTACAAAGGTGATTGTGCCTAAAGATGAGTTGTATGATTTGGTTGATGAATTACGACTAAGAACACCAGATGAAATCAAGAGGTATCAAAAAATTATTGCTAATAAGGACGCAATATTACAGGATGCAAGAGATAAAGCAGATGCGATGCTTGCTCAGGCACAAGAACAGACCAATGCATTAATTAATGACCATGAAATTATGCAACAAGCGTATTACCAAGCAAATGATATCGTAGAACAAGCTACAAAAGAAGCTGAGAGAATTTTGGCGGCAGCAAACCATGATGCAGATGAGATTCGTCAAGGTGCAATCGTATATACAGATGATATGCTAGGTGACGTTGAAAGAATCTTGGCGAATGCATATGAGAGTACGAAAGCCAAATATGATGGCTTATTAGAATCATTAAAAGGAAATCTTGACATTGTAGTTAACAATAAGAAAGAACTTATCGTATCGATGCCACATCAACAGAGCAATTTCGCAGAAGAAGAAGTCGCTCAGTCGATGGAAAAGCAACAAGATGATTTTGATTTTGATGAAAACACATTCTTAGATGATATTGAATAAAATAACATATAATATGGATAATAGGAATGCAACAAAACTATTTATGATTTTATAGTATAAATAGGTTTTTAGGGATAGTCCACTATTTTCAATTACACTTCCAATCTGTGCAAGACTGGAGAATCCACCAAAGGAGGTAATTGTGATAGTTAGGACTATTTTTTTCGTTAGTGCCATGGCTGATGACGCTACGAGGTAGATACCAATGGTTATCTCTAAAGAACCTAGTAGTAAGAAACGAATAGGGCCAATTGTTTCGAGTAAGCCAGATAAGATCTGAGTTAAGACAGAAAACATAATGATATACCCACCAACTTTGGTGATGGTGGTAAAGCCATCAAGTATACAATGGTCAACAGTAGTCATGCTTAGAGGGGTTTCTTCAACATATTCAGCAATAGAGACTGAACTTGAATCAGCTATGGTAGCGTGATTTTTGCTTCGACTACGGTTTACGATACGATATAGGGATGCAGTTATGATAGAAGATAGATAAATTAAGGTTAGGATCTGATATTTTCTGCCTGGGATAGCTAGGCTAGAAACTGCCAGGAAACTAGTTAAGAACATATAGCTAGCATTACCAACAAGTATCATTATGTATTGACCTTCTTCTTTGTTAAGTAAACCTTCTTTAATAAGATCAGAACAAGTCTTAGCACCCATTGGATATCCTGATAAGATACCAATAATTATTGGATAACAACCTATATCACTTATGCGAAAGATTCGCTTGAGTACGGGGCTGAAAACCTTACAGATATAATCAGTCACTTGAAAACGAATTATGAAGTTGGACAGGATGATGAATGGTAGTAATGTTGGCAGGACGGTATTGAACCATAGAAGAAGACCGGTTTTTGCGCCATTTAATGCTGAAATCGGTTGTGTAATGATTAAGATTAAGAAGAGGAAAAGTCCACATCTTACAATGGTTCTATATTTCTTTGTTGGATTGTTGTTGACTAACGTCTTCAATGTCTTGCCCATTATTCTCCCTGCCTTTGCATAAACTATTATATTGTATTATGTAAGATTGCCTCCTAGTACTTTTTATTGACTTGGTAGGAAAATAAACTACAATATGGTATAATGACAATGTATTTGGTACATAGCTAATAATAGTACTAATTTAGATATTAAAAGAAAGAAGTAACAACTAAGTTACAAGAGGTGAAAGAATGTCCACAAAGAACAAAATTATTACACGTGAAGAGATTAGACAAGAAGATAAATGGGCGATTGAAGACCTTTTTACGAATGATGAAGATTGGAGAAAAGAGTTTACATTAGTGAAAGAACTTTGCGAAAAACTACAGTCGTACAAAGGTAGATTAAGTGAAAGTGCAACTGTATTAGTTGAATTTTTCAATTTATTATTCAAGGCTGAACATCATTTTGAACGAGTATATGTATATGCTAATCAAAAATATCATGAAGATACAGCTAATGCAATATACCAAAACCTTGCTGATCAAGCAAATGGTCTAGAAGTATCACTAAAGAGTGCTTCTGCATTCTGTACTCCTGAGATTCTTTCTATTCCAGAGGAAACAATTACACAGTTTCTAGCTTCTAATGAAGAGTTAGAATTGTATCGAAGAATATTAGAAGAAATTACAAGAAAGAAAGCACACACGTTATCAGCTGGTGAAGAAGCTCTTTTGGCTGATGCTGGTGAAGTACTAGGAGCTCCGAGTAATATATATTCAATGTTTAATAATGCAGACATCAAATTCTCTGACATAATTGGAGAAGATGGTGAAAAAGTACCTGTAACACATGGCAGATATGTAACTTATATGGAAAGCAAAGATAGAAGAGTTCGTAAGGAAGCCTTTGAAAGTGTTTATAGTTCATATCGTTCTATGAAAAATACCGCAGCATCTTTATTTGCATCTAATGTCAAAGCATCTATGTTTGCAGCGAAAGCTAAGAAGTACGATAGCACGATAGCAATGTATCTAGATGATACAGATGTACCAGTAGAGGTATATAAAAATCTAATTGATACTATTCATGCGAACCTACCTAAGTTCTACAAGTACGTAGCACTTAGAAAGAAATTATTAGGTGTTGATGAACTTCATATGTATGATGTATATGCACCATTAGTTAGTGATGTAGATATGAAGTATACATTTGACCAGGCGAGAGAAATGGTACTTGAAGGTCTTGTTCCACTAGGCGAACGTTATATCAACTTATTAAAAGAGGGATTTGATAATAGATGGATTGATATCTATGAAAATGAAGGGAAGAGAAGTGGAGCATACTCATGGGGAGCGTATGGTACTCACCCTTATGTATTGCTTAACTACCATCCAAACCTAGATAATGTATTCACACTTGCTCATGAGATGGGGCATGCGCTTCATACGTATCATTCAAATGAAACGCAACCATATCCATATGCAGGATATAAGATTTTCGTTGCAGAGGTAGCCTCTACTTGTAATGAAGCTTTATTAATTCAACATCTATTAAATAAAATTGATGATAAGAAGCAAAGAGCTTATCTTGTTAACCACTTTATTGAAAGTTTCAAAGGTACTGTATTCAGACAAACAATGTTTGCAGAATTTGAGATGTTAGCGCATGCTAAGGCAGAAGAAGGAGAAGCTCTAACTTCAGAAGTTTTATGTAAGATTTATCACGATCTTAATGTAAAATACTTTGGAGAAGATATGGTTATTGACTCTGAAATTGATATGGAATGGGCGAAGATACCACATTTCTATACACCGTTTTATGTATATCAATATGCTACTGGTTTCTCAGCAGCAATCGCTTTATCTCGTAAGATTTTAAAAGAAGGAGAAAAAGCAGTAGAAGATTATATAGGATTCTTACGTGGAGGAAGTTCAGCAGATCCAATAACTCTATTAAGAGGAGCTGGTGTTGATATGGCTTCCAAAGATCCAATTAATGAAGCACTTGCTTTATTCGAAGAATTAGTAGATGAGTTAGAGGAACTTACTAAATAGTTAGAAAAACGGATACAATAATACGTAACATTTAAAAGACAATTTTTCATGGTTTTGGAAGACGGATATAAATTCCGTGCTTCCACATAAAACCATGAAGATTGTCTTTATATATCTCCTTCTTGTCTATGAATGGATTTTTCCGTATCAAATCCCTCTGGGTAGCGTTTCTTAAGTTTATCTATATTCATCTGCAAGATATCTTCAAGGCTATATCCTAGAGCAGTGGCAGTTTCCGCTAGATACCATGCTATATCTCCTAATTCTTTTGCAAGATGTTCTTTGTCTAGTTCATGTCCTTGAGCCAAATGACGTTTTACGATGTCAATTGCCTCACCAGATTCTCCGCATAAGCCCATAACACCATTAATTAAGACTTCTTTTTCTGATAGGTTAGGATTAAGAGTTCTCATAGCAAGTTGTTGGTATTCATTGATCGTCATGTTAATTCCCCTCTTTCTCAAGTAATCTATAATCGAATTGGTCCCTTCTTATATTCATTCGGTAGGGTAGTATTAAATTTGGTGGCAACAATTTGATTGTAAAGATGAGTAACGAACAAATCTTTTTGGAAAAGTTTATATTGCGTATCATCTAATAATTTCCCTGCATCAGCAACCTTAGTTATAATCGGAATCTCTCCATGTAATCGTGCGAGCTTTAATAACGAACTGGCTTCTTTTCTAAAACCAAGTAATCTAGCGTACATAGAAGTTGTAATTGGATCGACTTCTTTAATTTCAGAAGTGGTAATTTGAAGTAATATGTGTAGCAGAGCACGGTTCATTCTGGTAAGTGTATATTGTTTTGATTTAAGAGATTCTGCTAAATCAGAGAATTTATGATGCTTTAAAGTAAGTTCTAATAAGCGATTTGCCAAATCTTCATTCATATCTAGATATTCTGATAATCTCTCATTTGAACTGGTATATAATTGATAGAGCAAGACATCTGAAAAGTCATTTTCAAAGATAGGAGCTGTTTTATCTATTGCAGATTTTAAAATATCGCATGCGGTTGCAGGCATGTGTCTTTTCAGAGCATCATAATCAGTTGGTGTTTGTAAACATTTTCTTAATGCACTTGCGGATGAGAATGTGGTATCTAAGGTTAGATCATTATAGCCACTCCCTTCTCGTAAGATTGTATAGGGAACAATGTCACTTGATAGTCGATATAATGCCTTCAAGTATTCTATTCCAAGTATGTTATTAGAAGATTCGATTACTTGTTCAATTTGCTGCGTAGTATAGCCAGATAACTCAGTTGTGTTAAGGAGAGCGTGTTTTCTAGCCATAGGATAAGATAGCCCTTGACGTAGATGTTCTTGAATGGAATCTTTGAAGTCCTCTGATTCAATACATAATGCTCTAGCAATGGAGGCTAGTAATGTTAAGTCACCACATTCGCTTCCAAAACAGATGGAAGTAACGATACCAAGATCATGCAATAAACGTACAGCACCCGCTGCAAACGTTTCCGCACTTGCCGTAGCATAGATAACAGGCAATTCAATTACAATATCAGCACCATTCGTTAGGGCCATTGAAGTGCGAGAGTACTTATCAATAATAGCAGGAGTTCCTCTTTGAACATAGTTACCACTCATGACCACGATGACAAAATCGGCATTCGTGATTTCTTTGGCTTTTTGTATATGATAGGCATGTCCATTGTGAAAGGGATTGTATTCAGTTATTAATCCTACGATTTCCATAGTTATATAGCTCCTTATGATTGATATAGTATAATAATACTATCCTTGATTTGGTAATACGTCAATGATTATATCAGGTTTTAGAACGGATTCATTCCTATTCATTTATTACGAATTTATTACAAATAATTGTAAAACTAATGTTAAACTTTACTTATATTAAAAACAATGCTATACTTTATAAAAGTTATATAAAGTTTATTCATAATTTATAAAGACAAAATCGGAAATGATTCGAGCTGTTTAGATTCAACTAGTGTGATTATTAGGGGTACATAATGAAAAATCTTATGAAGAAAATAATTGGGCGATTATGCCCTTTTTATGCCATTATACCATTGTTAGGCTCTTTCGCTTTGGAAACAATTATTTACGAAGTTTCAAAACTTCTAATTAAAGGAAGGTACCATTTTGATTTCACAACGGATTTTGATCGAAGTGTTCCAGTGATATCGTGGTTTTCCTTGATTTATATTGGATGTTATTTGTTTTGGATTATTAATTTTATATTACTTACACGAATTAATAAAGAACATTTTTACAAAACGCTGTTCGCCGTATATCTATCCTACATTATATGTGCAGTGGTGTTCATTGTCCTGCCGACAACAAATGTTAGGCCTGAAGTAACAGGCAATTCAATAGGAGATGTTATTCTACGAATTATCTATCTAACGGATACACCAGAGAATTTGTTCCCTTCTATACATTGTAGTGTGAGTTGGTTCTGTTATATTGGACTTAGACAAAAGAAAGAGATCCCAAAGGTATATCGGTTGTTCTCCTTAGTGTTTGCTATCTTGGTTGTCATATCAACACAAGTTACAAAACAACATTACTATGTTGATGCAATCGGTGGGATTGCACTAGCTGAATTTTGCTTTTTTGTTAGTAAGAAGACTGAGTTATATAAACCATTTCAACGTTTTTTTGAAAAAGTGAATCATAAATGTCGTATGGAATAATATGTGAAGGAGTGCTATGAAAAAAAACAACAAAAAAAATATATGCAATGCTATATTCTTTTTGTTTATCGTAGGAATTACCTTTTATCTACTTCTGAAAGATCAGGAAATGCCACTAATAATTGATAGTATTAGAAGAGCAAATACATTTTATATCGTGTTAGGCTTCGCTGCGGTTATATTTTTTGTTTGTTGTGAAGCAGTAATTATACACTATATGATGAGAAAACTTCATAACCCCACAGGGGTAAGGAGCTGTATTAAGTACTCATTCATAGGTTTCTTCTTTAGTTGCATAACACCAAGTGCAACTGGTGGACAACCGGCTCAGTTATACTATATGAAACAAGATAAAGCAGATTTGGGTGTAGCATCATTAGTGTTACTAGAAGTAACGATAGCGTATAAAGCCATACTTATTATTCTTGGTATGATGGTTCTAACGATAAAGAAAAAAATTGTATTTCATTATTTGGGTAAGAATGTATACTTCCTATATTTTGGAATTATTATGAATATAGTAGTTGTTTTTGGGTTGGCTATGCTTATATTTCACACCAAAACGGTACGTAAGCTAGCACACAAATTAATTTTATTCTTTGCTTCGAGAAATATTATAAAAGATAAAGAAAAAACTTTAGAAAAAACAGATACTGCATTTTCAAGATACAACGAGGGTGCCCTATTTCTAAAGAACAATAAGAAAATCATGGTGATTGTATTTTTAATCACATTTGTGCAAAGAATTGCCATGTTTTTAGTTACATATTTTGTATACCGTTCATTCGGATTATCAGAATATGGAGTGGTAGATATCGTTGCTTTACAATCGGCCATTTCAATTGCTGTTGATATGCTACCATTGCCTGGTGGTATAGGAGTGAGTGAGAATCTGTTCCTTATTATTTTCAGGAAGATTTTTAAGGGATCTTTAATTATGCCAGGGATGTTATTAAGTAGAGGGATTAGTTATTATGGCTTATTAATCATAAGCGCAATTATTATGATAGTCGTACAGATTCGCTACAATTATAGAACAAACAAAGCTTAGAATGTGGTGAATTATAATGACAAGTTTTAAAGAGGGAAGGATTTCAAGATGAGAGAAAAGAGAATGATAGGATTTTATAATTTTTCAGTAGTTTTAACATATATAGGTTTAGCCTTTTCCATATATGGAATGACACAAGCCTTGAATGAAAACCACAAGATTGCTTTCGTATGCCTTATGATATCGGGATTATGTGATATGTTTGATGGGAAGATCGCAAGAGCTATGGACAGAACGGATGATGAAAAACGCTTTGGGATTCAGATTGATTCACTGTGCGATTTAATCTGCTTTGGTGCTTTCCCGGCAATTATAGTGTATTCCTTTGGAGCAACAGGGGTGTTGGGTAATTTATGTATTATCCTATATGTGCTAGCAGCTGTTATACGATTAGGCTTCTTCAACGTAATGGAAGAAAAACGTCAAGAAGAGACTTGTGAGAATCGTAAACAATATCAAGGACTTCCTGTTACAAGTGTTGCAATTCTTTTACCTTTTTTATACTTATTCCGTAACCAATTTACATTCTTACCAGTTTTAGAAGTGGTTATCTTGGTTATTGCTATGTTATTCTTACTTAATATTAAAGTTAAAAAACCAGGTAGATCAGAATCTATTATTATGATTGCCTTCGCAACTGTAATTTTTCTAAAAGTATTGGAATTACTTTAGAACGAAGATAATTATAATTACAAATTAAAGATTCGTAGTATGTGTGTATTCACAAATCTACGAATCTTTTTTATAGAAGACAAAATATCGGTAAATAATAAAATACGTATACTATAAAGTATTTTGTATTTTACAAGATTAATATAATAGTATAAGATAGTAGAAGAAAGATATGGAAATATTAAAGAAGGGATAGGAGCACGTATGAAATATATTGATTTAGAAGGAAACAAAGTTGAGAAAGAAACGAAGCAAGATCTTTTATTACGTGAAATCTATACCAGTCCTGTTGGAAGAGGAATTATGAAACTGTTTGTAAATCCTATTATTTCAAAAGTAGGTGGATTGGTGCTGAATTCTCGGTTATCTACATTACTAATCCCAACATTTATTAAGAATAATGGGATTGATTTGGAGGATTACGTAGATCAATATTACAATTCATACAATGATTTCTTCATGAGGCAAATCAAGAAGGAAAAGAGACCAATTGATGATAGTGAAGATACAATAATATCACCATCAGATGGAAAAGTAAGTGTATACCCGGTATCGGACAAGTTAGTAGTTTCTATTAAAAATAGTAACTATACAGTAACAAGTCTTCTGCGTAATAAAGAATTAGCAAAGCAATATCGGGGTGGATACCTTGTTATCGTAAGACTTACGGTTGATGATTATCATAGATATTGTTACCCTGCCGATGGATGTAAAGGAAAGAATATTCAAATCAAGGGTATTCTTCATACAGTTAATCCAATAGCCAACAACTACGTAAAAATCTATAAAGAAAATTCCAGAGAGTATACAGTAATAAAGACACAGAAGTTTGGAGACATTGTTCAGATGGAAGTAGGTGCTCTTATGGTTGGCAAGATCTCAAATTATCACCAAGAGTTAGAAGTTACGAAAGGACAGGAAAAGGGTAGGTTTGAGTTCGGAGGTTCCAGCATTGTACTATTATTAGATTCCCATAAAGTAAAAATAGATAATGAACTGTTAGTTAATACAAAGAATGGTTATGAAACAATGCTGCACATGGGACAAGCTATTGGATATGTAAATAATAATGAATAATTGTAATAAAACGAGGTTATTGTATAATAATGAGATTATATTAGCAAAAGGTGATGTAATAAGTATATTAATGGATACACATTGTTTATGGGATAAGAAATTGTATTTAAAAAAGTGCTTGTATACAATAAACATATAGAGTATAATGTATACAAGATTAAGACAATAAGCATAGTATGTGTGGTCTATTGCCAAATACGAAAGGAGATAAAATCGTGGGATTTATCGATGCTATTAAAGAAAGAGCAAAACAAAACAAGATGACAATTGTATTACCAGAAACTAACGACAGAAGAACGTTAGAAGCTGCTTCTAAAATCTTAGCAGAAGGAATTGCTGATTTAGTTTTAGTAGGTAACAAAGAAGAAATTGAAAAAGGTGCAGATGGACTTGATATCTCTAAAGCTACTATTGTAGATCCAATGAAATTTGATAAATTGAATGCATACATAGATTTACTTGTAGAGCTTCGTAAGAATAAAGGAATGACTCCAGAGAAGGCAGAAGAACTTTTAACAAAAGATTATTTATTCTTTGGTGTAACTATGGTTAAAGCAGGGGATGCAGATGGTATGGTTGCAGGCGCATGTCATGCGACAGCAGATGTATTAAGACCTTCATTACAGATTCTTAAGACAGCTCCAGGTACGAAACTCGTATCAGCATTTTTCTTAATGGTTGTGCCAAATTGTGAATATGGTGCGAACGGAACATTCATATTCTCAGATGCAGGATTAAATCAAAATCCTAACGCAGAAGAATTAGCAGCAATCGCAAGTTCATCAGCTAAGAGTTTCGAATTATTAGTTGAGGAAGAACCAATCGTAGCTATGTTGTCACACTCAACAAAAGGTAGCGCAAAACATGCTGATGTTGATAAAGTAGTTGAAGCTACTAAGATTGCAAAAGAACTATATCCAGAAATCAAAATTGACGGTGAACTTCAAGCTGATGCAGCAATAGTTCCTAGTGTAGGAGCTTCAAAAGCTCCAGAAAGCGAAATTGCTGGTAAAGCAAACGTATTAGTATTCCCTGACTTAGATGCAGGAAATATCGGTTACAAATTAGTACAACGTTTAGCAAAAGCCGAAGCTTATGGACCAATTACACAAGGTATTGCAAGACCAGTTAACGATTTATCAAGAGGATGTTGTGCAGATGATATCGTAGGTGTTATAGCAATTACTGCAGTGCAAGCAGCAGCAACAAAATAATATAACAATCAGCTTATAAATTAATGTCGCACCGAGCATGTAATTATTTTGTTTGGTGCGATTATCTCATGATTAGAACATACAGAAAAGGGTAATAGTATTAGATATACTATTATAACAGGAGGTTTTTATGAACGTATTAGTTATCAATTGTGGAAGTTCATCTTTAAAATATCAATTAATTAATGCAGACACAGAAAAAGCATTAGCTTCGGGAATCTGCGAAAGAATCGGAATTGATGGAAAATTCAAGTACAAATCAAATACTGGTGCAAAAGTAGAAAAAGAAGTTACAATGGAAACACATGAAACTGCAATCAAGATCGTATTAGAGGCACTTATTGATCCAGAAAATGGTGTTATCAAATCCCTTGATGAAATTGGTGCAGTAGGTCATAGAGTTGTACATGGTGGTGAAAAGTTTGCACATTCAGTAGTAATCAATGATGAAGTTATAAAAGCGATTGAAGAATGTAATGATCTTGCACCATTACACAATCCAGCAAACTTAATAGGTATTAACGCTTGTAAAGCACTTATGCCAAACGTACCAATGGTAGCCGTATTTGATACAGCTTTCCATCAAACAATGCCAGCCAAAGCATATTTATATGGTCTTCCTTCAGAGTACTATGATAAATATAAAATCAGAAGATACGGTTTCCACGGAACTAGTCATAGCTTCGTATCAAAGAGAATGGCTGAATTCGTAGGATTAGACATCAACAATTCTAAGATTATCGTTTGTCACTTAGGTAACGGAGCAAGTGTTTCTGCTGTGTTAAATGGTAAATCAGTAGATACTAGTATGGGTCTCACTCCATTAGAAGGTCTTTTAATGGGAACTCGTAGTGGTGATCTTGATCCAGCAATCATTGAATTCATTGCTAATAAAGAAGGTAAAAACATATCTGAAATCATGACAATTCTAAACAAAGAATCTGGTGTTCAAGGTTTATCAGGTGGATTGTCAAGTGATTTTAGAGATTTAACAACAGCTTCAGAAGAAGGTAATATTCTTGCAACTCAAGCTCTTGCTGTATTCTCATACCGTGTAGCAAAATACATCGGTGCATATGTTGCAGCTATGAATGGTGTAGATGCAATTGCTTTCACAGCTGGTATTGGTGAGAATGACGACTTAGTTCGCGCTGATGTTGTTAGTTATTTAGGATACCTTGGAGTTACTTTAGATAAAGAAAATAATAGTAAGAGAGGCGACGACATCTTAATCTCTACTCCAGATTCTAAAGTTAAAGTTGCTATTATTCCTACTAATGAAGAACTTGCAATTGCAAGAGAAACAGTAGCTCTAATTTAATTCATTATGTAAGTATTAAGGGCTGCCACATCGGATACATGAGAATAGAAATTACGTATTGTAAACCTTCTGTATATAATGTGTGCAGTCTTTTGATTATTATAATTGCCTTATTAAGAGATGCAATTATAGTACATACAACCGTACAAAACGACAAATTAAAGGTTGACAAAGTATGGTATAGTATGTATAATATTAAGGGTGTGAAACAAAGTGTTTTCACGCTTTTTATTAATGATGTGCGATAATGTTGATAACCCAAACATGAACATGTCAAGAAGCGTGAGAGAAGTCTGATTCACAGATAGGAGATAACTATGATCATTAATTTATCAGAGATTATGTTAGTTCCTGACAAAGTCGAAAGAATAACAGCTCCAATTGAGTTGGAGAACTTCAAGCTACGACGAGAAACATACGAATTTAAAGTGAAGAACCCGCTTGAACTTACAATTACCAACCTTGGTAAGAAGAAGTTATTAATCGAAGGAAGCACAATAATTGTACTTATGATTCCTTGTAGCAGATGTCTCGAAGACGTTGAGACTACTCTAGATATCTCCATATCAAAAGAAATTGATTTTGGAAAGACAGAGGAAGAACGTATCGAGGAACTAGATGAAATGAATTATATTAATGGATATGATTTAGATGTAGACAAACTTGTCTATGGTGAGATTCTAATTGATTTTCCTATGAAAGTTGTTTGTTCCGATGATTGCAAAGGAATTTGCAATGTATGCGGTAAGAATCTTAATAGGGGGACTTGCAATTGCGAAAGCACGAGCTTAGACCCAAGAATGTCAGCTATCCTTGATATCTTCAATAATTCAAAGTAATTGATTGTAGTAAATCAGTTATATTTTTAAGGAGGTGTACTCATGTCTATCTGTCCAAAGAATAAATCTTCAAAAGCAAGAAGAGACAGCCGTAGAGCAAACTGGAAAATGACTGCTCCAAATTTAGTTAAATGCAGCAAATGTGGAGAATTAATGATGCCACACAGAGTTTGTAAAGCTTGCGGTTCATATAACAAAAAAGAGATTATCTCTGCAGAATAATTTCTTAAACCCTTATAACCTTTGAGATATCAATGGTTGTAGGGGTTTTTTTGCGTGGTATACTCTATAATTGGTAAAGACTCTTTTCTTAGGGATTAAGAATAGAGTCTTTTTTGATAGATAAGTATTGCTATAATTTTAACAGGTGTCTTAGAATATGGGAAGCATATGAACATAGTTTTTCTGAATCTTGCAAAAATTCCTCCGTAACTTCTACGTAAGAGAACTTGTCATTATAATCAATCTTAAAGTGAGGGGTATAGAGTTCTTCATATTGAGGTACGAAGCGTCCAGTTTTCTTACTGTAGCAATTAGCTGCTTTGGCACGAGTTCGAAAGTTCTTATCAACGTAGAAGGCAACACTTTTATGAATGGCAGTGTCTTCTTTTGGAAGATAATAGTAGTCCTTGTAATTGTCATAGAAAAACTTCAGTTCGTTTTGGTAAAGTTCAACTTTTAATAGGGCTTGGTCACCATATGCACTAAAATAAAGGGAATCAGTACCGTAACTAACACCTTGAGGAAGTGATGATGAGAGAGTGAAATGGATCACTAATTGGTCTTTTTCTATTGAGGAATTAATGTTTAGATAGCAGTCAGTAAATAGGTCGCGATAGGCAAGAATCTGCGTTAGTGGTAACATACCTTGAACATCTTCTTCATTATGTAGAAGAAGTTGTTGAAGGAAAACAGAAGAATCAGAAGCTGAAGTTGTACCATTATTGTTATATTGTATACGAGCTTCGAGATTCTTAACAGGTGACACTTCATGATTGCGACTTTTTAGTTGTTCAAGTTTCTTCATACCAAGGAAATTAGCATATACCTGAATTAATTCACCACCAGAGAAAGTATCATTTCTTGGGATACGCAAGAATTGTTCAATAGTTTTTTGCTTAAAATTCTCTAACTTAAACAATTTCTTATAAGGTAATAATTTCTTATATATATCATAACTTGTTATATTATCAAAGGTATAGTCTAGTCCAATCTTTGCACATTTCTTCTGAATGTAGGGAATATCAAACCCCTCACCGTTAAAGTGTATTAATACTTTATAATCTGAAATGAAATCAAAAAAGGAGTGAAGAATCTGTTTCTCACTTGTATTGTCATCTGCAAACCACTGAATCAAATTCCAAGAATTATCACGATAGTAAGCACAACCAATTAAGTATAGTATCGTATTGTTTGGTGAAAATCCAGTTGTTTCAATATCGAAGAATACCATATCTTCATAAGGTATCTGGTTATGGAATGAGTAAACAGATGAGGTAGATAGTTTTTTCTCAATTGTTATCATAGGTCATCCTCTTTCTATATTAATAACGTTAGAAGCATTATTTGTCTTTAGAAGATTATAACAAGGTTTTATATTTATAGCAAGCAGCAACAAGGAGCGTTATAAGGTAAAAAGGAGGATAGTAATCCTACTAGGATTTTTATGCAATTTATGTTAAAATAATTTTATATGTTATAAAGCTATTATTTTACAGGAAAGAGGAAAGACTATGTTTAGTATTAATATTTTTGGCTTTGATTTTTATTATATATTCTATACCTTTTTATTGTATAGTTTATTTGGTTGGGTATATGAATCTTGTTTGGTGTCTGTCAAACGAAAATCTTTTGTCAATCGTGGATTCTTAAATGGACCTATAATTCCTATATATGGTGCAGGTGCTGTTTTAATATGTATTATTCTAGATCCCGTATCAAAGAATTTGTTTTTGGTTTTTCTAGGTGGTATGATACTAGCAACCATACTAGAGTTCACAACCTCTTATGTTATGGAGAAAATATTCCATGCTAAGTGGTGGGATTATAGTAATTATCGATATAATGTACAAGGAAGGGTATGTCCTATCGTATCTTTGTTTTGGGGAATGTTATCCGTACTTATGACCATATTCTTAAAACCATTATCGAATTCATTGATACATAGGATTCCACGAAGGATTGGTGAGATTCTTGCAATCCTTATGATGGTGATAATATTAGTTGACTTAGTTTCAACAGTTATCTCTACTTTAAAACTGAATCAAAAACTTACAAATATGCGTAAGCTAAGGGAAGAATTTGCAACTTATATGGAAAAAAGCAGATTATATGCATCAAAAGAAGAATTGCGTAAAAAACTTGAGGGTGGTAATATTGCTGAATTCTTAGAAAATATACGCATACGTATGGAGGAGACAAAGGGTAGTATAGACCATAGTGGACGTTATAATGAAATTGAAGAAAAGATACGTTCATGGAAAGAAAAGTACTCTACACATTCTGATCATATACATATTATTCAACGTCGTTTATTGAAGGCATTCCCTAATATGAAATCGACAAATAATGAATATATGTTAACAGATTTACGAGCGTATTTACATGAGAAAAGAGAAATCAAGAAAAATAATAAAAACAATAAAAATAATAATAAAAAGCAGCATACTAAAAAGAATAGTAAATAGGTGAATAACAAATAGATGAAACAAAAGGATGTGATAGGCGATTAGTTATATAATTATAGGGGATATTATATAGTTACGATTAAATATTTTAATTGAAATCATACTTATTAAGCTTCGATTATAGAGTATCAAAGCTTACGTTAAAAGGATGATAGTGGATTACAAAATCTGCATAAACGGTGGGAGATTAGAGTATGAAGATTAATGAGATTAAAGGGAAGTGTAAGAGTCACCTTAGTGGTTTTTTACGTGGTGGATTGGTCGGTATTTTGGTAGTGATGCAATTCTCTGTACTTATAGGATTGTCATTTTGGCTAAGAAGTTTTACTGTATATTTTTATGTAATACTAGAAGTATTGAGTTTTCTTGTAGTTATAGCATTGATGAATGACAATAGATGTCCATCCTTTAAGATTGCGTGGATATGTATTGTATTGTTGTTCCCGATTTCTGGCCATGTTATGTTCGCCCTATGGGGAAAGTCCACGGCTAATAAGCGGTTAACGAATAATATTAGAGCTAAAATTGAGAGAGGTAATACTTTTTTTGAGTTTAATGATGAAATTTTAAAAGAAATTCGCGAAGATTACAAAGAAATTGAACGAGTTTCCAATTATATGGTGTCAGAAGGTTTTCCGATGTTTAAAAATAATAGTATTACCTATTACCCAATGGGTGAAGATACTTTTGATGCAATGTTTGATGATATTCGTAATGCTAAAAAGTTTATTCTAATTGACTTCTTCATTGTTGCGGAAGGTGGTTTGTGGGATGAACTACACTCTATCCTTCTAGAAAAACTAAAAGCAGGCGTTGAAGTTAAGTTCCTATATGATGATTTTGGAGCTATGATTCGTACGCCAAAAAACTTTAGAAAGATGCTTGAGAGTGAAGGAATCCAAGTACGTGTATTTAATCCAATTCACAAATATACAGACAAATTATTTATGAATTATCGTTCACATCAGAAAATAGTTGTGATTGATGGTAATATTGGTTATACTGGAGGTATGAATATTGCTGACGAATATGCGAATTTGATAGAGAGATTTGGTGTCTGGAAAGACACTGCAGTTCGAGTATTTGGTGAAGCAGTATGGGGGCTAACAGTAACATTTCTACAGATGTGGGAAGTTGCTAGTACAGGAGAATATCTAGATTATTCGATTTATAAACCAACTATTGAGTTCGAGGCAAATCAGACTTTTGCTTGCGTTATCTCAGATGGACCGGTGAATAATCCGAGTAATCCAATTGAAAACATATATAAGCAAATTATACATTATGCGAATGATTACCTATACATCTCGACACCATATCTTATTATTGAGGAAGATATGCAGCTTGCCCTTATTATGGCAGCGAGAAGCGGTGTTGATGTTAGAATTATTACACCATTCATACCTGATAAGAAGCATGTTAAGATTCTTACGAATTACAATTATGGTGTCTTATTAGCGAATGGCATTAAGATCTATGAATATACACCTGGATTTATCCATGCAAAGTCTATAATTAATGAAAACTGTGGTGTTGTAGGTACCATTAATATGGATTATAGAAGTTTCTATCTTCATTATGAATGCGGTGTCTTCATGTCAGAAAAAAAGATAATTGGGGATATTAAAGCTGACTTTACGATGACTTTAAAACAGTGTAAAGAGGTAACTTACGCAGAGTGGAAGAATCGACCATTGGGACTTAAGATTTACCAGAGTGTTCTGAATATCTTCTCAACTCAAATGTAAATCGAAATGTACATCGTTACAATTAGAAAGGTAATAAATTAGGTGTAATTATGAATGAGTATCAATTAAAAATAGGTTCCCATGTGGGAATGAGTGGTAAAGAGATGTTTCTTGGATCAGTTAAGGAAGCGGCATCATATGGAGCGAATGCTTTAATGGTTTATACAGGAGCTCCTCAGAATACAAGAAGAAAAGATGTTAGTGAATTAAATATAGAAGCAGGTCAAGTATACATGAAGAAACATGGATTACAGGATTTAATTATCCATGCTCCATATATTATTAACCTCGGTAATAGCGTTAAGCCGGAAACATTTGAATTAGCTGTTGATTTTCTGGCACTAGAATTAGAAAGAACGAAAGCTATGGGAAGTAATATCCTAGTGCTTCATCCGGGAGCTCATGTTGGGGCAGGTGAAGATATTGGAACGAGTCAAATAATTAAAGGTTTGAATGAGGTTCTTACAAGTGATACGAAAGTGTATGTTACCTTAGAAACAATGGCAGGTAAGGGAAGTGAGATTGGCCGTAACTTTGAGGAACTTGCCCGTATATATGATGGAGTGCATCACAATGATAAACTTCGTATATGTTTTGATACTTGCCATGTACATGATAGTGGTCTTGATATCGTTAATGATTTTGATGGTGTAATTGATAAGTTTGATAGAATTATTGGCAAAGAACAGATTGCAGTTTTCCATATCAATGACAGTAAGAATCCAAGAGGTGCAGGAAAAGATCGACATGAAAATATTGGATTCGGCCATATTGGCTTTGATGCCATTCACAGAATAGTATATCATCCAGATTTTGAGTCAATTCCTAAGATATTAGAAACTCCTTATATTCCATCAGTAAAGGACCCTAAGAAGACATATGCACCTTATAAACATGAGATAGCTATGCTTAGAATACAAGACTTTAATCCGAAGCTTAGAGAACAAGTTTTAGCAGAGCAGAAGTAACTTATAAGGAGGAGACATGTATACGAATATATGTAAACATTGTAGAAAAGTATTCAAATCACGAATAAAGCAGTATGCATGTGGAGCTTGCGAGAATACTGACAATCTTTTCTTTGATGCGATTTATGATTATCTTAAGAAGTATCCTAACAGCAATGCGATTCAGATTTCGGAAGCACTAGGCATTTCTTCTTATGAAGTAATACAATATATGAGTGAAGGACGCTTATCTGTATCTCGAGGACGTTTTGAGAAGTTATAGTTTCGGATTCGTTTTGTCTCATTTTCTTAAGAGGGTCAGATTTGCTTAATATATTTTGATAGCATTTTATACACCTCCAAGTGGTTGTTGGTCAGACTGGCACTTGGAGGTGTTTATTATACTTTTTTAGATTGAAATCTACATGAATTCTGCAAGTAAGTAGATAAGCGGTGCATTCCAATATATTGTGATTTCGTTTGTGGAATAGCTATCATAGTGATCAACATAACATTTGGCAGGAGGCAAGCCAGTAAGAGCAGCAACTGCTTGAGGATCGTGTAAACCATCATCTGGTCCCCCTACGAGCATTCCTGGCATGGGTTTTTTCTTTGCAACACTTGGTCTATGGTGGGGACTAGTTGGACTTGTGGTACCATGTCCCGTTACATATGAAATTGCCATAGGATTCTTGCCAAATAGGTAGTCAAGATGTGCTTTTGCGGCAAATTTATAAGCATTATCCTTAGTTAAGTAATACGAATCTAATAAGGACATTCCATTATTCGCTACTACCATATTGCTGCCCCAAACAAAGTTTGTTCCAAGAGATATACCATAACCATCATTTAACGAGGTATCTAACAAGTATTTACCGTGAGCCTTCATAGAAGTTGTTATCTTTTCTACGATAAGATTATCAATTGGAAAGCTTGCAGTAAGATATGCTCGGTTACCAAAACTACCTACATCTTCCCAGCCATAACCGTGCCATACAGTATCGGTTACAAGGTTCTTAAAGGCTTCATGATATATTGGTTTTCCGGTTAACTTATACATCTGAGCAGCAGCCCAGTATATTTCATCGGTGTCAGTGGTATCTGCATATTCTCCAGTTACGATTCCTTCCGGATTCTTAAAGCCACCTGATATATGTAAGTCGTTTAAAGCTTCCCATGCCTTGGAAGCAGCGTGATAACATGTTATACAAAAGTCTTTATCATAATTATTATAAAAAGGAATAGCAAGTGCTAAACATGCTACAAAAGCAGCAGTAGCTGTTACAGAAACGGGAGCAACAATCAGCATATCGTTTTCTTCTTCTGGCATAACAAAACCAGGAAAAGTGGCGCATGTTACTTTATGATATACACCCCCTGTATCGGGATCTTGCATCTTTAACATCCATTCAAGTTCGTAACGAACTTCACTTAGCAAATCAGGGACCTTAGAGTTACTTTCAGGTATATTAAAATTTCGGTCAAAAATATTACAATTACACTCATATGCATAGAGTAAATCAGCTACAGTAACTGCAGCAGCAACGATATAACGCCCATAATCGCCAGCATCATGCCAACCCCCGGTTACATCAATCTCTTTGTTTGTACCATAAATCGTTGCTAGGGAAGTGTGACAGGCAGTATGGGAATATATACCACCTAGTTCCTTTGATACTTCTAGACCACATCGCTGTAGATAGTACATACGGAATAGATCCTTTAGGATTGGCTTGTATACATCTTGATCAATGACGAATGGATAGGATACACCATAACTATCCATTTTAACTTGGTATGTACCTGGTGTGGTAACAGATGAAAAATCACCAAGAACGATTGTCTCATCTGAAGAAGCATTGTCTATAGGACCTGACACAGCCGAATTGTAGACTACCTTTCCTGTTTGGGAATCAATAACAGAGAAGGTAGTACCAATTACGTTTCTGAATACGGCTACCTTTTTGTCTTTGCTTCGATATCCGATTTGGTTAGTAATAATAGATATCATTTTAAACCCCCTAAGAATTATAATTTATGACGATAGATAAACCAATAAGACTACCTATCATTTACGTAACTAATTACATCATAACATAAAAAGAAAAAAATGGAAATTATTTAGGAAAATTATTATTTAGTGGTAAAAAAATTAATGTTAAGTGGCTAGAAAATGCATGGATAAATTAGGAAAACTTAGCGAAATCTTAGCGTATGTTCAGAATTGAATGTGTTAAAATTAATCTGCGATGCAATATATGTCGTAGCTAAGCGGCATTACATACGTGATAAGAATGGAGGACATTAAGGTGAAGTCTAGTAAGAGTAAGTTTATGATTCTTATAGGAATCATAGTCGCATTTGTTGCGATTGCAGTTTTAGGAATTGGCGATTCTGTCAAATCGGTAAGAGAAATGCGTTATGGAATAGATATACGAGGAGGCGTAGAAGCAATATTTGAAGCGGATGGCTTGGATAGAAAGCCGAAATCTTCTGAATTGGATTCTGCAAGAACTATTATAGAAGCTCGTTTGGATGCGAAGAATATTTCCGATCGAGAAGTAACCATTGACAAAGAGGGTGGATACATCATAGTGAGATTCCCTTGGAAATCTGGTGAAAAGCAGTTTAATCCTGAAGAAGCGATTACCGAGTTAGGTGAAATGGCTAAACTAAGTTTTCGTGACCCAGATGGTAATATTCTAATCGAAGGTAAGAATATTATTAGCGCGGAACCAGGACAGGATACTTCTGGTATAGGTGCACAATATTTGGTTAGCCTAACGTTTGATACAAAAGGTACAGCGTTGTTTGAGAAGGCGACTGGTGATTTGGTTGGACAGAATATGGGGATTTATATGGATGAAGATCTTATATCCAATCCAACTGTTAAAACTAAAATCTCTGGTGGTAAGGCTGTAATTGATAATATGGCTTCTTATAAAGAAGCGAAAGAATTAGCTGACAAGATTAATGCTGGTGCTTTGCCATTCTCATTAAAGACTACTAACTTTAGTACAATAAGTCCTACATTAGGAAACCAGGCATTACATATTATGGTGATGGCAGGTGGAGTGGCATTTGTAATCATCTGTTTATTCATGATCTATATGTACAAATTACCTGGTATTATAGCATGTTTAACATTAGTTTTACAGATGGCTCTACAATTATTATCTGTATCCGTACCACAATATACATTAACGCTTACTGGTATAGCAGGTATCATTCTTTCATTAGGTATGGCGGTAGATACGAATATCATCATATCAGAAAGAATAGCAGATGAAATCAAGAAGGGCTTAACTGTCCGAGCAGCAGTAAGAAACGGTTATAAGAGTGCTTTCTCTTCTGTTTTTGATGGTAACCTTACGACAGCAATTGTTGCTATTATTCTTATGATTTTCGGTTCCGGTTCTATGTTAAGTTTTGGTTATACCTTATTAATGGGTATGATATTCAACTTACTAGTTGGTGTAAGTGTATCAAAACATTTATTACTTGGGATACTAGAATTTAAAAAGTACAATAAAGAAAAATTCTTTGCTAGAAAGAAAGAGACAAAGATGCGTCTGTTTTATGAAAACAGAAAGAAATTTGCTTTATTATCTGGAACTTTATTAATAGTTGGTATCATCTTTTGTTTTATAAATGGTGTTAAATTAGATACACAATTTACGGGTGGAGTTGTTTTAACTTATACGGTTGATGGTGAAGTTAATACGAATGATGTTAAAAATGCAGTTTCAACAACAACAGACAGACCAGTAACTGTTCAAATTTCAAGTGATAGACAAAATAACGAGAAACAAATCGTTATAACACTTGCAGGAAATGGCGGTATTTCACCAAAAGAACAAAATGCTATTACAGAATCATTGAGTACTTTTGATGCAACATTATCACAAACATATGCAGTAGAACCGTATATTGGGGCAAAAGCATTAAAAAATTCTGGAATAGCTATACTATTATCTGTGGTGTTTATTATTATATATGTATGGATTCGTTTCTCATCAATACATGGTTTGGCAGCAGGTATAACAGGAATGATAGCGTTAGTACATGACGTTTTAATTGTATTCTTTTCTTTCGTAGTATTTAAAATTCCGTTAAATGATGCATTTGTTGCAGTAACATTAACCATTATTGGTTATTCAATTAATGATACAATTGTAATATATGACCGTATTAGAGAAAACGGTAAGTTGAAATCTAAGATGAGTAAGATCACACTTATTAATGAAAGTATCTCCCAGACATTACGTAGATCTATTAATACTTCAGTAACGACTGGATTATGTATATTAATTATATTAATTGCTTCTTATATGTTCCACATAACATCCATAACAGAATTCGCTTTGCCAATGTTCTTCGGATTAATAAGTGGTTGTTATTCTTCTATCTGTATAGCTAGTATTGTATGGTGTATATGGGAATTAAGAAAAGAAAAAAAGGCTGTTGTAAAAAGTTAAATAGATAAGAATAGTAATGCATAACCAATTAAATTGGGATTTTAGCAGGGAGGCAAGTCATCATGAGAAAGACGAAGATTATTTGTACAATGGGACCAGCTACAGAAAAGGATGGAGTAATTGAAGCTTTAGTTAGAGAAGGAATGGCTGTAGCTAGATTTAATTTCTCACATGGAGATCACGAAGAACATGGTAATCGTATGCGAATATTGCGTGAAGCAAGAGAGAAGTATAACAAGCCAGTAGCAATGTTGTTAGATACAAAAGGACCTGAGATACGTTTAGAGCAATTCAAGGAAGATAAGATTTGCTTGCATACAGGACAATTATTTCGTTTATATCATGATGTGACTCTAGGCAATGAAGATGGTGTTAGTATCACATATAAAGAATTATATAAGGATATTGAGATTGGTTCGCAAATCCTGTTTGATGATGGTTTGATTGAAACAAGAGTTGTTGCCTTGGAAGGTAAGAACATAGTGTGTGAAGTAGAGAATGAAGGATATATATCTAGTAATAAAGGGGTGAACGTGCCAAATAGTCATCTTACAATTCCTTATATGAGCCAAAAGGATAAGGAAGATATTATCTTTGGTATTAGCCAAGAGGTTGATTTTATTGCTGCTTCCTTCGTGCGTTCAGCAGAAGATGTTTTACAGATCAGAGCTTTGTTAAAAGAAAATCAGGGTAGTAACATCAATATTATTTCTAAGATTGAAAATCGAGAAGGTGTTGAGAATATCGATGAAATCATAGAAGTTTCCGATGGAATAATGATTGCTAGAGGAGATATGGGTGTAGAGATTCCTCTTGAGGATGTTCCAGTAATTCAGAAGATGATTATTAAGAAAGTTTATGGAGCTGGTAAGCAAGTTATTACAGCAACACAAATGCTTGATTCTATGATGAAGAATCCTAGACCTACAAGAGCAGAAACTACAGATGTTGCTAATGCAATCTACGATGGTACAAGTGCTATTATGTTATCAGGAGAGACGGCTGCGGGTAATTATCCAATTGAAGCGCTCAAAACTATGGTTAGAATAGCTATTAAGGCAGAGTCGGATATTGATTATAGAAAACGTTTCTTTACAAATACTAGGAATGCCGATCCAAACATTACAGATGCAATTTGTCATGCCACTTGTACGACTGCATTAGACTTAAATGCCAAAGCAATTGTAACAGTAACAAAATCAGGTACATCTGCTCGTATGATTTCTCGTTATCGTCCTTCTTGCAGTATTATTGGATGTACTACAGAAGACCGAGTAAGTAGACAATTGAATCTATCGTGGGGAGTTCAACCTGTATTACTAGAAGAAAAGAAAGAAGTATTCGAGTTGTTTGAACATGCAATTACTTCAACGAAAGCAATGGGATATATTGAAGAAGGTGATGTTATTGTTATTACATCAGGTGTTCCAATTGGAATGTCTGGAACAACGAATATGATTAAAGTAGAAGTAGTGTAAATAGATAAAAAATATTGATAGAAAATATAGTTAGAAAAAAAGGACCTGAGTTTTATACTCAGGTCCTTTTAGATAAAAGAAATCTTTTAGTTTGCATATTCATCTTCTTTCATACGATAGCCAATACCAACTTCTGTATAGATATATTCTGGCTCAGCCGGATTTTTTTCTAGCTTTCTACGAATGTTTGCCATATTGACGCGAAGGATTTTGTTGTCAGTATCCGTGTATGGCCCCCAAACATATGTCATTAAGGAAGAATGGGTTACTACTTTTCCTGAATTTTGTGCAAGGTGTGCGACAATTTTATATTCTACAGGAGTTAGATGAACTTCTTGTTGATTAATCATAACAACTCTTTTCAGAAAATCAATATACAAGTTACCACATTGATATGGACGCTTGTACAGAGGAGAATCCTTCAAGAGTCGGTTACTATGGCGAAGAGAAGTTCTAATACGAGCAATTAATTCATTCGTTCCGAAGGGTTTGGTTATATAATCATCTGCTCCAAGTTCAAGAGCCTCAACTTTCTCGTATTCTTGTGTGCGAGCAGATACAACGACAATTGGATTGCTTGACCAACTACGGACACTTTTAATGATGTCAGTTCCATTCATGTCAGGAAGTCCTAAGTCAAGTAATATAATATCGGGGCATTGCGAATTAATTAAAGACAACCCTTGTTGTCCAGTATAAGCTAAGAGCACTTTGTAATCATGATTTATTAATGTGTTCTTGATAAAACTGGCAATATTCTCTTCGTCTTCAATTATTAATACAGTGAATTTAGCATTCATAGCCATCCTCCTTAGGTAAAGTAAATATGAATTCAGCACCTGGGTTACAATTCATAGCAGTGATTGTTCCTCTGTGCGCTTCTATTATAGTTTTGCATATTGATAAACCAATTCCCATTCCTCTGTGTCCATCGATGGATTTTGAATTGGAAGCTGTCATTCCATCAAAAATTGTTGAAACTTGTTCTGCTGGAATACCGATACCGTAATCTCTAATATGAAAAGCAACTTCCTTCTCATTATGAGTAATGGATAAAGTAATTTCATACGAGCTACGTGAATGTACCCATGCGTTTTCTAGTAGGTTAATAATTACCTGTTCAATGAGTAGGGCATCCATAGGGACAACGAGTAACTCATCAGGTATTTTAACCTCTAACCGTGCAATTGGTTGTCTTTTTTTGAAGCGACTAATAGCTTCGGATATAACCTCTTCAATAGCCTCTTCGGTCTTTTTTACTTTCGTATTGGTATCTTGGATTCTAGTAACTGATAATAAGTTTTCAACCATATGTAACAGCCATGTTGAATCATCATAGATATGTTGTAAGAGTATCCTTGCTTCGTCTTCGGATAGAGTATTGCTCTCAAGGTAATTTGCGGATGTTCCGATTATACTTGTTAATGGAGTTCTCAAATCATGAGATATGGCACGTAACAGATTTGCGCGCATTTTTTCTTTATCAGCTTTTTGTAACATCTCTTCTCGTTCGGATAATAACTTTGCTTGAATTCGTAGATGGGAAGTAGTAGCACTAGTGGTTAAAGCAATTGCAAGCATTGCGATAAATGTAACGGGATAACCTGATAATGTAAAATCGATTCTAAAATAAGGATAAGTAAAGAAACAATTTACTAATACTACATAAATTAAAGAGGAACAAATCCCATAACGAAAGCTATTGGTATACCTGGCCGTTAATATTAATGCAAGTATATACACTAATGTTATATTGGCAGCGTTCTTCTCGGAAAAGAAAAAAAATAAGAAAGCAATTGAAGTTGAGCAAATCATCAAAAGTATGGTATAGGTTAAATCATTCATTTGATGTCGAATCTTTCTAAGAGAAGTAAAAATAGGTTGAATATTTATTTTACTAAATTTAATTGACATAACGTTCCCTCCTAATCAAATGAAGTTGACTAGATCTATTACATATTACTGTAATGGATTATATAAGAAAAAGCACGGAACGTCTATAGTAAATATAATAAATTGAATTAAATTGTTAATTTATCTAATATAAAGTTCAATATGCATGAATAGCACGAATTTGCAAGGGATTCAAATTCGTGCTATATGCGTAGGAGTTTATGGCGAACTTATTGATTTCTAGTTACATAGAAACCGTTTCGGACAAGTTTGTTCGCGCATAAGGGTGTTATGTAGAATCTAGCAATGTACCTGTAAGCCTGTGCAGTGGCTTATAAGAACAATTGCTTTGGAGTCTTAACAATTGAGCGGTTAGCAATACCTTATTCAACTGCCTGGAATTATGATAGCAAATCTATCTGAATTTGAAAATAGATTATGGGGTTCCTTAGCACCATCTTAACAAAAAAATCGAACAAATATTCGGAAAGTATGTATATTAACTTGATTTTAGATATACGAATCGGTATAATATCAATATATAGAAAAGCTTATTGAGTGTATTATATAGTATATAGTTTATGAAATAATATAGGAAGTAAGTCAACGGCTTAGAGAAAGGATTAATACAATGATATCATTTATAAAGGGCGAATTAGATAGTATATATGAAGATGGAATCGTTATTGAGAATGGTGGAATTGGTTACGATATTAAAGTACCATTATCTGTTATGAATGAATTGCCATCCACTGGGGAAGAGGTTAAGATCTATACATACCTTTATGTTAGAGAAGATATTCTGTGCTTATATGGATTCTTATCAAGAGATGACCTACAAGTATTCAAATTGCTTATTACGGTGAATGGAATTGGACCGAAAGGTGCGCTTGGAATCTTATCGACGATTTCGCCAGATGATTTAAGATTTGCAGTACTAGCGGATGATGCAAAGGCAATTGCGAAAGCTCCTGGGATTGGTGCTAAGACAGCAAGTAAGTTAATATTAGAATTAAAAGATAAGTTGAAGTTAGAAGATGCGTTTGAACAGAAATTATCCAAAGTATCGATGGACTCACCAAGTGCCACTTCTGAAACGAATGCTAAGAATGAAGCGATACAAGCTCTTGTTGCTCTCGGTTATACGAATACAGAAGCATTGAAAGCTGTTAGAGGAATTGAAATTACGCCAGATATGGAGACAGAGGATATTCTCAAGTTAAGTTTGAAAAAGATATCATTATTATAACTTATAGTCAATTGCAAAACTCTTCTCTAGGTTGACAACACATTGATATGTTTGTCACCATTACAAAGAGTTTCGCAATTGACTAGTATAACTTATAATTAAGGAAAACAAACACGCTAGTAATACCGTCGGAGGATAGGCATGGAGAAACGAATTATATCAACGGAGTTAATGGAAGAGGACTATAAGATTGAGAATAGTCTTAGACCAAAATTATTAAAAGATTATATTGGACAAGAGAAGGCAAAGAATAATCTTAAAGTATATATAGAAGCCGCTAAACAACGTAAAGAAGCACTAGATCACGTGCTGTTTTATGGACCACCAGGTCTTGGTAAGACCACCCTAGCTGGGATAATTGCCAATGAAATGGATGTAAACCTCAAAGTTACTTCAGGTCCAGCAATTGAAAAACCAGGTGAGATGGCAGCAATTTTGAATAATCTACAAGAGGGAGATTTATTGTTTGTAGATGAGATCCATCGTTTGAACAGACAAGTAGAAGAAGTGCTATATCCCGCTATGGAAGATTATGCTATTGATATCATTATTGGAAAAGGGGCTTCTGCTAGGTCTATACGACTTGATTTACCTAAGTTCACTCTTGTAGGTGCAACAACAAGAGCTGGTATGTTAACAGCTCCACTTCGTGACCGTTTTGGTGTTGTGCATCGTTTGGAGTTCTATACTGTTGAGGAACTTAAGACAATTATTATGCGCTCAGCAGGGGTTTTCAAAGTGGAGATGGACGAAGAAGGTGCACTGGAGATGGCGAAACGTTCTCGTGGTACACCAAGACTTGCAAACCGTTTATTAAAGAGAGTTAGAGACTTTGCACAAGTTAAATACGATGGAAAAATCACGAAAGAAGTAGCTAACTTTGCGCTTGATTTACTTGAAGTGGATAAATTAGGACTTGATCATATTGATAGAGAAATCCTATTCACTATGATGGACAAATTCGCAGGTGGTCCGGTTGGTCTAGATACCATTGCCGCATCCATTGGTGAAGATTCGGGTACAATTGAAGATGTATATGAACCATATTTGATACAGAATGGATTAATTGTTCGCACACCTAGAGGTAGAATGGTGACCGATTTATGCTATAAACACTTTGGTATAGAGCAAAAGCAGAAATAGCTTGTCATTTTAAGAAGAAACCACTATAATTGAAGTAGATTTTGAAATATAGTAGAGTAAAATGACACGAAAGCGTGTTTAGAATCTAAGGGGCGGATTACATGAATACGATGAATGATGTAGAAGTTATTATTAATAATAAGAGATACACATTAAGTGGTTACGAAAGCGGAGATTATCTACAAAAGATAGCCTCTTATATTAATACAAAACACACAGAGTTCAAGATGATGGAAAGTTATAATAAACTTGATGTGGACATGCGTAATATCTTAATGCAAATTAATATTGCGGATGATTATTTCAAAGTAGTGAATCAAGTAAAAGATATGAATGAAGAAGCTGATGTAAAAGGCAATGAATTATTTGATTTAAAACATGAAGTAATAGCTACGCAGACAAAGTTAGAAGCATTACAAAAAGAATATGAGAAGCTTCATAACGAATATAATGAAGCGCAAAAGACAATAATTAAATTACAGACAGAATTAGAAGATAGTAAGAAAAAGTAAGGTAATCATAAGTTGTTGAATCTATTGCAATAGAATGTTCAAGAACATGTGAAATCGGGTATAGATAAGAAAGCGCACGAAAGAAGCAAGTTGTGTATGATTATTCCTGCACAGTTGCCTTATGTGTGCTTTTATTATATAAAAGGTAATCTTAAAACACAGATATGTTGTCGACATGTAGAAGAGTTTCGCAAATGACAATGTAGTTTATATAGGAAAGGATAAATCCATGAGAAAGATAGAAATACTTGCACCAGCAGGCTCTTTTGAAAGTTTAAAAGCTGCGGTTACAGCTTCCTGTGATGCTGTTTATATTGGAGGAAATATGTTCGGTGCAAGAGCGTATGCGAATAATCTAGATGAAGACAGAATGAAGGAAGCCATTGATTATGCACATATTCATAATAAGGCGCTTTATCTCACTGTGAACACCTTATTGAAGGAAGACGAGCTACAGTCTAGGTTATATAATTATATAGCGAAATATTATGAACATGGTTTAGATGCAGCCATTGTTCAAGACTTTGGAGTTATGCATTTCTTACATCGTAACTTCCCAGATTTACAATTACATGCAAGTACACAGATGACATTAACGATGGCAGAAGGTGCTAATTTACTAAAAGATTACGGAGTGACTAGACTAGTAACTTCACGTGAACTTAACTTACAAGAAATTAAGAATATTCGTGAAAACACGGATCTTGAGATTGAATCATTCGTACATGGTGCCTTATGTTATTGCTATTCAGGACAGTGCCTAATGAGCAGTATGATTGGAGGAAGAAGCGGAAATCGAGGCCGTTGTGCACAACCGTGTCGTATGCCATATGATTTATATTACAATGGTAAGAAATTAACCAATGGAAGTGATTCTTATCTACTCAGCCCAAAGGATATATGTACGTTATCCATTATTCCTGATTTGGTTGATGCAGGGATTGACTCCTTTAAGATTGAAGGTCGTATGAAACGACCTGAATATACAGCATTAGCTGCACACCTATATCGTAAATATGTTGATTTATATCAAAAATTAGGTCGTAAAGAGTATACATCGTATATGGAGAAGCATAGTGACGATTTAGCGCGCGATGAAAAAGACTTGATGGATCTGTATAATCGTGGTAATTTTACAAAGGGATATTATGTAAATCATAATGGAAAAGATATGATGGCACTAACAAGACCTAATCACAATGGGGTGCTTGTTGGGGAAGTAATTAATATTAAAGGCAATAATGCAGGGATTAAGCTGTCGGAAGATGTTCATGCTCAAGACTTATTAGAGATTCGTAAGAGTCTTACCAATCCGAAGGCAAAAGATAGTTATGAATTCACCTTAAAAGATAGCGCGAAGAAGGGAGCGATTATCCGTACCAATTTCTTTGCAAAAACACCTGTTTTTGTTGGACAGGAAGTATATAGAATTAAAAACCAAGAATTGCTAGATACTATTGGTAAAGAATATATAGAAACGGAAAGAAGAGAAGGCATTGACGGTGTATTTACAGCAAAACGTAATAGTCCGATTCAATTGACTCTTCGATACTATGATGTGAATGGAGAGCATTGCATTACTGTATATGGTGATGAACCGATGGCTGCACAGAAACAAAGTGCGACATCAGAACAAATCTCAAAACAATTGAATAAGATGAACACAACGTCGTTTTATCTTAAAGATTTAGTCATTGAAATAGAGGAACAATTGTTTATTCCTAATGGGCAGTTGAATGAATTGCGTCGTGAAGCAATAACCGTATTAACGGAAGATATTCTAAAAAGTTATAGAAGAACGGTTCCTGGCAAGCAAGAGTATGTGAGTAAGTTTAATCATAAATCTAACAAATCATATAAAACAATGGGGATTTGTGTTCACCTTGAAGATACTAAGTTAATTGATACGGTAATAGCTTATCCTGAAATAGAAGCAATTTATCTGAATTGTGATGAAGTAAGTAGAAGTAACATGATTGCTACTGCTAAGAAAGTAAAAAATCGTGATATAAGGTTTTACATGGTATTACCTGCAATCTTTCGTAAAGATACGAAAGATCAGTTTGAAACATATGTAACAGAAGAGTTAGTAGAAGTGTTAGATGGTATCGTTATCAAAAACATTGAAGAATATGCCTTCTTAAAAGAGAAGAATATTGTGAATGCTGAGGACAATACGGAAGAGAATAGTGCAGCGATTGAAATTATATTAGATTCCAATCTCTACACATTGAATGAAGAATCCAAAGAATTCTGGAGAGAACAAGGGGTTTCTCATTTCACCACGTCACTTGAGCTGAATTATAAGGAATTATTAGGTCTTGATTTAACAGATGCTGATATGATTGTCTACGGTCATGTAACTCTTATGGTGTCTGCGCAATGTTTACGAAGTAGTACGATAGGATGTATAAAACATACTGGGAAAGATGTATTACAAGAAGACGAAAATCCTTATTACGAGATGAAAGATAGTAAACAAAAGAGTTTCTATGTAAGAAAACATTGTAGATTTTGTTACAATACGATCTATAATGGTTCAGCACTACATCTATTAAATCAGTTAGATGAGATTCTAAAACTTAGACCTAGAAGAGTTCGTTTAGATTTTACTATGGAGAATGAGAATGAAGTGAAAGCAATACTTTCCGACTGTATTAATTTATGTAACAAACAAAATGGTGCAAGAAAAGTAAATATTACAGAAGGAACGTATACTAAGGGCCATTATAATCGTGGAATAGAGTAGGTGATCAGATGGAGAATTTAGTAATAGAATTAGCAAGATACCTAATAATTATCTTATTAGCAATCTATACGCTATATTGCTTTACAGTCTTTCGTAGCAGTGATAAGAGAAGACAAAGCAGTACATTTAATAAGCAGATAGGGTTATTATATACAATACATTTTATCTGCTATCTTGTCTTGTTTTTAGAAACTAAGGATACCCAGATTGTAATCTTATATATGTTTGAGATAGCTTTTTTTGCAATTGTTTTATCGGTTTATAAGGTGGTATATAGAAACTTATCACGGTTGATCTTGAATAATATGTTAATGTTATTAATGTTTAGTTTTGTAATGTTAACAAGACTATCGTTTTCTCTAGCAGTGAAACAATTTATTATAGCGAGTATATCAATTGCTATTTGCGTAGTTGTTCCTTTCATTATTGATAAAGCAAAAAAACTAGAGAATCTCGGTATTCTATATGCAATCGTAGGTATTGGTTTACTATTAGTGGTATTAGTTTTTGGACGAACACAATATGGTGCAACAAACTGGTTGTATATCGGTGGGATTGGTTTCCAACCTTCAGAATTTGTAAAGATTTTATTTGTATTCTTTATAGCATCCTTATTATCAAAAGCCAATGATTTTAAGCAGATAGTAATAGTGTCCGTATTAGCAGGTGCCCATGTTATATTATTAGTACTTGAGAAGGATCTTGGTGGTGCACTTATTTTCTTCATAACGTACCTAATGATGATTTATGTTGCGTCCCATAACCCTGTCTACCTTGTATCGGGACTAATTGGTGGCTCAGCGGCAGCATTTGTTGCATATAAGTTATTCAGCCATGTTAGGGTTAGAGTATTGGCGTGGAAAGATCCTTGGAGTCATATTGATAGAGAAGGATATCAGATTACGCAATCCTTGTTTGCAATAGGAACCGGGGGTTGGTTCGGTCTTGGATTAGGAAAAGGATTACCAAGTAGTATACCAGTTGTGGAGAGTGATTTTGTATTCTCAGCTATATCGGAGGAGTTTGGAGGAATTGTTGCTTTTTGTATCGTTTTAATCTGTCTAAGCTGTTTTATTATGTTCATTAATATCGCAATGAAGATGAAACGAACTTTTTATAAATTAACTGCATTGGGGTTAAGCATCGTGTATGGGTTCCAATTGTTCTTAACAATTGGCGGGGTAACAAAATTAATACCATCTACAGGTGTTACTTTACCTTTAATTAGTTATGGTGGCAGTTCTGTATTAAGTACAATTATTATTTTCTGTATTATACAAGGATTATATGTACGTAACAAATAACCTAGATTGATGGAGTTGATTTAAGATCCTAAGATCTTTGATCTAGCTACTTACCAAGATGAATGAGGATGATTAAATTGATAGGAAAGAAAAATCAGAAAGACAAGCAAGACAAGCAAACGAATCGTCAGCCAGGTAAACAGATGGCTAAGAAACCGAGTAACCAAACAAATAAAACATATGAGTATTCACCTGGTGAATACGATGAAGATGATTATAGTACGATAATAAAGCAATCTTTAGAAGAGGAAGGTTTCTTTGGAGACAAAAACTATAGTCAAGATAATTTTGATTATAGAGAGCAACAAGAGACTGTAAAACAACAAAAGCCACAACAAATTTCGAAGAAGAATACGACGAGACAAAATGGAACAAGCCAGCAAGGTGCAACCAAGCAAGGTGTTACCAAGCAAAAAAAATCAAGTAATCTATTAGATAAATCACAAAAATCTAAGGAGATGAAAGAGAGTAAGATAAAGAAGAGTAAGAGAAGTAGTTCTCAAGGTAAATCAGGTGAATCTGATGAGAATATACAAAAACCAAAAGAAGGAACAAAGCGTCGTGGTACGAACCGTGAAATTTTGGTGGTTACCTATATTTTCATTGGATTGTTTGTTATGCTACTAGCTAATTTCTCATATTTTTTGTTTGCTGATAGTAAGAGAGTAATTAATAATACCTATAATAAACGTCAAGATTTATTGGCTGAGAGAGTTATCAGAGGCCAGATCCTTGGTAACAACGGTGAAGTCTTAGCTCAAACAATTGAAGATGACAAAGGAAATAGTAAACGTGTATATCCATACAAGGATCTATTTGTACATGTCGTGGGAAGATTTGACAAGGGTAAGACGGGGATCGAGTTATCGGAGAATTTTAATTTGCTAACTTCTAATGCAAATCCAATAGAAAAAATCTTCAATGAGTTATCAGAGAAGAAGAATGTTGGTGATAATATTGTAACAACGTTAGACGTAGAGTTACAAAAGGTAGCATACAATGCTCTTGGTAGTCACAAAGGCTCTGTAGTGGTATTAGAGCCAAGTACAGGCAAGATATTAGCGATGGTATCAAAGCCAGATTATGACCCAAATCAAATTACTTCTCTGTGGAATGACTTAGTGGATGATAGCGAGAACAATTCTGCTTTAATTAATCGGGCTACACAGGGATTATATCCACCAGGATCTACCTTTAAGATTGTAACGGCACTACAATATATGAGAGAACACTCGGATTATAAGAAGTTTAAATATACATGTAAGGGTAGTATTACAATTGGTGATATGAAGATTAATTGTTACAATAATAAGGTACATGGAACTGTTAATTTAGAAACAGCATTAGCTAAATCTTGTAACACAGCCTTTGCTTATATTGGAACAAAACTTAACAAAAATTCTTGGTTAAGTACTAGTGAATCATTATTGTTCAATTCTGAATTACCATTACCATTCCCTTACAAGAAGAGTTCTTTTACACTAAATTCTTCTTCAGAAAAAACGTTAGCTGCTCAAACAGCAATTGGTCAAGGAAATACCTTAATTAGCCCAATGCATAATCTATTACTTGTTAGTGCCATTGCTAATGGTGGAACACTAATGAAACCATATGTAGTTGATCATATTGAGAATTATGTTGGAAATGTTGTTAGTAAGAATATGCCTTCCACATTCGGGAACTTAGTGACTGCCAAAGAAGCGCAAACACTTACCGATATGATGGAAGAAGTGGTGAATGATGGGACTGCATATAAATTGTCTAGTAATAGATATCAAGCAGCAGGTAAAACTGGATCAGCTGAATTTGATTCAGGTAAATCTTCACATGCTTGGTTTGTTGGATTCGCACCATCAGATAACCCTAAGATTGCTGTTAGTGTTATTGTAGAAGGTGCTGGAACTGGTAGTGATTATGCTGTTCCAATTGCAAAGAAAATCATGGATACGTACTTTAATAGATAAGAAATTTTCACTTGTGCTATAAATGTTCGTAATATTTAACAAGACTTTCCACATTTTTTGGTTGAAAATCACAAAAAAAAGAGGTATACTATCTTTAGGACAAGACACACCATAGTACAGGAGGAATTGCGATGATAGAGGCAACGAGCTGTGGCGGTGTGGTTATATTCAGAGGAAAGATATTATTACTGTATAAGAACTATAAGAACAAGTATGAAGGTTGGGTTTTACCGAAAGGGACAGTAGAAGAGGGGGAAGAATATAAAGAAACTGCTATCCGTGAAGTAAAGGAAGAAACTGGAGTAGATACTAGTATCATTAAGTATGTTGGAAAGAGTCAATATACATTTAATACACCTTCAGATTTGGTGTCAAAAGATGTGCATTGGTATCTGATGATGTCTGACAGTTATTATAGTAAACCACAACGTGAAGAGTATTTTATGGACTCAGGGTATTATAAGTTTCATGAAGCATATCATTTATTAAAGTTTTCGAATGAAAAACAGATTCTAGAGAAAGCTTATAATGAGTATGTAGATTTGAAAAAAAGTAACCTGTGGGGAAATAAAAAATATTTTTAATTATAAAAAGGATGGAGATAAATGAATCTCTATCCTTTTTTTAAAAGGAAGGGTTATATGGAGAAAAGGCAGGAAAGATATCGTATAGGTCTAATTGTGGGGAATGTAGAAGATGTTTTTTCAAATCAAGTATGCAAAGGAGCAATGGATGCAGTAGAAATTACAGGCGACGACTTGTTTATTTTTCCTGTAAAATATCTGGATAGATGTGATATTGATAAAAAAGACCCTAAACAAAAATACGAATATCAATATAATGTATTATTATCCTATGCAAATTCAAAAGCACTAGATATGTTATTGATCTGTTTAAGCAGCATTGGCTATATGTCATCAGAAGAAAGATGCATGGAAGTTCTTAATAGTTTTGATGGAATACCGGTATTACTTATAGCCTCAGAAGTTGAGGGGTATTCTTGTGTCAAATATGATAATGTATCTGGTTTCAAAGAAGGCTTAACATACCTTATTAACAAGAGAGGTTGCAACCAAATTGGAATGCTTGCAGGAACAAAGCAAAATTCTGATGCACGGGAACGGCTAGATGTGTACAAAGAAGTATTAGAGAAGAATGGAATACCAATTAATGAGAAATTGATTGTAAGAGGCGAGTTAAGTGAGAAGTGTAAAGAGTCTGCAGAAATACTTATTGCTAATAATCCTTATTTAGACGCTATTGTATGTGCGAATGATGCAATGGCATTGGCAGTTTATGAAGTATTAGCTTTATCGGATCGAAAGATAGGTAAAGATATATGCGTATTAGGATTTGATGATATTGAAGAAGCAGCTTATATGAAACCACCTTTGGCAACTGTAAGAGCAGATGCTTCTATACTTGGATATCGTGCGGTGATAGAAGCGCATGCTATATTAGATGATTCCTATTTAACTGAAGCTAGAAAAATAATTGTTGCAACTAAGTTTATATTGAGAGAGTCAACTAGTGGTGTTTTTGATCTAAATATAACTAGTGGACAAGAAAATGCTGAAGATTATAAGAAAAAACTGCAAGAAATGATACATATGAATCACAGAATGAATATTGTTAATCGCGATATGTTGATGTTCGGAAATAGCAATGTTAATAATTATGCTAATTTTTTAGAGGCATTTACAATAGCGAATATTAATAGTTGTTATATGTATCTATTAAGTAAACCTAGCGAGCATCATGAGTATCATAAGTGGACTTTACCAGAAACTATATATCTAAGATCATATCGTATTGGTGAGGAAGTTGTAGAATTACCAAGATCAAAACAGAGACTGTCAATTGATGATATATTTAATAATACGTATTTAAGTAAAGAAAGACGAACTTATATTATTATTGATATTTATTCGAGAGAACTACAATATGGAATTTTAATGTGTGAATTACCATATCAATATTTTCATTACCTGGAGATGGTTTGCTACCAAATTAGTATAGCAATAAAGATAATGGATTTGTTCTCCATTCAAGAAAAATTATTAATAGATAAAGAGGAAATGGTACATAAGTTAAAAGCAGAGAATCTGTTACTGGATGATATCTCGAATAAGGATGAATTGACAGGATTACTTAATCGGAGAGGTTTTATAAACGGAGTTGAAAAACTTCTTGCACTAGAGAATAACATAGGAGCGAAAGCCGCTATTATTTATGTAGATTTAAACTACTTAAAGCAAATAAATGATCGTTATAACCATGAAGAAGGCGATTTTGCAATAAAAATATGTGCCTTAGTCCTAGAAGATACACTTGGTGAGAGTGGTATTATAGGTCGAATCGGTGGAGATGAGTTCGTAGGAGCAATACTTGTCTCAGATTATGGAGAGGGGGATAATATAAAAAGGCAAGTTAAAATTAATCTTCAGAAATATAGTAATAGAATTAACAAACCATACGAGATAACGGCATCAATTGGTGTTTATGAATTTGAAGTGAAAGAGGGATTATTATTAAACTCACTTATGGAACAAGCGGATGATTTATTGTATGAGGATAAGAAAAGAAAAGGCCCATTTATGGAAACAAGAAGGAATGGTGAATAGTTTAAGTCAATCTGTTAATCCTTTAAGTAGGGATAAAAGAGTGGTTAGGTTGAAAAAATACTCGACCTACTTTGGAAAGGAGCATATTAGTTTAAATGCTTGAAAAGATTGATTTAAATAAAAAATTAGATAAAAAAGAATCAAAAGCAGTTATTGAGGAACTATCAAAAAGACTGGCATATTTACAGAGAGCTTGCAAGGCTGAACAGATTCCAATTACTATCGTATTCGAAGGTTTTGGCGCATCTGGAAAAGGAACGATGATTAATCAATTGATTCAGCCACTCGATCCAAGAGGATTTATGGTGTATTCCATTCAAAGACACACGAACGAAGAAGTAAAGAGACCATATCTTTGCCGCTTCTTTTCCAAACTTCCAGCGAAAGGACGAATCACCGTATTCGATCGAAGCTGGTATAGAAGAGTGTTGAATGATCGAATTGATAAGATTACTACCAAAGAGGAATTAGAGTGCGCATTTGACGATATAAACAACTTTGAAAAACTATTAATAGATGATGGAATGGTTATAATCAAGTTTTTCTTGTATATCACTAAGAAGGAGCAAAAGAAACGTTTCGAGATGTTAATGAAATCCAAAGAAACGGCTTGGCGCGTGAAAGCACGTGATCTTAGGCAGAATAAGCATTATAAAGAGTACCTAGAGATGAACAACGAGATGCTTGAGAATACAGACACTATGTATGCCCCTTGGACTATAATTGAAGCAATGGATTTTGAATATGCACAAGTGAAGATCATGAAGATCGTTGTAGCAAGATTAGAAGAAGAGTTATTAAAACGTAAAGAGATTGCCAAAGCACAGAATCAAGTTACCCGTATAGGGAATACAGAAGTAGTGAAGGCTACTTATCCTAATGAAGTGGAGTCGATTGAAGATGTAAGAACCCATGTTTTAGAGGGAATTGATTTAAGTAAGGACATTGGGAAAGAAGATTATAAGAAAAAACTACAAAGACTTGAAGAAAAACTAGCTTTGTTGCATAATGATATGCGTCGAAAGAAAGTTCCTGTTATCTTAGTTTTTGAAGGTTGGGATGCAGCAGGTAAGGGCGGTGCAATAAAAAGACTTACAACGAATCTTGACCCAAGGGGGTATGAGGTTAATCCAATAAGTGCGCCAAGTGATATCGAGCGTGCTCATCATTATCTATGGCGTTTCTACAATACATTCCCGAGGGCTGGGCACTTAGCAATCTATGACCGTTCTTGGTTTGGAAGAGTATTAGTAGAGAGAGTAGAAGGATTTTGTAGTGAAGAAGAATGGAAGAGAGCGTATCATGAGATTAATGAAATGGAAGAACACTTAAGTAACTTCGGGGCCGTTATTATTAAATTCTGGTTGCATATAGATAAAGAGGAACAAGAGAGACGATTTAGAGCAAGACAGACAAATCCTGAAAAGTCATGGAAGATTACAGAGGAGGACTGGAGAAATCGTGAGAAATGGGATGAATATGTGAGGGCAGCTGATGAGATGTTCGTCAAGACTTCAACAACTTACGCTCCTTGGGTTGTGGTGGAAGGAAATTCAAAGGAGTATGCAAGAATTAAAGTTTTAGAGACTGTGGTTGAAGCTCTTGAGAAATATCTATCATAATGCGATGTGTTGTGTATCATATATGGTAGCTAAGATGTCGTGAAATGTATAAAAGTTTGGTTTAGAGGGGGTATGGGGAATGGAAGTTATTTTGAAGACAGAAAATTTGGCTATGAGATTTGGTGATCAATTGTTATTCTCTAATGCAAATCTAAAGTTTGAAAAGGGAAAAACAACCGCAGTAATCGGGCCTAATGGTACAGGTAAAAGTACGTTATTAAAGATAATTGCGTGAATAGTAAAACCAACGAAAGGTAAGGTAATATATAATTCGAATTTACGAATTAATTATGTGCCGGACCGTTTTCCACGATTAAATCTAAACATGGAAGAACTGCTAACAAATATGGCAGTTCTTGATGGTTTAGATCAGAAGGAAAGTAAAGAAAGATTAGAGTATTATTTTAATTTGTTTCAAGTGAATGATATGATACATACACCATTAAAATACCTTTCGAAAGGTTCTTTGCAAAAAGTTGCCGTGATTCAGGCATTTATGGGAAAATCAGATATTCTTTTATTAGATGAGCCTCTATCAGGACAAGATATTGTTTCACAGATGCATTTTATTCAAGAGGTGAAGCACTTACAAAAACAAGAAGTAACTATTTTATTATCTTGTCATGAACCGTATCTGGTGGATCAATTAGCAGATAAAATTTATGAAATAGGAAGACAAGTATGGCGTGAAAAGAATAAAGGTCCACTTGGTTTAATTGAAAATGCCGTAATTACCGTTGAAGGTTATTCAAAAGAACTATTAAAAGAATGGGAGAATACAAAAGGTTTTATAATGGGTACTAGATGGGAAGATAAAACAATCTTGTTCTGTAACTATGAAGATGCACAGAACCTTCTTTTACAATTACTAAATGAAGGCTTTATGGTAAGTGACTATCATATGTTTGGAAGAGAGGAGGATTATCGATATGTTAAAAGCATTAATGAATATAGGTAGTAAAAATTATCTGAGATCCAACAAGATTATTCTTCCGTTAATTGGGTACTTCGCGTATTTTGGAATAGCCTATAGTGTAGGACCACAAAAAGTCATCCCATCATTGGTGGTACAAGCCATTTTTATGTTTTTCCTTATGATAATTATAGCAGTTACGTATTGCGATGCAGAACACGAAGTGTTACAACAGATTTTGATTTTGAAAGCTGGGCCTAAGAATAAACCGTTTGTGTACATAAGTAAAATACTTGTCTTAAGCAAAATACTAGCAATCCTCTCAGTGATTAGCACCATATATCCTTTCGTGCGTTATTACTTTGGATTTTCTGGTTTGTTCGACCGCGGTCCTAATGTTTCTGATGCATTACTAGGTTTGATTGTTATCTTTGAATTCGGATTTCTTGGATTGTTAATTGGAGTATTGATTAATCAGTCATGGATTCCCTCACGAAAATTACAACTGTGTATCATTGTGCTAGTAGCAATAGTCGCAGTTGTTGAGAATAGAATTGTAGAAGATATAAAGGTATTACGATACTTAACGTGGATATTACCTCCATTAAGTGTAATATCGAAGCAGATTAATCTGAAAGAATATGCATCGATTAATGCTTTCTGGGCATTGGGGCAAGGTTTGATATATTGTATAATCTATATTGTTCTTTATCTTTTAATTATGTCAAATACAGGGAAGCGCAGTAGTAGTATTAGAGTTAATAAAAAGGATAAGAAACTTTAATAAGAGTATTTGAAATAGTACTTGAAAAAGCCAAAAGAATCTAGTACAATATATCGTTGAATAAAGAAATGTTCAATTATATTCTTTTGGAGGTGCACATGAAACATTTAATTAGTCCCCTTGACTTATCTGTGACAGAGCTTGATGAGATTTTAACTTTGGCTGAAGAAATTATTGAAGAGCCGAAGAAATATTCCAATGTTTGTAATGGTAAAAAAATTGCGACGTTATTTTATGAACCAAGTACACGAACACGACTTAGTTTCGAAGCTGCTATGCTGAATCTAGGTGGTAGTGTACTTGGTTTTTCTTCTGCCGATTCGAGCTCTGCTTCAAAAGGTGAAAGTGTAGCGGATACCATTCGAGTAATCTCAAGTTATGCCGATATCTGTGCAATGCGTCATCCGAAGGAAGGTGCTCCGCAAGTAGCGGCTAATTATTCGAGTATCCCTGTTATTAATGCAGGAGACGGCGGTCATAATCATCCAACGCAGACGTTAACAGATTTACTAACAATTAAGAATCTAAAAGGTCGTCTTGATAATTTAACAGTAGGATTTTGTGGAGATTTAAAATTCGGTAGAACAGTACATTCCCTAATCAATGCATTAGTTCGTTATGAAAACATAAACTTTGTATTAATCTCACCAGAAGAACTTAAGATTCCAGATTATCTTCGCAAAGAAGTAATTGAAGAGAATCATATCCCATACAAAGAAGTGAAGGTACTTGATCAAGTTATGCCAGAATTAGATATTCTCTATATGACTAGAGTACAAAAGGAACGTTTCTTCAACGAAGAAGATTACATTCGATTAAAAGATAGTTTTATCTTAGATGGTAGGAAGATGGAATTAGCAAAAGAGGACATGTTGGTAATGCATCCATTACCACGTGTAAATGAAATTGCAACTGAAGTTGATAAAGATAAAAGAGCTGTATATTTCAAGCAAGCAGAATATGGTGTATATGTTCGAATGGCATTGATTATGAAGTTATTGGAGGTAGCAGGATGCTAAATATAGGTGGATTAACAACTGGTATCGTAATTGATCATATCAAAGCAGGTGGGGCAATGGATATCTATTCCTACTTGAATCTAGAAAAACTAGATTGTAGTGTTGCTATAATTAAAAATGCTAAAAGTAATAAGATGGGAAAGAAAGACATTATTAAAATTGAGGGTAATCTTGACATAGATCTTGATATGCTTGGAGTACTTGACCATAACATTACAGTTAATGTTATCGAAAATGGTTCTATTAAAGAAAAAAAGAATTTGCAATTACCTGAGAAAGTGGTTAATATAATTAAATGTAAGAACCCAAGATGTATTACGTCAATTGAACAGGAAATTCCACATACATTCAAACTAACCAACAAAGAAAAGGGTATTTATCGTTGTATCTACTGTGAACAATCCTTTAAAGAATAACAAACATAAAAATCTTATACAAGAGTGACAAAGGAGTCCTCATTGTGATGGTTGAAGCATAGAATATACCATTTACAGGAGGACTTTTTATTTTGATGTATCGGTACCGTTTTCTATCACAAAATAGGCGTGTTCTTACTAAGACAATACATAGTCTATACAAGTGAAAAGAGCAATAGGAGGTCAGAATTATGAAGAAATTAATACTAGTAACATCCCCACCAGCTTGTGGGAAAACATTTATATCAAAGGAATTAGCTAAGGCATTAAACCATATTGTGTATCTTGATAAGGATACGATAATACCTTTATCAAACAAGGTTTTTGAAGTAGCAAATCAGGAAAATAATCGAAGTTCTGAGTTTTTTGAAACGTATGTAAGAGATGCAGAATATGTAGCGATTATTAACTTAGCATTAGAAGCTTTGGATTACGAAGATAAAGTGCTAATTAATGCTCCATTTACTCGTGAAATTCATGATATTGAATACATGAAGAAGTTAAAGGAGCAAGTAAATGAAAAAGGTGCAGATTTAATTGTGGTGTGGGTGGATACAGATATAGAAGTTTGCCGTCAAAGAATGATTACTCGTGGATCGGAAAGAGATACATGGAAGTTAGAACATTGGGATGAATACGCTGCAACCAGAGAGTTCAATCTTCCAGAGGAACTTACTGAAGATGGAGTAGTTGATTCACTAATTTTATTCCATAACTCTAGCGAGGAAGAATTTGAGCGATCAATGAAAGAAATAATCCTTGATTTAGAATAGTATATTTGGGTATTAAAAAGAGGCTGTTGCAAAATTACTTTATTTATCTTCACATTGAAAAATATGTGGGAGATATTCTAATTATATTTTGCAATAGCCTCTTTCATTATAAAAAGGTTCTAATCATTTCTTGATGCCTCATTATTAACATTGGCATCTTTCTTTGTATCTGTATCAGGTTTCTTATCTTTTACTTCATAGTTCTCTGTACCTGATAATTCATAACAGATGACAGCAGTACCTTTACTGATGTTTTCGTAAATCTTCTTAGCTATCTTAGGTGGAAGATTGATACAGCCATGAGAACCACTCTTTAAGAAGATGTCTTTACCAAAATCCTTTCGCCAGTCTGCGTCATGCATACCTATATTGCCGTTAAAAGGCATCCAGTAGTCTACGGGTGTCTCATAATCTTCTCCAACTAGGGTAGCTTCGCGCTCTTTGTAGGTAAGACCATAGGTACCAACAGGTGTTGCATGACCTTTGGCAACATTACCAGATACAAAGTCAGATTCAGCAATTAGAACCCCTTCTTTGTAATAGAATAAGTGTTGTGCTGTCAGATTAATCTCTACATAAGTATCACCAATATCATCACTACCATATTGTTGTGCTGTTTGATAATAGTTAGGTTGCTTAACAGCTTGTGTACCTGACTTAATTGCTTCGATAATTTCTTGACGTTCTGCAACACGATTTAACCACCAACCATAATCACCGCCAGTAACAGTTATCGTTTTACCGTAACTCGTTTTTAAAGTTCGTTTTCTGCCAAAAGAGTTATATGTTCTACCAATGTAGTCTACGTAAGCTTTTACTTTTTCTTCATCTAAAACAACTTGATCATCTTCGTTAATAGATAACCAAGTATGTATGATTGAACCATCTAATACTTCGGTTACATCACCAAAGTGATATGTTAGGACGGTGCTGGTATATAGATTCAGAGTATCAAGTAGCGTTTTTAAAGTTAAATCTTCACTAGTAACAGTTGGTTTTACATAGCAGTCAAGTTTCTCTAGAGAGATGTTATCTTCAAAACTAGATACGGCTTCAGTAATAGCATCGATTACCTTTTTCTCCTTAAGTTTTGTTCCTTGTGTTGCTTCTACAATTGTATAGCCTTCTTCTGTATAGTCTGAGATATGAGCATTATCTGGTTCTATAAATACGGCTGGATCGAAGGCATCCAGTTCCTTAATCTTTTGTGCAAGTTTTTTTTCATCAAAGGAAATCATTGATGGGAATTCATATTCTGTTTTCTTACCAAAGGCTGTAAACCACGCATAAGGTGATTGCTCTTCCATTAAATTGTCTAAGCTATTACCAAATGATATGGTAAATTCAATATCAGAACCAAGAATCTGTTCTTCTATATCATTACGTTCTTTAATCGTAAGTACATATTGATCAGCTTCGTATTTTAATAACTTCATTGCTTCGTCGATTGTCATGTTCGAACAATCAATACCATTAATAACAGTATTCTTATGAAAATGATTGCTATAGTATTTTACAGCAAATAAGTATCCTGCTAATAGTATGACAATTAAGGTAAGAAAACTTCCGATGAGTAGTTTAGTTGATAAGGAACTACGTTTTTTCGTTGTTCTACTATTCATAAGTTTCCTCCATTATAAGATTTCATGTGGCACTATGATTTAACCTTAGAATAATTCGGTCTAATCTATAATAGCCTTCATAACAATATGATAACACACAAGCATAAAAGTGCAAGTAAAGATGAAAAATTCTTGGTGGAAAATAGAGGAACAGTTATATTAAACTCGAATAATGTCACCTAACTTTTTGGTTTTATTATATCTTACGCGCTTGATTTGTCTGATAGAATAGTGATTTGATACAGATTATTTTTTTTCTGTGTAAAATTTTACCTTAAGAAAAACGTAAGATTTATATTTGGGTGTTGTTAGTAATTTTCAACATGTGATGAAAAAATAATTGACAAATTATAAGTCCTAAGGTATTATGAAGATAGAAATTGTGCACGAGCACATTTTTAAAAGATAATAATAAAGAAGTGTATGGTTGGAAGTATATTAAATAAAAAGAAAGGAGCCATGCGTGCCCTCTTTCAACCAATAAATATGGGCGGTATTGCGAAATGTTTGTGATATGCATGGGTGTATAAGATGAAGAATATTCCAGAAATTAAATTAGGTATTGTAGCAGTTAGTAGAGATTGTTTTCCGATGTCATTATCAGAAAGTAGAAGAGTAGAGGTAGTAAAAGCATATACAAAAAACTATGGCGATATCTATGAATGTCCAACTGTTATTGAGAATGAAGTTGACATGTTAAAAGCATTAAAAGAAGTAAATGATGCGGGATGTAATGCATTAGTAGTATATCTTGGAAACTTCGGACCAGAATCATCAGAAACTTTATTAGCTAAGAAATTCGACGGCCCGGTTATGTTCGTAGCTGCTGCAGAAGAAAGAGCTGATAGCTTATTAGATGATCGTGGTGATGCATATTGCGGTATGTTAAATGCAAGCTATAACTTAAAACTTCGTAACATTAAAGTATACATACCAGAATACCCAGTTGGAACTCCAAGTGAAGTAGCTGAGATGATAGCTGAATTCCTTCCAATTGCAAGAACAATCAATGGTCTTAACAACTTAAAAATAATTTCTTTTGGACCACGTCCACAAGATTTCTTAGCATGTAATGCTCCAATCAAACAATTATATAATGTTGGTGTTGAGATACAAGAGAATTCAGAATTAGATTTATTTGCAGCGTTCAATGAACATGCTAACGATCCAAGAATACCTGATGTTATCAAAGATATGGAAGAAGAACTTGGAGAAGGAAACAAAATGCCAGGAATCCTTCCTAAACTTGCTCAATATGAAATTACTTTACTTGACTGGATGGAAGCGAATAAAGGATCAAGAGAATTCGTTGTATTCGCAAATAAATGTTGGCCTTCATTCCAAACACAATTTGGATTTGTACCATGTTATGTAAATAGCCGTTTAACTGCAAAAGGTATTCCAGTAGCATGTGAAGTAGATATCTACGGTGCTTTAAGTGAATACATCGGTACTTGTATTAGTGAAGATGCTGTTACATTACTTGATATTAACAATTCCGTTCCAGCAGATATGTATGAACAAGAAATCAAAGGAAATCATAATTATACACACAAAGATACATTTATGGGATTCCACTGTGGTAATACTCCATCTTGTAAATTATCTTCTAGTTCTATGAAAAATCAAAAAATTATGGCTAGAAGCTTAGAACCAAATCAAGAACCAAACATTACTCGTGGTACATTAGAAGGAGATATCGCTCCAGGTAAGATTACATTCTTCCGTCTTCAAAGTACTTCAGATGCACAACTTAAAGCATATGTAGCAGAAGGTGAAGTTCTTCCAGTAGCAACTCGTTCATTTGGATCTATCGGTGTATTCGCTATTCCAGAGATGGGAAGATTCTATCGTCATGTATTAGTTGAAAAGAACTACCCACATCACGGTGCAGTAGCATTCGGACACTTTGGAAAGACAATCTTCGAAGTATTCAAATACCTAGATGTAGAAGATATTGGTTTCAATCAACCAAAAGGAATGCTTTACAAAACTGAAAATCCATTTGCATAATACTATATAAGTTTAACAATTGTAAACCAATGTAATTTAGAGTTGAGAAATCCGTAGGGTTGCAATATAATAAGCTAATATGATATAGAAGAATGGTTTTTAGAAATTAGGTGAAAAACAATTGTTTTTCACCTAATATTGGGAAGGAGCAGGTTTTAATATGGCAGTAACGATAAAGCAGATTGCGCAAGCATGTAATATATCAAGAGGTACCGTGGATAGGGTACTGAATAACCGCGGAAAAGTAAAACCTGAAACCGAACAACTTATTCGCGAAACTGCCAATCGCTTAGGTTATGTACCCAACCCAGCTGGTAAAGCACTTGCTGCACAAAAGAAAAAGTATGTTATTGGTATACTTCTCATCTCAGAAGGAATCCGTTTCTATGATGAAGTAATTGCAGGAATTGAACGTGCTGAGCAGGAAATTCATTCATATGGAGTGGGGATTCTGCTTAGAACAATGAGAGGGTATCAGATCGAGAGACAACTTGAATTAATTGATGAAATGAAAGACCAGATACATTTTCTCATTCTTAACCCGATGAATGATGAAAGAATTACTAATAAGATAGAAGAGCTTACAGAAGAAGGAATAGAAGTACTAACGATTAATACGGATATAGAAGATTCAAAAAGAATTAGCCATATTGGCTGTAATTATTGTAAGAGTGGTGAGACCGCCGCAGGTCTACTTGGACTAGTAACTAATGGTGTAGCCAAGATTGGTATCGCTACAGGTACACCGATGTTATCAGGACATAATCAAAGAATTAGTGGTTTCAATACAATCTGTAAGGATAAATATCCAGGTATGGAGATTGTAGATATTATTGAGACGAATGATGATGATATATGCGCGTATGAGAATACGAAGGAAATGTTGAGTAATCATACGGATATAACAGCACTCTATATCGTAGCAGCTGGTACGGTTGGTGTATGTAAGGCTGTAAAAGAAGCAGGTTTAGTAGATAAGATTACGATAATTGCATCGGATTTAATACCAGAAACCCGTGAGTTGATAGAAGAGGGAATCATTAAGGCAACAATATGTCAACAACCATTCACCCAAGGGTATAAGGCGGTCCATATGGCTTTTCAATATTTGATTAGTAATATTACGCCAATGAAAGAATTGAATATTATTAAGAATGAAATTAAGATTCTTGAAAATATGAATTAATGGAGGAAGATCGATGTTAAAGATCCAAAACGTTACGGACGCTGGCTTTAAAAAATACGGACGCGTTCTAAAAGATTATGATACAACAAACATTGTTAAGATTCTTGAATCTACACCATTACCAGAAGGTGTTGTATATGTACCATCGGTAAAAGAGTTAGAAACAGATGAGATTATGGATTATTTCACAAACAATATATATGGAGGACTTCCAGTACAAGTTGGATACTGTAATGGACATAATCGTACATTGAATGCATTAGAGTATCACAGAAGCTCTGAAATTAACATTGCAGCCAAAGATTTAATTCTTCTTATCGGTATGCAACAAGATATGGAAGAGGATTATACATATGATACTTCTAAAGTAGAAGCATTCCTTTTACCAGCAGGTACAGCAATCGAAGTATATGCAACAACACTTCATTATGCTCCTTGTGATGCGACAGAAGCAGGATTTCAATGCGTAGTAGTTCTTTCAAAAGATACAAATCTTGACTTAGTGAAGAAACCAAATGCAAAAGGTGAAGATGCTTTATTATTTGCTAGAAACAAATGGCTTGTTGCACATGAAGAATCCGGTCTAGATAAGGATGGTGCATTTATTGGTCTAAAAGGGGATAATATAACAATTTAGTTGGATACTAAAATAGTCTATAGTGAGACTCATCTTCCTAATGTAAACTTATTCGAGTTTTTATTCAATTGTTGCGGCAATCAAAAAACATTAATATGCTTTGTAATCATTAGAAAGAGTTTTGTAATCAGCTTGAGTTTACGATGTAATGAAGATCTAGGGATCTATAAAAATCAATCATAAAAAGGAGATAATAAAATGAAATTTTTTATTGATACAGCAAATGTTGAAGACATTAAAAAAGCAAATGATATGGGTGTAATCTGTGGTGTTACTACTAATCCATCTTTAATCGCAAAAGAAGGAAGAGATTTTAATCAAGTTATCGCTGAAATCGCATCAATCGTTGATGGTCCAATCAGTGGGGAAGTAAAAGCTACAACAGTAGATGCTGAAGGAATGATATCAGAAGGTAGAGAAATCGCAAAAATTCATCCCAACATGGTAGTTAAAATCCCTATGACAGTGGAAGGCTTAAAGGCTACGAAAGTACTTGCTAGTGAAGGAATCAAAGTAAATGTCACTTTAATCTTCTCTGCTAACCAGGCATTATTAGCAGCAAGAGCAGGAGCTGCTTATGTATCACCTTTCCTTGGACGCCTTGATGACATCTCTCAACCAGGTATTGATTTAATTCGTACAATAGCTGACATCTTCGAAATTCATGGCATTGAATCAGAAATTATATCTGCAAGTGTACGTAACCCTATTCATGTTACTGACTGTGCTTTGGCAGGTGCTGATATCGCTACAGTTCCTTATTCAGTTATAGAACAAATGACAAAACACCCATTAACAGATCAAGGAATCGAAAAGTTCCAAGCAGATTATAGAGCTGTATTTGGAGAATAGAAAAGAACAAAAAGCGAAACTCAAAGGAGTTTCGCTTTTTGTTCTTATACACTAATACCCTGGTGATATAATTGGTTTACCATCACGGTCTAAGAGAGGGGTTAACCCACCTGAATAGCCATCGATATGGTAGAGATAATTTACACCAGTAACCTTATCTACCCAGATCTCTGTTAAGGTCATTTTCCCTTGTTTATATATCTTTTCAAATCTTTCGTCTGATTTTCCCATAATTTAAACTCCTTTCAATAACGTAGTAACATTAGTCAATTGCGAAATTCCTTCGCCATGTAAAAAAATTTTATGTTTAATGCTTCCTACTACAATTACATAAATATATTTACAACAACTATACCTTATATTACATAATTATACCACATTTATAAACATTTTAGATGTTATTTGTCATATTATAATGGAAAAGGGATATCAAGTACGGTATAATGTAACTTGTCGGAAGAAAAACAAGCACGAATATAGGAAGTATTTGTTTTAACCCGATACAATAATAAGTATTTTGAGTAGAATGAATGGAAATAGATAGGAGTAAGAATGAAGATTTATTTAGTACGACATGGACTGACCGATTGGAATATAGAGAGACGTTTTCAAGGAATTGAAGATATTCCATTGAATGATACCGGAAGAAAACAAGCAAGAGACTGTGGGCAGGCGTTGACATCACTATCATTTGCTGCAATATATGCGAGTCCATTACAGCGTGCATATGAAACAGCAACTATTATTACTGATAAACTGAACGGATATCATAAGGAACATGGTCGCAATGATTCTGTTCTTACGGTGAAAGCGGATTCACGTTTGATTGAACGTGACTTCGGTAAAGTATCGGGTTTATTGCCAAAAGAGCGAAAAGTTTTTCTTGAATCAGGAGAAGATGCAAATATGGAAGAGTTCGAACACCTTACTGAACGTCTTATGGCAGCTATGAAAGAATATCAAGAAGAGTATCAAGGGCAAAATGTACTAGTTGTAACTCACGGGGGAGTAATTAATGCTATATTACATGTGCTTTCAGAGGGCGAAATCGGTACAGGTAAAACTTTAGTAGCTAATACAAGTATTGCTATCCTAGACGATGAAGAAGGAAACTTGAAAATAGAAACATATAATATGAAGATATCGGATTTATAAATATACAATCCGTATAAATTTATATGCATAAAAATAAAAAGAATTGCTTTTCCTAAGTATTCCGATTATAATAAATGAAGTATATTTTAATACGTTAATGTGAAAATATGCAATAGTAACTAATTAAACATTATGATTGTAATATTGCGCTATATTAGATTCAAAGAGATATATGGATCAATATAGCCCAATAATTCAACATACATAATTAATGGAAAAGGAGATGGACAGATGATTAAACTTTATGATAACGGTGTTTACCTGCTAAATGGTACGGAAATCATTGAAGATAATAACGAAGCGAAAGCAGCACTTGCTTCTAAACTAGGTGATGGAGCGATTACAAAAGAAGTAGCTGCAAAGAATACAATAGCTTATGGAATTCTTGAAGCTCATAATACGTCTGGAAATATGGAAAAGTTAAAAATCAAATTTGATAAATTAGCTTCTCATGATATTACTTTCGTAGGTATTATTCAAACAGCGAGAGCTTCAGGGTTAGAAGAGTTCCCTATTCCTTATATACTAACTAACTGCCATAATAGTTTGTGTGCTGTTGGTGGAACAATTAATGAAGATGACCACATGTTTGGTTTATCTTGTGCTAAAAAATACGGCGGTATGTATGTACCACCTCATCAAGCAGTAATTCACCAATTTGCACGTGAAGTATTGGCAGAAGGTGGAAACATGATTCTTGGTTCTGATAGCCATACTCGTTATGGTGCCCTTGGTACAATGGCAATCGGTGAAGGTGGACCAGAGCTTGTAAAGCAATTATTAAGTAAAACATATGATATTAATATGCCAGGAGTTGTTGGTGTTTACCTTACTGGAAAACCTAAAAAAGGTGTAGGCCCTCAAGATATCGCACTTGCAATTATTGGAGCAGTATTTGCCAATGGTTATGTTAATAATAAAGTAATGGAATTCGTTGGTGATGGTATAGATAACCTAAGTGTAGATTATCGTATTGGAATCGATGTAATGACAACAGAAACTACTTGTTTATCCTCAATCTGGAGAACTGATGATCAAGTAAAAGATTTCTACGCAATTCATGGTAGAGTGGGTGACCACAAAGAATTAGCACCAAAACCAGTTGCTTATTATGATGGAATGATTTATGTTGATATGTCAGAGATTAAACCGATGATCGCTATGCCATTCCACCCAAGTAACGTATATACAATTGATGAGCTAAACGCTAATCTTTACGATATCTTAGATGAAGTAGAGAAGAAAGCATTAGTAAGTCTTGATAATCCAAACATTAAGTTCACTCTAAAAGATAAAGTTAAGAATGGTAAATTATATGTTGAACAAGGTGTTATCGCAGGCTGTGCAGGTGGTGGATATGAAAATATCTGTGATGCTACCGATATCTTAGCTGGTAAATACATTGGTTCCGATGAATTTAGTTTAAGTGTATATCCAGCCAGCCAACCAGTATACTTAGAACTTGTTAAGAACGGAAATATTGCTAAATTGATGGAAACAGGTGCTACTGTAAGATCGGCATTCTGTGGGCCATGTTTTGGTGCTGGTGATGTTCCAGCAAACAATGCTTTCAGTATCCGTCATACGACTCGTAACTTCCCTAACCGTGAAGGTGCTAAGATTACAAACGGACAAGTTGCTTCTGTAGCACTAATGGATGCTCGTTCCATTGCAGCAACAGCAGCAAACAAAGGTTACTTAACTTCAGCAGAGGATATCGATGTAAACTTCACGAAACCAAAATATTTCTACGATAGTAAGATTTATGATAACCGTGTATACAATGGTATTGGAAAACCTGAGAAAGATGCAGAGATTAAATTCGGTCCTGGAATTGTTGACTGGCCTTCAATGGTAGAATTAACAGATGACATCTTATTAAAAGTTGTATCTGAAATCCATGATCCGGTTACAACAACAGATGAATTAATTCCATCAGGAGAAACTTCATCATACCGTTCTAATCCACTTGGTCTGGCGGAATTTACATTATCGCGTAAAGATCCAGCATATGTAGGACGTGCGAAAGAAGTTCGTGCTGTTGAAGAAGTTAGACGTAGCAATTCATGTCCAATGAAGGAAAATGAAGAATTCAATAAGGCATTTAGCGTAATTAAAGCTGCTTATCCAGACTTAAAAGCTAGAGAAACGGAAATCGGAAGTGTTATCTATGCTGTTAAGCCAGGTGATGGTTCTGCAAGAGAGCAAGCTGCAAGCTGTCAAAGAGTATTAGGTGGGTTAGCTAACATCGCAAGAGAATATGCAACGAAGAGATATCGTTCTAACTTAATTAATTGGGGTATGATTCCATTCATCTTCCAGGAAGAAATTCCATTCCACAAGGGTGATTTTATCTTTGTTAAGGATATTAAGAAAGCGATTTCTGAAAAAGCAACCGAAATAAAGGCATATATCGTTCGTGATGAATTAGTAGAATTCACATTGAAGATTGGTGAGATGACAGATGATGAAAGAGATATCATCATGAAAGGATGCTTGATTAATTATTATAGAGGTTAATTGAGAGAGTAATCCGAATATATTATGGATATAATTCCCCAAGACATAGAGCTATATAGTTCTTGTCTAGGGGATTTTTGTATCTATAGATATTTTCTCATACAAACAGATTCTTTCATATCAGCATATTGTCCATAATTCGGTATAACATGAAATCCTAGAGATTGATAGAGTCCCTTTGCAGCAACTAAAGCGGCACCGGTTTCTAATATAAGTTCCTTATAACCCTGTTCAATTGCTTCTTGTTCAATAGCGTTCATTAATTGCTTGGATAATCCAAGACCTCGGTAAGCATTATGAACAAAGACACGTTTTATTTCAGCAATTCTTGGCTCATATTCTTTAAAGCTTACACACCCCACAGGTTTTTCATCTGCATATAACACGATTACATCATGAATATCAGCCAAACCATTATATTGTATATATTGGGAACGTTGCTTTTCACCACCTACGATTTCGTTAAGATTGTCATCTAATTGGTTACATAAGTTTATGAAATCTATGTTGCAACCATCCGTATATACCAAGTGGTAATTATCAGATGATATGTTCTTAGGAATAAAACTATTATGTTTAATCATTTATGTACTCCCCCTATTTGTTAATCAAATGATTATATATTATATGGTAATAAATAGCAATAGATATATTTACAAATCTACAAGTGTGTAAGCTAATTACCTATAACGGCTATAATTGTTAGGTCTTGAGAAGAGATGATGTTTTAAAGTATGAATCAGTACTTTCAAACATGGTTACAAAGTCATCTTGGTTACGCTCATCAGGAGGTTTGCAATGTGCAGTTAGCGTTTATAATGGGAAAGATGTAAATAGCTATGGAAATTTAGCTACGAAGGAACATGTCTATGCCTATCCTGTATTTTGGTATTCTTTAAAATAATTGTAAAAATGTTTTTTATGTATATATTAAAATTAATAAATATGAAGACACCCAAAAGGCTATGTTCAGACGACTTGAACATAGCCTTTTGACATATTATCCTTCAAATTGAGCCATATACATCTTCTCATAAACACCACGTTGTTCTAATAATTCGTCATGCGTTCCAAATTCAACAATCTTACCTTCATGAATAACAAGAATGCAATCTGCATTTTGAATGGTTGATAGGCGATGAGCGATTACAAAACAAGTTTTGTCTGCCATGATTTTACGTATTGCAGATTGGATTTGTTGTTCTGTTCGTGTATCAACATTGGAAGTAGCTTCATCAAGAATCAACATGTTGGTATCAAGTAACATGGCACGAGCAATTGTAATAAGTTGCTTCTGACCTTTTGATATATTCGTTCCATCATCACTTAATATGGTGTCGTAACCTTTTGGTAAGCGCATAATGAAAGAATGTATTTTAGCTGCTTTAGAGACTTCAATGACTTCATCAAGTGTAACATTTTCTTTACCATACGCAATATTTTCGAATATGGTTCCATGGAATAACCAGGTATCTTGTAACACCATTGCGTAAGATTTCCTTAGACTTCTTCGCGTAACATGTTTGATATTATGATTATCAACGGTAATACTGCCTTTATCTACATCATAGAAGCGCATTAGGAGATTAATTAGTGTTGTTTTTCCTGATCCTGTACTGCCAACTACCGCAATCATTGTTCCTGGTTTGGCATGGAAGTTTATATCCTTAAGAATAGGTTTATCTGGTTGATAAGAGAAATAGGCATGTTGTGCTGTAACTTCCCCTTCTATTATAACTGTTTGCTCTGAGAGAGTAGAAGGGTTAGAAGCATGATCGGAATGTTTTGTTACTGTATCATTGGATTTCTCATTTATAAATCGTATTGCATCTGGTTCATCAACCAATTCTTCCTCTTCATCTAATAATCTAAATATTCGATCAGCAGCGGCGAAGGTAGATTGAAAATCACTTATGATATTGGCGGCTTCGTTTATTGGTCCTGAGAACTTCCTACTATAGAGAATGAAGGAAGATATATTACCAATAGTCATGGAGCCTGCTAGGTAAAGTAAAGCACCAAAGATGGAGATAAAGGATAATGAGAGATTGTTTACCAGATTGACGCAAGGTCCTGTTATGTTTCCGTAATATTCGGCGGCATAATAAGAGTCAACAGCTGATTTATTCTTTTCATTGAATTTGCGAATTGTATTTTCTTCTTGGTAATACGCTCGCAGCGTTTTTTGTCCACTTATCATCTCTTCAACAAAGCCATTAAGTTCTCCTAATTTAGCTGAACGTATACGAAAGAGAGGACGTGTCTTACCTGTAATATACTTGGTTAATAGGATCGAAATCGGTATTGTAACTGCAAAAACCAGAACAAGTTTTGGTGAAAGATAGAGCATCATGGAAAACGCGCCTATTACCGTTATTATACTTGTACTAATCTGTACAAGATCAGTTGATAAAGAAGTATTAACAGTATCTATATCATAAGATATTCTACTAAGGATGTCTCCGGTTTGATGCGTGTCAAAATACCCGATGGGCAGTTCTGTTAATTTGTTAAAAACGTCCTTTCGCATGGAATATGCTATTTGCCTACTTATGTGTATCATCAATATGGAAAGTAGATAGGAAAATATAGAGGAGGAGACAAAGAAGAGTAACATATAGGCAGCATAGTAAAATACTTCTTGAAACCTAACATTACCCATACCTGGTTGGATCGCGTCAATTGCATTACCAGATAACATCGGTCCGAGTAAAGCGAAAGTGTTGCTTGCAAGGGTTAAAACTACAGCTAGAAGAAGAAGCCATTTATAACGAAATAAGTATGCACCGAGTCGAAGAAGGGTATGTTGTTTCTTTATATGTTCGTGTTTCGATTCATTCATTAAGACTCCCTCCCTTCTAAGTTATCCGTTGTCTTTTTTTCACCCATTTGGGATTTATTTATATCTTGATAGATGGCACAACGTGTAAGAAGTTGATCATGTGTTCCAGAGTCTATTATCTTGCCATCATCCATAACCAAAATATTTTCAGAATGCATGATAGAACTAATACGTTGTGCAACAATTATTTTGGTAGTGTTTTTAAAATGTTCACGCAATTGCCCACGTAATAGGGCATCTGTTTTGTAATCAAGTGCACTTGAAGAATCATCAAGTAGTAAGATTTCAGGTTTGGCTGCTAAAGCTCTAGCAATTAGAAGACGTTGTTTTTGACCACCACTTAGATTCGCACCTTTGATGGTTAAGGAAGAATGAAGATCTGCTGCGAATTCATCTGCCATAGAATATGCCATTGCTTCCTCGATATCTTCTTGAGAGAGATCTCTACCAAGACGAATATTTTCTAGAATGGTGTCTTGAAAAAGAATGTCATTTTGGAAAACAATGCCGTACATTTGACGGAGGTCTTTTAAAGTCATATCTTTAATGTCGTTACCATTAATATAGATTGTTCCTTTTGTTGGTGAATAGAAGCGCAGTAGTAGTTGAAGGATTGTGGACTTTCCTGAACCAGTTGCTCCGATAATACCTAAAGTTTCTCCTTTTTTCATAGTGAAGTTGATATCTTGTAGGGAATATGTGTCGTCTACTGTTGTAGAATAAGTGTTTTCCTTGGCTTTTGGTGTAGTTAGATTAGCAAATTGCTTTGCAAAATTCCGACCACGACCTATGTTAATTGGTTGTCCGTTGGAAGACACATTGAGTTCATTTGAAGAGCCTGTTTCTGCCTGTTCAGGTGTTTGATAGGAGAACCATACATGATCGAATACAATGAATTTATCGTTTTCTACATCAGTAGAATTGAAATAATTATGCCTCTTTGTCATATCAATCGTACTTATATCAATTTGTGACATAGAGGAAGTGTCAGTTTTTTCATCAATATCCATATCAAGATCTTCACATTCGATTACTTCCATAATTCGATCAGCAGAAGCGGCAGCTTTAGAAAACAATATGAACATACGTGATATATTTAGCATCGTATTCAAGATTATTGTGAAGTAAGTAAGGAAGGCAAGAATCTTACCAACTTGTGTTAAGCCTTCATTAACTCGCCATGCACCAACAACAATAACTAAGATTAATCCGATATTTAATAGAAGATTCATATAAGGGTTAACTAATGCCATAGTAGAACTTGCTTTTTTCTCATCATCAGTTACTTGCGAGTTATAGATATTGAATTTATCTTTCTCATAATTACCTTTTGATAAGGCTTTGATTACACGCATTCCATTAATTGCTTCTCTAACATCACGAATAAAAGAATCAGTAGACATCTGTAGTTTCGTATACAAGGGAATACTTTTTTTAGTAACATGTATCATAAGGATTGTAATAAAAGGTAATATGCAGATGAGAATAAAGGAAAGAACGAGATCTAGTGTTAAAGTAATACCGATACCACCTATAATGATGATGGGGCCTCTAATTCCTAACCTTTGCATACGACCTATCATATTGTGTACGTTATAAGTATCACTGGTGAGACGAGATATTAGTGATGGTTTCGTGAATCGATCCGTTTGAGTAGATGAAAGGTAACTTATTGAATGGAAAAGATCATAACGGATTACTTCAGTCGCTTCACTAGATACTTTAGAAGCCATTCGATTGGCTATAATATTAAACACGACAGCTAGGATAGAGCAAATAATCATACCGAATCCCCAGAGGTAGATGTTTGTGCGATTTCTAGATGGTATCACGGAGTCTATCATATAAGCGAGTATCCAAGGTAGGAATAAGTCCATTAGGGCACCTGTGAATTTGATAAGGAATCCATATAGCATTCTAGTATAAAAAGGTTTTAGGTAATGTGTAAATATGGTTTTCATGTTTGAATAATCCTTTTCTTAGTTTAAAACAGTATGATATAAGATACATCTTATAGTATAACGAATTGAGAAAAATATACCAGTATATTTTTTAGTGCATTACTAGATGAGTTTTTGGAGTGCTTTTCTTTTGGTTTATGAAAATACCCCTAGGAATTCGTACAAAAATAGTATAAAATATAGGAAGTAACTTTTGTAACAATTTAGATACGTCTTTAAATAATACAAATGATACATATAAATTGCAAAAGACCAAATTAGAGTCTGCAATAAATCAAGTTTTTAAGCTTAACACAGGAGGTAATAATGATGGCACATTTAATTGATGGAAAAGCAATTTCATTACAGATAAAAGAAGAGTTAAAACAAAAAGCAACAGAATATAAAGAAAGAGGAATCGAAGTTACGCTTGCAGTTATTCAAGTAGGTAACGATCCGGCTTCTAGTGTATACGTTGGCAATAAGAAGAAAGCCTGTGAATTTGTAGGAATTCGTTCGTTAGCATATGAACTGCCGGAAGAAACTACTCAGGAGGAATTAATATCACTGGTTAATGAATTGAATGAAAGAGCAGATGTTAATGGGATTTTGGTACAACTACCATTACCTTCTCATATTAATGAGGATTTCGTTATTAAAACAATTGCACCTGAAAAAGATGTTGATGGATTCCACCCTCAGAGTGTAGGAGCGTTATCAATTGGACAAAAGGGATTTGTTTCTTGTACACCCGCAGGAGTCATCGAGTTATTAAAACGCTCAAATATTGAAATTGCAGGTAAGGAGTGTGTAGTTGTAGGAAGAAGTAATATAGTTGGTAAACCAATGGCACTACTTATGTTACGAGAGAATGCAACAGTAACAATTTGTCATTCAAGAACTAAAGATTTAAAGGAAGTTACAAAACGTGCAGATATATTAATAGTAGCACTTGGAAAGCCACGATTCATAACTAGTGAATATGTAAAAGATGGTGCAGTAGTTATTGATGTAGGAATTCACCGAGATGAAAACAATAAATTATGTGGAGACGTAGATTTTGCTGACGTAGAAGGTAAAGTTGAGGCAATTACACCGGTACCAGGAGGAGTTGGCCCGATGACAATTGCTATGTTAATGAATAATTGCATGGAGGCAATCGTGTGAGAGATGAATCTTTCACATGATATGGAAAGGGGCTGGTTATTAATATGAAATCGGATATGATTTTTCATGATCAAGAGTATGAAGTAATTATGATAGAGAGTGAAAACATAATTATGGAGAAAGAGATCAATCAAGATATATTAGGAATGGAGCATACTAATCTGAATTATCACTGTTGTTTTGAGGTGAAGGAGTATCGTCTATACCTTCGTTCATGTGAGATTATATGTTCACCTGGATACCGTGTAGTGTTACAAGAGTCAAGTCAAGGAAATATTGATTCAAATGATAGAACAGTACAGGGTAGCTCAGATTTAATGATTTCTAATACATATACTGGTTCTATAGTTCTTGGTAGGGGCTTGATATCTGCCGAATACCTATCACATGCTAATGCGTATCCGTGTTATGGTTATGAGGAAGTGATAGAACTAATCTTTAGCCAAGGGATTCTAGTAACTACAATTAATCATAGTAGAGCGATGAAACGTGTCAGAATGAATTTGGATTGTGGTTACCGTACATTAGATAAAAAGAAAGATGTTCGCTGTATTCAAAAATTCTTACGAGATTCTTTTGTTGGAGATTATAAACTACAATTAGTTTAATAACTATTAGTAAAAGAGGTTGTGGCAAAATATTTATCTTCGTATATTTTGCCACAACCTCTTTATTACTATATTTACTTATTGTGTTTTTCCGATACTTATTACTGTATTACAATCTATTCCTTTTGTATAAGTGAATGTTACAATGCTTCCGACATCATATTTCATCATATCAATTACATTGCCAATCGTAACATCGAATATGTCATTTGAGTTATTAAGCATTACATAGTAGTGAGAATTACCTTCAATTACAGCTTGAGCAATTTTGGTTATTTGCCCTGTAATGGATTGACTTTCTGATTCTTGTGTAACAGTGATACCGGAGCTACGAAGAAGAGTAGTATAGGTTTTTTCGCATTCCAATGCAGAATCGCCAATGGCTACAATTTGATATTTCTCTATATTTACCATAGCGTACTTTTTAACTAAACCAGCTTCATCTTTTAAAGCTATGAAATACGTTGGCTCATTATTAATATTAAGAAGTAGTGGGAAGGTTGCCTTGTACCCTAAGTGTTGGACTTGTCCTTCTGCGGATGACATTGCGGAATATTCTTCAGCACCAGACACAGTATAATACCTTGTCTCTGCTGTTCTTTGATTCATAAGAACAAAACCAACATTGGATTGATCACCTCCAACACTAGTAACGCCAGTATACACCCATACATCATCATCAAGTGCTATATAATTGTATCCTTCTGTTGTTTTGAGACAATCTTTTTGGCTAAATAATGTGTTCCAATACCCATGCTTTAACGTTCCGTAATAATCGTAGTAACGTATTAATAGGTCAGCAGAGTATACATGGTCTACCCAAGTTGGAACTTCATTAATTTTATAATTGGTATGATCTCCAGTAATAGCATTAACAAGAACAACATTAGATACTGTTTCACCACCGAATAATCCAATGGTATAATCTTTGACAGGGCATACCCAGTAAGGAACTCCGGATTCGTCAATTTCAAAACTTGGTTCATCAAAGATATAGGTTGGATACCTAAAGCGCAAGTATCTATATAGGTTGCGTCCAAAATGATCCGATTTGGAGTATTTGATTCCTTTTTCTAATTTGATACATTCGACATCTTGTGTAGCCATATCAATACTGATATAAGCAGGAATACCTTCCGAGTGATTACTAATCCATTTGAATATGCTACCATATTCTAATGGGGTAACACGAACGGGTGAGTTTTTGTAATTGATTTGCGTATAAGCATTACTAACTTCGAATTGCGAAACATATTCTACCATGCTACCCATCTTCCTTGATCCGAGCAACATTGCAGAATCTTTATCTAATAAAGGAATTTCATTGTATGAAATCTCTTCAATATCAGTTAAGAAATCTCTGGTTTCAATATTAATAAGCTTTTGGTATTTTGATGCATTAACAATAGGGGAAGAGAGAATACTTCCAATTATGAAGATTACAATTGCACTAATTGTAATACCGAAAGATATTAATACCCGTCTGCTCTTGAAATCTGAAGCATTAATAGCTAGGTCATTAAAGCTTTGCTTACGTCCGTGTAATTTAACATTCTTAATTGCCGTTGTAATAAGACATATCGCAGTAACAATTGCAAGTACACTGATGATAAAATACCAAAAGCCTTGAGCATGAATGTTAATAGGTGGGAGTGCTATATAATAATAGATGAATCCCACAAGTAGTACTAATAAAGCTACCAGTACTATGTTTTTCGATTTTTTCATAACGTCCTCCAATAAGTTTTCGTCATAGCATTAGTGAGAGTATGAATGAATTCATTTTGTTCATAGGTATGACTATATCTAATAGTAGCAAGATAAGCAAAAATGTCAATTAAAATGGTATGAAAAATCTATTATTTTTATAAAGAATAAATTTATTGTTTCATTTTTTGAAGAAAACTGTTAAAATATACAGTAACTATTTAGTCACTACTGGTTTGCGTTCTTGTTTGGTGCAGGAATCTTGACAAATAGTAGTAATATACATGTTTCATTTAGATATATACAGAAGGAGATTTAAAATGAATATTTTATTTATATCGTTAGGTTGCGATAAAAACCTCGTAGATAGTGAAGTGATGTTAGGTTTAATTAACCAAAAAGGATACATCATAACAAACGATGAGAACGAGGCTGATATTATCGTTGTAAATACATGTTGCTTCATTAATGATGCCAAGGAAGAAAGTATTAATACAATCTTAGAAATGGCTGAACTAAAGAAAACAGCAAATCTGAAAGCGCTAATAGTAACAGGATGTCTTGCACAAAGATACAAAAAAGAAATTCAAGAAGAAATTAAAGAAGTGGACGCAGTAGTTGGTACTTCTAGTTATGAAAACATTGTTAAGGTTATTGAAGAAGCACTAGAAGGTAAAGTGAGTGAGAGTTTTGAGGATATTGACGTTTCTCCAGAAGTAGAAAGTAAGCGTGTGTTAACTACAGGTGGATATTATTCTTATCTTAAGATTGCAGAGGGATGTGACAAACATTGTACGTATTGTATCATTCCTAAAATCCGTGGTAAGTTTAGAAGTGTACCAATGGAAAGATTATTAGCAGAAGCTAGAAGTCTTGCAGAACAAGGCGTGAAAGAGTTGATGTTAGTAGCACAAGAGACGACATTATACGGTGTCGATCTATATGGAGAAAAGAGCCTTCACAAACTTCTTAAAGAATTATGTAAGATTGATGGTATCGAATGGATTCGTATTCTATATTGTTACCCTGAAGAAATTACAGATGATTTAATTCAGGTTATGAAGGAAGAAGATAAAATTTGTAATTATCTTGATATGCCAATTCAACATGCTTCTGATAACATTCTAAAAAGAATGGGACGTCGTACAAATCGTCAGGAATTGATTGATATCGTAACAAAACTTAGAAGAGAAATTCCAGACATTTCTCTACGTACCACTCTTATTACAGGTTTCCCAGGTGAAACAAAAGAAGATCATGAGCAATTACTTGAATTTGTAGATCAGATGGAATTTGATCGTTTAGGCGTATTCACATACTCTCCAGAAGAAGACACACCTGCAGCAAGCATGGCAGAACAGATTGAAGAAGAAGTTAAAGAAGAAAGAAAAGATGAAATAATGTCATTGCAGCAAGAAATTGCTTTCGAACGTGCAGAAAAGATGGTTGGAAGAACTCTGAAAGTAATGATCGAAGGTAGATTACCAGAAGATAACGTATATATCGGTAGAACATACATGGATGCGCCGAATATCGACGGCTATATCTTTGTGAATGCAGAGCACGAATTTATGTCAGGCGACTTTATTACTGTTAAGGTTACTGGCGCAAAGGATTATGATTTAACAGCTGAAATTGCTGAATAATATAGTCAACTGAAAGGAGTGAGGTTTTGTGAACCTACCTAATAAATTAACGCTAGCAAGAATTTGTATGATACCAATATTCGTATTCTTTTTATTAACGGATATGGTACCAAACTCTAATTATATTGCTGTAGCAATATTCATCATTGCATGCTTAACAGATGCATTAGATGGACACATCGCAAGGAAATACAATCTTATCTCTAATTTTGGAAAATTCATGGATCCATTAGCAGATAAATTATTAGTATCCTCTGCGCTTATCTGTTTCGTACAATTACAATTAATTCCAGCATGGATTATTATTGTTATTATAAGTAGAGAATTTATAATAAGTGGATTTCGTTTGATTGCGTCCGATAATGGAATTGTCATCGCAGCAAGTTGGTGGGGGAAATTCAAGACAACAGCTCAGATGATAATGTCAGTATTATTAATAGTGAATTTTGATGGAGTATTTTTTAATACTCTTGAACAAGTATTTATTTATATCGCTTTAATATTGACGGTAATTTCACTTATTGATTATTTGTTAAAGAACAAAAATGTACTAAAAGAAGGGAGCAGATAATTATGGTAGTTGAATTGATTAGCGTAGGTACAGAACTTTTACTCGGTAACATTGTGAATACAAATGCTGCATACCTATCTGAGAAATGTGCAGAACTTGGTATGTCATTATACTATGAAGTAACCGTAGGAGATAATGAAGAGCGATTATTAGACACAGTGACAACTGCAATTAATCGTTCTGACGTTATTATTCTTACAGGAGGGTTAGGTCCAACACAGGACGATTTAACTAAAGAAACCGTTGCGAAAGCACTAAATCTCCCTATCGTAGAGGATCGTCATACAAGAGAAAGAATTGAGAATCATTTCAAAAGAAGTAATTATAAAGTAATAACAGAGAATAACTGGAAGCAAGCTAGTATTATTGAAGGCTGCAAGGTAGTTGATAATCAGAATGGTACAGCACCAGGATTAATCGTTGAAACACAAGAAGGAAAGCGTGTAATCTTACTTCCTGGACCACCAAACGAGATGATCCCAATGTTTGAAAATGACATCTATGAATACTTAAATCAGATTAATCCCAATGTAATATATTCTAAGATGGTCAAAATCTGTGGTATTGGTGAAAGCATGGTTGAGACTGAGATAACGGATTTGATAGAAGCACAATCAAACCCTACAATTGCACCATATGCTAAAAGCGGAGAAGTTCATCTACGTGTTACGGCAAGTGCACCTTCGGTAGAAGAAGCTAAGAAATTAGTAAAACCAATTGTGAAAGAATTAAAAGATCGTTTCAAACAAAATGTATACACAACGGATGAAGCAGAAGCATTAGAAGATACCGTTGTTAAATTATTAAAGAAATACGATTTATCACTTGCAACGGCAGAATCATGTACAGGTGGTTTGTTTACAGGACGAATTGTTAATGTAGCAGGTGCATCTGATGTACTTAAAGAAGGTTTTATAACGTATTCGAATAAAGCGAAAAAGAAGAATCTAGATGTTAGTAAGAATACACTTAAAAAACACGGCGCAGTAAGTGAACAATGTGCCAAAGAGATGGCGAAAGGTGCAGCGATTAACACGGGTTCTGATGTAGCAGTAGCAATTACAGGTATTGCTGGACCAGATGGTGGAACAGATGAAAAACCTGTTGGTTTAGTCTATATTGCTTGTTTTGCTAATGAGAAAGTAACAGTTAAGGAATTTAACTTCAAGGGAAATCGTCAAAAGATACGTGAAGGTGCTGTTATTTATGCACTGGACCTACTTCGCCGTTGTATACTTAATAATTACAAATAATGTGTGACTGTTCAGAGCCAAGCAAAATAATTTGAAATGCATTTCAAAAGACAACCAGTGCTCCTAAATAAAAGTATTTTTTAGTGAAATACCATAAAAATGACATAGTTTTGTTTTATTGTAAGAATAGTTAATGAAATTACTAAACTAATCAGATTTTAGTAATTGGTCATTTGGTGGTGATTTGAAAGGAGCACATGCATGAAAAAGAAAAGAATTTTAACATTAGTAACGATAGCATCAATTTCTGTTCTTGCAGTAACTGGGTGTAAGAAAAAAGATGATGTTATAGATAATAATCAAGTAAATGAATCAGTTGATACAACCAATAAATTAACAGATGACGAGATAGATGGACCTGACAAGGATGTAGATGCTTCAGAGGATGGAAAAACAGACTCATCGGATGCGCAAGCGGGTGTTAATGGCGAAGAAACCACAGGTGATGATTCGACAACGAATCAAGATTCATCTACAAATGGTACAGATAAAGGTACTTCTTCAAAAGATAATGAAAAATCAGAAATTGAACTTCCAATCTATACAATTAATGATGAAACATTAGAGACAGAAGATGTAATTGCTTATGTTTCTGCAGATACTAAGATTACAGCTGAAGTTATTGTTGATGAAGTTGTGAAAGCTTTTAGTGCCAACTCATATGAAGTAAAGGTTGAAAGCGTATCACAAGAAGGGGATACAGTAGTTGTCAATTTCAAAAAAGATAGTGCACCAGTATCAGGTGTGGGAGCTTCTGTTGAGATAGCAACGCTTGATAGTATCTCTTATAGTCTACTTGATAATCTATCAACATGTAAGAAAGTAATCTTCCGTGTAGATGGGGAAGCTTATACAAGTGGTCATAATGAATATGGAATCAATGAGCCATACATTACAGGTAATACAAATTAAAGGCACCACCGACCTAATAGAGGGGTATGTATGAATACGCAAACAGATTTGGTTAAAAATATTAATAACAAATACAACTCACTTAGCAAGGGGCAAAAGCTCCTTGCTAACTATATTTTAAACAATTATGATAAAGCGGTGTATCTTACTGCGGCAAAGATGGGAAAAATTGTTGGTGTTAGCGAGTCGACGGTAGTGCGTTTTGCTACGATACTTGGATACGATGGTTATCCTAAATTACAACGTGCGTTAGAAGAGATGGCAAAGAATAAATTGAATTCTGTTCAACGTATGGAAGTAACTTTTGATCGTATCAATAAGGATAATATCTTAAAATATGTTCTACATTCTGATGCTGAGAAGATTCGTCTTACAGCGGAAGAAATTGATGAAGAGGCATTCAAGAATGCGATCGAGATGTTATTGCACGCGAAGAAGATCTATATTATAGGGATTCGAAGTAGTGCACCTTTAGCAAGTTTCTTGAGTTATTATCTTGGATTGATTTTTGATCATGTAGTAATGATTCAATCAAATAGTACAAGTGAGTTATTCGAACAACTTTACCGAATTGGTGAAGAAGATGTTTTAGTAGGAATAAGTTTTCCAAGATATTCAAGGAGTACTTTGAAAGCGATGGAATTTGCAAGTAATCGTAAAGCTAAGCTTGTATCGATAACCGATAGTTATGTCTCGCCAATGACTAAATATTGTGATTGCAATCTCTTAGCACGTTGCGATATGGCTTCCATAGCGGATTCTATTGTAGCACCTATGAGTATTATCAATGCAATCATAGTAGGTGTATGCCAACAAAAACAAGAAGAGGTAGTTTCAACGTTTGCTTCATTAGAAGAAATCTGGAATGAATACCAGGTGTATCGATACGATGAAGAAGGCAATCAAACTAATCCAGAGGTCTAGGTAAGTTAAGGTTGAAAGAATAATCAAATTTATAGAAGGAGTCATGTGTTGCCCTTCTTTCAATCTACTAATTGGGCAGTATTGCAAGTTAACTTGTGATATGCATGGGTATACAATGAGTAAAGTGATTATAGTTGGTGGCGGTGCAGCTGGTATGCTTGCAGGCATATACGCTGCAAGAAACGGTCATAAAGTTACAATATATGAGAAAAATGAAAAGTTAGGAAAGAAATTATATATTACAGGTAAGGGTCGCTGTAACATAACGAATGCTTGTGATATGGAGACACTATTTGATCATGTTATGTCAAATAGTAAATTCCTATATAGTAGTTTCTATGCTTACAACAATTTTGATTTGATTGATTTCTTTGAAGAAATCGGATTAAAGACAAAGATTGAACGTGGGAATCGAGTTTTTCCGGAATCAGATAAATCATCGGATGTAATTGGAGCACTACAAAGAGAATTACAACGACTTGATGTTACTATTTCTTTTCGTAGTGAAGTTAGTGAAGTTGTTGTCTTAGATGGAGTATGTAAAGGTATTCGACTAAAGGATGACAAGAAGCTAATACATGCCGATGCGGTGATTGTGGCAACAGGAGGACTATCCTATACTACCACAGGTTCCACCGGCGATGGATACCGTTTTGCAAAGAGCATGGGACATAATATCACCGAATGTAATCCATCTTTAGTACCATTTAATATTAAAGAATCCTTTATTAAAGAGTTGCAAGGATTATCTCTAAAGAACATCAAAGTTACAGTAACGGCTAAGAACAAAGAAATCTATAGCGATTTCGGTGAAATGTTATTCACACATTTCGGAATTAGTGGACCTGTTATTTTAAGTGCGAGCAGTTATGTTATCCCATATATGAAGAAGGGTGACATTGCTGTAAGTATAGATCTAAAGCCAGCATTAACTGAGGAGCAATTAGATGCAAGGATTACTCGTGATTTTGAAGAGTTTATTAACAAACAATTTAAAAATGCATTAGATAATCTATTGCCAAGAAAGATAATTCCTATTATAATTTCTCTTAGTGGAATTGATCCGTATAAAAAAGTTAATGTTATTACGAAAGATGAACGTATGAAACTTGTTCATACAATTAAGAATATGAAACTATCTGTAGCTAGTCTTCGCAGCTATAATGAAGCTGTAATTACGAAAGGGGGAATCTCTGTTAAAGAGATTAATCCGGCAACAATGGAATCTAAGCTTGCAACAGGAGTGTATTTTATAGGTGAAGTTTTAGACCTAGATGCATTAACTGGAGGATTTAACTTACAGATTGCGTGGTCAACTGCTTATGCAGCAGGAACTTCTATTTAACCCATAACGGGTTTGTAGCGAAGTGGATTCGGAGTATAGTTTCTGCTTTGACTAAATTCAGACAGATTGGAGCTTTGTTTATGGTTTACAGTATTGCAATTGATGGACCAGCAGGAGCTGGTAAAAGTACAATCGCTAAGAAAATAGCAAAGGAATTGGGATTTATCTACGTGGATACCGGAGCAATGTACCGTGCGGTAGCTCTTTTTCTAATGAGAAACCAAATCGCTGCAGATGAAAGTGCTAAGATAACACAGGCATGTAACGAGGTAAATGTATCAATCGAATACGTAGACGGAGAGCAACAAGTTTTACTAAATGGTGAGAATGTTAACGGTTTTATTCGTACAGAAGAAGTTGGAATGATGACTTCTGCTAGTAGTAAAAACAAAGATGTCCGTATGAAGATGGTTGAGTTACAAAGACAGCTTGCAAGTAAAACAAGCGTTGTTATGGATGGAAGAGACATTGGAACTTATGTATTACCGAATGCAGATGTTAAAATCTATCTAACAGCTTCTTCCACTGAACGTGCTAGAAGAAGATATGTAGAATTAACAGCAAAATGTGTAGTTTGTGATATTGCAGAAATCGAAACAGATATTATTGCAAGAGATCATCAAGATATGACAAGAGAATTCGCCCCATTATGCCAAGCTGAAGATGCAACGTTAGTAGATAGTTCTGATATGACTATTGATGAAGTTGTTGATGAAATCATTAAGATATTTAATCAGAAAGTTAAGCTTAGTTAGGGCATAATTAGAGAGGCAAGTCGCTTTAGACTTGGAGGGAATAGTGAAAGATTATAATGTTAACATAGCTGAAAGTGCAGGTTTTTGCTTTGGAGTAAAACGAGCTGTTGATACTGTGTATCAACAAATTGACAAACAAGATACGGTCTATACATTTGGACCGATTATTCATAATGAAGAAGTAGTGAATGATCTTGACAAAAAGGGTGTTAAAGTAATTAATAACCTGGAAGAATTAAATGATAAGACTAAGGGAACAATAATAATTAGATCGCACGGAGTATCAAAAGAGGTACAAGAAGAGATTGAAAAATCTAATCTTACAGTAGTGGACGCAACATGTCCTTTCGTTAAGAAGATTCATCGAGTTGTAGCGAAAGAGTCAGAAGCTGGAAGACATATTGTGATTATTGGAAATCCAAACCACCCAGAAGTGATTGGAATACTTGGTTGGTCCAAGGTACCAGTTACAGTAATAGGAAGTATAGAGGATGCGAACAATTTTAACCTTGAAATTGAAAAAAAGTTATGCATTGTTGCCCAAACGACATTTAGTTACAAGAAATTTAAAGATTTAGTTGAAATTATTTCGAAAAAGGGTTATGATATACTTGTTTTAAATACTATTTGCAACGCCACTGAAGAACGTCAGACAGAGGCACGTGAATTAGCTTCACAGTCCGATGCTATGATTGTTATTGGTGGAAAGAATAGTTCTAACACTCAGAAGTTATATGAAATATGTAAAGAAGAATGTGAAGATACTTACTATATACAGACACTCAGTGACCTGGATTTAAATCAATTTAAATCTTTTCGTAGCGTAGGTATTACCGCAGGGGCTTCAACCCCAAACAATATTATTAAGGAGGTTCATACGACTATGTCAGAAATGAGTTTTGAACAATTATTAGAGGAGTCATTAGTTACAATACACAACGGAGAGGTTGTAGAGGGATCAGTTATCGATGTTAAAGAAGATGAAATTATCTTAAATATAGGTTACAAAGCAGACGGTATCATTACTAGAAGCGAATACACTAATACTCCTAATGTAGATTTAACTACTGTAGTATCTGTAGGGGATACAATGCAAGCTAAAGTTCTTAAAGTAAACGATGGTGAAGGACAAGTTCTTTTAACATATAAGAGATTAGCAGCAGAAAAAGGCAATAAGAGATTAGAAGAAGCTTTCAATAACAAAGAAGTATTAACAGCTAAAGTAGCTGCTGTTTTAGATGGCGGTTTAAGCGTAGTTATTGATGAAGCAAGAATCTTTATCCCAGCTAGTTTAGTATCTGATTCATATGAAAAGAACTTAGAAAAATATGCTGGTCAAGAAATCGAATTCGTAATTAGTGAATTCAACCCAAGAAGAAGAAGAATTATCGGTGACCGTAAACAACTTCTTGTTGCTAAGAAAAAAGAATTACAAAAAGAATTATTTGAAAAAATCAGTGTAGGTATGACTGTAGAAGGAACTGTAAAGAATGTTACAGACTTTGGTGCATTCATCGATTTAGGTGGTGCAGATGGTCTTCTTCATATCTCTGAAATGTCATGGGGACGTGTTGAAAATCCTAAGAAAGTATTCAAAGTTGGAGATACAGTAAAAGTATTAATCAAAGAAATTGATGGAGAAAAAATTGCTCTTAGCTTAAAATTCGATAACACAAATCCATGGATTAGTGCTGCTGAAAAATATGCTGTAGGTGCTGAAGTAACTGGTAAAGTTGCTCGTATGACTGATTTCGGTGCGTTCGTAGAGTTAGAAGCAGGAGTAGATGCATTACTTCATGTTTCTCAAATCTCTAAAGAACACGTTGAAAAACCAGCTGATGTATTAAAAGTTGGTCAAGAAATTAAAGCTAAAGTTGTTGATTTCAACAACGATGATAAAAAAATCAGTTTAAGCATGAAAGCTTTAGAAGCTGATACTGAACAAGAAGAAAGTATTGAAGAATAATTCAACAGGAATTCTACTAAGTAGGTTGATAGCTATAAGGTAAGGAAAGCTTACTTCGTCAGTAGTGCAGCGGATTTCCGTTTAGCAGTATTCAAAATGATTGACTTTTTAATTTGTTAATTAAAGTACCGGAATGGTAGTTTAGATTAAAGCATTACAGAATGGAAGCATTCTATTCTGTAATGTCTAAATACAAATTAATAAGTCTTTTTTTATACTGTGTTGTATGTGCAAGTCGCTTTGTTCTAGCCAAACTTTAGTAGACGGATTTAAAACACAGGAATGCGTTAGACATGGAGAAAAGTTATGCAATTGACTATCGTGTGAGTATTGAATGAAAGGTGAGTGTAAAATTGGTAGATAGTTATGAAGTGTTTAAAGATCAGATTTTAAAATTGACTACGATTGACTTGAACTCATATAAAGAACGACAGATGAAACGTAGAATTGATGCGTTAATAACGAAACATAATATAGATTCTTATAGTACATATGTTAATACAATTAAAACTGATAAAGTATTATATGATGAATTTGTAACATACTTAACGATTAATGTATCAGAATTCTATCGTAATCCAGAACAATGGCAAATATTAGAGAAAGAAGTCTATCCATATCTGGCCAATCAGTTCGGAAAGAAATTGAAGATCTGGAGTGCGGCTTGTTCAACAGGAGATGAACCATATTCACTTGTAATGCTATTATCAAAGTTCTTACCATTAAGTCAAATTAAGATAATAGCAACCGATATCGATAAACAAATTCTTGAAAAGGCACAATGTGGTCTGTATAGTGATAAGAGCTTGAAAGGATTACCTCCAGAGTTTGTTACGAAATACTTTACTAAAATAAGTGATAAATCTTATAAAATAAATGATGAGATTAAGAAGTGTGTTGAGTTTAGAAAACACGATTTATTAAAAGATTCCTATCCTGATTCATGTGACTTGATTGTATGTCGTAATGTGTTGATTTATTTTACAGAAGAGGCTAAGATAGAGATCTACAAGAAGTTTAATAACGCTTTGAAAAGAGAAGGCATTTTATTCGTAGGTAGTACGGAGCAGATAATCCAGCCACAAACGTTAGGCTTTACATCACATAAATCATTCTTCTATAAAAAGATATAGTATATAATTATAGACAACGAGTGAGGAGCGGATTACAAGTAATACAGAGATAACAAATAGAGGCTGTTGCAAAATACGAAGCTATAAATTTTGCAACAGTTTCTTTATTTATGTATTTGGTGATTTAGTAGGGAAAACCTATAATTCTTATTGACAAAATATATTGGATAAGGTAACATAAAAAAGCTGCGAAGAACTTCGATAATCATTTGTATACGGGAGTTCTAAAGAGATGTTTAAACTGTATATATCAGATACATATACAGTGGATTTGTCAGACTGGAGAAATAGAATGGGATGTTGTAAAGAGCTTGAAAGAACCATTATTACGACATATCGAAAATCAATCTGGAGAAAGTTTATCGAAGCGATTGAAGCATATGACTTAATTCATGAAGGTGATCGGATTGCTGTTTGTATCACGGGCGATAAAGATTCTTTATTACTTGCCAAATGTATGCAGGAATTTAAGTTACATAGTAGTATTAATATTGAGCTTGAATTTTTTGTACCTACTATAGGATATAATAAGCATAACTGTCTCGAAATAATGGAATATGCAAAAGCCATTGAAATTCCGGTAGTAATGACGGAGCATGTGAAAGAACTAGGTTGCAATAAGATTGCATTATGTCATCATTTTAATAATGTAATTGAAACCATATTAATGGGTATGCTATATAATGGACAGGTTGAGACGATGATGCCAAAATTACACAACCAGAATTATGAAGGATTGGAAGTAATAAGGCCGTTGTATCTAGTAAGAGAAGAAGCTATACTAAGATGGTCTGAGCGGAATGAATTAAGATTCTTTCCATGTGAGTATGTATTTTCAAAGAGCTTTCAACATGATGAAGATGATAATCTTTATATTAAGAGAGCAGATGTAAAAGATTTAATTAAGCGTCTTCTTCTAATTAATTCAAACATTGATATGAATATATTCAAAAGTATGTATAATGTTAATTTAGATACGATGATCTCTTATGAAAAAGAGGGATTTATCCATCATTTTCTTGATAACTACGAATCGAAATAAAATTTAGTTGTTTTGGCTGATAAGACTGCAAATTTAATAAAATTTTTTATTGATTTATAGAATCTTTTCTAGTATATTAGGTATAGATACTGACAGGGAGGAATTAAGATGCAAAACATAATTAGAGTTGCAGTTGACGCAATGGGCGGTGATAATGCACCTGGTCAGATTGTTAAAGGCGCAGTTGAAGCAGTTAATGAGAGAAATGACATAAAAGTTATTTTAGTTGGAAGAGAAGATATCGTAAATTCTGAACTACAACAATATACTTATAACAAAGATCAGATTGAAGTAGTTCATGCAAGTGACATTATTACAAATGATGAAGCACCAGTAATGGCTATTCGTCGAAAAAAAGATTCTTCTATCGTAGTAGCTATGAAATTAGTCAAAAATGGTGATGCAGACGCATTTATTTCGGCTGGTAGTACGGGAGCAATTCTTGTAGGCGGACAACTAATTGTTGGAAGAATCAAAGGTGTTGATCGCCCACCACTAGCACCATTAATACCAACAATTAAGGGAGTTTCTTTACTTGTTGATTGTGGGGCAAATGTTGATGCAAGGTCCCCACATCTAGTACAATTTGCTAAGATGGGTTCTTTGTACATGGAACATATAGTGGGCATTAAGAATCCTAAAGTTGCCATTGTTAATATTGGTTCAGAAGAAGAGAAAGGTAATATGCTTGTGAAAGAGACATATCCCCTACTTAAAAACTGTGAAGATATTAACTTTATTGGAAGCATTGAAGCAAGGGATATACCATACGGTGCAGCAGATGTCATTGTTTGTGAAGCCTTTGTGGGTAATGTAATACTTAAGCTATATGAAGGGTTAAGTTCGGCTCTAGTTGGAACAATCAAGAAAGGTTTGATGAGTACAACAAAAAGTAAGATAGGAGCGGCTCTTTGTAAAGGTGAACTTAAGAAGACGCTGAAAGGGTTTGATGCTTCAGAATTCGGTGGTGCACCTATGTTAGGTCTTAATGGCCTTGTAGTAAAGACTCATGGTAGCTCAAAAAACACAGAAATTAAGAATGCAATCATTCAATGTGTATCTTTCAATGAGCAGAACATAAATGAGAAAATTAAAGAAAATATTATTTAGCACAAATAGTGTATATAAGCAAGTATAAGAAAGGTGATAATTATGGAATTTGAAAAGTTACAAAAAATTATTAGTGAAGTATTAAATGTGGATGCAGATGAGATTACAATGGAAACTACTTTTGTAGATGATTTAGGAGCAGACTCTTTGGATATTTTCCAAATTATCATGGGAATTGAGGAAGAATTCGATATAGAAATCGCTAATGAAGCGGCAGAAGATATTGTTGCAGTAAGTGATGCTGTAGAACAAATCAAGAATGCACTTAACTAATATCGTGTAGGTCGACGGCGCCAACTTGAACGTGGTTTAATTTGGCGCCGTTTGTTTGTTATATAAATTAAAACTAAGTAAACTTAAAACTAAGCAAAGGTTATGGTAGAATATGAAAATTAATGAATTGTTAAATGAATTTGAAGAGGTTATAAGATATCAATATAATGATATTAAACTTCTTCGTCAAGCTCTTACACATAGTTCATTTGCTAACGAAAAAAGATTAGATAAATTAGCAAATAATGAGCGATTAGAGTTCCTTGGTGATGCAGTACTTGAGCTTGTTACTAGTGAGTTTCTATATAAGAATAATGATAAGATGCATGAAGGGGATTTAACCAAGTTACGTGCTAGTATAGTTTGTGAGCAGACACTATCCTTATGCGCTAATGATATCAACCTTGGAAAGTATATTCAACTAGGTAAAGGGGAAGCTTCGACAGGAGGTAGAGACCGTGCATCTATTTTATCCGATGCAATGGAAGCGATAATTGGGTCAATATATCTAGATGGTGGTTTTACTAGTGCAAAAGAGTTTATTGATAAATTTATTTTATCAGATGTTGAGAATAAACAACTCTTTTTTGATAGCAAGACTATCTTACAAGAAATTGTACAGAGTGAATACAAAGATCCTTTAATCTATGAACTTATTGCTGAAGAAGGTCCTGACCATAATAAGAAGTTTACAGTGAAGGCATTTATAGGAGAAAAAGAGTTAGAAGTTGGAGTTGGAAGAACGAAGAAAGCAGCAGAACAACAAGCAGCATATCGTTCTATACTAGCGTTAAGAAGAAAAATCAAGAGAAACTAGAGACGTGGGTGGTGAAGCAATTTCATGTATTTAAAGAGTTTGGAGATACAGGGATTCAAATCCTTTGCTAATAAATTAGTGTTTGAATTCAAAGGTGGTATTACAGGTATTGTTGGTCCGAATGGGAGTGGTAAGAGCAACGTAGCAGATGCGGTTCGTTGGGTTCTTGGCGAGCAAAGTGCAAAGCAGCTTCGTGGTGCAAAGATGGAGGATATTATCTTCTCTGGTACGCAGACAAGAAAACCGTTAGGTTTTGCTTATGTAGCAATTACATTAGATAATTCAGATCATCAATTAGCAATCGACTATGATGAAGTTAAGGTTGCAAGACGCGTATATCGTTCTGGTGAAAGTGAGTATTTAATTAATGGTACAAATTGTCGTCTGAAAGATGTACAGGAGTTGTTTCTGGACACTGGTATCGGTAAAGAAGGATATTCTATTATTGGACAGGGGCAGATTGATAAGATATTAAGTGGAAAGCCAGAAGATCGAAGAGAGTTGTTCGATGAAGCGGCTGGTATAGTCAAATTTAAGAAGAGAAAAGCTACGGCAGAGAAGAATCTGGATGAAGAAAAACAGAATCTGTGCCGTATTAATGATATCTTGGCTGAAATTGAGAAACAAGTAGAACCTTTAGAGAAACAAGCTATTGTTGCAAAAGAATACCTTAAGTATCGTGAAGAATTGAAAACATTAGATGTTAATATGTTCTTAATTGAATATGAGAGAATTCTAGAAGAGCAAAAAAATGTTGACGAAAAGCTACAAATTGCAGCTGGTGATTTAGATCGTTCGAAAAATTCCTTTGATCAAACGAAAGAGGAATATGAGAAGATAGAGGCCCAGATTGAAGAATTTGATACGGCTTTAGACGAAAAGAAGATGGATCTTAATAACTATCGTCTACATAAAGAAAAGTTAGAAGGCGACATAAAGGTATATAAGGAGCAAATCACTGCTTCAGAGCAAAACAGAGAACATTATCAAGAACGTATTAATGCTGTTAATAAAGAATTAGAGGATAAAGATGCTCAATTAAAAACTTACTTTGAACAAAAATGCTCTTTAGATGAAAAAATTGATTCTTTTGATGATATTCAAGGTGAAACGAATACAGAGTTAGAGAATATCCAAACAGAGATTACGTCTATCACGAATGCTATTGATGAGTGTAACTCGAAGATATATCATTACATGGAAGAGAATGCAAATCGAAAAGCCGAGATTCAAAAGTACGAGACAATACTTGAACAAAGTAGTATTGGGAAGGCTGCATTAAACCAACGATTATTAAAGAATAAGAGTAATGAATCCCTTCTGGATATAGAGTGGAATGAAAAGCAAGAATTGGCACAAGACATTGAGTCGCAGCTTCATGAGATTCGAGATAAAAACGCAGATGTCGAGAATAAACTTCGTGATTTACAGAATAATATTAAGGGAAAAGAAGAGGAATACCGTGATCTTCAACAGAAATATCACCAAGAAAAATCTCGAATGGACTCTTTGAAGAATATGACGGAACGTTACGAAGGGTATGGTAACAGTATCCGAAAGATTATGGAGTTAAAGCAGTCAAACCCAGGTATTGAGGGTGTAGTTGCGGATATAATCAAGGTTAAGAAAGAGTATGAGACAGCAGTTGAAATTGCACTTGGTGGTAGTATTCAGAATATCGTTACGGATAATGAAGCAACGGCTAAGAGTCTGATTGAGCACCTTAAGAAGAATAAGTTTGGTCGGGCAACCTTCTTACCACTTACTTCTGTAAGTAGTAGAGGTGGATTCAAAGATAACAATGTGCTTAAGGAACAAGGGGTTATCGGTTTAGCTAATTCACTTGTTGAGCATGATAAGAAGTATGATGGATTAGTAGAATATCTGTTAGGAAGAATCGTTGTTGTTGATACAATTAATAACGCAATTGCCTTAGCGAAAAGATATAATTATTCCCTTCGTATTGTTACGGTAGAAGGTGATTTGCTTAGTCCTGGTGGTTCAATGTCTGGTGGTTCCTATAAGAACAATAGTAATTTATTAAGTAGACGTAGAGAAATTGATGAGATTGAATCAAAAGTAACAGCTATATCAAATCAGATGAAAGAAAATACTATATTTGTTGAAGCTTGTAAGAAAGATAGAGAAAATTATCGTAATATATATGAATCAAATAAAACGAAATTACAAGAACTCTCTCTTTCACAAAATACGGTTAAGATGCAGATACAACAAATCGAAAGTAAGAAGCAAGAAATCCATGCTCTTTATGTTGAAATAAAGAAAGAAAGTACTGAAATTGATAATCAAGCACTAGAATTAAAGAGTGCAGTAAAACAGTTAAGAGAAATCCAAGAAGAAAATCAATCTAAGAGTAAAGAAGCAGAAGCTATGATGGCTGAATATGCAAAACAGTTAGAAGAGAAGAAACTGTTAGAAAAAGCATGTAATGACAAAGTTGCTTCCATAAAATTAGATTGTTCTTCATTAGAACAACAAAATCAGTACGTTGTAGAGAATATAAAGCGTGTAAAAGTTGAGATTGATAAGCTTAAGGAAGAGTTACAAGAAATCCTATCCAAATTATCACAAGCTAAGCAACACATGGATTCGAGAGTTGAATTAACGAATAACACAAAGAGTCAACTTGAGAATGATGAAAAATTAATCGAATCATTAACAAAAGATTTAGAGGAAATGGTTGCAAAGAAAGAGAAGCTATCAAAAGACCATAAGGCGTTTCTTGCTAGACGAGAAGAATTATCTAATATGGTAAATGAATTAGATAAAGAAAGTTATCGTCTAACTGGACAAAGAGAAAAGTTAATGGAGCAGTTAGATACTCAAGTTAACTACATGTGGCAAGAATATGAATTGACATATAGTATAGCACTTGCTAAGAAGAATGAGGAATATGATGATATTACTCAGATGAAGAAGATGATTCAAAACTTGAAACAAAAAATCAAATCACTTGGAGATGTTAATGTTAATGCGATTGAAGATTATAAGAATCTATTAGAGCGTTATGAACTACTGAAGACACAACATGATGATTTGATTGAAGCAGAAGAAGTGCTTAAGAAAATTATCGAAGAATTAGATATTGAGATGAGAAAACAATTCAATGAAAAATTTGCAGAAATTCGAAGTCAGTTTGACCTTGTATTCAAAGAGTTATTCGGAGGAGGAAAAGGTACCCTTGAATTAATGGAGGGCGAGGATATCCTAGAAGCAGGTATTCGAATAATTGCACAACCTCCTGGAAAGAAACTGCAGAATATGATGCAACTTTCAGGTGGGGAGAAAGCACTTACAGCCATCTCGTTGCTATTTGCAATACAGAATTTGAAGCCATCTCCATTTTGTTTACTAGATGAAATTGAAGCTGCTCTTGACGATGCCAACGTTAAGAGATATGCCAAGTATCTACACAAATTAACAACGCATACACAATTCATAGTAATTACTCATAGAAGAGGAACTATGGCAAGTGCAGATACCCTTTATGGTGTTACTATGCAGGAGAAAGGTGTTTCCACTCTTGTATCGGTAAGTCTAATCGAAGGGGATTTAGAAGACAAAAAAGAACAAATATAATAGGAATAATAGAGGTGTAATATATGGGAGAAAAGAAGGGCTTTTTTAGCCGACTAGTATCTGGTCTTACTAAGACAAGAAACAATATCATATCGGGTATTGATAATATCTTCAAAGGGTTTTCAAGTATTGATGAAGACTTCTATGAAGAATTAGAAGAGATTTTAATTATGGCTGACTTAGGTATTAACACGACAACAGCAATTATTGAAAATCTTCAGGAGAAAGTAAAGGAACAAAAGATCAAAGAACCAAGCCAATGTAAGCAATTATTGATTGAAAGTATTAAAGAACAAATGTCAGTTGATGAAACGGCTTATGATTTTGAAAATCAAAAATCAATTATCCTTTTAATTGGAGTTAATGGTGTCGGTAAAACAACGTCAGTTGGTAAATTAGCAGGTCAATTAAAGGATAGTGGGAAGAAAGTTATGGTAGCCGCAGCAGATACGTTCCGTGCGGCAGCAATTGAACAGCTTACAGAATGGGCAAACCGTGCTAATGTAGAGATTATTGCTCAAAGCGAAGGCTCAGATCCAGCGGCAGTAATCTATGATGCTGTTACCGCTGCGAAAGCTAGAAATACAGATGTATTACTTTGTGATACAGCAGGGCGTCTTCATAACAAGAAGAACTTAATGGAAGAACTACGTAAAATTAGTCGTGTTATTGACCGTGAATACCCAGATGCACATAAAGAAACGTTAGTAGTACTTGATGGAACAACTGGTCAGAATGCACTTGCACAAGCCAAACAGTTTAGTGAAGTTGCTGATATTAATGGTATCATCCTAACAAAGTTAGATGGAACTGCAAAAGGTGGAATAGCGATAGCAATTCAATCGGAACTTGGAATTCCAGTCAAATACATTGGCATTGGTGAGAAGATTGATGATTTACAAAAATTCAACGCAGACGAATTTGTAAATGCTCTCTTTACAAACAATGAGGAACAAGCGTAAGTTAATATATTTATATGAAATATGGCTCTAATAATAAAGAAGTTTCAAACTAGTAGAGATATTTGACTATACGAAATTGGAATATAAGTATTCTGATTTAGTTATACTAGTTTGAAATTTCTTTCGTGCATCCGTTGGTTTTTACCCGTTTTATATGTTTTGAGGGGATTTTTAACTGTCTTTGGATTGGATACAAAGCAATCCGTAGGACGGACAAATAACTTGACAGATAATAAAATCGTGTTATCATAGTTTAAAGTGATGAATTTGAGCAGAGCTATTTTGAATGTAAACAAAGGAGACAAAACTATGATGACATTGGAGAAATTTGAAGAAGCGACCGAGGCGGTCAAAAAAGTAATCCTTCGAACAAAACTTGTTTATAGTGACTATTTTTCAGATACAACTGGGAATAAAGTTTATTTAAAACCAGAAAACATGCAGTTTACTGGAGCTTATAAAGTTAGAGGAGCATATTACAAGATTAGTACTTTAAGCAAGGAAGATAGAGAAAAAGGATTAATTACTGCATCTGCAGGTAATCATGCCCAAGGAGTTGCCTATGCAGCAAAACTATACAATGCAAAAGCAACGATTGTAATGCCAACAACTACACCTCTAATTAAAGTAAATCGAACAAAAAGCTATGGTGCAGACGTTGTATTGCATGGTAACGTATATGATGATGCATATCAACATGCGTGTAAATTGGCAAAAGAAAAAGGATATACATTTATTCATCCATTTGATGATGAAGTAGTCGCAACAGGCCAAGGAACAATTGCGATGGAGATCTTCAAAGACTTACCGACAGTTGATATTATATTAGTACCAATTGGTGGTGGCGGTTTAGCAGCAGGCGTATCAACTTTAGCAAAACTATTAAATCCCAATATCAAAGTAATTGGTGTTGAACCAGCAGGTGCTAATTGTATGCAGGAATCTGTAAAAGCAGGTCATGTAGTTACATTACCAGGAGTTGATACAATTGCAGATGGTACTGCAGTTAAGACACCAGGAAGTAATATCTTCTCATACATACAAAATAATATAGATGATATCATTACTATAGATGATCACGAGTTAATCGTATCATTCCTTGATATGATTGAAAATCATAAGATGGTAGTTGAAAATTCTGGATTATTAACCGTTGCAGCACTAAAGCACCTTGACTGCAAGAATAAGAAAGTAGTTTCCATCCTTAGTGGTGGTAACATGGACGTTATAACAGTAGCATCAATTGTACAACATGGTTTAATCGAACGTGAAAGAGTATTCACAGTAACGGTACAACTTCCAGATCGTCCAGGGGAACTTGTTAATGTTGCATCTGTAATTGCTAAGGAACAAGGCAATATCATTAAATTAGAGCATAATCAGTTCGTAAGTATTAACCGTAATAATGCAGTAGAATTAGAGATTACAATGGAAGCTTATGGACACGACCATAAAGAGAAGATAGTAAGTGCGTTGAAGAAGCATGGATATGATCCAAAGATTGTGAAACCAAAGAGTATGTACAACTAGAAACAATTAGCTGAAATAACCCCCCTAGAGTATAGTTTAACTATAACCTAGGGGGTTTGTATTACTGATAGATTATAGATGGAGGATCAATATACTTGTGAAAAAGCTTGGTTGAAAATAATAGTATAAGCTAAAAGTAAACATATACTAAATTATTAACTGTAATTTATAGATAAAATGGAAATATATGTTTACACATTGAAAGCTGTATGGTATAATTACTATATTCATAAATTCTAGAGCTTATAGTCTGAAATCTTGTTAATAATCTTAGTTTGAATTCTTAATCAGGAATTTCAAAGAAAAATCCTAATTTACTACACTAATTATACCCCGCTTTTTTATTGATATGTATTTATAAACTTAAACCTTATGGTAATTAAGTTCTATTGTTTTGTGTAGTACAAGCTTAAAGCTTAGTTTGGAGGTGTGTTTCGTAAAATATTATTAATAGCTTTTAAAATCTTACATAATACAGAAAAAGGAAGTGATATTACAGTTGACATAAGTTTGAAAATACGGTACTATATTGATAGTAAAAGAACATTAGTTCGCTACATAAAGGAGAGATAATAATGAGAGATGAAAATAAATTAAAAGCATTAGAGTCTGCATTGGCTCAAATCGAAAAACAATATGGTAAAGGATCTGTTATGAAACTTGGTGATACAAGTGCTCATATGAATATAGAAACAGTGCCTACGGGTGCATTAAGTCTTGACGTTGCATTAGGTCTTGGTGGAATACCAAGAGGAAGAATCGTAGAGGTATATGGACCAGAATCAAGTGGTAAGACTACAGTAGCTTTACACATGGTTGCTGAAGTTCAAAACAGAGGTGGTATTGCAGGTTTCATCGATGCAGAACATGCTCTTGATCCAGCATATGCTAAGAATATCGGTGTTGATATTGATAATTTATATATCTCTCAACCGGATAATGGGGAACAAGCATTAGAGATTACAGAGACAATGGTTCGTTCTGGTGCCGTTGATATCGTAATTGTCGATTCTGTTGCTGCGTTAGTACCTAAGGCTGAAATTGATGGTGATATGGGAGACAGTCACGTAGGTTTACAAGCAAGACTTATGTCACAAGCGTTACGTAAGTTAACAGCTGTAATCAGTAAATCTAATTGTATTGTTATCTTTATCAACCAGTTACGTGAAAAAGTGGGCGTAATGTTTGGTAGCCCTGAAACAACTACAGGTGGTAGAGCATTAAAATTCTATTCATCAATCCGTCTGGACGTACGTAGAATTGAAGCGTTAAAACAAGGTGGAGAAATCGTAGGTAACCGTACAAGAATTAAAGTAGTTAAGAATAAGATTGCGCCTCCATTCAAAGAAGCTGAATTTGATATTATGTTTGGACAGGGAATTTCAAGAGAAGGTGATGTACTTGACCTTGCTGCCAACGAAGGGATAGTTGTTAAGAGTGGTGCGTGGTATGCTTACAACGATGCTAAGATTGGCCAAGGTAGAGAAAACTCCAAATTATATCTAAAAGAAAATCCAGATATATTTGAAGAAATTAAACAACAAGTTCGTGATAAATTCAATCTTGATGGTGCAGCTACTGTTACAAGTAAAGTAGGTGACGTTAGTAAGGATATGGACGAAGAATAAGAATGATTCTTACAAAGATAGAACAGATTGACAAGAAGAGGTATCGGATATATATAGAGGAGGAATTCCAACTCCTACTATATATTACTGATATTAGAAAACACAAGTTAGAAGAGCAGATGGAAATTACACCAGAAGAACTTGAAATAATCTATAAAGATATCGTTCTAAGAAGAGCAAAGATGAAAGCAATGCTTTTACTTAAATCGATGGATTATTCGGAAAAGGGATTACGTGATAAACTTGCAAAACTATATTATCCGCAGAAGGCTATTAATGATGCAATTGAGTATGTTATTGGTTATGGATATATAGATGATGAACGTTATGCAAGGAATTATGTAAGATATAAGAAAGATACGCAAAGCCGTAAGCAGATTGAATTCACACTACAACAAAAAGGGGTATGCAAAGAGTATATTACTATTGCTTTTGATGAGGAATATAGTAACGAAAACAATGCCCTTGTACGTGCAATAATTAAAAAGATTGGTTCGTTAGAACGTATTGAGGAACTTACAGTTGATGAAAAACGTAAGATAGGGGCTTATCTTTATCGAAAAGGCTTTTCTTCACAGGAAATACATGAATATATTTCGTTTTAATAGGGAAGTCTAGATTGTGGAATAAATTATTCCATAACTAGACTTTTCTTTCTTTATGTTTGTATTTTTCTTATGGAGATAGTAAATTACATAATCATAAATAAAATGAAAAAAAACATTTATTTACTCGAAATTTATACATTTTGCATAAAATTGTTAGAACGATACTTGACATCCAATCTAAAACAGTATAAAATTTAAGTGTTGTATTAACGTACAATGAAAATTGAATAAGGAGGTGCTCCTGTGCCAGAATTAGTAAAAATAATACTAGCTATTGTTATTACCTTGGTAATCGTCGCTCCTCTTGTATGGATTGCTGCTATTTCTTATAGAAAGAAAGTTTATGAAGAAAAGGTAGGCAATGCAGAAGATAAGGCAAGAGAAATCATAGATGAAGCTTTGAAAACAGCTGAAACTAAGAAACGAGAAGCCCTACTTGAAGCAAAGGAAGAGTCTTTAAGAACTAAGAATGAGCTTGAGAAGGAAACTAAGGAACGAAGAGCAGACTTACAACGTTACGAAAAGCGTGTTCTAACTAAAGAAGAGACTTTAGATAGAAAAACTGAAGCACTAGAAAAGAAAGAATCTAAACTTTCTGTAAAAGAAGCTGAACTTGATAAGTTGAGAGCAGAGGTTGAAGAACTTCATGACAGAAGATTACAGGAGTTAGAGAAGATTTCTGGACTGACCTCCGAACAAGCAAAAGATTATCTTTTAAAAACTGTTGAAGATGAAGTAAAACATGAAACAGCTATGTTAGTAAAAGAACTTGAAAGTAAGGCAAAAGAGGAAGCTGATAAAAAAGCGAAAGATTATGTTGTTACAGCTATCCAAAAATGTGCTGCAGACCATGTAGCAGAAAGCACTATTTCTGTAGTTCAACTTCCAAACGATGAAATGAAAGGTAGAATCATAGGACGTGAAGGACGTAATATCCGTACATTAGAAACTATGACAGGTGTTGATTTAATTATTGATGATACACCAGAAGCTGTAATTTTATCAGGATTTGATCCTATTAGAAGAGAAGTTGCTAGAATTGCTTTAGAGAAATTAATTGTAGATGGACGTATTCATCCAGCTAGAATTGAAGAAATGGTTGAAAAAGCACAAAAAGAAGTTGAAGTTATGATTCGTGAAGAAGGTGAAGCAGCAACTTTAGAAGTTGGTGTTCATGGAATTCACCCAGAACTAGTAAGACTTTTAGGTAAAATGAAGTTCAGAACGAGTTATGGACAGAATGCTTTGAAACATTCGATTGAAGTTGCACATTTATCTGGACTTTTAGCTGGTGAAATCGGTGTAGATATTAAGATGGCTAAGAGAGCTGGATTATTACATGACATTGGTAAATCTGTCGACCATGAAATGGAAGGTTCACATATTCAAATAGGTGTTGATCTATGTAGAAAATACAAAGAATCCCCTATTGTAATCAATGCAGTAGAGTCACATCATGGTGATGTGGAGGCTGAAACATTGATCGCTTGTATAGTACAAGCTGCAGATACAATATCAGCTGCAAGACCTGGTGCAAGAAGAGAAACTTTAGAAACTTATACTAACAGGTTAAAACAATTAGAAGATATTACGAATAGCTTTAAGGGAGTAGATAAGTCTTTTGCAATACAAGCCGGTAGGGAAGTACGTGTAATGGTAGTTCCTGAAGCAATCAGTGATGCTGATATGGTATTACTTGCTCGTGACTTATCAAAACAAATAGAGTCAGAACTAGAGTATCCAGGACAAATTAAGGTTAATGTAATTCGTGAATCAAGAGTAATTGATTACGCAAAATAGTGTAAAGTAATGATAGTAAAGATATAGTGAAAATTAATTTTCACTATATCTTTTTTTGCGTGTGGGCACTATTTAAAACATTAATGATCTGAATCAATAGTGTAACATAAGAATATAGCAACCTCATGTGAAACATTCATGAATATGTAGGAAACATTTCAAAGGAAATGCAATAAAATGGTAGTAAACTTGCAAAATATTAATAAGTAAAATAAGAGATTGCTATAAAACCACTGATATTTAAAGTAACAGATCAAATAAGCATGTTTAATAAGAATTAGAACAAATAAAAACTTGCATTATTAGTCGTTCTATATTACAATAATGAAAGAAAGATAAATAGGAAAATACATAGATAAAATCATAAAAAATGGAATATTTCATTGCATTTAGTTAGAAAGGGTAGGTACACAATATGGCTTTAACATTATCAAGGAAGGCACAAGAAGTTAAACCTTCATCAACATTAGCAATTACAGCAAAGGCAAAGGAATTGAAGGCACAAGGTATCGATGTAGTAGGATTTGGCGCTGGAGAGCCAGATTTTAATACCCCTGAGAATATTAATAATGCTGCTATCAAAGCAATTCATGATGGATTTACTAAATATACACCAGCTGCAGGTATTGAAGAATTGAAGAAAGCAATTTGTACCAAGTTTGCTAATTTTAATAAATTACAATACCAACCAAATCAAATCGTTATCAGTAACGGGGGAAAACATTCTTTAACGAATATCTTTACTGCAATATTAAATCCTGGAGATGAAGTAATTATACCTGCACCTTTCTGGTTAAGTTACCCGGAGATAATTAAGTTATCGGGTGGTGTTCCTGTAGTAGTAAGATGTGATAAAACACAGAATTACAAATTAACAGCAAAGCAATTGGAAGAAGCCTGTACGGAAAAAACGAAAGCTGTTATCTTGAATACTCCTAATAACCCAACGGGTATGGTATATTCAAAAGAAGAATTACAAGCCATTGCAGATGTTGTTGTTAAGAAAGATATCTATGTTATAGCGGATGAGATGTATGAAAACTTAATCTATGGTGAAGATGTGCATGTAAGTATTGGTTCATTGGGAGAAGAGATCTATAAGAGAACAATTACGTGTAGTGGTGTCGCTAAGAGTTATGCAATGACGGGCTGGAGAATTGGTTATACTGGGTCATCAGTTGAAATTGCTAAATTGATGGGAAGTATACAAAGCCATCAAACTTCAAACCCTAACTCAATAGCACAAAAAGCTACAGTTGAAGCTTTAACTGGACCTCAGAAGACGGTTGAAGTAATGAAATATGAGTTCAACAAACGTAGAGAATATATGTATGATCGTTTAAGCAAGATGCCTTTAATCGACACGGTAGAGCCTACAGGAGCATTTTACTGTTTCATTGATATCAGTAATTTGTTGAATAAATCATACAAAGGTGAAAAAGTTGAAACAGTTAGTAAACTTGCAGCTATATTAATCGATGAATATAATGTTGCAGTTATTCCATGTGCTGACTTTGGATTTGATGACCATATTCGTTTATCCTATGCAATTTCATTGGAACAAATCAAAAAAGGATTAGATAGAATTGAAAGATTCATCAATGATGTAGCGTAAATGTAAACCCACTTAATAGTATAGTTTATTATGATGGAATCTATGATTCTATCATAAAGTAAAACGAAGTCTATATAATATCATTCTGTTACTTTAATACGATGATATTATATAGACTTTTCAGCCATTTAGGATTAAACTATTACTTAATTGAGTAGAGTGTTATGTAGTATAGCACGTTAGTCAATAGCTTAATAAAAGCAAATTGACTTATAGTTTAAAAGCAGATATGTTATCGACTTTTTGAAGAGTTTTACAATTGATTAAGTTAATAGTTTTGAAAGGAGCATGATTATACTATGGAAGAATATAAGAGAGTAAAACGAGAATTAAAACATAAGGGAGCTATTGTAGAATTCTATTCAGATACAATGGAATTACCAAACAAAAAAATAGTAGAATGGGATCTCATTAATCATAAAGGAGCAGCAGCAATAATTCCTGTAGATGAGAATGGAAAGATTTTAATGGTACGCCAGTACCGAAACGCAATAGAAAGATATACATTAGAGATACCAGCCGGTGGCAAAGAGCCAGAAGAAGACATGATGACATGTGCAATTCGAGAACTAGAAGAGGAAACTGGATACCGTACAGAGCACGTAGAACATCTTATTGACCTATATACAACGGTAGCCTTTTGTAATGAGAAGATAGGAATCTATTATACAACGGAATTAATTCCATCAAAACAACATCTGGATGAAGATGAGTTTGTAAGTATTGAACGATATACTTTAGAGGAACTTGTAGAGATGATTTTCAATGGGACGATAGAAGATGCTAAGACGATTGCCGCAATCATGTCCTATAAAGCGAAAAGAAATCTATAAGCAATCATTTTTTCTGTTCTTCTAACATATCATAGTATAACTAGTACATTTTTGTTAAGGGAGGAAACTGTATGAAGAGTACTATGAATATGTTGAAGAATCGAATAGGAATTTATCGCCTTGCAGCAATCCTTTTATTAATAGGTATTGTACTTGGGACTATAGCAGCAAATATATTACAAAGATTCTATCTGAATGATTTGGAGACGATTAATCGTTATTTTAGTACTAATGTAAATCTGATCAAAGTCAATTATGGGAGTCTGATGAAATACATAATTACTAGTAGACTAAAGGAATTTATTTTGGTATGGATTAGTTGCTGTATGGTGTTTGGGATGCCTTTATTATCCTTATTAATCACATATAAGGGTATATGTATAGGATTTGCTTTATCTAGTTCTATATTATGCTATGGATTCAAAGGTATCATTGTTTATTTTGCTAACATTTTTCCGCAATGTATAATATACATACCTGTATATATCCTGATGGTTAAGAAAGGCTATGACTTATGCGAGAATTTATATTTTAGTAGTAAAGTCTCGTTTAAAGGAAAGAAGAGTATAACTAGGGAATACCTACCTATTATTCTGTTGTTATTGTTATTTCTTTGGATTGGTTGTATCGTTGAAACCTATATTAATAGTGCTTTAGTTAGGAATGTTGTTGAGTGGATTATGAAGCAGTAGCATAGAAAATTTGTTTGACTGTATTTATCTACATATGAATTGATATTAAAGAGGCTGTTGCAATTTTGCAACAGCCTCTTATCTTATACTTGTTCAGCGATAGTATATAATAATTCTTCTGTTTCTTTCCAACCTAGACAAGGATCAGTAATTGATTTTCCGTAGATGTGGTCAGAAATCTTTTGGCAACCTGGTTCGATGTAACTTTCAATCATTACACCTTTTACAAGAGTTGCAATATCATTAGATACTTTACGGCTGTGTAGAATTTCTTTAATGATACGAGGTTGTTGGTCATATAATTTATTAGAATTTGCATGGTTTGCATCAACGATAGCAGCTGGATTTTGTAAGTCTCTTTCTGCGTACATATCAACTAGACGAATTAAGTCTTCATAGTGATAATTAGGAATTGATTGACCATGCTTGTTAACAGCTCCCCGAAGGATTGTATGAGCCAGTGGGTTTCCTGAAGTTTCTACTTCGTATGCACGATATAGGAAAGTATGACTACATTGTGCTGCGACAACAGAGTTTAACATTACAGAAAGGTCACCACTTGTAGGATTCTTCATACCAGCAGCAACATCCATTCCACTGATTGTGAGTCTATGTTGTTGATCTTCAACAGAACGGGCACCAACAGCTACATAAGATAAGATATCGTCTACATAAGGCCAGTTTTCTGGGTATAACATCTCATCAGCGGCAGCAAGACCAGTTTCGGCAATAGCGCGAAGATGCATTCTTCTCATAGCCATTAAACCTTCCTTAAGATCAGGTTCTTTCTCTGGGTTTGGTTGATGAACGATTCCTTTATAACCTTCTCCTGTTGTTCTAGGCTTGTTCGTGTAGATACGAGGAATAATTATTAATTTGTCAGATACTTTATCTTGAACTTTTGCAAGACGATTTATGTAGTCACATACAGAATCTTCATTATCTGCAGAACAAGGACCAATAATAACTAGAAATTTATCTGATTCACCTGTAAGGGCTTTTTTGATCTTTTCATCGCGATTTGCCTTCCATTTAGCATGTTCAGCTGGAACTGGTAAGGCTTGTTTTAATTCTGATGGGGACATTACTTCTTTGATTATTTTGAAACTCATTCTAATTCTCCTTTACTATTTAAAATTCATAAGAATTATGGTAATATATTAGAAACTAACTAGTTTCTCTTAATTATATTGAGAGCTGAAAGTTATACCTACTAATAATCCATGAATAATATGAAACAATTGCGTATAATAATACGTTAATATGTCGAAGTCTATTGTATACGTTTTCAGATAATAAGTCAAATCTTAAGTGAAATATATTGAAACATTATTTATATAAAATATAGGGGGATAAGATGGTTAAGACAAAAAAGAAAATCCTTAGTTGCTTCCTAATAATTAATATACTAGTATTAACACTAAGTGCTTGTCAAAGTAATTCGAATAATAATAATAGATCAGAAAAGAGTACTACGACATCAAATAATAAAGAGGATAGTGATACAATAAAAGGAGGTGCTGTGACAGAGGAATATAACCAACAAACAAGCAATGTTAGTAACAATAATGAGATGAATAAATCCAATGAAACGAATGAAACGAGTGAATCCAATGACTCAGAGAAGCCGAATAAGCCGAATGAACCAAATAGTTCCAATGTTTCTAATGTGCCAAATGATACGAACAATCCGAATTCCTCGAATAATCCGAATGAATCGAATACTACGAATGCTCCAAATGAATCTAATAAAGGGAATACGGCCAATTCCCCTAATACATCAAACACTCCGGTGGAATCCAATAGTCCGAACAGTACGAATTCCTCGAATGAAACGAATACACCAAATTCTCCTAATCGTTAGGTGAGATAGTAGTCGTAATTTTCAGCTATAATCCTATAGCCGGTTTTATGGTAAACTCTATTAGCTGCCTGGTTTTTCTTGTCTACAAATAAAGTACAGAATTGATTACCTTGTTTAAGAATAGATTTGCTCAAATGATACATAATGGCGGTAGCATAGCCATGGCCTCGATAATTGTTTGCTGTATAGACATAGCTAATAGAAGAGCCGTTTAGTAATTTCCTTGTAGTACAGGCCATTGATACTGGAACGTCATCTGTATTGAAAAATATATAGTATAAATTATTATTGATTTGTTCACTAACCATATCAATGATACGATCATATTCTAAACGTAAATCTAAAACATCATTTCCGAATAAAACATTCCAATGAGTGATGGTATCTAGATCAGATAGATTGGCTTGGCGGAAAAATCCATTGGGAATATTGATAGTATGTATATCACGTAACTCTAAGATATCGCTTCTTAAGTATTCTTTGAATATGGAAGAAGGCGATTTCTTAGTATAATAAGTTATGAAGTTATTACATATCACTGAGTTGCCACTTATTCCTTTAACTGGAATGTTAATATCTAATAGGTACTTTATTAGTAATTTAATTGCAGCTTGCAGTAAATGTTTCTCTTCTATAGGAGCAAAGATCTGAAGATTATAAGGAGTTACGTTGGAAAAGAGTAGGATTACTTGATCGCCTTCGGTTATAGTACCAAATAAACAGGTGTTACATGAGGGTACAGTGAGTTTTTGTAAGGCATTATAGATGATTAATTGTGTTAAAGCCTCATTATCAACTAATAAACGTTGATTAGCCTTTAAGAAAGATTGTGCATTTTTATAAGTATGTAATCTCATATAAATCCTCCTAATTTGATTATGTCGCTTTGAATCGTTTTTTTAGTTATTAGTAAGTCTTCACAATAGATTTTAATAATGATTTAGATATCACAAGTTGACATACGAATCTTAATAATATAATAATACATAATATTGGAAGGAAAATAAATGATAAATTGGTATCAGTTTGTCTAATATATTGGACAAGTTGTGAGGATTTAGGTAATCGTGTAGTAAATAGATAAAAAGAAAGACAGTTTTCTATGAATAGAAAACTGTCTTTCTTTAATATCTATAGTTATAGATTACGTTAGTAGTAATTATCTTAGAAATACAAGATAAACGAAATATGCTACATAACAAGTAATCATAATAATACCACCAGTTTTTCCAACCTTACGATCACGGAATACACAGATAAGTAAAATTACAGCAGCAGCTATTGCTACAATGGCATCAACGATGAAACTTCTTGCAAAATTAATTGGTGTTATCAGAGAAGTTGTCGCCAATACGAATAAGATATTGAATAAGTTACTACCAACAATGTTACCAACTGCAATGTCGTCTTTACCTCTCTTAGCAGCAGTAATAGAAGTAATTAATTCTGGTAAGGATGTACCAAAAGCAACGATTGTTAAGCCGATAAAACGAGGGCTCATACCAAAGATTTCAGCAATTTTCGATGCACTGTCTACTGTTATATCACTACCAATAATGATAGCTGCCATACCAAGAATTGTTATCAATATTAGTAGGGGCATTTTATCCTTTTCATTAGCTTCCGGGACGTCATCCATTTGTGCCTTTCCAGATCTTGATAACCTGATTAAGTATATGAAGAACACAATGAACATTATCCAAAGGATTACACCATCAATTAAACTAAGTTTACCATCTAATCCAAGTAAGAGTAGGACCAAAGTTGTAATAATTACATATGGTAACTCAAAGTATAGTGTTGATTTTTGAATGCTTAATGGAAGGATAATGCACGTAATACCTATAATGATTAGGATATTGAATATGTTACTACCCAAGACATTACTTATTGCGATGTCTGCATTTGCATTAAGCCCAGCATTGATACTTACCGCAGCTTCTGGAGCACTCGTACCGAATGCAACAATGGTTAAACCGATGACAAGTTGTGGAATGTGGAATTTGTCAGCGATTTTTGATGATCCTTCTACAAACTTGTCTGCACCTTTAATAAGAAGTACAAATCCTAAGGCTAGAAGGAGTAGTTGAATAATTATTTGCATAAATTCACCTTTTCTTTCGAGTAATTTTCTATAACTATATATAAATGATAAAATAGTCAAAAAATATTGTAGGATAACTGATAAATTATGTCAAGGAATTTCCACAAAATAAAAATAAAACATTATATTAGGAGGTGATTATTATTGCGAAAAATTATGAAGATTGTAGTCATTGCAATTAGTATTTTGTTAGTTGGGAACTTTTTATACCAAAGGACATCAGTATATTTTTTGGATATGCCCGATTTGCCATTTTCCTTACATCTGAACAAAGAAAGTATCGTTTTAGAAAAAGGAGAAACATTTCGGTTGTCTGTTTTTTCTATTAATAAAAGGGTACATTATAGTTCAAAAGATTTTAAAGTTGCATATGTGAACCTTAATGGTAAGATATATGCTAAGAAGCCAGGGGTAACCTTTATTACAGCGAAAGTAGGTAAGAAAACGTTACGATGTAAAGTACGGGTTATAGCAATTAATAGAAAAACTTTAACGCTTGAGGTGGGGGAGAAGTATCAATTTCATGTTGAAGGGGATGGAATCATAAGTATTGTTGCTTGGAAATCAAGTGATTCTTCCATAGCTTACGTGAATGATTATGGATATGTGACCGCCAAAAGGAAAGGGACCGTAGTTATTACTGCTAAAACACATGGGAAAAAGCTTACTTGCAAACTAAAAGTCGAATAGTATTTGTCATATTTTTAAGATAAGCTGATTAAAATATAGTAATACTTACGAATATTAGAAGAGGAAAAAATGATTAGGAAGAGGCTATATAAGTTAATCGCACTTCTTGTATTATTAGTAATGGTTGCATCTAATGTTGTTAGTGCTTCAACCATTAGCAGACAAGTGTCAAAGAACAGTAAGTTGTTAAGTACGCAGGATGATACGAACAAGGATAATTCTAATGGGGAAGATCAAAAGAAAGAATCAGATGAAAAGAAAGAATCAAATGAAAAGAAAGAAGATTCACAGCAAGAAGAAAAGACAACTAAGGATGATACAGAACAAGAGAATAAGCAAGATGATAAAGCTGCACAAAATGATACGAATGAACAAAAAGAAAATAATGATTCGAATGAATCAACTGAGAGTGATACGCAAAATGTACAGATAGTACAATCAGACATTGGTTTTACATTAGATTCTAATAGTGTTGTACTTATGGAGGCTTCAACAGGAGCAATACTGTATTCGAAGGATATGGATAAGCAAGTGGAACCAGCTAGTATAACTAAGATAATGACTATGTTGCTTATCTTTGATGCGATTGATTCTGGAAAAATTAAATTAGAGGATTCCGTTAGTGTAAGTGAGCATGCTGCTTCAATGGGAGGATCGCAGGTTTATCTTGAGCCTTATGAGACGCAAACGGTAAATGATATGATCAAATGTATTAGTATTGCGAGTGCGAATGATGCTTGTGTTGCTATGGCTGAATATGTAGCTGGATCAGAGGAAGAATTCGTTAACCGTATGAATCAAAAAGCCCAAGAACTAGGAATGAAGAATACGCATTTTGTGAATAGCTGTGGACTTGATGTAGCAGACCATTATTCAAGTGCTTTAGATGTAGCGCTTATGTCTAGAGAACTTATTACTAAACATCCTGAGATTAGTAATTATTCAACGGTTTGGATGGATACGATTACACATACAACGAAGAAGGGAACTAGTGAGTTTGGGCTTACGAATACCAATAAACTTGTTCGTTCATACAAGGGAATAACAGGTCTTAAGACTGGATCAACTGGAAAGGCGAAATATTGCTTATCTGCATCAGCAAACCGCAATGGTATGGATATGATTGCAGTAGTAATGGGGAATCCTAATCCATTACAAAGATTTGTCGAAGCAGCTAAATTGTTAGATTACGGTTTTGCTAATTGTAGTCTATTCATTGATGACCATAAGGAACTGGCAATTGAACCAGTTAAAGTAAAGAAAGGTCTGGAAGAAACCGTTGAAGGCAAGCCAAATGGAGAATTTCATTATCTGTGTTTAACGAATACAAATCCAGATGAGATTAAGAAGGAAGTTACTATGGTAGAAGAAATTACCGCTCCGATTGAAGAAGGAAGTAAACTTGGTGAAATCGTATATACATACAATGGAAAGAAAATAGGTTCCGTAGATATTGTTGCGGTTAAGCAAGTAAAGGAAGCTAAATTCAAAGATTATCTAGGAAAAGTAATTCAAAAATTTTTCTTATCAGATAAGAAATAACATGCTATAATGAAGCATTAGGAATCCATTTATTAAATTATAGGAGGTATAGGAATGGTAGAAACAAATTTATGTATAGGTATTATCATTATCCTATTTGTGTTCCTAATGCATAAGGAAAATCATCATTTGACAGTTTCTAAGTATAAGTTACATTCAGATAAATTACCTGCGGAGTTTGATAATGTAAAGATAGTATTATTAACTGATTTACATAATAATTCATTTGGTAAAAACAATGAGCATCTGCTTAGAAGAATAAGAAATGAACATCCTGATTACATCATGGTTGCTGGAGATATGCTAATTGGTCATAATAAGGCGGATTATTATGATACATTAAACCTTCTTGAAACCCTTAGTAAAGAATTTGGCATCTATTATGTGAATGGTAATCACGAACAGAAGCTAGCTGAAGGGGAAGAAACTAAAGATACCATATACAAAGAATATCATGATATCTTAGCAGCATATGGAATACATTTTGTGCATAATAAGACTATTAAAATAAAGAGAAAAGATGCAACCATTAACGTAACAGGTTTAGAAATTGCATCTGATTATTATAATAAGATCAATCGTCCAGAGATGACGAATGAATATATTAAAAAGTGCATTGGACGATGTGATCCAAAAACATATACAATACTATTGGCACATAATCCAATGTACTTTAATTATTATGCTGATTGGGGAGCGGATTTGGTGTTATCTGGTCATGTGCATGGAGGAATTATGCGTTTGCCTTTCCTTGGGGGAGTAATATCACCACAATATATTTTGTTTCCTCATTTTGATAGCGGTAGATTTGAACTAAATTCCTCTACTATGTTGCTCTCTAGGGGATTAGGTGTTCATACAATAAAAATCCGTATATTTAACCGCCCAGAGATCATGGTATTCACTTTGAATAAAGAATAATTAGTGAACAATAGGTTGGAATTAATGGAGAATTGTGCTTGCTTAATTTCAGATATCTTACTATAATGGGATATATCTGACTAAAAAACAACGTGGAGGTAGCGATGAAAGAGGCATTACTGAGTGTGAGTGCAGCATTGGTTGCTGCAATCGTAATCATGATATTACACGAGTTACCGAAATCAATTATATATTGTGTAAGAAGTTTGGCAGAGTGGAAAGAACAGCCTAATTATGAACTTAGAAGAAAGCGAACAGCAAGGGATATATGTAAGTTATGGAAGTATGTAGATCCAATAGGTTTATTGTTATGCGTTACTACCTATTCAGGTTTTTCTAAACCTTATATGTATAGAATGAAAGATAGAAAGACGAACAAGATAGCCGGATTTACTGGTTTTTTTGTGCTTTTGTTAATAGCAGTATTAAATATATTGATAATAAGAACACAATTCATATCTACTGATGTTAATGATTTTACGAAAGTGCATAACAATATTACAATTCTACTATCATTTTATTTTTTTTATTTTATGGCATTTATTAGTACGAATATGCTCTTGATTAATTTAATCCCGATTTCCACCTTTGATATGGGGTTACTCATTGCTGGTTATTCACCAAGTAAGTATTTTTCTATAATAAAAAATGATCATTATATCAAGCTGATATTACTATTTACTGTATTATTAGGAATCATATCTACAATTAGCGGTTTGATTATGAATACTTTATTAGTAATATTATAAAGAAAGATAAGAAAGATGGTGTAAGCATGGGGATACCTGTTAAGTTGGAAGCATTCGAGGGCCCGCTTGATTTACTTCTTCATTTAATTGATAAGAACAAAGTAAACATTTATGATATACCGATAGTCGAGATAACTAAACAGTATATGGAATATATACAAGCGATGGAAAAGAAGGATCTTGATGTTATGAGTGAGTTCCTAGTGATGGCAGCTACACTTGTTAACATTAAGGCAAAGATGCTTCTACCGAAAGAAAAGAATGAAGAGGATGAAGAAATAGATCCACGTCAAGAATTGGTAGAACGATTACTTGAATATAAGATGTATAGATACATCTCAACAGAATTAAAGGATAAGCAAGTTGATGCAGAAAAAGTAATATTTAAAGGAGCATCTATTCCGAAAGAAATCTCTTCTTATAGAGAAGAAATTAATATAGAAGATATTCTTGGTGATTTGACTTTAGCAAAATTACATGAGATTTTTGAATCTGTTCTTAAGCGTCAGGAAGATAAGATTGACCCGATAAGAAGTACTTTTGGTAAGATAGAAAAAGAAGAGATTACATTAAGTGATAAGATGATAGATATTGAGGAGTATGCTAGGAGACATAAGTATTTTAGTTTCCGTATGATGTTAGAATTTGCACAATCTAAGATGGAAGTTATTGTTACTTTCCTTGGTATTCTTGAGCTTATGAAAGTCGGAAAGATTGAGATATATCAAGAAGAAGTATTTGAAGATATTCAGATACAATATAAGGGACAAGCAGAATAAAGGATAAGAGTTTTAATGTAGAGAGGAGCACTTTTGTTAAGATGGAGATTAGCATGATAGAAGCTATAATAGAAGCAATATTGTTTACCATGGGAGAAGCAGTAGAGTTAGAACGGATTGCGGCTGCGGTTGGCCATGACGAAGCGACCACCAAAAAAGTGATTCGAAACATGATGGACAAGTATGATACGAAAGATCGTGGAATTCAGATTATTGAGCTTGGAAGGTCCTATCAGATGTGTACCAAAGCTTCTATGTATGAGTCGATTATTAAATTAACCCATATACCAAGGAAACATGTACTTACTGATGTTCTACTAGAAACATTATCTATTATTGCATATAAGCAACCTATAACTAAGTTAGAGATAGAGCAGATTCGTGGAGTTAAGACGGATCATGCAATTAACAAACTGATTGAGTGTAATTTGGTTTGTGAAGTTGGTAGACTAGATGCACCAGGTAGACCAATATTAGTTGGTACAACTGAAGAGTTCTTAAGGAGTTTTGGAATTGCTTCCCTTGAGGACTTACCTGTAATTAATCCTGAAGTGGTTGAGGATTTTAAACAAGAAGCAGAAGAAGAAGTACAATTAAAATTAGAAGTATAGTTAAAAGGGGCTGTAAAAAAACTCCCCTAAAGAAAAAACGCTGACGTTCATAGAACGTACAGCGTTTTTCTGATATAATTAGTTATGCGATTAACTAAAA
>JAHAJA010000035.1 GCA_018372435.1 Clostridiales bacterium | reverse complement strand
ATAGACACCCTTGCTGTTCAGCTATGTGTTTCCCATTGCCTAGGTACACTCGGGACATTCACCCGTTAGAGTTTGCCCATGTCGGGCAAACCATAAAAACCTATGAAGATTTTCTCCTCATAGGTTTTCAATCGCATATATTTATAATAATTTCTATAATCCCTTTTCACTAATATTTTGAATGGTATTCTTAATTAGTTTGTGGGCAGCTCAAAACTGTTGCTATTTTACTATAACAGTAATTACTACTTTCTTTTTCTGACAGTTCACAGTAATCTTTGCTGTTCCCTTCTTCTTCGCCGTAATCATTCCTTCGGAAGAAACGGTTATAACTTCCTTGTTGTTTGATGTGAATGTCACTTTATCTAATGCCGTAATATACATCTTAGTTGTTTGTAATGCAAAGCTCTCGCCCTTATTCAATGTCAATTTTCCATTCTTTACATTATCAACAATTAATTCATTTACCTTAACAATATCCTTCTGAACTTTCAGTGTGAAGGTTGCTGTCGCACCGTAGGTAGTGGTAACTGTAATCTTTGTACTACCAGTTTTCTTTGGTGTGATTGTAAGTTTTCCATTAGTTGCTTTCTTAACGGTTGCAACACTTGTCTTAGAAGAACTATAACTCTTGATGGAGTCACCTTCCTGTAAGCCCATTGGCTGTAATACTGTTGTCTTGTTGACTTTTTCGCCATTCTTAAGCTGTAATGGAATTGTATTGTAAGTTGCGTTCCATTTTACAGTAGGCTTAACAACTGTGATGGTTACACTTGCTGTAGAGCCTAATCGTGCTGATGTTGCTGTGATGGTTGCTGTTCCAGCAGATATACCAGTTACTACACCGTTCGCATCTACAGTCGCTACTGCATTGTTATTAGAAGCATATGTTGGATTTTTGTCACCAGTAACGGTACACTGTGTTGTCTCATTCTGAAGTATGCTTGTTTTGCCAATGCTTATCTTAATCTGTACATTCTGTACGTTCTGTTCATTGTTTCCATTATTTCCATCACTTCCATTAGAACCACCCGTAGAACCGCCCGCATTCACTTTCACTAATGCTTTCTGAGCACTCTGAAGAACTGCCACTGCTGCATCAACATCTTCCTGGGTTGCATTCACATTACCCGCAACTTCCTTTGCCGCCTGTAAAGCCGCTAAAAATGCATCCCATGATTTCTGTGTATAGTCATCTTTCTTAAGGTAACTATACTGCTTAATCAAGGTTTTCAGTTCTGTCTTAGAAACTCCAGGTACTCTCTCAACAATTTCTTCTATTTCTGAAATTGTTTCTTCCATTAAAGACACTTTTTCTTTCGTTTCCTCCTGAATTGGCCATGATATGGATATCTCATAACCTTCTAAAAGTTTTTTCGCATTTTTTAATGCTTCTTCTAACTCTGCTCTCTTAGCCTCATCTGTAATAGTTTCTAACTGTTCACTAATGTTCTTACACTTTTCCTCTAAAGACTTATATGCCTGAGTCAGTTTTCTATAACTGCCTTCTGCTACCCCGTTATTATAGTAGAGCAAGAACGATCTATCCCAACTAGTGCCTTTCTCTCCTGTTACCGGGTCTGTACCACTACTTACAGGATCTCCCATACCATTTACAACTGAATTGATTTTCTGTAATACTTTGGTTTCATCAGCAAATGTCTGAAGACAGGCATTTTCGATTAATACGCCTTCTTTATCTGGGACTTCAATCGCATTGTCTAACTGAATCTGAACTTCTGATGCATCATAGGTCGGTCCAGTAAAGATAAATACATTATATATACCAAGACCAATTGCATAGTGAGTATCTACTCCATCTGCAACCTTGTAAGATGCATATCCGTTTACAGTTCCATCATGTGACATCCATTCTTCCTGTGAAATCGGATCGTAGCAGGTCTCATTCTGATAGAAATATGTTGCACCGTTCTCACCATTCCATAATGTAGTATAATCTTGGAAATGCTCATTAAATAATGCATAACATGTTACGTCATCACCATTTACAATTAGACCATGTTGGGATTCGTTTCCATTCCACGCGACACCTGCACCATGGTCAGCTCTCCAAATCCAGAAGTGATCCCCTATTACATTATTACTATTAATTTCAAGTGCATTATCTGATTTCGTTAGTTCATCTGTTGTTCCACCAACTCGTAAGAATATATCCTGTAATATAGTCGGATTAGCGGAATGATCTTTGTCTGAACCCTGTTCACCAACTACTAACAAATATTCAGAATGTTTTCCTGCATCTAATATAATGCCTGCAACTCTTACTCCATCAACATCTGCAATTCTCATCGCAGCATCTTCATTATCCGGAATGATAGTTGCCAAACCGGAACCTAAAATAATCGTATCTGCTTTGGTTACCTTTATGGTTTCTTCTGCGTGGTAGATACCCGGTGTGAAATAAATGTTCTTACCTGCTGCTAACTGTGCATTAATTGTAGCCGCTGAATCCGTAGGTTTTGCAATATAGAAAGTATCTAGTGAGACACTTTTTCCTTCACCCATATCATCTTTTGACCAGCTGATACCCTTTGTATTCTCTCTCACTGCTGGCACAAATACCTGATATTTACCGTTATCATCGATATATAAGAACGGTTTTTCAGCAAGTTTCTTAGTTTCTTCTACATTCGTAAATACCTGTTGATTTCCATTTGAATCCGCAATCTTCCAATTAGAGTAGCCATTGCCATTTAGTAATGCTCTGGATTTCCCCTTCTCTACACCGTCTGCATTTGGTAAATTAGGAGCTTCTACACCTTGGAAGAAATTATTAAGTGTTGTTCCGAATGCATTCCCTGCCATCTCTGTGTTTCTTGTATAAAATTGCTGTCCTGCCCATGTACCTGCAGAATTTCCTTCACCGTCAATACCAGTAAAGTAACAGTCAGCAACATAACCGCCACTTGCCCAGCCATAGTTCCAGTCATATGCAACTGGACGTTCTGAATATACTCTTCTAAGTGGAGCCGCCTGTGCAACAGCCCAGTTAAACCAGTCTCCTCTCCAAGAACCATACTGCGCTTTTCCTTGTTCATTTCCTGTATTGATGATAGACAAGTTTTCTGTCGAACGCCAAAAATTACAGGTAGCATTATTGCCACCTAGATAATCTGGAATTGCGATATTGTTCAGTTTTACATCATAAGGTGTCTCTCCCAAACCGTTAATGGATGTGTAGAATCCAAGATTAATACAGCTGGTTTGTGTATAATCCCCTGGCTTGAAGTATACCTGCCAATGTTCTCCTCTAAACTGTGCATCCTTGCTGCTATCATTTGTTTCGTCAAATAATTTATGTAATGTTTCATCAATCTTTTTCACATCGTCTGTAGGTGCAAAAACTAAAGTATGATCACCGAACATCTCAGTCTCTAAAGAAACATATGCTGATGCTTCGGATTCTTCTGCATATGTAAAATCTCCCCCGCCTGCTTCACCATTATTTAGTGCAACTACTCGATAGTAATTTTCATATCTATCGTTTTCATATGCTATTTTTGCACTTGTTTCACTCACTGTTGCAATAGTTTGATATGTACCAAACATACTTTGTGCACGCAGAATACGATAATGTGTTGCATTCTCCGCTGTATCCCAGCTGATTAAGAATTTACCTCCTTCTTGTTCTTCAAGTTTAAGATTCGTTGGAGTTGCAGGTTTTAGTCCCGCTCTTGTCTTTGCAGTTACCTCATTACTCTCTGTACTGTATGTTATGTCAGCTGCATCTCCATTACCGTTTATAACAAGTAATTTAAATGAATACTCCGTGCCTTCACTTAGACCAGTTACTTGGTAGGAAGTTTCATCTGCAAGATCAGCAATTTTCTTGAATTCTAAATCATCAGGTCCTTTTTTAAGTACTTGAACATTGGTATAAATACTTGCTGGTTTATTCCATGTTAAATCTAACGTTGTCTGGGTTTTCGTGCTGTTGTCTACAGCCAGACTTTCCACTTTATTCGGAGCTACTTTAGAGTTAATAATGAATTTTTCATTTTCTGTTAATGTTTCTCTCGTCTTATCCGACATACATTGTAAGACCGGTGCCCCATCAACAGTCTCTACTGTAATGTATTTGTCAAAGTAGCTGTCTTTGAAAGAGACGGTGCCATCACCGTTAGCGACAATCTGAACACTCTCCCAACCGTTTCCGCTTGTACTTCCATTAACCTTAACAACCGTTGCTTTCGCACCATTATTCCAGCCAACAGATGCGATTCCTTTGTTGTATTCCTTTGAAACCAAGGATACTACCGGAAGTTTTGAATTTCCCATACTGTTATTATCATTGATACCAAAAACAGCTTTGGAAAATATTGTTGCAAAATCTCCTTCTTCACCGTCAACCGTCAGGGCTACATTATCTGTTTCGTATGACTTGACCAATTTATCGGTTGCCACATGTTTAATGGTAAATCCCTCGTCTGTTCCAACATCTGCTCTAAGTGCCACACCATCTTCGGTAATCGTGTCATTGTTTTGTCCGAAATAATCATCACCGGTAACCAAACTGTTTTCACCATCACTCTGTACGGGTGCTGCAAGGACAGTCATCGGTAATGCCATCTGCAATACCATTACAAATACCAAAAGCTTAGCAATTATACGACTTACTCTCTTTCTCATTTACCTTCTCCTTTTTAATCTTTTATAGTAACACGATAAAACACGACTATTGAAACTTCTTCGCCTCCTTTTTTGTTTTTCCCCAACAATTTTTAATAGTCATATTATATTTTATCATTAAAAAATCAAGAAGAAGGTGGATTATCTTTTAAAAGCGTGCAGAATTATTAACTGTTTTTTACAATAGCTTAAATATGAAAGACTATACAGTTTTATCTGTATAGTCTTTCATATTTAGCCATTTATCTACAACATCCTGCGAAACGGTTTTCCTTACATCTTCCTTCAAAAGGGAGGACACACAAAAACCTATGAAGCTTTCACTCCATAGGTTTTCAACTACATATATTTATAATAACTTCTCTAATCCCTTTTCACTAATATTATTAATAGTGTTCTTAATATGCTCATGTGCTAGATATTCTGCCTTGTCTGCATCGTGTTCTCTAATCGCCTCAAAAATCGCTATGTGCTCTTCATTGGTGTGGCTAGCACGAATCATGGAAGACAAAGACGCCTTGCGGATTCTCTGTACATACTGATGGTAGTCAGATAATAGATGGCATAAGATACGGCTACCAGAAGCCTCATATAATAACTCGTGAAACTTATTATCAAACTCAAAAATCTGTCCTTCATGGGAACGTCTTGTATGGAATTCTGATAGATATACGATTTCATCCATCTCTTCCATCTGCTTCTCTGTGATATTCTCGCATGCCATTCTTGCACAAAGTCCTTCAAGATAAGAACGAATCATATAGATGTCATGAATATCTTTCGCAGTAATCCCATTCACATAGGCTCCTTTATTCGGAATAATATTCACTAATCCTTCTAACTCTAACTGTCTTAATGCCTCGCGAACAGGCGTCCTACTAACGCCTAATTCATTCCCTATTGTTACTTCTTTTAATTCTTCATTCTGACTATATTTACCCGAGAGAATATCGTCACGTATTTTATGAAAGACACGTCCTCTCAAGGAATATTTATCGGATGATTCCTTTTGCTCATGAAAACTGTCCAAAGAATATTTCCTCCTAGTTCTTCGCAATCGTCTCCATAATGTAATCAGCAAATTCAGCACCTGTAGCTCCAGTATCTCTACCAGTCAATACTAATTTCTTTTCTGTAACAGTACAGATGTCAAGTGCGTTGTACAATTGATTTGCTTTCTCTGTATAACCGATGTGAGATAGTAACATTGCACCAGCACGGATTACGCTACATGGATCTGCGTAAATATCTCTACCTTCCTGCACCATACGTGGGGCAGAACCATGAATTGCTTCAAACATAGCATATTTTTTGCCGATGTTTGCACTACCAGCGGTACCTACACCACCTTGCAATTCAGCCGCTTCATCTGTAATTATATCACCATATAGATTAGGTAATACAACTACCTCAAAGTCTCTTCTTCTTTGTTCATCTAATAATTTTGCAGTCATGATATCAATGTACCAATCATCTGCAGTAATTCCATCATATTCTTTTGCTATACGATAGAAATTCTCAAGGAATTTACCATCTGTGGTTTTGATGATATTTGCCTTTGTAACTGCTGTTACACGAGTCTTACCATTCGCCTTAGCGAATTCGAACGCTGCACGAATAATTCTATCACAACCTTGAGACGTTGCAATTGTAAAGTCGATACCAAGGTCGTCTGTTACGCTAACACCTTCTTTACCTGCTGCATATCCACCTTCAGTATTCTCACGGAAGAATGTCCAGTCGATACCTTGTTCTGGTATACGAACAGGGCGAACGTTAGCGAATAGATCTAGTTCTTTTCTCATAGCTACATTAGCAGATTCTATATTAGGTAGACCGTCACCTTTTCTAGGCGTTGTAGTAGGTCCTTTTAAGATAACATCACAAGTTTTTAATTCTGTTAATACATCAGCTGGTATAGCTGCCATCTCTTCTGCTCTTCTTTCAATTGTTAAGCCATCAATTACCTTAAACTCTACTTTGCCAGCTGCTACTTCATCTTGTAATAAGTACTCAAGAACTCTCTGAGCTTGCCCTGTAATTGCTGGACCAATTCCATCTCCACCACATACACCAATTGTGATTTTATCCAGCTCTTTATAATTAACAAAGTCACCTTGTGCCTTCATAGCTTCAACTCTTGCTAATTGCTTCTCTAATAGCTTTCCAAACTGTTCCTTTGCTGCTTCAATTTGCTGCGTATTCATCAATAATCCTCCTATGCTCCGTAAATGTTTGTATTAACTGTTATGTTTACTAAGTATTTCTTAAGTTCTTATGATGTGATCTTCTTCTATGTTTACATTAATATAGTGTAGCATACTAAATGTTAACATTCAATTCTTTACAAGCTTCTTCAATAACTTTTATTAATTCGTTGTCTGTAATAACCGTTACACGACCTTCTTCATATTGTTTATCTACCCAATCTTTCACTATCGTTACTACAGGATGTGACTTATCAACGGCTCTTTCGTCTTTTAGTTTGTAATATGTGTTAATCCAGTGTGCAATTCCTGCAAGACCCGATGTATTAGAAACTGCAACTAATACTGGCCTATTTAAGAATTTATCTGTATCAAATATATTGTAGATTTCTTCATTCTTAAGTAATCCATCTGCATGTATTCCTGCTCTAGTAACATTAAAATTCTCACCTACAAAAGGCGTTCTAGATGGAACTTTATAATCGATTTCTTCTCTAAAGTAATCTGCTAATTCTGTAATTACTGTTGTATCCATACCATCTAAAGTTCCCTTTAGCTGTGCATACTCGAATACCATCGCTTCAAGAGGGGTATTGCCAGTTCTTTCACCAATACCGAATAAGGAACAGTTGACACCACTTGCACCATATAACCAAGCTGTGGTTGAGTTCGTTACTGCTTTATAGAAATCATTGTGACCATGCCACTCTAACTGCGCTGAAGGCACACCTCCATGTGTCATTAATCCATAGATTATTCCTGGCACGGAACGTGGAATAACTGCACCAGGGAAGTTAACTCCATATCCCATTGTATCGCATGCACGAATCTTAACGGGGATTCCGTATTCCTCCCCTAATTTCATCAATTCGAGACAGAATGGAATAACAAAACCATGAATATCAGAACGAGTAATATCTTCAAAATGACAACGTGGTGCTACTCCTGTTTCCAGACACTCTCTTACTACACTTAGATAATGGTTCATTGCTTCTTTTCTTGTCATCTTCATCTTATAGAAGATATGATAGTCAGAGCAACTTACTAAGATTCCTGTTTCTTTTAATCCAATCTCTTTTACTAATTCGAAATCTTTCTTACTTGCACGAATCCAGGCGGTTACTTCTGGAAATTGATATCCTCTTTCCAAACATTTGTAAACAGCATCACGGTCTTTCTTACTATATAAGAAGAATTCACTTTGACGGATAATTCCCTTTGGACCACCTAATTTGTGAAAATAATCATAGATTGTAACAATCTGCTCAGTCGTATACGGTGCTCTTGATTGCTGCCCATCACGAAATGTTGTATCTGTAATCCAGATTTCATCTGGCATATTATGTGGCACTATTCGATCATTAAACGCAATCTTTGGTACCTCGTCATATGGAAACAGATTACGGAACACATTCGGTGTATCAACTTCTACAAGTGGATAGATGCGTTCTTCATACTGTAACAGGTTATTGTGTCGATTTAAAAATACTCTACGATTTTCCATCAAACTCACTCCTTGTATAATTATTCACTCACCCCTTATAACAAAGCACCTTTTTTCTCGATCTTTTTATATAGTGTTTAGTTATACATTATATAACCAATTATTATGTATACAATAATAATGCTTTATTTTCAAGGTTTTATATTGATTTGTTATTATTGTATACAATTATACCATCTTTGTCAATTAGCAATTTAGCATGATAAAGTGGTTGTATAATTACATGTTTTAAATAAAGTTTGAAATCTTTTTATAGTATAAAATTTTTATAAGATAGTGAAACCATTATTAACATTTTTCCGATACTGGCATCCATACTTCCATGTAGGTACTGTCAGGTGAGCTGTCATAGTACATTTCTGGAGAATAAACCTCCATAGTCAAATCGTGCTTTTCAAGCCAAACCCCACAATATTTTATAGCCTTATTGAGAGCCACGGTAACAAGTTGCTCAAAATTTTCTGCTTCAAATCCACAAACAATGTATTCTCTAGCCGGAAGTTCCCAAGTAACAAAACGGGCATCTTTTGTTCCTTGCGACACTTGTGCACCGGCAAAGTAAGTAAAATACCCTTCCAGCACATCACCAAGATAAGCAACTCCCAGTTCGCATCCTCCAATTCGAGGTATATATTGTTTTTCTTCGTGGAATTTTTCCCAAACTTGACCAGGCATATCTACTCCTGTAGATTCGCCAAGTGGCATTTGTCCTTCAATAGGAATGATACCTGATACTCCCATAAAAAGTATTGGTTGTAAGATTGTTTTACGGTTAAATTCCAACACAAGTCCATCACTGATAAGTGGGACACCTTCGTCAATCATCATGTAGGATAACAATAAGTCGGGCTTGTCAAACTGATTGAGCATTACCGGATGTTTGCGATATTCTTCTGGTGTTATTTTATAGGCTTCTTTGAATGCTCTTGTGAATGTCTCATGGCTTCCAAAGCCGTAGTCCAGAGCAACATCTAAAATGCGTCGTTGTTTATCAGCAAGTGATTCAAGGGCTCGAGCTAATCTGCGTAATTTAATGTATTCTCGAACTGGCTTCTTAACAAGACGTGAAAATAACCTTTGATAATAAAAAAGTGACAATGACGATTCCTTTGCTAGCTGCTCAATATTAATTTCATCACTAATATTTGATTCAATATAATCAAGTGATTTTTGTATAGCTTCCCATGCGTGCATAATATGCACCTCCTTCTGTAGATAGCATATCACTACTACAATTTGTGCGCTTGACCTGCTCTGCTCTATTCAGGAAGCACGCTAATTTATAGATACATTCTATTTTTACTATAATGCTTTGTCATATTATATATTTAGTAACAATTAATTGATTTTACCATTTTTTACATATATAATAATTATATTATAATAATTAAGGGAGAATGTATATGTCAAAGAAAATAACATCAACATTAAAAAAAGCAATTTTGGTATTAACTGTATCGGTAACGGCTATAAATCTCACCTATATCCCATCTGCTGCATCACCAATTCAATCACATTCTGGTAGAACCGATTCTAGCGGTGGTCATAGAGATAATAAAAACAAGAGTGGTTTAGGTAGCTATCATTATCATTGTGGTGGACACGAAGCACATCTTCATAAAAATGGAGTTTGCCCCTATAGTAGTTCAAGCAAATCTTCCAATTCTAGTAAATCCACAAAAAAAGCCACTGCAAACAAGTCTTCCAAATACTCGGCAACAGTGGAAAAGGTACAGATGGCTTTAAACAACCTAGGCTATGATTGTGGTAAAGCAGATGGAATCAGCGGCAAAAAAACAAAAAATGCAGTAAAAAAATATCGACAAGATAAAGGTCTTACGGTAAATACCAAGATTGACAAAGAGCTAAAAAAATCTCTTGGGATAAACTAAGACAAACCTTTTTTCTCAACCTATTGGATTTCGAAAGCATATATGATATATTACTTATATACATAGAATCCATAGGATACAATCTCCAATCGTGCATATGTTAAAGGTCGACGGTATCAAACTTCCCCCGTCTATCTACTCAAATATCCTATAATAATATAGATAATTGAGATAATTATATTACTAGAATCTAAGAATCGAGGTAACGCCCATGCAAAACAAAAAAGTAGTAGTTGCTTTAGGACACAGCGCTTTCGGAAAGACATTTCCAGAACAACAAGAATCCATTAAAAACGCCGCTGTTGCAATTGCAGATTTAGTAGAAGCCAAATATCAAGTTGTTATCACACATAGTAACGCCCCTCAAGTTGGTATGATTCATACAGCAATGACAGAATATAGCCGCCTTGATAAAGAGCAAACCGTAGCCCCAATGTCAATCTGTAGTGCCATGAGCCAAGGATATATTGGTTACGATTTACAGAATGCTATCCGTACCGAATTACTACAACGCGGAATCTATAAAACCGTTTCTACTATCATCACACAGGTTCGTGTTGATACTTTCGATCCAGCCTTCCATAATCCAACCAAGGTAATTGGACGTATCATGTCTGAAGAGGAAGCAAAAGAAGAAGAACAAAAAGGTAATTACGTTATTCCAGTAGCGGATGGATTCCGCAGAATTATCGCTGCTCCAAAACCAATCGATATCTATGAAATTGATGCAATAAGAGCACTTTTAGATGCTGGCCAAGTTGTTATCGCATGTGGTGGCGGCGGTATTCCTGTATTAGAACAAGGTACAAAACTAAAAGGTGCAAGTGCAGTAATTGAGAAGGACTTAGTTAGTGCGAAGATGGCAGAACTTCTTAATGCCGATACCCTTCTTTTATTAACTGGCGTTGATCGTGTATTCCTAAACTTCGGTAGCGACAATGAAACTCCTTTAGAAACCGTTACCCTAGAAGAAGCAAAAAACTATATGAATGAAGGACACTTTGCAGCTGGATCTATGCAACCTAAAGTTGAAGCAGCCATTAACTTCGTTTCAACAAATCCAGATCATACTGCTATTATCTCTCATCTCGATAAAGCAAAATCTGCTATTAAAGGCAAAACTGGTACACATTTTGTAAAATAGATACTATCTATATCTAAATGAGATTCATAATCTTGTGTCCACAATCTCAAGGTTGCCGCACTAAGAATCATTAAAATACATGCTGAATAAAAGTTGCTCAAAACACTAAATATGTTTTTGAGATTAAAAGCAATGAAATGCAACGTTAAAAAAACAATCTTAAAAAATTGTGTTCCAGGGGCGAATATTATATACGCCCTATGGCACACAAGATTTTAAGATTGTTTTTTTACCGGTGTGTGAATGCTTATAAATCTCAAAAACAGTGATGTAATTTGAATCGCAACTTTTTATTCAGCATGTGGCACCTTTTTTCTTTTATCGTAATCGACGATCTTCAAATCTAATATGAGTAAGCAAACAATTACGAATTTCCTCTAATTGCTCTTCTACAGTCTCTGTTGCTAAAACTATATCCAAAGAAATCGCCATACTATTAACTATATGCGAATTCACATGTTTCTTCACCAAATCTAGTTGTTCTAATTTATCCTGATAGCTTCTGGCATCAAGGAAGTCTAACAATGCTTGTTGTGTATCAACTGTTGCATTTTCCTTGGTTTTTATAGAATGTTGGAGATGAATCTCTTGAAGCATATCATCAAGTTCTGAATTCTCCTTCTCCACTACATCTACAATTGATGTTGTTTCCTCAGTCTTCTTCTCTGGCTTATACACTTCAAAACGATATCTTTGCTTTACTTCTGGGTATTTCTCATGGTCCACTTCGCTCAAGAACATATCTAGAGGTCTTATATACGTCTTGAAATCTCCGTAAAGTGCTTGATACACTACATATTCTTCTCTCGTCTCGGAATGTATTGCAATTGATACAATCTGATATAACATTCCCTTAAAGTGTTTCATTAACGTTCCAGGTACAATAATCTCTCTATTTTGCATTTACCATCTATGCTCCTCTCTAACGAAAAAAGTTATTGTAAAGACTATATTTTGTCTCTACAATAACTCTCTCTTATTCTACCACAAACCTAGCATTGGTGTACATAGGGGATGGGTAACTTTAACCAGATAATCATTAACTCGTTAAGCTGACTCTTCAAATTGTGAATTATATAGTTTTTCATAGAAGCCACCTTGAGCAAGTAATTCTTCATGATTACCTTGTTCAACGATATCTCCGTTGTTCATAACTAAGATTAAATCTGCATCTTTAATTGTTGATAAACGATGGGCAATAACAAAACTTGTTCTGCCTTTCATTAAGTTATTCATCGCTTTTTGGATACGGATTTCTGTTCTTGTATCTACAGAACTTGTAGCTTCATCAAGAATCAGAATCTTAGGATCCGCAAGGATTGCTCTTGCAATCGTTAATAACTGTTTCTGACCTTGAGATACATTACTTGCTTCTTCATTCAAGACCATGTTGTATCCGTCTGGTAAGGTTTGAATGAAATGATGAACGTGGGCTGCTTTCGCTGCTGCGATTACATCTTCGTCCGTTGCACCTGGCTTACCATAACGAATGTTCTCCATTATTGTTCCATTGAACAACCAAGTATCTTGTAATACCATACCGAATAATTCACGTAGTTCACTTCTATTGAAGGCTCTTACATCATGACCATCTACTAAGATTGCACCTCCACTTACATCATAGAAACGCATTAATAATTTGATCATTGTTGTCTTACCAGCACCAGTTGGTCCAACAATTGCTACTTTTTGACCTTCCGTTACCTGTGCACTAAAATCATTTACAATAATCTTATCTGGATTATATCCAAAGTGTACATTTTTGAATTCAACATTTCCTTCAAGATTAGTTGTACTAACAGCATTCTCTACAGTTTGATCTTCTTCCTCTTCATTCAAGAATTCAAAAACACGTTCAGCTGCCGCAGCTGTTGATTGTATTTGGTTTGATATCTGCGCCATCTGTGAAATTGGCTGATTAAAGCTTCTTACATATTGGATAAATGCTTGAATATCACCTACAGATACACGGTTCTTAATTGTTAAATATCCACCTAGAATGGCAACACCCACATAGCCTACGTTACCAATGAATTGCATAATAGGCATCATCATACCTGATAAGAATTGCGATTTCCAAGCGGATTCAAACAACTTATCATTTGCCTTATTGAACTCTTTAAGTGCTTCTTCTTCACCATTAAACACTTTAACAACATTATGACCACCATAGATTTCTTCTACTTGACCATTTACATGACCAAGATATTCTTGTTGTTGAACGAAGTACTTCTGTGACTTTTTAATAATCTTTGAGATAATTAACATGGATAAAGGTAAAGTCAGAATCGCTACTAATGTCATCCAACCATTAATTGATAACATCATTACAATTATACCGATAACCATTGTTACAGAAGTTATGGTCTGAGTAATACTTTGATTTAAACTGTTACTTAATACGTCAACATCATTGGTTACTCTTGATAACACTTCACCATGAGTCTTAGTATCAAAGTATCTCATTGGCATTCGATTAATCTTTGTAGATATCTCTTTTCGAAGTTCATAGGTTACCTTCTGTGAAATACCTGTCATGATAAATCCCTGAATCAAAGAGAAAAGCATTGCAACTCCATATAGAGTTAATATTGTTATTAATATCTTAAGGATCGCATCAAAATCAATTCCGCCAGTACCTTTAACTTTTCTCATTAAACCTTCGAAAATCTCTGTAGTTGCATTACCTAGAATCTTAGGGCCTACGATATTGAATATCGTACCACCAATTGCAAACAAGATAACTAAAAAGATTCGGAACTTATATTTCCCAAGATAGTTTCCAAGGCCTGACATGGCTTTTTTGAAATCTTTTGGCTTTTCTCCAGGTGCTATACCACCTGGTCCGCCAAATCCACCTACAGGTCCTTTTGGTCTACCACCTGAATGTTTTATATCTTTACTCATGGCTTTCCTCTCCTTTCACAGTTTCTTTATTCGCTATACTTGCTTCAATTTCTTTTTCTGATAATTGAGAAGAAGCAATCTGACGGTAAACCTCACAATTTGCTAATAATTGTGCATGTGTACCTTTACCAACTATTTTACCTTCATCTAATACAATGATTTGCTCCGCATGTAAGATTGTTGAGATACGTTGTGCTACAATTATAATAGTACTATCTGTAATTTCTTCATGTAAAGTCTTACGAAGTGTTGCATCTGTCTTAAAGTCAAGCGCAGAGAAACTATCATCGAATATATAGATATCAGGATCTTTGGCAATCGCTCTAGCAATTGATAATCTTTGTTTCTGTCCACCTGATACATTAGAACCACCTTGTGAAATTGCTTCATCGTATTGTTCAGGCTTTTCTTCAATGAAATCCTGTGCCTGTGCAATTCTAGCAGCACGTTTGATATCCTCCTCAGTCGCTTCTTGTTTACCATAACGAATATTGGAGTCAATTGTTCCTGAGAATAAAACACCCTTCTGTGGTACAAAACCAATCTTTGCTCTTAAATCATGTTGTGATACATCTTTTACATTCACTCCATCAATTAATATTTCACCTTCTGTCGCATCATATAGACGAGGGATCAAATTGATTAATGTAGATTTACCACTACCTGTACTACCAATAATTGCAGTAGTTTCACCCGGTTTTGCTGTAAAATTGATATCTTCAAGGACATCTTCTTCTGCATTCGGATAACGGAAGGACATATTCTTGAATTCAACAACACCCTTTTTAGCGGTATTGAAAGATTTCTTATCTTTAGGATCATTTATTAGGCTTTGTGTATCCAATACTTCCATAATACGATTTGCTGAAACCGCAGCTCTAGGCAACATTATGGATACCATAGTTAACATTAAGAATGACATAACAATCTGCATTGTATATTGAATGAATGCCATCATATCGCCGACTTGTAGGTTACCTGAATCAATACCTTTACCTCCAAACCAGATAATCATTAAAGTGATACCGTTCATTACGAACATCATAATAGGCATCATGAATGTCATCGTACGGTTAACAAAAAGGTTTGTTCTTGTTAGGTCTTTGTTTGCTATATCAAAGCGTTTCTCTTCATGTTTTTCACGGCTGAATGCACGAATTACAGGTAAACCAGTTAAGATTTCTCTCGTAACAAGATTCAAACGGTCAACAAGTTTTTGCATACTCTTAAACTTAGGCATAGCAATAATCATAAGAGTCCCTACAAGTACAAGAATTGTTCCAACTGCTACTGCAATAATCCACGCCATACTGGTCTCTGTATTGGTAACTTTAATAATACCACCGATACCAAGGATTGGTGCATATAGTACCATTCGAAACATCATAACTAGTAACATCTGTACTTGTTGAATATCATTGGTACTTCTTGTAATAAGAGAAGCAGTTGAGAATTTATCAAACTCTGCATTAGAGAATCCAACAACCTTCTCAAACACCTTACCACGAATATTCTTACTTGTTCCTGCTGCAATACGTGATGCAAGGTAACCAACTATAATAGCTGCAATCATACCAACAATTGCAAGGCCTATCATCTTAAAACCAGCAATGGCAATATAGTTGTTCTGAATCTTACCTACATCTATACCAATTGCTTCATATTCTAACTTTACAATCGTAACTGCACCTTGATCTAAGATAGATTCTGGCACTTCTTTTAATTTTACGTTAATTTCTTCGTTAAGTTGAGCTACTTGTTCCTCTGTCATCATTGATAATGCTGCAAAGACATCCTGACCTTCTAATTCTGGTGGCAGGAATGACAAACTGTCTGAGTCATCTCCTGACTCTCCACTATCATCTCCCATACTAATTGATCCATCTAATACTGCAGAGATAAACAATGGTTTTGCAATAATTGAACTAATCTTTTTTCTAACTTCTTTATCCTTAGTATCAAGTACATAGATATCCTCTGACTCTAAAATCGGATAATCCTTGATATATTCTTTATATTCAGATTCTGAGCTAGAATCTTTACCTACGTATTTATAATATTTTAATAAGTATTCAGAATCCTCGCTGCTCATAAAATACTGCATTTTCTGATAAGTAGATACTCGAACTGCTTCAAGTGCAGTATCTTCGATACCTCCTTGCTGAATACCAACATCAACGATGTCTGACGTATATTGTGGCAATGAAAGATCACTAAATGCTTGAATAACTAACAAAACCACAACCGCTAAGATTGATAATCGAAACGGTTTTAAATAACGCATTAATTTCTTCATCTTATCTTCCTTCCTTTAATTATTTCAGGTCGATGGTACATCGACCTTCCCCTATACTAACTATTATTTCTTGCACACTACCCTTTAATTTCTGAAAATAATCCTCTATTCTTGCTCCCCAGTAACGATTCGATATAGCTTATCAATAATTCGTATTAGTTCCTTAGCATCATGTTCGCCAAGCTTACTCATTAAATCAATAACATATTGATCTCTAATATCACGTATTTTTTTTATATAAGCATATCCTTCTTCCGTTACGCTAATATACGTTACTCTTCTGTCTGAACGATCGATTTTTCTAAGGATATATCCTCTTTCCTCAAGAGAATTCAACACTTTTGAAGTCGTAGGTTTCGGAATATCTAAATCTTTGGTTATCAACGAAACTTTAATTCCTAACGTATTTTCTTCACTAAGATTGTGGTCAAGATAGAATAAAATCATACCTTCCATCTGTGATAGTTCGCCAAAACCTTTACTTCTCCTTTTCATACCATGAAGTTTATTTATTACCTCAACAAGTTCCTGCCCATACGAAATCTCAACCTCTCCCACACTAATGATCCTCCCTTCCTTTTCTTTCACAAATTAAAGCGAAAAAATAGTTTCACCAGGAAACTATTTCTCTTGTTAACTATTATATTTAAAAATTATTATTTGTCAATCATATACCTAAAGATTTATATAAATTTTACACTTTATTAATGATATAAGCTATAGAGTTTCTCAATCCAGACACTGTTCGCACGAAGAGTCATACAATTTCTATGATATATAGTTTAGAAAAAAACTCATCTTAATTTACACATTCAACTTAATTGAATATATACTAATGAGTTTCAATAATAAAATTCGTCCTACTATATAAAGTTCTTGATTCATCCTAAACATGAACCGTACTTAATAATGCCTAATTCTATAGTTTCTGTAAAAGCTTAGCAAATTGTTCTTCCGGTAATGACGATCCTTGTACACCTACAACTGCTGCCGATATTTTATTCGCACGCTCTACCGCTTGTTGCATCGTAAATCCCATCTTCACGGAAGCCATAATTGCTCCAATATGAGAATCTCCTGCTCCTATGGTGTCTACCACTATAGCACTTTCGCCTGCCACAAGATTACCTTGTCCATCTTCAAAGTAGTAAGCCCCCTTACTTCCAAGTGTAATAATAACTGTGTTATTCGTCCTCTCACTAATCACCTTTGCCGCTTCTTCATAACTAGAAGTTTGACTAAGTTCCATAGCTTCTTCCTCATTCAGATGTGTGATTGGTTGACGCGCAAAGATTCGATCTAATTTTTCATTCTCAATCTTACTTAGTCTTGGTCCTGGGGCAAAATATACTTGATACCCGGGATTTTCTTCAATGAATTCAATAATTTCAAAGCCGTCTGACTCTTCTATCTCAAAACCAGCGATATAGACACTATCATACTCTGCCTTCATCTCTTTACAAACCCATTCCTTCTTAAAACTATACTCAACACCATGATGAACTACAAAAGTTCTCTCGCCGTCCTTCTCTACCATACATAAACAGAAACCATTATCATCTGTATCTAGCTTAACAGAACTCTCCATCCCCTTCTCCCTCAACATAGTTTCTACAATGAGAGCATATCTGCCCGTCCCAATTGGAGATAATAAGGTGTATGGCACATCAAACTTTCGTAATATATCGGCTGCATTATACGCACAACCACCTAAAGCCATTCTCTGTCCTTTAATGTGAATATCTTCACTTGTCTTTGGTAAATGATCTATCTGTATAATGATATCAAGTACCGTTGATCCAATAACTAGTGTTTTTTTCATTTCCTTCTTACTCCTACCTTTATCTTTCGGATTTTTATGTATAAAAGGCCTTATGTCGTGTACAAAATCAATCGATCATAAGACCTTAATTTTCAAACTTTACTTGCTAATCTATCACCTTACTAATTATAATGAACTTTATCATTATTGCAAGTATCCTTCAATATTATGGTATTAATTTCTCTATATTTAGAAGTCCCCAACCTTGTTGTTGATGCTGTAATCCTAAATCAGTAGAACTATTCTTAATTCTAATCTTTACTTCTCGATTCGTCATATCTGGATATGCAGAGAGCAGTAATGCCACCCCTCCTGTTACTAATGGCGTTGCCATTGAGGTTCCGCTCTTCGTTGTATATAATCCACCATAGGGATCACTTCTTGGTCTTCCAAATAACAAGCTTCTATTAGAATGGTTATCATTCTTAGGAGGACAACAAGATATGATATTACTTCCAGGCGCTACAACATCTGGTTTTTTCACACATGCTAATGTGGGTCCTCTTCCCGAATAATCAATAGTCTTTGTACCGAAAACTTCAACCGATACATTATCATCACTTGCCCCTACTGTAATCACTTTCCGGCTAATCCCAGGCATTGAGATTGTTCTTGGTCCAGGTCCATTATTGCCTGCAGCTACAACTACAACAAATCCTTGGTCCCAAAGCTCATCAACACCAACCACTAAACTTGAATGCTCACTTGCATTCTCATCAGAAGTTGAACCAACAGATATATTAACGATTCGTATATTATATTTCTCTTTATTAGCCATAATCCAATCAAAAGCTGTTAAGACATCAGAAACATTACCATTTCCTTTATAATTAAGAGCTTTCACACCTATTATATTACATTTCGGTGCAATTCCCATATATTTTCCATCAGAAGCTGTGCCATTCCCCCCTATAATACCAGATACATGTGTTCCGTGTCCATTATCATCATACATATCGATTCTTCCGTGAATCATATCTTTAAAAGCTACAATTCTATTACCACCTGTAACAAAATCAGGATGTGCCATTATTCCAGTATCAACAACCGCCACGCCGATTCGATTCCCATAAATCCCTCTCACATACGATGCTTTTGCATGCACAATATCTCGAGCTCGATTCATCCATATGCCCTCCAGTAATTTCGAGCACTGTATACCACTCTTTCTTACTATCATAATATGAGGGATTTCTAATTTAGCTAATGATTTCTATACGAATAGTTTCTGAATCATCTCTTCACTTATCTGCTTAACCGATTTGTTATCTGTATCAATAATAATATCAGCACAGTGAAGATAACGTTCTCTACGCTTCTCCATCAACCTTGCAATGTATTCTACATTCATGTTTCCGTTCAATATTGGCCTGCTTTTATTATCTTTAACACGTTCATAGATTGTCTCTGGTGTCGCTGTTAATAGAACAATCTTTCCATGTTCCTTCATTGCATTCACATTTTCATCACGTAAGACGATTCCACCACCGCAAGATACAATTAGTTGTTCTCTTTCCTGCACTTCAAGTAATGCCTTTGTTTCTAAATCGCGAAAATATGCTTCACCATATTGTTCGAATAGTTCTGGAATACTCATCTTAGCATTCGTGGCAATCATAGCATCTAAATCTACTTCTTCCATATCAAGCCATTTGCTTAGATAGGATGATACCGTACTCTTTCCTGTCCCCATAAACCCAATTAACATAATGTTCTTATGAAATAATTTTTTCACTTCGTCTTTTGACATACCTATTCTCCTTATTATCCTTTATCGCTCATTTATTATGTAACGGTTCAATGTACCCATTTAATCATGTCATAGCAACAAGCAAAAAAATCTTACTTGACATGTTAATTATTTTAACATATGAATAAGCTTTTGCAAAATAATTTCCTTAGTTTATTTAAGTATATTTATATTCGAATTTAAAATGAAACATTTCTATTTGCTCACATTTTAATTACATGTGTCTTATTATCTTCCGAAACACAAAAAATGCTCGAATAAAATCAATCAAAACTTTTTGAAACTTTATAAAATATAGTAAAGCAGTCAAGCAGTCGCACATAAGATACAATTGTAAGTTAATTAATTTTAGGAGGAACTAAAATGAGTGATTTAGCAGCAACAAACTGTGGTGCTGGATGTGGATGTGGATGTAGTAACGATGGAGGAATCTTTGGTGGTAACAGCTGTTTCTTGATAATTATCCTCTTATTCTGTTGCGGTGGCAATGGCTTCGGTAACAGCAATAACTGTAACAGCGGTAATGACTGTGGATGTATTATCTGGATTATTCTTATTCTTTGTCTTTGCGGCGGAAATGGCTTCTGCTAATTAACATCCAAAGAGACCATCGAATTTTCGATGGTCTCTTTTATTCATGCCAATAAGCAATTTGCAAAGTATACTTTCAATTGTAATAATAATATGATTATAAGCTTTAAAGATTATTCTTCTTATTCTTCATTCTCTTTTGAATACATTCATAACAATCCATATCTATTTCATAAATTGTTGTTTCATCAATGATTACTTCCGAATCTTCTCTTCTACCTTTTTTTTCAATCGTATTAACATTATCTTCCGTTTCAATACTAGCATACCGTTGGTAACACTGATTTATCTCATCTTGAGTCATCTTACTATAATAGTTATCCATAATGCTGTTCCTCCTTACGCGAATATTCATGCTATAGTAATTGAAACTATTCATACTAGCATGATACTCTGAAATCTAAGCATGAACTTTGTGCTTTCCATAAAACACCTTTCGCTTAGCGGTTCGCCCCACGCTCATGATGTTCGTTCGTCAAATCCACGAGTATTCATACAAGCATGATGCTCGTGCACTTGACTCACTTCAGTTCACTCTATAATATATGAAATAATAAGTAGAAATGTCCACATATTCATTGACTATTCCTCTAATTTTCCCTTATAATAATTCAAACGGTGCTAATTCGGCATTTGTTTACATATTATATACTAAACACATCAAAAACATTACTATAAATTAATTAATAGAAAGAAGAGGTGTTATTATGGCAGGTTCAACATTAGGCACTATGTTCAAAGTATCTACTTGGGGAGAATCACACGGCAAAGGAATTGGTGTCGTTGTAGATGGTTGCCCCGCAGGTCTTACAATATCTGAAGAATATATTCAAACTTATCTTAATAGAAGAAAGCCAGGTCAAACCAAATACTCTACTCCTCGTAAAGAAGATGATTATGTAGAAATCTTATCTGGCGTATTCGAAGGTCGTACTACAGGTACACCAATCTCTATGGTAGTCATGAATCAAACACAACGTTCTTCGGATTATTCTGAAATTGCTAACTATTATCGTCCAGGACATGCTGACTATACCTACGATTCTAAGTATGGTTTTCGTGATTACCGTGGTGGTGGTCGTTCTTCTGGTCGTGAAACAACTGCTCGTGTAGCAGCTGGTGCAATTGCTCTTGCTATCCTTGATAGTCTGAATATCCATGTTAGTGCGTACACACGATCGATTGGACCAATTACAATTGACTATACCAATCTTAATTTACAAAATATTATGCAAAGTTCGCTTTATATGCCAGATCTTAACGCATCAGCGAAAGCAGAAGATTTTCTTCTTGAGAAGATGAATGAAAGTAATTCTGTTGGTGGCGTAATTGAATGCGTCGTTACAGGAATGCCCGCTGGTATCGGTGAACCCGTATTCGAAAAACTAGATGCTAACCTAGCAAAAGCAGTTATGTCGGTTGGAGCTGTTAAGGGATTCGAAATTGGAGACGGATTTAAGTCTGCTTCTATGCTTGGTGATGCCAATAATGATGCCTTTCATTATGAAGATGGTACCTTATCCAAAGAGACCAATCATGCAGGTGGCATACTTGGCGGCATGAGTGATGGTAGTGACATCATTCTACGTGCTGCTATTAAACCAACCGCATCTATTGCTAGGACACAACATACCGTTAATAAAGCTAACGAAAATATCGAAATTAATATAAAAGGCCGTCACGACCCAATCATTGTTCCAAGAGCCGTTGTCGTTATTGAATCTATGGTAGCGCTAACCTTAGTAGATTTACTTTTACAAAACATGGCTTCTCGTCTGGATAAGATTCAAGAATTTTATAAGAAATAATGATACTGTTCAGAGCCAATCTCGAAAAACCTAAGGTTTGGCTCTGAACAATCACAAATAATCTATATACAAACAGTAGCCAGTATGACCGTATAAGTCATCATGGCTACTGTTTTTTCATTTTTTTTATCTTTTTTTATCTTTTTTTCGTCCTTTTTTGTTTACCATAATGGTTGGTTAAAGTTTAGTGTTAGTTAACTCACATGGAATTTTTATCTAATCGACATCGTATCTATCCCTTTAAAATCAAAGCTTTGCACAGTTTTTAATAAATTAATTCTAAATTCCATGATTTATGTATTTTTTTGTTGACACTCCATATAATCTGTGTATAATAAAATATGCTGTAAGTTTAGCAACGCTAAACTCAAAGTGTAGTTATGCTAACCAATACCAATTGTTTTATATACAATTGAACTATGAAAAGGAAGTGAATCACCATGCAAATCGGTCATAAGATCAAAGAGCTTCGTATTCAAAAGAATCTTACGCAGGAAGAACTGGCAGACCGAGCAGAACTGTCAAAAGGATTCATATCACAACTTGAAAGAGATTTAACGTCCCCTTCCATTGCAACTTTAGTTGATATCTTACAATGTCTTGGGACAAACCTTGAAGAATTCTTCTCGAATACAACCTCAGAACAAGTCGTGTTTCATAAATCAGATTATTTTGAAAAATACGATAGCGAATTAAAGAATGAAATACAGTGGATAATACCCAATGCACAAAAAAATATGATGGAACCGATTCTACTTACTCTAGAACCTGAAGGTTCTACATATCCAGATAACCCACATGAGGGGGAAGAATTCGGTTACGTATTAAACGGAAGTATTACCATTCATATTGGAAGCAAAACCTACAAAGCAAAGAAAGGCGAAGCCTTCTATTTTACTCCGAATAAGAAACACTATCTTACTGCTTCTTCTAAGACAGGTGCAAGTCTTATATGGGTTTCGACACCTCCTAGCTTTTAATTAACTTATGAAAGGAGCCATGCAATGTCTATGCATGGGTATAGCGATGAATAAATTAATCGATTTACAGAACATAACAAAAGCATATGGCGACAACATCGTCCTTGACGATTTAAATCTCTATATTAAGGAAAACGAATTCCTTACTCTACTTGGTCCAAGTGGTTGTGGTAAAACAACTACATTACGTATTATTGGAGGATTTGAAAATCCTGATCAAGGTAATGTTATCTTTGATGGTAAGAATATTACAAAACTTCCACCAAACCAAAGACAATTAAACACCGTGTTCCAAAAATATGCCCTATTTACTCATATGACTATTGCAGAGAATATTGCATTCGGGCTTAAAATCAAAAAGAAAAGTAAAAGTTATATTGACGATAAAATTAAATATGCATTAAAGCTTGTAAATCTTGATGGTTACGAAAATCGTAAACCAGATTCTCTATCCGGTGGTCAACAGCAACGTATTGCAATTGCGCGTGCTATCGTGAATGAGCCCAAAGTCCTTCTACTAGATGAGCCTCTTGGCGCTCTAGACTTAAAACTTCGTCAAGATATGCAGTATGAATTAATACGTCTTAAGAACGAACTAGGGATTACTTTCATCTATGTAACTCATGATCAAGAGGAAGCATTGACAATGTCAGATACGATTGTAGTTATGAACCAAGGTTACATTCAACAGATTGGTACACCTGAAGATATCTATAACGAGCCAACGAACGCTTTCGTTGCTGACTTCATTGGAGAAAGTAATATCATCGCTGGAACTATGATTCAAGATAAATTAGTTAATATTCTCGGCACAAACTTTGAATGCGTTGACGTTGGTTTTGGAAAGAATAAACCTGTTGACGTTGTAATTCGTCCAGAGGACATTGACTTAGTAGCTCCTGAACAAGGAACCATTACAGGCCGCGTGACTTCATTGATTTTCAAAGGTGTTCATTATGAGATGGAAGTTATGGCAAACGATCATGAATGGCTTGTTCATAGCACAGACTTATCACCTGTAGGCAGTGAAGTAGGTATTCACGTTGATCCATTCGATATTCAGATAATGAATAAGCCAGAATCGGATGATGAAGAGGCGGTGATTTTAGATGAATAAGAAGAAATGGCTTGCCACTCCTTATATTATCTGGATGGCGGCATTTATCATTATTCCGCTCATTCTAGTTGTATACTATGGAGTAACTACTGATTCTGGAAGTTTCACTCTAGAGAATGTGAAGAACATAGCGAATCATGATAACATGAAAGCTCTTCTCCTTTCTCTAAAACTATCCTTAATTAGTACGGTGATCTGTTTAGTTCTTGCTTATCCACTTGCAATGATTCTATCAAAGATGCAGATGAATAGTCATAGTTTCATCGTACTTATTTTCATTCTTCCAATGTGGATGAACTTTTTATTACGTACATTAGCTTGGCAAACATTACTTGAGAAGAATGGTGTAATTAACACACTACTTGGATACCTTGGAATCCCTGGAATTGATATTATTAATACCCCAAGCGCTATCATCCTTGGTATGGTATATAACTTCCTTCCATTCATGGTATTACCAATCTATAATACTTTGATAAAACTTGATCTGAATGTTATCAACGCAGCAAGAGACCTTGGTGCGAACAGTACACAAACATTCACTAAAATTATCTTTCCACTTAGCTTACCAGGTGTTGTTAGCGGTATTACAATGGTATTCGTGCCAGCACTTACAACCTTCGTAATCTCAGACATCTTAGGTGGTGGTAAGATTCTCTTAATTGGTAATATAATTGAACAAGATTTCCGTTCTAGTCGTTGGAATGTAGGCTCAGGCCTATCACTCGTATTAATGGTATTCATCTTATTAAGTATGGCTATCCTTGCGAAATATGATAAAGATTCGGAGGGTACGAATATATGGTAAAAAAGATAACACAAAAATTATATATTGCTTTAATGTTCATATTCCTCTATGCGCCGATTGCTGTTTTGATTGTATTATCCTTTAACAAATCAAAGTCCCGTGCAAAATGGGGCGGATTTACATTACAATGGTATAAAGAACTATTTGCCAATCAACAGATTATGAATGCACTCTATACAACCTTAGTACTTGCACTTGTTTCTGCTTTGGTCGCTACGATAATTGGTACTGCTGCTTCTATTGCTATGAACAGTATGAAGCGTTCTCCTCGTACCATAATGATGGGAATTACCAATATACCAATGCTTAATGCAGATATTGTAACTGGTATCTCATTAATGCTTATCTTCGTAGCAATTAACTATACACTTGGCTTTACAAGCGTATTAATTGCACATATCACATTCAATATACCGTATGTAATTCTTAGTGTTATGCCAAAATTAAAGCAGACTAATAAGAGTACTTATGAAGCAGCACTTGATCTTGGTGCTTCACACATGTATGCTTTCCGTACTGTTATTCTTCCAGACATATTTCCTGGAATCATGTCCGGATTCTTATTAGCATTTACAATGTCATTAGATGACTTCATCATTACACACTTTACAAAAGGTCCTGGAGTTAACACATTATCAACTAAGATTTATACAGAAGTACGTAAGGGTATTAAACCAGAGATGTATGCATTATCTACACTTCTATTCGTCTCTGTTCTTACTTTGTTAATCTTAATTAATCGTACTCCTTCAGAAGAGAAGATAAATAAAAGATCGAAAAAGAAGGCGGTTCAAAAAGAATCAAATTCTAAGTTTAGAATCTTTAAACCTGTTATCATTCTTATAGTTATCGCTGCATTAATAGTTGGTTCTTTTGCTGGTATGAAAACTACTAGCGGTAAAAACACTTTAAATGTATATAACTGGGGTGAATACATCGATCCTGAAGTTATTACTATGTTTGAAAAAGAAACAGGAATCGATGTAGTCTATGATGAATTCGAAATGAATGAAGAAATGTATTCTAAAGTTGAAACTGGTGCTGTCAAATACGATGTTGTTTGTCCGTCTGATTATACCATTCAACGTATGATTGAAGCTGACTTACTTGCAGAACTCAATTATGATAATATTCCAAACATCAAATATATTGGTAAAGACTACTTACAGAGTGCAGAAGCATTTGATCCAGGAAACAAGTATGCTATACCTTATTGTTGGGGTACTGTAGGTATCTTATATAATAAAACTATGGTTGATGAACCAATCGATTCATGGAGTGCCATCTTTGATGAAAAATATAAAAATAACATTCTTATGATTAACAGTGTTCGAGATGCCATGGGAATCGCTTTAAAATATCTAGGTTACTCACTAAATTCAACGGATAGAGATGAACTTGAGGAGGCTACAAATCTTCTTAAAGAACAAAAACCACTTGTTCAATCTTATGTAGTTGATCAAGTTAGAGATAAGATGATTGGTAACAATGCCGCTATCGGTATTATCTATTCCGGTGAAGCAATTTACACGAGACGTGAAAATCCAGATCTTGAATATGTGGTACCTAAAGAAGGGTCAAACATTTGGATAGACGGATGGGTAATTCCTAAGAACAGCGAAAACAAAGAAAATGCTGAAAAATTCATCAACTTCTTATGTAGACCAGATATTGCTTTATTAAACTTCGACTACATTACGTATTCAACGCCTAATACTGCTGCTAGGGATTTAATTGAAGACGAAGATATTCGTAATAGTACAATTGCTTTCCCTGACAGTGCAACAATTAGTAACTGTGAAACCTTTAAGTATCTTGGAGATGCTATGACGGCTTATTATGATGATAAATGGCGTGAAGTGTTGTCACAATAAATCTCCAAAGTATCGTTTACGCTATGTAGGTTACTAATTACAACCAAACACAATATAAGATTGAAATGCCAGAGACGAGTCTATTCAATTCGTAATCTGGCATTTCTATTGTCATTCAATTAATCTAAGCATATTAATTATTTTATTTTGTCTGCTATATTCTCATATACTTTCTTAGTACTATCTACAATATCTTTTGTCACATCTTCTACTTTATTACCAATTTTATGACTAGCATAGTACATGTCTTTTCCTAACATATCTGTTTTATCTTCTACTTTGTTTCCAATTTTGCGACTGGCATAGTACATGTCTTTTCCTAGCATATCCGCTTTATCTTCTACCTTATTGCAAATATCCTTTGAAACTCCGACCTTCTTGCCAATCTCACTGATTACTTCACCACCGCATTTGGTTACGACTCCACCTGCTTTAACTACATTTTCAGTAACAGAATTCATTGTTTTACCCACTTTAGACATAAAAACACCTCTTTCCTTTACAAGGTCTAATTTTCTTACTATGAATTAAAAATCCAAGAATAGGGATGATTTGAATATAATAATCCATACTTTTATTTTCTCCAAGTAACTGATTGCTATACTAGAATTAGTTTACCATAAATCTAAAGTATTGCGTGTAAAAAGCAACTTTTTTGTTACCCTTGAAGAATATCAAAACTTTATTTTACACATAATGAATTCAGTTAGAAAATTAATTTATTAAGAAAGGAAATTTTATGATAGACGCAATTTCTAAAATCACATTATATGTTAATAATCAAGCAGACGCAAAATCTTTCTGGCTAGATAAGATGGATTTTGTTGTTTCCCTTGAACAACCGATGGGACCTGGAATGACTTGGCTAGAAGTAGCTCCATCAAGAGATTCTAAAACATCATTCGTATTATATGATAAAGAATTGATGAAAAATCAAAATCCAGACACACCACTTACGCATCCTTCTGTTTTCCTTACAACAAAAGCTATCGAAACGATTCATACCACACTAAAAAACAGAGGTGTTACAGTAACCGAATTGATGGTATATCCATATGGTAAGATGTTCACCTTCTATGATCAAGACAATAATCCCTATCTCCTAAGAGAAGATTAGACATCTTGCCTATCCTCTTGTGTGTATGTTATAATATAGCATATTAGAAGCATCAAAGTTGCTCTAGGGATTATACTAGCGCTATATATTTATCAACAAAACTATACATGAAAAGGGGATTCTAATGAAACCAATTGCAAGCTTTACAATAGACCACTTAAGACTTCTACCAGGTATCTATGTATCAAGAAAAGATACTTTTGGTGATTCAGTTATTACTACATTTGATTTACGTATGACTAGACCAAACTATGAACCTGTTATGAACAATGCAGAACTTCATACAATCGAACATCTAGCGGCTACTTTCTTACGTAATCACGCTGATTATGCAAACAAAGTTATTTACTTTGGACCAATGGGTTGTAGAACAGGTTGTTACCTTTTATTAGCTGGTGATTACGAATCAAAAGATATTGTTCCATTAATTACAGAGATGTTCGAATTCATTCGTGATTTTGAAGGTGAAATTCCAGGTGCTGCTGCTATTAATTGCGGAAACTACCTAGACCAAAATCTAGATATGGCAAAATATCTAGCAAACCGTTATTTAACTAATGTTTTATATCAAATTAAAGAAGAAAATCTAATATATCCAAACTAGAATATGCTTCTTAATATACGATAGACAATTATAAACTCAAACAGCTATTGAGTTCTATAATTGTCTTTTTCTATATCAGCTCATCTTGATAAATTGTCCCTAAAAAGGCAAGAATAAATCTCCCAGACTTTCATATATATTACTAATAGACTAATATAAGGAGGCAGGACAGATATTCTTATAATAAATATTTGTCTTTTCTAATATGAGTGAAAACACAATCCCTATGCCAGACCTTACAACCGAAAATATTACGAACGAAATCCCCTTTATAAATTACAATAGCAGCCAAACGATACAGAATGAAAACCATCGCGAGGAGAATCAACCAAGAGGTTTCAGCCATCAAGCAGATTTAATTCGTGCCGCTATGCCATATGCAAGTGGTACAAATCAACAATCTATGAATGTTATTCTTAAGGTGTCTGAACTAATGCAGACTATACAAAATCCAGAACCCGAACTCTCTGCGTGTAGCATGGAGAATTCTAAAGAGGGCTTTGATATGGAAGGGTTATTATCAAGCATTAAAAATGTATGCTATCAACGAGAAGCTGATATTATCAATATGCTCCTCAACACTCTTCATGCTAGACGTTTCTATCAGACATATCAAACAGTAGCTGCAACCATGGCAAACGAAGAAAACGATTCTACATTAAGTGCAGCTAGCTTAGGTAGAAGCAATGGACGTAACCATAATAACTCTAATGCAAATAGTGGTATGAACAATATGAATTCGATTCTTAACAATCCTTTAATGAAGGAAATGTTGGATAGCTTTATGACACCTGTTCAACGTAATAGCTTTAATAATATCACGAACATGATGAGCACTATGAGTACCATGAATGCTATGAATAATATGAATCCTACTAATGGTATGAATAACAATGCTATGAACAATAATGCGAATACTATGAATAACGGTATGAACAATAACCCGAATACTAATATGAATAGTAGTATGAATAATGCTTTGAATATTATGAATGCCATGAACAATAATTCTAATAGTAATATGAATAATAGTATGAACAATGGTATGAATAATGCTTTGAATATTATGAATGCCATGAACAATAATTCTAATAGTAATACGAATACTAGTATGAACAATAGTATGAATAATGCTATGAATATTATGAATGCTATGAATGCTATGAATGGTATGAACAATGTGAATAACGACAAGAGTTCTTCTAATAATGGGAATGGCATAAACTCTATGGGAAATATGAATTCTACTAGTTCATCCAGAACTTCAGCTCCCGCTAATAATTCAAGAAACAGCATGCATCGTGGTGGAATGAATACTCGTAACTCTATGACTCCTCCCACAATGAACAATCTACATGTTATGGAATTAATGAATGCGCACGAAGATCAAAATAATTTATATCTAGATTCCTTACCAGAAGATATTACTCCTGATTTAGCTTAATTTTACATGGAAACGAGATTCACAATCGACTAACAAAATCCCCCAAAAGAAAGGAATCCATTAAATGAAAGATTTATCCTGGATTAATCATCCCGCTATGGAACATATTGATCCAAGAAAGCTTGCTATTCTTGTTGATCTTGCCAATGAAGCGGAAGGTAAACCCCTTGACCAAAGTTTACCATTCATTATGAATGCTAATACAAAGCTTAGAGCCCAAAACCTAAGTTTCACAAAGGAAGAAAATGAACTTCTTGTTGAGGTTCTTAGTAAGGATATGTCTCCGCAGGATAAGATGAAGTTAGATATGATGAAACGTATGATGATGAAATAAAATAAGAATGTGTTACATAAATCCTCGCTCCTCTCCTTTCTATCGCGGGAAATTTAATTATGTTCTTAAACCAAAAAGAACTTGGCATTTAGCCAAGTTCTTTTTGGTTCTTTATAATTTATTTCTTATTTCACAACGATATTATAGATTCTACCTTTAACGTAGATTTCTTTCACAATATTCTTTCCTTCTACTGCTGCTTTAACAGAATCAGAAGCGAATACTTTTTCTTTAACGCTATCTTGTTCTTCTTCTTTTTCTACAGTTATTGTATCTTTTACTTTACCATTAACTTGAACTGCAATTTCAATTGTAGATTCAACTGTTTTCTCTTCATCCCATTCTGGCCAAGTTGTTTGATACAATCTTCCACCGTAATTCATCATTTCCCAAAGTTCTTCTGTCATATGAGAGGCTACAGGATTCATTAAGATTAATAAGGTCTTAAACTCTCCTCTTGTAACCTTACCTACTTTGTAGAAATCATTAACAAGAGACATCATTGCAGCAATTGCAGTATTGAATTTAAGATTTTCAAAATCCCCACTTACTTTCTTAATTGTTTGATGCATCTTAGTTTCTAATTCTTTCGAATATCCTTCTCCATCTACAATCATATCTTGAAGTTTCCAGATACGATCTAGGAATCTTCTACAACCTTTAACACCTTCCTGAGACCATGCTGCACTTAATTCAAAAGCACCAATAAACATCTCATACGTACGAAGTGTATCCGCACCGAATTCATTTACGATGTCATCTGGGTTTACAACATTTCCACGAGATTTAGACATCTTCTCACCGTTCTCACCAAGAATCATACCATGAGAAGTTCTCTTTTGATAAGGCTCTTTGGTGCTTACTAGTCCTTGATCGTATAAGAACTTATGCCAGAATCTAGAGTATAATAAGTGAAGTGTTGTATGCTCCATACCACCATTGTACCAGTCTACTGGCATCCAATAGTCAAGTGCTTCTTTGCTTGCGAAAGCTTCTGTATTCGTAGGATCAATATAGCGTAAGAAATACCATGATGATCCAGCCCATTGAGGCATCGTATCGGTTTCTCTCTTCGCTGGTTTTCCACACTTAGGACAAGGTGTATTTAACCAGTCCGTCATATGGGCAAGTGGTGATTCACCATTATCTGTTGGCTCATATGTCTCTACTTCAGGAAGTTGTAATGGTAATTCACTTTCTGGAATTGGAACATATCCGCAACAATCACAGTGTACAAGTGGAATTGGTTCACCCCAATATCTTTGACGTGAGAATACCCAGTCTCTTAATTTGAAGTTTACTTTCTTTTTGCCAATGCCTTTTTCGCCAAGCCATTCAATCATCTTAACTTTAGCATCTTTTACTTCCAATCCATTTAAGAAATCAGAGTTCACTAATTTACCTGTAGCTGTATCCGTAAATGCTGCTTCCTGAACATCTCCACCAGCAACTACTTCGATAATTGAAAGGTCGAATTTCTTAGCAAATTCCCAGTCACGTTCATCATGTGCTGGAACTGCCATAATTGCACCTGTTCCGTAAGTCATTAATACATAATCAGAAATCCAGATTGGAATCTCTTTTCCATTTGCAGGATTAATTGCTGTAATTCCTTCGACACACACACCTGTCTTTTCTTTTACTAACTCAGTTCTTTCGAAATCAGATTTCTTCGCAGCTAATTCACGGTATTCTACAATTGCATCAAAGTTCTTGATTTCTTCTTTGTATTTATCAATCATAGGGTGCTCTGGTGAGATTACCATGTAAGTTGCACCGAATAAAGTATCTGGTCTAGTTGTGTAGATACGTAAGCTATCTTCTCTTCCTGCTAATTTGAAGTCAACTTCTGCACCTTCGCTACGGCCAATCCAATTCTTTTGTGATACCTTAACTCTATCAATATAATCAACTTCATCTAGGTCATTGATTAATTTGTCTGCATATTCTGTGATTTTAAGCATCCACTGGCTCTTAACCTTATGAACAACTTCGCTATTACAACGTTCACATTTACCATTTACTACTTCTTCATTTGCAAGACCTACCTTACAAGAAGTACACCAGTTAATTGGCATCTCTGATTTGTAAGCTAACCCTTGTTCGAATAATTTAAGGAAAATCCATTGTGTCCATTTGTAGTAGTTTGGATCCGTTGTATTGATTTCACGATCCCAATCAAAAGAATAACCAAGGTTTTGTAACTGGCTTTTAAAATTAGCTACATTTCTCTTCGTTACTTCTTTTGGATGAATGTGATTTTGCATTGCATAGTTTTCTGTTGGAAGACCAAAAGCATCCCACCCCATTGGATATAATACGTTATACCCTTGCATTCTTCTTTTTCTTGCAATGATATCAAGTGCTGTATATGGTCTTGGATGACCTACATGAAGACCTTGTCCTGATGGATAAGGGAATTCAACTAATGCATAGAATTTTGGCTTTGAATAATCATCTCCCGCCCTAAAGGCTTTTTCTGTTTCCCAGATGCCTTGCCATTTCTTCTCAATCGTTTTTGGATTGTACGTAACTGACATGATATATCCTCCTTATTGAAATAGAACATATTTTGTTCTACCTAGTACTTTATTAATTGAATATTGAATCCCATAGTGGAGTGTATTGTTTTATATTTTGATTCGTCAATTTGCATGATTTATAGATAAGTATGTGAATGTGCATATTGACGAAGGCAAGTTTTTGGGTGGGTTCTTGACACCCTCACCAATAAATAAAAAAAGCCCCTTCATCTCCATATCTAGAGACGAAAAGGCTTATAGTCCATTCGTGGTACCACTCTAGTTCAGAACATCTATATAACGTTCTGCACTCATGTATCTATAACGGGATTTCCCGCCTTGACCTACTATATGCGTTAACCATATGGTTCAATCAAGGAACTCCTAGGCGAGTTGGGAGCCGAATGTTACTGTCTTGCACCTACCGACAGTTCTCTGAGAACACCAAAACTCTTAATACTCCTAATCTTTGTTCGTTCAATATTCATGTTAAGTCTCATTCTATAACATTTCATAGAATTTTGTCAAGGTCGAATCTTTTTTCTTTAAAGTTATCTTACTCATCCCAACAATCCGTTTTTTTAATACCAAGTTTTTTTGCATAGAATACGGGATCTTTTCCTTGTCTTTTTTGTTCTTTATAATCGTTAAGTGCTTTTATAGCAATTCTATAAAGCAACACGATTGCGATAATATTTACAATTGCCATTAGTCCCATGGACACATCTGCTAAGTTCCATACCATATCAAAACTTGCTACTGCCCCAAATAAAATTGCAACTAGACAGGAACAGCGGAAAATAAATAATACTATCTTATTATTTTTAATAAATTTAAGATTTGATTCTGCATAGGAGTAGTTGCCAATTACAGAACTAAATGCAAATAAGAAAATTGATAAATTAATAAAATGAATTCCTAAACTACCTACTTCAGATCTTAATGCTTCTTGTACTAGTGGAATTCCTGTTAATCCATCTGCATATCCATCAAAAACTAAAATCATCATAGCTGTTGTAGTACAAATGACTAAGGTATCGATATAAACGGAAATCATTTGTACTAAACCTTGCTTTACCGGGTGTGATACCTCTGCTGCTGCACCAGCATTCGGTGCAGAGCCCATACCAGCCTCATTGGAGAATAAACCACGTTTGATACCATGCATAACACAAGTACCTGCTAACCCTCCTGAAAGTGCTTTAAAATCAAAGGCTTCAGAAAAGATGGTGCGAAAAATCTCAGGCATTTTATCTAGGTTTGCAATGGTAATATAAATACCTAGAAGAATATAAATTCCTGCCATAATGGGTACTAAGTAAGATGTAATGATACCGATACGATGCATTCCACCAAATATAGTTAATGCAGTAATCACAGCCAATACAATTCCTATAACGATAGCAGTAATTTCTTTTGCATTGTCAGTTTGTCCATAATATTCAAATGCTGAACTAATATTATATGCTTGTAATGCATTAAACCCATAAGCAAAACAAATTATAAGTAAGATAGCGAATAAGATACCTAGCCATCTCTGACCCAAAGCCTTTTGCATATAGTAAGCCGGGCCACCACGATACCCCTTCTCATCTTTTACTTTATAAATCTGTGCTAATGTACTTTCTATAAATGCAGAAGCACTTCCGATTATCGCTAATAACCACATCCAAAAGATAGAACCCGCACCACCTGCCGCTAGTGCAGTAGCTACACCAGCTATATTACCAGTTCCAACTCTTGAAGCTGTAGATATCATTAGCGCTTGAAAAGAGGACACACCTTCTTTATTGTCTTCCTGCTTTTCTAAAAGTGTACGAAATCCTTCAGGAATCATATTAATTTGAACAAGTTTTGTAGTAATTGTAAAGAATATACCAACCCCTACTAATAACACGATTAATATATTCTCATACAAAAAATCATTCATAGATGATAATATTGAATTAAATAACTTCATAATTATCTTCTCCTTACTATAATTTTTCTTATATAGAATACTATATACGTGTATAAATTTCTACAATTTTATGCATATAGAAGAATTTACTATGGAACATTATTATTGTAACAAAAACATAATTTTAAACTAGTAGTTTTGATAGCTCCCCGTAACACAATACATACAACTCATGTAATGCACGAGTTATCGCAACATATAATAGCTTGGCTTCAGCGTCTGTATAGTCGTAATTCTTTGTATCTGGATTCCATAGAATTACCGTATCGAACTCCAAACCCTTAGTCATATGAATTGGTAACACCATGACGCCATTGGTGAATTTAAGCTCTTCCATATCCTCTTTCCAAGGTTCCACTTCTGTTTTATCCTTCAATGCCTCATATACTGTTTTTGTTTCCTCAACTGTTCTACAGATTACGGCTATGGTATCATAATCACTTGCTTTAATCTTGTTAATATAAGAAACGGTTGCTTCTATATTTTCCTCAAAATCCTGATATTTCTCAACTATAACTGGTTGTCCATGACGAATGACAGGATCAATTGCATAAGTCTCAAACGAACATTTTGCTAATACTTGACTGGCATAATTGGAGATTTCAACCGTATTTCGATAACTCTTAGCTAATGTATAGAATAGATCCTTATCAGGATTAAACACTTGCTCTCGTAACTCTTTCCAATCATTCATACCCGTATCATAATGAATATTCTGTGAAACATCCCCCATAATAGTAAATGTACAATCCGGAAAGAGACGTTTTAGAATTCCATAAGCGATTACACCAAAGTCCTGCGCCTCATCCACTACGATATGTTTCACATATTGAAAATCTACGGTGTCTCTCAATGCCTTCTTGATTATCGCTATTAGGCCTAGGTCATATAAATCAATCTCTTTCTCTTCAAAGGTATCCTTCAAACGTTGTAAAATCTCAGTATTGTTAGGAAGTTTGATACCTGCTGCCTCATACTTATCGTAATTAACATATAAATCTTCTAAGAAATCCTTATATACTCTATAGAGATCAATCTTCTCATTCTTCTTGCCAAAGTAATCCTTATATAGTTTACATTCGCGTTTTATTACTTCCTTCTCTTCTCCAAGCATCTCATTCATATTACGAATCTTCGTCAGTAATCGCTTGTTCATCATATCAATCTTTTCTTGATAAGAGTATTGCTTAAATGTCTGTAAAGATTGTTTAATCTCCTCAGCGGTATACAAGGTTTTTCCTTTATACACAATTTCTTTCATTGGTATATGTTCGAATATATACTGTTCTAGATACATTTCCAGTGCCTTTAGCAACTGCAAGGATCCTTTAACTCGTTTGTAACCTGCTTCTACTTCATTGTTACTGTTACTACGTGATTTCTGGAAGGCATCTGTCATCTTGTAGCCCTTCTTCTTAGACATTTCTTTTTCTATAAGTCCAGAGAAAAACTCTTGCATTGTTAACTGATTAATATTATAGACATCAAGGTTTGGTAACACTCCTGTAATATAATTCAGTAACATCTTGTTACTTCCTATTATATAGAACTCATCTGAATGGAATTTTTCTTTGAAGTTATATAGAATATATGAGATTCTATGCATTGCTACCGTAGTCTTTCCACTACCAGCAACCCCTTGAACAACTATATTATGCCAAGGCGTATCGCGTATAATATCATTCTGTTCCTTTTGTATTGTCGCGATAATTTCCCCTAAGACAGCTTCTTTATTCTTACCTAGGTATTTGGTGAGGAATTCATCATTGGCTATGACATTAGCGTCATAGAAATCCTTTAAGACTCCCTTGCTAATCTCAAAGGTTCTCTTCAACCCTAAGTCTACATAGATTGTCTCTCCTAATGGTGATGGATAGGAACTTTCTCCTATATCACTATCATAATATACACTGGCAATCGGAGCTCTCCAGTCAACAATTAGAAGCTCAGATGGACTTTTCATTACTCCATTCTTACCTATATATAAGGAAAATTCTTTCTCTTCTCCATGCTCCATGTAATCAATTCTGCCAAAATACGGCTTATCTTTCGCTAATAAGTTCTTTCGTAAACTCTTTTCGGCTTGCGATTGCAAATCCATTCCCACAACCAGTTCATTGTGAAGCTCCGGGTTATCTGATCGATAATTATCATACATCTCCTTCGTCTGCACTTGCATCTGCTTGACCTGAACGATTAACGTATCAATATTCGATAGGATAACTTCTTCACAACCTGATAGATGTGCTTCTTCCTTCTTCCATTCTTCCTCGTTTCCCACCTCCATCTCTTCTAAACTCTTACTTTTTGTTTCTTGCATTTCTTTGTTCATTCTAATCCCACTCCTTTCGATTCAAAATGGAGATAAGGGTGGCTAATTTACTGGGTGAATCCTATCATACACGTATTTTATAAATAATACTAGACTTTTATTAAGAGATATGATAAGCTAGATACTGAAGTTTACTTAAAAAACAGGTCAAAAGAGTCAGAATATTCTGACTCTTTTTCATATTAATAAGGTAATCGAATATTATCTTATCGTTCATATAAGAAGGAGAATACATATGGGACAACACACACTAAAAAATGAGTTCTTATCAATAACCGTTAATGACCTTGGCGCTGAATTATCATCCATCGTTTCCGCACAAACTGGGCAATCCTATCTATGGAATGCTGATCAAACCTACTGGGGACGTCATTCACCGATTTTATTTCCAATTGCAGGAGGCCTTAAGGGGAAGTGCTATCAATACAATGGACAAGAATATTCTATGTCACAACACGGTTTTGCAAGAGATATGGAATTCGAATGTATCGAGGTTAGTGAAACTTCAATAAAACATCGACTAACATCGACACCTGAGACAATGAAGCAGTATCCGTTTACTTTCATTCTTGATATCACCTATCAACTAAAGGACAATACGATCGAGGTTATTTGGGATGTCACTAATGCAGACACCAAAGAGATGCATTTCTCAATCGGAGGTCATCCAGCCTTCAATTGCCCTCTCACATCAGGCGAAAAACAAAGCGATTATTACATACAATTTGATACAAGCAACCCATTAACCATTCGTAAAATTAGCGAAGATGGTCTCGCTATAGATGAAACGTATACGCTTCCACTAGATGACTCACTTTTAGCCATTCATTCACATCTATTCGATGAAGACGCTTTAGTTATTGAGGATAATCAGTCCCATTCTGTTGCATTCCTAACACCAGATAAGAAACCTTATGTAACAGTAGACTTCAATGCTCCTTTATTCGGTATATGGTCTCCGGCTAAAAAAGAAGCTCCTTTTATCTGTATCGAGCCTTGGTATGGACGCTGTGATAGTGAGCATTATGCAGATACCTTAGAGAACCGTGCTTGGGGTAATCATTGTGCACCAGGTGAAACCTTCCATGCTTCTTATACTATTTCAATTAATAAAATTTAATTTCAAACCTTATATAGTACACTCAAAGATTATAGGTATAAATACCTATAATCTTTTTCTTTATTTGACTTATATTTTCTTGATTTTCCATTTTTTTCTTGTTAGAATATCCCTATATATATTTTGGTTATGAATTATATCTATTCTATTTCTAAATACTAATTTGGTATACTTAAGGAGTGGCATTGTGATGAAATCAAAGCTAAACACTATATTAATTATTTTTTCAATTATCCCCTTTGTAATCATTACAACGATTACCTTGTTTTTTTATGGTAAAAAGGATCAATCCGATCGTCTTGCCAACTTACAAGCCAATGCTAGATCCGGCTCAGAGATTATTACCAGTCTTCTTCATACGCAAGAAACAGAGCTCTCCTTTTTAGCAAAACAAAATGATATTGTTAACTTCTGTTCTATCACAAGGAATCCTAACAAAACCGATTATTCCATTCTGTATCGCAATTCACAAAAGGCATTGAAACAAAAACTGAGCCTAAATCCCTGCTACAAAATGCTATCTATATATGATAATTACGGTGATATTGTTAATTCTACTAACGAAGAAATATTAAACAATAATTACAATCTTCCGATCATTCAACAGATTGCTAAAACGAAAGAGGTTACTAGTACCTCGGTTCCAGCCGATTATTATCCTAGCTTAGATGTAGATAATTCTTATATCGACATTGGTTCACCTATTTTTCAAGATCAAAGCAATCAAATTATAGGCTATATCATACTGACTATAGATGTTAAATTCTTTGATGAATATTTTAATAGTCTCGAATTAGGACAGTCCAATTTTGCGTCTCTTTCAGATGCTAGTGGTAGTTATCTCTTTTCACATGGTAAACTAGAACATTCACAAAAAGAGAATTCTACGTTTAAATCTAACTTCAAAACTTCGATACAAGAGGACCCTTTGTCTGGATATGTTACTGTAGGAGCTATGTATTCTGGTAGTATCTATGCTTACCACCTAATTGATAATTTAGATTGGTACTTTGTTATCTCACAAGATAGTACTTTAATATATACGTTCTATTCCTATGCTATCACAATTGTTTTTGTTAGCATTATTCTTCTACTTCTTATTATCTTAATATCAAGCAGGAAGATTGCCAAAAGCTTTACCAATCCGCTTCTTAATCTTCGTGATTGTATGCGACAGGCGGCTGATGGTAACTTGACTGTACTATGTAATGTGAAAACAAAAGATGAATTTGGTGAACTCTCCCGTAGTTTTAACAAAATGCTACATATTATTAAATCCAATTATGATGAGTTATCCTTCGTTCATAAAAAGCTATTGGTAAAAGAGGAGCAATTACGCTCTAACTATGAACATATTGAATTCCTTGCTTACCATGATTCACTCACCAAGTTACCTAATAAGGCTGCATTTTACGATTACTTGAATATTACATTAAATCGTGAACCAGGTTGTACACAAGCACATTCCATATATTTTGTTGATCTAGATAATTTTAAAACAGTTAATGATACCTTAGGTCATGATTATGGTGATGAACTACTAATACAAACAGCAAAACGCCTAAACTATTTTTTAAAAAATAACGATTTGTTAGCAAGAGCAGGCGGTGATGAATTCTTATTCTTTAAATCAAATATCTCGTCACAAGAAGAGGCACTTAACCTTGCAAAAAATATCTTAGAAAAGTTCAAAGAACCAATTAATATTAATGGTACTTTCATCTATATATCTATGAGTATTGGTGTTTCTTTGTATCCACTAAATGGTGTCCAGTACAATACATTAATCAAGAATGCTGACATAGCCATGTATCGCTCAAAGGACACGGGTAAGAATCGACTTACCTTATTCGATGAAAGCATGCAACAAGAAATCAGTAGACATTCAGAAATAATAGAGATTTTACGACATGCCATTGAAAGCAATGAAATCTATCTGGTGTACCAACCCCAATTCGATCTTGCTTTGGAGAAAATTATTGGTTTTGAAGCTCTTATGAGAATAAAGAATTCGACTCTTGGAAACTTATCTCCTACCGAGTTTATTCCAATCGCAGAAGAAAGTGGTATGATTAAAGACCTAGGTTCCTGGGCTTTAAAAGAAGCTTGTAGATTTAATAAACACCTGCAGAATAATGGTTTTCCATTCTGCATAGTCGCAGTTAATATATCAACGATACAACTTAATCAGAAGGGATTCGTAACTCTTGTTGTTGATATTCTAAAGGAAACAGGCTTATCTCCACAATATTTGGAACTTGAGATTACAGAGAGTGCAATAGCCTCCTCAATCCGTGATGCCGTTTCCATACTAGAAGAACTACAGAGTATAGGTATCCGCATCTCTCTCGATGATTTTGGTACTGGCTACTCATCTCTTAATTATCTTACACAGATGCCTATTAATACACTTAAGATTGATAAGGCATTCATCGATAAGATTAACTTGAATAAGAAAGATAACTACGTGGCTGAGGCTATTATCTCTCTTGCTCATAATCTTGATGTAAAAGTTGTTGCCGAAGGTGTTGAAGATAGTAATCAATTAAACTTATTAAAAGAAAAGAACTGTGATCTTATTCAGGGGTATCTATATAGTAAACCACTTGAACCAGACGATTTAATTCATATACTATAAGTTCCTGATTTAAACACATGTTTTCTGTAAGCGAAGAAAAATTTAACATTATCTAAATTAAATAAGAGCCATCGCAAGCGATGACTCTTATTCTCTGTAAACATACACCATTAACCTTGTAATTACATAACAGAGTATTTTCTTAATGTATTGGAAAATTCTTTATCATATCCGTGGCAAGATACTATTAAAGATTTCTGTAATCCCATACTTAATACTCCTAGAAAGGATTTTGCATCAACAATAATTCTTTGGTAAATTACATCAATATCAAAATCACATTTCTCAGCTGCTGCTACTAGTTCCTTTACATCTTCTGGTGCCTGTAATTTGATTTCTACAGATTCCATACACACGACTCCTTTAACTATTACAATAGAAAGTGGCGGCTAGATCTATTGCAAAAACATTTCTTATAAGTTTCATTTAGTGAATGGTATAGTTATATCATATTTCTTTTTAATAGTCAAACTGTAATATGACAATATTTTCTATCCTTTCTTAGACAACATATACGAAATTAACAAGATTAAAGTTATTATATGTTACACTTTTTCAAAAAGTACACAATTATCTCGTCTTTCCTATTCTACCTATGCCTTCTTCACGTACATTATGTGTCTGATTTTGATTCTCTACTTTAACTTTGTTCGTAATACTATTAAACTTCTCGTTGTCTTTCTTAGCTTCCGTTTTTAACGTTTGTTTCTTGTCCATATGCTACCTCACAATCAATCTTTCATATTCTAAATGACTCAAACTAGTTTCGCTATTAGTATTGTTAAATATAACTTAACTATTCATTTCAATATAAAATGCTTTCTTTTTTGCATTAATACTTGCTATATAATCATATATATCTAGTAATGATTTATGATACTTGGAGGAAATACTATGAATTCTTGTAGTTTAGTTGCTACCATAACCGGTATCGCTTGTACATTATCAAATTGTTTATCAGAGGAAGAACTTGAATTACTAGCTGCTGCCTTAACCCAATTAGGTGATACAATTGCTACTATCCTTGCAAATGAAAGTTTTCAAAAGGAATGTTGTAATCGCTCGGAAAAGTGTGATGATCCTTGCTCTTCGAATTGTGATTGTTAACAACGAGGTGGGTATACCTTTCTACACTGATACAACTAAAACTTACGGCTCAAAATGTTTTCAGAACGTTCACATATTCTTCATTAATGTTCCATACTTACTACACAAATGAATGTTATTATTAATTTATCAAAGGAAGCTAATAACCTTTTTATATAGATAGATTTTTTTCATAAACCTCCCCCCCCTTTTATAAGAGCCATCATGGCTCTTATTTTTTTGATACTGAAAGAATGCATTCATCTCTAATTGTTTCATCTTGTGCTGTTGTAATAGTAATATACTTTCTTACCACTTATTACTTTGTATTCCATTAATTAAATATTACAATTTTGTTACATAAGTGTTACAATTAATTTGTTCCTAAGAAACAGTAGTCATTCAAAGGAGGATAAAATTATGTTTAATTTTTTTCAATCATGTAACTTAAGCGATTTATTAGATTTAATTTCTAAATACTGCTCACAATAATATTTTTTCCGGCCCATCTTATTAGGTGGGCCTTTTGTATTAAAACCTTTCTCTACATAAACAAGCTCGATTGCCAATCCCTGGTATTTCATAATTAAGCCAAACTGTCTCCACTCTCTTACCGATCTCAGCGCATGAATAAAAATATACTTTGTTCTAAACTTTAAGATATTCATTGTACAAATCTGTTTATATCAATTAATCATGTGATAATTTTTAAGATTATAGGAATTAGAGTTGAACGAAAAGGCACTTACTTAACAGCTATCGCCTTTTTTGTTATGATTGAATATTTTGGCATATAATAGTATACTATATACATTATATTACAGAATGAGAGGTGTATTTGTGAATCAGAAAATAGGTGAAACTACACTTGGTGAATTACTGCCATCAATCGTTGTTATTATATTCATATTGATTTTTTTATTATTTTGTATTCGCATGGTTATAGGTACAGCAAAAGTAAAAAGGAAGAAAAAAATCCTTATTAATAACATTATGGCAGAAAAAAGCGCTTCCTTATTTGCATGTCTGTCACATGTAAACGGATTACCAATTCCAGAGAACGTATCTTGTAATATCTATTCAACTCCAAATAAATATGAAATTATTTCAAATGGATTAACGTTTAATCTTGACAAGAATAAAGTAACTGATGTTTGTTTAAAAACAGATGTTGAAATTCAAAAGCAGTATGTTTCTAGTATTGGAGGCGCTGTTGGTGGTGCTGTTCTATTTGGTACATTAGGGGCAATGGTTGGTGGACGTGCTAAACAAAAAAATATCAGAGAGGTACATACATATCTAATATTTACATATGAATCAAATGGAGAAATAAAATATACTGGTTTTAATGCTACTAATTATCTATCAAAAGCTGGTCCATTTGTTGATGAATTTAGAAATTCTGGAAAATACCATACAGTCAATATTAACCTATAAATTATATACCGCCCTTACCTATTTGCTAGCTTTAGCTATATGTATAAATTTGTTCCTATGTAAATAGAATTTATTTTGATAATATTTAAAATTATAGTAATTAGAGTTGAACGAAGGCGCTTGCTTAACAGCTTGCGCCTTTTTGTGGTTTGCCCGACATGGGCAAACTCTAACGGGTGAATGTCCCGAGTGTACCTAGGCAATGGGAAACACATAGCTGAACAGCAAGGGTGTCTATCGTGAG
>JAHAJA010000034.1 GCA_018372435.1 Clostridiales bacterium | reverse complement strand
TGCGGTTGGCAAATCCATCAGGCGCTCCCGGGCGCAAGCAGGAAATAGCCCCTTATAGGGGCAGAGCAAGCCACCAGCTAAGCTGGTGGTCTTGACTATGTAAAAGAAAACCTTTTATATAAAATTCCCATCTAGAAAACCTATATCAAAATTCGAGCATTACAAAGAAAGGAATGGGTAAGTATGAGAACTTTTGAAAAATCAAGTAAGTTAGAGAATGTATGTTATGATATAAGAGGTCCAGTGATGGACGAAGCAAACCGTATGATAGAGGAAGGGGTTGACATTCTAAGATTGAATATTGGTAATCCGGCACCATTTCAATTCGATGCACCGGATGAGATTATTCATGATATGGTATACAATTTACACAATGCGCAAGGGTATTCAGATTCTAGAGGGATTTTTTCTGCAAGAAAAGCAATAATGCAATATTGCCAGTTAAAAGGGATTCCGAATGTAGGAATTAATGATATATATACTGGTAATGGTGTAAGTGAACTAATTGTTCTTGCTATGCAAGGTCTATTAAATGACGGGGATGAGATGTTGGTTCCTATGCCAGATTATCCATTATGGACAGCTGCGGTAAATCTTGCTGGTGGGAAAGCGGTGCATTATGTTTGCGATGAACAGTCGGAATGGAATCCAGATATTGAAGATATTAAAAAGAAAATTACTAGTAAAACAAAAGGCATTGTAGTTATTAATCCAAACAATCCCACAGGTGCGCTATATCCGAAAGAAATACTTGAACAAATCGTGCAAGTAGCAAGAGAGCATGAGTTGATTCTGTTTGCTGATGAAATCTATGATCGTTTAGTTATGGATGATCTTGAGCATACAGCGCTTGCTTCCTTAGCACCAGATTTATTCACGATATCGTTCAATGGTTTATCTAAATCACATCGTGTTGCAGGCTTTAGAAGTGGCTGGATGTGCTTATGTGGTGATAAATCAAAAGTAAAAGGGTATATTGAAGGAATTAATCTATTAGCCTCTATGAGATTATGTTCCAATGTACCGTCACAATATATTATTCAAACTGCCTTAGGTGGTTATCAAAGTGCAGATGAATTATTACTTCCAGGTGGAAGGGTGTACGAACAGAGAGAATTTGTTTATAATGCATTAAAGGAAATCCCAGGGGTTTCGGTAGTTAAGCCAAAGGCAGCATTCTACATCTTCCCTAAATTAGATAGTAAGAAGTTTAATATAAAGAATGATGAACAATTTGCCCTAGACTTCTTGCGTGAAAAGAAAGTATTAATTGTGCAGGGGACAGGATTTAATTGGAAAGATCCAGATCATTTTAGAATCGTATATTTACCAAATGTTATTGAATTAAAGAGTGCAACAGATAAATTAGCTGATTTCTTAAGTACATACCGTCAGAAATAACAAAAACTACCTTAAGAAAAAGTTAAGATTGTCCTACTTGGAAATAATGGGATGATATGATAAAATTGGGATGATTTAAATGAAAATGCATTAAAAAAGGTAGAGGTTAATAAGGGAAGGGTTATGAAGTATAGTCAAGAGATGAATGTAACCAATGAGATGAAAGAGAAGCGTCAACTTCTGATTGATAAAATACGCCGCTTTTGGGAAATACTAAATCAGAAAGAGACGATTTCCTATATTATCGTTGGAACACTTACTACAGGTGTGAATCTTACTGCGTATTACTGGTTATGTAATATCTGTGGAATTGCTAATCTTATAGCAAATGCGTTTGCATGGATAGTAGCAATGTTGTTTGCATATTTTGCAAATGCCAAATATGTATTCAAACCAACAAAAAAAGAGTTGATTGGTGAAATATTACAAATTGGAAGATTTTTTACTGCAAGATTTATCTCTTTCTTAGTAGAAGAAGCGGCTATGTTTGTATGTGTTGATCTTCTATTCGTAAACAATATGCTGATTAAAGCTATTATGAATGTTGTAGTAGTAATCATTAATTACTTTTTCAGTAAATACGTAGTTTTTAACGAACAGCTTACAAAGTAAGTTGTTCGTTATGAGTAAGATGAGATGATTACAAATATCCACGCCTAATTGAAAAGAGGTATACCATGGAAATAGAGAAGAAATATAGAGTAAAACAGTTACCAGAAAACCTAGATTCGTACGAAAAGAAAATAATCGAGCAAGGCTATCTGTGTACGAATCCTATTGTACGAATTCGTCGTAGTAATGAGGATTATATATTAACGTACAAATCAAAATTTGGAATAGAGGATAAACAGAGCCAGAATGCATGTATATCCAATGAAGTAGAAGTACCACTGAATGAAACTGGCTATGAACATCTTAAAACAAAAGTAGATGACCATATAATTGCTAAGACACGCTACATCATTCCATTAACAGATGGATTGAAAGCAGAATTAGATATCTTTAGGGAACAACTGGATGGATTATATTTTGTAGAAGTTGAATTCCCGAGTGAAGACGCGGCAAGCGAATTTGTTCCTCCGGAATGGTTTGGAGAAGATGTGAGTAGAGATAAACGTTTTAAGAATAATTATCTTGCAACATTAGATGGATATCAAGAAAATATGTTTCAATAATACAAAAGATCCAGGGCATTAAGTCCTGGGTTTTTTTGTATTACTGTTGATTCTTGTTTTAGTCTTAGAAAAATTATTGGTATCGATTTTCTTTACCAATGAACACAATTGAGATATTTATGTTATAATCGTTCAAAGATTTAAACCAGTAAACAGGAAAAAGGAGTATGTATATTATGGATATCATAAATTTAATGAAAGAAAGACATTCAGTTAGAAGTTATACTGACAAGAGAATAGAAGGGAGTAATCGAAAAGAATTATTAGAATGTATAAGTGAATGCAATCAAGAAAGTGGACTACACATACAGGCATGTTTTGATGAACCCAAAGCATTTGATTCATTAATGGCGCATTACGGGAAATTTGAAAATGTGCGTAACTATATTGCTATAGTTGGAAAGAAGTCTAAGAACATAGAAGAAATGTTAGGTTATTATGGTGAAAAGGTCGTTCTTAAAGCACAAGAACTTGGACTTAATACGTGTTGGGTGGCTATGACTTATAGTAAAGGTAAAAGTGAATGTAGAATTGATAAGGGTGAAAAACTATACTTAGTAATCGCTCTAGGTTATGGTAAAACACAGGGAGTTCCTCATAAAACAAAAGAGATTACGCAGTTATGTAAGGTGGAAGGATCTATGCCTGAATGGTTTAAACGCGGTATGGAAGCAGCATCACTTGCGCCAACGGCGATGAACCAACAGAAATTCCTGATATCACTAGAAGATGGTAAAGTGGATGCAAAAGCATTGATGGGCTTTTACTCTAAAATTGATCTAGGAATAGTAAAGTATCATTTTGAATGTGGAGCAGGAAAGGAAAATTTTGAATGGAAATAGTAATACATGCGCTCCAATGTGGTAGTGTGGGAACAGATGAGACGATACCAGATAGAAGTAAGTCTACATATGAACCTGAAATTAAACCACATACAATAACTTTGTAGATGCACAAGGAGTACAAATATGGAAAAATGTAAGTGGAGAATGAAAAAGATTGCCGATGAACTTAAAGAATGCAGAAAGCCATTTCTTGCGTTAGGTGATGAAACAAGACAACAGATTATTATTGCTCTGCTTGAAAGCGATTGTAATGGGATTCGTGTAGGTGAGATCACCAAAAAGACCAATCTTTCAAGACCTGCGGTATCACACCACTTGCGTATTCTTAAAGATGCAGGAATGATTAATATGAGAAGAGAAGGCACTAAGAATTATTATTTTGTGGATGCGTCAGAGTCACAATGGAAAAGAATCTTAGACTTAGTAGGTGTTATATATGAGAGTGCCAAAGATATAACCAAAGAAGATCCAAGAAAAGTAGAGAAGTGGTAAAAAAAGAACAGAAATCGTTTATTAAAGTAAGCGGTTTCTGTTCTTTTTTACTGTTTACTTAATAGATTCTAGGGAAGGTAACAATAGCTTTGAATAAGTCACCATCTAATACAATGCTGAAAGTACCACTCTGTATGCTTGCTAAACTTTGAGCAATAGATAAACCAAGTCCAGTACCTTCTGTATTACGGGAGATATCTCCACGTACGAAACGTTCCATTAACTCATCCGCACTAATGTTTAACCTTGTTGCAGATATATTTTTTACAGATACACTAACTTGTTCTTCATTTGCTTCTAAGTCAATATATACTCTTGTACCTTTCATCGCATATTTGTTAACATTAGAAAAGACATTCTCGAGAATACGGAAGGTACTTCTTCCATCTGCATAGATGTATAGGGGCTCTTCTATATCTGCAAGATCGATTTCTAAATCATTCCCCGCAAGACGATCTTCGAATTCTCCAATTGTTTGTTTGATTAATTCAACTAAATTAAGTTTTTGCATTTGAAGTGTAATGGCACCACTAGATGCTTTTGAAGCTTCTACCAAATCTTCAATTAATGTCTTAAGTCGCTGTGATTTGGAATCTAGGACCTCGATATATTGGAGTGCGGTTTCGTTACCCAGATCTTCTTTCTTTAATAAATCAACATAATTAATTATGGAGGTTAACGGTGTCTTGATATCATGGGATACATTGGTAATCAATTCCGTTTTAAAACGTTCACTTTTTAGTTTCTCATCCACAGCATTGGATAAACCATCGCTAATATTGTTAATATATTTACTTAAAACACGCATACTTGGTGTGACTTCAGTCTCATTTATTTTGTGTGTTAAGTCACCATCACTAATTTTCTTTGTTTCCTTAATGAGATAACTAATAGAAGTTACTGCAAATAGAAGATATCTTCCGAATAGTAAAAAAAGTATGCAAAGAACAATGAACCCGAGGAATGTAAATCCAGGAATTTTGAATAATAAGGCAGTAATTAGTGTGAGAACAAAGAAGCTTGCCCATATTGCGGTTGCATGGTAAGTCAATTCTTTGTGTGCAAAGTACTTCTGTGACCAAGTATTTAATCGGTTTCCAATACGAACAACTAACATGTTTGAACTAAGCGTATTACATTTAACTCTTCGAACCAAACTAAAGAAGTTATAGATAAATATTGGATACATAGAGATATAGATGCCAAACAAACGTAAAAAGTATTCATTCTCATTAGAAAATTTAGAATTAATCAGTTGGAATAGACAATTCAGTAACAAGAAGAACGTAACCAATATCATTAGAGCCATAGTCTCTGTATTTAGCTTATCATAAGTGGTTAAACATAAGGACCGTGATTTGCTATTATAGCCAGCAAACTGTACACCTAGAATTAGGAATGCCAAGAATATAATAAAGATGATTGGCAAGTAAAGGATTGCTGTTCTATAGGATTGATGCATGGTTTGAAAACTATTATATGCCGAGGAAAAATCATCACCATTATATGGAAAGTCATTGATTGTAGCAGTGTAGAATACATAATCATCTGTCTTTTCTGTATGAACGGTAGTGTCTGATATAGTATCGTCAGATTCAGCTGTATCACTGGTATCATCTGCTTGTGTAGATGAGGATGAAAGTTGTGTTTTAACATAAGAGGACATCCATTCTAGGGTACGAGAATCTAAGAGGCCCCATTTCGTAACGTTAGTATTGTATATTGTACTATTGGTGTTGAGTACAAGGTAAGCATCACATTTAGATATGTTCTTCATGAAATCGGAGACATTTGCCTCTAATACGGAAGAGTCATCTGTTGCTATTGAAGTATTAGTAGTGTTTGCATTTTTCTCTGTCTGGACCTTATTTTCATTTGATTCGGATGAATCATAGGGGCTTATATACTTATCAGAAACTAAGTTTGGAGAATAGTACTCTGCTCCTGTAGTTAAGTTCTTCACGTAATATATGAAATTACTGTCTTTTACATTAAGAATTTGATTATAGAATTCGAATTTATCTTGGTCACTTACGAGTTCATTCATAAAGAATGTTTCATTAATATGAGACGTCGGGAATTCATCCTCTGATAGAAGAGTAGTCGTGTAACCGTTTTCGCGGTACATGACATAAGCGGCTACTCGTTCATTGTATTTTGCAAATGTTTTCTCAAAATAATAGGTTTCTGTGAACTTCTCATCGTTGCTTCCATAGTAGTCGGGATAATGAAAGATATGATAGATACATAACAAGAGGAGAAATCCGAATACGGCTAACCCAACTTGAACAAACCATTTGACAGTTAGGGAATATTTTATTCTTTTCATGGAAACCTCCGGAAATATAGTACAATAGTCAAATTGTATTTATGTGACTATGATTAATGTAGTCCTGAGACGTTACAGGTCTTCTACTTTATATCCAATTCCCCAAGCAACTTTCAGATACTTTGGTTCTTTTGGGTTGATTTCAATTTTTTCTCTTATGTGTCTAATATGAACCGCAACGATATTATCGACACCAAAGGATGGTTCATTCCAAATCTGTTCATAGATTTCAGAGATTGAGAATACTTTACCTTTGTTTTTTACTAATAATTTAAGAAGATTGTACTCAATAGGTGTTAACTTAATTAATTCGTTATCAACCCAAACTTCTTTCTTCTCGTCGTCGATAATTAATCCACCAGTTTGATACAGATTCTTGCTTTCAGGAATACTACCGAATTTGGTGTAGCGTCGTAATGCTGATTTTACACGAGCAGTTAATTCAAGAGGATTAAAAGGCTTTGTAATATAGTCATCAGCACCTAAATTAAGGCCAACAATCTTATCCGTATCTTCTGATTTGGCTGAGAGGAAGATAATTGGCATTGAGTTGTCCTCTTCACGTAATGCAATCATGGTATGAATACCATCAAGGATAGGCATCATGATATCCAGTAAGAGTAAGTGTATCTGTTCATTATGAATAATATCAAGTGCCTCTTTCCCATTATAGGCTTTTCGTACTTGATAACTTTCTTGTGTTAGGTATATTGCGATTGCGTCAACAATTGCAGAATCATCATCGCATACTAAAATTGTGTACATAAAAATCCTCCTATTAATTATAGTAGATATATAGTGAGCCCAAAAAGTAGCATTGTCACTTTTTGTAGTGTTAATTTTTCTTTCGTAAAGCACCTTCTTATATATGTTATACCATAAACAAAATATTTTGTAAGCTATTTTTTGTAGACAAGCAGAAAAGAAGTTTATCATGCTATTATTCTGTTTGCTGTTAATACCTGTAATTCATAAGATATGTAACAAACAGCTATTAGAGGATAACCGTTGAAAATACATAGAACATAATGTAGTTAAAGCTAAAGAGATTATAAGAAAATATTATAGTTAAAAAAAGGTAGTTAAAAAAAAAACAAATATAAATATTAAATAATTGATACATATGTAAAAATAATGGCAAAAAAATATAAAAAATAAGTAAAATTGATGAAAATCTGGTTTTTTCTCAAGAAAATAAATCAATATTAAGTATAACCTGTATTGATTTTGATGATAAGTGTGTTATAATATAGACAATACAACATCAAAAGTATTACATAATTTTAAGGAGGATATGCATAATGATGAGATTTACATTACCAAGAGATATGTATTATGGAAAAGGTTCATTGGAGCAACTTAAGAACTTAAAAGGTAAAAAGGCTATTATAGTTCTTGGTGGAGGATCAATGAGACGTTTTGGTTTCGTTGATAAAGTAGAAGCATATTTGAAAGAAGCTGGTATTGAAACACAATTATTTGAAAATGTAGAACCAGATCCTTCCGTTGAAACAGTTATGAAAGGTGCAGCACAGATGAGAGAATTTGAACCAGATTGGATCATCGCTATGGGTGGTGGATCACCAATCGATGCTGCGAAAGCTATGTGGGTATTTTATGAATATCCTGAGACAACCTTTGAAGAAATTATTCAACCTTTCTCATTCCCAGAATTAAGACAAAAAGCAAAATTCTTAGCAATTCCTTCAACATCAGGTACAGCTACAGAAGTAACAGCTTTCTCAGTAATTACAGATTATGCAAAAGGAATCAAATATCCTTTAGCAGACTTTAATATAACACCAGATGTTGCAATTGTTGATCCTGATTTAGCAGAAACAATGCCTCCTAAATTAGTAGCACATACAGGCATGGATGCTTTAACTCATGCAATTGAAGCATATGTATCTACATTAAATTCGCCATTCACAGATCCACTTGCAATCAAAGCAATACAAATGGTAATCGACTATCTTCCAAGTTCATTTGGTGGGGATATGGAAGCAAGAGAACAGATGCATTATGCACAATGTCTTGCAGGCCAAGCATTCTCTAATGCATTACTTGGTATTGTTCACTCAATGGCACATAAAACAGGAGCTGCATTCTCAACTGGTCATATTCCACATGGTTGTGCCAATGCAATCTACCTTCCATATGTAATTAAATACAATGCAAAAGAAGCAGAAAACAGATATGCAGATATCGCTAGATCAATCGGAATCGTTGGAACAGATGCTGAATGTGTGAAAGCATTATGTGATAAAATTGATGAATACAATGCTAAATTAAGCATTCCTAAAACATTAAAAGAATTCGGTATTAATGAAGAAGAATTCAAACAAAAAATAGCAGAAATCTCTGTAAATGCTGTCGGTGATGCTTGTACGGGATCAAATCCAAGAACAATTACACCAGCTGAGATGGAACAATTATTTACTTGCATTTACTATGGTACAGAAGTTGATTTCTAAATCATAATAACTAAGGAGTTCTAGATCGCTTGATTTAGAACTCTGTTTTTTATAAATTAAAGAATTAAAGCGAAAAAGTAGTCATAAGTACTGGATTTTTGTTGAGTTATAAATTATAATCATTACTTAGGTAGAGCGATGATATCATCGACCCAACTGAATGGTTACAAATTAAGGAAATTATGTTGCGAAGAATAATGTAACTGCATAGTTCCCATCTAGATTATGAGATGTATGGAGGAAAGATATGTTTACAATACGTAAAAAGGAATTATTAGCGAATAATATCTATCTTATGGATATTGAAGCTCCACGTGTAGCAAAATCATGCCACCCTGGTCAATTCGTAATTGTTAAAATGGATGAAAAAGGAGAACGTATTCCGTTAACAATATGTGATTATGACAGAGAAGCTGGCACAGTAGCAATCGTATTTCAAGCTGTTGGTGAATCTACAAAGAGAATGGCTGATTATGAAGTTGGGGATACATTCAGAGACTTCTCAGGTCCTCTTGGTTGTAAATCAGAATTAATTGATGAAGATCCAGAAGAACTTAAGAAGAAAAGCATCCTGTTTGTAGCAGGTGGTGTTGGTACTGCACCAGTGTATCCACAGGTTAAATGGATGCATGAACAAGGATACCATGTAGATTGTATCATCGGTGCTCGAAACAAAGATTTAATCATTCTTGAAGAGGAAATGAAGAAAGTTGCTAGAAACGTATATGTAGCAACAGATGATGGTTCCTATGGCTTCAAGGGGAATGTTAATGATAAAATTAAAGACTTAGTTAATAATGAAGGCAAACATTATGATCATGTAATTGCTATTGGTCCGATTATCATGATGAAATTTGTATCAATATTAACAAAAGAACTTGGAATCCCTACAACTGTAAGTATGAATCCAATCATGGTAGATGGCACTGGTATGTGTGGCGCTTGTCGTTTAACTGTTGGTGGTGAAGTTAAATTTGCTTGTGTAGATGGCCCTGAATTCGATGGACACCTTGTTGATTTTGATGAGTCAATGAAGAGACAACAGATGTACAAGACACAAGAAGGAAGAGAAATACTGAAAGAAAAAGAAGGAGCTACTCATAAGAATGGTGGTTGTGGATGTGGAGGTAACGACTAATGGATATGTTAACTAGAATCCCAGTTAGAGAACAAGACCCTAAAGTTCGTGCTAAGAATTTTGAAGAAGTATGTCTTGGATATAATCAAGAAGAAGCTCAGATCGAAGCGACTAGATGTTTAAAATGTAAGAACGCAAAATGTATAACAGGATGTCCTGTATCAATTGATATTCCTGGATTTATTAGAGAAGTAGAAGCTGGTAACATTGAAGAAGCTTATCATGTAATTAGCCAATATTCAGCGCTTCCTGCTGTATGTGGTCGTGTCTGTCCACAGGAATCACAATGCGAAGAAAGATGTATTCGTGGTATCAAAGGTGAACCAGTATCAATTGGTAAGTTAGAGCGTTTTGTTGCTGACTGGGCAAGAGAGAATGGAATTCAACCAAAAGCTGCCGAAGTGAAGAACGGTAAGAAAGTTGCTGTAATCGGTTCAGGTCCTGCAGGACTTACATGTGCAGGAGATCTTGCAAAACTTGGTTATGATGTAACAATCTTTGAAGCACTTCATGAAGCAGGTGGAGTATTAACTTATGGTATACCGGAGTTTCGTTTACCAAAAGACACAGTAGTACAATCTGAAATTGAGAATGTAAAAGTTCTAGGTGTTAAGATTGAAACAAATGTTGTTATTGGTAAATCAACAACAGTTGATGAATTATTAGAAGAAGAGGGATTTGACGCAGTATTCATCGGTTCAGGTGCTGGTCTTCCTAAATTCATGGGTATTCCAGGAGAAAATGCAAATGGTGTATTCTCAGCAAACGAATATTTAACTCGTAATAATCTTATGAAAGCATTTGACGTATCATATGATACTCCAATCGTAGCTGGTAAGAAAGTTGCTGTAGTTGGTGGTGGTAATGTAGCTATGGATGCTGCAAGAACCGCATTAAGACTTGGTGCTGAAGTACATATAGTGTACAGAAGAAGTGAGTCTGAACTTCCAGCTAGAGTAGAAGAAGTTCACCATGCAAAAGAAGAAGGAATTATCTTTGATTTACTTACTAATCCAAAAGAAATCTTAGTCGATGAAAAGGGTTGGGTTAAAGGTATGACTTGCGTTAAGATGGATCTTGGTGAACCAGATGCATCTGGTAGAAGAAGACCAGTAGAAGTTCCTGGTTCAGAATTTGAACTTGAACTTGATACCGTTATCATGTCACTTGGTACTAGTCCAAATCCACTGATTTCTTCAACAACTCATGGATTAGACATTAACAAATACAAATGTATCATAGCAGATGAAGAAAAAGGACAGACTTCAAAAGAAGGCGTTTACGCTGGTGGAGATGCTGTTACTGGTGCTGCAACAGTTATCCTTGCAATGGGAGCTGGTAAAGCTGCTGCAAAGGGAATTGACGAGTATTTAACTAATAAATAATAAATCTTTGATGATAATATATGCACCCCACTAGGGACCTAATTATGATATGTACCCCCTTTACTGGACAAAACCAGTAAAGGGGGTTTTTTGTATTTCATTCTTCATTTGATAGAAAACTAAAAAAAGTAGACCTAATAAAAAATTACATACCTTTAATCAAACCCTGTAGTTCTTATAATTAATATATACAAGTGGATAAATAGTGAGCTTAGAAGGTAGGAGGCTAGAAGGTATGTTATCATATCAATTTACAGACAATAAGGGAACGTTTCGAGTAATAGATCCAGAGAATACAAGTTATCTCTATTTTCCTATTGCCAATGAAACAGGAATGAAAAGTTCAGTAACACCACTACTGGGTGGAGACTGTAAGATGGATCAGAATAGCTTTGTGTTACAACCTGTTAGTAGTGAGGATTTACATAACAATAAGGTAAGCAGGAATTTCTGGTGTGATATAGAAGGAAAAGGTTTGTGGTCAGCAACAGGAATGTCAATGTATCAATTAAGTAACCAATTAACACAGGAGAAAGAGAAAACATTACTTGATGTGGGTATGTTGTATCATACTATGTATCGAGTTTCAGATGAATATGGGATAGGTTCTAAGATTCTTTCTTTTGTACCTATTGAAGATAACGTTGAGATTATGAAGGTGGATATACGCAATATTAGCAACGAAAACCTTGAGTTTACAGCTACAGCTGCAATACCTATATATGGTAGATCAGCAGACAATATCAGAGACCATCGCCATGTTACCTCATTACTCCATCGTATTGAGACAAGAGAGTATGGAGTGTACGTTAAACCGACATTTTCATTTGATGAAAGAGGTCATCAGAAGAATGAAATGACCTATTATGTGGCTGGTTGTACAGGAGAAGGTAATAAACCAGAAGGATTTTATCCGGTAGTAGAAGAGTATATCGGTGAAGGCGGGGATTTCCTAAGACCTACAGCAATTTTGAATAAACATCAGGTAGTGAAAAAGGATTGCAGTCTGAATGGATACGAGGCAATGGGAGCTATTCAATTCGAAAGAATGGTATTAAGGCCACAAGAGGAATGCAGCTTCATCTTATTAATTGGTTTGGATAAAGATCCAGACTCAATTCAGGAGATTATAAAAAAATATGATACGGTAGCTAAAGTAGAAAAAGCATACAACAAGATGCAAAGACATTGGGATAAGAAGAGAAATGTGAGTATTCAAACAGGAGATTCTAAGTTCAATAATTTTATGCAGTGGGTTAGTTTTCAACCGATTCTAAGACGTATCTATGGTTGCTCCTTCCTACCTCATCATGATTATGGAAAAGGGGGAAGAGGTTGGAGAGATTTGTGGCAAGACTGTCTAGCTCTCACCTTAATGGATCCAAGTGGTGTTAGAGAAGCGATATGTAACAATTATGCTGGTGTAAGAATGGATGGAAGTAATGCAACGATCATAGGAGAAAAGCCAGGAGAATTCATCGCAGATAGAAACAATATAACAAGGGTGTGGATGGATCATGGGTTCTGGCCACTGGTTACTACGGATTTGTATATTCAACAAACAGGAGATTTATCAATTCTATTAGAGAAGGTAACTTATTTTAAGGATAAACAAATAGAGCGTGGAGAAGCTATTGATTCCAATTGGCATAGTTTTGATAGTAAATGCATGATGACAGAAGATGGTAAGGTCTATGAAGGCAGTGTACTAGAACATATCTTACTTGAGAATCTTACCGCATTTTACGATGTAGGTGACCATAACCATATGCGACTTAGAGGAGCAGACTGGAATGATGCACTAGATATGGCTAATGAAAGAGGAGAAAGTGTTGCATTCACTGCGGCCTATGCAGGAAACTTTGAAACATTGACAAGATTATGTAAGCAGCTAATGGTATCTGGAAATGATGAAGTACTGATAGCGGAAGAGATATTAATATTGCTTAAGCAAGATGCAGAATTATATGAAAGTGTGACACAGAAGAAGTCATTGTTAAAAAAGTATTGTGAAGGAAGTAGTAAGAGAATATCAGGTAAGTTAAGAAGAGTCTCCCTTGATGAATTAATGAATAACTTGAAACAAAAAGCAGAATGGATCAAGCAACATATAAGGGATAACGAGTGGATTGAAGTAAATCAAACAGAGACGGATAACCACGGTTGGTTTAACGGCTATTATGATAACTCTGGCGAGAAAGTGGAAGGCCTTTTTGAACAAGGAATCCGAATGATGTTAACGAGTCAAGTTTTCGCAATTATGTCGGGTACAGCTACATCAGAACAGGTGAAGATGATGACAAATGCCGCGGATGCATATTTGTACAAAGCGGAGGTTGGTGGATATCGCTTGAATACCGATTTTAAAGAATTAAAACTAAACTTAGGCAGAATGTTCGGATTTGCATATGGTCATAAAGAGAATGGTGCTGTATTTTCACATATGACAGTGATGTATGCCAATGCCTTATACAAAAGAGGTTTTGTTAAAGAAGGGTATAAAGCAATCGAGAGCCTTTATAGACAAGTTTCTAATGCCGAAGTGAGTAAGATATATCCGGGTATACCAGAATATTTTAATGATAAAGGAAGAGGTATGTATCATTATCTAACGGGTGCAGCAAGCTGGCTTATGTTAACAGTAGTAACCCAGATGTTTGGTGTTAGAGGATTAGGTGGAGACTTATTAATAGAACCTAAATTATTGAAGGAGCAGTTTAATCAAGCAAAAACAGCTAGTATATCTACAATATTCGCAGAACATAACTTAGAGGTTGTACTTGTGAATGAAGCAGATAGAGATTACGGAGAATATCAAGTAGCTGAGGTATATGTGAATGATAAGCTCATAACAGAACAAGATAAGGTAGTAATTAACAAAGAGTATTGTATATGCAAGAAAGAATATATACAAAGCTTGGTTAAGGAGATGAATCAGCAGATAAAGGTGATTCTCCGTTAAAGATTATCGCGGTTATTAAAAAGGAGACAGAATATGTTAGGACACAGTATATTAGATGAAAATAAACGATATAGAATTGAAAACTATGGAAAGAAAACTACATTCGCTAGTTTCTTACCTGGTATTAGTGGTAGGAATGGAATTCCGATTTGGTGTTATTATGTAAATCGTGGTCAAGGTGTAACGAGTTTTGGAGTGGATTGTAAAGACCGAGCTATTATGGAATTCTTCCCAGCACATCAAGCTTATCAGAATGTCAAGACTCAAGGATTTCGTACGTTTATTAAAAAAGATGGATGTTACTTTGAGCCATTTAAAGCTGATTTCCAAAATACCAGTATGGCGATTGGTATGAATGAGTTAGTAGTCAACCATTACGAGGAATCACAACAGATTGAAACAAGTGTAACATATTATTCCCTACCAGGTGAAAAAGTTGGTGCCTTAGTTCGTAAAGTAAGCATCAAGAATGTGTCTGATGAGGAATGTATGATTGAAGTATTAGACGGTATGCCTGCTGTAATTCCTTATGGTGTGAATATGGGATCCATGAAAGAGATGGGACAGACAACAAAGGCATGGATGCAAGTAGAAGATGTGGAGACAAAGACTCCGTACTATCGAGTTCGAGTAAGTATGGAGGATACTGCAAGTGTACAAGGTGTTGAAGGAGGAAACTTTGCACATGCTATCAATGATCTAGGTGAAGAACTTGCAACAATTGTTGATCCAGCGGTTGTATTTGATTATGATACGGGCCTTGATGCGGCAGTAGGGCTTAGAAGTGAATCCTTAGATGAACTTATTAAGAAGAAACAAGTAACACAGAATAATTTACCATGCTGTTTCTTTGCGGAGAAAAGAATGGTAAAGGCTGGAGAAGAGATTTGTTTATATGAACTATTTGGTCAAGTTGAGAATAAAACAATTCTTAGTACTTGCAAAGAAAAATGGTTACAACCACAATTTTATGTTGAAAAGCAACTAGAAGGTAATGCTTTAATCGATGAGATATGTAATTCAATTGAGACAAAGACAGGAAATGAATTGTTTGATGAATATTGTAAACAGACGTATCTTGATAATGTTCTGCGTGGAGGTTATCCAATTGAATTAGCGAAAAACAAAATATTCTATCTATATTCTAGAAAACATGGAGATATAGAAAGAGATTATAATTATTTTCGTATGTTACCTGAATACTACTCACAAGGAAATGGTAATTTCCGTGATGTGAATCAGAATCGTCGTGAAGATGTACGTTTTCAACCGTATGTGAAGGAAGCGAATATAAGAACTTTCTATAATATGATTCAAATTGACGGTTATAATCCCTTGTCGGTAGAAAAGGTTAGCTATACCTTAGAAGGGCAGCAAGTAGAGAAGATAATACGAATTGTACCAGAAGCAAGTAAGCTTAAATTATTAAAACTCCTAGGAAGCAAATTTACTCCAGGTCAACTATTTATGACGTTAGAAGATTGCAATTGGAAGGATGAAGTTCAGGAGAAGGAATTTGTTGAGATGGTGCTTCAACAAGCGAATGGAGAGACATCCGATTCGTTTGGAGAAGGGTATTGGAGTGATCATTGGACATATAACCTAGATCTTGTGGAGGAATATCTTCATGTATATCCAGAGAATGAGAAGGAGCTTTTGTTTGAAGATTATAGTTATACATATTTTGATACTAGAGTTACACTCTTACCAAGAAAGAAGCGTTATGTAAAGACAGACAATGGAATCAGGCAATATAACTTCCTTGATAAAGCAAGAAAGAAAGACTGTGAGAATGATAAGTTAAGAAGTGCATATGGGAAAGGCGAAGTTGTAACAGGTAATTTAATGGAGAAGATTTTACTGCTTAGTACCTTAAAATATGCTACACTAGACCCTTATGGAATGGGAATAGAGATGGAGGGTGGAAAACCAGGTTGGTATGATGCGCTTAACGGGTTACCTGGTATATTCGGTTCCTCTATGGCAGAGACCTACGAGCTTGCTAGAATGTTAAAGTTTGCTATCGAGAAACTATCTTCCTATCGTCAATCGGTAATTGTATTCAGTGAATTAGCAGAACTAATGGAAGCGTTAGAGGGTATCACAAATCAATTGGTTGAGAAGTTCGATGAGAATACACATGAAGTTAGCAATCAGCAGTTAGATTTTTGGAATGCAAGTAATGACTATAAAGAACTTTATAGAGAAAAGACTGTGTTTGGTGTATCTGGAGAAAAAAGAGCGCTATCCAATGGCTACTTAGTGAATCTTCTTGGAAACTGGTTATCAGTAGTGGAACGAGGTATCAATAAGGCTTTTGAATACAGTGACGGTTTATGCCCAACCTACTTTAGTTATAAGGTAACAAAATATAGTGAAGATGCTGATATGGTTATTCCAGTGGAATTTGAGGTTGAGAGAATGCCTTACTTCTTAGAAGGCCCTGTTAGATATATGAAGATTGTGAATGAAGAAGAAGACAAGAAATCTCTATATCGCAAAGTGAAGGAAAGTAATCTGTATGATAGGAAACTATCTATGTATAAGGTAAATACATCCTTACAGGAGGCATCTTATGAGATTGGACGTTGTAAAGCGTTCACACCTGGTTGGTTAGAGAATGAATCTATATGGCTTCACATGGAATACAAGTACCTGTTAGAACTTCTTAAAGCTGGATTATATTCTGAGTTCTTCGAAGATTTCCATAATGCATGTGTACCTTTCCTTGATTATGAGATGTATGGAAGAAGTGTCTTGGAGAACTCATCTTTCTTGGCTAGTAGTGCAAATCCTAACGAAGCAATTCATGGGAAAGGTTTTGTAGCAAGACTAAGTGGTTCAACAGCTGAATTCCTTAACATGTGGCAAATCATGATGTTTGGAGAGACACCATTCATTCTAAGAGATGGAGAACTAATAATGCAGTTACTACCTGTTATTCCAAGTTATCTATTATCAGAAGAATGTAAAGTAGAAGCTATGTTATTTGGTAAAACGAAGGTGTGCTATAACATCGAGGACAAGATGGATGTAATACCGGGAAGATATAATGTTCAAACAGTGCTTGTTGAGTGGAATGATGGAACAAAAACATCGTTTGAAGAGGGTGTCATAACAGGAGACTCAGCAATTAGAATAAGAAATGGTGAAGCAGTAGAGATTAAGTGCATGATTGGAGGAATAAAGTAGATGAAGATTACATCAATAACAACAAATTATAGTGAAGATAGGTTTTTAGAAACAACCAGCGTTGTACAGGGAACGGAAGTTGGCTGTATGAATGTTGTGAATCTGTATCCAGATGTTATGTATCAAAAAATCCGTGGATTTGGTGGTGCATTCACAGAATCTGCTGGATACACACTTTCAAAACTAAGTAAAGAGAAACAAAAAGAAATCGCAGAAGCGTATTTTGGTGAAAGTGGAATTGGTTATACTATAGGAAGAACTCATATTAACAGTTGCGATTTCTCTCTTGGTAATTATGCTTATGTAGAAGATCCAGAGGATAAAAACTTGGAAACCTTTACGAGAGAAAGAGACCAATTGTATATTGTACCATTCATTCGCTTAGCACAACAAGTTACAACGCAGAAGATTGAATTTCTTGCATCACCATGGAGCCCACCAGCTTTCATGAAGACCAATGGGGAGATGAATCATGGAGGAAAATTAAAAGAAGAGTATAGGAAGTTATGGGCTGAGTATATCTGTCGATATATTAAGGATTGCCTTGAAGATGATATTCCAGTAACGATGATTACGGTACAGAATGAGCCTGAAGCGACACAAGAATGGGACTCTTGTCGCTACAGTGCTGAGGAAGAGATGGAATTTGTACGTGACTACTTAGGTCCTATTATGGAGGAACAAGGTCTTGGTGATGTTAAAATCTATATCTGGGATCATAATAAAGAAGTTATGTATGAACGTGCCCAAGATATCTTGAAGGATGAGAAGGCAGCCCAGTACATTGCTGGAGTTGGATTCCACTGGTACACAGGAGATCATTTTGAAGCAGTTAGTCTTGTGAGAGAGCAATATCCAGATAAGGAGTTACTATTCACAGAAGGTTGTGTGGAATACAGTCGATTCATGGATTCCAATGATGTTTATAAGGCGGAAATGTATGCACACGATATCCTTGGAAACCTTAATGCCGGTATGAATGGATATATAGATTGGAATTTAGTACTAGATGAAAAAGGTGGACCAAACCATGTAAATAACCTTTGTGCTGCACCAATTATGTGCGATTGCAACGAAGGTACTTATGAAAAGAGACTTGCTTATTACTATGTAGGGCATTTTAGTAAGTATATCCGCGGGGGTGCTAGAAGAATTGCAGTGACGAAATATACAGAACAAATTGAAGTGACAGCATTCATGAATCCAGAGGGAGAGAAAGTTGTTGTTCTATTAAACAAGCAGGATAGAGATATACCAGTAGTGTTAAGAGAATATGGAATAGGTACAGAATTGACTGTAAAAGGTCATAGTATTGTTACACTAATAATCGAGGAAAACTAAGTCGATTTAGGTAAAATATTGAATCAACTCGTTCCATACTCTAATTGGGGCGAGTTGAATTAAAACACATGAGAGTAGATAGAGCGGGTAGAAGGTTGAAAGAAAACAAATCGAATGAAAGGGCATGGTTATTAAGATGAAAAGAAAAAGTTTTATCTGTATATGCATAGTTTCAATTTTGCTGATTTTAGGAATTGTCATAGCCTGCTTTACAAGACGTGATATTAACTATGATCCAACGACTACGGTAGTAGTAACCATAGATAAAGAGAAAATCTATCTAGATGAAGTTATGTATCATCTGACATTATCCAAGATGCAAGGACAGCTATATGCATCATTTATGAATGATACGGATTATATGAATCGTGATTATGGAGATGGTAGAACCATAGGAGAAGTTATGAAACAAGAGTCAATGGATAATGCCATTCGTTACGAACTTTTGTACCAACAAGCGATTCAAGAGGGATATGATTTGACAGATGAAGAAATCATTGATAGTAAGAAACGAACAGAGAACATACTTATAACAATTCCAGAAGAAGATAGAAAGAACACTGGACTAACAGAAGATAAATTAGTTCTTATACAAGAGAAGATCGCGTTAGCAACGAGGTATTATCAAACCATGTACAAGGATGTTGATTTAACCGACAAAAACGTATATGAACAATTGAAAGATGGACACCAAATTACGATACAAAAGAAAGTATGGAATTCGGTTAAGTTCTAATTTACCTTCCTAAAAAAATGACACCTAATTAAAAATAGTGTCATTAACTACAAAATCAATACCAGTTATAATTAAGGTATAAAAAGGACGGAGGGATGAACATGGCAGATACAGCTGTGACAACAAAAAAACCGAAGAAAATTAAATATAGGAATAAGTCTAGTTTTTACAAACAATTAGCAAATCAAAAATATCTTCAGGTAATGGCACTTCTAGGAGTTGCTTGGATGTTGATTTTTAACTACATTCCAATGGGAGGTATCGTAATTGCTTTTAAGAAATTTAAAATTACAAGAACAATTGCTGAAGCACCATGGGTTGGATTACAATACTTTAAAGAATTTTTTATGGATGATAATTTCTTAAATATCATGCAGAACACATTAGGAATCAGTTTGTTGAAACTGATTATTGGATTTCCGTTACCAATTATTTTTGCATTGCTGTTAAATGAAATCAGAAATGTAAAATTCAAAAAGATAGCACAAACCATTTCCTATTTACCACACTTCCTTTCTTGGGTTGTACTTGGTGGTATCATGGTAACTTGGCTATCAAAAACAGGTGTTATTAATGATTTTCTAGTAGCTTCACACATAATAAAAGAACCTATCTCATTCCTTGGAGATGCAAAATACTTCTGGGGATTATCCGTAATATCGGATAGTTGGAAGGAACTAGGGTGGTCAGCAATTATCTATCTGGCAGCAATTGCTGGAGTAGATCAACAGATGTATGAGGCAGCAACCGTAGATGGAGCAACAAAACTTCAAAAGATTTTCAAAATTACGTTACCATCTATTACAGGAACAATTGCATTAATGCTTATTTTACAGGTTTCAGGGTTACTAAATTCAAACTTTGACCAAGTATTAATTCTTAAAAACCAGATTAACGTATCAAGAAGTCAGGTTATTGATACTTATGTATATCAAGTAGGTATGACTATGGGTAAATATTCTTATGCAACGGCAGTCGGACTCTTTAAATCGGTAATTGCTTTGCTATTACTTGTCATTGCGAATAAAACAAGTAAAAAATGCTTGGGCAGATCATTATACTAGGAGGGATTCGATGAAGACAAAAAGAAAAATTAAGCGTTCCCGTGGAACCGTAATATTTGATACATTTAATGTAATATTTATGTTATTAATCTGTTTTGTATGTTTATATCCAATTTGGTATGTAGTTGTGAATTCGCTTAACGATGCAACAGATGCGCTTCAAGGTGGCATCTATTGGTGGCCTAGAAAATTCTCCTTAGCGAATTATAAGAGTGTATTTTCTAATGGAAGTGTTTTGCAAGCTTTTAAAGTGACTATAGGTAAGACGTTAATTGGTACTACGCTTAATGTTTTGTTTACTGCGATGGTTGCTTACCCATTATCAAAAGATAGATTGATTGGTAGAAAGTACTATATGGCAATTGGAACACTTACGATGTTCTTCTCAGGTGGTTTGATACCAACGTTCCTATTGTTTAAACAATTAAACTTATTAAACAATTTCTTGGTTTACATAATACCTGCAGCTTTCAATTTCTTTAACTTATTAATCTTTATTAACTTCTTTAAAGAAATACCTGCAGCCTTAGAGGAGTCAGCCAAGATCGATGGTGCAAATGACTTAACAATTTTCCGTAAAATTATTATTCCATTATCAAAGCCCGTATTTGCTACAATTGCACTATTCGCAGGTGTAGGTCAATGGAACGATTATTTTGGTGGTTTGATGTATATGACCAATCGTACAGACTTAGAACCAATTCAGACATTTTTGTATAGACTAGTTGCACAGGTTCAATCTTCCCAGATGGCGGGAAATATATCGGTACAAGTTCAAACTTCAGATACAACTTCAACATCTATAAAACTAGCCGCAATGGTTATCACTACTTTGCCTATCTGCTGTGTCTATCCATTCTTACAAAAATATTTTGTTAAAGGTATGATGGTAGGAGCAGTTAAGGAATAAATCATAATGTATTAAAGGGAGGAAACGCTATGAAAAAGCAGTTCAAAAAGGGTATTGCATTGTTACTTGCAGCAACGATGATGTTCTCTGTTGTTGGTTGTAGCAGTAAGAAAGAAAAGAACAATAATACAAAAGAAACCCAAAATTCTGTAGAAGATACGGAAGCAACAGATGGAACAGAATCAACTGATGCAACACAATCAGGTGAAGTAACTCCAGGTTGGCAACAGAATGCTGACAAAAAAGTAGATTTTACTTGGTATATTAATTTCTCATGGTTCACCACTCCATGGGGAGAGAATTTAGTATCTAAGAAAATCACAGAAGAAACAGGATGTAATATTGAATTTATCGTACCAGCTGGTAACGAAGCTGAGAAATTAAACTCATTAATCGCATCGGATACATTACCAGATATCTTAACACTTGGTTGGTATGAAGGTCAAGTTAACCAGATGATTGAAGATGGTATGGTATATGCATTAGATGAATTAGCTAACGAATATGATCCATACTGGTTTGAAGTAGCTGATGAAGGTCGTGTTGGCTGGTTTACACAAGAAGATGGACATATCTATGGATATCCAAACTCTTCATTCTCTCCACAAGATTATGAAAAGTATGATAACATCTCTTCGAACCAAACTTTCTTAGTAAAGAAAGATATCTATGAAGCAATTGGAAGCCCTGATATGACTACTCCAGAAGGATTCAAAGCAGCAGTTAAGGCAGCTGCAGAAAAATTCCCAGAAGTTAATGGTCAACCATTAATCCCAATTGGAGCTCATGAGTTCGGTACAACTGGAAATGTTTCATTTGATCAATACTTAAGTAACTTCTTAGCAATTCCATATGAAAAAGACGGACAATACTATGATCGTTATACAGATCCAGAATTGGTTCGTTGGTTAAAAACATTCCGTGAACTTGGTTCAGAAGGATATCTAGCTGATGATATCTTCATCGACAAGAGAGCACAGATGGAAGAAAAGATCGCTCAAGGACGTTATTTCTGTATGTTATATCAAAGAACTGATTTACAAGACCAAGAAAAAATCTTATATGCAAACGATCCAAACAGTGTATATATTGCAGTTGATGGACCTAAGAATTCAAACAATGATGACTATACATTACCAGGTACTGGTATCAATGGTTGGTGTTTAAATATGATTTCTAAGAATTGTAAGAATCCAGATCGTGCAATTCAATTATTCTCATATTTCATGAGTGAACATGGACAACATATGACTTGGTTAGGTGTTGAAGGTGAAACTTGGGATTATGATGCAAACGGTGTTGAGAAGATGCACGATGATGTAAAAGAATTATGTAATACAGATCGTTCTGCTTATGATAAGCAATACGGTGCTGATTCAACTTACTGGATGTTCCAAGATAACGCTATGTCATTAAAATGGGCAGAACCTACTCCAGAACCACTTGGACAAATGGAACGTTGGACATTCCCATATGTTATGACAACTTCTCAATATGATATATCATTACAAGCTGATTCAGAAGAAGCAGATATCAAATCTAAGATTGATAATGAATGGGGTGTTGTATTACCACAATTATTATTAGCAAAATCTGAAGAAGACTTTGATAAGATTTGGAATTCATTCCTCGAAAAGAGAAAAGGCTATGGTCTTGATACAATGATTGAAAAGCAAACAGAATTAATGAATGCTGCAAAAGCAAAATTAGGAGTTAATTAATTGTAAACTCTTTTGATGTATTAGTTATAGAACTTTGAATATACGAATTAAAATGTAATTAACTTAATATCTTAATTTTAGGGCTGTAGCAAATAGTTATGTTTTGTAGCAGCCCTAATTTACACTTATGATTTAGAGTACCAGATTTGGAGGAGTTTATGATGAAACCGAGGATAAGGAATGAAAAGGATAAAAACAACAAAGTTAACCAAAAGCGAAAAGTGAATAAAGAGGTTGGTAATAAATTAAACAGTGTAAGAGTTAAATTGATTACCGCTTTTTTTATACCCGTGCTATGTATTGTTTTACTTGGAATGGTTACTTATCAGAAAGCCTCAAAGGGTTTGATTAATAACTTTGAGTCCTCTAGTCTGAGTACCATTCGAATGATGGCTGATTATTTCCAAGTAGGATTTGATACTGCCATGGCAAAATCAACACAAATTAATACGAATGAAAGTGTAAAAGCCTACTATTCAGGAGAATATAAAGGGAACACAGTTGAAGAATTGAAGGCTTATAAACAAGTACAGAATGCGATAGAGTCCAATACCTTAGGGGATCAGGTAGTGGAGAATATTACTATATTTGGGGAATATGGTTCCAGTGTTTCTGTTAAAGGAACTGCACCACAGTCCTTATATAGTACCTTTAGCGATTCTAAGGAAGGAAAAGAGTTTCTGGAGGCGAAGGAAAAAAGCAGGTGGAGTGGATATCATACATATATGGACCAAGTTATGCAACAAGACGGAGAAAACTATGGTATTGTCTTTAGTAAGTATTTATACAATAAAAACAATAAGAAGATGGGGATAATATCAATAGATATAAAAAAGGAATTTATATACAATGCGTTGCAAAATACAGAGTTTGGTGAGGGGAGCATCGTCGGTTTTATTACCTCCGATGGTAAAGAGATATTGTGTGGCAGTAATGAAGGATTTCAATTGAAGGAGCAATCCTTTTATCAAGAAAATCCGATCCTTTCTTTAGAAAAGGAAAATAGCAATAGTGATTCGCTTGAAACAGCAAGTAATAGAGAAGCAGTACATAAGTATGTGGAATTAAAAGGTAAAACTTATCTTTATCAATATATTAATCTACCAGAACAAAAAGCAGCAGTTTATGCTCTTATTCCAAAAGAATTAATTACAAAAGAAGCAGATGAAATGCGATTAATTACGGTTGTTATTGTAATCGTGGCTTCTTTCATTGCAACTATAATTGGAACAATACTAGCTTCTGGTTTTAGTAATTCCATTCGTAAAATGAATACAAGTTTAAAACGGCTAGAAGAAGGGGATCTTACAGCAACGGTATCGCTGAGAAGAAAAGATGAATTTCAATTACTTTCTAAAGGAATTAAAAATATGGCGTTGGGAATGAAGAATCTGATTGTTCAGATGACTGATGTTAGTGAGAATGTCCTTAATAATGCCGCTACAGTGTCCAGTAATACAGAAGATATGTTGGAAAAATCTCAATATATTTCGAAAAATGTGACAGATATTGAACATGCTATAGGACAACAAGCAGAGGAAGCTATGAATTGTTTCCATCAGATGACAAACCTATCGGAACACATAGAGAGGGTAGCAGATAATGCATATGGTATAGGTCAGGTAGTTACAGGTACGAAAGGACAAGTACAGGAAGGCATGGTTATTGTTGATGATTTGTCAAGATGTGCTGATGATACAGCAGTGATAACGAAACAGGTTATAGAAGATATTCAGGTCTTGCATGCAAAGACAACAGCCATTAACGAGATATTACAAACGATTAATGAGTTATCCGATCTGACGAATTTGCTATCATTGAATGCTTCAATTGAAGCAGCAAGAGCAGGAGAAGCAGGAAAAGGTTTCTCAGTTGTAGCTGATGAGATTCGTAAATTGTCAGCACAATCGAAAAATGCGGCGACAGAAATCGAAACAATTATTTGTGAAATATCCAATCAAGCTAGAGAAACGGTTGAGACAGCGATGCAAGCAGAAAGTATTGTTGATAGACAAGCAGATACATTGAATCAAACCGTATCTGTGTTTCAAGGTATTGGACGGTATGTAGAACAACTTACATCAAATCTTACGGTAATAACGAATGGGATTAATACAATTCAAAAAAATAAAGAGGATACATTAATAGCAGTTGAGAGTATATCCGCGACCACACAGCAAACTTCAGCGGCAACGGGAGAACTTAGCAATGCTATGGACAGTCAAATAGTATCAGTTAAAAATTTGAGTGAAATAGCTGTGAGGTTAAGTGATGATGCACATAATCTTGAGAGTACAGTATCGGTTTTTGTTGTAAAATGACGAAAAGGTGTTGGATGCATACAGGTAGTATGATAGAATATAACTATCAAAGAAGGGGAGATAACATTATCAAACTATCTTAAAGGTATCGATAAAAAGACAAGAGGGATCAGGAAGAGAGATGGGATATGAGTAGAATTAGACATTGTTGGACGAATAATCTGAAAATAACAGAGAAGATATCTTTAATTGTTTTTTGGTTTGCTTTTATACCCATCCTAGTTCTTTTTCTAGTCATCATTCTGAATTTGGAAGAAAAAGAAACAAATGATAGAATATATTTGGCGAAAGCCTCAGTGAATCAAATCTATGCGAATGTGCAAAAGACAGTAGAGCTTTGCAATGTGTCAACACAAGTATTTTTAAATAATGGAAACTTAACAAATTATCTAGAACGAGTTCATTCAGGAGAAAAGATTTCGATTGAAGATATGATAGCTTTTAGCAGAGAAGATATTGTAAGTATGGAACGATTGGTAAATAGTAACCCGTATCTATACCAGATTCATGTGTATGTAGATAATGATACCATGTTAGAGATGGTACCTATCATATATCGTAAAAACAGAATGAAAAATACACAGATGATATCAGATGATACTGTTCAATACTCTTGGTTATATGATTATACAGATGATTTGTTTCGGTTATCATCTAATCCAACGAAACATGTTATGTCACTTACAACTAAGATGCCCAGCTATTCTTACGGTAATTTAGGGTATGTTGAAGTTGCTGTAAAGATGGAAGATGTGTTTACTGGGCTCTTTGATAATAATATTGCAAAATGGTCTTGTTTTGTTGATCAAGCAAAAAATCGTTATTATAATCAGGAAGAAGATAATAGATGGAATAATATGGTGGAAGATATTATGTCTGTAGCTTCGGATTCGGACCAAGAGTTTAGTAAAAAGGTTAAGTTACACGGAGAAAATATGCTTATAACTACCAAGAATATTCCAGAATTGGGTGGTAGTTACATTGAGGTAATTTCTTTGGATAAGTCTGGTAGTAATTTGACTAAGATGAGTTGGTTATATCTATTGGTTTTGGTTGGAATTATGGTGTTATTAATTTGCGTTATTCATTTTGTTGTTAAGACCATGGTGAAACGTTTTTACATGCTTTTTGAGACATTAAAAGAAGTGCAAGGAGGAAATCTTAACGTAGAAGTACCTGATTGTGGTACGGATGAATTAGGTGAATTGGCTAACCAGATACGCATCATGTTAGATAAGATTCAGTTGCTTATTAAAGACAATTTGGATCGGGAAATCCTTGCTAAGAATTCTGAGATTCGAGCATTACAAAATCAGATCAATGCACATTTTATCTACAATGTACTAGAATCCGTTAAGATGATGGCGGAGATTGAAGAAAAGTATGATATTGCAGATGCGGTGACCTCCCTAGGAATTATGTTACGTTATAGCATGAAGGGACTTGCAAAGAATGTTTCAGTAAGACAAGAGATTGAATATATACAAAACTATATAGCATTAATGAATCTAAGGTTTGATTATGAAATCTATCTGTCACTTAATATTCCGGAAGCATTATGGGAACAAGAGATTCCTAAGATGTCTTTACAACCAATTGTGGAGAACGCAATCAGTCACGGGATTGAAGATATTGCAGAAGATACTAATATCTACATTAAAGGTATTGTAATGAGACAGGATTTCATCATTGAAATAACAGATCAAGGAAAAGGTATGACAGAAGATGAGGTCAAACGCTTGCGAGAAAAGATTGATGAAGATATTGAAGTAAGTGGAGGAACTGGGTCTGGTATTGGGCTGAAAAATGTGCAGGATCGTATCCAGATTCACTTTGGAAAAGAATATGGAATCCAGGTTTCTTCTAGGTATGGTTGTTATACGAAGGTTTCTATGAGGTTACCTTTTGATACAAACGTTTAGATGTCAAATATGAGAGGGTAGATTTTATGAACACTTTATTAATTGTTGAAGATGAAAAACTAATAAGACAGGGAATAAAAGCCATGGCATTACGCTCTGGGGTACCGATCTCTATGGTTATGGAGTGTAAGAATGGATTGGAAGCATTGGAAATTGTTCGTAGTCAAGAGATTGATGTGGTAATCACAGACATAAGAATGCCCAAGATGGATGGAATTACGTTAGTAAAAGAGATACAAACATGTTCCCATGTACCATTCGTAGTAGTAGTAAGTGGATATGATGATTTTTCTTATGCGGTTGAGCTCCTTCGTAATGGAGTGAAAGATTACCTACTAAAACCAATAGAACGAACACAATTAGCAGAGATACTTACCAAGTTAGAAGAGGAGTTAGTAAAGAAGCAGAATAATAAGAATACCATGCTTAACGTTAGCTACCAACAGCTAAAACAACTGATGATCAATGAGGATATGGGGACAAAGGAATGTGAACTTATATTAGAACAACTATCATCTAGTTTCTTAGATGGTGAATATATTATATATTGTACGAATTATAGTGATGAGTTCCAAGAGACAGACGGAGTAACCTTCTTACAAGACGTGAATGGACAAGGTGTTTTCATTGTTGATAATTTACAAAGAGATAAAATATTGAAATCAGAATTACGAGGATACTATGTGGGATGTAGTCAAGTACATGTAGGACTTGAACAGATTAAAGAAGCTTATGAAGAAGCAATGACAGCTAGGAGACAAGCGTTCTTATCAGATATTAATATTGTAACATTTGATACAAGAGCAAAAGAGGAAGATGTGATATATTCAGAACAAGAGATTGAGCAAATTGTTCAGATGATAGGTACGGACAAATGTGAGGAAGCTCTAAAACAACTTGATCATATCTGTTACCAATTTAAGATAAGTAAGGTTTCTGATTCAACTTTAGAAGAAGTATTTTCATCTATCAGGCAAAAGACATATGCAACATATCGGAATGCTCTTAAGGAAATGGCGGAGGAAGAATTAGAGGAAGATTTGCTAACTTACAATAGTTTATCTCAGTATATAGCTCATATTAAGAGTTGGATAAGAGATTTGAATGGTCGATTATTAACGCAATTTGATGATTATCGTAATAAACAAAAAATACAGTCTGCACTAGTATATATAAAAGATAATTATAAAAAAGATTTGAATATGGCAGTGGTATCCAATCATATTTCTATGAATTATTCCTTGTTTTCGTATGTGTTTAAGCAATATACGGGATGTAATTTTGTTAATTATCTAAAACAGATCCGAGTGGACGAGGCAAAACGATTATTAGCTACTACAGATATGAAGATTGCAGATATCAGCAGAGCGATTGGCTATGATAATGACAAGCATTTTATGAAGATATTCAAAGGACAATGTGGCGTTTCCCCAACAGAGTATCGTAAGAATACATTGCTTGGAAATTAGAAAAAGGAATAAGTACCCGCAGTATAATCATATTTATTATTCAAAAAAACAAGTTTACTTTGCTAAAAGGCCATCATTGGCATACAGCGTAGTAAACTTGTTTTTCTTATTCTTCTTGTAGAGTATACAAGTTATTCAAGGTATAGGTTCGGCAAGAGTAACTTAGAGGTATAGAATACGATTTTTTATGTATAAGCTGATAATTCTGTATATACTTTTCAATCTTCTTCATCAGCCCAATGGCATCCTCTTCTAAAGTATCTTGGAATAGTAAAAGGAACGTATTTTTTTCTGTGCGTGAGCAAAAAAGTGAGTCCGTTTGATTACTTTCAATTGCCCTTGCTAAAATTAAAAGGCAAAGCTCGGCTTCGTTCAAACCAAATTGTGCTTGAATCTGATCCAAACTATTTATATTGAGTGTTATTACTATAATGGGTTTGTCCGAATCGTTCTTTTTAATAAGCAAAGTATCACAATGCTTCTTAAGACCTTTGGAATTCCAAAAGTGTGTAAGCTCATCCTTGAGGTAAAGAGTTTCTAATCGGTTAATTAGTGCTGTACGTTCGTAATTATTAACAATAGTCTGCAGCATGTTATTAATGTTACGTAACCATAACATAAAACTGAAGGTATGTTTGATGTAATTGTTTTTATAGGAAAGAGCGATATAACCAAAGTTCTTATCTTTAAAATATAAGGGCATATACAAAAAGGCGATAGAACTATTGCCGTATACAGAAGAAGGTAGGAGTATGTGACTATTAAAACTACACTCGGGAACCCTCTTACCGTTCTTAATACCCATCTTCAATAGTTTTAAGTCATTTGAGTAGGCATTGTCTTCATCCACGTCAGTAATATCTAGAATTGAATCCGATAAAGAATCCCAATCTGAATATAGACATATATAAAAACCTTCCAGATTTTCTATCGTATTAGTGAATCTAGCTAGGACGTCCATCCCTTCGTCTATATCTGTAATGTTTAATAGAGAGGAAGAGAGATTAATATCTGTTATCATCTCTCGTTCACGTCTAGCAATGGTTTCAATAAGATTTAAGTTATAATGGCTATTACGCTGTGTTGATGGATTAATGCAACCACAGGAAGAAAGAATAACTGGATGGGCTGACATAGTAATAGATTTGTCAGGTTTTTCTCCTGCATATATGCGAATAAGTGTATCCATAGTAAGTTCGCCCAGTTCCCTTACAGGAAACTCCACTGAGGTAATAGGGGGAATGTTATGTCTGGCGGATTCAAGATTATCATATCCAGTAATGGCAATATCATTCGGAATCGTGTACCCTTTATCGGTTAGGATTTTGGAAACCATAAGCGCAATGGAGTCATTATAGCAAACGATTACCTCTGGTGGTCCTTCGGGATTACTTAGTAGCTTAGTAACAGCGTCTAAAACAGAATTAATGTTTGGATTGCACCATGCAATTGTATTGTCTGACCACGAAAGCTTATGTTCTGACATTGTATCTTGATAGGATTTAATTCTTTGTGATGAGAATAACTCGTCATGCTTGTTTGCTAAGAATGAGATCCTTTGGTATTTGTGTGTTGTGATTAGATGAGAAACCAATTCCTTCATAGGCTGAATGTTATCAATAGATAAGGTATAAAATTCAGAAGGTTCCTGATTTATATTCAAAATTGGACAAGAGCACTTTTCCTTAATAGTTTGAAGAATCTGATTTTTTAAACCTGATTCACGGTATGTACCCGAGGCAAATATTACTCCACGATAAGAGGAGAAATTAGGTATCTTAAGGATACTACTTTCTCCTTGTTCTAGTTCTTCGGTGGTTTCTCCATCATTAGAAGCAAATATGTCTATCTGGTATCCATATTCGGCAGCCTTTGTGATGATGCCAGTACATAGATTTCTTTGATATTCTCCATATATATGAGAGATAAATAAAGCTATTTTTTTATTGTTTTGCATATAAACACTCCCAAATTAATTGTTGTTAATTTTGTGCAATTTACACAATGTATATTATAACATATTTTATAAATATTGCAAAATGAATAATAAAAAAGCTGTAAATATTAAGAAATAATACAAAAATTATAAAATTCAATTTAACTGATAGTTTTACACGACTTGTTACTTTTTGCTATAAAAATTACGTATATAGTAAATATGCACTATTATTGTTGCTATGAATTATTTAATATATAGAAAATATGGATTTGAAAATTCTGAAAGATAAAATAAGTTGGAAAGGACTATAAACTATGATATAATCAGTAAGATATCATTATCTAGTAGATTGGTACTGAAGTTTTCAGGGGAGGTAATATGTCATGACTATGGAGTTTGGCATACTAGGTAGTGGAAACACTATTTATGAAATTGATACGACATTATGGAATATATTAATTGTAGTATTTGTCGCATTGATACTTGTTATAATAGCACTTATTATTGCTATTAAAAAAGGTAAGGATGCGCAATATCATGCTAGTTTAACCGAAGCTAGACTGAAAGAAAGTTATAGTAAACTTGAGATTGCCTATAAGGAAGTATCCTTAACGCAAAAGGAATTATCAACAAAGTATGAAGAGTTAAAGCGTAGTGAAGAAAATAATAGAAAGATTGCATATACGGATTATCTAACAGAGCTTCCGAATAGGACAGCCTTTTCAGAACGACTGGATCATGTTATGAACACGCTCCGAAAAGAAGAAGTTGTTGCGGTAATGTATATTGATTTGGACAATTTTAAGAATATTAATGATGTCCTTGGACATTCTTATGGGGATGAACTACTAATTGATGTTACGCACCGTTTAAAACAGGCAATTGATGAGAATGACTATCTAGCACGTTTTGGTGGAGATGAATTCATTGTATTGTCACAGAATATTGGAGACATCGGTTTATATGAAGAGAAGATTCGTAAGATACAGAAAGTTTTTTCGTATCCCTTCGTATTGTCATTAAAAGAATTCTTCGTAACAATTAGTATAGGTGTGGCATATGCACCAAGAGATGGTAAAACAACACAGAGTTTAATCAAGAATGTTGATTTGGCAATGTATACTGCAAAGGAAAACGGAAAGAATACATATTGTTTCTATAATGAGAGTATTAACGATCGATTAATGAATAAGATCGAGATGCAATCAGAGCTTAGACAAGCCATAGATCATGATGAATTCGAAGTATTCTATCAAGCACAGATTGATCTAGAAACCAATGCAATTGCGGGGTTTGAAGCACTTGTTAGATGGAATCATCCTGTAAAAGGGCTTATTGGGCCAGGAGAATTCATACCGATTGCTGAACAAACCGGTTTAATTGTTCCTATTGGCAAATGGGTGATGCAAGAAGCCTGTAAACAACTAAAACGTTGGGAAAACAATGGTTTTACTAATATTACAATGTCTGTCAATCTATCTGGGAGACAGTTCTTTGATACAGATTTAGTTGGCATGGTAAAGGAAACCCTTGAAACAACAGGAATTAATTCAACTAATTTAGAGTTAGAGATTACAGAAACAGTAGTGTTAGATAATATTGAATATTCCATTGATGTTATCGAACAGATTAAAGCTTTTGGAGTACGTTTTTCTCTTGATGATTTTGGTACAGGATACTCTGCTATGAATTACCTACGTATGTTACCAGTAAGCAATCTAAAGATTGATAAGAGTTTCTTAGATCGTTTGATTGAAAATCAATGTGACCAAAAGATTGTTTCTAGTATCATTAATTTAGCAAGAAATCTAGAGATGAATGTAGTTGCTGAAGGAGTCGAATACGAGGCACAAGCTGACTTCTTACGAAGTGTAGATTGTAAGTTGGCACAAGGTTTCTTATATAGTAAACCTTTACCAAAAGCTGATGCGAATGAATTACTTGGAAAATATAATAATGAAATGTAGTTTCTATTTATAAAAGAAATACGAATAGTAAAGAATATAAGGAGTAATAAGATGATATCATACTTATTTTGGAGCCTTCAAATCATAAACTATATAACATTTATGATACTTGATGTCTGTGATCGTTATGCAGGGATGAGCTCGAGGATTAAGTATGCAAGTATCATCTTATGTTTTTTATATGTGATACTTGGTAAGAAAAGAGAAAGATCTGTGTACATTGTGGCAGGTCTTTTTTTTACTGTGGTGTCGGATTATTTTTTGCTGCTTACGGATTCGTTCGCAGCTGGTATGTTAAGCTTTTGTGTTGTACAGACGATTTATAGTATCTATTGTAGCAAGGATAGAAGGCAGTTTGTAATCAAAGAAGGAATACAGCTTTGTATTGTTGGTGGTATTCTCTTGGGACTTTTTGCACGTTTGCACACTGGCCTTGATATTGTGTTAATCTTGTCCATCTATTATTTTGTTCATCTGGTAAGTAATGTTTTGGGCTCATGGGTTCGCAGCAAAGAAGGAAAGGAGAGGAAACTCTTTGCAATTGGTATGACATTGTTCTTATTGTGTGATATCCATGTAGCTATCTTCAATGCCGGTGATTATCTAAGTTTTGGTTCCTCAAAGGTATATCAGACTATATATGCAATTGCAACTGTAGCCATGTGGTTCTATTATCTACCTTCGCAGGTGTTAATTGCACATGCAGGAAGAAGTGCATCGAAAGTGATTGCAAAAACTGATAATAAATGGTAAAATATAACAGAAAATATCATTTTACTATTTAAGGAGGTCATATGCAATATGAAGATTTTTTAGCTCATATGCAAGCATGCATAGAGCAAATGGTTACATCAAACTATCAAGTTCAATTTCATTCTATTATGAAAAACAATGATGTAGAGCTAAATGGAGTTATCTTGATGAAAGAGGGAGAAAGAGTATCTCCTACCATCTATCTAAACCCTTATTATGATCGGTATCTTCAAGGCGAATCCATTCCGAGATTATGTAAGGAAATTGTGGAATTACGTGTCATAACAATGAGGGAGAATTCATTAGATGAAGCAACAGAAGATATGAGTTTGGAACGGTGGAAAGACAAAGTGATCTATCGACTGGTAAATCGTAAGAGTAATAAAAAGCGATTAGAAGGGGTACCGTTCATGCAAATTGTTGATTTAGCAATTACCTTTCATTGTTTAGTACGCAATAATGATGATGGAATTGGCTCTTTCATTATAACGAGAGAATTAATGGAGGGTTGGAACCTTACAGTAAGAGAGCTATATCAATTAGCAGGTGTTAACACACCGAGGTTGTTCCCGTCAAGCATCAAAACGATGGAAGATGTTTTACAAGATATGTTTGAACCGATGAAAGAAGAAATTGTAGACGAGGATCATGAACAAGAAATCCCGTTTCAATTTGAATCACCACATTCCATGTATATTCTATCTAATTCAAATGGTATTAACGGAGCTAGTGCTTTGTTATATCCGGAAGTAATCGAGAATTTCTCTAATACAATTAAATCCAATGTCTATATACTACCAAGTAGTATTCATGAAGTTATTCTAGTACCTTTTCAAGAAGAAATTGATAAATCCCAATTAATCCAGATGGTAAATGAAGTGAATGAAACACAGGTTGCAAAAGAGGAAGTGTTGTCTACTAGCGTATACTATTATGACAGATTACGTAAAGAACTTACAGTGTAATCAGGTTATAATATGATATAGTTGTAAAGCACATTAAAAAGGTACGATGGAAAACCAATCGTACCTTTTTTGGTATCTAAATTATATGCACCTAACAGGATTCGAACCTGCGACCCTAGGCGTCGGAGGCCTATGCTCTATCCAACTGAGCTACAGGTGCAAAGGATTCTCGAAATAATGAGAATATATATACCTATGACATTATACTTGATAATAATCAGAATGTAAAGTTGCTAGCTAGAAAAAAACATTACAAAAGCATTAAAATTATTACGTGGATGTTAAAAGAAACATAATTATTATGTTGATTTTTTTAGACAATTTTGCTAAAATGTTAACTAGAGACTATATACAATAATGTAAAAATATAGAAAATGAACAGTTTGATATTTGTTGACTGCACAAAGCAGATAAAGGAGAATTTCGATGAAATTAAAATATAAAAAAATGATATTAATTATATCAATGAGTGCTATGGGAATCGGGATGGTAACATTATCTTTAAGTAAACCTAGAGATAAAAAAGAAGCAAACGAACCAGCTGTTACCGCTTTAGCCGATGCCGATACAGACGAAGAGGCTATCGCAGCAGACGAAACTAAAAAAGTTGAATTGGTTGGAAAACCAGGTGACGGTGAGTTGCGTATGGACGTATATCCCGCTATTAATGAATTAGTTAAAAAATACATGAGTGCGAAAGTCGCTTGTGATTATGAAACGCTTCGAACATTAGTAAACGATTCTTCTGTAATCGATGAAGATGATTTACGTGCAAAATCAGAATATATTGAAGATTATAGGAATATTGTTTGTTATACGTTAAACGGGCTAACGGAAGATTCTTTTATCGTATACGTTTATGAAGATTTAAAAATCTTAAATGTGAATACTTTGGCACCAGGTATGACAAGACTATATATTAAACTTGATGAGTCTGGAAATCCATATATCTATCTTGGCGCAATTGATGATGAAACACAGAAATTCATTCAAGAAACTTCAACTCAACAAGCTGTAATTGATATCATTAATACCGTTAACACAAAACTTGACGAGGCTGTTACGAAAGACGAAGACTTAAAGAATTTCGTGGAAGATCGTTCGAATGCATCAGCTACGCAAGATAAGAAGGCTGATGATAGTAAATCAAAGGATTCTGAGTCAACTGATAAAGAATCAACAAAAAAAGAAACTACAAAAAAGGAATCAACAAAAAAAGATTCAACAAAGAAAGATTCTGAGAGTAGTGACAAGAAAGATAGCAGTAAAAAAGAAGCATCAGATAATAATTAAGTGGGTACAGTAATGAAGAAAAAACCAATTATTGAGAAAGATATACAGGAGGGAATCCGCGTCAACAAGTATCTAAGTGATTGTGGAATCTGCTCTAGAAGACAAGCCGATCGTTTGGTAGAGGAAGGTCGTATTAAAGTTAACGGTGAAGTTGCGGTTATGGGTACGAAAGTTTTTGAGAACGATGTGGTCAAATATGATAACAAAGTAATCAGTAAAGAAAACGAATTGATTCTTCTTGCAATGAATAAGCCAAGAGGTATAACTTGTACTGCGCAAAAAGAAGATCCAGATAATATCATAGATTTCTTGAATTACCCTAAGAGAGTATATCCTATTGGACGTCTTGATAAAGATTCAGAAGGGCTAATCTTATTAACCAATGACGGAAGTATTGTGAATAAGATACTAAAAGCAAGTACTTTTCACGAGAAAGAATATATTGTAACTGTGAATAAGCCGATTACACTAAAATTTCTTGAAGGAATGCGAGAAGGAGTACCAATCTTAGATACAATAACAAGAAAATGTGAAGTGACACAAGTGAATAAATTTACCTTCAACATTGTATTAACACAAGGACTAAACAGGCAGATACGACGTATGTGTGAATACTTCGGCTTTCGTGTCGTTACATTACAAAGAGTTCGGATTATGAATATTAAGCTTGGAAAGTTGAAAGTTGGTACGTGGAGAAAGGTTACAGAACAAGAATTAAAAGATTTATATAAGCTAATATAGAATTGGCCAAGCTGAAAGAGAGATAAACATTTCGCTTGGCTTGTTTTAGGTCGACCATGTAATAGGAAATTAGGAAAGGCAAGGTAAAACGATGAGTGACAAGTTAAAAGAAATAAAGGAACGAGTTGAGTTACTGAATAAGGCAGGGAAAGCTTATTACCAAGAAGATCGTGAGATTATGACTAACTTTGAGTATGATAAGCTATACGATGAGTTATTAGAATTAGAGAAAGAGACAGGTATCATATTATCAAACAGTCCAACGCAAAATGTTGGCTATGAAGCCTTAAATGTATTACCAAAAGAACGCCATGAATCAGCTATGTTATCATTAGATAAAACGAAAGAAGTTGAGGTACTACGTGACTGGTTAGGTTCAAAGGAAGGGCTACTTTCTTGGAAGCTAGATGGATTAACGATTGTATTGACTTATCAAGAGGGAAAACTAGTGAAAGCAGTAACCCGTGGTAATGGGGAGATTGGTGAAGTTATTACCAATAATGCGAGAGTATTCAAGAATGTCCCATTGGCAATCAATTATAAAGGAACATTGGTACTTCGAGGAGAAGCGGTTATCAAATACTCTGATTTTGAGAAGATGAACGCAGAAATCGAAGATGTAGATGCCAAATATAAAAACCCACGAAATCTATGTAGCGGTAGTGTAAGACAGCTTAATAATAAGATTACCGCTGATAGAAATGTACATTTCTTTGCATTTTCACTTGTGAACGCTCCAGATGTAGACTTTAATAATTCTAGAGAAGAGCAAATGAAATGGTTAGGGGAACAAGGTTTTGATGTGGTCGAAACAAAGCGAGTATCGGCAGAATCATTAGCAGATACGGTGAAGTGGTTTGCAAACACAATTGTAACGAATGATTTCCCATCAGATGGACTTGTGTTAGTATTAGACGATATTGCATACGGTAAATCCTTAGGAACAACGGCAAAATTCCCTCGTGATTCCATTGCTTTCAAATGGCAAGATGAGATAAAAGAAACAAAACTTAAGGAAATTGAATGGAGTGCTTCCCGTACTGGTTTGATTAATCCAGTGGCAATCTTTGAGCCAGTCGAACTTGAAGGAACTACAGTAAGTCGTGCAAGCGTTCATAACGTAAGTATCGTAGAATCCTTGGAACTTGGTATTGATGATACAATTAAGGTATATAAAGCGAATATGATTATTCCACAAATCGCAGAGAATCTAACGAGAAGTGGTAGTGTAGTAGTGCCAGATGAATGCCCAGTCTGTCATGGTCAGACGCAGATAAAGCAAGAGAATGGAGTAAAATCCTTATACTGTATCAATCCAGAATGCTTAGCAAAAAAGATTAAATCCTTTACACATTTTGTTGGAAGAGATGCCATGAACATCGAAGGATTATCAGAGGCAACAATAGAAAAGTTAATCGCGCAGGGAATGATTAAAGAATTAGCAGATTTATTCCATGTTGAAAAATACAAAGATGTGATTACAAAGATGGAAGGATTCGGAGAAAAATCCTATGCCAACCTAATTGCTTCTATTGATAAGGCAAGACATACAAACTTAGCTAAATTCATCTATAGTTTAGGTATCCCGAATGTAGGATTATCCAATGCTAAATTAATCTGTAAAGCGTATAAGAATGACTTAGAAGCAATCCGTAGTGCAACAGCTGATAGCCTTGTTGAGATTCAAGGGATTGGAGGTGTTATTGCAGATACCTTTATCAGTTTCTTTAGAAAAGAAGAAAACAAAAAGATTGTGGATGATTTATTAAAAGAGGTTTCATTTGAAGAAGCTGTTAATGAGACTGATTTAATATTTGAAAATATGAATTTTGTTATAACAGGATCGGTAGAACATTTTGCAAATCGTAATGAAGTGAAAGAATTGATTGAGTCAAAAGGTGGTAAAGTGACTGGCTCGGTTACTTCTAAGACAAATTACCTTATCAATAATGATAACATGTCTAATTCTTCAAAGAATAAAAAGGCAAAGGAACTGCATGTTCCAATCATTACAGAAGAGGAATTTATGAAGATGGCAGGATTGTAATAATATATTCCTTGTGTTGATTTTAGAAAGTAATCGTGTTAGAATTGTGGTTGTAACTGTGAGTGAAAACGAGATATTTTCTTTAATAAAATACTGAAAACCACAGTTAATAATTTGAATCTTTATACCTGCATTTGCAGAAGGAGGGTATATTATGCCTATCAAAGTACAGAAAAATCTACCTGCTAAGATAATCTTAGAGGATGAGAATATATTCATGATGGATGAGAATCGAGCAATAGCTCAAGATATTAGACCTCTTCAAATTGCAATCCTTAATCTTATGCCATTAAAAGAAGATACAGAAGTACAGTTATTACGTAGTTTATCCAATACACCATTACAGTTAGATGTGACGTTCTTAACTACCAAAACGTATGTGGGTAAGAACACAGCAGCAAGCCATCTAGATAAATTCTATCAAACCTTCGATGATGTGAAAGAGCGTCGTTTTGATGGATTAATTATCACAGGTGCTCCAGTAGAGCAGTTAGATTTTGAAGAAGTAATCTATTGGAATGAACTTACGGAAATTATGGAATGGTCTAAGGCGAATGTAACCTCTACATTACACATCTGTTGGGGGGCGCAAGCAGGCTTATACTATCATTATGGAATTAATAAATATGTATTACATGACAAATTATTAGGTGTATTCAAACACAAAGTATGTAATCGAAAGGAACCACTTGTACGTGGCTTTGATGATTATTTCTATGTCCCACACTCAAGATATACGGATGTGAGAAAAGAAGATATTGAAAAGTGCGAAAATCTTGAAATCCTTGCGGAATCAGAAGAAGCAGGCGTATTCAGTGTAATATCAAAAGATGGTAAACATATATTCATTACGGGGCACCCAGAATATGACCGTGTTACTCTTGACAATGAGTACAAGAGAGATACTCTGAAGGGCATCGAGATAGACAAGCCTAAGAACTACTATCCAGATGATGATCCAAGTAAGCGTCCAATTCTTTCTTGGAGAGGGCATTCGAATATGTTGTATACGAATTGGTTGAATTATTATGTATACCAGGTTACGCCGTTTGAGTTGTAGGAAAGGGCGTTAAAAGCCTAGATTTTAAGCGGTTTGTGGTGATTTAGAAGAGTTTTTTCTTATCGTAAAATATCGTATGTTTTGGAGTTGAAAGGTGTCAATATTGGAGTCAAAACGGGTGAAAATGGTGTTAGAAATTCTATCTGATGAAGTGGTGTCACTTGGGTTTAGAATGACAAATGGTGTCAGGTCTTTTGACTGTAATGTGTAAAATTAAATGAATTGTAACGATGAAAAATGATTGTAGAAAATAATCTGTGAAATGGGAATCGGTACATGAAATGTATGTGAAAGCAGTGTGTTTTGAAGTTGTCTGTGAGGGGGACTTTGACATGCTGCTTTTTGTTTTTCTTTATATGTAGATGGAAGAATGGAATTATTAATACTACTTGAGATTTAGAGAAAGGATGATTATGATGCAGAGAATATGCAATGTATAATGAACAAAAAAACTTTATAGATGTGGCCGTGTATGAAGCAGAATATATTACGGTTGTATTGCGCGAAATGGGAAGATGGAATTAGAACCACTATGAATTCACAGGGTTGACTGGCTGCATTAGCGATTGATGATACAATGGAGTATGTTAGGTTGGCACTTGAGGAGGAAATGCAGATGTGGGCGGATGCTATGGATGATGATAGTGTGTGGTAATTAAATATTAAAATCAAAAGCAAAGGAGATTTTAAACAGATTGTCTTTTTTTGAACTTAACTCAAGCTAAGAATAAAAGAAAAAACTCTTGTAAAATTTCAGGGGCTCCAGTGCAAGATACGATTCAGCGGCAGCTTTGGTCTCTATAACAGCTTGTTAGGGGAAAATCCCCTAAAACCTCTGAATTATTAAAGTGATAGCACTTTCTGCTGTAACTTTTGGGTTGTGAGTGTACAAAATGCTATCACTTTTTTTCTAAGATTATATTGGTCTGGTACGGTGATTTTAATGAGTGCACTTTTTGCTATCACAATGGCACTTATCTAGAGGAGATAAAGTAACGAATTTTTAGTTGCAATAAAAGTAGAGACAGAGGTACTTAGGACTGCGGAAGAAGAAACACTAATTAGACGGAGAGTGGAAAGCTGTAAAAAGTAAAAAAAATAAGGAAATAGATATTTTCCTTGTATTACACATCATGTATGATTACAATAAGTATAATAGATTAATAAAATTTTATACCTTTTGGTAGATAAGAAAATACCAGCGGCGGATTACTTATTAGAGAAAGCAAAAAAGGCTCTATTAAATTTTAAGTTATGAAATGTGTTTGTTAAACTAATGAAAGAGAATGAATGGATTGTATTAAAAAAGTATTTGGAGTTTCATCAAAATACTATGCCCAAATCATATTAATTCATTTAAACGATATTAATGCGATTAGCAAGAAGGATAAATTTAAATCAAAGGAGTCCATTATGAATGAAGAAGAGCTTTTAGCAGTTGCTGAAAAATATGAAAATGATAAATTATGGAAAAGTGCATACGACACATACTTCTTAATTTATAGTTATAATACAGAAGATAAAATCCTGGAAAAATTAGCATGGTGTGCGTCAAGAGCAGAATTATTCTCAGATGCAATTGTTTACTATGAAATTATGTCGAAAAGAAAGCCTTCGGTTGCAAAATGGTTTTATTGCATGGGATACCAGTATTACATGCAAAAGGATTGGAAGAAATCAATTGAATGGTTTATGAAGGCTTTAGAATTATATCCTAATTATTTGGCAGTAAAGTATAGGCTTGGATATGCATTGAGACAGGAATGTGGAAATTTTATGATACTCAAAAAAAATGAATTTTGGGAAGCATTAAAACAATTTGAAGAATGCACCAATATCTGGAATAGCTATGATGAAAAATTAAAAAAACAAAATGCAAAAATCTATGGTGACGTATGTTTTCAAAAGGGCAAAATGTTAATGGAGAGGGATAGAATTAGTGATGCTATTATTAGCTTTAAGGAAGCACTATCAATACAAAATAATGATGACGACTGTAAATATCAACTTTCTAAAGCATATCTCGCGATCAACGAGCCCAAGGAAGCATTGAATATTTTACCCCCAAATACAAAATATTATTTTAAGGAGTTAAAAATTGATATATATTTAGTTCTTGATGATATTGATACTGCAAAAAGCCTATTAGAAAGTCACATTGCTCATAGAAAGAAAGATTACCTTTATAGGCAGTTGGCTGAAATTTATATAAAAAAAGAAGATTACAAAGCTGCCATACAGCAAGCAATTAAAGCAAAGGAAATTAATAAAAAGAACCATTTGAATAGGCTTTTGTTAGCTAGATTATTTTATGAAGTAGGGATTTTAAAAAAAGCACTAGAGGAAGTAGAACAGGCAACAATTTTAAAACAGGCTAAATATGATAGAGCATTTAATGAAGCAGATCAACTTAAAGCAAAAATAATCGAGAAGATTAATGAATTGGATTATTACGAAGATAACATAAAAAAATTGAGATGTTTCTTAAGGAAGCTAAGGATACACGAAATGAAGGTGTTGTAATACAATATAATGCGGACAGAGGATTTGGATTTTTATTATCTAATGGAAATAAGTATTTTTTTCATATTAATGAAGTCAGAAAGTATGAACAAAATAAAGTACAAAATAATTCAAAACTAGAGTTTACACCTGCAAACAACAATAAAGGACAAATAGCTATTAATATTAAAGTATTATAGTTTATAAAATGTATTTTGAAAGATTTGTTCCCGAATTACATGCATGTGCAGTTTGCAGTATGTTTGTTGAATTGAAGAAAAAAGTTATAAATTAATAGATTATTAGTTAATTTTTTATCGTCAATTTACACAAAGATTGAAATGTGTTATAATATAGTAAAAGGAGGGATAAAATGTCATCAAAATTTTATGCAGTAAAAAAGGGAAGAAAAATTGGCATATTTACATCGTGGGAAGATTGTAAAGACAGTGTACACGGATATACAAATGCCATATATAAATCGTTTACAAATATGAATGATGCTAAAAAATATCTTTATGGTAATGAAAACGAATCTGGTTCTAGTGATAGCAAAGCAGAACTGTCAGCATATATTGATGGTAGTTATGATGATAACTTAAAAAGGTATAGTTATGCTACGATAATATTCCATAAAGGGAAAAAGATGGAATATTCTAAGGGTGAAAGTAATAAAGATTTAGTTGAGTTACGTAATGTAGCAGGAGAATTGAAGGCTGCAATGTATGTAATGGAGTACGCTTTAAATAATAAAATAAAGAGTATAGATTTATTCTATGATTATAGCGGAATTGAAATGTGGGCAACGGGTGAATGGAAAGCCAATCTTCCTTTTACAAAACATTATTCTGAATTTTCGAATAAAGTACTAAAGGCTATTGATGTTAGGTTTATCAAGATTAAGTCTCATTCGGGAAACAAATATAATGAAGAAGTCGATGCTTTAGCAAAGAAGGCAATATACCAAAATGAAACTAACAATATAGTTAATGTACATAATTTTGATAATGAAATGCGTGAATATGATAAGTTATATGATAGTATTTTAGAAGAATTAAAGAAGACAAAATCATCTTTAGATTTGGGAATGTATATCATAGGAAATAGAATTATTTCTTCAAAAGACGTATATAACAAGTTTAAAGTCTTGTGGAAAAACAAAAAAAGATTATTATCTCAAATAGAAGGGTTAAAAAGTTTTTTTGATATAGACAATCTTAGTTTTGTTATTGTTGTATATACTGAAAATGAAAAAGTCCAATTTATTATTAGGGGGGACGAAATAAATGGCTAAAAAACAAGGATTACATATAAATAAAGAAGATTTATTTAATTTAATTAATGAATATATCGGTTGTACAGATTGGCTTTGTGAGGACAAAGTAATAAATCCAGCCAATAATGCGCATCGAATAAAAATTAAAAAAGAAAGTATGAATTTTTGCATTGATGTTTTTTATAGAAGTGACAATACAATCACAGTAAAAGAATATTCTGCTGATGGAAGTGGTGAAGAAAGTAAGCAGTTGGTAGAATATATCAAAGAAAATATTCCATTTAACAACGTTCCTCATGGAGAATTTTCAAGTTTTATTAGCATAGAACAAATGGACTTACTGATTGAATATCTTTCATCAATTCCTGGAGTAAGTCTTGCAGATAAAAGTGATAATGGAAGTAATGGTATAATTTATAAATTTACTAGTGATATTGGTGATAATATTACATTGACATATTATACAACAACGTGTAGAATGAGATTTCAAGGAATTTTTCTTAAGTTAAGTGCTGAAATCAAGTGTTTTTTATCTCCAATTAGTAGTATACATGATCAGAAAGGAACACTTGCAATTTGTGGACATAAAATGATTATTGATAGTGTGATAGCTAAGAATCTTCCAAAATCACATCCTAATTTAAAGGATTTGCAGCAAGATTTAATACATGATTCTGTTTCTCAGCTAATTTGCAAACCTATTACTAAAGACTATTCTGTTTGGGCATTTTCAATATTAAAAGGTCTTGAAGCCAGAATTAAAGAAATCTTTCAACATAATAGTGTAACTATTTATGATAAGCAAGGTTTCTCAATATATGATAGTGTTAATCGTAAGAATATTCCTTTGTTCAAAAAAAATTTGGGGAAATTTGAACTTGACACAAGTATAATTTCAATTACACATGGAGATACTATTAACGTACTAGGAGAGTGTTACGATTATCTAAATAAAAATCGGAACTATCTATTTCATACAAAACAAATAGGTGCTAGTCGTGTTTTAAATACTCCGGATGAGGCCGAAACAATAATTTATGATGTAATGAAGTTGTTTGAAGAATCATATAATAAACTTGGGTATTAATCATATAGAAAGGGTGATACAATATGAGTGACTATGAATTGTTAAATATTAACCAGAAATACAAATATGTTGTTATAGCTACTTCATACGTAAACCCAGTAGATGAACTTTATAACATTGAAAATGATTTAAGACAACAAGAGTTTATTGGGCAGGTAGTATTCGATTTATTACTTTGTAATGGAATTACAGATAATAGATATATTGAAGTATATTTTAATGGTAATACTTTTGATATAAATCAGAGTAAAATCTTAAATGACATAGATATTGAAACAAAAAAAATTATATATTCTTTTTATATAAGTCATATAAATATGCTAGAATATAGTAGTTTGCCTAAAGCGCAACAGTTTCTTTTGAAAAAAGGGGTATTAATGTAATTGTACTTACCGATTTTAAGAGAGAAAGATTACACTTCTTAAAAATTAAATATAAATTTTATGGCTCTTTGTCAAACCTGCTAAGGAAAGTCAAGCTTTTTTTATTTAGTTTCTATGCTGATTTTGGGGTAAACTTAATAAAGAGTCTTACCTCCCTTAAA
>JAHAJA010000063.1 GCA_018372435.1 Clostridiales bacterium | reverse complement strand
ATCTTACAGAACAAACACGAGTAGGAAAGAGCTCAGACAAGAATCAAACGACTACTTATGAATATGATAAGAATGGAAACTTAACTAAGTTAACTGACCTTACAGGGGAAAGTATAACTTATACCTACGATGCAGACGGAAAGCTTACAAAGGAAGCTCAGAAAGACGGAACAACTACAAAGTATACTTATGATAAGGTTGGCAATGAAAAGAAGATAACGTATAGTGATAGTCGTAGCGTAAGTTACACCTATACAAGTACCGATCAAGTTAAGACAATGACTGATTGGAACGGTACAACAACTTATGAATACGATGCGAACGGACAAGTAACCAAAGTAACCAATGGTAATAACCAAACAATTGAATACACTTGGACGAAGTTAGGACAGAAGAAGTCAATCAAGTATCCAACAAGCGATAGTGTAAGTTATACTTATGACAATAATGGTAATCTAACCAAAGTAACCGACACAAACAGTGGAGTTACTAACTACACATACGATGCATTAAATCAAGTAAAGACCAAGGACCTTCCAAATGGAGCAGAGTCTACTTACACATACGACAAGAACGGTTGGTTGACACAGAGAGAAGAAACTAGTAATGGAGTTTCGAAGGAAAGCTATACTTACGAATACGATAAGAATGGAAACAGAACAAAAGAAACTAAGATTTCTTCTGGAACAACGGAAACCACTCGTTATACTTATGATGTGTTAAACCAATTAACAAGCGTAGCGGATAAGAATGGTACTAGAACCTATACATTCGATGAGTTTAATAACAGAACGGTAAAAGAAGAGATTGGTAAGGAAACTACTAAGTATTCGTATAATAATTTAAATCAGTTAGTTGAGACTATACAAGGATCAACGGTTACAACCTATGACTATGATAAGCGAGGAAATGTAGCAGAGGTTGAAGAAAACGGAGATACAAAACAAACCTATGTATTTGATTCTACCAATAAGATGTCTAAGGTAGTAACCTATAAGGACAATACCAGTGGAAGTGGAAGCGGAGAGACGGTAACAACTAAGTATGTTTATGATGGTGCAGGCAACCGTGTTAATACTAAGGTTGAGTTAAATGGTAGTGTAACAAGTAATACAACCTATGTGGTAGACGAAGAATCTTCCTACAATGACATCATCATGGCAAAGGATAGCGTAAGTGGAAAGACCTCCATCTTTACCTTCTCGAATGAAGTAATCAGTGTTGAAACATCTGGAAATATAAGCTATTATAGAACTGATGAAAAGCATAGTGTAACGGATATCCTAGATACGAATGGTAAGGAAAAGGCGACCATTGAGTATGATGAATATGGTGTAATTGCTAATCCAGAAGTAGTAAGTACAGGCGGTAATATCTTTGCTTATACAGGACATGTGTATGAAGAGAGTACAGGGCTGTATTATGCGAAGGCAAGGTATTATGATGCTGGGATTGGTCGGTTTGTAAGTGAGGATAGCTATAGGGGAGAGCAAGACAATCCTGCTAGTTTGAATCTTTATGGGTATGTTAAGAATAATCCAGTTAAGTATGTAGATTCGAGTGGATATTATGCAGAAGTAGTACTAGGATTTGGTGCGCTTGTAATCATATTATTGTATTACACAGGGGTGTCAATGAAAGTTACAGGTGAGTTTTTTAGTTTAGGAAAGGCCAATGAACTGTTAAAAAATGTAAAAACAGTAATATGTGATGGAGTTACCTATACAGTAAAAAAATTTAAGCAGAAATTTTCAAAAGAACTTGAGTGGAAAGCCATTGCACCTCCTAGTGTAAAATTAGCTGATGTAATACCTAAATCGAAGAATGATATAGATAATAAAACAAAAAAGGAAAATGCTAAGAGTGATAGTAAGGTTAGAGATAAGAATGGAAAAGTAATTGATGAATCTGAAGTACCAAAGCCACGTAAAAACAACAAGAAGGTTAAAGGAAAAACGGGTAGCTTATCTACAGAAGGAGAAGCTAATTCAAGTACAGAGTTATATAATGAGAATGGGAAGTTAATTCAGAGGAGGTACTACTATAAAAATGGTAAGGCCGAATTTGATATTGATTTTTCCCATGGTGGAAATCATAAATTTCCACATATACATAACTGGAAATAGTTAATTAGGAAATTGCGAAACTTAAAAGTGATTGATGTGGACAGATAACTCCCCCCAAATTAATAAGAAGTTATAGGATTTTTAATCTGAAAAATGCATAAATTAAAATTATAGACATTTCAACAGATATTTGAAAGCAGATTGATAAAATTTTTTGAGGAGGTATTATTTGGTTACGAGGAAAGTATCCTGTGTTCTCAATGGGTCCAGAGTATTACAAATGACTAAAAATTACTAATTTTGAAAGGAGAAAAAAATGTGGAATAAAATTGTGACGGAATCGGATATTTCAAATTTTATGAGAGATATAAATAGTTTTTCAGATAGCTGTATTAAAGAAATTAGGTATGTAAGTGGTGGATATGTAAATGAAGATTTAAGCATGTATGCTCATAATTCTAAACGAAATTTATATATTTGTATTCAACGACAATATAACACATTCTCGACTATAGAATTAATGTTTCAGGGAGTATATAAATTTAGTATGATACCTAGAAATGAACATAAGGATTGTGTAATTTATGATTCCAGCTTAATTAAAAAGCGAAATTTATATTATTGGGCTGATTATGAAGATTTAGATATTAACAATATTGAAGAATATGGCACACTTGTTATAGCTGAACAAATCTATTGGAGAAATATTAATACAAATTTGGGAAATAAAGAAGTATATATTAATAATCTGGAATAAATGGTTTTAATATAAATTAAGAAAGTGTGCATTGAGTGCATATGGCATAAAACAAATGCTGTCGTGTTTAATAGAACATAAATAGACAAATTTAGTTAAACAATTGAGATACAGTGGATATTGTATAGGTATATTTTGGTTTTGAAGTAATCGTTATCATTTACATTTGTAAGTAGTATATTAGGAATGAGTAGGATACGTCTTATTATGAGGTGACCCCTATAAGTTAGACTTTTTAGCGTAGCAGTTTTAGACTGCTACGCTATTTCTTGTGCTGCCAAGAAGTTGAGTCTGTGTTTTACAGGACCTTCCGACTTGGTTCCTCAGGAAAGCTTACAAAGGAAGTCCAGAAAGACGGAACAACCACAAAGTATACTTACGATTAGGTTGGAAATGAAAAGAAGATAACGTATAGTGATAACCGTAGCGTAAGTTATACCTATACAAGTACCGATCAAGTGAAGACAATGACTGATTGGAACGGTACAACTACTTATGATTATGATGCTAACGGACAAGTAACCAAAGTAACCAATGGTAATAACCAAACAATTGAATACACTTGGACAAAGTTAGGACAGAAGAAGTCCATCAAGTATCCAACAGGCGATAGTGTAAGCTATACCTATGACAATAACGGTAATCTTACCAAGGTAACCGACACAAACAGTGGAGTTACTAACTACACATATGATGCACTAAATCAAGTGAAGAGCAAGAAACTACCGAATGGTGCAGAGTCTACTTACACATATGATAAGAACGGTTGGCTGACACAGAGAGAAGAAACAAGTAATGGAGCTTCAAAGCAAAGCTACACTTACGAATATGATAAGAATGGGAATCGAACGAAAGAAACGAAAGTTTCTGCTGGAACAACGGAAACCAGTCGTTATACCTATGATGTATTAAATCAATTGACAAGCGTAGTGGACAAGAATGGAACAAGAAACTATGCATTCGATGAGTTTAATAACAGAACGGTAAAAGATGAGATCGGTAAGGAAACTACTAAGTATTCGTATAATAATTTGAATCAGTTAGTAGAGACAGTACAAGGGTCGACGGTTGCAACCTATGACTATGATAAACGAGGAAATATAGCAGAGGTTGAGGAAAACGGAGACACAAAACAGACCTATGTCTTTGATTCTACTAACAAGATGTCTAAGGTAGTAAACTATAAGGATAATACTAGTGGTAGTGGAACGTCAACTGTAACTACAAAGTACACTTATGATGGTGTAGGAAACCGTGTTAGTGCAAAGGTTGAATTAAATGGTAGTGTAACAATTAATACAACCTATGTAGTAGATGGAGAATCAGCTTATAATGACATCATTATGGCAAAGGATAGTATAAGTGGAAAGACCTCTGTCTTTACCTTCTCAGATGAAGTAATCAGTGTTGAAACATCTGGAAATATAAGCTATTATAGAAATGATGAAAAGCATAGTGTAACGGATATCCTAGATACAACTGGTAAGGTAAAGGCGACCATTGAATATGATGAATATGGTGTAATTGCAAATCCAGAAGTAGTAAGTACAGGCGGTAATATCTTTGCTTATACGGGACATGTATATGAGAAAAGTACGGGGCTGTATTATGCGAAGGCAAGGTATTATGATGCTGAGATTGGTCGGTTTGTAAGTGAGGATAGTTATAGGGGTGAACTGAACGATCCATTAAGTCAAAATTTTTACACGTATTGTACTAATAGCCCGATTGTGCATTATGATTTGACCGGATATATACTACAAAGACCAATTTATAGTGATGGAGGGCCAATTTATAGTAAAGGGAATAGTCATATTTATGTTACAGTAGACCAACTGAAAAAATTTGGATGGGGCGATACAAGTAAAGCATTTATAAAGAAATTAAACGCAGCTCTGGATACATACGACATTACTGATAAAGATAGTATAGCTCTATTTATGGCTACAATGGCAGAAGAAAGCGGTTGGGGAAAGAATACAATAGAGCAAGGTAGTGATGCTTATTTTGCAAAGAAAAAATATGGAAAGAATGGAAGAGGTGCAGGATATATTCAGATTACATGGAGTGATACGCATTTGGAATTTCTTAAGACAATGAAAGATGATTTTTCGGGTAAGAATACTGCAAAACATATATCGGATAATTATCCGATGGAAGCTGCGGCTTGGTTTTGGAGTAATGAAGAAAAAACCGGTGATGGCAATCTTAATGCATATGTCAAGAAAAATGGTGGTAGTTTAGGAATTTTTCTTATTACGCAATATTTTGTAAATGGATTAGTTACAGATAAAAAAGGAAATGTACCTAAAGCCTTCATGGATGATTTGACCTGCATAAGACAAGGTGGTGCATATAAGATTACTAGTAATTCTTTAATTATTAATGGAAATACGTGGAGGCTACCTACTAACTGGGATTCTCGAAAGGATGCATATGATAAAGCTATTAAAGCTTTTAAGTAATGAGAAGGGATTGATTATTTTGAAAAAAACTATTTTAATATGCTTTTTCGTTGTTATCACCATATTATTTGTAGCATGTAAATCAAGAAGTGATAATGACATTAAATTAATTAACGTAGAAGAAAGCAAATCAAATGACGTAAATGCCTATATAGTATATGAAAAAGAACATACTGCTTATAATAAAGAAGATAAACCTTTCGTAGTAAAATATGTACAAATATCCGGTTTAGGTAATGGAAGATTGGAAAATAAAATAAATCAAGCACTCAAGGAATCAATAACTGCATGGATAAATGAAGATTGTGAGTGGTTGGAGGAAAGTCAGATAACAGTAAGCTGTAAGAATCCAAAATATTTATCTCTATATTATAGAATTGAATCTGAAAATTCTAATGGTGAAGAATTTGAGAGTACTTTTGCACGTATGGGGATAACTGTTGATATACAAACAGGCGATAGGGTGTACTTAGTTGATTTAGTAGAGGATATTGAAGGTCTGAGGCAAAAGTTACAAAATTATGATTATGAAAATGAAGTTTCACCTCCAATAGATTTGAAGGAGGCAGACAAAATTATTCACCATGCTTCAATATCTGAAAAAGAATACTTCGAGGAAACTTATAAGACTGACTCAAATGTCTATGATTTTATGTTTACATATATGAGAGTAAAGCCATCATTCTATTTAACAGATAATCAATTAGTTATTACAAGAGATGAAACTGAGTATAATGATGTATTTATAGATTTAAATCAATAGATAGACTGTCTTGTCCCACATAAAAAGGAGTGCTTTTAGCGACAATAATAAGTTTGAGAAGTAATATATGGGATGAAAGATATAATCGATTACTTGGTGTTTGCTTTGATCTATTGACATACTTTTTATTTACCAAGCATCCTTTTCTAAAAAATTGTAAAAGAAAAATCTCCTTCTAATGGGAAGGGTCAAGCTGGAATTTCAAAAGCAGTTAATAGTATTAATGAGAATAAGAAGCATCATATATTACAAGACAAGCATAATTGGAATAGTTAGTACCTAATCCTAGAGATCCTAGTAATTGGAATAAAATAGCTGCCCTTATTTCATTGACATTGGATAAAGGGAAAGAAGAACCATATGGATCTGCTCTTCAGAAAATATTGAAGTATGGGCAAGAAATAGTAGTAGTCACATATAAATATGTGGATGGTATTTTAAGATTATCAGATGCATGGGTGCGGTAAAATTTATATAGCCAGATTAAGGAGAGTAACTATGCTAGAAAAACTAAAAAATTATATTTTTGAAGGAGATTTTGATCTTGCGAAAGATTTATGTGACAACATGGATTATGGAGAGTTAGAACATGATCTCATTGTTATAGCCTATGATACAGAAAGTGTGGTGGTATATTTTTTTGTATTATACTTAATATCTCATAAAAATAAAGCTGAGTTGCATTATATTGCGTGTGACTTGTTAATTAATCCATTGGTAGATATTTCAGGAGCATATTATATTGCATATGAGCATATATTAAAGGCTGTTGAGATTGACTCAAACAATCAGAAATATAAGGAAAATTTATTACTGTTTTACCATATCCCTGAAAAATTATTACCAAAGGAAGAGGCAATTAATATAGCAAAGTCAATATTGAAAGCATGTCCAGATAATACAGCAGCTAATTCTATTATAAGTGAAGAATAGGATCTAAATTTAAAAGCGAGACAAGTGTAGAATTTGTAGTATAAATTTTAAAGAGAGAAGAACGCTCTATCTGACAGATCCTAAAAAGGAAATAGATGAGTTTTCAGAGTAATTTTACCGTGTGCTTGCATTTTTGGTACCTTTTACTTTATTAATGGTTATACTTTCGGACTTTCCAGCCCCTTCTGTCTATTTCTAAACTAAAGGGAGTGAACTCAGGGTACTGATTACTATGAATCAAGTACGAACACAGAAAGTTTAATGGAGAAGAGACTGGTTTAATAATAGAACTTTTAAGCAAAGAAAATAAAGTAAATATTCTTTTTGGAAATGTTCAAGCAATAAGAATGTTGGATGAAGGAATTGTTCAAGAAGGCGCATATTCAGAATCCCAAATCGAGAAATACCGTGGAGAAAAAATTAAAAACGTAGTTTATGAGGTTACTAGTGGTGAATTCCAAAAACAGATAAAAGGATTCGCGGATGGTTATGCAGTTTGTTTAGATTTAAAACATTATATAATTATAACACCTAGTTTCAATATAGAGGAGATTCGGGTAAGTATATAGAAAAATATAATTTTGCAAGTATTAAACTAGTTGAATCAAAAAAGAAAACATTAATTTTGGAAGAACAAGTAGAAGAAGTCTTAGAAGTATTAAAATCTGAAATTGAGGTTTTGCAAAAAATAAAAAATCTATTGATGTTAGATTTGTTCTTCAAATTGTTGGAATATCAGATAATGGTGATTTACCATCTATATCATTTGGTGAGAAAGCAATTGAATTTTATTACTTAACAAATACAATTATTGATTGTGATTTATATAGTTAGATAATTTTGTAATAATATTTTATAGACCTGCATCTACTACTTATTGTTCTGGTGCAGGTCTTTCTCTACAGTACTGGAGGTACATGGAAAAAGCAACATTTTAAAAGTATACGGTAAATCATGAGTGTTCCATTTTTCCGTTAGTTTCTGCGAAATTGTCTAATAAACTAACGGATTTTTTAGATTGATTCTTAATTATATTTTATTTTTTAACTTCTATCTAAGATGATATATTAGGCTTAGTTTTTCCTGCTCCGCAGCAGGATATAACAAAAAAACAGGTCATATTGCTGTTGGTGCCAAAATCGCAGAAAGAGGAAGGAGAACCTATTGTGTAGAAGATATGGTAGCAAAACAACTTTTTGCTTTAGCTGCTAGATTGGAAGATATTGTGATGACACCGGCAATTAGACCTAGAACAATGGAAATAATATCAGTATGTAAAATATGTCAAACGCAGTATTAAAGGAGTAATTTTATACCAGGTACTCCATTTGAATAAAAGCATACAACGATAGGATATAAGGAGTGTTCAAAATTAATAGTTTAGATGAGACAGAGTTTTGTATGTTATTTAAAAATGAGGAGATAAGAGAATATTTGATTAAACCGCTTAAAGAATATCCAGATATTAATTTTAGGGTAATGACACCAGATAGTACAGAAATTTCTGAAAATTCAGAAGAAGAGATAGGTTTTGTTTGCTTTGACGGAGAGAGAGAAAATTTTTACATTAGGTTTGATGGGGATCAAACTTCAATTTTTATTTCTGATGAGTTTTCATCAAAACCCAATAAATATACTTTTAACGAGGAGTTTATGTTTATTGATGAGATAAATAAGAAATATTACACTTCAAGTGATACGACTGGAAACGTAGTATATGAAGGTAGATTAAGAGAACGACCACATAAGGAAATATTAGAATTATTTCGTGAGTTTATAGTTTTGCTCATAGGTGCTAAAAAAATATTGATTGAAGAAAATATTGTTTCACAAGAAGGTTTCGAGTACCCAAAATGTGAATACACAGTTAATATTTTTAATGATTCAGGTACAAAAAAGCGTGTAAAATGTGATAATATTGTATTTTCTGTTAATGAATCCTATTGATTTGATAGTATATTTTGCTATCGATATATTTTGATATCTTAGTGAGACGGTATGAATAAATGAGAGAATAGGACTTATCGGACAGTTTTTTTGTAAAAAAAGGATTTGCGGATGGTTATTTTAACGGTAGTATTAGGGAACATGATCATTGTGAATTTTGCTTTGCTAAATTTAGTAACAATGAATATGATTTACATCAAGGCTATTGTTCCCTTGATAGATACCATTGGATATGTGAGATGTGTTATAACGATTTTAAAGACTATTTTCAATGGAAAGTTGTAAAATAATTATCGACCGGTTTTACCGAGTTGTATCTCAAAGGCTGGGTAGCGTGAAGCTACCCAGCCTTTAACTCGCACATATTGGTCGACGGTTACAACCTATGACTATGATAAACGGGGAAATATAGCAGAGGTTGAAGAAAACGGAGATACAAAACAGACCTTTGTCTTTGAATCTACTAACAAGATGTCTAAGGTAGTAACCTATAAGGACAATACTAGTGGTAGTGGAACCGGAGAGACGGTAACAACTAAGTATGCTTATGATAGTGCAGGAAATCGTGTTAATACTAAGGTTGAATTGAATGGTAGTGTAACAAGTAATACAATCTATGTGGTAGACGGAGAATCATCTTATAATGATATCATCATGGCAAAAGATAGTGGAAGTGGAAAGACATCCATCTTTACCTTCTCGGATGAAGTAATCAGTGTTGAAACATTTGGAAATATAAGCTATTATAGAACTGATGAAAAGAATAGTGTAACGGATATCCTTGATACGACGGGTAAGGTAAAAGCTACAATTGAGTATGATGAATA
>JAHAJA010000033.1 GCA_018372435.1 Clostridiales bacterium | reverse complement strand
TCGAGAAATCACTACGTAATTTCCCTCGTTAACTAATGACTCCTTCGGAGTTGCGGTCTTACACTCCGTGTAATCCCTAGAAACAGCTTTGCTGTTTCTCATTAGTTACATTAATAAATTTATTTATTTGTTATCATAACATCAAAATGTGTAAAGAATGTGAATAATAAGAAATTATTAAGAATTTTTTTGTTGTAGATTAAAAGTTGGTAATGTATTATAATAAGGACGTTATGTCATAACTTTTTCCTATCTATGGTTATTACATAGCAATTCAGTAATTCAGTTTTCTTGGAATCTCTGAATACAATTATATTTATACATTACGAGAATACAGAGGTGATTTCATATCAATGATTAAAGATAATCAGAAAACATTTAATAGGTTTCATGGAATTTTGGACTTAATTGCGTTGTTCATCGCTTACACATTGAGTTACGTAACACGTTTTATTATCTTTAAGCCAGACAAGGGGTTCTTGCCATGGTCAACCATGCTACATTACTCCATCTACCTTCTCCCTGCATATTCTATAATTTATTATTATTGTAATCTATATGCACCAAAGAGAAGTAAAGGACATAAAACAGAATTTTTCAACATTATTAAGGCTAATATTGTAGGTACAATATACTTCATCCTACTCCTATACATCTTCAAAAAAGATATCAATGTTTCCCGTTCATTCCTTACTATTTTCTTTATGATGAATGTAACCATTACGTATCTTTATAGAAGAATTCTGATTAAAATACTTCATTCAATCAGATCACATGGTTTCAATTTGAAACACATATTAATAGTAGGTTACAGTCGTACTGCGGAAGGATACATCGATCGTATTCGTGCCAATCCTCAATGGGGTTATCATGTTCTTGGTATCCTTGATGATACCAAACAAGAAGGTGATATGTACAAGGACATTAAGATTCTAGGTGGTACGCACAAATTAACCGAATTGCTAGAAAAGAATACAATTGATGAGATTGCTATTACGTTAAGCATTAGCGAATACTCTAAGTTAGAAGATTTAGTAGCCGCTTGTGAGAAATCAGGTGTGCATACTTTATTTATTCCAGATTATAATAACATTATACCTACAAAGCCATATATTGAAGATTTAAGTGGTTTACCAATAATCAATATCCGCCGTGTTCCACTTAGCAATACGTTCAATAAAACAATTAAGCGATGTATTGATATAATCGGAGCGTTAGTTGCTATAATTATCTTCTCCATTCCAATGCTGATTGTAACGATTGCAATTAAGACAACGTCAAAGGGACCATTAATTTACTCACAAGTGCGAATTGGTCTTCATAATAAGGAATTCAAGATGTTCAAATTCCGTTCTATGGAGATTCAATCAGAATCTGCTGAGAAGAAGGCATGGACAACCTTAAACGATCCACGTGTTACTCCTATTGGAAAATTCATACGTAAAACGAGTATCGATGAATTACCTCAGCTATTCAATGTATTAAGAGGAGAGATGAGTCTGATCGGACCTCGTCCTGAAAGACCTTATTTCGTTGAAAAATTCAAGGAAGAGATTCCTCGTTATATGATTAAACATCAAGTTCGTCCAGGCCTAACTGGTTGGGCTCAAGTAAATGGCTATCGTGGTGATACTTCCATCAGAAAACGTATTGATCACGATCTATATTATATTGAAAATTGGACCCTTGGCCTTGATATAAAAATATTATTCCTGACTTTTTTTAAGGGATTTATCAACAAAAATGCATACTAATATGCGAATGTAACGATATCATCGGCATTCGCCAACATAATAAGTCGGGATACTTCAAGTTATACTTGAGTTGTATCTCGACTTTGTACCTAGGAGGCGCTTATGCGAAACAATCAAGGAAACTATGAAAACCAGAGAGAGCTAGTGAAAAAAGTGAAGAATAAAAAGAAAAAACGTCTACGTAGACTTATCATTATCGAACTAATTGTAATTCTAGTTTTAATACCAGTTGTATACCTATACTTTCAACTCGGTCGTATCCCAAGGCAAGAGCTTAACCTTGATAACATTCAATTCAATAATATTAATTTAAAAGAATTAGATGGTTATCGTAATATTGCTGTATTCGGCGTCGACTCAAGGGCAAATGATTTGAAGAAGAATACACGAAGCGACTCCATCATGATTGTAAGTATCAACAAAAAAACCAAAGACGTTAAAATAAGTTCCATATATCGCGATACGTATGTATACATTGAAGGCCACGGCTATACCAAAATAAATCATGCCTATGCATACGGCGGACCTGAATTAGCGATTAACACTATTAATAAGAATTTTGACTTAAATGTTACCGATTTCGTTACAGTTAATTTCAGCGCTGTTACCAATGTCGTTGATTTACTTGGCGGTATTACCCTTGATATTCAAAAGGATGAACTAAAACACGTAAACAACTATACACGTGACGTTGCTAAAATCAATGGCACTGACTATAAATATCTAAAAAAAGCTGGCAAACAAACCGTAGATGGTACACAAGCAACAGCCTACTGTCGTGTACGTTACACGGCTGGTGGAGATTTCACTCGTGCTGAAAGACAACGTACGGTTATGGATCAGATTTTCAAAAAAGCTAAGAAAGCTAATCCTTTCACACTTGCTAAAGTTGCCAACAAGATGATTCCTCAGATTTATACAAGTTTATCAAACACAGAGATGCTAAGCTTAGGAAAGGATATCTTCTCTTATGATATTAAAGACCAAACAGGTTTCCCATTCGATAAGACTGCTAAGAAAATCGGTGGGGTATCTTATGTATTAGCTGATACACTATCATCTAATGTTTCAAAACTTCACGAGTTCTTATTTGATCAAAAAGATTATGAACCATCTAAGACAGTGAAAGGATACAGTTCTGATATAGCTGGTAGATAACTGTTAGTTTTAGAAATTAAATACCTTTACCAATAAATAAAACTCCGTGAATGTGCTAAATCTTCATTCACGGAGTTTCCCTTTGTATAGCCCTTCTTAAATCTAATGAAATTCCTTCCACTGCTCCTTATCTCCATAGAAAACATTTAGATCGATATAAGCTTCTTCACCCTGATAGCCTTTTAACCTACCACGATTGCTATATTGCCAGAAAGTCCATTCTCTATTAATTTGTGGCTTAGTTATTACATTCCTAATCCACAAAGTATACGAATCAAAATACCCCTTTAGATAAGTATTCCACATTTCTTCTGTGGCGTAAATGATTGGTGTAAGATTATAATACTCCTGAATGGAATCCAGATAAATCTGCAACTCTTCTCGTAACTGATCAGCATTCGGTGGATTCTTTTTCTTATTTCCATAATATTCAACATCAACTACAGGTGGTAGCATAGACTCATCTACCTCCACATTCTTAATGAAATTCTTCGCCTGTTTTTCTCCAGGACTATCGAAACTAAAGAAATGATAGGCACCAACTAATAACTTTGTCTTCTTTGCCTGTTCCAAGTTATATAGGAACCTGTCATCTACATGACTGCTGCCTTCTGTCGCTTTAATATAAGCAAATTGAATTCTTTCCGATGAGAGTACCTCCCAATCGATCTCGCCTTGATAATGGGAAACATCAACTCCACGGATTGGATACTTATTTTTTGATGGATTATTTAAGAGTATATATCCATTATAAACCGCATACGAGCATGCTCCACCAAGTATAACAGCAATAACCAAGCACAATATAATTATCTTTCCTCTTTTTCTTAATTTCTTCATATATTCACTCCCTTATATATCAATCAAATATCTTGATATACTATACTATCCCCTTTTTTATTTTCATAACGTAAGCATGTATAATTATTCCATACTTTAAATAATTATAGCATCTTTTTCATATTAAAGCATCTCTTCTATTTACAACATCTCTACTACTTAAAGCTTCTCTACTATATAAAGCATCTCTTGTATTTATAGTATCTCTTCATGAGTATTTTCAATGGTATTGGTAATTTTAATCTCAAAAAAATATGCCGGTGACAGATATGATATATCCACCACCGGCATTTAATTTTTTGATAGTATTGTACTCTATTTATCATTCGAACTTATTAATTCAATAACGCGTTCAGTAGACTTCCCATCAAAATATTGATAATGTCTATCTCTAAACCATTCAATTCGTTCTAGGTCATATTTATCTTCACATAGATTCATCTTAATTGCTTCTATTACTTCATCGGTTGTCCTAGCTACCATACCCGGAACAAAGGCTTCGTAAGTTTCATAAAAACCTCTTCCCTGACTCTCAAAGGCTTCCAAATCATATGCATAGAAGATCATCGGTCTCTCCCTTAGACAATACTCATATATAATTGAAGAATAATCTGTTATAAGAGCATCTGCAACTAGTAATAAGGTATTCGTATCAGGATAAGAGGACAGATTGTAAACCCTACCTTTATACCTTTCTTGTTGCTCCTTTGTCCATGCATATTGCCTAGCTACAAACGGGTGAAGTTTAATGATACATACTAGATCATCTGGTAGCTGGTTAATGAATGCATCCAAATCAAGCTCCATCTTCGGTTTCGCAACTTCTTCATCACGAAATGTTGGAGCATATAATACAATTTTCTTATCTTTTAATTCTGGATACTGTTGATAGAATACTTTCTTATCATTATGTTGCTTCTTACTATCAAACAAGATATCAGTCCTTGGTAAACCAGTAGCATAAACCTTATCTAACTCTACACCAAAAGCACCCGCATATTGTTCCCTAATCCCCTCTGCATTCACAATTAGATGGGTAATTGTACGATTTGCACGATACTCTAATTTCTTCAGACTTCCCTCATTTGCATCTTGACCGAATTTCTTAATCGTTCCTGTTCCATGCCACAATTGCACTACCTTTGTCTTAGAAGAAAAATGCAGATATGACATTGGTAAGAAGATGTTATCTAAAAAGATATAGCCGGCTGTTGCCATTTGGAATGGTTTCACCAAGAAGAATTCAAGAACACTGTTAACTTTCCCTCCATTCTTAACTTCGGCAGTATCTTCTTTCTTAATATAATAGAACTTATAATTTGGATTTTGCTCCTTCATTTCTTGAATAATCATACCAACATTGCTATCCATACTACTATCATGGGTCATAATGCAGAATACTTTATGCTTATTAACCCTAGTAAAGATTCGACCAATATAGAAGAAAAATGCGAAAAGCATATATCCTATCTTTTTTGCGAATTGTTTCATAAATCTATTCTCCATTCCTACTTATATGAGATTTAATGATTTCTACAACCTTTTCTGAAGCATGTCCATCATCTAAATGATTGTATTTTTCATGAAATCTTGTGTATTTTGCTCTATAATCGTTAGCGTCGTAATGTAGAATATCATCTATTAAGTCCTCCGTCTTAAGAGAAATTGGACCTGGTACATCAGAAACAAAATCAAAATAAAAGCCTCTAAGGATATCCTTATATTTCTCTAAATCATACGCATAGAAGAACATCGGACGATTTAACAAACTATAATCAAACATAACCGAAGAATAATCTGTGATGAGCATATCTGATACAAGATATAGATTGGCAATATCATAACTCTTATCGTAATCATAGATAAATCCCTTATAATCAGCCCAATCAATGGAATCCTGAATAAGATAATGATACTTTACAATACATACATATTCCTCTCTTAACTTCTCCATAAACATATGGAACGCTAAGCTTGGATTGAATTTGTAACTTCCTTGACAATAGAATTCATCATCTCTCCATGTAGGAGCATATAAGATTACCTTCTTATCAAGAGGTAATCCAAGTTCCATTTTAAGTTCCTTAATTGTCTCTTCATTGTTACCAGTGAATAGAATATCATTCCTTGGATATCCAACCTCCACCATCGTCTTATAGAAAGCAAATGCTCTACGAAAGATTGCTGTAGAATAGGAATTCTGTGATAGTAGATAATCCCAAGTCTGAGCGTTATTATAAAAGTCCTTCTTATATTCGTCTGTATCCTTTCCTTCTGCCATGGTTACTTCTTTCATATCAAGGGCTAACTTCTTAAGAGGTGTTCCATGCCAGGTCTGGATATACGTAACGCCTTTTCTTTTCATTAAGAACTTGGGTTGTCTGCAATCAAAGACCCAGACCTTAGCTACAGCCATATAATAAAGATACTTAAAACGTCCATACTTTGCAATCTTAGCATTACCAGGTATCTTCGTATTCTCATTCTCAAAAAACCATACAATATGATAGATTTGGTCTAAACCCTGTTCAACCATATTCTCATAGATTGCCTTTGGGTTCCCCGAATAATTTCTACCCAAATTACTACCAAACACAATGGTCTTTTTCTGTAATGGTAATACCTTATTCAAAATTATATATATTAGCACGATGCACTTCTTAACAACGCTTCGAACTAATTGCAATACTTTCCTCATATATACTCCTTATTAAAGAAACTTACCTAACTGATAACGAGATATTCTAGTTAATAACGAAACTATTCTAGTTCAAATTGAAATTGTTCTAGTTTGAATCAAAATACTTCTAATTAATATCAAAACTGTACTAGTTAATAACGATACTGTTTCAGTAAAAACAAACTACCGTCTTAAACGAAACTATTCAAGTAAAAACGAAACTCATCTACACATTATATCATACTTCTCGACTCGAATACTATGCTAAGAAACGATAGCGAAGTAACTATAGTTCTTCTTAGTGTGTGTTAGATAACAAAGGAAGACGAGGCAAGGAAGCCGAGGCAGCCTGAACACGACAGGATGTCGTGTTGAAGGCGTGTCCGTATAACTTGACCATACTTCCACACACACTTAGAAGTAACATAGTTACGTAGCGTGTTTTGTGCCTAGTATTCGTGCCTAGAAGTATGCTGATAAAGTCTAGGGAGTTTCGTCCTTACCCACGAATCAGTTTCTCAACGACTCTTTCAGCTGCATGTCCATCATCGATTCCACAGAAACGATTATAGAATGTATTATACCGTTCCTTGTATGTTTCTTCAACATCATTAATATGTTCAATCGCCTGTATTAAATCTTCATTCGTCTGTAAGAGAGGACCAGGTACTTCTGTCTCCATATCAATATAGAATCCATGTAATTCTTCTCTATATTTCTCTAAATCATACGTAAAGAATAAAATTGGTCTTTTAAGATTTGCATAGTCAAAGAATACAGAGGAATAATCCGTAATGCAGATATCTGAAGCAAGGTATAATTCTGTTATATCTTGATAACGACTTCCGTTGTATACAAACCCATCTCCACATAAAGAATCCACTTGATCTACAACAAAGTAATGGGTACGCAAAAGAAGTACATACTCCTCACCTAATCTTTGTTTCATCTGTTCAATGTCAATAGCAAGTGAGAATTTATATTTCCCGTGAGAATAGTATTCATCATCACGCCATGTAGGTGCATAGAGAATGACCTTCTTTCCCTGTGGTATACCAAGTTTTTGTTTTACATTCCCTGCAATCTCATCTGCATTGTCTGCGTATAATAAATCATTTCTTGGATAACCATATTCTACAATCTTTTCTTTATCAAATAAAAATGCATGTTCGAATACCTCAGTTGAGAAGCCATTATCCGATAGAAGATAATCCCACTTTCTAGATACTTTATAAAAATCTTCTTTGTGTGTTAAGGAAGCTGAATGTACATCTTCCATATCAAAAACTAGTTTCTTAAGAGGAGTCCCATGCCAAGTTTCAATAAACACACTCTCTTTTCTCTTATTATACCAAATTGGTTGCCTACTATTAAACACAAGAAACTTTGACCTTGCAAGGTAATAAAGATACTTGTACGTGTTTGGTTTAATGACAACAGGATTACCCGGTATAACTATCTTATGATCTCGCATAACCCAAATAAATCTATACTCGCTTCCATAGTTTCTTAACATATACTCATAGATATATTTACAATTATCCGAATAGCTCTTACCACCAAAACTCTCAAACATAACCCAGTTATGCTTAACCGGTAATCTACGAAAGATGAATTTATCTAGCGCTCTCGCTCGTTGAATGGTATTCCCTAATAACCCCTTCTTCTTTCGTTTCATAAACATCTTATTCGCTATCTTAACTGCCTTCACTTGTTTGTTGTTTCTAATTGCCATAAGGATTTGTTGTTGCTGTTTATTAAAGTTAATAAACACACGATTATTCATATCCTGTAGCGCTATGGAATATGCACCAAGGGTGTTTTCTGTTAATACAGGATCATTTTTCCCATGATAGGACTTTTCATAGTTTTGTAGAAGAAATCTACAACAATATTCGTCTAAGAGATCTGTTAAATCCTCCCTAGAAGCTCCTATATATCCTTTAGAAGCAACATAAGCGTCTAAGAATTGTTCCATACGGTTATTAGCTTTCACCTGCGATAAGGAGGGATATTGAATTGTATCATTATGATATCTCTTCGCATAGGTTTTAGACCTACTACAAATCCAGGTATCATCACTTGTACTTCTTGCTAGTAAACCTGTTACGTACGATAGATCTGAGTAAAACTCGTTTGCTTCATCAAACTGTAAGCCACTTTCTTCTAACCAGGACCGCTTGATTAACATATTAAGTACACTTATCTCTTCCTTAAACAACTGCTCTGCTACGTCACTCACATCATATCTCTTAACCATATCAGTAGTAACATCCTTAGAGTCCTTGTACATTTCCTGTTCATCAGATTTCAAAAAAGTATATCGCTTAAACCATGTAGTGCACATAGTTCCATATACTACAGTTGCTTCACTAGATGATGCGGCTTGTAGCATCTTGCTTAAGCCATCATGTAATAAATAATCATCACTATCCATAAAATATACATATTCTTTACTTGCCTTACTTAGACCGAGATTTCTCGCTGCTGCAACACCAGTTTTATCTAATAAAGTAAAATCCCTTATTGGTAATAAGGTTTTATACCATTCTAGCAGTTGCAAAATACTCTTTTCCTCATTCACATTGTCAAGACGATTCACATCACGAACAATAATCACTTCATACTCTTCAAGTCTTGCTTCTACTATACTATCCAAACAATCTCTTAAAAAATGTTCCCCTCTATGATATGGAATAATTATACTGACACCCAATACTAATTCCTCCTATATACAAAACAAGGTGCCACACAAATAACTTCATTCAGAAATGCTTTTGTGCGGCAACCTATTCTAATCTCTTAATGCAATATATAAATCTTGAATGGAATCACAATAATATGTTGGTGGAAACGCTGTCGACTTAAGATCTTCATACTTTGCTTCTCCTGTAAATACAACAGCTGTATCTACACCAGCATTAATCCCACAAGCGATATCCGTATAGAGTCTATCCCCTATAACAATGGTTTCCTCTTTCGAATATCCACTTTCTTTACACGCCATATCAACCATAAGGTTATTTGGCTTTCCAAGATACACAGGCTCGCGTTTCACTGCCTCTTTAAGTAGATTACAGATTGCACCACAATCCGGAATATATCCATAAGTCACAGGACATGCTAAATCTGGATTTGTAGCAAAGTAATCAATATTCGTTGTTTGTAGTAACTCACATATGTTCTCAATCTTAGTATAGTTTAATTCACTATCAAAGCCTACGACAGCAGCTACAATACTACTCTTTAAAGATTCATTAGCTTCTTCCGTAACATTTAAACCATATTTACGTAACTCGTTAACAAACGATTTCGTTCCAAGTACATACAATAATTGTTCACCATAACGTTGCTTTAGAAAGGTCGCTGTTGCAGTTGTAGAAGTCAAGAAGCTACTTTCGTCAACCGGTATTCCCATCTTCGTAAATTTAGTAATATAATCCTCAATACTCTTTGTGGAATTATTGGTTATGAATACATATTTACCACCACGAGCCTTTACTTCTCTAAGAAAGTCTAAGGCACCCTCGATAGGCGTTGCATCAAATGAAACAGTACCATCTATATCGAGGAGAAATAACTTTTTCTTTTTAATATCATTAGTAATCGTTTTCATTGGCTATCCTTTAGTTTTATTCTTGGTGATCCGTTGTTCCTATATTTAAGTCATTTTTTATCTTAGTTGTTGATATGCCTTCTGTACGAGGAAGATATACAACTTCACAGTAATCTTTTAAGAAATCAAATTGTCCTTCCCAGTCATGGCCCATAACGAAGATATCAATGTTGTTATCCACAACATCTTTCACTTTTTGTTCCCAAGTATATTCAGGAATTACTTCATCAACATATTTGATTGCTTCTAATATTGTTTTACGATCTTCATAAGAGTGATAAGCTGTCTTGTGTTTTAAAGCATTGAATTCATCAGAAGATAATACAACTAATAGATAATCTCCCATTGCTTTCGCTCTTCTTAATAAATTAATATGGCCAACATGTAATAAATCATACGTACCGTAAGTAATAACTTTCTTCATCTTAAACCCTTACCTTTCTCAGAAAATGGCAACTCTTATTATTGCACAAAATTCTTCTACTTGTTTAAACATCTACTTTGCTACATTATTTATTTAGTTTTTCTTCATATATTGCACTTACTTCTTCTACTGTACCATTTGCAATAATATGTCCATGTTCTAATATAATGGCTCTGTCACATAGGCGCTTAACTTGCTCTAGGGAATGGGATACAAATAATACAGTTACACCTTTATCAAACATATCCTTAATTCTCTTTTCACTCTTCTTTCTAAATTTGGCATCGCCTACAGATAATACCTCATCTAGAATTAGTATCTCAGGTTCAACAATTGTTGCAATGGAAAAACCTAATCTAGCTTTCATACCAGAAGAATAATTCTTAACTGGAACATTAATGAAATCACCAAGTTCGGAAAATTCAAGAATTTCTTCATACTTCTTCGTAATAAACTCTTTCGTATATCCAAGCATAGCACCATATAGGAAGATGTTTTCTTTACCTGTATACTGTTTGTCAAAACCAGCACCTAACTCAAGTAATGGTACAACCTTACCCTTAGTCGTTACGGAACCCTCCGTTGCCTTTAAAACGCCAGCAATAACTTTAAGCAAAGTACTTTTACCAGCACCATTAAAACCTAAGATTCCAAGGCGTTCTCCTTTTTTTAATTCGAAGCTAACATCTTTTAATGCCCAAAATTCCTTATATGTTATCTGTCTCTTTAATTTTTTTATAATAAATTCTTTTAAATCATCAACCTTTTCAGCACTTAGATTAAATTGCATTCCAACGTGATCAACTTTTAATACTACGTCTTTCATGTATTGCTCCTTTCAACTATCTCTTATTAATAAGCAATTTGAAACTCTCAATCTGGTTAGTTACTTGAGTTTCACTATAATAAATTTATCTATATGTTTAAGATAAATTTATCCTGTTTCTTATAAAAGAACCACACACCTATAATTAAGGAGCCAAAACTAAATACCGTAGAGTAAATCAATGCATTCATATCCATAGAAGTGCCATAGATTATCGAATTTCTGAAGTTTGTAATGATTGCGAATAAAGGATTTAACGAAAATACCCATGCATATCCATTTTTAATTACACTCTCCGGTTCATAGAATATTGCGCTACAGTACATAATTAACATAAGCACTACTGACCAAAGATATTCAATGTCACGGAAAAATACTGCCATGGCAGATAAAATCATACCCACTCCAAGTGACATGATAAATAGTAATACTAGTGGAATGATTCCTTCAATCACATGCCATGTAACTGGTACTTTTAAAACAATTGCAACCAACACTACTACTGGTAAGGATAATAGGAATATCAAAAAGTTTGATATAACATTGGATAATGGATAGATATACTTCGGTATATATACTTTCTTAATCATTCCACTATTGGTTCGAATTGCCTTCATAGCGGCCTTCGTTGAGTTTGCAAAGAATGTATAGAGTAATCTACCTGTCAATATATACAAAGGAAAATACTCATCGCCTTTAGAACGCAATTTCGAGAATACAACTGTCAATACAAGCATCGTTAGTAAAGGCTCTAATAGTGTCCAAAAAAGCCCAAGTATGGATCTTCTATATTTTAATTTAATATCTTTCTTTACTAACTCCGATAATAGGAAGTCGTACTTAAAAAAATTAGTAATATGATTTTTCATTATCGATAAACATCCTTTAACTATTAGTTATTTTTTGGATTAAAGACAGTTTCAGCTACGTGTTCTGAAGCATGTCCATCATCTAAGCTACAGAATTTATCATAGAATACACGGTAACGATCACTGTATTCTCTTTCAATCTTATCAATATTCTTGATTGCCTCTAAAACTTCATCAGAAGTAAATAGAAGTGGTCCTGGTACTTCTTCTAACATATCGATATAGAAACCTCGTAATACATCTCTGTATTTTTCTAAATCATACGTAAAGAATAACATAGGTCTTTGTAAATTCGCATAATCAAAGAATACAGATGAGTAATCCGTAATTAATATATCAGAGATTAAGTAAATCTCAGCAATATCATCGTATTTACTTAAGTTGAAAGCAAAGTCTTCCACACCTGTCGTATCTAAAGAGTCTGCAATATAGTAATGGGTACGAAGTAATACTACATATTCATCACCTAATTCCTGCTTCATCTTTCTTAAATCTAATTTTAACTCAAATTTGTATTGTCCACTACCATAGAATTCGTCATCTCTCCACGTCGGAGCATATAATACCGTCTTCTTATCCAATGGAATTCCTAATTTCTTCTTTAACGAGATTGATTTTTCTTCTTTATCTGGTGCATAGAGGATATCGTTTCTTGGATAACCAAACTCTAACATCTCTTTATCAAACATGAACGCACTTCTAAAGACATCAGAAGAGAAATAGTTTGCGGATACTAGATAATCCCACTTTCTTGAATCCTTATAAAACTGGATTTTATGTTGTGGAGATGCTCCACATACCTCTTCTTGGTCGAATACTAGTCTCTTAAGCGGTGTGCCATGCCATGTTTCTAGGAATATACTTCCTTCCCTCTTACGTACCCAACGAGGTTGTCTTACATTGAATACGAAATATTTACAACGTGCTAGGTAATAAGCATAGCGAATACTAAATCTCTTAACCTTTTTGTGTGGATATGGAATGTCAGTCTTTTTGTTGTTGATTACCCATATGAATTTGTATTTACCTGGATAAGTCTTAGACAAATATTCATAGATATACTTTGGACTGTCCGAATAGCTCTTACCAAAGAAACTTTCACATATTACCCAGTTCTCCATCATTGGTTTCTTTAAGAAACTGTGAATATATAAGAATTTAGCTAATGCTCTCTTATTCGTAATAATTTTCTTGAATTTCTTCTTACCAAGATCCCAATTAACAAGGCGTTGTGATTTCTTCAAATCGCCTTTCATAAGTGCTTTCACTAAACGTTTTCTATAGCCCTTTTGCATCTTAATAACAGAAGGATCCATATTAATAACTATCTTACGAAGTATCTCAAAACGTTCTGTCCTCCAAGCATCATTGGTGCTTCTACGAAGTTTTGGAGCGAATGTCTTAACATAATAATTGATAATCTTGCGGTCGATACGTCTTCTTAACGTACTATCTTCCGGTATTAGTGATATTGTGTAGTAATAAGCTTCTATATACTCTTCAAATTTGCCAGGTTCTTTTATCTGTGATAATGCTGGCATATTAATAGAATCATTATGCTTTCTCTTAATATATACCGCGCGCATCTTCTTCTCAAAAATCTGAGCGTATTCTAATACTTGTACTAAAAATGATAAGTCAGAATAGAATTTAAACTTTTCATTAAAACGGATATTGTGTTCTTCAATAACACTTCTTTTCATCAAGATATTCAAAACAGAAACATTACGGATACCTTTTCTAGTAGTAACCATCGTATGATGAGCACGTTCTCTCTTACGTCTAATCCTACGTTCTTCTGCCGCCATTAATTCCTCTTCGCTTAACTCCACTTCGTTCTCATCATCAGCAGAATCATCATCTTCATCACTATTATCATCATCAATCGAACTCTTAGACTCGCTCTCGTTTCCGTTTTCAGCATTTGATTCTGCATCTTCAAATGCATTGTTATCTTCATCGCTCTCTGCATTCTCTTCATCAGCATTTTCCATAACTGTACTCATGTATACGCTACGTTTAAACCAAGATCTTTTCTTCTTACCGTATACAATATCAGCATCTGTATCAATTGTTGATTCAACAAGTAAAGCCAATGTATCTATATATAAGTAATCATCGGAATCTAAGAAATATATATATTCTCCTTGTGCCTTATCAAGTCCTAGATTTCTTGCTGCAGCTACACCAGTAGTTTCATCAAGATGATAAACGCTCATATTCAAATCTTGCCCAAATTCAGCTACCAATACATCTATATTCTCCTCAATATGGTCACATACTAGAATTGTCTCTAGATCACGATAATTCTGTTCTCTTAAACTAATAAGGCAATCCTCTAAAAATGCTATTCCATAATGAAACGGAATAATTACACTTACCTTCATTTCTATCCTTTTCCTCCAAATTCTTTTTTAAACCATTCAAAGAATTATAGCATTTTTATACATTCAAGTCAACGTGCACGAATTGTATAGTGCCCATAATTCAACAAAAAATCTATACACTATATACAATCATCACCCATATATTCCTATATGTGGAACCGAAATGTACATAATGTATAGATTCCTCTATACTAGTATTATCCTATTTTACCTACTTTAATTATAAATCAGCTTTTTAAAGAGGTTTTTAATTTAAGATAAAAGATTCTTAAATATTTCTTAATTCTTAAATCTCAAACGATTGATTGCACTAAAGATGGCACGAATAGATGCTCTCGTAATATTAGAACTTACACCAACACCAAAAGTTGCAAGGTTAGTTTCTTGGTCAAACATATGAATATAAGCGGCTGCCTGTGCATTAGAACCTTCTCTTAGGGCATGCTCTGAATAATCTAACACTTTAATTTTTACTCCAAGAGAATCTTGCATCGCTCTTTGAACCGCATCGATTGGTCCATTACCGTAATCTTCGATAACCTTTTCTTCGCCCTTGAACATGTATGTTAATACTACTTTGGTATCAAAGTCACTATCTCCATCTGAGATATCTTCCATCTTGCAACGTTTGAAATGAAGTGGCTCTTTCTTATCAAGATACTCTTTCTTGAATTCATCCATGATTTGATCTGGTGCCACTTCTCCTTGTTTTTCAGAAATCTTCTGAATAACATCAGCGAATTCTTTATGCATACCTTTTGGTAATTTGAAACCATAATACGTATCCATAACGAATGCTACGCCACCTTTACCTGATTGGCTATTAATACGAACAATTGGTTCATATTCTCTACCGATATCACTTGGATCGATTGGAAGATATGGTACTTCCCAAATCTCGCTGTTTCTATCTTGCATAGCCTTAACGCCCTTGTTAATGGCATCTTGGTGCGAGCCAGAGAAAGCAGTAAATACCAATTTACCAACATATGGGTGTCTAGCATGAATTGGAAGCTTACAACATCTTTCATAAACTTCAGCAATATCATTTATATGAGTAAGGTCCAGTTCTGGGTTGATTCCTTGTGAAAACATATTGTAAGCGATATTCACGATATCAACATTACCTGTTCTCTCCCCATTACCAAACAAGGTTCCTTCCACACGATCGGCACCTGCAAGTAATGCAAGTTCTGCACAGGCAACTCCCGTACCTCGATCATTATGAGGGTGAACACTAAGAATAATGTTCTCTCTATCTTTAAAATGGCGGCTCATCCACTCGATTTGATCTGCATACACGTTTGGCGTATTCATCTCAACAGTAGATGGCAAATTAAATATAATCTTATTGTCACTTGTAGGCTGCCAAACATCTTGAACTGCCGTACAAATATCTAATGCAAAATCAAGTTCTGTACCTGTGAAACTTTCTGGTGAATATTCTAAGATAATCTTACCAGGAAACTCTTTCACATATTCCTTTACCAACATAGCTCCATCAATAGCTATTTGTTTGATCTCTTCTCTAGATTTATCAAACACAACATCACGTTGTAAGGTTGATGTAGAATTATAGATATGTACAATTGCTGTTTTAATCCCTTCTAATGCTTCAAATGTACGCTTGATTAAATGATCTCTACATTGTACTAACACTTGAACACAAACATCATCTGGAATTAAATTACGTTCCACTAATTGCCTTAAGAAATCAAATTCGATTTGTGAAGCAGAAGGGAATCCTACTTCAATCTCTTTAAATCCTAATTTAACTAACATACAGAAGTATTCAATCTTCTCTTCAACAACCATTGGCTCAATTAACGCTTGATTACCATCACGTAAATCAACGCTACACCAAACTGGTGCTTTCTCAATTTCTTTATTTGGCCACTCACGTTCCGGATAATTCACAACAGGTACTCTTTGATATTTCTTATAATTTAACATATTAATTTCCTCCTAATTTAGAATTTGTTGAACTAAAAACACTACAATTCGTTCACAATAAAGCCTCAAAACATTCCAAACTACGGAGTCGATAAATCACACTATATCGCTTGATTATAAACAATTTTGCTCTGTCTACTCTAGCCCCATCCTTATCATTCCTTTTCTATTATATGTAGGTAAGTAGATGATACCAATTTAATTTATTAAATTGACCATCGACTCATGACAAAGATTCTGTAAAGATTGACCCCTTTGTCATAATCTAGTTACACATTAGCTATCCAAATTTAGTATCTGAATAGTTTTGTTTTACATTATAACATTAGCACTTTACTTTATCAATATATATTTTAAAACACCAGCAAAAAGATAGCATATATCTTCTTGCTGGTGTTTGTTTTGACTTATACCTATATTAAATTAATTATAACCACCTGGTATCGCAACCTCATAGTCATAGATTACTAATTATATCAATTCTCTTCCCATTAATACACCCATTACAGATGACATCATCAATCCCCTTGTCCAACCACTAGAATCTCCTAGACAATGTAATCCTTTAATGTTTGTTTTGAATTCCTTATCCATTTTAATACGATTACTATAGAATTTGATTTCAGGAGAGTATAATAGTGTTTCGTTACTTGCAAAACCAGGTACAACCGTATCAACAGCCTTAATGAAGTTAATAATATTAACCATTGTCCTGTACGGCATAGCTGATGTAATATCGCCTGCTATTGCATCTGGCATTGTTGGCTTAACATTGGATTGATTTAATTCTTCTTGCCAAGTTCTTTTACCTTCAAGAATGTCACCGAATCTTTGTACAAGAATCTGTCCATTACCTAACATATTCACTAACTCCCCAACTCTCTTAGCATATTCAATCGGTTGATTGAATGGCTCAATAAAGTTATGAGAACATAGAATTGCAAGGTTTGTATTTTCTGATTTTAATTTCTTATACGAATGTCCATTTACAATTGCTAAGTTATTATCGTAGTTTTCTTGACTAACAAATCCACCAGGATTTTGACAGAAAGTTCTCACTTTATTCTTAAATGGAAGTGGGTAACCTATCAACTTAGATTCATATAATACATTATTGACATCTTCCATTATTTCATTACGAACTTCTACACGAACACCGATATCAACAGTACCTGGTTGATGCTCAATATCATGTTTTTCACACATTTTTTCTAACCAATCAGCACCTTTACGTCCTGTTGCAATAACTATTTCATCCGCTTCCAAAGTTTCCATTTCATCTTGCTTTCTTGAACTAGCAAGAATAACTCCTTTACAAGTAGAATCTTCAACTATAATATCTTTACAAATTGTATCGAATTTGATTTCTACACCATTTTCTAATAAGAAGTTCTCAATCTTAAGATAAATTTCTTGAGCTGCTTCTGTTCCAAGATGACGTATTGGACAATCTACTAACTTTAGACCTGATTTAATTGCATTTTTACGAATTTCTTTTACCTTATCTCCAACATTTACACCTTCTACTTTAGTGTCAGCACCGAATTCCAAGTATATATCATCCGCATATTTAATCGTTTCTTCTGCTACATCTACTCCAATTAATGAAGGTAAATCTCCACCTACTTCTGCACTTAATGATAATTTACCATCAGAAAAAGCTCCTGCTCCTGAGAAACCTGTTGTTATATGACAGTATGGTTTACAATTAACACATTTCTTCGTTGTTGTTTTCGGGCAACGTCTTTTGCTAATCGAACATCCTTTTTCAATTATAACAATCTTCTTATTCGATTTATTCTTGATCATTTCCAAGGCAGTAAAAATCCCTGCTGGGCCAGCACCTATTATAATAACATCATATTTCATAATAATCACCTATCTTTTCCTTAAAATCGAAAGCACTAGTAGAACCTTCTATTAACTTGAGTCATAAATAACGCTCGCCTTTTAGGCGAGCGATTTAGTATATAATATATTTTGAATTTTGTCAAGAATTCTATTCTTCTTTGTTCTTCTCTTCCTTAAAGATCGAATCCAATAAACTTATAATTGCTTCAAGAGCTTCCTTTTCGTCTTCTCCATCACATTGTAGCTCGATTTCCATTCCATTTTTTACACAGGCACCAAGCACTCCTAACACACTTTTTGCATTCACCGATTTCGATTCTGTTAATAACATAATGTGACAAGAATATTTCAATGCTTCTTGACATAGTAAGCTAACTGGTCGTAAATGCAGTCCATATGCACTTTGCACTACTATCTTCTTACTTACCATAGCGCCTCCTCATGTTACTCTTTTACAACAATTCCATTATTCATTATCTTCGGCATCAGATACTTCTTTATTATCTTCCTCTTCATTAGTATCTGTACCACCAGAAGTTTCCGTGTTATTGTCATTCGCTCCATTGTTATTATCCACATCAATATCTGGTTTAGTATCGCTACTTCCACCTTGGTTTCCATCATCAGGTTCGTTATCCGTCTCCGCTGTTAATTCTATTGAAACCGTTGGTTTATTCAAAATAGTAATTCCTTCAATAGTATCAAATTGCACTTCGATAACATAACTACCTGGTTTATTCTTTCCTTTCAAATCAATATATGGATTCAAATCACTTATCTTAAGATTCTTAAGATCTTCTTCTCTACCCATAATCTTAATAACCAATTCAGTTGATGTAGTATCGTTTATATAACTGAACTTCAATTGATCATTCAAATCCTTAAATTGAATGTCCTTCGTATCGAAAGTGAAGTCTTTGATTTGTAACTTCTCAATAACGATATTAACCATCACAGAAAGACTTTCTTCTTCAAGAATAACTCCTTCCGGTAAATAATTCTCTAGGTTAATCTCCGTTTCAATATCCTCATATTGTCCAGATATGTCAATAGGTATAACAATCTTACTAACTGTACTTAATGCTTTCCTATCTCCAGCGATTGTAACACTCTTAGGTTCATATTCTGTACTAATATAACGGTATCCATGTAATGGATTCCCTTGAATCTCTATATCTACTGGTATTGTTTTAGTATTCAACAACGTACCAACAACTTTAACCTCTGTTGTACTAAACGTCATCTTTGAAGAATTAATTTCTTTTCCATCTGCATCATATACCTTTGGTACTCCACTAGTTGTAAAATTCTCTGAAGCATTGGATACATCAATCTCAACTTTTACTTCATCAATCTTACTAATCTGTGACTTCGCACCAGTAACTTGTATTATATTTGGTTTTGTCTTTAATTCACCTATACAATAACCCTCTTCAACTGTTCCCTTCTTGACAACGCTAACTTTGAATTGCTTCGTCTCTGTCTCTTCAAGTGAAACAATTAAGGTATCCACTGAACCAATTGTAATACTCGGTGTATCAGATTCCGTTAGGTACTTTGTTAGCTCTACTTTAATCGGTACAGCATTCCATCTTGATAGTTTAGATAGGTCTGCATATGCACTAAAATCCGATGTTGTTAATGCCTCGACAACACTTCTCTTACCCTTAACTGTAATCGTAACAGCATCACCTTCTAATACCTCGTAACACATTCCTTGACTAGCAATTACATCTTCATTCCGCTTCTCTACAGATAAACGAAATGTTCTTGATATTGCAGGATCATCGATATTTACGATAATAAACCATATAAGTGCGGCAAGACCCAAAGATAAAATTTTTAGTCCTAAATTTTTAGTCCATTTTCTTTTCATTCTTTAGTCTTCCCCTCCATAATTTTATTTTTTTCGTTTCTCCAGATCTCCTTTGTAATGACTGTAATTTATTCTTTAGATAATCACCATCTACATTTCGGATTAAAACACCACCAATTGCGATAGATACTTTACCTGTTTCTTCAGAAACTGTAATTGTTAAACTATCAGAAACTTCACTAATACCTACTCCAGCTCTATGTCTTGTACCTAAATCTTTACTTAATTCCATATTGTCTGATAATGGTAGATAACAAGTTGCCGCAACGATTCGATTTCCTCGGATTAGAACTGCCCCATCATGAAGTGGTGTGTTATGTTCAAAAATATTAATTAATAGCTGGCTACTTATTGCTGAATCAATATTAATTCCAGTTCTTTCGTATTCGCTTAAGATAATATTTTGTTCTATAACCATCAGCGCACCTGTCTTTGTCTTTGATAACTCAAACGTTGCTCTGACGATTTCTGATATCGTCTTATCAGAGAAGCGTTCATTCTTCTCCTTTTGATCATCGAATGTAATGAAAGAAGATACTATATTCTTTCTTCCTAATTGTTCTAACGCTTTCCTAAGTTCAGGCTGGAATAATATAACAACTGCAATAATACCAACATTAATTGTTTTTGATATAATCCAAAGAATTACATTAAAATTCAAAATCGAGGCAATAAGACTGAAAATGCAAAGTACGATAATCCCTTTTACTAGCATCCATGCTCTAGTGCTCTTTATCCAATTAACAATATGGTAGATTAAAAAAGCCAATATTAATATCTCTAAAATATCGGTTAGTGTTAACTTTGGAATTGATAGCCATACCAAATAATCATTAACAAAACTCTTGATTGTCTCCATTTACTTCGCACCTTTGCCTCATATTTTCAACAAAATCTATATGTTATCTCTTCTTATCTTCATCTATATATTCATCAAACTCATCGTAATTTGATATATCATCTTGATCATCATAATCGTCATATAACTCATTCTTTACAAGTTCTTTAATATTAACACTATCAGCTGTAACTTTTTTCTCATTTATCTTGGTAATGTTCTTTTGTGGTACCGTAATTTTCATCTTTGGTACCGCTTTTACGTAGTAATAATAATCATCATCTTGAAATTGCACATATTCAACAGCCGTATAATCTAATGTTAGACGGAAAAACTGTATGATGTAAACAAGTACCCCCGAGATAAGTGAACCTATTACTAAAGTTAATATCTTATCTTGGATATCTAAACGTAAATCGCCAATCAAGAAAACCAATATATTCACAACAACACCAGCTGCAATTGCAATATCAAAGGCATGATCTATCTTTCTTGTACGAATTATATAAGTAATTAACATTACAATAGCAAAAATAGCTATCGTTAATATCATTTCTTTATTCGATTTCAAACCATCAATAACATAAGTATAGACTTGTAATGTATCTTCAACACTTAAGGTTACTGTTATCTGTGCCGCTTGCTTCACTATAGCAATGAAAAAATAAAGGAATACTCCACAGGTAACAGGTATAATTGATATAGGTGTTGCTATAACACCTAATAAGATTGGTAATACATAAGGTATATTTAGTATAAAGCATATCGGCATTAATACCAATACGTACCCTTGCTTTGGCGTAAATCGAGCAAATAGCAGATACAGAATTAGGAATACAACCACAACTAAAATGGATAATATCTTCGATACAAAATAAAAATGGAAAAAAGATATTACGGCTGCAATTATTATCATTATTGGTATTGGTAAAAAAGCACAGAATAATGATAATAATAACACAACTGGTATACTCTTAAAACGTGAATCATAACCATATGAGCTATTAATTACCATAAATAATACAAGTGCCATAAAGAATCGAATCACTGGTTTTGCATACACATCGATTTTTTGATATATTGTAATTAGTCTTTCTTTCAAAACGAGTAAACTCATCATATATTATACTCTCCCTATTTCAGTTCATTCTCTTCGTTACGGTAATATTGACGAAGTTTCTTAAGGTTTTTCCTATATTTAAAAAGTCTTTTTCTTGATGAATCAAATTTGAATGAATACCCAACAATAGTCCCAAATAAATAGATAACCAAAAGTATAATGTAGATTCCTAACACTTTGGTACCTATAGCTTTGTAATCTAGCTCTACAGCTTTCTGTATAAGATACTCTGATCTATAGAAGGCTACCACTAATAACACCAATAGATAAGATACAGTTACACTTACAACAGTCTTAATTACTTGGTATCTGAGAAAATCCGCCTTATAGTATTTACTTAATTTTACATCCTCTTGTCCTTCGTTTTTCTCGTATATAGCAAGCTTAGTCATTAATTTTATTTTATTATTGTCAAGCATCGATTCACCTCCAATAAAATATACAAAAACATTATACCACAAAGGATGTCCGATTTCGAGCACTATTTTTAGAACTCTTTATTCCGAAGCCCTGTGAACAGTTAAAAAGGTAACGATTCTAATATACATTACGCCTTAGAATCATTACCTTTTCATTATCTATATATCCGCTTAACTTTCTTTTCCAATCTCAACTACACTCTTAACAAGACCTGCAATTCCTTGAATTTCTGAAGGAATGATAATTTTAGTTGCTTTACCATCCGCAGCCTTTTCAAATGCTTCTAAACTCTTTAATTGAAGCACTGCATTACCCGGTTTTGCCTCATTCAAGAAACGAATACCATCTGCGTTAGCCTGTTGTACAGCAACAATTGCTTGAGCTTGACCTTCAGCTTCACGAATTGTAGCTTCTTTCTTAGCTTCTGCACGAAGTATTGCAGCTTCTTTCTCACCCTGTGCTTCAAGTATTGCAGATTCTTTCTTACCTTCTGCAACAAGTACAGTGGATTTCTTCTCACCTTCAGCCCTAAGAATTGCTTCTCTACGTTCACGCTCTGCTTTCATCTGTTTCTCCATCGCGTCTTGAATAGCTGCCGGTGGGATTATGTTCTTAAGTTCTACTCGGTTAACTTTGATACCCCAAGGATCTGTTGCTGTATCAAGTGATACACGCATCTTCGTATTAATAATCTCTCTTGATGTGAGTGTTTGATCAAGTTCTAGATCACCAATAATATTTCTTAATGTTGTAGCTGTCAAATTCTCAATAGCCATAATTGGGTTTTCAACACCATATGCAAATAATTTAGGATCTGTAATCTGGAAAAATACAACGGTATCAATTCTCATTGTAACATTATCCTTCGTAATTACAGGTTGAGGAGCAAAATCAACAACTTGTTCCTTTAATACTATTTTCTTAGCAACACGATCAATAAACGGTACTTTAAAATGTACACCTACGTTCCAAGTTCCCTGATATCCACCTAATCTTTCTAAAACATATGCATGCGCTTGTGGTACGATTTTGACACAAGATGCAAGGATAATTAAAATAATAACTATAAATCCTATACCAATCAATTGCCAAATATCCATATTTTACTTCCTCCATTCATTAACATTCTATTTTAATAGTTACCTTGTTACAATTAATTTAACACCCTTAATTGTAATAATCTTTACCAGTGTATCTGGTTCGATAATATCCTCATCTCGTTCTGCTCTTGCTGTCCATTCCTGTCCTCCAACATTTGCAGAACCAGTTTGATTGAAATTATCAATTGTTGATGTAACCTTTGCAGTCTGTCCAATGATGCTCTCATAATTGGTTCTTGCTCTATGATTATTAAAATAACGCAAAGCGAGCGGTCTCGTAAAGCACAAAAGAATCACTGAAACTACAACAAAGAGTATAAATTGTATTAAGTAGCTAGCTCCTAGTATGGATGCAAGGAATGCTATTAACGCTCCACCTGCAAACCAAATCGTTGTTAATCCTAGTGTAGTGATTTCAATAATTAAAAGTACCGCTACTGCTATCAACCAGTAAAAAGATTCCATATCTTATCCCCTTTCTACATTCTCTATGCGGAAATTAATTCCTACCTCCTCCACACGTTATATCTATTTTACTTCATACTTCCACTAATTACAATATACCCTTAGTAGCAAAAATACGAAAAACAGGTTGTTTTTCGCATTTTTAATATGGATATATTGTATTTTTAATCAATTTTTAATTTTGTTTCGTTTTTGACGATAAACTTCATACATAAGTATAGATGCAGCTACACCAGCATTCAGGGATTCTACTTTTCCCTCCATCGGAATCTTAATCAAACGTGTTGCCACCTTACTTGCTTCGTCAGAAATTCCATTTGCTTCATTGCCAATGATAATTCCTGTCTTATTCGTATATTCTTCTTCATCATAATAGTTCTTGGCTGCAAGATGAGAAGCATAGATTGTGATGCCTTGTTGTTTCATCTCTTCTAATGCCCCCACAAAATCTTCAACATAGACAAATGGCATTCGATATAATGCCCCCATTGTAGAGCGAACTACTTTTGGATTAAAGATGTCCACAGATTCCTTGCTAATAATAACTCCAGTTATACCAGCACCTTCTGCGGTACGTATTATTGTGCCCATGTTGCCTGGATCACGAACATCTTCAAGTAATAATAAGTTAGCTTCGTCATGTGTAATTAATTCCTGGTAGTTATATGTTGGTTGCTTCACGATTGCTAGTACTCCCTGTGGTGTAGTTGTTTCTGCTGCATCACATAATACCTTATCCGCTACAATTTCATATGCAAATGAATCAAAATATGCAGGATTTTCATGCAATCTATCTTGATAAAAACTTTCTGTTACATAGGCCTTAACCAAATTGCTAGAATCCGTCTCTTCAAACATCTTAATACCTTCAATTACGAATTCTTTCTGACTGTTTCTGGTCTTTGCCTTCTTCAAAAGTGCAATCAGATTTTTAATCTGATTATTACTTGAGCTGGTAATCATACTTTCTCCTTACAAGACAATTACGAAACTCTTATTGTCTATTTCTTCTTACTATTTACTGTGCATACTTGCAAGCTTATTCAATGTTTCATTCTTACCGATCATAACAAGAATATCATTCTTAGAAACTGCTGAATCTGCATCAGGATTAATATCTAATACTCCGTTTTTCTTCATACCAATTACATTAACTTTATATTTGGCACGTAGGTTTAACTCTCTTAGACTATGTCCATCCCACTCTGATAATGCCCCAATCTCCATCATACTGAATGTAGACGAAAGTTCCACTGCATCGAAGAAATTACCTAATAATAAATTGTTTGCAATACGTATTCCTGTTTCCTTTTCTGGGAACACAACCATATCTGCTCCAACCTTTTTCAAAATCTTAGCATGTAAGTCGTTTTGCGCTTTTGCGAGAACATACGGAATACCAAGTTCTTTTGCTAATATCGTAACCATAACGCTTGCTTCTAGATTTTCACCGATTGCAACGATAGCACCATCAAAATTACTAATTCCTAGAGTTTCCATCGTATCAACATCGGTAACGTTAGCTTTTACTGCGTATGTTACGATGTCAGCCATCTCTTGAATTTTGTCTTCACTATCATCCACAACTAATACCTCACAACCACTATCTGCTAATGTGGTTGCAACGCTCTTTCCAAATCTTCCTAATCCAAATACTACAAACTCTTTATTTGCCATTCTATCCACCATGCCCTTCTGACACATTTATCTAAATCACGCGGATATCCGCGATTTGTTACACTACTGTCTAATAGACAACCTACTTTTAAGTTTATCTACTAACCTACTGATATATTCTCCCCTGGTAAATGTCTTGAATTCTCTTTTACACCTCTTAAATTGAAAGCTAACGCCATCGACATAGGTCCAATACGTCCAAGATACATTGTTACTATTATTATAAATTTACCAAGCGTACTGAGTGATGGAGTTAAGTTTCTTGATAAACCTACAGTCGCTAATGCAGACGTTGTTTCGAACAGAATATCAAGGAATTCACCGCCCTCGACAACTGAAAGAAATATGGTTGAAACAAATAATACAGATGCACTTACTAGAATGACAGCAAGCGCCTTCTTAATATAGAAATCTGCAATCTTTCTTCTACAAAGTTCAACATCTTGCTTACCTCTAATTATAGAGTAAGCTGCCAAGAAGATCATAGCAAACGTTACTGTCTTAATACCACCTGCTGTACCTGATGGCGACCCACCAATGAACATCAGAATAATTGAAATAAATGCAGAGTCACTTGATAAATTCTCCTGAGGAACTGTTAAGAAACCAGCAGTTCTTGTGGTAACAGATTGAAACATAGATGCCATAATTTTTTGTCCAAAATTCAGATTTCCTATTGTTCCTTTATTATGATACTCCATAATGAAAATCGCAACCGTACCAAAAGCGATTAACAAAACTGTTGTACCAACTGCAATCTTTGTATGTAGTCTAAGACTACGTGCAAAAGATTTGAGACTAAATTTATCTTTAAAAGATTTTTTTAATTTGGTTACAACATCCCACCAAACGGGGAATCCAATACCACCTAGAATTATAAGCGCCATTGTCGTAAAGTTAACCAATGGACTAGTCACGTATTCTGCCAAACTATAATCTCCTAGAATATCCATACCGGCATTACAGAATGCTGATATAGAATTAAATATTGCTCTTCCTAATCCAGATACGAATCCATACTTAGGAATGAATGCAATACTATATAATAAAGCCCCAATACCCTCTACCACAAATGTTCCTTTCATAATTTTAATGGTAAGGCGTACTAGGCCTCTTAATGTATCTAGGTTATACGCTTCTTGGATTAATAATCTCTCTCGCAATGTAATACGTTTTCTCATCATCAATAATATTGTTGTTGTAAATGTTACAACTCCAAGCCCACCAAATTGTATCAGAATAAGTATTACAACATGACCGAATGTTGTCCAATGTGAGAGTGTATTAACTGTAACCAATCCAGTAACACAAATTGATGTTGTTGCCGTGAACATGGCATCGATTAAGGTCGTAGTCTCCCCTGGTTTAGTCGCAAACGGTAGCATTAATAGTGCAGTTCCAATTAGTATTGCTGCCAAGAAACCAAATACGATCATCTGGGTCGTCGAGAACTTAATCTTCTTTAATTTTTCTTTCATTATTTCCTCCAACCATCAAGGGCATAAGTACTTTTTTTGCCCTTAGTAAGACATTCTACCACTACTGTATTATTTTCTCAAGCGAGTACACATCCATAGTGGAGCGATTTTATGTAATAGAACCCGTTTTCCTATTGCATAAAACTGCAAACTATCAATATAGTTATCTATACTAATGGTTTACAGTTTTATCAATTATTATAACTCTCTTATCAAGAGAATGCAATAAGCTTAACGTTTAGATTTCGCTATAATCCTGTTTCATATAACGGTATTACATTAATTACTGGTTCTTCATATGGATGAACCTTCTTAATTGCCGATTTCGTTTCTTGCAATCTTTTTGCTTTACAGCATACTTCAACTTTCAATTCAGGTTCTGCGCTTATCTCACCCACAGATCCAATATACGGTGTTGTTCCATCTAGAGGACGCCAACAACCAATTACTTTACTATAGGATAAACAACAATCATAATTCCCAATATGACCAGCATCCACTTCCATTAATGCTTTTTGTAATATTTCTAGATGTGTTTCTGGTATGAAGATTTCTAATTTAAAATATTCAAACTGCATATCGTTGCTCCTTATTCTTTTTTATTTTCTTCCTATTGCGTTTGCAAAGTCCCTATCCTAAACTCCACAACATTACCTTCCTCAAATTATAACCGAATTTGTTCGATTGAGTAAATACTTAATATATTTAAGTACTCCTATATCTTTCGTACTTATGATTAAGATTGTAAACAATGTCTTCCTATATTATAATAAAGTACAAGAATAGTAAAAAACAGAAGAAAAAGGAGGTAATTATGAGGTTATGTATTGCTACGGCTCCATGCAAAGTCAACTAGATAGAACTTGCATGGAGTAGGAATCTATCTCTTTTTGACTTTGCAACGGAAATTAAAAAAGGAGCAAAGTTAAAATGTATAATACTATAAAAAGTTCAAAAAAATTAAGAACATTCTATATATTCTTAATGGGGCAATTCGTATCACAATTTGGAAGTAAATTAACAAGCTATGGACTTGTATTATGGGCATATAAACAAAGTGGTTCGGTACTATCCGCTTCCATTCTATCTGTATGTTACTTAGTCCCGGAAATTTTTCTTAACTTTATCGCAGGAAGCATAAGCGACAAATGGAATAAAAAGAAAATAATGCTTACATCAGACGGGGTAGCAGCTATCGGTTCTATTAGTGTACTCTTACTATTACAACAAGATGCATTGCAAATTAGTTATCTGTACCTAATTAATATACTCTTAGGAATCATGGATGCCTTTCAAAATCCAGCCTCAACTGTTGCCGAGACCTTACTTGTATCAAAAGAGGACTATATGAAAACAAGTGGGCTACGTTCATTTTGTAACTCCTTCGTTGGCATATTCTCTCCACTTGTTGCTACAACTCTATACTCACTTTTGGGGTTAAATATCCTTATATGCCTTGACCTTATAACATTCATATTCGCATTCATAACCTTATGGAGATTCGTTTTAATTCCTGATATAGTTAATTACGAACACCACCAAGACTCCATATGGCAAAATTGCAGATTTGGTATTCAATATCTAGTTAAACATAAAGGAATCTTAAACCTAATTGGTTTCATGGCATTCGTAAACTTTATTGCAGCTATCTATAATACTAATCTTTCCCCCATGATTCTTTCAAGAACGGGTGATAATGATTTGCAACTAGGAATTGTTACAAGTACAATTGGTATTGCAGGATTACTTGGTAGCATATTAGTAACGAAGACAAAACCTGTACAGAGAAAGATTCGCTTATGTCTATATATCATGATGTTCTCTTTCTTAATCTGTAATAGTATGCTTGGAATCGGACGTAATTTTTATGTATGGACATTAGCAGTATTACTCGGGAATTTATTAATTCCCTTCCTTATGGCTAACACGGAATACATTATGCGTACCGAAGTACCTATTACAATGCAAGGCCGTGTATTCTCAGCAAGGAATACTTTACAATACGCCTGTATTCCAATTGGTAATCTTCTTGGTGGAATATTAGCCGATGATGTTTTCGAACCCTATATGCACAGTAGTTCCTCCACACAAAACTACTTGTCAATACTTGTAGGTTCTGGTGATGGAAGCGGTATTGCTTTGTTATATGTTGTCCTAGGACTTGTCGGGTTCCTGGGTTGTTGTTTATTCCTCATAAATCGAAGTCTAAATTCACTTGATAAAAGTCTGTAATTAAAACACCAGTCGAGGCAACTTTAATACCATTGTTGCTTCGACTGGTGTTCTTTTAGTTATTGTTATCGTAACGATTCCTCTAGTTGCTTCATTGCTAGTTTTACCATTTCTCGAGGGCAAGCTAGATTCAGACGAATAAAATTGTCCACACCATATTTGCGCCCATCATCAGGCACAAGACCTTTACTTGCCAGTAACTCGAGAATATGGTCAAAATCTGCTCCAAAACTCTTAAGATTTAACCATAAAAGATACGTACCCTGAGGTTTTACTACCTTAATATCTGGTAATTTCTCTTTGATATAGGTGTAAGCATAGTCAACATTCTCTTCAACGTAATCGCAAAGATCATCTACCCAATTAGCTCCCTCTTGGTATCCTGCAACAAGTGCTTCAAGTGATAGGGCATTCAATAGATTATAATGACTTTGTTCACTTATTTTTCTATATGCTTCCATTAATGAATTATTATAGATTATAGAATATGCAACTTGTAAGCCACCTAGATTGAAAGTCTTAGTCGGTGCATAGCAGGCAATCGTATGTTGCTTCATATAAGCATTTACACTTTGTAATGGTATATGTGAATGACCACGGAACGTAAAATCAGCCCATATCTCATCCGAAATTATATTAATTTGATGCTCTTCACAAAACATTGCTAGGGATTCAAGTTCTTCCCTTGTCCATACACGTCCAGTTGGGTTATGAGGAGAACACAGAATTAGGCATCGTATATTGTTATCAACAACCTTTTCCTTCATATCCTCAAAGTCCATTATAAAGGTACCATCCCCATCTTGTTTTAACTCGCTAAGAACTATATTTCTATTGGTTGCTTGTAAAGCACGTATGAAACCTCCATAAGCAGGCGCATGAACCAAAACACTCTCTTTCTCCTGTGTAAACGTATATATAGCGGTAGTCAATCCTCCAAGCACAGAGTTCTGATATGAAACAACGGCTTCTGTTACTCCTACAATCTGGTATCTTGTTCTATGCCAATGTGCAATTGCATCATAAAAGCGTTTTGAATTACTAATATATCCGAATATCGGATGTTGCAACCGTTGCATCATTGCGTTAATAATACACGTAGGTGTTGCGAAATCCATATCTGCGATCCACATCGCATTCAATTGCTCCTGACTCACCTCTCTTGGTAGAGCATCCCACTTTACGGATTCTGTACCTATTCTGTTATGAATTATATCAAAATTATTTTGCTTATTCACTTTTAATACTCCTCCAATTAGACCATTGAGTTTAGTACTGATCTAGAAAGGAGACTGTCAAGTCTCCTTCCTAGATTTCATTATTAATTTTCCCTAAAGTATACACTCTAATTGACAATCACAGGGCTCTTGTTCCACATGTTTAGAATTATATTCCACCGCTTCAACACAGCCCATTGCCTTATAGAATTCCTGAGTTTCCACCGCTGAATGTGCTGATATATATAGCTTCTTAGCATCATGATTCTTCGCCCAATCCATTGCTAATCGGAATAACTTACGTCCCAGTCCACTTCCTCGCATATCCTGAGAAACATGAATACTAGATAAGTCAAGATATTCCTTATTGATTCCGAATAATTGTGGTTCCACAGAAGTAAAACCTTTGAGTTTTCCATCTACGAAAGCACCATAAACAACTCCACCAGTTGCTATGGTATTCTTTAAGCAGTCCACTAATAGTTGATACTCTTCTTCGGACCATTCATCAATGAAAGGATCATCTTTAATTACCCATTCTCCTTCTATCTTTCTATAGCATCTTGTAACTTCCTGACGACGTACAAAATGATTGAATAACTCTCGATTCATCTCTTCTATTGTTAATTCTTTTATATTCATTATGATACCTCTTATCTTAATCTGTGACTTATTCAAACCGTTCTTTTAATAGGCTTACTACCCTCATCTTTGAACTCATCCTCACCCCTTAATCATTGATACATAAGACTATACTCTTCCAAGCTTGTTATTGCAAGCTTGTTATTCGAGCCTCTTCTTGATATACTCTACTCAATAATAGAGTCTACTATACCGTAACTGTTAGCCTCAAGTGCTGTCATATAATAATCACGTTCACAGTCTATTTCTATTTGCTTTATATCTTTACCTGTATTTTGCGATAAAATCCGATTAATTCGTTCTTTTGTATCTAGGATATGCTTCGCAACAATATTAATATCCGTAGCCTGTGCAGGTCCATTGATACCACCCGAAGGCTGATGAATCAAGATTTCTGCATTCGGTAAAGCAAATCTCTTTCCTTTTGCCCCTCCCGCAAGTAAGAAGGCTCCCATACTTGCCGCTACTCCAATACAGATAGTTGAAACATTACATTTCAAATAATTCATCGTATCATAGATTGCTAGCCCCGAAGATATACTTCCACCCGGACTATTAATATATAAGCTGATATCCTTTTTATAATCCAAGGATTCAAGATATAATAGTTGCGCCACAATTGAGGTCGCTACTGCATCTGTAACCTCTTCTCCTAGGAATATAATCCTGTCATTAAGAAGTCTTGAATAGATATCATAACTTCTCTCGCTATTTCCTGTTTGTTGAACCACGTATGGTATATAACTCACGCTGCCATCCTCTCCAATCTCATGATAATTGTATTAGGAGTATGTGGTTGCGAATGGATCTGTCTTACCTTCGGTGCCACGGTCATTACATAATGATTATTACGATAGCTTGCTGGCGAACATTCAAATCTTTGACCAAAGGCTTTCGTGAAGGATTGTTGCGAAGTATAACCAATCATTTGTGCAATCTCAATAATTGGGGTATCCGTATTCAACAAAAGCCATTCTGCCTCAAACAAACGCCTCTCCAGAATGTAAGCATATAGTGTTTTCCCAGTACTTTCAGCAAACATTCTATTCAAATGATACTTCGAATATCCAAATTCTTTTGCTAGAAGATTAAGACTAATCTCCTCTGAAAAATGCTTTTCAATATATTTTTTAATATTTGATACACTAGTATAATCCATATAACAACCTCCTATAGGATTAATAATAAAGCATTTATATTTAAAAAGTCTTATCCGAAAATGCTATTTTCAAAATAATTAGTCTAACTGTAATGTTTTATTAAATACTTTTCCTAAAATCTCCTGTGGTATCTCTTGCCCTGAGAAAATCTGCAACATTCCTTTTGGTGTAATTTTAAAACCAAGTAATTCTGATTTATATGTAACGATCTCTTTTGCCTCAATATTCAAATGATCTTTAAAAGGAATTATTCTAACAAAATTCTCCCCAACATAAAAACTTGGTAACCTTGCCCACAGTTTTTCCTCAACTTCTACGGAAACACTATCTTTGATTAGCTCACTTATTTGACAAAACATATTCTTAATTTCATCATTATGTGTAGTAATTAATTGTACAAATTCTAAGTTCATTTTTCCTCCTCTCTACAAACAAACACCATCTAACGCCATACTTATCAATTAGATCAGTAAATTAACGTAACTATTTCAAATCTACCTTAAAAGATTTTAAATTCTTATCCATTACATAATTTGTTAAGAAAATTCCATTTCTTTCGACCTGTTGCTCCTTAATCACCTGATATCCCCTCTTTTCGAAAAAGGGTCTTGCTGTAATTGATGCATGGGTCGTTACCCTTGATGTAGATAGATGTGTTTCTAATCTGTCACAGATTGTAGTTGCAACCCCTCTATGTTGAAAATCCTTGTGTACATAAAGACGGTCCAGATATCCATCTTCTGTGATATCACCAAAACCAATAATTTTATCCGCTTCTATAGCCACCAATGTGTAATGCTCAAGGAAGGAACGATTCCAAGATTCCATATCTACATCACCAGTTGCCCATACATCTAATTGCTCTTTTGAATAGTCTATTGCATTAATGGTATGTACCGTATTATAAAATAATTCTGCAATCTCTTTACAATCGTTTGTGGTATATTCTCTAATCTTCATAATTGTTTTTCCTCCCCTCATATACTCTACTGCTATCTCTTATAAACTCTTTTTAAATATACCATATCAACTAGTTGCTTCCCACATTCATAGATTGGATGGTCATAATTATCTGTGAAAAAATTCCTAATGCTATGGGATTCCTCAAATCCACATCTCCTATAAAACGGTATCGTAAGATCACTATCTCCTGTACCTACAAGCAATGTATCACATTCATCTTCATAGAATTCTACTACATATTCAATTAGCTTCTTACCATAACCTTTTCCTTGATACTTAGGTTCTGTTGCAATATTTTTAATTTCAAACGTACCGTCACCTTCCTTGGTCACAACACAAACTGTCTTTAAATCCTCCTCGAAGAGAGCAAACATATCTCCTCTTTCTAAATACTTATCTATCATGGTTTCCTGCTCATCTGCTAAAAGAAGTAGCTCTATATACCTCTTCTTATTATCTAATATTCGTTCAATTCTCATCTAATTGTCTCCCTTATAACATTTACATAAGGTATTCTTCCGCATAACCCCTATTTCAATGGTTCTAAATCAATCACTACAATCTCTGGCGGATTAAATACACGAGGAATTATATTTCTACTCAATCCACGGCTTACAACCATTGTTGTATCATTTAATATATAAAGACCACCTGCGTATTTAGGAAATAATCCTTGATTCGGTGCTAACAAACCATTTAATATTCCTGGTATTCTCACCTGACCACCATGTGCATGACCTGCAACTACTAAATCAAAACCACTATTCTTATATATCTCTGTTAATTCCGGCCTATGTGACAATAGAACAGAATAGATTCCATCTCCAGTTTCCTCATTACAGTTATTAAATTGTTCACGCCATTCATCCGTTATTCCATCTTCATAATATACGTAACCATTGAAGCCATATGGATCATCCACACCCGCTATGCGAATTTGCTGACCACCCACTTCAATGAGCGATGAATTTCCTTCAAGAATTGTAACTCCATATGACCGAATCATTTCCTTTATGTAGGTAACTTCTCCAGACAAAAATTCATGATTTCCCGTCACATAATAGCAAGGATACTTCCTTCCAATTGCTGATAATAGTAGTTCCGTTCCCTTATGTGGTACCTTATCTACTGCAATATCACCCACTAAAACTATGACATCCGGGTCGTACGTTTGTATTTTCTCTATTAAATTCTTCTGTTTACTACCGTATATTGTACTATGCAAGTCTGTTATCGCCATAATTCTAACAGGTGACTTTATTTTATCACTGTTTACACTATATTGTTTAACCGTTAAACCTTGCCATAGTGCCACTGTACCAAACATAAGAACACCTACAGTAGTAAGCACTTTCACAGTTTTTGGTATTTTCTTATTCTTATTAGATATATCTCTTTTATCTTTTCTCATATATTAAATCGATCATTCCATTATAACTTTCACTTGATATAAGCTTTAACTTAACACTCTCATTCTTATCATGAAACAAACGAATTCCCTTCCCTAGTATAGTTGGTATTACTGTTATATGATATCGATCAATCAAATCTTCTTTCATAAATTGATTCACCACATTAGCACCACCACAAACCCAAATATTTTCACCTGGCTCCGATTTTACATCCTCTATTAACTGTTTTATATTCTCGTCTGTAAATACAATCTCCTCATCCGATTTTACATTCTTATGTGTTAATACGTAAGATTTTATGCCTTTGTAAGGCCAATTCCCTGGTGCTAATTCTGTAGTTATTTGATGATATGTTGTATACCCCATAACAACCGTATCTATAGTCTGTATGAAATCTTCATAACTTCCCATCTCTTCGCTTGTAGCATCCTGTCCGCTTAGCCACTCTACATCTCCGGATTCAGTGGCAATAAATCCATCTAAACTCATTGCTATATATAAAATAACTTTTCTCACTGTCTACCTCACATTCTATCTATATAGAATAAATTATAGTATAGCATAATTCTTCTCTTCATACATGATATTTATGCTTTCATAAAAATCATATTCAACACTTATACTACCATAAGAAATATAAGTCTCCAACATTTTCTTTAATAGGCAAAAAGACCTATATCTATGCTTAGATAGATATAAGTCCTTTCTCATAGTGATTGTATAACAATTTGTAACCATGTAATAACTTATGATTTAGCTAAAATTTCGAGTTTTCATAATTATACGGAATACTTGTCCCTACCACCACATCCTCTATTTTATCAATAATTAACCAATCATCCATGTTGCCTTGATGATCAAACTCCAATGGTTCTATTTCTTTAACGTTCTCGAACTCCACAAGGCACAAAAACTTTTTGTTCCAACGAATTCTTTGTTTCTCAGAAAGATTAAGTTTCGATTGGTATTCATCAAATATTTGGATTATTTCCTCTTCTGATAATTTCATAAAATTATGCACACTCTTCACAGTAGCACACGCAGTTATCACCCCAGAACCTTTTTCCATAAAAAATAACTTATCATTATCAAATACTCGACTATGAGGAATCTTTCTTCCTGCAGCTCCACGTACAACCATGGTTTTCGTACCGACCATAATCTTATCTAAAACTCTCTCACCCTTTTTACCAACATTATCACAATACACTAGATGTACCATAGTTAACTTTCCTTTCTTACTACAGGAATCCAAACTTCATACTGTGCATTCTGGGGATCCTGATTAATATACACCTCTATATCTGGGGCATTGGCATATTCATAACCAGAGGTAGGAAGCCATTCTGTTACGATTCTTTTCTCCAATTCCTGAATTGATAAATGTATTCCTTCTCCCTCAAATATTGCCCATGTAGCTGCTGGAACGATATACTCTTCCAACTCTCCATCTAATTGCTGATTCGATGCAACTGCTATAAAATAGCGCCATTCGTTTTCGTCATTACAAGCACTTACACCAAGTAATCCTTTTAAATCACAATCCATATTCTTTGCAAGTTTTTGGATTGTTCCATCCATAGCAGCCTTTTGCCACATCCCCGGAACTACCTCAAAGTTCTTCTCAATTTCTTTATCCAGAGGGATTGATATTCCAATTATACGAAATCCCTCTTTCTTCTCAATTCTGTAATTCATCTCACGTTCTCCTTTAATCATTACTCGAAAACTAATAGGAGGGAATGCCTTAAGAACGATTCCACCTTCTTTCGCCTGTGATGGTGTAATTCCATGAACACTCTTGAAAGCACGATTAAACGCCGTTGGAGAATCATAGCCATACTTTAATGATACATCTAATACCTTCTTGTTATCGCTTTGTAACTCAACAGCCGCGAGAGACATCTTCCTTTTTCTTATATATTCCGATAATGGCATACCAGCCATATATGTAAACATTCTTTGAAAATGATAGGTACCACAGCATGCAATCTTCGCTACTTGTCCCATATCAATATCTCCACTCATATTCTCTTCCATATAGTTAATCGCACTATTTAGTCTCTCGACCCATTCCATATTGTCTTCTCCCCCTACTATACTGTATTTTAAGTAATGATTCCTCGCATTTATTGCACCAAATTACGAGGTAATGAAGTAAAGTTAAACTTATTGCTCCATGGTTACATTCCACTATATTCCATATTTATTATAACCTATTCACATTGACTTCTCAATCAGTTGCTCACTCTTTTATGAAGTAATTCTTTTGTCTAATTATATATATAATTATTTTTTAATCAAAAACGTTTGTTCTTGCACGAGGTAAGCTGTAGATAATTTTGTTCTCACTCTCCAAGAATCTCATAAAATATCATCATATAAAAAATGTCCCATATCAGTCACAAAAAACTAATATAGAACATTTTCATCTTTCATCTTAACTTTTATAATTAACTCGGAAATTTCTTGCCTTATCTTCCCTAGTTATCTTGCATATTAGCTAACTTCCTTGCCTGATCCGCTGCGATACAAGCATCGATAATTTCTTGAATATCACCATTCATGATTTTATCTAATTTATAAAGAGTAAGGTTGATTCTGTGATCTGTTACACGTCCTTGTGGGAAGTTATAAGTTCTAATCTTTTCAGAACGATCACCAGTACCAATCTGGCTTCTTCTTGCTTCTGCTTCTGCATCGTGCGCTTTTTGACATTCGATATCATATAACTTAGCACGTAATAATGCAAAGGCTTTATCTTTATTCTGTAACTGTGATTTTTCAGTTTGGCTATAAACTACGATTCCTGAAGGGAAGTGAGTTAAACGTACTGCAGAGTCAGTTGTATTAACACACTGTCCACCATTACCTGATGCACGCATTACGTCGATACGGATATCATTATCATTGATTTGAACGTCTACTTCTTCGGCTTCTGGCATAACAGCTACTGTAATTGTAGAAGTATGAATACGTCCGCCTGATTCCGTCTCTGGAACACGTTGTACACGGTGTACACCTGATTCATATTTCATAACAGAGTAAGCACCCTGTCCTGAAATCATGAAACTTACACTCTTCATACCGCCAATACCAATTTCTTCATATTCCATCGTTTCAATCTTCCAACGTTTGGTTTCTGCATAGTGTACATACATACGATAGATTTCAGCTGCAAATAATGCTGCTTCATCCCCGCCTGCACCTGCACGAATTTCGACAATAACGTTCTTATCATCGTTAGGGTCCTTTGGAAGAAGTAAAATCTTAAGTTCATTCTCGATTTCTTCTACACGCGATTTACATTCTGCTAACTCTTCTTTTGCAAGCTCGCGCATTTCTTCATCACTTTCTTCAGAAAGGATAAGAAGACTATCTTCGATTCCTTGCTTTGTATCCTTGTATTCCGTAAACTTCTCAACGATTGGTGCAAGCTCCGCTTGGTCTTTCATTAACTTACGAAATCTAGCTTGATCATTGGTAACGGTTGGTTCATTCAGCTCATCCATGATCTCTTGGAAACGACTTACTAATTCTTCTAATTTATCAAACATCTAGTATTCCTCCATAAAAAATTAACACTTATAACAATATATAATATCAGTCCCTAACTATCGCTAGCTCTCTGATTAACTAGGTCATTATACTACGGTAATTTTAGCTAGCTAAATTTATTTAATAAATTTACCGAGGATATTTCCCGAAAATTATTCACGGGGATAAATCCCCTTGTATCTTACCCACAACAACACGGTCATGGCCAGGCAAATCTTTAACAATATTAACTTCTGTAAAACCAGCATCTATGAGTAAGTTTTTTACATCTTCTCCCTGATTATGCCCAATTTCCAAGAAGATATATCCATCTTTTCTCAGATACTTATATGCTTCTTTGGCTAAGATCCGATAGAAATGTAATCCATCTTCTAACCCATCTAATGCTAACATCGGCTCATGCTCTTTCACTTCTGGCATTAGTCCCTCAATTACCTTTGTTGGTATATATGGTGGATTCGAAACAATTATATCATATGTTCCTGTAACCTTGTCAAATACATTGCTTTCAATAAAAGTTACAGGTACTTCGAGATTTCTAGCATTTTTCTTTGCAACTTCTAAAGCCTCACTTGAGATATCCACTGCAGTAAGACTCTTTGGTTTACATAACTTACCTAGACTAAGAATAATACAACCTGACCCAGTACACATATCTAATATATCTGCATCGTCCGCCTGTTTCATCGCTAACTCAACAAGTACTTCTGTATCTTGTCTCGGTATTAATACATTCTCATTCACATAAAATTGTAATCCCATAAACTCTTGTTGGTTTATTAGGTATTGATACGGTATACGTTTTGCCCGTGCCTCAATCATTGTCTTATATCTAATATATTGCTCCTCTTCGATCTCACGATTCGGATTCATATAATAATCTGTACGACTGATACCGAAACAATCCATAGCCAGATACCATGCATCTAACTTTGCCTCTTCAACTCCTGCATGAAGGAGTTGGTTCTCAGCTTCTAGTAGTACTCCTGCCAAGGTAATCATATTCTTAACCTCTTTTAATCTTCTTTATCCTGATCAAGGACTTTCGCATTCGGAGTATCAAAGAAACGGTCTAGGGCACGAAGAATATCATCATCTTCTTCGTCCTCCTCGTAATTAATCTTTGATTCGAATGAATTCTCTTCTTCTGAAGCTTCTAAAGAAGCTGCTAATTCTTGTACTGCCTCTTCATTCTTTTCTTCTAATACGGCTCCTTTTTTACTACCTTTCCATTGATCTGCATTATCCTTAAGATATTCTCTCCAATCAAATACTGCTTCTACTGATTTAATCGCCACTTCTATCATATCATCATCAGGTTCTCTTGTAGTAAGCCCTTGTACTAATAGACCTGGTTTACTCAAAACCTGTACTAACTTCGAATCACTTCTACCAGCCAAACGGATAAATTCATATGATATACCAGCAATTACTGGAACAAGTAAGACTCTATAAAGTACACGTAACCAAATAGAATCTACATCAATGAAGATAAAGAAAATTACACTCACTATCATGACGATTAGTAAAAAACTCGTTCCACAGCGTTTATGTTCTTTGGATTGCCAACGTACATTGTCAACGGTTAACTCTAAACCGTTTTCAATACAATTAATTGTTTTATGTTCTGCACCATGATACATAAATACTCGTTTGATATCTTTCATCTGCGAAATCAAACCTACATATGCAATGAAAATCGCAATACGAATAACCCCTTCAACTACCGAAAGCCATACTGACGATTCAATAATACCCGCCAATAAGTTACCCAGAAAAAATGGTAATAGCATGAAAATACCTACAGCTAGAATAATAGATGTACATATTGTAAGAGCCATCATTAAGCCTTCGCCTGATTTTTCTTTCTCATTTGCCTTACTATCTTTTGAATCTGCACCTTTGGTATTCTTTTTCCCTGCGTTATCTTTTTTCTTAGCGTCTTCTTCCTCATCTTCAAAGAAGGAGGAGGAATAGGTTAATGTTTTCGTTCCAATTACCATAGATTCTAAGAAATTAGCAACACCACGGATGATCGGAATTCTCAACACTTTATATCTTTTTGTAATACTTACATACTTGTTCTTCTGAATTATTATTTCATTGTTTGGTGTTCTAACAGCCACTGCATATTCGTCCTGATTTTTCATCATGATGCCTTCTAAAACAGCCTGTCCACCAATTCCTGATGACTTCATTCTCGTACCTTCCCTTTCTCTTATCATGATCCCTCATAATTTGCTTCATGTAATGTTATCCCCTACATAACATGGGTACCTCGTATGCGAATGTAATACTATATATAATTCTATTTAAAAATAGGTTGAGATTATATAACCTCAACCTGTTTTTTAAATAGAAAGTCAAAACTTCTCTATCTAGTTTTCTTCTTTTAAACCGTATCTACGGTTGAACTTATCAATTGCTCCATGAGCAGCAACAGCCTTTTGTTGTCCAGTGTAGAATGAATGGCATTTAGAACAGATTTCAACGTGGATATCGTCGTTTGTTGAACCTACTGTAAATTCGTTACCACAGTTACATACTACCTTAGCTTGGTAATAATTTGGATGGATTCCTTCTCTCATCTTTTTCACCTCTTCTTATCGTTAAATATTAGATTGGATTTTGCCAATCGTATTAACATAAGACATAGTCCATTGAATGGATATGCCGTAGTTTTATAAACAGCTTTCTCATTATAGCATAGTATTTCTTCATATGCAATGTTTTTTTAAACAAGCTTCGTCTTTTTAATTGTCTCAATAAATTCAAAATTCGATTTTGTACGTAGGAATAAATCAATGATCTTTTCTAAGGCTTCATCTGATTTCATACCACTTAAAGCACGATGCATCAAATAGTTCGCTTCCGTTTCATGAGGGGCTAACAACAAGTCATCACGTCTTGTACTTGATTTTGCTAAATCAATAGCAGGGAAGATTCTCTTCTCAGATAAACTGCGATCAAGAACAAGTTCCATATTACCAGTTCCTTTGAATTCTTCAAAAACAACATCATCCATACGGGAACCCGTATCAACAAGTGCAGTTGCCAAAATTGTTAAACTTCCTCCCTCTCTCATGTTTCTCGCTGCTCCGAAGAACTTCTTAGGCATATGAAGAGCCGCTGGATCTAAACCACCTGATAAGGTACGACCACTTGCTTGTACGGTTAGATTGTATGCTCTTGCAAGTCTAGTAATACTATCTAATAGAACAACTACATCTCTCTTATGTTCTACTAATCTCTTCGCTCTTTCAATTACCATCTCGGATACACGTTTATGATTTTCAGGTAATTCATCAAATGTAGAATAGATAACTTCCACATTCTTACCTTCTATTGATTCTTTAATATCAGTAACTTCTTCCGGTCTCTCATCAATTAATAAGATAATCAATTGCATATCAGGGTGATTAACTGTGATCGATTTTGCTATTTGCTTTAATAAGGTAGTTTTACCTGCTTTAGGCGGAGATACAATCATACCTCTTTGACCTTTACCAATAGGGGATACTAAATCAACCATACGCATCGCAATACCCGCAGCTGGTGTCTCAAGGTGAATTCTTTCATTAGGGAAAATTGGAGTAAGTTCTTCGAATTTCTTACGTTTTTGTGCTTCTGCTGGATGCATACCATTCACCGATTTAACAAATAGTAAAGCACTGAATTTTTCATTCTGATTACGAACACGAGTATTACCAACAACAATATCCCCTGTCTTAAGATTAAATCTTCTGATCTGTGCAGGCGATACATATACATCATGCTCACCTGGTAAAAAATTATCACAACGAATAAAACCATAACCATCTGGAAGAACTTCTAAGATTCCCTCTTTCGTTTCTCCACTATCTAATTGTTCTATCTCATTATTATTGGTTACTGAACGTTTAGCCCCTTGTGAATCCATATTTGAAAAATCTTTATTATCTCTAGTATCTTTTACAACCTTTACTTCTTTGTTCTCATTGCTTTCTTTATTATCTCTAATCTCTTTGATTTCTTTCTCTTCATGATCTACTTTTACTGTCTTTTCTTCTTTTACTATCTTCTCTTCTTTCGGCTGTTTACTTTTACCCTCTTCTGCTAGTATATCTACTAATTCTTTTTTTCTTAATATCGATATATTCTTAATACCTTTTTGCTTGGCTATCTCTTTTAATTCAGCTAAAGACATTGTAGCGTAATTATTCTCCATATGTATGCTCCTTTACTCAACTTATTTCTCTGCCCCCATATCACAACAGATCCACTGATACATATTATTTATTATTCATTATTCTATTTAAAAATGTAACCGTTATATCTCAATATCATAATCATTACACGAAGAAAACTCCATACACCTTACGCTTAATTCATGATTATAGAAAGCTCCCATTGCTTTCTATTGATAGATTGAAATCATAGTATTATATTTGAGAATTAAAATAGTTACATTAAAACTTTCATCGGGATATATAAGATTGTCAGAACAATAGAATTTCTTCTATTATACATCCATTCTTATATAAAAGAAAGCTTTTTTATTGATTTACATATCCTACATATGAATCATATATAGTTAATTGCCAAACCCTTAGTCCTTGATTTCCCATTTTGTTAGTGTTATGATTAATATACTTGCTGAATAATTTTTATACATATTTACTTGTTTCAGCACTGGTTAAAAACCTATACGCCATAATATGGTTGAAGGAATAGAAAGGACGAATTACGGTTATGACAACGAACGAAAAAGCACTTATACTACATGAAGAATGGAATGGTAAGATTGAAACTGTTTCCAAATGTACTGTTAAATCAAGAGAAGATCTTGCACTTGCCTATACTCCTGGAGTTGCAGAACCATGTAAAGTAATTGCACAGGATAAAGAAAAAGCGTATAAATATACAATTAAGTCCAATATGGTTGCTGTTATCTCTGATGGTAGTGCAGTTCTTGGTCTAGGAAATATCGGTCCATATGCTGCCATGCCTGTAATGGAAGGAAAAGCAGTTCTTTTTAAAGAATTCGGTAATGTCAATGCATTCCCTATCTGTTTGGATACACAAGATACAGAAGAAATCATTAAGACAATCGTAAACATTGCACCTGCATTCGGTGGTATTAATCTAGAAGATATCAGTGCCCCTCGTTGCTTTGAAATCGAAGAACGTTTGAAAGAACTCTTAGACATCCCCGTATTCCATGATGATCAACATGGTACTGCTATCGTTGTACTCGCTGGTATTATCAATGCACTTAAAGTTACTGGTAAACAAAAAGCAACTTGTAAGGTTGTAGTTAATGGTGCTGGTTCTGCTGGTATTGCCATTACAAAATTACTTCTTACTTATGGTTTCAAGAATATAATAATGTGTGATAAAGTTGGTATACTATGTAAAGGTGCTGATGGTCTTAACTGGATGCAAGAACAGATGATGGACATTACAAACTTAGAACAAAAACAAGGTTCCTTAGCTGATGCTTTAAAAGGTGCCGATATCTTTGTTGGGGTTTCTGCTCCTAATATCGTCTCTAAGGAAATGGTAGCTAGCATGAATAAGGATTCTATCCTTTTTGCAATGGCCAATCCAGTACCTGAGATTATGCCTGACCTGGCAAAAGAAGCTGGTGCTAAGGTGGTTGGAACCGGACGTTCTGATTTCCCTAACCAAGTAAATAACGTAGTTGCCTTCCCTGGTATCTTCAAAGGTGCGTTAGAAGGTCGTGCTACTCAAATTACGGAAGAGATGAAACTTGCTGCTGCAGAAGCAATTGCAAGCCTAGTTGATGAAAAAGATTTAAACGAGGATAACATCATGCCAGAAGCTTTCGATCCACGAGTTGCTGAGGTTGTTAGTAATGCTGTTAAATCTCATATTGTTCGATAGGTCAGATAATTCGAATTCACTAATCACAGTAATCACAGTAATCAAATGTAGCATAAAACTTATAATCAAATTAGATAGGAGCTTTGATATACTTGAATAGCAAACGACTGTGGAATGACAAGCGTTACAATTCCTTTGATTATTACTTAAAAAACCAATTTGGGCATCGATTATATAAATTATCATTGAACGGTGGTATGACATGTCCGAATAGAGATGGGACATTAGATACAAGAGGTTGTATCTTCTGTAGTGCTGGTGGTTCTGGTGATTTTGCAGCTAGTGCAAGACTCTCCATTACAAATCAAATAGAAGAAGCCAAAGCGCTCATTGCTCATAAAGTCAAAAAAATACCAAACACACCACAATATATCGCTTATTTTCAAGCTTTTACTAACACCTATGCTCCTGTCCCCTATCTAAGAGAAATATTTACCGAAGCCCTTAGACACCCTGATATTGCGGTGCTTTCAATTGCAACAAGACCAGATTGCCTAAGCGCAGAGGCCCTATCTTTACTTGATGAGCTAAATCGGATAAAACCAATATGGGTGGAACTTGGTCTACAAACAACCCATGAAGATACTGCAAAGCGTATTCGAAGAGGGTATCCACTATCCTCTTATGATACCTCCGTTAAGAATCTGCGAGATATTCACATCGATGTTATCGTTCATCTTATCATTGGGCTTCCTTATGAATCCAAGGAAGACATCTTAAGGTCCATTGATTACATTAATGATTCTGGAATTCAAGGTATTAAATTGCAGCTCCTTCATGTTTTAAAAAATACTGATTTGGAGGCGTATCTTGACTCCATGCACATCCTTACTCTAGATGAGTATGTTACAATTCTTGTAGAGTGCCTAGAACATCTAGACCAAGATATTGTAATCCATCGTATTACTGGTGATGGACCAGGAGATTTATTACTAGCTCCTCTATGGAGCACCAATAAGAAACTTGTGTTAAATACAATTCAACATGCCATGAAAACCCTCGATTCTTGGCAAGGTAAGAATTGTAGCACATAGCCAATACTACGGAGGTAAGTACATGCAATCAGAAGCTTTAACTTTATATAAATTAATAATTTTATATATCCTTGAAAAAGTTGATTTTCCTCTTTCTAATGCACAGGTTTCGAACTTTATCTTGGAGAAAGAGTATACGAATTATTTTACTATCCAACAAGCAATCTCTGAATTAATCGAATCCGATCTAATTCATTGCGAAACAATACGTAACACGACACTTTACAGAGTAGCAGACTCTGGACGAGAAACTCTAGAATACTTTAACAGTCAAATTTCTGATGCGATCAAAAAAGATATTATCGAATACTTAAAAGAGAACAAATATACTTTACGCGAGGAAGTTTCCACATTATCTGACTACTTTCAAAGTAAACCAAATGAGTACATCGTACGTTGTCAAGTAAAAGAGAAAGACAGTTCTGTCATTGAACTGAATCTAACCGTACCTTCCGAAGAAGAAGCTTCTACCATCTGTAGCAATTGGAGAGGCAAGAGCCAAGAAGTCTATTCTTTCATTGTAAGAACTTTAATGACTAGCAAGGAACAGACAGAAACTGATATAGATAAGGAATAGAAAGTTCACTTTACGAACTTTCTATTCCTTATAAAAAACGGTTCTATAATAAATGTTGGGGTGTACGATTTAAACTCGTAATCTCCAACATTTTATTTTATAATAAAAAAAGACCTCCAAGTGCCAGTCTGACCAACAATCACTCGGA
>JAHAJA010000062.1 GCA_018372435.1 Clostridiales bacterium | reverse complement strand
TCCGAAGGAGTCATAAGTTAACGAGGGAAATTACAGAGTAATTTCTCGAGTCTAAAAATTGATAGAACGGAGTTCTAGAGCTAGGGATTACACGAAGTGTAAGACCGTAGCTCCGAAGGAGTAATAAGTTAACGAGGGAAATTACAGAGTAATTTCTCGAGTCTAAAAGTTGACAGTATATTTGAGGGAGGTTACATATGGCTGAGCAAATTGGCGATATAGGAATTAAATACTGCCCTAATTGTCGTAATTTAATGGAATATCATGGAGACGGAAGATATGGATGTCTGTTGTGTTGTACACATGTAGTGGTACTTAATAAAGATCCAAATCTATGTTATGAGGTACCATTTACAAACGAGGAAAAAGAGGCTTATTATCTAGCTAGAATTGAAGGAATTCGAAATCAGGTATTATTTGAAAAAGAGAGAGAAAGAGAAGTTAAGAAAAAGGAAAAATCAAATCCATTGTTAACTATGAAAACGGGTACGAATACTAATTCTCATAATATGGAAGACAAGATTGAAGATAAGACTGAAGAGACGTCTAAGCATATAGAACAAAAACTTTCTCCCACTAAAAAATGTATTCTTTGTGGAAGAAGCATTTCATCGGGAACATACTGTAAAGAGTGCACGTTCCTACAGATTAAGAGAATGCAAAGAAAAGACCTAGAGGCTTGTAGAGATAATATAGTCACAGATAATTATGGGAGTATGCGTTATAAGGGTTATCAAGATGATTAGAAATTGCCATGATTAGCAATTCCAGATTATACCGTGTTTTACACTAGATGCCTGTGATATACTATTATTATTGGTAAGAGAATTAATAATAGTAATATGGAAACGAATGGAGAATAATATGAAACAATTAAAAATATATTTTACTTCAGATGTACACGGATATGTATATCCCACAGATTATCTAGATGATAGTATGAAAGCAATTGGACTTTTGAATTGTATAAATCATTATCAAAAAGATGGTAACACATTAATAATTGATGGTGGTGATACAATACAAGGTTCCCCTTTTACCAATTACTTAAGCAGTAAGGGGTTGGAGAAACATCCGATGGCAGATATTATGAATGCAGCAGGATATGATTATGTTACACTTGGTAATCATGAATTTAATTATGGCTATGATTATCTGAAATCATATATGAATCATCTTGATGGTAAATGCCTCTGTACGAATATTAAGGATACAACAGGAGGTATTAAAACCTTACCTTATGACATCAAGGTTATGGAGAATGGACTGAAAGTAGGTGTAATAGGTTTTACAACGGATTTTATTACACGCTGGGAGAGGCCATCTAATATAGAGAATTTTCTGATTGAGGATGTGTATGCATCAATTGAGAGAGTTTTTAATACGGTTAAACAGCAGGTAGATATTGTAATTGGTATCTATCATGGCGGATTTGAATATGACTTAGCTACAGATCAGAAGTTAAGTGATTCAAAAGAAAATATTGCGTATAAGATTTGTAAAGAATTTAACTTTGACCTTCTATTAACCGGACATCAACATATGCCAATTGCCGGACAAGATCTACACGGGACATATATTGCACAAACCCCACACAATGGGACAAGATATATAGAACTAACTATGAATTACAATGAAGAGTCAGGTGAGAAATCCTTTGAGTCAGTACTAAAAGAAGCAAGTTTACCACCAAATAAAGAGATTTACAATAAGTTTCTGCCACTAGAAGAAGAGGTGCAAAGATGGCTTGACACACCAGTAGGTCATCTTAGTAAGGAGTTAAATCCCGATTCTCATCTTACTATGGCACTACAAGGCTCACCATTAGCGAATTTTATTAATCAGATTCAGTTAGAAGTAAGTGGTGCAGATATTGCATGTACATCATTTGCGAATGTAATCAAGGGATTTAACGAGAATGTTACAGTAAGAGATATCTTAGCTACCTATCCATATCCGAATACACTTGTAGTCTTAAGGGTAACGAAAGATATATTAAAGAAAGCGTTAGAGAGATGTGCAAGTTATTTTGATTACAAAGATGGAGATATCTCAATAAGTGCAAGTTTTTTAAAGCCAAAAGTAGAACATTACAATTATGATTATTTCTCAAATCTTGAGTATACATTCGATTTAAAGAAGGATATAGGTAATCGTGTTACAAGTATGAGATTTCATGGAAAAGAGATTACGAATGAAGATACATTATCGCTTGTAATGAATAATTACCGAGCTAGTGGGGCAGGTGGATACGAGTTTTATAGTGAGTGCGAGGTTGCAAAGGAGATCTTAACCGAGATGCCTGAGTTAATTGTCAATTATTTCACAAAGCATTCTTTTGTTAATGTAGATGAGCATACGTATATACAGGTGATACATTCATAAAAAACGATTGTTCCAGTATTACAACAGATTATTATTCAGGCATATCAACCCTTATATAAAAGAGGAGAGAAACAAGTACATTAATGCTTGTTTCTCTCCTCTTAATATATTAATACACAAATTTACGTGTATCTATAAAGTTGTATATGGGGATTAACCACGAGCTAATTTGTTTCTTATCTTTGTAGAAAGTACTTCTACAATAAGAACTAATACAATTAAACCGAATAGAATAGCACCAACTTCACTCCAGTTGAATGCGTTCATAGCAAAGATCAGAGGAGCACCGATACCACCAGCTCCTACTAAACCAAGAGTGGAAGCATCTTTTAAACAAATTTCGAAACGATAGATTGCAGTTGATGCAAAGTTAGTGAATAGCTGTGGAATGATGCCGTAACGGATCTTTTGGAAGGTATTACAGCCAGCTGCATCTAAAGATTCTAAGATCCTTGTATCCAAATCTTCAATGGATTCAATGAATAATTTACTTACCATACCAATGGAAGTTACAGATAAGGTAAGAACACCTGCGAAGGCACCAGGTCCAGTGACACGAATGAACATAAGACCATATACGAAGGCAGGGAAAGTACGAATCGCAGCAATAATGAAGGAAGTAATCATACTAACCCATTTAGGAACAATATTACTAGAAGCAAGGAATGAAAAAGGGATTGCTAAGATTGTTCCAAACAGAGAACCAAGTAAGGCAATACAAATCGTTTCTAATAATAGAGCAGGAACCCCTTCTGTAAAGTCAAACAACATATCCATATCTGGGTGTAGGATACCAGAGATAACGTTTTTAGCAATGGTTACACCGTTTTCCTTCACACCATTGTATTGTATTGTTTGAAGCGACCAAATAATAATTGCCAAGATAAATGCAACAGTTAGGGCTTTTTTGATCCAAAGATTTGGTTCTTTTTCTAATTGTTTCTTTATTGTATATTCCATCTTACCCTAACCTAACCTTTCTCTTACATATTTACTAACTTGTTCGATGATTACAACTGTGATGAATAACATTACTAAGACCATACCTACTTGATCATATTGTCTCCAGCCAATTTTTTCGTTTAAGATGACGCCAATTCCACCAGCACCAACATAACCTAGAATTGCTGCATATCTAACGTTTAATTCTAAACTATAGAGGCAAATTGCCACATAGGAAGAAGCAATTTGAGGCATGACAGATCCAATAAATGCTTTTAGTCTTGTAGAACCAACAGCTTCCATGGCTTCAAAAGGACCCATATCAACTGTCTCAATTTTCTCATAAAGCATCTTAACAACTAGACCAAATGTAAATATTGTGATAGCAACTGTACCTGCGAATGTCCCAAGACCAAAGAAATACGTTGCTAATAATGCAATGATTAGTGTTGGTAAGGTCCTTGTGATGCTTAAAACAAAACGTACGAGTGCTATAACGACTCTTGACCTGGTTATATTTACTGATGATAAGATAGCGAAAGGTATCGCTAAAAAACTACCGATGATAGATCCTAATATGGACATTTTAATGGTTTCAATCAGTGGAGCTACTACTTTAGAAGCATAGCCATAATCGGGTGGAAACATATCCAAAAGGATATCGAAAAAATAACTACAACGTTCCACCAATGTTTTGAAACTAAATCCTGTTATGTTGATTGAGATATAAACAGCAGCTAATAAACCGATAATAATATATGGAGTTACTGGTATTGGTGGTTTTATTTCTTTACCGTCACTAAGAACGATTTTTTCTGGTACGAATATATTTTTAATCGCTCGAAACATACTATTCCCCCATCACTTCATTATCTGCTAATTCGCGTCCATAGATTTCTTTTAGGATTTCACGGTCTACATCTTTAGAAGGACCATCATATACGATTTCACCGGCTCTAATTCCGATAACTCTGTCACAATATTTTAATGCCAAATCTACATGGTGAATGTTAATAAGAACTGAAATGTTCATCTCTTTATTGATTTTCTTAAAATCGTCCATAACCTGACCAGCAGTAACAGGGTCAAGAGCCGCAACTGGTTCATCGGCTAAGATAATCTCTGGTTTTTGTGCCAATGTTCTTGCTAAAGCAACACGTTGTTGCTGTCCACCAGATAGTTGGTCTGCACGAATATAAGCCTTATCCAAGATTCCTACTTTATCAAGGGCTTCCAGTGCTATGATTTTGTCTGCTTTTGAATATAATCCAATAATGGCTTTCCATAATGGCATGTCAGGTACTCTTGAAGTTAAGACGTTCTTAATAACGGTTGTTCTTGTTACTAAGTTAAAAGATTGAAACACCATACCTATTTTACGTCTAAATCTTCTTAATTCTTTCCCTCTAAGATTGTTTACTTCTTTATCATTGACAGTCAATTTACCATCTGTGATATCATGCATTCTGTTGATTGTTCTAAGTAATGTAGATTTACCGGCACCAGATAGACCAATAATGGCCACAAATTCACCCTGCTCAATTTCTAATGTAACGTTGTTAAGCGCTTTATATCCATTCGGATAAACTTTGCTTACATTCTCAAATTTTATCATGCTAACCAACATGCTCCTTTCAAAATCTCGCTATAAAAATGAGTTCATGTCTCCATGAACTCATTTCCTAAGAAACAATTATTGCATAGACTGAATTAATTTTTGTGCTTCTCTTTCAGCATCATAATTCGCATCTTCACCAATTTCATATCCATTATGGCTGTAGATAGCAATAATTTCTTTTCCTTCTTCTGTATTGCCAATGTTGATGAATGCTTGTTGGATTGCCGCCTTCAATTCTGCATTCATAACTTTTTCATCTTTTGTAACAGAGATCGTATCATTGTAGATACCATCTGTTACACCGATTACATTTGTTTCGTCCCAGATTGATGCTTTTCTACCGAATGTAGATTCCCAATCCTTAGCATAATCACGACGAGCATCGGCGTAAGTTACCATAACGTCGATTTGTCCACTTGCTAACTGAGAAAGACTTGTTGCATAGTTATCAAGTAATACTTTGTTTGATAAATCGGTAATAGACATTCCAAAGTTCTCTTGTAACCATAAGCTTGGGTAGATGTAACCAGCTGGAGAAGTTGTATTACTTGAAACACCCCAAGTTACGCTTTCGATATCTTCTTTAGTAAGCTTTTCGCCGTTATTGACTTTGTCTGCTAATGCTTGTCCTTTTTCAGTTGGTCCAGCGATTATTAAGGAACGGTAGTAAGTTACTTGTTTGTCAGTTCCTTCTGTTGGAGAAGTATTCCAATCTGCTGGATTTTCAGAGTCATGATTTAAGCCATCACGAGTTGCTGTTAAAGCAACATCAATACCATCAGAATATAGTACATAAGTACCACCAGGGATAAAACCAACTTGAGCAGTACCAGAAGCTAATGCTTCACCAGCTGCTTCGAAACTTGTACCAACTTCAATTGTTACTTTATCGAATTCGAATCCTTGTTTCGTTAATTCCTCTTTTAATAAATTAGATAATGGTTTAGTAGCTGCTTTGATTTCTGATGGATCTCTTGAAGGAACAAAGTAAACTACTAATTCATCAGTTGGAATACTGTCTGATGAAGTCTTAGAACCACACGCTACAAGTGTAGACATGGCTAACATTAATACTGTGCACAATGCAATTATTTTTTTCATATTGCCTCCTGGTAATAATCGATTAACAAATGGTTTCATTGTTAACTATTTTTTCTTCCTTAGCATTATATCATTCCTAGTTGCAGTTTGTCATTTGAAAAAAAGTTAAAAATGCATGTAATTTATGGTAAATTTTAATAGTATAAGAAAGTAGTGATCTCTTTATAAAGAAGTAATTTTTTAGTTTTTTACTAATATCTCTTGACAAGTGAAGAACTTGTGATAAAATGGAAAGGAATTAAGTGGAAAGTATAGTTATGAACTGTAATATTCCACAAACTATAATTTTTGATTTACGAAAGGAGACAGGTAATTATGTTGAAAGAGAATAAGAAGGTAAACAACAAATAATTGCATACGTGCTCGATACGTAGGTATCGAATCAGAACCTTTTCGTGTAAATAATGAGGTTGTAGGCATAATGGCAGGAAAGCCATGTGTCTTACTATATAATAAAACACGCTTCAAGGCGTGTTTTTTTTGCGCACTTTTTTATATAGTTTTAATCGCACTTGATGTATTCGGTAATAGGAGATAAGAAGCGCGCGTATTGAGAAGTCTATGCAATTAGGTCGACAATGAAGTCGACCAAGGAAAGATTACGTGACATAGGAGGAATTGCAATGACAGAAAAGATGTTAGTTAGTAAGGAATTCGATAGAAAGAATTTCGATAGTAAGAAATTAGAGATAGGAATGTTAACAAGAATGAATTATAAAATTGAAAATCGAGAGGTAAAGAAAGTGAATAATATAATGAATTTTAGATATGGTTTTACACAAGCAGATCAAATGGAAGCAGATAGATATATAAAACAAGAAAGAATACAAGAGGAATTAATTCCTGCTAGAATAACACAAGTGCATCGAGAACGATATCAGATTGCTAGTGAGCACGGTGAAAGTGGGGCAAAGTTAAAAGGTTCCGTATTCTATAATGATGAAGGGATAGTGACATATCCGGCAGTTGGGGACTTTGTATTAATTCGATATAACCCCCAAGGAGATTCAGTAATCTACACCGTATTACCGAGAAGATCATATTTTTCAAGATTAGATCCAGCAACTAGACAGACGGAGCAGATTGTTGCTACCAACTTTGATTATGTTTTTATCATGGTATCCCTCAATCATAACTTTAGTACGGGAAGAATTGAGAGATATGTAACTGCTGCATGGCAAAGTGGTGCTACACCAGTTATCGTTCTAACCAAAGCAGACCTTGTTGATGATGCATGGAAATACATTGGTCAAGCGTGCTTAGTTGCACCTGGAGTAGATGTTGTTGCAATTAGTACACTAAAAGAAGAAGGACTAGAAGATCTGAATCGTTATGTAACCAATGGAAAGACAATTGTATTCCTAGGTTCTTCGGGAATTGGAAAATCGACGTTAGTAAATGCACTAGCAGGTAAAGAAATCATGAATACCAATGAAATTCGTGAAGAAGATAGTAAAGGATATCATACGACCACTCATAGACAAATGATAGAATTAGATAATGGGGCTCTAATTATTGATACTCCGGGAATGCGTGAACTTGGGTTGTGGGACGTATCAGAGGGATTGAAGGAATCCTTTGGTGATGTGGAGGAATTAGTGGGGCAATGTAGATTTAATAATTGTACACATGGTAACGAGCCTGGTTGCGCTATTAGAGAGGCAATTGAGAACGGAATTTTACCGGCTCACAGGTACAAGAGTTATGTAAAATTACAAAGAGAGTCAAAGATGCGTGAGCAGAAAGAGGCATTAAAACAATCACGACTAGATCGAAGTAGAAGAAAGTAATACTATTTAAAATGGCGACCTCCAAATTGAATTGCAAAGTAGAAAGGAAGATTCTAATGGATAATGAATTAATGAGAGAATATTTAGAAGCTGTAAAACAGAGCTTGAGATATCTATCGGCGGAAGATAAATCAGATATTATACAAGAAATAAAAAGTCATATACAAGAAACGCAAATTAGACAAAGCCTTGATATGCAAACCATTCTGCAAAATCTTGGAGATCCAAAAAAACTAGGCAAGGCTTATGCTGGAAAGGCAATCGCAGATACCATAGAATTCAACAGCAAGAGTTTTTTCAGAGCACTATCCTATTATAGTTCTACAAGTATTAAGGGATTGGTATTATCGGTGTTAGCAGGGTGTTTATATATATCTACTTTCCTGATTCTAATAGGGGGCTGTGTTAAAACAGTAGGAGCGATTTTAGGATATGATATGGATTTTGTAGCTTTTACTTTGGGAAGTTGGAATGTACCTAATCTATGGGCTCTTCCAATAGCAATACCAGGAGCGATACTATTCTATTACTTAAGCAAGAAAATGTGGAAAGTTTTCAAATCATTTTTAGGAAAATCAAGTGAAAGTTATAAATTAAATAGATATGGCTGTAAATAGATATAACAAAAAGATGATTACCCTAAACCAAGAGAAACTTGGCTTAGGGTTTTTTATATATAGGAAGGTTCTTTTTCATAGATTTCTTGAGTAAAAAAATACCGATACTTAGACGTACTATGAACTAATTAAAAACTCATATATCACAAAACAAAAATAATAATAATTATTATTATTAAAAAGTGTTGCAAAAGTTTTTAGTAGATGATATAATAAAGAAAAGTTAGACACGACTAACCAATATGTAAATTATATTAAAACTAAAAATAAATTAATTAGAATCGTTAGGAGGATTTAATTATGAGTAAAAATTATCCATTTCAATTAGAAGCATTACCATATGCTTATGACGCATTAGAACCTTATGTAGATGCACTTACTGTTCAAATTCATCATGATCGTCATGTACAGACTTATGTTGACAATCTCAATAAAGCACTAGAGGGAAGTAAAGACCATCAGTCTTGGTCCTTAGAAGATCTTCTTACTAAAGTAAATGAGTTACCAGATTCCATTAAGAATGCTGTACGTAACAATGGTGGTGGTGTTTATAACCATAATTTATACTTTGCTGGTATGAGGAATGGAGCAGGTGAGTTATCGGGTGAACTTAAAGATGCTATTGTTAAGAAGTTTGGTTCTTTAGATGAATTTAAAGCTGGTTTCAAGGCAGCAGGACTTGGACGTTTTGGTTCCGGCTGGGCTTGGTTAACAGTAGATGCGAATAAAGAGCTTGTAGTTGTCTCTACACCAAATCAAGATACTGTTCTAGCTGATGGTTTCAAGCCTGTATTAGCAATGGACGTATGGGAGCATGCGTACTACTTAAAGTATCAAAATAAGAGAGCAGATTATATCGACAATTGGTTCCAAGTTGTTGACTGGAACAAGGCAAATGAGCTTTATAAGAAAGCGATTAGCTAAATATAAACTTTCAACGTATTCTTGACAAATGAAATATAGGATGGTATACTGTGTCAAATTGAAGTGATAAAGTATAGCCAAAGGCAGTGAAGAGAAGGAGTACATCTAATGTATATTAACAGAGAGAAGATGGTTGGTGTGAATCTTCATTATATTTAGATCGAAGCAGTCTCAGAGCCATGAACCGAACTGTTAGGTAATCTAACAAAGTAGACTTCATCGGAGTTCCACCGTTATAAGGAAAAAGTATAGTTCTAATTCATATTAGAAAAGTACTGGTGAGTGCAGATGTATATCTGAATTTAGGTGGTAACACGGACAATATGTTCGCCCTAAACCAAGGAAAACTTGGTTTAGGGCGTTTTTTGTATAACAGTAAAATAAACCACCGGCTCAGCCGGTGTGTCCCCAGCTAGCTTTAGCTTCAAGTAAAAAACCTCCTATGTTACAATTAATGTGGGTT
>JAHAJA010000061.1 GCA_018372435.1 Clostridiales bacterium | reverse complement strand
TTAAGGGAGGTAAGACTCTTTATTAAGTTTACCCCAAAATCAGCATAGAAACTAAATAAAAAAAGCTTGACTTTCCTTAGCAGGTTTGACAAAGAGCCTGATATAATAAATTCAGGTTACAGTTGTCTTTAAACGAAATCATTGAGCTTGTTAAACACAGGAACGTAATTTCTATAGAATAATTTCAACAACAAATCAATCTTTTTTCTACCTATTCCATATAACAAACAAAAAAACTCTCATCAACGTAAAATGAGCTTCTTATCCTATGTACTATAACTAAAAAACGATAGCGTAACAGCTATAGTACTTCTTAGTATGTGCTGTAAAGTATAGGAAGGCGAGGCATGGAGGCCGAGCCAGTCCGAACACGACAGGATGTCGTGTAGAGGACGATTCCGTAACTTCTAGAATCTATTCCGCACATACTTAGAAGTCCTTAGTTGTGAAGTGTGTTTTGTGTTGTAGTACATAGGTTAAGAAGCACTTATTAAACTCAAAGGAGTTTTGCCTTTACTGACTATTTATTGTCTCTCAAGATTTGCAAACTTAGTGTACTGCGATAACCATGCAAGTTTTACCGTTCCTGTAGGACCATTTCTTTGCTTACCTATAATGATCTCCGATACACCCGCATCTTCAGAATCATGATTATAGTAATCGTCACGATAGATAAACATTACAACGTCGGCATCCTGCTCGATGGCTCCAGACTCACGAAGGTCTGATAGCATAGGACGTTTATCCGGTCTTTGTTCTACCGCACGGCTTAACTGGGATAGTGCAATTACAGGAGCACTGATTTCCCTAGCCAAAGCCTTTAACGAACGAGAAATTTCTGAGATTTCTTGTTGTCTTGATTCCGCTTTTTTACCACCTGACATCAGCTGTAAGTAATCGATAATAACTAGTCCTAGATTGTGCTCTAGTTTGAATTTACGACACTTTGAACGTAACTCGCCGATTGAGATACCTGGAGTATCATCAATAATCAAATTGGAATTACCAATGGATCTAGCACTCTCAACAAGTTTTACCCAATCATCATCTTGTAGTTCACCACTACGGATGGCTTGAGAATCAACCTTTGAGTTCATTGAGATTATACGCTTAACTAACTGGTCTTTTGACATTTCTAGTGAGAATATCGCAGTTGTAACATGTGATTTTACAGCCACGTATTCTGCAATATTAAGTACGAAAGCGGTCTTACCCATAGAAGGTCTGGCCGCAATCAGTATTAAGTCTGAAGGTTGTAATCCTGCTGTTTTATAGTCGAGATCATAGAAACCAGTTGCAATTCCAGTTACACTACCTTTGTTCTTTGCAGCGGACTCAATACTCTCCAAAGACTTAATAACAATATCTTTAATGCTTACAAAATCTCCAGAAGACTTATTCTGTACAACATCAAACACTTGTTTTTCCGTTTCCTCAAGTATAACTTCTAGCTTTTCACGATTTAGATAACACTCATTTGTGATACTCTCCGTTACTTTAATCAAGCGTCTTAATGTTGCCTTTTCTCTTACGATATTCGCATAATACTTTACGTTAGCCGAAGTTGGAACCGCGGACATAAGATCTCGTATGAATTCTATACTACTTAATTCAGAAGGTAATTCCTTCTCTTTCATCTTCTCTTGAAGCGTAATTAAATCTACTGGTTTACCTTCATTAAATAGTTCAACCATTGCATCAAATAACAATCCATATTGATGCTGATAAAAGTCTTCAGATGATATAATTTCTGATGCAGTTGTGATTGCATCCTTATCCATGATCATAGATCCGACTACGGATTGCTCCGCCTCTAAACTATGTGGAGGTACTTTTTTAATTAATGACTCATCCATGACTTACTCCTATCTAAAATATTAGAAATTTGTGATATTTTTGTAGTGAGTAAAGATATGTCAATGTGTTTTCTGACTGTCGATGCTGTTTACTGAATTGTATATACGTCATATACAATACATTTCATTGTATATGTAAGTCATACAATTTTAAGTAAACTGTAGAGACAGCCTGAAAACGAAGGCATTCTTTGCTCAAGGAGAAAATTTCACAAATTTCTATATAATCTACCTATTGCTCAGTTACTTTAACGGTTAATTCACCTGTTACTTTTTGATGTAATTTAACTGGTACGTGGAATGTACCCATGTTTTTAATTGGTTCCGCTAATTGCAATTTCTTCTTATCAATATCATATCCTAATTGCTCTTTTGCTGCAATTGATATTTCTTTTGTTGAGATAGAACCGAATGTTCTACCATCTTTACCAAGTTTAATTTTAAGAACAATTACTTTTTCCTCTAATTCCTTAGCAAATGCTTGTGCTTGCTCAAGTATTTCTTTTGCAATTCTTTCTTCATTTGCCTTTTGTAATTTTAAATCGTTGATATTCTTAGCACTTGCTTCTACGCCTAGTTTTTTAGGTAAGATAAAGTTTCTTGCATATCCATCATTTACTTTAACTTTGTCTCCCTTTTTACCTAGTGCTTTTACATCTTCTAATAAAATAACTTCCATTTATAATTCTCCTTCCTGTTGCATCCTCTTCAATGTCTCTTTCACAAGATTAATAGCTTCCTCCATTGTACAATCGGTTAACTGGGCACCCGCAATCGTCATGTGGCCGCCACCTCCTAATTTCTCCATAACAACTTGAACATTCAATTCATCAATGGATCTCGCGCTTATATATATCTTTCCTTTAAACTCTGTTAATACAAAGGATGCTTTTACATTCGTAATGTTCAGTAACTCATTGGCTACCTTGGCCCCAATAATAGTTGGGCTCTCTACTCCATGTCCAATACATTCTGTAATCGCATAATAATCAAGAAATACCTCAACATTACTTACCGATTCTGCCTGAACTTTATAATCCATCATATCACAACGGAATGCTTTACGGATCTTCGTCACATCCGCCCCGCTACGTTTTAAGAATGCAGCTGCTTCAAACGTACGGACACCCGTCTTTGATAAGAAATTATTCGTATCAATCATAATACCCGCATACATAGCATCAGCCTCTGCTTGTTTTAAGCGTAGACCTTCTCCAATATATTGTAATATCTCTGCTACCATCTCACAGGTACTTGAAGCATACGGTTCAATATAAGATAATACTGCGTTCTCAACTGCTTCACCAGTTTGTCTATGATGATCAAGAATTACTATCGTTTTAGTTAAAGATAATACTTCTATACACTCAGTATAGTTTGGCCTATTTACATCAACAATAACCAATAATGTGTTATTATCTACAACTTCCATGGCTTGGTCACTTGTTAGAATCATATCACTTTCATACTCAGGGTTATCTAGAAAACGATCCATTAAAGGACGTACCGAAGATGTAACCTGATTAATAATAATATGCGCACGCTTATTAAGCGTTTTAGCAACACGGTATATACCAATTGCTGCACCAAATGAATCTACGTCACCTATAGAATGTCCCATAATAACTACTTTATCTTTTGCTTCCACAAGTTCTTTTAGTGCATGAGCTTTTACTCTTGCCTTCACCCTTGTATTCTTCTCCACTTGCATGCTCTTACCACCATAATAGAGAAGTTTCTCGCCTTCTTTAACAACTGCCTGATCTCCACCTCTACCTAAGGCAAGATCAATAGCCGCTCTGGCATAATCATACCCTATCGTATACGTATCTGCATTCACACCAAGACCCATACTAAGCGTAACAGCCATGTCATTACCAATATTAACACCACGGACTTCTTCTAGTAAAGAAAACTTATTGTTTTGAAGTTGATTTAGATATTTATATTTGAACATAAATATATATTTATCCTTCTCAAGTTTCTTAACAATAGCATCCATGCTTTGCATATACTTATTAATCTTACGATCAACAAGTGCAATTAATAATGAACGGCGGACCTCATCAATAGATTCAAGAGCTTCTTCATAATTATCAATATAGAGCAAACCAACAACCATTCTTTGTTCTTGATTTTCCTTAATGTATGAAGTAATTTCTGTTTCATCATACATATACAAAGCAATGAGTGAATTATCTAAATTGCTCATTTCATAATCTACATCATATTCATCTTCGCCTTCATTAAAAGATTTTGCTATCGTTCTGCGAAGGACAAGACGATAATTCCGATTTTGATATTCTACATGTAAAACGGTATCTTTATCAACATGTGGTAGATTGTCTTTTGTTATCTCCGGGAAAATATTCATGATGGATCTTCTTGCTGCACGTTCATTCACGATAACGTCTATGAATTCATCATTTCCCCATAGAAGATGACCGTCTATGTCGAGTACTGCATATGGAAGAGATAATTCCTTTAATAACTGCTTCTGAACTTGTCCATATTCTGCGGCAAAGCGTACAATTTCTCCGAATATTGTTACACGTTTGGAGCGATATAAAACTATAGCGATAACGATATATACGAATACATATATACTCATCATTACTGCTGCTCTTTTATCAATAAAATATATGCTTATGTCCATTGCTACCAATAGTAGTGATAACCAGACAGGCCATCGGAAGTATGATTTAATCATTGCAGTAAGTTTACTTTTTCTATTCATCTTAACTCCCAGCTTTCCAATTCTTCATTCAATACGTAACATTTTATAATTATTAATAACTGTACTTTGCTCATTGTTTTCATTATATCATTATATTGAATTTAATAAAAGTACTTTTTAGTAATGGGTAGAAACCCCGTTTTGTAGAAATATGATATAAATTGTATGATTAATAACAAAATATTTTTTGTTTTTGCTTGACTTGTTTTACAATTTACGTTATACTTAGTTTGTATTTTATATGAGGTTATGATTCACATGTTTTTGTAAGTCATTAATTACTTGATGATTTACAAAAACATGTGTTTTTAATTTTCACCTAAAATATCAAAGAAATGAGTAGCACATTACTTTGTTATGATTTCACATTTGCTACGATAATATTATTTTAGGAGGTATCTTTCATGAATAAAGGTACAGTTAAATGGTTCAACTCTCAAAAAGGTTTTGGTTTCATCACTAACGCTGAAGGCGGAGAAGATGTATTCGTACATTTCTCAGGAATTGCTGGAGACGGATTCAAATCATTAGAAGAAGGTCAAGCAGTTACTTTTGATTTAGAAAACGGTAGCCGTGGAATGCAAGCAGTTAACGTTAGATAATTTTAACGAAAAATAATACTGTAAGATTTGACTTATAGAACCAAAAGGACACTCGCTTGGCGAGTGTCCTTTTTTGCTATTCTTTATTGCTTAATTAAAACCATTGCAGAAATTTCATCAACTACTACAGTTTCCTTATCTTCTACTGATAATACTGTGGTTCCTGCATTATCTGCATTCACATATACATTCCATGTCTCATTACCTAGTGGCATCTTAACCTTCTTGTTCGAAGCATTAAAGATAACATAGATCTCCTTTGCTTCTTCCTCATTTGGATTTCCCTTAATGGTATAAGCTACTACTTGTTCTGGAAGATCTTCAAGGAATACCAGATGTTCTTTGATATCCGCTTCCGTTCTCATACGAAGTGCTGGGTGCTCTTTACGAAATGCAATAAGCCCGCGATAATATTCATATACAGAGTAATATTTTTTCTTGTTACTCCAACGAATTGCATTTACAGAATCGGAAGATACATAACTATTATGATCATACATACCCTCTTGCCCCTCAACAGGCTTACTACGAAGTATTTCCTCTCCTGCTTGGAATAATGGTACTCCCTGGGATGTAAGTATAATTGCAGCTGATAATTTATTCATACGAATACGTTGTTCCTTAGTTGCATCTTTACATGACATAGCAAGCTTGTCCCATAACGTGAAATTATCATGGACAGAAGTATAATTAATACATTGGCCTGGATTATGCGTCCATGCTATATGGTCCTTAACTTGTGGATGGCTAGTTGACGCTACTACACCGAATTTAATTGTTTCCTCTAATCCTGCTTTACCACTAACAAACCCTGTATCTTCCCCTTCAAATACACTTCCTTTAATGGCATCTCGCATATCATCACTAAATGCACCTACACGATTTAACTTATATGTATGAGCTTTTAACGCTTGTTTTTCTTTTGGTAGTATAGAATCAGATCCTGTCCAACCTTCTCCATATAATAAAATAGTAGGGTTAATCTCATCTATTGCCTCTCTTACAGCATTCATAGTTTCAATATCATGTAAAGCCATTAAGTCAAATCGGAAACCATCAATATGATACTCTGTGGCCCAGTATACAACAGAATCAACGATGAACTTTCTGACCATAGCACGCTCCGATGCTGTTTCATTACCACAAGCAGAGCCATCGCTGAACTTACCATCCACTACACGGTGATAATATTCTGGTACTATCTTATGGAAACTTGACTCTTCATTTGCAAATGTGTGATTATAGACAACATCCATAATTACGCGTATTCCATTATCATGAAGTGCTTTAACCATCTGTTTAAACTCTTTAATACGAACTTCTCCATGAAATGGATCTGTGGAGTAAGAACCTTCCGGCAAATTATAATTCTTCGGATCATAGCCCCAATTAAATTGTGGAGTCTGTAATTGTGTCTCATCTACTGTATGATAATCAAACACAGGTAATAGATGTACATGTGTAATGCCAAGCTCTTTCATATGTTCCATGCCAGTAGTCAAGCCACTAGTACTTACTGTTTTAGTTTCTGCGATTCCAAGGTACTTTCCCTTGTTCTTAATGCCTGAATCACTATTCATAGAAAGATCTCTTACATGAAGCTCATATATGATTGCATCCGTATCTTCCTTAAATTCTGGTTTTTTATCTTCAGCCCAACCCTTTGGATTTGTTCGATTTAAATCAAGGATCATACCACGAATACCGTTGGCTCCTGCTGCTTTCGCATAGGGATCAATGGTTTCATTAACAGCATCCCCGGTAGTAACTTCATACGTATAATACGTTTCGTTCAAGTCTTCTTCTACTATCAATTCCCATGTACCTGCAACACCTTTATACATAGATATCTTCTTAATTAAATTATCTCCAAGTCCTTCTTCATAGAGTTTAACTGCGACCTTATCAGCTATTGGCGCCCAAACTTTAAACTGTGTATGCTCTTTACTATAGGTAACTCCTAGATCATTCTTATTATAAAAATACAATTCATTAAATTGTTTTGTTGAAAATTTATGTTTTTGATATTTTTTCTCCATTAAGGTATTTCCTCTCAATTTTATTTTTCTATTTTTAATTTCTCTTAACTAGTGTATATCCTATATTATATCATAACGAATGCAGTAATTAAACAATTTTGGTTATATATTTCGAAATCTTTCGATAAGTACTTGTTAATACTTAATGATTAATAAAATCGTGTAAAAGGGTACATCTCCACTCCTCTTACACGATTTTAAATTACATCTCTATTCGTTTAATACTCTCTAGTTAATAGACTCTTTACTTTGTTACAACTACCGTGAATTTCTTTGTAATATTACCGGCCTTTGCTGTAACTACTACCTTTCCTGCCTGCTTTGCCTTTAGTTTACCTGTTTTCTTATCAATGGTTGCAATCTTTGTATTAGAAACACTGTACTCTATACTAGATGAATCACCATAAACTTTGGATTTAAAGGTAAATGTTCCACCAACCTTAATTGTTTTCTTTGAAGCTGTAAACTTTATATATGGTTTTTTTACTACCACTTTTGTCTTATATGTGTATATCTTACCATTCTGTACGATTTTTGTAGTAATTGTTGCTGTTCCAGCCTTTTTAGCAGTAATCTTTCCTTTACTACTTACCGTAGCAATAGATTTATTACTTGAACTGAAAAATACTTGGTCATCTAGTAACAGATTCTTAATTTTAGTCTGTAGATTATACGTATTCTTAACATATAATGTTTTAGTCTTAATAACTGTTGGCAATACATTATTTTCTGCAGTAAATACGTATTTAGAGAAGTGACTAAATGACATATTCATATAGCCTTTTTCAGTTACTTTTGCATATCCAATTGGCTCTACTTTGCCTTCTTTCTCATTATAGTAGTTATAGAAGAGGGAAGTTCCTGCATACTCTTCTCCTACACAATAATTAAGTACTGCATTAAATGGTATTACTCCATCATGTTTAATATCAAGATAACACAAACCTTTATTAGTATCTAATGCCTTATCCATGCTTGATAACACATCTTTATCAGTAATCTTAGTAACTAGCAAATCAACCACTGTATTATTTTTTTCAAACTCTAACCATTCTTTCGTATCAACATCTTTTGCTGATATTGTCCAACTATAGTCTTTCATATTTAATACAAGATTAATATTCGTATTAATAATTAAAGAAATAATCTCTACTGGTATTGATGTAGCATCTTTCATATCAATCGTAAATGTAGTTTCTTTATCTGTAGTTGCATTCTTAATTGCTTCTGATATAGCTGTCTGTACATCTGACCAATTATCAGAAGTTAGGTTAGATGCTGGAACTGTTGTACCTGTATTACTTGAATTTCCTGAGTTACCATTATCAATTACTGCTGATTTACTCTCATATACCAATATAGATGTTCCACCATCTTGTACTGATGGAATAGTAAATGTAATATTATTTTTACTATCTAAGGTATATGCTAGATTATTGTACTGATCTGTAATAGTATTACCCTTAATTGTACCTACATTAATAGTAACTTTCTTTTCGGTATCATTTAGATTGAATGCAACTAATGCCTTCTTACCATTATAGTCTCTTTCTACAACTAAGAAACCATCTGCATCGCTTCCTGTAACTGTCTTTCTAGATCCTTTTGCAAATACTTTTGTATTATCATTACGCACCTTTAATAGTTGTTTATAATGGGTATACATACTATTCTCGTCGTTAGCAATACTCCAGTCAAAATCGTAACGATTTGTTTGGTATGGATAATTATTAAGACCGCTCTGGCCTAATTCTTCTCCATAATAAATAACAGGTTGGCCTTTTGCAGTTATTTGCAATGTAGCCGCAATCTTAGCCAAGTTTGTGCTTACCTCTTTCGTTTCCGTTGCCTCTAATGAAGCTAAGAACCCGTCTTCATCGTGAGAACTTAAGAAGTTACCAACTGTACCTGTATTACTTAACACATTATTTGCTGCTTCTAATTGAGCTTCTACTTCTTCAAGTTTTCCCTTTACAAAGCTACTTGCCATGTTATTAAAGTCAAAGTTAAGTAATGAATCCATCTTGCCTGTATTCAAATAATCAAAGTCGTTTGTGGTACCTGCTCCTGCATATTCACCAATTAACTTAAATTCAGGATTAATCTTTGTAAGAGCGTTCTTAAATGCTGCCCATGTTGTTGTCTCGACATGCTTAACGGTATCAACTCGGAAGTAATCAATATCATATCCTTCCATCCAAGCCGTTTGCCACTCAATTAACTTATTACGAACCTCTTCCTTCTCTGTCGCAAAGTCCGGAAGTCCCGCAAGAGAGTCTAAGATTGTATCACCTGAAACATTCTTATCACGGAACATTCCCTCGAATGTATCTTCCGTTCCATAACCTGCATGATTAATTACTATATCAACCATTATCTTAATTCCGCGACTATGCGCTTCTGATATTAGCTCTCTTAATTCAGCTTCTGTTCCAAGGTGTTTATTTAATTCTTCAAAATTACTTGTCCAGTATCCATGATATCCATAGGATTCCATAGGAGGTTCTGTAGAAGTCTGGCTTTCCGTTATATTCTCAACAATAGGAGAAATCCAAATTGTATTAATACCTAAATCCTTTAAGTAATCTAATTTCGAGGTTACACCTGCAAAGTCTCCACCATGATAACTACTCGCTCCTGTTTCTGGATCGGTATTATAGTCTCCTACTCCATATGCATCATTATTTGCAGTATTGCCATCTTTAAATCGATCTGTAACCATAAAGTAAATAACTGCTTCTTCCCAATCAAAGTCATTACTATTTTGAGTAGGTGCTACAACAGTAACACTTGCTGTTATAACATGTTTTTTACCATGCTTATT
>JAHAJA010000060.1 GCA_018372435.1 Clostridiales bacterium | reverse complement strand
CATTATTTTCTGAGTTGTTTTAATTCTTACTTTTTTCAGAATTGTTTGTTCATTTTCTACAACTCATCAGCTGACTTGGTCTAGTATAACAGAGTTGAAATCATTTGTAAAGGGGGTTTTTAATAAATTTTATTAGTAAGATCCCCCTAGCAAACGCTCTAAATGATTCTATATTATATATCATATAGAAAAAGGGAAGCATATCTATTGTATGCTTCCCCTGGCCGATCTTAACAATGCCGTCAAATTAATCTGCCATATATTCTGCTATATTCATGATATGATCACCTATTCTTTCGAAATCAGTAATCAGTTCTGAATATATTACACTTATGTCGCCTTTACACTCGTTCTTTAGTAATCTACATAATTGATTTTCTCTATATATAACTGCCATCTCATCAATCTTATCTTCTGTCTCTATTACATTATCTAGATCTGTTACTGTTATATTATCCTGTAGCATGTTAATATTCTTAAGATTGCCTAATGCAACACGCTTCATATCTCTAACTTCCATCTCTACTGTCTCAGCCAACATGGAACCCTTTTCTTTTAATAAATCAGCATAGCCTGATATATTTACAGCGTGATCACTAATACGTTCAACATTTCCGATTATGCCTAGATACATACTGATTGCTTTTCCATCTTTCTCTGACATCTCTGCTGATATAATACTTGAAATGTATTTGGATATCTCTGCATTGAGGAAGTCTATATATTCTTCATTTTGTTCTACTATAGCAACTTTCTTCTCTTCCCAGTGCAATACCTGGTCAAAAGATAGCTGTACATTATTAACAGCAAGATCATACATACGATTTACTTCTTTATGAATCTGAGAGATTGCAACGCTCGCTCCACCAAAAGAATGATTAATCACTGCTGTTGGAGATATAAACTGCAATTTCATCTCCCCGGTATTCTCATCTTCTCGTTCAGGTAAGATTTTCTTCGCAATCTTTTCTAGATATGTTCCTACTGGTAGTAATAGTAATGTAGTTACAATATTAAATATCGTATGCACGTTAGCAATTTGCGCTGCCGAATTGTTTGGTGTAAGCTTAATAATCCAATCCGTAAACGGAAGTACTAGGCATATGCATGTGAATATTACAGTTCCTATTATGTTAAACATTAAATGTATAATTGTTGTTCTTTTTGCGTTACGTGTTGTACCAATTGATGCAAGCACTGCAGTAATGCATGTCCCGATATTTTGCCCAAACAAAACAAACACTGAGTTATTCAATGTTATGGCTCCACTCATTGATAAAGCTTGTAATATACCAACTGAAGCTGAAGAAGATTGGATAATTGCTGTGAATATAGCACCAACAGCAATACCGAGGAATGGATTAGATAGATTCGTTACAGTATCCATGAATAGTTGTGAATCTCTTAATCCACTCATGCTTCCACTCATCATCTCCATACCAACAAACAGTACTCCAAGTCCTCCTATAATATGTCCTATATGATATAGCTTCTTTGATTTTAAGAATACTATAAACACAACACCAACAATCGCAAACACCGGTGCAATTACTCCAACATCAAGTGCAATTAATTGCCCTGTTATTGTAGTACCTATATTTGCCCCCATAATTACCCATATCGCTTGTCTTAATGTCATAAGTCCTGAATTAACAAAACCAACTACCATAACTGTAGTAGCTGAAGAGGATTGAATTACAGCTGTAATTGCTGCACCCACTGCTACTCCTAAAAAACGATTGGTTGTTAGCTTCTCAAGAATCTTCTTCATCTTGTTTCCGGCAGCCTTTTCTAGGCCATCACTCATCATATTCATTCCGAGTAAGAATAATGCCAAACCACCCAGTAATGATAAAAACTGTGTAATATTCATAATTACCTTCCTTTTCTTATACTAGTATAAAACGTAGAACTCCATTGTCAATTATAGCGGATTCTTAGCACAAGTAACGTTAATATTCTGCTAAGATTTTTCACTAGTAGTAGCACCCCCTGTATCACAAATAAAGAAGCTATTGCTTCACTGATAAGCCTAGTGAAGCAATAGCTTCTTTATTAATCTTCGTTGACTGTGTCGGTTTCCAATATTGCTATTTCATACTTTTCAAGAATAATCTTTTGAATACGATCTCTTGTTTCTGAATTAATCGGATGTGCAATATCTCTGTACTCTCCATCTCCAGCTCTTCGACTAGGCATCGCGATAAATAATCCCTTTTCACCTTCGATAACTTTGATGTCATGAACAACAAACTCATTATCAAGTGTAATAGACACTACCGCTTTCATTTTGCCTTCCTTGCTTACCTTCCTTACTCGAACGTCTGTAATCTGCATTAGAGTAAACCCCCTTTTGTTTGAACTTTTAAGTCAATTAATAAGTCATACATTTTTCGCTTTATATTATAAGAATCAATTCATACCCCATATAAGTACTTAAACAAAATAGTAACTATTAATTTACAGCACATAACTCTTACCACCATATATTCCTGTTTTACGACAGCTTGTACCATCATAAAACAGATGCATATAAGTAGTAAGAGTTGTTTAACAGATAAATACTTGCCACTACCAATTACTTACGTTATAGAAACGATTCTTTTTGCGACTTAACAAAAATACCTTTACAATACATATCTCTCGTTCTTTTCAATGACAATCTTGATTTCATCATTCTCAGCAACATGCCTTGTATTTGAACGAATGGTATCTCTACTTTCAACGATACAATTTTCGATATATGTATTATCTCCAATATGTACATCATTTAATATGATTGAATTCTTAATCACACAGTTATTCCCAACATACACTTTCTTAAATAAGACTGAGTTTTCAACTTCTCCATTAATTATGCAACCACTAGACACTAAGCTATTCTTAACAACGGCCCCTTTATTGTATTTGGCTGGTGGTGAATCATCAATTTTAGAGTATACCCCAGGATACTCTTTGAAGAAATAATCCCTAATTTCTTTATTCAGAAAATCCATATTCGTTTTGTAATAAGATTCGACGGTTGCAATATTGCTCCAGTAACTCTCAAGATTATAAGCATAGATTTTTTTCAGATTCTTATAACGAATGAGAATATCTTTAACAAAATCGTGTCTTTCTTCAAGCGCCGATTTTTCAATCAACTCAATTAACTGTCTTCTTCTGATTATATAAACTCCTGCTGATACTGTGTTTTCAGTCGTTACGATTGGTTTTTCTTCAAATTCTTCGATTCTACCATCTTCATTGGTTTTAATAACGCCAAACCGACTTGCATCTTCTCCTTCATCTAGCCTTTTACACACAACTGTAATATCAGCTTTCTTAGCTATATGATACTCTAAAACTTTATTATAATCAAGCTTATATACACCATCTCCTGATGCAATTATTACATATGGCTCATGGCTGTTTTTTAAGAAGCTGAGATTTTGATACATCGCATCTGCAGTACCACGATACCAGAAACTATTATCTACTGTAATTGTCGGATTAAATACAAACAAACCACCTTGTTTTCTACCGAAATCCCACCATTTCGAAGAGTTTAAATGTTCATTCAAAGATTTTGCATTGTATTGTGTAAACACGGCAACTTTTTGTATATGGGAATTTGACATATTACTTAACGCAAAGTCAATGCTTCTATAACCACCAGCAACAGGCATTGCTGCAATTGCACGTTTGTTTGATAGTTCCTTCATTTTACTACTATTTCCACCCGCTAAAACAATTCCTATTGCTCTCATTACATATCACCTGCCTTAATTAAAGTCTCACCACTAGCTAAACATCCATTCGGATATTCATCTGGCTTCGTTGCTCCTGAAATAGCAGTATTCTTGCCAACCCTAATATTATCAGGTACATAAGAGTTCTCTCCTATTGTAACCAAACCAAATGAATATATATTCGGTTCTACAATATTAGGTACCTCCTCACCAATTCCAAGTTCGACATTATTGCCAATATCTACATTCTCAGCAATTATAGCTTTGTTGATAGTACAATTTTTTTCTATTCTAGATGAGGTCATAATAATGGAATCTCTAACAACAGTTCCTTCTCCAATATATACACCCGATCCAATCACAGAGTTATATACTTCCCCGTGAATCTCTGCACCTTCTCCAATAATTGCTCTATCGATTTTGGCATCACGCGCAATATATTGAGGTGGAATGATATCACTCTTGGTATATATCTTCCAAAACTCTTCATATAAATTAAACTCAGGAATTAAATCAATTAATTCCATATTTGCTTCCCAATAAGCGCCTAATGTACCAACGTCTTTCCAGTAGCCGTTGTACTCATAAGCAAAGATGCGATTACCGTTCTCATGGCAAAATGGAATGATATGTTTACCAAAATCACACCCCTGTTGATCTGATAGCTTAATTAAAGCATTCTTTAATATCTTCCAACTAAATATGTATATCCCCATAGAAGCTAAATTGCTTCTTGGAACTTTCGGTTTCTCCTGGAAATCTGTAATCTGCCCGTGCTCGTCCGTGATTACTACCCCAAATCGACTTGCTTCTTCCATCGGTACCGGAATTGTCGCTATTGTTACATCAGCATGATTTGTTTTATGATAATCCAACATTACCTCATAATCCATTTTGTAAATATGATCCCCACCTAAAATCAGAACATATTCAGGATTATAATATTCCATATATTCTAAGTTCTGAAAAATAGCATTCGCAGTTCCTGTATACCATTCACTACAATTACTCTTTTCGTAAGGCGGTAGAATAGATACCCCTCCAATATTACGATCCAAATCCCATGGGATACCAATTCCAATGTGTGTATTAAGTCTTAATGGTTGATATTGTGTTAATACACCAACTGTATCAACTCCTGAATTAATACAATTACTTAACGGAAAATCGATAATACGATACTTCCCTCCAAATGCAACAGCAGGCTTCGCAACTTTCGATGTTAGAACTCCTAGTCTTGAACCTTGCCCCCCAGCAAGTAACATTGCTATCATTTCTTTTCTAATCACGTAATCACCTCTTGTTGTTTTATGTTTACTATTATATCATGTATTTATTCAAATGTGAACAAAATTTCCCAAATCTTAATTTTTATTTTGTGACTTATCAACTAATTAGTTGTTGTATTCCTCCTTTCCATTGTATTATTTGCCTTATTCTTTCCGTTTTTCTTACATTTTCCCTAATCTTTCTACTAAAATAGATATTGAAACAGCACTCATTGCAGTATTGTTAATCTATGATAATACTGATAAATTTAACCATAGTCGATTTTCTATTTGTTTTTTTCATAGAAATGGTTATAATAACAATATATTATCATATACTAATTTAGAATAGGAAGTGTCGTTCCATGTATAAAATCAATTTTAATGAACCAATCCACATTCACTTTATTGGAATTGGCGGAATCAGTATGAGTGGTTTTGCCGAACTGTTACATACAGCAGGCTTTACAATTAGCGGTTCTGATTCCAAAAAGAGCAAAATCACAGAGCACCTAGAAGCAAAAGGCATTACTATATTATATGGTCAAAAGGCTAGTAATATTACACCGGATATAGATTTAGTTGTATACACTGCTGCAATTCACCAAGATAACCCAGAAATGCAGGCTGTTTTGCAACGAAATATACCGAGAATGGACCGTGCCGAGATGGTTGGGCAAGTTATGCTTAACTATAGAAATGCAATTGCTATATCAGGTACTCATGGCAAAACTACTACTACTTCAATGATTTCCCAAATTTTTCTTGAGGGAGATTTAGATCCTACCATCTCTGTTGGTGGAATACTAAAAGCAATTGATGGTAACATACGTATTGGTAAATCAGATAACTTCATTACAGAAGCATGTGAATATACCAACAGTTTCCTTAAGTTTAATCCAAGATATAGCATTATCTTGAATATTGAAGAAGATCATCTTGATTTCTTCAAAGATATCACTGATATACGTCATTCCTTCCATTTGTTTGCTAAGAGACTTCCGGAAGATGGTGTATTATTTATCAACGGTGAAATTGAAAACTATGAAGAGATCACACGTGACCTACCTTGTAAGGTCGTATCATATGGTATTCAATCTTCAACTGAGACTCAATACACTTACAGTGCTACAAACGTATCATTCAACGCTGACGGATACGGCGAGTATGACTTAATGCACAACGGTGAGTTTATGGACCATATTACTTTAGGAGTAGTTGGTATGCATAATGTTTCAAACTCTTTACCTTCGATTGGTTTAGCACTTGAACGCAAAATCCCATTGGATGTTATCAAGCGAGGATTAACTGCTTTCCACGGAACAGAGCGAAGATTTGAGTATAAAGGTGAGGTTGCTGGCATCACAATTATTGATGATTACGCACATCACCCGACAGAGATCAAAGCTACATTAGAGGCTGCAAAACGTTATCCACACAAATCAACTTGGTGTGTATTCCAACCGCATACGTACACTCGTACGAAAGCATTTTTAAAAGATTTCGCAAAGGCTCTTACATTAGCTGACAAAATCGTATTAACGGATATCTACGCTGCTCGTGAAGTAAACACTGGCGAGATATCTTCAAAGAATCTCCAAGCAGAATTACAGCAACTTGGTAAAGAAGTATACTATTTCTCCTCATTTGAAGAAATTGAAAACTTTTTATTACAAAATTGTAATAACGGCGATTTGTTGATAACTATGGGCGCCGGAGACGTTGTTTCTATTGGAGAATCATTATTAGGTATATAGTTATCCACATTATCCACAATCTTATCAACAATTTTCTTAAGATAAGATTGTGGATTATTTTTTTTCTCTTCGATCAGTATGGATGCCCTATTTATAAGCCTTACCTTGTACTATCTGTCCTCTCTTGCAAGTTATCCACAATATCCACAAAATATATCCACATTCGTCAAAAAAACAAATACCAAAATCCCCTATTTGCTTTATATTTGGATTATGCTATAATGTTAAAACATTGATGACAACGGAGATCCACTCCCCCCTGTTAATATATTTTAGAAAGGATTAGCTCGTATGAAACCTATTACGTTACATACCAATCACATGAACGATGTAACAATAATCTCAAATATCTTCATTGACGAATATATGCCAAAAGCAAGTGGTTCTTTTGTAAAAGTATATCTCTATCTTCTTCGTCTCCTATCTAGCTCAGACAAAATCGTATCCGTTTCAGTTATTGCTGATTTCCTTGAAGATTCTGAAAAGGATATTATTCGTGCGCTTAATTACTGGGACAAAGCTGGAGCTCTTACATTAGAGAAAGATAGAAAAGATACTATTATTGGTATTATATTGAATGACTTAACGAATATTGACCAAACTGCTTTCAATGAAATTGCTGCATCCTCCTCTCTTATTGATGAGAATATTAACAGTTTAGATTCAGAAGACTCTACCCGGATTTCTACCAATATAAAAGACGACGTGGAAGAACCTAAGACATTTGAGAAGCCAACTTATTCACCTTCACAAGTTGAAGCTTTAACGAAGAACGATGAAATCAAGTGGCTAATGAATATAATTGAAATCTATTTGGAACGATTATTAAAGCCCACTGATATTCAATTGATTCTCTTTTTATACGAAAACGTTGGTTTTTCAGTGGAATTAATTATGTATCTATATGAATACTGTGTGTCAAAGAATAAGAAAAATTCTTCTTATATCGAGGCAGTTGCACTTAAATGGGCAGAAGAAGGCATTGATACTGTAGAAAAAGCAGAAGCTACTGCAATTGCGTACAATGCTAATTTTAATGCGGTTTCTAAGGCCTTCGGTATGAATCGTATGCCTGGTGCCATTGAACAAAAATTCATAACTAATTGGATTAATAATTATGCCTTCAGTATTGATATCATTATTGAGGCATGTAATAGAACAATCTTAGCTACCCAAAAGCCAGATTTTAAATATGCGGATAAGATTCTCGAAAGTTGGTTTAAAAAGGGCGTTCACCATCTATCTGATGTTGAAAAACTAGATTTAGCACACGCAAAATCGAGTGCTTCTTCCTCAAAGCAAACTTCGGCAGCTAGACCGACAAATAACAAATTCAATGCATTCCCACAGAGAACATATACAGCTACGGATTACTCTTCTCTTGAACAACGTTTATTAAATAAACAATAAAGGAGGATGAAATGAATGCAATTAAAGAATTTTCAATATAATAAAATTCTAAGAGAGTATGATAAACGTCAATTAGAAAACAGACACGAATTAGAAGAACGTGTGAAGCACATCTATTCTATTCTGCCTGAACTTAAAGAAATTGATGACCAGATTGTATCAAACTCCATTCAAAGTGCTAAACTATCTTTAATGGGTGATGATCAGTCTCTAAACTCATTAGCAGACCGCAATCTGGATTTATCCATGCGCAAAATAGAGATTCTTACCGAAAACGGATATCCTTCTAATTATCTTATGCCAACCTACCACTGTAAAGATTGCAAAGATACCGGATATATTGAAAACGAGAAATGTCACTGTTTTAAACAAGCCATTGTTGATCTTCTCTATTCACAATCCAATATTAAAGGAATTATGGAGCAAGAGAATTTCTCAACCTTTCGTTATGACTTCTATACAGATTCCTATATAGAAGAGACAACAAATCTGACCCCGCTAGCCAATATTAAAAAGGTAGTTTCAAGCTGCAAAGAATACATTGACACTTTTGATTCTACTTATTCTAATCTTCTATTGTATGGTAATGCGGGTGTGGGTAAAACTTTCTTAGCTAATTGTATTGCGAAAGAATTATTAGATCGTTCCCATACGGTTATTTACCTTACCGCCTTTCAACTTTTCGATATTCTTGAGAAAAACAAGTTTAATAAAGATCAAGAAAAAAGCGAAGCAAATGAGCAATTTGAGTATATCTTAGATTGCGATTTACTCATCATAGATGACCTTGGTACAGAGCTTAATAATAGTTTCGTAACTTCTCAATTATATCTATGTATTAACGAACGTCATCTACGTAAAAAATCAACTATAATATCAACCAACCTTTCTTGGGATAATCTGAATACGAATTACAGTGAGCGTATCTTTTCTAGACTTGCAAGTAATTATCGTCTTTTGAAGATTGTTGGAGATGATATACGAATAAAGAAAGCATTTTCTACTTAATTTTTATTATATGCCTTGACTTGCTTGAAACATAATGGTATAAATTTAGTGGACATTTTATGACACGTGTATACAACCGTTTACATTTTATGGAGGACGAAGTAATGCCACAACAAGAAAAATTAACTGAAACAATTCCAGTAGGAACGCTGGGAATCATCGCTTTAGAAAGTAGCTCAGATCTTGGAGAAAAAGTAAATGACTACATTGTAAAGTGGAGAAAAGAAAGAGAGAGTGAACACAAGTCTACAATAGCGTTTGCTGGATATCAAAGAGACTCTTACCTAATCAACGCATCTTGCCCACGTTTTGGTTCTGGTGAAGCGAAAGGTTCTATCAATGAATCTGTACGTGGTACTGACCTTTATCTATTGGTTGATGTATGTAACCATAGCCTTACTTATAATATGAGTGGCCATGTTAATCATATGTCTCCAGATGATCACTATCAAGATTTAAAACGTATTATCGCTGCCGTTGGTGGAAAAGCTAGAAGAATTACCGTTATCATGCCTTTCTTATACGAAGGTAGACAACATAAGCGTAGTTCAAGAGAATCTTTAGACTGTGCTCTTGCACTTCAAGAACTTACGAATATGGGTGTTGAAAGTATTATCACTTTTGATGCACATGACCCTCGTGTTCAAAACTCAATTCCTTTAAAGAGTTTCGAAACAATTAAACCAACTTATCAATTTATCAAAGCTTTACTTCAAAATGTACCTGACTTAAAGGTAAACGCTAAAGATATGATGATTATCAGCCCTGATGAAGGTGCTATGGGACGTGCAGTATACTTTGCTAACGTACTTGGCGTAGATATGGGTATGTTCTACAAACGTCGTGATTATACTACAATCGTGAATGGACGTAATCCAATTGTGGCACATGAGTTCTTAGGAACTGATGTAGAAGGTAAAGATGTTGTTATTATCGATGATATGATTTCTTCTGGTGAAAGTATGCTTGACGTAGCTGCAGAACTTAAGAGAAGAAAAGCTGGCAGAATCTTTGTAGCTGCAACATTTGGTTTATTCACTAGTGGATTCGATAAATTTGATGAAGCTTACGAACAAGGCTTAATCTATAGAGTTATTACAACTAACCTAGTTTATCAACCAGCTGAATTGTTAACAAAAGAATATTATATCTCTGCAGATATGAGTAAGTACGTTGCACTATTGATAGATACCTTAAATCATGACGCATCTATCAGTGATTTATTAAATCCAACAGAAAGAATTCAAAACATCATTAATCAATATAAAAAATAATATTCCATATAAATGTATAAAAGGGGCTGTAAAAAAACTCCCCTAATAAACAAGGTCACTCACATCAGCTGATGCGAGTGACCTTGTTTTATCTATTATTGTCTTTCTCTTGAA
>JAHAJA010000032.1 GCA_018372435.1 Clostridiales bacterium | reverse complement strand
CCTTTTCTACTGGATCTATTTTACTTTTTCTAGACATAGAAATACCCCCATATAGGACTGTTATATTTCATTGTCCTATATAGGGGTAGCATATCAAAAACCATGTAGATTGTCTTTTTATTGTTATATGAATCTAGAAAATAAAAAACATAAAACATTCAAAATACGTTTACACCAGTAGATTAATCAATGTTAACAGTAGTATTCTCTCGGTACATACGATTTGTTTGATGACGAGTTTTTCTGACTTCTACGCTATCAAAAATTATAGAAAAATCATAATCAGCAGGATACAAGTCGGAAGCAGATGTTTTTAACTTGATACGTTTGTGGTTAACAAGCTGTTTTTTACCACGAATCTGTACGCCAATTTCACCTTTTGTATTTGGAGTTGGTTCATATACAAGGCCTAGAATCTTTTGAGGATATACAATTACACTATCACCAAGCTGATACTTCTTTGCAATGGTTTTATCTAGTTTCTTAGGATTGGTTTTTACTAGGGAAGGAGAGTCATTTTTCATAACAGAGTTATGAATATTCCTCTTATCTTCGGTAGTATTAGTAGTAATGTCATTCTTAGTAGCGTTACTCTTAACATCCTTCGTGGAGTTATTAGTTGTATAAACCGAACTGGATTGTTTTTTCGCTGTATGGTCGAAAGATACTTCTTTATATGCATATTGATTTGCTATATCTAACATATGGTCTGGCAATCCTAGTCGTTTGGCTATATATAAAGCGCAACTTTCACCAGCTTCACCAATAATTAATTGATACAGTGGACGTAAACTTTCGCGGTCAAATGCCATTCGAGCATTAATTAATCCCCTCGTTTGAGCTACATATTCCTTTACCTCTGGATAATGGGTGGTAGCAATAAATCGACATGGGATGGAGCGAAGTTCCTCTAATATTGATATTGCAATACCCATTCCTTCAGCAGGGTCAGTTCCTGAACCTAACTCATCTAATAATACGAGACTTTCCACCGTTGCTGTCTTAATTATGTGGATAACATTCGTAATATGAGAGGAGAAGGTGGATAGGTTTTGTGTAATGCTCTGTCCGTCACCAATATCACATAAAACCATATTGTGCATGGCAATTGTGCTATTGGCTTTTGCAGGTATGTGTAGACCACATTGTGCCATTATTGAGAGTAATCCTACTGTTTTAAGAGCTACGGTTTTACCACCAGTATTCGGGCCTGTAATGACAATACCTGTTATACTCTCATCCATATGAAATGTAAGAGGTACACAGTCGCTTTGATTTAAAAGTGGATGTCTGCCTTCTTCAATATGAATGGTTGGAGTGGTCGTTATAGTTACTTCATGAGCGTCTAAGTCTGCACTTAATTTTGCTTTTGCAAAGATAAAGTCAAGAGTCTCCATAACCTCCATATTGGTACGTAGCGCCTCCTTTGAATCTGTTACAAAGGAGGTTAGAATATAGAGAATCTTGCGTATCTCATTGTCTTCCATAATACGAAGAGTTGAAATCTCTTCTTGAAGTTTAGATACAACGGTTGGTTCAATAAAGTAAGTGGAACCTGTGGCGGACATATCAATAACACTACCGCTCACTTGATGTTTGTATTCCCGTTTAACAGGAAGTACAGAGTGACCATTTCTTGTGGAGACGTAAGAGTCAGTAAAATATTCGCGTTTACTCCTTAGTAAGGATTCTAACTTTTGCTTAATCGCAGTTTGTGAACTTTCAATCTTACGTCTAATATTTCTTAAGTCTGTGGAGGCACTGTCATCTACTTGGTTATTATAGATAGACTTAGACAATTCTTCATATAAGGCATCTAATGTGTCAATAGAATAGGCATATGAGGTTAGTGTAAGTTGTAGTTCATTACCTCTCTCTAGGTAGCGTTTTAGGCGTTTACAACTTGTTATGAACTGCATTACGATAGTAAGTTGTTCGGGTAATAAGACACCCTCTTGTTCACAGCATAGAAGGATATCCTTCATGTCTTGCATACTTGACAAAGGTGGATTACCAAGGTAATCAAAGAGTCTTCTACCTTGTGTTGTCTCATCCATCTTACGACGGGCTTCGTCCTCTCTTAGATAGGGGCGTAGATTTGATACTTGTTCTTTAGCCGAGTCACTTACAGCATATTCAATTAGCTTAGATAGAATCTTATCAAATTCTAGTATTAATAGGTTGGAATCAAGAGATTTAATTGTAATTGTATTTTTATTTGTATTCATTGCATAATCCTTCTTTTCTTATTTAATAGTAGATAAATGAAAATTTACTTTTCATTTAGTACTGATTTAACTAAATGGCTATTTCGTCATTAAATGTGGGATTACGAATGATGAGTAATATAAGAACCTTGCAGATAGAATGCAATTTGCACATAGATACGCCAAAGAAAGACACAAAAAAAGATTGAAAGAAACACACTCTCAACCTTACTTAGTCTATCAAGTAATATATAAAGATATTGTATGTGGCTCTATAAAAGGGCAGAGTACGAGCAGGAATCTGCAATCGTCTCATCATTACTATTTAATTCGTAATCACCATTTTATCAACCGTTAACATACAACACCATCCTTCCAAAATTAATACATTCAATATATCATAGTACAGATCCTATTGTCAAATATAATTTTAAGCGGTTTAAATTAAATTACAATGTATATTATAATGTGGTAATATTATGAAGTGGTTTATATAGGTTGACGCTATACTTGGTATATTAGTATAATATTATTAATTAATACATAATTAGGTATTAATGTTCTATGAGAAGGGACGATAACTAATGTATGAGACAATACTTGCATCAAGTATGTATTATACTGTATTACATACTTAAATTTAGCAGAGGAATGATCTGCGAGTACAAAGGAGAGTTATTATGATCAAAAAGAAGAAAAATGTAAAAAGACTTAGTATCTTGTTATGTCTAGTTATGGTTTTATCTGTATTTGGACCAACAAGTCAGGTTTCAAAGGCAGCAACCTCATTGAATAAGACATCCATCAAGGTAGCAATAGGGGCAAAAGAGCAAGTAAAAGTTACAGGTACAAGTAAAAAAGTTACTTGGAAAACTGCTGACAAATCCATTGCAACAGTTGATGACAAAGGATATGTCAAAGGAATCAAAAAAGGTACTACAAAGGTATATGCTACTGTATCAGGAAAGAAATATACTTGTACTGTTAAAGTTGAAAGTGTTTCGATGAGCTCAAAATCTAAAACAGTGTCAGTTGGTAGTAGCGTTACATTGAAATTGAATGGAAATACACAAAAAGTATCTTGGACTTCAAGTAATAGTAAAGTTGCTAGTGTATCTTCATCTGGTAAAGTAAAGGGTGTGGCAGCAGGTAAAGCAACAATAACAGCAAAAGTTGATAATAAGAAATTTACATGTACAGTGACCGTTAAGAAGAAATCGGCTAAGAGTGAATTAAATGATATCTTATCCGCTGTAAAGAAAGCATATGGCGATAATTATAAACCACAGACATCTATGTCTACTGAAATGCTTTCTGAAATTGTAGGTTTAAAATCAAATCTATATGATGCTGTGGTAGCAGAGGTACCAATGTTGACCTTTAATGTGGATACCTTCATTGCAGTACATCCAGTAGCAGGCAAGAAGGATGAGGTGGAAAAAGCTTTAGTAAAATATAAAAAGTATCTTGAGGAAGATGCACACCAATATCCAATGAATATGCCTAAAGTTAAAGCTTCAAAAGTTGTTACAGTTGGAGATTATGTATTCTTCATTATGTTAGGAAAATCTAATGATACAGAAGAGAATGAAGGAAAATTACTTTCTTTTTATCAAAAACAAAATGAAATTGCTATAGAGGCAATTAAAAAGGTTTTGAATAAATAACCATCCTTGACAACTATATAGATTTTTATTATAATTTATGAGAATAGAAAGTTCATGAGTAAACTTTCTATTGTTTATTAGATAAGGGAGTAGTTAGCACGTAGTGTAATAAAGTCAACATACTGATGGAGAACATCTGGCTTTATTTTAAATAATGAGACTTGTCTGCAATGTTTTTTTGTTGCAGACAGGTCTTTTTCTATGTAGCGCACGTCTTATAAAACAAGAAGAAAGGATACGTAAACATGAGCTTTTTTGAATTATTTTTATTAGCAGTTGGGTTATCAATGGATGCTTTCGCGGTATCAATCTGTGAAGGACTTTCCATGAAAAAACTGAATTTGAAGCGAGCTGGTATATTAGCACTCTTCTTTGGAGGATTCCAGGCAGGAATGCCTTTATTAGGATATCTACTAGGAAAGAATTTTCAACAGTATATAACGTCTATTGATCATTGGGTTGCATTCATACTACTTGCTATTATTGGTGGGAATATGATTAAGGAAGCGTTAGGTAAAGAGGAAGATAAAAAGCAAGAAAAGAAGTTTTGTCTTAAATATGTTTGTATTTTATCCGTTGCAACAAGTATTGATGCACTTGCGGTAGGTATTACATTTGCCTTCTTACAAGTTAAGATTGCTATGGCTGTCTGTCTAATTGGTATTACTACGTTCGTATTATCATTCATTGGAGTAAAGATTGGTAATGTATTCGGTACAAAGTATAAGTCCAAAGCAGAATTACTAGGTGGTACAATCTTAATTATAATAGGCCTTAAGATCTTAGTTGAACATCTAGGGTTAATAGGATAGGTATATATTTTTCAGACGGAATGTTTTCACACAACAAAAAAACAATCTTCACGAATTATCTGTCCAGATGTAGACATTATGTGTCTACTCTTGCCAGACAATTTGCTGAAGATTGTTTTTTTGTTGCATTTCAATGCATTCTATCTGAAATATATGTTATAAGTATTCAAACTACATTTTGCAACTGCCTCATAAAAATTACTTATAAGGTATAACCTCTTTTTGGCCTATATGCCTATAATAGAGAGATTCCATTAGCTACAGCATATTCTGATATGTCATCTGGCCAGATAGAAGCTTGCACTTCACCAATATGTGCCTTACGAAGGAAGAACATACATATTCTTGATTGACCAATACCACCGCCAATTGTATATGGTAACTCACCGTTTAATAGTGCTTTTTGGAATGGTAATTCAGCACGGTCCGTACAACCACTGATTTCAAGCTGTTTACTAAGTGTTTCCTCATCAACACGTATACCCATAGAAGAGAGCTCTAGAGCAATATCAAGTACAGGATAATACATAATAATGTCACCGTTTAATGACCAATCGTCGTAATCAGGTGCACGACCATCATGTCTTTCTCCGGAATTTAATACACCACCAATCTGCATAATAAAGACTGCGCCTTTTAGTTTCGCAATGTTATATTCTCTTTCTTTAGGTGTAGAGTCTGGATACATATCTTCTAATTCTTGCGTTGTAATGAAAGAGATATCTTCTGGCATAATTGGATTTACATATGTATATTTATTGCAGATGAACTTCTCAGTAGCTTTTAAGGCATTGTAGACATTCTTAACAATAGTTTGTAAGGTCTCAACTGTGCGAGTTTCTTTGGTAATAATCTTTTCCCAGTCCCATTGGTCAACGAAGATAGAGTGAATGTTATCCGTATCTTCATCTCGTCGAATGGCATTCATATCTGTATATAAACCCTCTCCAACCGTGAAACCATAACGTTGAAGAGCAAGTCGTTTCCATTTGGCTAGTGAATGTACAATCTCTACGTTAGCGTCATTTTGTTCTCTAATTCCAAAGCTTACAGGACGCTCAACCCCATTTAGGTTATCATTAAGACCTGTTTCTGGTTTTACAAACAAGGGAGCAGATACTCTTGTAAGGTTTAATTCTTTCGCCAATTCTCTTTCAAAAAAGTCTTTTACATCTTTGATTGCAACTTCCGTTTGTCTTATGTCTATGGCTGGTTGATAACCATCTGGAATAATAAGATTCTTCATTCTTCGTGTTCTCCTTTATTTTTATAAAATTAATTAGCATCATTATAAGGACTTGATTATGCCCTTGCATTACAATGTAGGGATTATGTAGCTAAGGGGATGTTGCAAAATAGGTGAACCAAAATCCTATTGCAACAGCCTCTTTCCTTATATAAGTTATATAAAACACTTTCTGGTTTTACCACTGCGTAGTAATGAAAACTCCATTTATTATATCATAAACTACTTATGTGGGCAAATGAAACTTAGGATTCTATAATTTAATCTCTCCAACTAAGTTTGTTGAGAAGATGTTTCGAATCTCTTTCAAATCATTTGTTTGACCAAGAGCCCACATTAGTTTGGTTACAGTAGCCTCTGTTGTCATATCATAGGCTTGTATAACACCTTTTTCTAATGCTTTTTGTCCAGCTTGGTAGATCGATAAATCACTTCGTTCATATAGACACTGGCTAGATACGACTACAGGAATATTGTGTTCGACTAATTTTTGTAATTTGGAGATAAGGTCACGGTGAATAAAATGTAATCCACCAGCGCCAAAGGCTTCTATTACAACACCTTTATAATTCATATCTAAGAGCATATCAAAGATTCCTGGATTTAACCCTGGAGTTAATTTAATTAAGAAAACATCGGAGCATACAGAATCCTTTAATTTAAATTCACCATCTGTCTTAGGTAATAGTTTATGACTAATGTTTAGTCCATTAGAATCAATAGTAGCCACATATCTACAGTTAACACTTTCGAAAGCATCAAAGCCAGTTGTACGAACTTTAACAGCACGACATCCTAGGATAATCTTACGGTTAAATGCTAAGAAGATACCTGGAATTCCTGTTGCAGCCATAGCGAAGGCACAACGTAGATTATCCATTGCATCCGTTAATGGATTAAGGATTGGTAGCTGAGACCCCGTTACTACGACCGGAATTGGAACATTTTGAAGCATATAAGAAAGTACACTTGTTGTATATGCCATAGTGTCAGTACCATGTGTTACTACGATTCCATCATAATCATAACAAGATTCATATATATGGTTAGCGATTAATTGCCACTCTTCAGGTTGTATATTAGAACTATCGAGATGAAGAATATCTTTTGCTGTTATATCATAACTCTCATTCAATCCTGTGATTTTTGAGAATAAATTATCAATACTTAGTGCCGGAATTAATCCCTCTTCACTTGACTGTGATGCAATAGTCCCACCAGTTGCAAGCACTAAAATCCGTTTTTTCTCTTGTGTCATTCTTCCATCCTCCATTAATATTTACATGTATTTATGACAAGATCCTTTATAATACTACATATCATTTCTGATAAAGTATAGCAAAATCAATGGGAAAATACAATATGTAAATAAAAGTAAGACACTTGGAAAAAATCCATTTGGTGAAGAAAGGTAAAAATGCAAGGTGAAAATAAAAGGAATACATTGTAGAAGTTAAAAATATGCAATTTTAATAATAAATACGAAAAAATACGAAAATATTATTTGACATTTATTCTATATGTGTTATTATAAAATAGTAGTACATAATAAACCACTAATAGAAAATTACGATTTTAGACAATATAACAATACAATTGTTGGGAGGAGAATTATGATTAAAGCAGGAATATACCATACACCAGATGTACCATATGCGTATGCAATAGATGAGAATACGTTATATCTGAAAATCCAAACCGCGAAAGAGGATATCAAGAATGTTACTGTGTATTATAAAGATAGACATCAATATGAAAAACCATTTCAACAAGTTTTGATGAATCGCATTCAAGGAAGTGAGATTTTTGATTATTATGAAGTGGAACTGGTTAATGTAGATAAGAAGTTTCGATATTTCTTTGAATTAATAGACAAGGAGGGAAACTCTTTCTATTATAATGAAAGAGGTGTTATGAACGATAGGCCAGATGTTCCACAAACTTTTCAATTCCCTTATCTTTGCCCAGGAGATTTCTATCAGCAAGTAGAGTGGGCGAAAGATGGTGTCATGTATCAAATCTTCCCAGACCGTTTCTGCAATGGTAATCATAACAATGATCCAGAAGGGGTTAAGCCTTGGGGAGAAAAAGTTGTAGGTAATCATGACTTCTTTGGTGGAGACTTAAAAGGAATTACAAAGCAATTAGATTATCTTAAAGAGCTTGGAGTTACAATTATCTATACGACCCCAATCTTTCAATCGTGTTCTAATCATAAATATAATACAAAGGATTACTATGAGATTGACCCTCAATTTGGTACAAAAGAAGAATTAAGAGAATTAATTGAGGAAGCACATAAACGAGGCATACGTTTCGTATTAGATGGTGTATTCAATCATTCTGGAGATGACTTCTTTGCATTCAAAGATATTATGAACAAGGGAGAGAAGTCTGCGTATAAAGATTGGTATTATATTGAGTCTTATCCGATTAATCAAAGGAAACTTAATTATGTAACTTTTTATGATAGATATGGAAATATGCCAAAACTAAATATGAGTAATCCTGATACGGTGCAGTATTTCTTAGATGTAGCAAGCTACTGGCTAAGAGAGTTCCATATAGATGGATTCCGTTTGGATGTGTGTGATGAGATTGATCATGGATTTCTTAAGAAATTCTATGAACGTGTGAAGAAAGTAAATCCAGATGCAATCGTAATTGGTGAGATTATGCATATGGGGAATTCTTTCTGTAGAGGAGATGAATTAGATTCTACTATGAATTATCCGTTCCGTGAATCTGTATTAGAATTCTTTGCACTCCGTAAAATGTCTGCTGAAAACTTCGTTGAGGCATTGGCAATTAGACAACATTCCCTCCGTAAAGATCTTCATAAACAGATGTTAAATCTTCTAGACTCACACGATACAGCACGTTTTGTCACAGATGCTTCTGGCCAAAAGAGAAGACTAGAATTAGCAACAGTTTTTCAATACACATATCTTGGTATACCTTATATCTATTATGGAGATGAAGTTGGGTTAGAAGGTGGCAATGACCCTGATTGTAGACGTTGTATGATTTGGGATAAAGAAGAACAAGACACGAATCTATTCGAACATTTCAAATGGTTAGCAAACATTCGTAGAGAACATAAGGAGTTTGTGGATGGAGAGTTTAATACCCTTCTTGCAAAACAACAATTCTTAGTATATGAAAGAGTTCTTAAGCAAGAGAAATCGATAGTTTTCCTTAATAATAGCGAAGAAGAGAAACTTATATATCAATTAGAAGAAGGTACTTATTGTAATTTACGTAATGGAGAAGTTATAGAAGGTGCTAAGGAATTGATTGTAGAACCAATGGATTTTATGGTTCTATACGCTCTGAATGACTTATAATTATATAATTGGTTAGAGTGTAAAAAATAATTTTGATTTCGTCAATTTGCTCAAATTTATTTGTGAGCATGTTATGTCAAACGGAGTTCATTCGTAACTCACTCTCGCTTAGCATCACACGCAGTCAGTAAGTTATATAATAGAGAATACTCCTCAAATAATGAAGGAAAGTGTATCAAAAAGGCCAAGACAGAAAAGTCTCAACCTTTTTGGTACACTTTCTTTTTTATTGTCTAATGATTTTGAAGCAGATAATACTCTACTTCATGCTGTTTATCAATTAATTGAAAAATATGAATAATTAGGAAGCTACAGTAAACAATATAGGATAAATACAGCATAAGGAGTATGTTTGTTATATGATAAATTCAATAAGTAAAAACATTGCATCTAATAAAAGGCGCTTGGATGCAGAGCTAATAGTTGATGATAATTTTGATATTATCAACAGGAAGATAAGCATTGCTGAAAAAGAATGTTGTCTCTATTTTGTAGATGGTTTTGTAAAAGATGAAATCTTAGAAAAATTAATGGAATTCTTTGCACATCTTAAGAAAGAGGATGTTGAATGTACACCAGAAGAGTTTCAAGATAAGTTACTGCCATATGGTGAAGTTGACTTAGTAGATAATATGGATACCGTCATTACACGTATCCTATCAGGTGTGACGTGTTTACTGGTTGATGGATATGAAAAGGTATTGGCAATTGACTGTAGAACATATCCAGCAAGAAGTATAGAGGAGCCTGATAAAGATAAGGTTATGCGAGGAGCTAGGGATGGATTTGTAGAAACATTGGTCTTCAATACCGCACTCATTAGACGTAGAATACGTAACCCAAATCTTGTTATGCAGATGATGGATGTAGGAAGCTCTTCACATACAGATATTGTAGTTTGTTATATGAAGGATCGTGTGGAAGAAAAACTTCTAAGCAACATAATTGATAAGATTAAGAGGATTAAAATAGATGCACTAACCATGAGCCAGGAAAGTTTAGCGGAATGTATGTATAAGGGGAGTTGGTTTAATCCGTTTCCGAAGTTTCGATATACGGATCGTCCAGACGCAGTAGCTGCATCCGTATTAGAAGGAAAAATAGTTATCATAGTTGATAATTCTCCTTCAGTAATGATTCTTCCCGCAACAATATTTAGTATTATGGAAGAGTCGGCTGATTATTACTTTCCACCAATTACGGGAACATATCTACGTCTTTCAAGAATTATTATTAATATAATTGCATTAGTATTAACCCCAATATTCGTATTGCTTATGCAACATCAAGATTGGATTCCTAAAGGATTAGAATTTATTAAGATTACAGATACGATTAATATACCGATTATATTTCAACTACTTATACTGGAATTTGTTATTGATGCACTTAAATTAGCAGCGCTAAATACACCGAGTATGATGACTACACCTTTCAGTGTTGTGGCAGCTTTTATATTAAGTGATTTTGCAGTTAGCTCAGGCTGGTTTAATTCGGAGGTAATGCTTTATATGGCATTTGTTGCTATTGCAAATTATTCGCAAGTTAGCTATGAACTGAGTTACGCACTTAAATTCATGCGTATCTTTTTATTGATTTTAATAGGGCTATTTAGTCAGTGGGGATTTATTGTAGGTATTTTGTTGACTACGTGTGCGATTATATTCAACAGAACAGTAACCGGTTATAACTATATATATCCACTTATTCCTTTTGACTTTAGAGTTCTTATGAAACAACTTTTTAGAATTACTTTACCAGCAAGTGAAAAAAGCAGGTAACCAAAAGTTCTAACTTAGCAATGCTAGGACATATATTAGGGTATAAATGAACCATCAAGTTAAGAAATATATATAAGGAATAAAGGTATCGTGCTAAGAATGATGTAATATACTCAAACTTGGTACGAACCTTCTGTAGGAAGGAGTACATATGGTAATACATGTAGTGAAGCAAGGAGAAACCATTTATAGTATTGCATTAGATTATGATACAACACCAAATCGCATTATTGAGGATAATGAATTAACTAATCCATGTAACTTAGTTATTGGACAGACACTGGTTATTCTGTATCCTAAGAGGATATATACGGTAGAAGAGGGAGATACACTTTTAGACATAGCGCAAAAGAACGGAGTACGTGTAATCACACTATTACAAAACAATCCAGGACTTGCGGATTTTCCTTATCTATATGTAGGACAACAAATTGTGATTGAATACGAAGGAGATAGAATCGGAGATATGGAGGTTAATGGGTATCTATATCCATCTATTGATATGGAAGTACTGGAAAAAACCTTACCTTATTTAACGTATATTACAATTTTTACTTATGGATTCACACCAGAAGGAGAATTAATTGGTATAGACGATCAGAATATAATTAATTTAGCTAGAGATTATGGGGTAGCGCCTTTAATGTTAATATCAACATTAACACCTGAAGGTAGCTTTAGTAGTGCACTGGCAAATCAAATCTTGAATGATATGGAAGCACAGAACCGATTGATAGATAATATTCTTATCAACTTAAAAGAAAAACAATATTATGGTCTGGGTATTGATTTCGAGTATATATACCCGGCTGATAGACAGGCATATGTAGACTTTATTCAGAATGTAACTACAAAGTTAAATGCAGAAGGATTTGTAGTCACTGTTGCACTAGCACCTAAGATTGCTACAGATCAACCAGGGATTTTATATGAAGGACATGATTATAGGGGCATAGGAGAAGTATCTAACAAAGTTATGTTAATGACATATGAATGGGGATATACATATGGTCCACCGATGGCGGTAGCACCAATTAATAAGGTAAGAGAAGTTTTAGATTATGCTGTTACAGAAATAGAACCAGATAAGATCTTCATGGGAGTACCAAACTATGCATATGATTGGGCGTTACCTTTTGTAAGTGGTGAATCCAGAGCTAGGTCATTAAGTAATGTGGAGGCAGTTGAGCAGGCAGCAGAATATGGTGCGGCTATATGCTTTGATGAAGTAGCAAAAGCACCATATTATAATTACAGAAGTACAGACGGAGTAGAGCATGTTGTTTGGTTTGAGGACGCTAGAAGTATTAACGAAAAACTTCTATTAGTTAATGAACTTGCACTTAATGGTGCTAGTTATTGGAATCTTATGAAGTACTTTCCTCAAAACTGGACTGTACTTAATTCCTTATATAATATCATAAAAGTTCTGTAAACAAAAAAAGGAGGAGCCGTTGGGGGCTCCTAAGAGGGGGGATGTTATGAAAAAAATCTATATAAAAAGATAATTAGCTTATTTGATATAACTATAATAACAACTAAATGTGTATTAGGTATGTAGCATTTATGAAAGAACTATGAACGTACTATTAACATTTTTAGTTTCTGTAAATTTTTTCTGTATTCATAGTAAGAAAAGGCTTGAAAAACTTAAATTTACATTGTATAATAAAGAAAATATAAAATAAAAAAAAGATTGCAAAGAAGCATAGGTGCTATACCTATGCTTTTTTTACGTTTAACTTACTTTATTAACGTTAAATACAACGTAATGTTACTAATTCTCGTAAAATAATCGTATAATTGGAGGTATTGGAATGGATAAGATTGATAAAAAAATAATTGGTTTACTTCAAGAAAATGCTAGATACTCGCTCAAGCAATTGGCAGAAAAGGTGTTTTTATCGTCACCTGCAGTAGCAGCAAGAATCGAACGTCTAGAAAAAGAGAACATTATAACAGGATATCATGCAAGTATTAATCCAATTAAATTAGGATATCATATTACAGCATTCATTAATCTTGAAATGTCACCAACAAAAAAGGATACTTTTTATCCATTCGTACAACAATGCCCGAACGTTATAGAATGTAATTGTGTAACAGGAAGCTATTCTATGTTAATTAAAGTATGTTTTCCAAGTACAATGGAACTTGATTCCTTCATTGGTCATCTACAAAAGTTCGGAACAACAAAAACCCAGATCGTGTTCTCAACATCAGTTCCACATAGGGGAATCTCCATAACTGCTGAGGATGTTGAAGCCGGCGTAAGTAATTTATAATTGTATAGAAAGTTACATAATTTAAAATAAATAATGGAACCAAATAGTAATCCCTCTCGTCTAATTCATAGAGATATATAAATGAGTTAACAGGAGGGATTTTTATGAAGAGTAAGTTTAAAGTAGTAATGGTATTAGTACTTGTTTGTGTTTTCTTTACTGCCTGTGCAAGTAAAAAAGATATGAACATCCATCAAGAGATGGATAAGAGCGATGTGGCGATGGACGAAGGCTATACAGCCACAGAGGAAATGAAAGAAACATCTGGTGTTACGACAGATACGGCTACTTCGAATTCAAGTGCGGAGGGGGAAGTACCGAATGCGACTCGTGTCGATACAAATCGTAAGATTATTCGTAATGTGTCACTTGATTTAGAGACACAAGATTTTGACAAAGTAGTAAATTCTATAGAATCTGAGATTACTACTCTAGGTGGATACGCAGAGAACATCAATATGAGTGATTTACTAAGTAGTACGAATCGGTATTGTAATATCACAGCAAGGATACCAGCGGATAAGTTAGATTCCTTTGTCAATAAAGTTAGTAAGACAGGGAATGTGGTATCTAAGAATATGTCTGCGGAAGATGTCACAGTAAATTATGTTGATATGCAAAGTCATGTAAAAGTACTTAAGGTGGAACAAAAGCGTTTAATAGAATTAATCGAAAAGGCAGTTGATTTGGATTCTATCATATTATTAGAGAACCGATTAACAGAGATACGATATGAGTTAGAATCTTATGAATCACAATTAAGGACATATGATAACCTTATTGAATACAGTACTGTTACGATATCAATTCAGGAAGTAATTCGTTATACACCACAAGTAGATAATGAATCTACTTGGGAAAAAATGAAAGCAGGATTTAAAGATACTATTTATGATATTAAGGATGGTTTCACAGGATTTATAATTTGGTTTGTTTCTAATATTCCTTATATCGTATTTTGGACAGTTGTAATAGTTGTTGTTGTCATAATTATTAATAAGAAGAGAAAAAAAGAAATAACGAATACTCCAGATAAATAAAGATTAAATAAACAGACCATTTGGAAAATCATTCATGTTGCTAGACTATTCCATTCATGTTATAAATATAAAGATGTAAAAGGACGAATTTTAAATTGAGCAACTAAATAGTTAAAATTATATAAGAATGGAAAGGAATAAAGGAATGGAAGTATTAGAAGCAGCAAACTATGGACTTTTATCCATACTCCCTCCCCTTATTGCAATTGTCTTAGCTTTGATTACCAAAGAGGTTATTATGTCATTATTGACAGGAATTTTGGTTGGTTCACTTATCTATAGCAATGGAAATGTAATTGAGATGGTAGTTACTTCGTTTGAAGTTATGGGCGAGAAGATGGGTGAGAATGTCTACATCTTGATTTTCTTAGCACTACTTGGAGCATTGGTAGCAATCGTTACTAGGGGAGGCGGATCAGCAGCATACGGAGAAATGGCAGCAAGTAAGATTAAGACAAGAAGAGGAGCAACATTAGCAACATCGGCTCTTGGAGGTCTTATCTTTATTGATGATTATTTTAATTGTCTTACTGTAGGAACTGTTATGAAACCGCTAACAGATAAACATAGAATTAGTAGAGCTAAACTCGCGTATCTAATTGATGCAACAGCAGCACCAATTTGTATCATAGCTCCTGTTTCAAGTTGGGGAGCATCTGTAGCAACGTATATTCAGGATGCGGGTGCAGGTAATGGTATGACGACATTTATTAAGATTATTCCATATAACTTATATGCAATCTTAACAATTGTTATGGTTATAATTATATGTTTATCAAAAGTAAACTTTGGACCGATGGCACGATTTGAAAAGAATGCCATAGAGCGTGGAGACTTGTTTTCTGGAAACGAGATAATTGTTACAGAAGATAAGGCGGAGAAGAAAAAAGGCAAAGTAATTGATCTTGTAATTCCAATTGTTTCATTAATGGTTTTTACCGTATTAGCTATGGCTTATACTGGTGGTGGCTTAACAGGAGAAAATAGTTTCTTTGCATCCTTTGGCGAAAGTAATTCCTCACTTTCTTTAGTAATAGGTAGTTTTGGTGCTTTAGTACTTACATTTATTCAATATTCTATTCGTAGAATTCTTTCTTTCCGCGAATTCGTGGATGAGATTACAGAAGGAATTAAGTCAATGGTACCTGCTTTCACAATCTTAATCCTTGCTTGGACAATTAGTGGAATCTGTAGTACAGATTATCTTAATACGGGAGGATATGTAGGAAATCTTGTGAAAGACGCAAGCTTCCCAATCTTTATCTTACCAGTTATGGTGTTCGTAATCGCTGGATTCTTAGGATTTGCAACGGGAACTTCATGGGGAACCATGGCTTTGTTGATTCCAATTGGAGTAGCGATCTGTTCGTCAGAGACCACAAGAGCTTTGTTATATCCGGTACTTGGATCAATATTAGCAGGAGCGGTATATGGTGATCACATATCTCCGATTTCGGATACAACAATCTTGTCTTCCACAGGAGCAGGATGTAACCATATGGATCATGTATCTACACAGTTGGTTTATGCAAGCGTTGTTGCAGCTTGTTGCATATGTGGATATCTATTAATGGGAGTAATGAAGAGCGCAGTGGTACCGTTTATAATATCATTAGGTTTATTGATTGTAGCTATAATTGTTTTAAACAAAACAGCTAACAAGAAGGATCCGATTGATTACTCTAATGTTAATAACTAGTGTATTTTATTATATATGATTGTGTATTCGTAATATATAGAACAAGATAAAACAAACCCAAGAAGTTGAATGCCTATGACGAATAGTTCATATTCGTCATAGGCAAACTTCTCGGGTTTGTTTTTTTGACCTTTGTTCCTTTAATTGAAAGACTGTTTACAATTAAGCTAACATCATACGATCGTTTGCAAATTCGCCACCACTTGCTTGTTCGAATTTTTGAAGAAGGTCAGAGACTTGTAAGTTCTTCTTTTCCTCTCCGCTTATATCAAAGATAATGTTACCATCATGCATCATGATAAGGCGATTGCCGATGTGGATGGCGTCTTTCATATTATGAGTAACCATAAGTGCAGTTAAATTATTAGATTCTACAATAGTTTCGGTTAAATCAAGTACTTTTTTTGCAGTTTTAGGATCAAGTGCAGCGGTATGTTCATCTAATAATAATAGTTTTGGTTTTACTAATGTTGCCATTAATAATGTAAGTGCCTGACGTTGACCACCTGATAATAGACCAACCTTAGAAGAGAGACGATTTTCAAGTCCTAGATCAAGTGTCTTCAAAACTTCCACATATTGTTGCTTTTCATCTGAACTGATGCCCCATCTTAAACCACGTTTTTTACCACGGCGATAGGCAAGTGCAAGGTTTTCCTGTATCTCCATATTGGCAGCAGTTCCTTTCATAGGATCTTGGAAAACACGACCTAATAGTTTGGCACGAACATGTTCAGGTTGTTTGGTAATATCTATTCCATCCAATTTGAGAGAGCCACTATCTACCGGATGAACACCGGCAATCATATTAAGTAAGGTGGATTTACCAGCACCATTTCCTCCAATTATGGTAACGAAATCACCAGGATTCAGATGAAGCTTCACACCTTTTAATACTTGCTTTTCATTAATGGTATCTGCATTGAATGTTTTGTGTAGATTTTCTATATATAACATAGTTACCTCCAGTTTTGAGCTTGTTTTTTTATTGTTGGAACTGCAAGCGCAATTGCAACAATAATAGCAGTAAATAATTTTTGATCATTATTATTTAATCCTAGTTGAAGGACAAGAGCAATAATTACACGGTAGATGACAGAACCAACAATAACAGATATAAGTTTACTTTTGAAAGAAGTACAACGTCCAAAGAATACCTCACCGATTACAATCGAAGCTAATCCTATAACAATAGCACCCTGTCCCATGATAACATCTCCATAACCTTGGCTCTGTGCTACTAATCCACCAGATAAAGCAATTAGACCGTTACTAATCATAAGACCAAGAATCTTCATGCGGTCTGTATTCTGTCCAAGAGCACGAATCATATCTTCGTTGGTACCAGTTGCACGAAGGGCACTACCGGCTTCTGTACCGAAGAACCAATATAATACAAAACAAAGTAAAACTCCGAAGATAATACCGATTCCAATAACAATTAGAGAATTAAGTGTGGAGTATTTGATATGATCCATAACAGAGTCGGGAATTACTTTTTTGATCATTGTAACGATGGTATCCGACTTAAGCAAAGACTGATTTGGCTGTCCCATTATTCTTAAGTTGATAGAATAGAGTGATATCATACTCAAAATACCAGCTAGAATTACAGGGATTTTAAGTTTCGTATGTAAGAAACCAGTTACCATACCAGCCGCCATACCAGCTAATACTGACAGTAATAAACTCAAAATTGGGTTCCAACCGGATACTGTTAGGGTGACACTTAAACAACCACCTAATGCAAAACTTCCATCACAAGTCATATCTGCGACGTTAAGAATCTTAAATGTAATATAGATACCAAGTGCTAGTACTGCCCATAAAAGGCCTTGCCCAGAAGCACCTAAAATTGCAAAAAATATATTCAAAAATATATTCATAATAACCTCCCGTAATCTTTTGTTTGTTTCAAACCTGTAAAACTTATAAAACTAGTACCATTGACGTTGTGAATAGCTATACTTTGATTGTATAGATAAGTAAAAAGAGAAAAAGAGAATATCCCCCATATTGATTAAAAGACGGGGGCTATTCTAGTATGAAGCACATATATAGTTAATAATAGAGTTATTTATTCATCTTGGCTTTTAAATCATCAGGTATAGTAATTCCTAATTGAGTTGCGACATCTTCATTAATAGTTAAATCCATTTTTTCAAGATATTCAATCGGCATATCAGCAGGTTTGGATTCACCAGTAAGAATCTTAACCGCCATAGCTGCAGTTTGTTTTCCTAAGTTGTAGTAGTTAATTCCATATGTAGCAAGACCACCGTTCTTAACCATTCCGGACTCTCCACAGATGATAGGCATATTGTTTGAGTTGGCAACCATAGCTACGGTTGACATACCAGAAGCAATTGTATTATCCGTTGGAGCATAGATTGCATCCACTTTACCTACCAAAGACTGCACAACTTGTTCTATATCATTTGTATTCGATACGGTAGCATCTACAGTTTCTAAACCAACGTTTGCAGCAGCTTCGCTAGCAAGATCTGCTTGGAATTTAGAATTGGGTTCACTTGAACAGTAAAGAATTGCTATCTTCTTAGCAGTAGGTACTAATTGAAGCAACAAATCCATCTGTTCTTTAACTGGATTTAAGTCAGAGGTTCCAGTTATGTTTCCGCCAGGAGCTTCGTTGCTGGCAACAATACCAGAATCTGCTGGATTAGTAACTGCTGTAACTACGATTGGAATATCCTGTGTTATGTTAGCTAGAGACTGAGCAGCTGGTGTTGCAATTGCAAGAATAAGATCTGGGTTATCATTAACTAATTTGGCAGCGATTGTATTATTGTTTGAAGCTTCCCCTTGTGCGTTCTGGAAATCAATTTCAATATTATCGCCTTCTTTATATCCTGCCTCTGCTAGGCCATCAATAAATCCCTTGTAAGCAGAATCAAGTGCATCATGTGTTGTAGTTTGGCTTACACCAATCTTATATGTTTTGCCGGAACCTTTTGAGCCACAACCAGTTAATGCTGTTATAGATAAAGCAAGAATACATAGCGTGGATATTACTCTTTTCGTTTTTTTCATACTATCCGTTTCCCTTTCATACCGTATTATTAGTTTTTGGGTTTAAAGCTTTAAAACTTTCATTTGATAAAGTGAATTATACGCTATTTTTAAAAGATAGTCAATTAATATTACGTTGCAGGTACTAGTCGAAGTAATTGATTTAAACCTAAACAAAAGCAGTTTTAATTCGTTTTTAATATGAAAATCACTGAATTAATGATACAATAGAAGTAATTAACAAAGCGAATATTTAATTAGGAGGTAAATTGTTTTGGCGAAGATATTAATTGTTGAGGATGAGAATAAGATTGCTAGGTTTGTTGAGTTAGAATTAAAATACGAAGGATACGAAGTTGAGATAGCGGGAGATGGAAGACAAGGATTCGAAAAAGCAATGCATGAGGATATTGATTTAGTAATCCTTGATATAATGCTACCTGGGTTAAGCGGAATTGAAGTTTGTAGGAGAGTAAGGCAAGAAGGAAAACAAGTTCCGATTATTATGTTAACAGCTAAAGATGATGTTACAGATAAGGTTGCAGGTCTTGATATGGGTGCAGATGTTTATATGACTAAACCATTTGCTATTGAAGAGTTACTTGCAAGAATTCGTGTAGCTTTAAATCGCCATTCGAATGTAGGTACTAAGACAGAAATTCTGCAATATGGTAAGCTTGTTATCAATCTATCTAGTCATACTGTTACATATGATAAAGAAGAGATTACATTGACAAAGAAAGAGTTCCAATTGCTTGAATACCTTCTAAAGAATAAGAATATAGCTATGACAAGAGAGCAGTTATTGAATAACGTATGGGATTATGAGTATCTAGGGGATACGAATGTGGTAGATGTATATGTTAGATACCTACGTCAAAAGATAGATGATAAATATGGAATCCATCTGATTAGTACGGTACGTGGTGTGGGGTATATAATTAAGGATGAGAAGTAAGATAGTTGAATGGATAAGAAAATTACTGATTCGTACGGTTCTACCATTACGAAAGAGGATGGGACTATTCTTTAGCCAGTTCTATTTCTCAATCGCATTCCGTATATCACTAAATTATCTTAGGTTATTAATCATTAATAGTGTTGTCTTTTGCCTTCTGTTCGTCGGAGTTTATCTAGGAATAGCAGCATTTGATAATAATACCTTAGAAAAACAGATTATATTTAAGTTAGAAAACGAAGAGATTAGTATTGCAGATCTAGAAGACAGAAATCCATATTATTCGGAAGGGTTGTCATTAAGGATTACGGACGAAGCAACAAAAGAAGTTGTTTTTAATGACACCTTGTATAACATTGAAAAGAGAAATAGTATCTTTAATAAGGTATTCTATGGGGATATAGAGGGTAAGAAACTATTAGTTGTGAAGGATAAGCAAAAGATTAAGATTGGTGATAGTAACTACACGTTATATTTTCAATTTGACTTATCAGGAGAACGACTTTTACTGAGTCGTTTGGTACCATTTGTTATATTACTACTTGCGATATTTACAGGGAGTGTAATTGTATATGGTAAAAAAGGTGACGAGAAATTATTCTTGCCATTAAAGGATATGTCTAGGTTAGCAAACCGCCTTACCGTTAATAACTTGCAAAGTGAAAGAATTAATCTTGCAGGAACAAAGAACGAATTAAAGGACCTTGCAGTGACTATTAATCAGATGCTAGATCGTATTGAATTATCGTATGAAAGTCAAAAGCAATTTGTCTCCGATGCTTCTCACGAGCTTCGAACACCAATAGCCGTTATTCAAGGATATGTAAATATGTTAGATCGATGGGGCAAATCAGATACGGAAGTATTAGAAGAATCCATAGAGGCAATTAAAAATGAATCTAAGGCGATGCAAGAGTTGGTTGAGAAACTATTATTCCTATCAAGGCATGACAAAAAGACACTTAGATTAGAGAAGCATATGTTTAATATGCGTGTACTTGTGGAAGATATGTTGAAGGAAACAAAGATGGTAACCACCAACCGTATCGTTGAAACGAAGGCACTAGAAGATGTTATAGTCTATGGAGATAAGCAAGCACTTAAGCAAGCTATCAGGGTTTTCGTTGATAATGCTGTCAAGTATAGTAGTGACGGAGATTCTATCTATATATCTTGTGAAAACAAAGAGGGAGATTGTGTGATATCGGTTGAGGATACAGGGATTGGAATGACAAAGAGGGATATTGATAATATATTCGAGAGATTCTATCGATCTGACCATGTACGTGATAGAAAGATTAATGGTCATGGATTAGGATTATCCATTGCGAAGTTAATTATAATGAAACATACGGGGAATATTCGCATCCGTTCCCAATATACAAAGGGATCTAGTTTTATTGTGACTATTCCCAAACGTAGATAGAATAGAATTGAAAGCATATTGAATCGTATAAGACAATGATTGCATAATAAATGAAAATCATGTATAATGTTATTGTTAAGGAAAATGTATAGTAATTTAAAAAAATAAAAAGTATAGGATGAGAGTATGCTACATATCAAGAATTTAGATGAAGGACTAAATGTTTTTAAAGCACTAGGATCTGACGTACGTATTAATATAGTTAAGAAGCTTTTAGAGAACAAAGAAATGAATATGAATGAATTGGCTTCTAGTTTGAATATTACGAATGGAGCCTTAACTAGTCATGTTAAGAAATTAGAGGATAGCGGAATCGTACAAGTTTATTCAGAATACACAGGTCATGGAAACCAGAAAATTTGCCGAGTAAATGTAGATAAAATTTTAGTTGAAATTATGGCTGAAGAACAAGCTGATTCAAAAAATATCTATGATACAGATGTTAAAGTAGGTTTGTATTCCGACTATTCTATCTATCCTACTTGTGGCATATCAACTGGGGAGCAATTGATCGGAGAGGTTGATGATCCTAGGTATTTTGCGCACTCAGATAGAGTGAATGCACAGATTATATGGTTTTCTAAAGGATATGTAGAATATCAGATTCCAAACTTATTACCAGCAGCTCAAAAGATTGATCAGATCACACTTTCCGCAGAATTAAGTTCAGAAGCACCAGGAATCAATAATGATTGGCCTTCTGATATTAGTTTTTACCTAAATGATGTTTGTATAGGAACATGGACTAGCCCAGGAGATTTTGGTGAGGTTAAGGGAATTTTTACACCAGACTGGTGGTTTCCGAACTGGAATCAATATGGTCTGCTTAAATTATTAGTTATTAATAAAAAGGGAACTTTTATTGACGGATTGCAGATTTCTAATGTGACAATAGAAGATTTCAAACTGGATTATAAAAGCTCTATTAAGTTCAAATTCTCGGTTAATGACGATGCTACAAACGTTGGTGGTTTAACGATTTTTGGTAAAGAGTTTGGTAACTATTCACAAGATATTAAGGTACGAATTAATTATAGTCCAATCTAAACGTAACAAGCGTTCGAGTGGATAATTACCAGATATATTTAGTTTAATTTTCATAAATAGGTATTGTTTTAGAGACAACTTTCAATTTGAAGGTTGTCTTTTTTTTGCGGTATGTCAGGAATGGTATTTTCGTTGTATTGCACAGATATAAAGGATATTTGAAGAAAATAGTTTAGAAAATAATATATAAATATATTAACATCTAAAATATTATAGCTAATTTGTACAAAATACCTTTACAAATGGAATTCAAGTAGATATAATAGCATTATATTTTAGATATAACTAAACTAATTTAGTTATATGAAAGAGGAATCGAAATGAAAAAACATTTTTATCAAAAAAGAATAACAATGTTTTGTTGTTGTATAGGGTTGTTATTTATCAATGGTTGCAATAAGGATCATGGGAATGTACTGGAGGAGAAGAGGATGGAAGATAATAATTTCGGTTTACTAATTAATGGTGAAAAAAAAGGAATTGATATTAGTGAGACCTTGTATGGGCTTTTCTTTGAAGATATAAACTTTGCAGCTGATGGAGGTTTATATGCTGAAAAGGTAATTAATCGCTCCTTTGAATTCGAAGAATCCCTTGCGGCGGGAGGACAACTTCATGGATATGAGGTCGTTAACAATGCACAGTTAAGGATATGTAATGAAGGTGGACTGAATAACAATAATCCAAACTATCTGGAGTTAAAGACAGAATCAAAGAATAGCGGAATACGTAATCAAGGGTTCCTTGAAGGAATGTCGTTTGTTAAAGAGGAAGAATATCGATTTAATGTATATGTGAAAAGTGATTCATATAAAGGAAAAATTAAAATCAATTTAGAAGATCATGATGGTAATTGCATTGGTAGTGGGTACATAGAGGAAGTAGAAGGTGCATGGTCAAAGAGGGAGATAATAATTAAAGCAGAAGAGACGGTAGAGAAAGGAAGTCTATCCTTAGTTCTTGATGAAATGGGAACGGTTGATTTGGACATGATCTCACTTTTTCCAGTGAATACCTATAAGAATCGTGAGAATGGACTTAGAGCGGACATGGTTAAGCTATTAGAGGAGTTACAACCTTCTTTTATCCGTTTCCCGGGAGGTTGTATTGTAGAAGGAAATCCACTTGATAATGCGTATTGCTGGAAGGATACCGTTGGAGATGTAGCACAGAGGAAACAAAATGAGAACTTATGGATTGGGACAAAAACATATCCATATTACCAAAGCTATGGTATTGGATTTTTTGAATACTTCTTACTTTGCGAAGATCTGGGGGCTAAGGCAGTTCCTATCGTAAACTGTGGAATGTCATGTCAAGCAAGAGCAGCTGGACAGACGAATACATTAGCAGAATTAAATGATCTGGATCATTACATACAGGACGCATTAGATTTGGTGGAGTTTTGCCGGGGAGATGCATCAACAACTTGGGGAAGTGTACGAATTAACATGGGGCATATACAACCATTCGAGATTGATTACTTAGGAATTGGAAATGAACAGTGGGGAGAAGAATACTTTAAGAGATACGATAAATTTGTTGAAGTATTCAGAGAGAAGTACCCAGATATTAAGTTAATAACATCTTCGGGACCATTATCAAGTGGCGATTTATTCGATTATGCGTGGTCAGAAATAGACAGCCATAAGGATGATACGATCAAATATGCGGATTTAGTAGATGAGCATTATTATAATGAGCCAGAATGGTTTTTGAAAAACACAACAAGATATGATGGTTATGAAAGGGAAGGAACGGAAGTATTCTTAGGAGAATATGCAGCCAAATCAAATTCATTAAAAGCAGCAATATCCGAAGCAGCATATATGACAGCGCTTGAGAGAAATAGTGATGTTGTTAAGATGGCGGCATATGCACCACTGTTTGGGAACACCCTGTCATCACAATGGAGACCAGATATGATTTGGTTTAATAATAGCAAGGTATATGGTTCCGTTAATTACTATGTACAAAAGATGTTTGCTAATAATAAGGGAGATTATCTGTTAGAGAGTTCACTAATTGATGTTAAAGGGGAAGGGGCGACTGGAAAGATTGGAGTTGGAACCTGGAAAACAGCAGCTGTGTTTGATGATATGAAAGTAATTGATAATGAAACCGGCAAAGTACTGTATGAGAATGATTTCTCTACAGAAGCTTCAAACTTCGAAGGTAGTAGCCAAGGATTCTTCGAAATAATGGATGATGAAGATGGTAATAAGGTCTATGCACAGACCAATGCTTCTTATCCAACAAACGATGCCATTATGGGAAGTGCTTCTTATGTTGGAGATACGAATTGGAGTAATTACACCTATACCGTAAAGGCGAAGAAGTTGTCAGGAGACGAAGGATTTTTAATACCGTTTGCGGTAAAAGATCAGAAGAATTTCTATCACTGGAATATCGGTGGCTGGAATAACACAAGGAGTGTAGTTGAGGAAGCGCTTGGAGGAACCAAGAATATCGTTTCTGATATACGAAATGTTACCATACAGACAGATCGCTGGTATGAGATTAAAGTGGTGGTGAATAAAGATACAATTACCTGTTATCTAGATGATAAAGAAATGCATGTAATTAAAGTGCCAGAAGTATTCCCAGTATATCAAACTGTTAGTAAAGAAGAGAAAACAGGAGATATTATTGTGAAGCTGGTTAACATACAAGGGGAAGAACGTAATATTGCCATAAGATTAGAAAACTGCGATATTACAGGAAATGCAACGGTGGAGGTTCTTGCTAATGCGGATTCTGAAGCTGATAATTCACTTAAAAATCCTGAGAATGTAATACCAACAAAAAGGAAATTAGAAATAACTGAGAATTATGAATATGTGGCACCAGCAAATTCTATATCAATATTCAGAATAGAGACGAGTAATTAAAGGATTAGGATAGCATTAATCTAAGTTGGTGACAAAGAGACAATATACGGACTAGCGGATGGGAAGAAAGAGAGGGCTTGCACATGGAGAAAGATAAGAAAAAGATATGGACAAAATACAATAAACCGTTAATTGAGCAAAGAGCTGATCCTTATGTATATAAGCATACAGACGGATATTATTACTTTACCGGTTCGGTACCTCAGTATGATCGAATCATACTGAGACGTTCTGACACTATTTTGGGGCTACCTGAGGCAGAGGAGATTACAATCTGGAAGAAGCATGAATCGGGAGAGATGAGTGCACATATATGGGCACCGGAGATTCACTATATATTTGGTAAATGGTACATATACTTTGCAGCCGGTGAGAAGGATGATGTCTGGAAGATTAGACCTTATGTACTAGAGTGTGAAGGGCAAGATCCAACTAGAGATGCATGGGTTGAAAAGGGAAAAATGCAATGTGCAGATGAGGATGAGTATTCCTTTCGAGCGTTTTCATTAGATGCAACGGTATTCGAGAATAAGGGGGAATATTATTACGTCTGGGCAGAGAAAGTCAGCGTAGGAAAACAGATATCCAATCTATATATCGCAAAGATGGAATCAGGAATAAAACTTAGTACCGTTCAGGTATTACTAACAACTCCAGATTATGATTGGGAGAGAGTTGATTTTTGGGTAAACGAGGGACCTGGGGTACTTAAAAGAGATGGAAAACTATTCTTAACCTTCTCAGCAAGTGGAACAGGGGCTTGCTATTGTATAGGTCTACTTTATGCAGATGAAGATTCTGATCTACTAGACCCATTGTCGTGGACAAAATTAAGAAATCCTGTCCTTGTAACGGATGAGAAGAAGAGGGTGTTTGGACCTGGACATAACTGCTTTACTAAGTCGGAAGACAATCAAAAGGATTTAATGATTTATCATGCAAGACCATATGAAGAGATACAAGGGGACCCATTAAGCGACCCGAATCGTCATGCTATGATTCTTGAGGTCAAATGGGGTAAATCTGGTTTCCCTATATTTGAGATAGAGGAACAAAAGGGTGAGGAATATGAGAAATAGGATATGGAAACTAGTTGTATGTTTGTCCTTAGTAGTAACTTTAACCGGCTGTAAGCAGAGTATGGGAACAGAACAAGTAAAAGACGACCTTATTGAACAAAGTAAGGTAGAAAAAAAAGAAACGAATGGAAGCAATACTGAAAATAATGTAGAAAAGACAGAAGAGGAGGAGACCTATATGAACAGTAAGTTGAATGCCCAGAAAGAAGTCGATTATAGCTTTCAGGATGTAAGTGTTCATGATCCTTCTGTTATAGAAGTTGATGGAACGTATTATGTATTCGGTTCCCATCTAGCGGGGGCAAAATCAGAAGACTTAATAAATTGGGAGTTATTATCTTCTGGTGTGAATAAAACCAACACTATCATACCTGATGCACCAGATGAACTAGAGGAAGCATTGACATGGGCACAGACTGATACCTTATGGGCGCCAGATGTTATACAGTTGGCGGATGGTAGGTTCTATATGTATTACTGCGCATGTAGAGGGGATGCGCCGATATCAGCACTTGGAATTGCTGTTGCAGATCAAGTGGAAGGTCCTTACGAGGACCTTGGAATTATATTAAAGTCTGGTATGGAAGCCGATACGCCTAGTGAGAATGGGGATACCTACGATTCTACAATTCATCCTAATGTGGTAGATCCATGTGTATTCTTTGATAAAGAAAATCGATTATGGATGGTGTATGGATCTTACTCTGGTGGAATCTATATTCTAGAACTTAATCCAGAAACGGGATTTCCTCTAGAAAAGGGATATGGGAAAAAACTACTTGGTGAAAATCATCTACGAATAGAAGGTCCATACATTATGTATAGCAAAGAGACAGATTATTATTACATGTTTCTTTCTTATGGGGGATTAGATGCAACAGGAGGATATAACATTCGTGTAAGCCGTTCCAAGAATCCAGATGGACCATATTATGATGCAGCTGGAAACGATATGACTCTTTGTAAAGGGCCTGCAGGAAGTTTCTTCGATGATACGGCAGCAGCGCAGTATGGAACAAAAATCTTAGGAAATATACATTTTAACTATATAGAAGGGGAGACAGGCAAGCTAAGAAACGGCTATGTGTCTCCAGGACATAATTCAGCAATCTATGATGAAAAGACAAATCGATATTTTTTAATCTTTCATACTAGATTTGAGAATAGAGGTGAAGGTCATCAAGTACGAGTACATCAGATGTATCTGAATGAAGATGGCTGGTTTTTAGTATCACCTTATCGGTATGTAGGGGAGAGTATTGGAAGCTATACGGATGAAGAGATTGCCGGTCCATACAAGTATATTAATCAGATGCAAGATATCTCGTCAATGATGAAAAAATCCACTGAAATCTGGCTTAATGCAGATCATACCATATCTGGTCAGGTAACAGGGACTTGGGAGTTAAAGAAGGATAATCAAATAGAGATTACGATTAAAGGGGAATCTTATAAAGGCATAGTAACAAAACAGTGGGACGAATATGGAAAAAAGAACGTTATGGTGTTTACGGCATTATCAGAAAAAGGAATTTCCATATTAGGCAGTGGTATTTATGCGCTACCGGAAAATGATAAATAGAGATATTTTACAAAAAAATAAACTATTATATTATATAATGAATCATAAGCGAATATAGTGGGTTCTTACTATAGAAACTTTGTGTTTTTATAAAAACAAGTGGTTAAAATGCATAAAAAAGTGAGTATTGCATTGACTAAACTAGACATTGTATGGTAAAATTAAATTAGTTTAGAAAATACTAAATTAATAGTTTAGGATGATTACAGGAACGGAGGAAGGTATTATGCGCAAGAGCATTACAAGGCTAACTGCAATAGTATTAAGTGGTTCTGTCCTAATGAATAGTGTGTTTGGGTTTGCGCTAACAGTGAGAGCAGTGGATACAAAAAGTACGAGTGAACAGACAAGTACGAGTAATGTATATACGAGTGAACTGTTAGCTGAAAAATATACTTATGTAAGCGCGGAATACACTGCAAATCCATATGAGGGAGAGCAGATTGAGATTCCAATTAATCAAGCATTTGAGACTGGCACAGGTACTATAATCGATGCTGCCAATATGGAAGCATCATACCAATATAAAAATCCAGTGATAAAGATGGAGCTTGATCAAACAGGAACATTGACATTTGATGTAGAGGAAACAGCAATATATTATATAAGTTTTGACTACCTGTCTTATGACAACTCTATCTTACCCATTGAGATGACCATGAAAGTAAATGGCGAATATCCATTCTATGAGGCAAGAAGATTAACATTCGAAAGTGAGTGGACCAATGGAGAAGAGAGACTGTACGACCGTTATGGAAATCAGGTGGTATCTGTTCCAGATAAACTGATGGAGTGGAATAACAAATACATTATGGATGCCAGCTATCGTCATTCCATGCCATTAGGAGTTCAGTTACAAGCTGGTAAGAATACCATCGAAATAGGTATATCAGAAGGTAATGTATTACTTGGCAATATGTATCTGAATAAAGAAGTAGATATTCCAGAATATACAGAATCAAAAAAGGCAGAAGGGGATGCGATATACACACTTCAAGGAGAGTATCCTACGTATAGAAATGATTCTTCTGTAAGAGCTCTATGCGAATATGATGTGGACGTAAAACCTTACAATGTTAAGAATAAAGAGTTAAATACATTAGATGGTCAGTCTTTTAAAGAAGCAGGCCAAACCGTTACATATGAACAGAATATTGAAAAAGCGGGCTATTACTATATCGCACTTAATTATAAGCAAAGTGACAAGAGTGATTTCCCTGTATTTGTTGATGTTAAGGTAGATGGAACAATAAGCAATACGAAATTCAAAGATTATCCTCTTTCCTATGGAAAGAGTTATCGTAGGGCAACCTTACAAGATGAGAATTCAAATTATCTTAGTGTGTATCTAGATGAAGGTGTACATACGATCTCCTTCACAATTAGTATTGATCCTATTAGGCATGTTATAGAATCGGTAGAAGCAATCATGTCAGAAATCAATAATCTATCCCTAGAGATTACTAAGGTAGCTGGAACGAACAAGGATAAATACAGAGACCTTAATATAGAATCCTATATTCCAGGAGTAGGTCAAAAATTATATGATTATGCAGATGAACTTGAAGCACTAGTGGATAGTGTAAGATGTTATAACGAGAAAGTTGATCAAATCGGTTCCTTCTCTTCTATCTACGTAGCATCTACGCAATTAAGAAGTTTAGCAAAAGAACCTAATAAATTGCCATATCGTATAGCAGAACTTTCAACAAGTGTTAGTTCAGTAACAAGGTTTCTAGCGAATCTATTAGATGCACTTAATAAAAATCAATTATACATAGATCGAATTTACCTCTATCAAGAGGAAGCAAAATTACCGAAAAAAACAGGATTTTTTAAATCCATGCAGATGAATGCGAATAGATTCTTTACTTCGTTCACAGATCAAGCATATTCTGTGGATAACACGGACGATTCTCACCTTCAAGTGTGGGTAAATCGCTCCAGGCAATATCTTGAGATCATGCAAAAGATGATTGACGAAGAATTCACCAAAGAAACAGGGATTCAAGTTGATTTGTCCCTTATGCCAGATCAAAACAAGCTTGTGCTTGCCAATGCTTCAGGGGATGCACCAGATATCGCTACAGGTATTAACTATGCAATTCCTTTTGAGCTTGGTATAAGAGGTGCGATTAAAGATCTAACAGAGTTTGATGATTTCACAGAGATTGCCTCTAGATATACAGAAGGATTATTAGTACCATCCACTATTAATGATGGGATCTATTCACTTCCTGAAACAAGAAACTTCTGGGTAATGTATTACCGTAAAGATATTCTTGATAAATTAGGACTTGAGGTTCCAGAGACTATGGAGGAGGTAAAGAATATGTTGCCAGAATTACAGATGAGAGGGTTGAATTTCTATTACCCGACAGCTGGTATGGTGGCAATGAAAACCTTCCATGGCACGACACCGTTGTTGTTCCAGAATGGAGCTTCCTTATATAGTGAATATGCAGGAGATACAACTATTAATAGTGAAGAGGCTGTAAAAGGTTTTACGGAACTTACAGAACTGTTTACAATCTATAATCTTCCTAAGGATGTTCCTAGTTTCTATCAACATTTTAGAAACGGTGATTTACCAATTGGTATCGCTGATTATTCCGTATATAACTTATTAATTAATGCTGCACCTGAGATTGCTAATTCATGGGGAATCGCATTGGTTCCTGGTGTAGAAGATGAGAATGGGGACGTACTACATTATAGTTCTGGCGGTGCAGAAAGTACGGTAATGTTTCAGTCTGATGAAGAAAGAGAAGGGCAAGCCTGGGAGTTTATGAAATGGTGGTCATCTGCTAAAGTCCAAGCGGAATTTGGGCAGACATTACAAATCACCTATGGTGATGAGTACATCTGGAATACAGCCAATACAGAAGCATTCACTAGTCTGGCAATTCGTTCTGAGGATAAGAAAGTAATTATAGATCAGGATAAATGGATTATGGAGGCCCCTAGAATTCTTGGAACATATATGTTAGAGCGTGAATTAAGTAATGCCTATAACTCGATAGTTGTAGATGGTAAGAATCTAAGAATTACACTGGATAATGCAGTAAAACGAATTGACCGAGAGACTGAGAGAAAATTAGAAGAGTTTGGATATATGAAGGATGGAAAAGTGATTAAGAATTACGAAGTCCCAACCATTGAGACTGTGAGAGAAATCCTGAACAAGACCGAATAAGATGGGAGGTATTAAAGTGAGAGCAAGCACGACTCATAAGAGAACGAAAATAGGAAAGCGTGAGACTTCAAACAAATCGGCATATGCTTTTCTTGCTCCATACTTAGTTTTATTTGCAACATTTATTATTGTTCCAATGGTAATTGCGATGGCATTATCTTTCACGAACTTTAATACGATTCAATTCCCTAGTTTTGTAGGATTTCTGAATTATGTTAATCTTCTTACACGAGATGAGATTTTCATGCAATATGTATTACCAAAAACCGTGTTATATGCGCTAATTGTTGGACCAGGTGGATATATCTTATCCTTCATACTAGCATGGGCATTAGCACAGTTGTCGAAGACACCAAGAACGATACTGGCATTAATCTTCTATTCACCAAGTATGACTTCTGGTGTTGCCATGACTGTATTATGGAAGATTATATTCAGTGGTGACCAGACAGGATATCTAAACAGTTGGTTGATGCGCCTTGGTATTATTAATGAGCCAATTATCTGGCTTCTTGATGTTAGATATCTACTACCAATTGTTATTATCGTAGCCTTATGGAGTAGTATGGGAGTTGGTTTCCTAGCAATGTTAGCTGGTATCTTGAATGCAGATGAGTCTTTATATGAAGCAGCAGCATTAGATGGAGTGAAGAACCGTTTTCAAGAGATGTGGTATATAACAATACCAACTATGAAACCACAGATGTTATTCGGAGCAGTAATGGCTATCGTTGGAACATTCCAGAATGGTTTAATTGGTGTTCAATTATCTGGTGCCAATCCGACTCCAAATTACGCAGCACAGTTAATCGTTAACCATATTGAAGATTACGGATTCATTCGTTATGAGATGGGGTATGCAGCAGCAGTTTCTGTAGTTTTACTAGGAATTGTTTGGACCTTCTCTAAAATCTCCAAGAAATTATTCCAAGAAAAAGACTAGAGAGGAGGAAACAAAATGGCTGGTTATAAAGGAAGTAATATTAATCCTAAGAAGTTTGAGAAGAAACAGATTAAAATTATTCTTGCAGTTCTACCTTTGGCGCTGTTTATGCTTCTTCCTATTGTATTCATATTCTGCCATGCATTTAAACCAATGGATGAACTTTTCGCCTTCCCGCCAAAGTTCTTCGTAACAAGACCAACACTTGATAACTTTACTAAGTTGTTTAAGGCATCTGCCATGTCTGGTATCCCAATGAGCAGATATGTATTCAACAGTTTTGTAGTAACAGTAATTGTTGTACTTGGTTCCATACTGTTATCAACAGCTTCAGGATTTGCCTTATCAAAGCTTAAATTCAAATTAAAGAACACAATATTAGAAATTAATAATATGGCATTAATGTTTGTACCAGTTGCAGTTATGATTCCTAGATACTTAACAATCAATGTTCTAGGACTTACGGATACTTATCTTGCGCATATTCTACCGCTTCTTGCAATGCCGGTTAGTTTATTCCTTGTAAAACAATTTATTGATCAAGTACCAGATGCACTAATTGAAGCAGCTTACATAGATGGAGCCAGTGACTTAAGAGTTTACTTTAAAATTATATTACCAATGATTAAACCTGCCATTGCAACTTCTGCTATACTTGCCTTCCAACAAGTATGGGTTAACGTGGAAAGTTCAAACTTATACGTTAGCAATGAAGGGGTTAAGACATTAGCCTTCTATATGAATACATTGGCAGCAACCAATAATACAGTTGCAGGCCAAGGTGTTGCAGCAGCGGCGGCATTGATTATGTTTGTGCCAAACTTAGTACTGTTTATCATATTACAAAACAGTATTATGAACACAATGGCTCATTCAGGTATGAAGTAGAGGGGGATAAGCAAGTGAGTAAGAATAGATTAAGAAGTGCGTTGGTTTTATTAACCGCAACAATTGCATTACTAACACCTGTATTATCAGAAGCATCTACTCCATATAAAACCTATACCATTGATGGATATGGTTATGTGTCAGAGACACAAAGTGCTTATTCACCGGATTCATCAATCACTAAGATAGGAGAGTATTCATTCTCATCGCCTTCTGACATGTTAGTAACTGAAGATGGGTATGTATACGTAGCTGATACAGGAAACAAGCGAATTCTAATTTCTGATCTTGAAGGAAATTATGTAAACACCGTAGGAGAGGGAGATTTGGTTGCCCCTACGGGGATATATGTAACAAAAGATAAGACGCTCTATGTTGCAGACAAAGATGGTGGAAAAGTAGTTGTTTACAATAGCGCTGGTGCCAAGATTAATGAATATGGAAAACCAAATCATCCGCTCTACGGGGATAAGGTGGAGTTCAAACCACAGAGGATAGTTGTGAACAACAGTGGCAATATGTATATCATTTGTGAAGGAAATACCAATGGGATCGTTCAGATATCTCCGACAGAGGGAGGAACCTTCATTGGATACTTCGGTACCAACTATACTTCGGTATCCTTATTACAAGTTTTCCAGCGAATGATATTCACAGATGAACAAAAGGCAAAGATGTTAAGTAATCTTCCGTCAACACCAACCAACTTATCAATTGATAGTCAAGGGTTAATCTATACGGTAACGCAAGGTGAGAATATAAGCACACTTAAGAAGCTAAACATTGCTGGTAATAATCTAATTGAACCAGACGCCTACGATGATTTACCGGCAGCAGTTACCACAGGAAACTTTGATAATATATTCGTAGCTTCCCAAAATGGATATGTATATGAATATAGTAGTGAAGGTGACATGCTCTTTGTATTCGGTGGACGTGATGATGGTAGAGGAAGAATTGGTTTATGTGGCAAGGTTAATGCCATTGCCATAGATCCTAACAATAGAATCTATCTACTAGATGGAGAAAAACAGCAGATTCATATCTTCAAACCAACAGAATTCACGAACCTACTTCATGATGCACTATATCTATATGGAAAAGGTAGGTACACGGAAAGTAAAGAACCTCTTACGAAAGTACTTGAGATGAACAGTCTCTTTGATTATGCCAATATGGCAATGGGAAGAGCTTATTATCAAGAAGAAGATTATAGCGAGGCTCTACATTATGCCAGATTAGCAAAAGACTGGGACGGATATTCAGATGCATTCTGGGAGATAAGAAATCAGTGGATTCGTGAGAACTTGATTACAGCGATTCTATGTATGGCAGTAATAAGTCTGATAGTTGTATTCCTTAAGAAAAAGAAAGATTCCATTGGTGTATTAGTGACCATAAGAAAGAAGCTTTCAAGGTTTAGACAAAGGTCATTAATTAGCCAATTACGGTATTCACTATATTATATGAAGCACCCAGTTGACGGTTGCTATGGGGTGAAAAGAGAAGGAAAGGCCTCTTATCTAAGTGCCAATATTATTCTTGCATTCGTAATTATACTAAGCATATTTGGCAAATACGGTTGTGGTTTTTTACTTAAGAACATTAGGGATGGACAGTATGATTTAGTTGGTGATATCGGCAAGATAGTAATTGCATTCATCGTGCTCACTATCTGTAATTATTTGATGTGTACCATTCATGATGGTGAGAGTACATTCAAGCAGCTATATTGTGGATACGCATTTGCATTAACACCATATCTAATCTTTAAGCCGATTGGAATTATTATTAGTAATATTATAACATACAGTGAAGTTTTCCTTGTTCAATTTACCTATTACTTTATGTTTGCATGGATTGCGGTACTACTGTTTATTACCCTTAAAGAGATGAATAATTATTCCTTCAAGGAAAGTATTAAATGTATCTTACTTACTGCATTTACCGTATTAATCGTAGCGTTAGTAGTCTTTATCTTATACATCTTGTTTGCACAAGTTGTTGAGTTTATAACGAAAATATCTGGAGAGGTGGCGTATCGATTATGATTAAATTGAGAAATTGTATTGTAACAATATCATTATTCCTATTAGTAGCGTTGCTTCCTGGGTTTAGTAACTCATTAAGTGTGAAAGCGCAAGAGTATATCATTACGGAAGATAAGGCAGCTACCATTAAGGAACATAAATTAATTGCAGAGAATGACGAATATCAGCTATATCTATATGAAGACACGCTTTCTATTATCATTCGGGATAAGAAAACAGGAGCAATTATGGAATCTACAATTTCTGAAGACGATGGAAAAAGTAATGCATCATGGAAGAATTTCATGCAGTCTGGAATTGTATTAGAGGTTATTGATAATGTGTCTACCCAGCTTACAAGAGTCAGTTTACTAGATGGAGCAAAAGTAGAGGTGCAGCTAACAGACAATGGATTCACAGCAGATGTGTCATATGAGAAATATGGGTTTACGTATCAGGTTGTAGTAGCTTTATTAGATACTGGATTTTCAGTAGAGATCCCCGATGAATCCATTACCGAGACAAACAATCAGTATAAGATCGGTAACATATATGTATATCCATTCATGGGAAATACACATTTAGGTGACAGAGATGGCTATATGTTAATTCCAGATGGAAATGGTGCCATAATTAATCTAGAAGATAATGGTGGAAAATATACTTCTGGATTTTCTCAAAGAGTATATGGAGAAAATGTGGGATTTAATGAGTCTCATGTATTATCCCTATTCTGGGGAGAATTTCAAACCGTAAATGATGCAGAGATGATCATGGCACCCGTATTTGGAATGGTACATACCGATTCTAAGATGGCATATCTAGGTATCATCGAAGAAGGAGAGTACGATGCTAGTATTGAAGCATATCCAAACGGAGCATACACCAATTATAACTGGATTACTTCAAAGTTCCGTCTACGCCAAGTATATGTGCAACCAACCAGTAAATCGGGAGGTTCCGTTCCGAAAGTTGAGGAAGATCGTACGCATAGTAATATCAAAGTACGATTTGCTTTCACAAGAGAAGAAGATGCCGATTATTCAGGTTTGGCCAAAAGTTATCGTAATTATCTGTTAGAGAAACAAGCGCTTATAAAACAAGAAGATGATTTTAAGATCCGTCTTGACTTTCTTGGAAGTGATATTAAGAAGTGGTTTATCTTCAATGTATCTGTTCCAATGACAACAACAAAACAAGTGAAAACCATACTTGAGGACCTACAAAAAGAGAATGTAACGGACATCCTAGCAATCTATAAAGGTTGGCAAAAGGGCGGAATAAATACGTTACCAATCACCAAGTATAAAGCGGATTGGAAATTAGGTGGTACAAAGAAACTTACCAATCTTATAAAGGATACAAAAGAGATGGGAATTGACTTCTACCTCTACCAAGATGCTCTCCGTGCTAATCCAAGTACAAGTAATACAACTTACAATGTAGTGAAAAGAATAGATAAGCGTCTCTTTGAAGAAGAAACTTACAAAGATGTATTCGAGAAGATGGTGTATCTTACACCAAAAAGAACCGCTGAGAACTTAAAGAAACTCTTAAAGAGCTATACAGAAAAAAGTGTAAACCATATAGCATTAGCTGGTGTAACGAATAAATTGTTTTCTTATACCTATAGTGGAAGTACATACAGCAGAGTGGATACGGCTAATGTGTATAATGAGCTGTTGAATACAATGAGTGAAAGTACAGATTTGATTCTAGATGAGCCATTTGCTTATCTATGGAAATATGCTGGTGCATTGTATAACATACCAGTTGGTTCTTCTGATTATATCTTCGCAGATGAAGATGTACCATTTTTATCGATTGTATTAAAAGGAATTATGCCGCTATATGGAGATTATACGAATTTTGAAGCAGATAAGAACGAGTATTTCCTAAAACTTGTTGAAACAGGAATTTCACCATCTTTCTACATAACCTATGAGGATACTTCAAAATTACTATATACCAATTCATGCGACATCTATTCTGCAAAATATAGTGTATACAAGAATGAAATAATTGAGTATTATACAAAGCTAAAAGAAGTTAATTCAGCGGTGCAAGGAGCTTGTATTGAAAAACATGAAAAGCCACAGGAAAATGTAGCAGTGGTTACTTATGATAATAGTGTGAAGATCTATGTAAACTACAATAGTTATTCAGTTACTATCGATGGAGTTACAGTAGACGCCATGTCTTACAGGGTAGGTGAAGCAAATGAGTAGAGAAAAGACAGTAAAAAGAAAAACTGGTCATCTAAAGAAGAAAGAGGAGCGCGTTGGATATCTGTTTGTGCTTCCTTGGATTATTGGCATGCTACTGTTTGTAATATACCCTTTGACACAATCCTTTCAGTACGCCTTCTATAAGATTAAGATGACACCTAAGGGAAGGGTATTAACCTGGGTAGGAATGAAAAACTATCTGGATATCTGGCAAAAGGATGTGAATTTTCCTACAGAACTAGCTGGATATGCATTGAATACATTATTAGCTGTACCTGTTATTGTAGTATTCGCATTGATTATTTCATTACTATTAAATAGTAAGATTCGTATGAAAGGGGTCTTTCGATTAATCTTTTTCCTACCAGTAATTATTGCTAGTGGGCCTGTAATGGCACAACTAGCAGATCAGGGGGCAGCAACGATTCCATCTATGAATACGGTAATGATCTATCAGGTTCTAAACGGATTCTTACCCGGAATGATAGCAGAGGCAATTACAAATCTGTTCGATAATATGATAATGATTCTGTGGTATTCAGGTGTGCAGATTCTACTATTCTTAGCAGCAATTCAAAAGATTGATAAATCCTTATACGAGGCAGCTAAGATTGATGGTAGCTCAACTTGGGAGGAGTTTTGGAAGATAACACTTCCAACAATAAAACCAATGGTACTATTAACTGCGGTATATACCGTTATCTTCTTATCCAATAATGAACAAAATAGTCTGATTGTGTTAATACAAAGTGCTATGTTCGATGTTAGTAGAGGATATGGATATGCATCCGCTATGGCGTGGATGTATGCGGTTATTGTAACAGTGATTGTAGCATTGGTAGCAGTGTTGTTAATCACCAAAAAGGATGCGTACGCTAAGAAAGAAAAAGCGTATAGAAGAGAGATAAAGAAGGAGAAACGGACATTAGCAAAAGTGCGTAGAAAGGGGGAAAGGTATGAACATAAGATGCAGAAAACCTCAAATTAGCCGAGATAAAGTAAAGAAATTCTTCTTGGGTTCCAAAGATAAACAAGGATTTGGAAAGATGACAATTATCTATGCTTTGTTAATCTGCATTGGGTTTGTATATCTTTACCCATTACTCTACATGATTAGCAGGAGCTTTATGCCATTAGATGATTTACTTGATACATCCGTGGACTGGATACCAAGTACCTTTTATATTAAAAACTACGTGAATGCAGCAAAATCGATGAACTTCTGGAAAACATTCGGACAATCGGTGATTATTGCAGGGTTACCTACTTTGCTAAATGTAGTTGTATGTTCCATTATTGGATATGGATTTGCCAGATATAATTTCAGAGGCAAGAAGATTATGCTTGGCATATTAATATTTTCCTTCATACTGCCAGCACAGGTTACTATGATGCCTAACTATGTATGGTATTCCGATTTGAAGATATTAAATTCTTTAAATGCTTTCATATTACCAGCAGCGCTTGGGCAGGGACTTAAGAGTCAGATCTTCATATTGATCTTCTATAATTTCTTTAGACAGGTTCCACAGGCCCTTATTGAGGCATCAAAGATCGATGGTGCAGGGCATTTTAAATCATTTGTTAAGATAGCGTTACCGTCAGCAGCACCGGCTATACTTGTTGTGTTCTTGTTCTCTATCGTTTGGTACTGGAATGAGTCGTATCTAACACAATTATATGTATGTGGTGCTGTATCAAAGAGTGATTGGAGTACACTGGTTGTATCCCTCAAAAACTTTGCAGATTCCTATACGACGCAGGCCAGTGTATCTGGTAGTGGAATGGTTAGTCTGAATGAATCCATTAAGATGTCAGGAACGATGCTAAGTATATTACCATTACTCATTATGTATTTTGTACTTCAACGTCAATTCGTTGAAAGTCTAGACAGAACTGGTATTACTGGTGAATAATTTCTCTCGCACTTCTCTATGTATTGGGATGTTATGGAGAGTGTGTTAATAAGGAGTATTCATTAGAAATATAGAGCAAAAGCTCAAACAAGGTGTACATTGGCAATTGCGAAACTCTTCGTAATGGCCATAAGCATATCAATGTGTTTTATGTCTGCCGTTACAGTTTCCTGAATTGTGTTAGCGTCACATACAAGGTTATTTATTGTATGTGAAAGTAACACAATTTTAAGGAAAATGTAGAGGCAGCCTTAAAACACAGATATGCTGTCGACATGGAGAGGAGTTTCGCAAAAGCATAAAAGGTGTTACTTATTAAAAGGAGGGTTTTATTATGAGAAAAATGAAAAAGTTCATTAGTCTATTCGTAGCAACAGCTATGTGTGTTGGGATGCTTAGTGGTTGTGCGGCATCTACTGGATCTAAGGGAAATAACAATGATACGACGCAAGTAACGGAAACAACGGATAGTACGAATCCTACTGACGAAGCAGATAACAAGGATGGGGATACTACAGATACGGTGGCAAGTGCACTTCCAGATATGACAACAGAAGATATTACATTAACTTATGTACACTTTGATAACGAACCACTTGTACAATATCTTGCTGAAAAGTTCATGGAAAAGTATCCAAACATCAAGGTTGAGACACAATATTATCCAGCAGACGGAGAATATAATAATACATTACTTAACATGGTTAATAACGGAGAAACACCAGACGCTATGATGATTCTTGGTAATTGTGATTTCGCATTATCTAATCAATTACTTGGAGATATGGCAGAGTACTGGGAAGCAGATCCAGAAAATCAAAACATTCTTCCTACAATCAACGAAGCAAAGATGGGATATTACGGTACAGATAAGAAATACGGTACTCCTATGAAGTTTTTCCCAGATGCAATCTATGCAGATATGGCAGTATTTGAGAAGATGAATGTAGAGATGCCTCCAACTGATTGGAACTGGGATGAGATGATTAATGCAATCAAAGCAGTTACTTCTCCAAGCGATGGAATCTATGGGTTTAATCAATTCCACTCACTTGTTACTTATTATCCAGTAGCAGCAGACCCTAATTGTATCGGTGAATTTGGTTGGGACGGTACTTCCTTCCATATGGAAAATTGGGCAAAAGGTGTTAACCAATGGGCTGAACTTGTAAACGGTAAATATCATGCGCCATTCTTTGATACAGATGAAAACGAAGCATGGACAGGAGATAGAACCGCTTGGGCTGGTTCTACTGGTAAGATTGGTTTCCAAATGGATGCATGGTGGACATATCTTAACTTATTTGATACAGATGAATGGAAACAAAAAGGTATTGAGTTCGTTCCTTATACAACACCAGTAGTTGAAGGTTCTGGTTCTAAGAATGTATTCGGTGTACTTGATTTCGGTGGTATCTCATCAGGAACAGAACACCCAAGAGAAGCATACGAATTATTAAAGTGGATGGGCTGGGGAGCAGAAGGTTGGACTCACAAATTAGAAGGCTATAAGACAATCACAGCAGCAGACGGTACTCCAATCTACAAACAATCGATGCCTCTTCCAATTACATTAGATGAAACTGTATGGGCTGGTATTAAAGAATATTATCCATCAGCAACAAAAGAGAATCCAACAGAAGAAGACTTAAAATACGGTCCATACTTTGATGATTTCTTCAAAAAATGTATTAACGTAATTCCATTTGGTGATACACAAATTCCTGGATTCGTTAACTTCATTGCAGAAGCATATGCAGGTATTGAAGATTCTGTTCGTATTGATGGAAAGAATGCAGCTGACTATGCAAGTGAATTAGAACAAAAAGCAAATCAATATAATCAAGATGCATTAGCAGAAATTGGACAATAAATTTGGTGGTGAAGTTTCAAAACGCGGTCTAGTGAGTTGAATGCTTCGTATCTTCGCACAATGGCACAAAACACGCTGTGCATCTAAGTACTTCTAAGTGTGTGTTGATAAGCGATATCAGTGTACGGAAACGCCTTCGATTCGGCATCCTGCCTCAGCGAAGACTGGCTCGGCGTCCATGCCTCGCCTTCCTAGTGTATTGAACACACACTAAGAAGTACTAAGCTGTTACGCTATCGTTTTTTAGTCATTGTGAGAAGAGTACGAAGCGGGTTTACCGTACTTAGCGTTTTGAAACTTCAAACTTAGTCTAGTGTAATGAATGCTTCGTATCTTCGCACAATGACACAAAACACGCTGTGCATCTAAGTACTTCTAAGTGTGTGTGGATAGATGATTGCAGTATACGTAAACGCCTTCGATTCGGCATCCTGCCTCAGCGAAGACTGGCTCGGCGTCCATGCCTCGCCTTCCTATTATATTGAACACACACTAAGAAGTACTATGATGCTACGCTATCGTTTTTTAGTCATTGTGTGAAGAGTACGAAGCGGATTTACGGTATCAAGCGTTTTGACACCTTAAACTTAGTCTAGTGTGATGAATGCTTTATAACATCGCACAACAGAACAAAACATTAATTAGTGACAGAAAGGATCGACTTACTATGGTGAAATACGTAATTAATACAACAGCAAAAAAGAGTAAGATTAATAAAGATATCTATGGGCATTTCTCGGAGCATCTCGGTAGATGTATCTATGAAGGAATTTACGTTGGCGAAGACTCGGCGATTCCTAATACCAATGGTATGAGAAACGATGTTGTAAAGGCATTGAAGGATATTAAGATTCCAGTTTTAAGATGGCCAGGTGGTTGCTTTGCGGATGAGTATCACTGGATGGATGGGATTGGTCCCAAAGAAAACAGAAAGAGAATGATTAATACACACTGGGGTGGTGTAGTAGAAGATAATAGCTTTGGTACTCATGAATTCATGGAACTTTGTCGCCAATTGGAATGTGATGCCTATATTAACGGGAATGTTGGTAGCGGTACTGTTCGTGAGATGTCTGAGTGGGTTGAGTACTTAACTTTTGATGGTGTTTCACCTATGGCTGAACTTAGAAAAGAGAACGGACACGAAGAATCCTGGGATGTAGAATACTTTGGTGTTGGTAATGAAAGTTGGGGTTGTGGCGGTAATATGACACCTGAATACTATGGCGAGCAATACCGTAACTATCAAACGTATGTTAGAGATTACAAGCCAGGTAAGAAAATCAAGAAAATCGCATGTGGTGCTAATGTAGATGATTATGAATGGACAGAAGGTATATTAAAGACTTGTTTTAGACATTCACTTCCTTTCCAACATGGATTTATGGATGGATTATCTCTTCATTATTATACTCATCCAGAAGGCTGGGAAATCAAAGGAAGTGCTACTGACTTTGATGAGAAGGTTTGGTATAAGACATTAAGCAAGACATTATATATGGAGACACTAATTAATCATCATGGTGCAATCATGGATAAATATGATCCTGATAAGAATATTGCAATGATTATTGATGAGTGGGGAACATGGTTTACTTGTGAACCGGGTACAAATCCAGGATTTCTATATCAGCAAAATACAATGAGAGATGCATTAGTTGCAGGTATTAACTTGAATATCTTCAATAAACATTCTGATCGTGTTCGTATGGCTAATATAGCACAGATGGTTAATGTATTACAGGCTGTTATCTTAACAGAGGGAGAGAAGATGGTTCTTACTCCTACTTACCATGTATTCGATATGTACAAATACCATCAAGATGCTACTTTACTAGATAGCTTTATCGATACAAAACAGATAGGTTTAGAAGATGAGTATATGGTTCCGAATCTTAATGAATCCGTATCGATAGATGGAGAAGGAACGGTACATATTACATTGTCTAACTTATCATTAGAAGAAAGCTATACAATAGATACGACTATACTTGATAAGAAGGTTACTTCATTAAGAGGAGAAATTCTTGTAAGTGATATGAGAGCAATGAACACCTTCGAAAATCCAGAGGCTGTTCAAGTCAAGGAATTTACTGATATGGACATTACAGAAACAGGTATTCAAATCAGAGTTCCAGCATGTAGCGTAGTTCATATAGAAGTGAGATAATTGAGGTTTTAGTAACTGGTTAGGGTGTCATAAACCAGTTTAAGTTTTTCACTCATCAATTTGCACAAATTTATGAGTGAACATGTTATGCCAAACGTAGTTCATTCGCAACACGCTCTCGCCCCGCTGAAGTTCGTAGTGGTACATAAGGCTCTAAAATACAGAGCCTAAATACCAACGACTTCATACAGTTGCTCATCGAACTACGCTCGGCATAACATAAGTCAAGTATTTTTATGTGCAAATTGACGAGGGCAAGTCTTTTTGAGGGCCTTTGACACCCTAATCAGTAAAGTAATATTAAAATAACATAAAGCGTTCGTTCAATAATGGTCTTGGTAGAGGGATTGGACGAACGCTTTCGTTTTATAAACAATGAATCATCAAGTACCATGTTATAAAGTCATGCAAATTGACGTTGCCAAAATTAAAATTGGCTTTTGAGCCCTAAGAAGTTACTTAAGATAAAAGGATTAAGTAAAGTAATAAAGTAGATCAAAAGATTTGAAAAAGGGGTACGAACAATGAAAAGCTTAAAAACTAAAGTTATCGTTCCTTTGCTGTTATTAGCAATAATCGGGATTGGTTCATCCTTTATAGGATTACGTTCCTTAAAGCAGCTTGGGGTGGTGGGAAATGATATTGCAGCAAGGAAGGTTCCTATAATTATTACACTAGATGCTATCTCAGCCAATGTAGAGCAGTTACAACAGTTATTGCTTACACATAGCGTTATGGATACAAAGGAAGATAAGCAAGAGGTCATGGAGAATATAAGTACATCAGTAGCGACTTTAAAGGCATATCTGGAGAAATATAAAGAGCTTACTTCAGATGAAACTTCCTATATTCAATTGAGTGATATCTATGAAGAGTATATGCAAAGCTATAAGGAAACTCTAAGTCTTAGTACTACTAACAATACGAGGGAAGTAAGCGCAAATGTAAATGGTGTACTTTCTGAACTATTTCAAAAATTAAATGATAAAGTGCAAACTATGATTCAGCAAAATCAGGTAGATATTGGACTTGCTAAGGGAAAACAGGACAACATATATAATAATGCAGTAATTACTGCATATGGAGTGTTGATTATAATGATACTTGTGTTGTTTGCCAGTGTGTTTGTAGTAATTAAGACTATTATCATACCTACGGTTGGTTACGAGAGAAAACTAAGAGAGATTACGAAAAAGATAAATGAAAAAGCAGGGGATTTAACACAACGAATCCCAGTACATACGGCAGATGAAGTAGGAAAGTTAGTAAAAGGTGTTAATCTCTTTATTGTTACACTACAAAAAATCATGGGAGAAATCGTAACCTCTTCTATGAACTTGGATCAGACATTCTATAATGCCAATGAGAGTATATCAAAAGCCAATGAAGATTCAGGAGATATCTCTGCAACAATGGAAGAGGTTGCTGCGACGATGGATAATGTATCGCAGACCATTAATGGAATTAACGAAAGTACAGCCTCCGTAGGTAAGTCTGTGAATAAGATAACCGTGGTAACTCGTGATATTCATGTACATACTACCAAGATGAAACAACGTGCCGAGGAATTAGAGAAGACGGCAGTCACTAATAAAAATGAAACCAACAATATCATGGAGAATGTACTAAAACGGTTGGATCATGCCATAGAAAACAGCCAGAGTGTTGCTAGAGTAGATGAACTGACCAACGAAATTCTAAGTATTTCTTCACAAACAAATCTTCTTGCACTGAATGCTTCCATAGAGGCGGCAAGGGCAGGAGAGGCAGGTAAGGGATTTGCAGTTGTGGCAGAGGAGATTAGACAGCTTGCAGAAAACAGTAGAGAGACAGCTAATAAAATTCAAAATATTAATTCTATAGTAGTCGGTGCGGTGAATGAATTGAGCGCAAGCTCTAATGAAATCATGGAGTATATATCAGCAACTATACTACCGGATTATGATAACTATGCTGTATCAGGAAAGCAGTACTTAGAGGATGCAGGGGAAGTAAATAAAGCAATGGATGATTTCTTAGAGAAGATGGCTGAACTATCAAAACACATTACCATTGTGGTAAATCAGATGGGAGATATCGCGCAGGCGGTTGGAGAATGTAGTCAGGGTATCACCATGTCGGCAGATAGTACTTCAAAGTTAGTAAGTGAAATTAATGAAGTGTATGTGAATGTGGAATCCAGTGTGGAAGTTGTTCGTAATCTGAAAAGGCAGTCAGATGCATTTACCAATCTATAAGCAGGAAAAGGAGAAGGTGCGATGAGAAAAAAATTATTGGCAATCATTCTTGCGGGAATGCTTGTAGGGATGAATACAGTTCCTGTTTTGGCAACTGAGATTGAAACACAAGAGATAGAACAAGAAAACGATAAAACTACAAATAATGAGACGGGTACGGACAATGAGAAAAGAAATCTTGTGAACGTAGATGTAATTGATTTGTCTTTACATTCAGAGACAAGTGGAGACTTCTCGGCGGTATATTCCTATGAGAATCCGTTTAAAGGGAAAGATACTTCTCAGGGCGTTATTCTAGAATTCTATGCAAAGCCAACTTGGGAAGTTCATGAACTTGGAGCAATATTTGCATTTAATGGTAGTGGAGAATACGAGGGTAAATTATATTTCACACCTGGTTCCTATCTGGGATTTAATAGTGCCGGATTTGGTGGTTATTTTGATGCTAACTTATTCAATTATACCATTGTTAAGGATTATATTAAGGATGGGGCTAAGATACGTATTGAAATCCTTCCTAGTGGTTTTTCTGTATATTCTAATGATGAACGGTGCTATGACCAGACGATTCTTGATAATCCAGAGGCAGGAGCAGGCGATTTCACATCTACATCAGATTTCTCAGGTATACTAACTTGGATAGCTGGTGCTGATATGCTTTATCTTGGTTACGGGTCTTGGTGGAATGCAGTAGGTACGAATGAGGCAAATATTAACCTATCAGAAGTAAATTTTACTCTGAAGGATGGTACTGTTGTGATGAATCAATTGCAAGCAGATAAGGATCTGGTGGAATCTCTTGGAGGTAGCGTTGAATCTAGTAACGGAGAAGAAACTATGGATGTGGAGCTTGCACAGGTTGAAGTAGAGATATTTGATATCAATTCAGTGGAATATGAAGGAGAGTCTGTGTTACCAGTTGTAATTATAACTGTAGTTGCAGCCTTCGTAATCACAGTTGTAACCTTAATAATCGTAACGAAGAAGCGTACATATAAAGAGGTTTAATAACAAGATTTAGGTCTAAAATTCAGATTGAATTTATAGATTCATAACTAAAACACAATAAAAACAATTAATACATAGCGTTTATTCAATCATAATTTAAAGTGATTGAATAAACGTTTTTTACTTTTATAAGCTTAAAAATAGTAAAAAATGATTATATTCGACAGTATAAAACAGTGGTAAAATGGAAATATATACCGTATTTTAGGGACAATAAAAGAAATTTTACAAGGGAGGAATAACATGGAGTTATTAAAAGCAAAAAAAGCAAAAAAAGCAGAGCTCAAAAGACTGTTGTGTTTGCTGCTATGTGTAACAATTGTTACAACTGGAATACCAATCTATTCGGATACAGCATATGCAGCAGAGGCACAGACCAAGTTTGTTAAAGCAGAACCAGAGGTATTCGTACCAAGTTCTGGAGAAAAGGCGAAAATCACCTTTAACTTGGAAAGCAAGCGAAGTGTCAACATCTATGTGAAAGACGGAAAAAAGGTAATCGCCAACATTGTTAAGGACAAGGAATACAAAGGTGGTTATGTAACCCATGAAGTGCAATGGGATGGTAAAGATGACAATGGCAATTATGTAAACAGTGGAACCTATAAGATTATAGTGGAACCTGTAGGCAAATACAGCAAGTATAAATCTATCACCAGTGTAAGCGTAGTTGGTGATAGCAATGAAGCAATCTACATAGCACCAAATACCCAGGGAGATGTCTTCAAGGTATATGGAAAAGGCGGTAGTAAGCAAGGGATAAAGAGTGTTAATCTATCGGTAAAGAAGAATGGAAAATCTGGAGACAGTCTTACTGCAACCATAGGGAATAATCTTTGGTACGCAGAAGTTAGCATGGCTAGCTACAGCTTATATGATTTGAATGCGACCATTAAAAGTTCTTCGGGAACAACCACGAGTAGTATCTCTGCTGTTATGCATACTTTCCGTGTAACAGACCGTCTAGAATATTTAGCATCTGCTTATTATGGTGATTATAAGAAGGACTCTGTCATACGAAGAGATAATGGTATCTATGAAACCTATAAGAATAGTGGTGAATTAGTTGGTTCCAATCTCTTAATAATTAATCCATCAAAAGATATCAAGCAAGAGATTACCAGTAACAACACAGCAACGAATCAACATCTTGGAATCATTGATCAGTTGCAAAGAACGGCATCCATGAATTCAGTTAGTTTAACGATGGGTAATAACTTCTATGAGAATGAGGATCTATCCATAGACGGTTATACACCACTTGTATTATCTAGATCGTATAACTCTATGGGAGAGAGTTTCCATGAGAATGGGATGAACTGGACCAATTCCTATACGTATTTCTTACAAGACTTAGGAAATACCATAGCTATACGATTTGAAGATGGACATATTGAATACTATACTAAGAATGAAGATGGAACCTTTGCAAAACCAGAAGGTCTGGCTAGAGAATTAAAGTCAAGTACCGACGGAACCTACACTCTAACCATAGAAGGAACTAGTATCTATGAGTTTACTGCGAACGGTAAGATCAAAGAAATTAAAGATTTGAATGGCAATACAACCACATTTACCTATACAGACGGATTGCTTTCTAAGATAGAGAATATCAGTGGTTATTTTACATTTACATATAATACAGATGGAACCATTAAGTCTGTAAAGGATAGCGGAAGTCGTGAAATCAAATATGGATATACAGATGGATTATTAACTAGTTATACCAATGCAGAAGGTAATAAAACTACGTATTCATATGATTCCTACAACCGATTAAGTAAAGTAGTTAGCGCCGAGAAAGTAGTATTATATGAAATTGTATATGATACATCTGATCGTGTAACTACCAAGACTATTCAGGGAAGTACCTATACATACAGTTATAACGACAAAGGAAGAACAATCCAGTGTACCGAACCCAATGGAAATAAAATTACCTTCCGTTATACATCGGATTACCGAATTGAGTCGGAAGAATATTCTGACGGAACAATTAAGTATTATTATAAGGAAGACAGTGAGAAGGCAGGTAGCAGTAATGCCAAAGCCTCCTCTCAGTCTTCTAAGAAAACAGAAAAAGTAAGCAATACAGATAAAGCAGAAGCAGATCAAAACAAAACAGAAAATACAAATAATACAGAACCAAAAGCAATTGCACTTTCTACTGCAACAAAAGCACAAGAAGATGCACAAGAAGAAGTACAATTAGAAGAACAAGATGCAACTGTGGAAGAAGGAGAGAATAATGACATCTCCAACATCCTAGAACTGAAAACTAAGAATATGAATGTCGGCACAGGGGATGTGGAGAATAACACCTTATATCCACAATTTCATATTATTAATACCAGTGATGCAGATATTAATTTATCTTATGTAACGTTACGATATTATTTCACAATCGATGGAGAGATGCCATTAAAATTCTACTGTGATTATGCCTCCATCCATGATACGAACGTAATAGCTAAGAATATAACAGGAAAGTTCGTGAAGTTAGACACACCAGTAGATGGCGCCGACTACTATATGGAAGTAGGCTTTACTAGTGGAGCCGGAAAACTGGAACCAGGAAGTTATACCGACATACATACAAGAATCGGAAAGAGTGATTGGAGTGTATTTAAACCGGGAGATGACTACTCACAGAATACATCAGGCGACTTAACGTACTTTGATCAAGTGGATATGTTCTATCAAGGAACATTGGTATGGGGAAAAGGC
>JAHAJA010000008.1 GCA_018372435.1 Clostridiales bacterium | reverse complement strand
TGTTTCAGGTTAAGTTGATTGAACCGCCGTGTACCGAACGGTACGCACGGTGGTGTGAGAGGTCGGGAAATTTAGTTGAATTTCCCTCCTACTCGATTGGATGACTAACAAATGATTAACATTAACAAAAGTAGTACAATGATATGGAAATTAATAGTAGAATATGTTATAGTGAATATAGAAAATATGTATATTCATATTGATTTAAGGATAATTTTATTAAATAAAAATTATTACAGAAGGGATTAGAGTATGGAGGACATAACAAATTTATATGAAGAAGCAAAAAAACTATTTGAAGAGAAAAAATATACTTTAGCAATTAAGATATATATAAAATTATATAGTGCTGATATGAATAAGTGGGATTGGTGGAGATATGCAAAGAGTCTAAAACAAGTGGGACAACTTAATGAGGCAATTACAATAGCATCAAGTTACTATAACAAAGATAAATCTTTTAAATATATGAATGATACACTTGCATGGTCTTTATATGAATTATATTTTAAAAAGTTAAAAGATAACTATGATTATGTTCAAATAAATAAATTGTATGAAATAGCAGTATTTATATGTTCTATAACGAATCAAGAGAATTTCTCACCTAATCATAAAACAGTAATAAAAATGCTAAAAATACTAAAAAATAATGGAAACAAAATAGATAACAAGGTACTAAAATTATTAGAAAAAGTTGATGTTAATAAGCTATCTGATGAACCAGGAAAACATGAAGATGAACATGGTATGAGAGAATATCAATCAGAAAAAGAAATGTATTATTCATATAAAACAAAAGCACTTTATGATATAGAATCATATGATAGATGTATAGATTGTTGTAATGAAGCTCTTAGTTCTATTAAAGTTTTTCATCATGATATTGATTATTGGATTACAGAAAGAAAAGAGAAAAGTAAAGGCGAATTAGGTCAAATTGAGCCAGCTATTAATGAACTCAATAATTTATTAAAGAGAAAGAAACGTTGGAAAATATTTGAGGATATTGCAGAGTTATATCTAAAACTTGATGATAAAGATAAGGCATTATTATATTTTGCTGAATCAGCAATCTGTGAGGGAAATTATAAAATGAAAGTTATAATGCTCTATAATATGATTATTCTTATGCAATCACTATGTTATAAAGAGATTGCTTTGTTACAAGCTAACTTTGTAAGAAATATTAGAAATAAAGAAGGATGGGATTGCAAACAAATTAATAACTTTATTGATTCTAGAGTTTGCAAAGATTGCAATATAGAGAAAGAGGTAGTAAGAAGTTGGTATGATATAGTGTATAGTTCTTAAGGTGAACACAAAGGAACTATAAGTAATATACATAATAATAGGAAATTTGGGTTTATAAAAGAGGGGAAGGAAAGTTATTATTTTAGTATGGCAGATGTTAACTCAAATCATTATCTAAAGGTAAATGATAAAGTTAGATTTTGCCTTGTTGATTCTTATGATACAAAAAAGAAAGCTGATACTAAAGTAGGATCGTATATATTAATTGACAGGTAGAAAAAAAGTGATATAATAATAGATTACTCTAGGGGAGGGAATTTTCGTGGCTAAAAAGTTTTATGCTGTTAAAGAAGGTTACCAAATTGGAATATATGATACATGGACTGAGTGCCAAAAACAAATTAAGGGTTATTCTGGAGCAGAATATAAAGGCTTTAGTACGGAGGAAGAGGCAAAAGCTTATTTAGGAGTAACAGATGATAATTCGTGTAGTATTGAAGATGAAATCATAGATGGTGTTGTTGCTTATATTGTTGGTAGTTATGATGATAGACAAAAAGCCTTTTCATACGGAATAGTAATAATTAATAATGGTATTGAAGAATATCTTTCAGAAAAATTAAGTGATAAAAATCTTGTGACAATGAGGAATGTAGCTGGAGAAATTGCTGCTTCGAAGAAAATAATGCAATACTGTATAGATAATATAATACCTAAGGTTATGATTTACTATGATTATGAGGGAATAATGAAATGGTGTACAGGAGAATGGAAAGCTAGGGAAATAGGGACAAAATCTTATGCGGAGTTCTATATTAGTATAAAAGATAAATTAGAAGTTAATTTTACGAAGATAAAAACACATACTAATAATAAATATAATGATTTAGCAGATAAATTGGCTAAGAGTGCATTAGGATTAGAAAAGTGTCCATGTATTAAAGAAACACCATATGATATGACAGCTAATAATATTTGTTTAGAAGAGTTAAAAGCAATTTTTGAGTTAGTACAAGAAGATAATAATGAAATTAAAATAACGAGTTGCAAGGCACCTTATGGTCAAAGGTTCTTATTAACGCTCAAAACTCCCAAAATTCAGAATTTGACTGTTATACATTATGATGATAAGAATAAACTAACAATACAAGGCAAAAAGGAAGAACTGTTTAATTTATTTTCAACGTATTTAGTTGAGTTGCTAACAACTGATGAGGTGTCAGAGTATTTAAATACAGTACATAATTTACAAATAGATAAAACTGTTGTAGAAGATGATTTTAGTAAATATTTACCACATGCATGTACTATTGGTAGAATACCAGATAAGCTAAATAGTTATTTACATCAGGCTGTTTATAACTTAAGAATAAATGGAGAAGTATATAATGCTACATTTCTTGTTGAACCGGCTATAAGACCTCTAGAAGGAATATTAAAGATAGCACTAGAGGAGAATAATATTCCTATAAGAGAGAGTACAAAAAAACATGATAATTTTTTTGTGTTTAAAAAAAGTAATAATAGATATAGGTTAAAACAAGAATATAAAAATAGTGAGCAGAAAGAGTCGTTTATTAATTATATTGAAAAATGTTATGCTTTTTTTCACCAATATCGTCATGTATTATTTCATTGGGATGATCCATTGGAAGATTTAGATACAACTAGGGTGATTAATACTACAAATGAAGCACATACTATAATAAAAGATATATTAAAGATAATTGATGAATATTATTCCCTTTAAAGGAGGTGTAGTTATGGAAGAATATACTGTAACTAAAATTGAATACAATGAATATACTGCAATTTTTACAATGTATGCTTCTGAATCTCCCTTAGGTTATATTAGTGGTATAGAAAAAATGTGTAAAGAATATAATTATGTTGGGAAAATACTCATTGATCAATTGTTACATTCAGGAAATAATGATGAACGTTTTATAGAAGTTGAAGTAACTATTTATGGTATTGATGGAAAATCTATAAACTTTGTTAAAATACCAAGGAAGTCACTACCAAGGGAAATATCATGTAAGTTACTTATGGAATCGGGAATATTGAATTTTTCAATATTACCAATTACACAAGTACGATTAATCAACAAAGGAATAGCAATATAATTTTATATGTAAGCACGGACATACATATGTTCGTGCTTATTTAATACATATATTACCTCTAACTTATTTTTGATTGGAATAGGGTAGTATATATAAGGTAGTGTTTTGTAGAAAAATGTTATAACGTATATAGTTTCCTATTTATAAGATAAAAAATTTAAATAATAACTTTAGATAGAAGACAAATTAGCTCATTTTTTTCTAAGTTCCAATTAATCCAAGAATATGAATCTTGAGTTATATAAAGACAATATGATTTATCATAATGGAAATTTAGTTTAAGTAATTTTACTAAATCTATGTAATATTTAATTCTATTCATAAGAGGTTTTGGAAATAGTTTGAGATCTTTAACTGAAAGTAATAATAATAATTCATATCTTCCTAACAGATTTCCAAAGGATTCTTTATTACCAACATCAGCAGATTTAGGAATATCAGCTGAAGAATTACTATTACGATCACATTTTTTATCTAGGGTATTTAATAGATACTCAAAGTATTTCGTTAAGTGATTGCAAACGTCATGATATTTAAATTGTAAATTTTTTTTGTTTATGTAAAAAGTAACATATAAGTATCTCAATTCATCAGAAGAAGAATATAAATAATTCAGTAACAATTTTTGAGGAATATCCTTGTTGTAAAATGAACAAATTAGTATGACATTCCTTAGTGCACAGCAATCATTAATGTTGAACTTTAATATCTGTAAATAAATATTAAAAACATCATCATATATTTCATTATATATTTCATGAGATAAGGATATAGATGAGCCTATAAAAGAATTGATACATTCAATATTATCAATTAGTAAGTTGATATTTGTTTCAGTTGTGTTAATAGAGCAAATATCAAATAAAAAGTTATAGTATTTATTAATTTGTTCTGGCATAAATTTATTTTCATTAATAGTATCATTAATAGAATAAGCAGATTGATTCAATTGAGTTATGGAATTTACTATTTTTTTTAATTCACTTTTTAAAAAGTAGGGTATAATAGTATATTCATAATTATTTTTTAGAATTAAGGATTTAAGTTCAATAAGAATATCCGAAAATGAAAAAGAAGCAGATTCTTTTTTATAATTATTTATATCGCTTATAATAGTAAATACTGAGTCAGCTAGATTATTTACTGTAGTTTCCCAGATAACATTAGCTATAAATGGTTTTTTTGCATTAGATACATGATTATCTGTTAAATTTAAACGATATAATCGAGCATGTTTATAAATAGCTTCTTTGATAATATTAATTTGCTCTGTTTGTAAAGCAAAAATATATATATACTCTCCATCTCTTACTATTTCATAATTATTTTTATAAGACAAATTTTTTGATTTTAATTCATCATATACTAGTCTATCAATACGAGTTAGGACTAATTCTCCAATTATATCCGAAACAGAATTTCCATTTATTATTCCATTAGTTTCATTGTAATTAGTTTTTTGAATTAAAGAGTCTAGTTGACTAGAAAACCTTTTTTTGTATGCTAGATATTTTTTTGCAATTTCGCGATCACCCAAATATGCCCAATCTATTGAATGAGTATATAAATGTTCTTTGTAAGAAATATATTCTAAAGAATCAACTTGAGCATATTTACGTTCAAGTTTATTTAGATAATTATTTATAGGATTATTATTAAAAGATTTATAACAATAGTCTATTATCTTACTACCTAATGTCAATTGAGTATTAAAATAATTACATAATAAGGTCCAATTTGATGTATCATATTGGTGATTATTGTATAAAGCATATATTTTATTTAATTCAAAATAATTCTGAAATTTAAATGAATTTTTTAAAAAAAATGAATATAAATATATTTGAGATAATGGGTGTAGTATCGAATGTTCAAGTGAGTCCCCATTATCTTCTTTTGTGGTATATTTTAAAGGTTGTGTAATGATTTTAAGTTCACTACTTTTAGATGAATCTAAACTTTCTATGAAGGTTTTAAGATCCTCATCATTGAATAAAAAGATTGAGTTTGATAGTGATGATATACTTCCAATAAAAAAATCAGTCTTAATCATAATTTATACTCCTTTATTTTATAAATATTATTCGCATATTTACAATTAATAGAATTAATGTTAAAATATAACTGCGGCATCAAATGCAATGTTTTTTCTATCTACATAGCATTATTTTAATTTTTACCTTTCATCTTATTAATTATAAAAGATGAAGGCTTTACACAATTTGGTTTTATGCCGCAATGAAAGGTGATTTGATGAATGAAAAATTATTACAAAATCATTATAACATATTAAAATACAAATTGTTACCAGGAAATGACAGAATTAATACAGCTAAGTTTAATAAACAATATATTGAAACATTTCAAAACGTAATAAAGAAATATAATAATGGTACATTTCATTTTACATCTTACAAAAAAATTAACACAGTTAATAATCGGAAAGTTTATCTGGCAACTATTCGTGATAGAGTTATCTTAAATGTACTAAAAGATCATATACAATACAAATATAAAATTAATTATAAAAATAGACAAAATGAAATAAAGAAATTGATAAATATATTATCTGATTGTTTACCTTTAACATTAATAAAACTAGATATTAAAGATTTTTTTAATAGTATTAATAAAGCTAAATTATTTTCTAAACTGAATGAAAGTAGTTTGCTTGGCAGCAATGAATATTTATTAATATCAAGAGCATTACAGCAATTAAAAAAAGGAGTTGGTCAAGGATTGCCTATAAGTAATGCTCTAGCAGAAATTTTTATGGAAAATTTAGATTGGGAATTAAAGAGAATATCACAAAATATAGCGTTTTATTCAAGATATGTTGATGATATAATTATAATACTTAATGGAAAATTAACAGACATTGAATTAGATGATATTACTACTAAAATTGATGACTTATTAGAAAAGAATAGTCTGGTAAGAAATGAAAAGTCTATTATTCAACGTTTAGACACAAAAACACAATTTAATTATCTAGGTTATTTGTTTACAAGAGAAGAAATTATTGATGATAGTAAAGGTGATTATAAAATAAATCTAAATATAGGAATTACTCAATCTAAATATAATAAAGAGTGTAAGAAGATAATTAGTACTTTTAAAGATTATCAGCAAAATAAAAATTTTGATAAATTAGAAGAGCGCCTTTCTATACTAACATGTAGAAATATTATTATAAAACGTACACAAAAGATAAGTAGCCAGGTAGAAAATAATATAGAACATAATGATAAGCCAATTTGCTTTGGATTGATAGAAAATTATAATCAAATTAATAATAAAGATGTTTTAGTGAATTTAGACAAGTTCTTAGCAAAAAATATATTAATTTACGTATCTGATAAGAAGAAGCGCAATAGACTATTTAGATTCTCTTATTTTCGTAATTTTAATAGTAAAAGGACGAATAATTTCTCTGCTTATACAAAAAATAGATTTATAGATTTAATGTTTAATATGGATATTGGTAAGACATTTGATGAAGATGATGATTATGAACATTTTTATACCTATTATTTTAATCAATTAGATGAAGTAGAATTACAACAGCTGTATCTTAAAGATATATTATCTGTATTTAAAGTATAATAAACATAGTAATAAATATGATTAACATTTGTCTATCAAACCTCAAAACCCTACCAAACACCACCAAACAAAAAATGCGCTACATCCCCTTCAACCCTACTAACTACGCCACTTTTCCACACCATACTAAACGATGCAAAATCCTTGGAGGGGCGCTCGTAATGAAGGGGTCGAGGGTTCAAGTCCCTTTTTCAGCTCTATGAAAACCTAGTATTTGCAAGTGTTTGTGAATATGGAAGAAGAAAAGGTCGCTCGTGAGAGCGGCTTTTTTGCTTGATAGAGAATACTTTACAGAAAAAGGCAATTGGTATATAATAGAACGAAAAATATATTAATTAATTGTGGGGAAATCGACTTTGGAACAAGAAAAATTTATGTATCGTATCGCTTATTATACAGGAACTGGAGGAACAAAAATTGTTGCAGAATGTATGGCAGATACATTAAAAGAACAAGGAATTTTGACGGAGCTTGAAGTTATAACAACTGGCATACATATAAAAGATTTAATCTTTGACCGACTTATTCTACTTTTTCCGGTTCACGCATTTAATGCACCTGATTCTGTGTATAGATGGATTGATAATTTGGAGATGGTAGATAAGATTCAGACCACTGTCATATCGGTTTCAGGAGGTGGTGAGGTCTTCCCTAATAAAGCTTGTAGAATTAGCACTATCAGAAAGTTAGAGAGACGAGGTTATGAAGTTACATATGAGAAGATGATAGTTATGCCATCAAATTGGGTGGTGGCTATTCCAGATTCTATATCGCTTATGTTGTTAGATGTGTTACCAAGTAAAGTTAAAGAAATTATTCGTGATGTGTCTTCTGGTGTTAGATTAAGAACCAAACCGAATCTGCTTAATAGATGTTTTTCAAGAATGGGTGAGATTGAAAAACCAGCAGCTAAATTATTAGGAAGATATATTAAAGTGGATAGTACATGCAATGGTTGTGGTAAATGCAGTAGAAGCTGTCCAGCAGATAATATTACTTTGGAGAGTAATAGGCCACATTTTAAGAATACATGTCACCTTTGTTTGCGGTGTTTTTACAATTGCCCTCAAAAAGCTTTAAAACTGCGCATTGGAAAGTTCATATTATTAAAAGAAGGGTACCATCTTGAAGAATTAAGAAAGCAGCTACCGATTATTGATAAGATTGATATAGAAGAATTAACAAAGGGAATTATGCTAAGTGGAGTACGAAAGTATCTATTAGAATTGTAAATAATAATAGTATTATTCCAGAATTGTTTATGAATATGTAAAAAAGGTCGCCAATTAGGCGACCTTTTTTACATTGCAAGCTTAATTTGCTTCTTTGCTTGTTCAACTGATATATGAAAGATTTCAGAAAATTCGTTAGCTAAGCAACTTTCAACTTTATGAAAATTTTGCTCATCATTGAGACTTAGTTTCTTTCCTGTGGTTTCTTTCTGTTTCTTTTCAAGGAGTATTCCTTTTAGCATTTGTAGTAATTGCTTGCAATCACAAGATCTTATAATATCACGAAACTCTTTTTCGCGAATTTTATCATTCTGATTATATAAAGCTTCTATAGAAGGTAGTTCACTTAAAAGGTCTTCCGCATTTTCTTTTGATAGAATACTACGCATTGGTTTTTGCGTATTCGTAGTCTTAACATATAGAATTGATGCTGGATTACTTAAAGGTCTAAGATAATAGTATTTTTCAGTCGTTTCAATAAAATCAGGAATGTCGATAGTCTCAATTTTACATACTTCATTATTTCCGTATACAATTACATCATTTACTTGATACATTTGCTCACCATGCTTCCTTAACTAACAAGCCACCTTAGTATCAAAAAAGATACTTGAATAGCAGTTACAATACTAGTATAGCACAAATTTATAGAAAAAGCCATTGATATATCTAAATGGTATGACTTTTCTTGAAATATTTTTGTATTGGCATTGATTTCGTATGTTAATTGTGATAGACTCAACTGAAAAATATATCTAAAAGATATATGATGCAAAATTATAATTAAAGGAGAAGCAATGAAGAAGAAAACAAGATATGTTCTATTAGGTCTCCTTCAAGAGGAAGATTTAAGTGGCTATGAATTGAAACAGATTATTGATAAAAGAATGCACTTCTTTTGGCAAGAAAGTTATGGTCAGATTTATCCAGAACTGAAGTCGTTACTTTCAGAAGGTATGATTGAGGAAAAGCAGGAAGAGAGTGGTACGAAGAGAGAGAAAGTCCGTTATCATATTACAGACAAAGGAAGAGAAGAGATTCACATATGGTTATTAGAAGAAAATGAAAAAGATACAACACGAAGCGAATTCTTATTGAAACTATATGTGTCACAAAATAAGGATTGGGATACAATGCGTAAGCATATTGAGATGTTTATGGATCAGGCAAAGATGCAACTGGAATTTTTTGAACTATGCCATGCACAGTTAACGAGTTGTAGTGAATTGCATGAGAATCATAGGCAGATAGTTGATGTATTAAACCTAGGTATCGGACAACAGAGATTATATATAACTTGGTGTGAAGAACTATTAAAGCGTGAATCGTAGAAAGGGCTGTTTGCTATGAAAGAAATAATAAGTGTAATTCAAGAACATGTGGGTTTTTCGATGAGAGGCCTTCTAGTTGTGGCATTAGCTATGTTGCCCAATATACTATATGGAATCCTGCCAAAGAATAATATTACTAATTCACAAACAACGCCTAGTATCTTTATGGAGCAGCTTGAGAATGTATCAAGAGTTTTGTTCATAATCTTCCTTATTGTTATTGTGAATAAGAACATGGGATATAATAAGCCTGTTTATATAATTGGAATGGTAGTATTCTTACTGCTGTATTACTATCTGTGGGCAAGATATTTCATAAACGGTCGAGATGTAAGTTATCTTGGAAAGAATTTTGGTTTTATACCAGCTCCATTGGCAGTGTTTCCTGTTGTGTACTTTGCTATTGCAGCTTTATGGATGCATAATATACCGGCTGTAGTTGCTATTGTAGTTTTCGGTATTTGTCACTTCGTGAATTCTTATTATACATTGCAATATTGATTAATTGAGAAAAACTTTACAGTTGCAGGAGCAACTTTCAGTTTTCTATTGACAAATCACCAGACCTTGTTAACATTAACAGTATAAACTTAGTAATATAACAATTGTACAAGGACTGGAGGTATGTTATGAAAACTAAAGTAAAAGAAGATTCGTTAAGAGAATTTCAAATAAATGGGCAAATATATAGCTACTACAGCATAGAATCACTAAAAGACAAGGGGAGCGATATAGAACATCTTCCTTTTTCTATTAGAGTTCTTTTAGAGTCTGCACTGAGACAGTGTGATGGCCACTCAATAACAGAAAAACACGTAGAAATCTTAGCTGACTGGACTAATGGAAAGCACGAAGGTGAAGAAGTGCCATTTAAACCCGCCAGAGTAATTTTGCAGGATTTTACAGGGGTTCCAGCGGTCGTTGACTTGGCTGCAATGCGCTATGCAATGAAAGAAATCGGAGGTTTTGACTGCGTAGAGAAAATCAATCCAGAGGTTCCTGTGGATCTTATCATTGATCACTCGGTACAGGTTGACGCCTATGGAACAGACGATGCTTTAAAAACAAATATGGATATGGAATTTAAGAGAAATAAAGAGAGATATGAGTTCTTAAAATGGGCTCAGGAAACCTTTGATAATTTCACGGTAGTTCCACCTGGAACAGGAATTGTTCATCAGGTAAATTTAGAGTATTTAGCTCAAGTAGTAAGGCAAAAAGTGGAGGGAGATAAGACTTATTTATTTCCTGACAGCTTAGTTGGTACAGATTCTCATACTACCATGATCAATGGACTTGGTGTTCTTGGTTGGGGAGTAGGGGGAATTGAAGCGGAGGCTGGAATGCTTGGTCAACCGTCTTATTTCCCAGTACCTAGTATTGTTGGTGTAGAACTAGTCGGAGAGTTACCAAAAGGAACCACTTCAACAGACCTAGCATTAAAGATCACTAATATACTGAGAAAAGAAGGGGTAGTAGGTAAGTTCGTAGAATATTTCGGAAAGGGTATTGAAGGTCTCTCTCTTGCAGATAGGGCAACCATTGCCAATATGGCCCCAGAGTATGGAGCTACTTGTGGATTTTTCCCTGTTGATGAGGTTACATTAGACTATTTAAGATTGACAGGCAGAAGTGAAGAGCAGGTATTACTAGTGAAAACCTATCTGGAAAAAAACCATATGTTTTACACTAAGGATAGTAAGAGACCTAAGTATTCGAAGATTTTGACTGTCGATTTATCTACTATAGTGCCAAGTCTTTCCGGACCTAAAAGACCACAGGATTTGATACCTCTAACAGATATGAAAGAGGAATTTAGAAAATCAGTAACTGCACCAATGGGAAATCAGGGTCATGGATTGACAGAAGAGGAATTTAAAAAGGAAGCCTATGTTACACTTAGTGATGGAAGAAAAAGCACATTAAAAACAGGCTCCATCGTAATTGCAGCAATTACCTCTTGTACCAATACATCTAACCCATATGTTATGTTAGGTGCAGGACTTCTGGCTAAAAAGGCTTTAGAAAAAGGACTTAGTGTACCTGCACATGTAAAAACTTCTCTAGCACCAGGCTCTAAGGTAGTTACTAAATATCTTGTAGATGCAGAGCTTCAGGACTATCTTGACCAGCTTGGCTTTGAGACAGTAGGATATGGATGTGCTACCTGTATAGGAAACTCGGGTCCACTTTTAAAGGAAATAGAAGAGTCTATTACACAAAAAGACCTTTTGGTTACTTCTGTACTTTCAGGAAATAGAAATTTTGAGGGACGAATTCATCCACTTGTAAAGGCAAATTACCTTGCTTCTCCTATCTTAGTTGTAGCCTATGCGCTGGCAGGAACAGTGGATATTGATTTTGATAAGGATTACCTTTCTAAAAACCAGAAGGGAGAGAAAGTATATCTTAAAGACATCTGGCCATCAGCTGAGGAAATCAATGAGATGATTGGAAAGGTGTTGAAGCCTCAGGTATTTACAAGGGAGTACGACCAGGTTTATAAAGGTAACTCCATGTGGAATGACATTGAAGCTAAGATAGGTGCTCTGTATGACTTTGATGAAGTATCTACTTATATTCAGAATCCACCATTTTTTGAGAGTCTGTCGAAGGAAGTTGGCACAATCAAGGAACTAAAACAATTACGTGTTCTTGGTAAGTTTGGAGATTCCATTACAACTGACCATATATCTCCTGCAGGTGCCATTGGTAAAAACTCTCCTGCAGGAAAATATCTCATAAGTCAGGGAGTAGATCCTACCCACTTCAATACCTATGGTTCCAGACGAGGAAATCATGAAGTTATGATGCGAGGAACTTTTGCCAATATTCGTATCAGAAATCAGATTGCTACAGGTACAGAAGGTGGATACACCTGTTACTGGCCAACTGGTGAAATTATGTCAATATATGATGCCTCACAAGAATATCAAAAAGATGGCACCGGTCTTGTAGTTCTGGCTGGAAAAGATTATGGAATGGGGTCTTCTAGAGACTGGGCTGCAAAAGGTTCTTATCTGTTAGGTGTGAAAGTTGTTATAGCAGAAAGTTTTGAGAGAATTCACAGATCGAACCTGGTAATGATGGGAATTCTTCCACTTGAATTCTTAGATGGAGATTCTGCGGATAGTTTAGGTCTGACTGGTAGTGAGACATTTGAAATAAAAATTGATGAGTCAATTAAGCCTCATGAAAAAGTTCTAGTTAAAGCTATTTCAGAAGATAAGAATGAAAAGGAATTTAGAGCACAAGTACGTTTTGATTCAGAAGTTGATATAGACTACTACCGCCATGGCGGAATTCTTTCGATGGTATTACGGGAAAAATTATTTAATGTATATGGTTAAAGTAAATAACTGATTTGCTAATATATGCTCTCTCCTAAGATAGTTTATCTAGGAGAGAGCATTTTATATTTTAGGCGGGTGCACGAAGCTTTCCTGAATAAGGACTAGGACTTCCGATTTAAAGTAATGGGAAAATTAAGAGTAAAAAATAAGAGTAAAAACAAGAGTAAAAAAAGAGTAAAAATAAGAGTAAAAATGATAATATATAATTATGTTAACGAAATAAAAATTAATATTAATAATAATCTCTAAATTAGATTGTATAGAGAAAAAGGTGTAAATCATAAAAAAGTAACAAAAAATAAAAATGTTATTGCTAAATAGAGTAAAAATATGCTAATACAAACTTGGATATGAAATTAAATTAATAAATTATAAATAAAAATAAAGTAATAAATAACCTGTAAAATATTTAAGCTTATAAAATGAGGTTTACAAAACAAAGGATATAAAATCAAGTGAACTAAAAAAAGGAGGAAAAAGGAGAGGGATTACTTGATTATATCATAAATGATAGTGTAAACTTGGGGCATTGTTCAACTACATATTTTCATGTGTCTTTGCTAATTATCTGATATTAATTGAAGCATAAGAAATAGGGAAAATATGCTAGTACGCTATCAAAATGTTAGGTACATATATTTATTTGTATAATTCAAAGAAATTAAAAATCAAACCAAGTGGAAATGGGGATTCCACTATGGTAAACGGAGGTATTTTTTATGAAGAAAATATATAAAAGCATAGCTGGCTGCGTAGAAAAAGCATTGCGTGGGCTGGCTGTGACACTTGCAGCTATTAGTATGATCTGTACTGCGGTTCCGTCTATGCCGGTTCATGCAGCAAGCAGCGGATTCTATGTAGACGGAACGACAATTCGGGATGCAAATGGCAAAGCGTTTGTGATGCGCGGTGTCAACGTTGCGCATGCCTGGTATACTTCCTATACGGAAACTTCACTGAAAGCAATTGCAGCCACAGGTGCTAACACGGTCAGAGTCGTTGTTTCTGACGGCAAGTCCTACTCCAAGACAACAAAGGATGAACTGAAGAATATTATTAGTCTGTGCAAGCAGAATAAACTGATCTGCATCCTTGAGGTACACGATGCAACTGGAAGCGACTCCGTTTCAGACCTGAATGCAGCCGTGAACTACTGGATTGAGATGAAGGATGTGTTAAACGGAAACGAGAAATATGTTATTGTCAACATTGCTAATGAATGGTATGGAACCTGGAACGGAAGCGCTTGGGCTTCGGGCTATAAATCAGCTATCCCGACACTACGCAATGCTGGTATTTCTAATCTTTTGATGGTTGACTGCGCCGGCTGGGGACAATATCCGGATTCCATTAAATATTACGGCAAAGAAGTATACAATAGTGATAGCACCGGTAACACTGTTTTTTCTATACATATGTATGAATATGCAGGTGGAAGTGCCTCTACCGTAAAAAACAATATCGACAATGCACTCGGCATAGGTGTACCTGTCGTAATTGGTGAGTTTGGTGCACAACACACGAACGGAGACGTCGATGAAGGTACGATTATGAGCTATTGTAAGACTAAGAACGTGGGTTATCTAGGATGGTCATGGAAGGGAAACAGTTCAACTTACTCCTATCTGGATATTGCAAATTCATGGGACGGCTCAAGTCTCTCCACTTGGGGAAATACGCTGATTAACGGAAGCTATGGTATTAAAGCCACTTCGAATATCTGCTCGGTTTATTCTAGCAGTTCGTCGTCTTCTGAAAGTTCTTATATCTCCCTATTTTATGGTAGTAACTCAGCAAGCAACTGGAATCAAGCAGTTTCCGTTACAACCACGAAGAACGGTGGAAGTTTTGATGCTTCATCTATCACTAGCGGCGGACATTTTTATGTGGAATATAGCGGCACCAAAAATGCTCTTGAATTGATTTTACAGAGCTGGTCGGGTGGTTCAAGCTGGGGCAAAGTCACCATGAGCGAAAGTGGAACCGCAAACGGACACTACTACGCAAAATACAACTACAGTAACTGTGCATCTGCCTTAGGCAGCAACAATTTCAGTGGTATGCTAGACAAGGTTCATGTAGGTGCGACTGGTTCCAATCTGACTGTATATTCCGTTTGTTATGTATATGGTAATTAGTTTCAAAATTTAGTACATTAGCCCTCTCCGATTATAGATATTTTACCCTCGCTTGCCGTAATCTGATAATGGCAGGCGGGGGTTTTTTACATACATAGTTTAGCCTGTAGTTTGCATATAAACTAAAGATACCAATGGTAAATCCAGTGAGTAAATGGTAAAAAATAAAGATATTTATGTTGACTTATGGTATAATTAACCTAATTTGAGCTGAATCTCATTGTGAGGGCAGATGTAAGTAGTGAAATTTATGCTATTTAAGGAGGTAGGCATTTGTATTTTATAGTTTTTATTATGGCTTGTATATTTGATTTTCTTCTTGAAAAAATTAAAGATTTCAAATTGTATTATTATGGGTTGAATATTATACCATATACAAGGTATGACTTAGTAAGTTCATGGGAAAAAATGTTATATACGATTACATATATTGGGCAAAAAGTTCCATATCTGATTTACAGACCTAATTTGTTTATAATGCAAGAGTTAAGTAAGGAACAAGAGAAAGCTATAAATATACCAGAAAAAATACTAATTTTTTTTGAACGTGTTTTTTCATTTTTAAGATTTTTTATCGGTATAAGAATTGCATATGTTATAATGATATTAGTGTGGTTATGGAAGAAGTTTCAAACTCAAATAATGAAATTACTGAAGTTGATTTCGGAAATAGATTATCTTCATAAAATTCAAAATGTGTATCAATATATAATTGATAATGGAAGTGCTATTCTTCTTGTTATAATAGCGCTACTATCTTTGTATATTTTTTATATAAAAAAGAAATCTGCTAGTTATGAATTTGAAGAAATATGGGCGAAAGAAGAAAGTGAAAAAATTAAAGATATTGCAGACAAGCAAATAGAAATTTCAAATATTCTTTTAGAAATTAGACCAATTGTATATGAAAACTGTGAGGAGTGTAGCTCTTGCATTAGACAAATCGATTATCAAATTAAATGGCCATCCCCCAATAACTATTCGCTTAGGTACAACTTTAAAGAATATGATGCTAAAGTAAATGAAATAAAAGATAAAATTAAATTTATTGAGGAGAATAACGGGAAACGTCTTTTTAGAAAGTACAATAAGGATATGTGGTTTCAGTTATTTATGTTAAGATTGACTAATTCGGATAATAAGTATCAGTGGGATGGTATTGGAAGTTGCAGTAAAAATGAAATAGAACACTGTCTGAATGATTTGAGTTTTGAAAGAATTAAGAAAACCAGAAATTCAATGCTATCTTGTTGGACAGGTTGCATTTCGACAATAAATGGAATTGAAAGATATTTATTTTATATTTCGAAGCGTAGGAAAAGGCACAGTAAATTACGTTCAAGTCTGAATAATGTAAAAAGTATTAAAGAAATTGCAAATGATATTAAGGAATAAAACAAGTTAATATCATCGGCATGGGGAACTTTAATCGTATTGTTTTACTTATATAGAAAACCACAAATATCTTCAGATGAAACTATACCAACAAATTAAGAATATTCTGAGTAAAGAAAATATTACGTAGCCGACTTGAGCAATCTGGTCGGCTGTTTTTATGGATTAAACTTCAAGTATGTGCTATACTTTGGTGAGCAGGTGCATTTCCATCTTTATAATATGCACGCCCCATTTTTTACTACGTTTTACTACTACACGGGGATATGATTTGCAATGATAGGCTATATTGTGTAGCAAATAAACAGAATAACATAAGTGCCTGCAACCCCAAGTAAAACAGGGCGATTCACAGTATTTTAGAATAGGAGAATTATATGATACGAATACTTTTCGTCTGCCACGGCAACATATGCAGATCGCCTATGGCAGAATTTGTTCTAAAAGATATGATTAAAAAGCTTGGAATTGCTGAACAATTTGAGATCGAATCAGCAGCTACAAGTACAGAGGAGATTGGAAATTCGGTACACTATGGGACGAAATCCAAATTGAAAGAGTATGGTATTACCTGTGAGGGTAAAACAGCGGTACAATTAAGAAAACAGGATTATGATAAATATGATTATTTTATTGGGATGGATAATTATAATATCAAAAATATGGAACGTATGCTGGGACATAAGGATAAGATTTATCTTATGTTAGAGTTTACAGGAACGCCTTCTCAGGTATCGGATCCTTGGTATACGCATGACTTTGATGCAACGTATCGCGATGTGTTAGCAGGCTGTAAAGGTTTTATTGAATATTTGAAAAAAGAAGGTAGAATTCAATTATAGAGCTGGTATTATATAGACATTGATGAGCGCAATGAAGTACCCCTTTTGTTAGACAAAATAAGTCTGATGAAAGGGGTTTTTTGTGTTAATTGATAATCATACTGGTTCCAATGGCTGTGATACTTAATATAGAGCGCTTAATATAGTGTTATGTAAATTTTATGATATTTTTTATAGAAAATATGTTCGATAGATGTTATAATAAGAAATATAAACCAAATAATGCAATATAATGCCAAGTTAATGCAAAATCATTATCGTTAAAATAGGAGGAACTATGGAAGTAATTAAAGGTAATGTGGATTGTTCACCCACCGATGCTTTGTATCAAGAAGAACGTCTTGAAGTCGTGAATCAATGCTTTGAAAAATTGATACAAGAGCAGAAACTACTATCTGGAAGCTACTGTCTTGCTAGAGACAATAAAGTATTCGCAAACAATGCTCTAGGTAAGCTTACTTATATTGAAGGGGATGAGAGAGCATTTCAACCAGATTCCATATATGGAATCTATTCTGTGACAAAGATGTTTACCGCAGTGGCTATTCTGCAATTAGTGGAGAACGGAAGAATTCGACTAGATCAACCAGTAGGAGAGATCATTCATGAGTTTCATACACCTCCCTTTCAACAGATCCAGGTGATTCATCTATTAACTCATACCTCAGGACTATACTGCGATGATGGTGTAAAGGAGGACAAACACCATGAGGGTGTTGAAGAAATTATGTGTAGCGATAATTGGTTACATACACTATTAAGTAAGGGGGTATCAAGTGCACCAGGAAAGGAATGGACCTATTGCTCTCTAGGCTATAATGTGTTAGGTGAAATTATAACTAGGATAAGTGGGGTTTTCTGCCATGATTATATAACAGAGAATATTCTTAAGCCTTGTGAGATGCACGATACGCATTGGGAATATTCTTCTGAGTATAAGGAACGTTACAATATGCGATTCGAATGGACAAAGGAGTGGATTGATAGTGCGGATAGTAGGAATCAACAAAAACCTGAAAAACTCATACCTAGAACTTGGAACGGATTACTATCAACCAGTGATGATTTAATGAAATTCGGTTCTATGCTTTTGAACAATGGTAAATATAAAGGAAGACACGTATTAGGGCGAAAAGCAGTGGAGTCTTATAGGCGTTTACATACCTCTTCTGAGGTATTAACCTATTGTTGGGGAGCAAATGGAGTATATAAAAGCTTTGGTGCTGGCTGTGATATATTTAGTGAATCTGATGTATCTCAATTGATTACACCTGGAACCTTTAGTCATGAGGGCTGGGGAACCTGTTGCCTAGCAATAGACTACAAAGAACGTTTTGTTGTTGTATGGTCTTCTCAATTTAAAGGCTATGAATGGTATCCGGAGCCTTTAAGGAATATTGCTTCTGCTATATGGTCTGGACTTGAGTAAATAATTTAGATAGAGAAGGAGATTATCTATGGGAAATGTAGTTATTAAGGAACCCCCCTATACACCACAAGAAGCGGGTTACGAAGCAGAAAGATTAGAAGTATTAAATAACCATTTTAGTGAAATGATTGATAAAAAAGAGCTGATATCAGCAAGCTATTGTTTAACTCATGAAGGAAAAGTCTTTGTAGACAATGCACTGGGAAGTCTTTCTTTTGAAGAAGAGGATACAAGAGTGTTTGAACCTGATACGGTTTTTGCAATCGCTTCAATTACTAAGTTGTTTACATCGATAGCAATATTAAAGCTCGTAGAAGATGGAGGACTTCGCTTAGATCAGCCCGTTGGAGAGATCCTTGAAGAATTTAATACTCCACCTTATAATAATATTCAAATTGTACATATATTAACTCATACATCAGGGCTCTGTGCAGATTTGGGAGCACATGAGAATAAGTATGAGATAGGTTGGTGGAATTTTTTAGACGAAACCCATCCGAAAGATTGGATTACAGCTGTGTTAAAGAAAGGATTAAGGAATTCACCAGGAAAAGAATGGTCCTATTCTTCTGTAGGATTTGCAATCCTAGGTGAAATTATCACAAGAATTAGTCATGTTCATTGCCACACCTATATTGAAGACAATATTTTGAAACCATGTGATATGACGGATACCTCCTTTACGATTGATGTAAAGCAGCTTGACCGTTACAATATTCGTTCTAATCATACAAAAGAAATGTTTGCAGCCATGAAGGAAGGAAAGCTTGAAAAAAATATATTCGAGGATTATATTCCTTCCACGGGTGGTGGCTTGTATTCCACTTGTCGTGACTTAAGTAAGTTTGGCAATATGATATTGAATTACGGTTCTTACAATGGAAAAAGAATCATTGGACGTAAAGCCATTGAAGCTATGAGAAGGATACATACAAAACCAGAGGTTCAGGATTTTTGTTGGGGAGCACAAGGCAATTATCGCTCTTATGGTCTAGGTCCTGATGTATTTAATAGCAATAATGAATCTATGCTAATCACCCCAGGAGTCATTAGTCATGAGGGCTTTGGTGCTTGTTCCTTAATGATTGATTTTGAAGAAAGATTTGTTTCTGTTTGGACCTGCCAATTTTATGATACACAATGGCACGCACATGCCCTTCGAAATGTGGCTTCTATTATCTGGTCGGGGATTATCTAATCAAATCCACAGTTAACAAACTAGGGAAAGAATGGAGAATTTTATGAACAATATAAAGCATCGTTTTGAAGTAATCAAAGCGGTAGCCTTAGTAACATATAAGGAGTGGAGTGCTTATCGCACCCACTCCATGGTATCAATATTTGTAGGGCCAGTATATTTTTTGGTCCAGTATTTTATCTGGAATGCTGTATATGGAAATCAAGGTGCTGCTTTACATGGATTAGAACTAGAACAAATGTTACGATACTATGGAGCTATTGCATTAATTGGTTATCTAACTATGGATTTTGCAGATTGGAACTTGCAGATGTTGGTACATTCAGGAAAGTTTTTAACCTTTCAACTAAGACCAATTCATCATCGTTTTTTTGCTTTGTCACAAAAATTAGGACACCGTGTGTTAGGATTTTTGTTTGAATTCTTACCATGTTTTCTTATATTCCAATTTATTTTTAAAATTAATATGATCCCAAGATATCTAGGATATACCTTAATTTCAATCTTATTTGCATTTTTGATGAATTTCTATGTGAATTATTGTATTGGGTTATCTGCTTTTTGGCTTGTACAAGCATCTGGAATCCGAAATGTTTTCCAAGCATTATCCAGTGTTTTTTCCGGAGCTTTGATTCCTCTTGTATTTTTTCCAGACTTTATTCAGAAACTATTGTTCTTCCTCCCATTTCAATATACTACGTATGTTCCAGCTATGGTGTTCTCCGGTAGTTATACATTAGCAGGCATCTCCATGGGCATTCCTCAGATTGTATTACTTCAGGGAATTATATTATTACTAACTATTGGATTGAGTGAAGTATTATACCGACGAGCGATATATCGTTTTACTGCTGTTGGAGGATAGGGTGAAAATCAAGATTTTTCACACTAAAATTGTGGCTATGGCCAAAAGTAAAAAGTCTGTGGGTTACGGAAAGAATGGAGAATTAATATGAAAAAATACCTTTTGATTTATAAAGAATCCATGCGAGTCTCTATTGCATCAGCTGCTACCTACCGTGCGAATTTTATTTTACATAGTATAATAACTTTGCTTGGAAATATTGTATTCCCATTAGTTACACTTCTTATCTATGGCTCAGGAGCAAGCTTTGAGGGCTGGTCTATGTATGAGGTTTTGCTAATACAATCTATATTTACCATGTCCACAGGACTCTCCAATATGTTTTTTGGAGGAATGGTATGGAATACAATGGAACACGTGAGGGAGGGAACCTTTGAAACTGTTTTAATAAAGCCGGTAGATTGTATGTTTTACCTACTAGCTACTAATTTTGGTATTCATAGTTTCAGTGTAGTTGCTGGTGGTATGGTTGTCTTTATCATCTCTTTGGAGCATGTTGGGAATGCTACCATACTTATGTGGCTACAATTTCTATTGTTATTCCTCATGGGGCTCTTTGTAATGCTTGGAATGGAGCTTTTGATGGCAGCAACTTCATTTAAATGGGTGGCAAATTCACGTATACCTGAAATGTATGGAAGTGTACGCCAATTTGGAAATTACCCTCAAACTATATTTAATAAAAGTATTATATATTTGACTTCATTTATATTGCCTGTAGGAATGATTGGTTTTTTCCCAGCATCTGCTTTATTAGGTAGGCTAGAGTGGTGGATGCTTGTATCCATTCTTCCATGTATTCTATTTCTGATGTTGGGGGTATGGGTATATCGTTATATGGTACGACTATATGAGGGAGTTGGCGGTTGAATATTTGCCCCACGAATCCTAACAAGATAAACAGAAAGGAACGAGCTGTGGATAATATAATTTCAGTAGAACATTTATGTAAAAAGTATACTACATATAAAAGAGAGAGCGGATTTAAAGCTAGTATTAGAAGTTTCTTTCATCGAGAAAAAGTATATGTGGATGCAGTAAAAGATGTGACCTTTCAAGTAAAAAGAGGAGATATCATTGGTATATTAGGACCAAATGGTGCAGGCAAATCAACCACAATAAAAATGCTGACGGGTACCTTGCATCCGACAGAAGGAGTTATTAATGTTATGGGTTTTAATCCTTATAAAGATCGTATCTCCTATGTGCGGAATATGGGAGCTGTCTTTGGACAAAAGAGCCAATTGATATTTGATATCCCTCCTCTTGATAGCTTTCGAATGAACAAAGCTATCTATGGAATTCCTGATAAAGAATATGAAGAAACACTGCATACCTTAATAGAGATTCTTGAACTTGAAGATAAGGTTATGAGACCAACTAGGGTATTATCCTTAGGTGAACGTATGAAATGTGAATTCATTATGGCAATGCTTCATAATCCACCTATTGTTTATCTAGATGAACCTACCATTGGATTAGATGTAATTGCTAAACAAAATATACGAGAATTTATTAAACAAATGAATGAGAGAGGAACCACCTTTATCCTAACTACCCATGATCTTGAAGATGTACAGCAATTAGCAAAGGATGTAATTATTATTAATAAAGGAGAAAAGGTGTTTGATGGTTCAATTGTCGACCTTAGAAGAAATCTAGGTAATAAGAAAGTGGTTGAGTTGACTGTGGATTCTTATTCGGGGAAGGGAACAGTTGATGGAATCAGGAATATTGATATTAGAGGAACAACTGTAATCGGTGAATTATCACACCAAAAGACCACATTAGAGGTAGATACCGATGTAATATCAATCAGTGAGTTTATGAACGAACTATCTTCACAATGTACTTTTACAGATATATCAATTAAAGAGTTGTCTATGGAAACCATAATAACTAAAATATACAAGGAAACTGGTAATATAGAATAAATAATTAAATATATATAAAAGTATGCACCAATTCAAACAAAGCGCATAAGCTGATAGGGAAACATGTCGAATATTGACGATTATGATTGGAGCGATGGCATGCCGTTAAGAGTTTGTATTGATGCTGGACATGGTGGAGAAGATCCAGGTACAGTTAATGGTAAAAGATATGAAAAAGATGATACGCTACGTTTGGCGTTACAACTCGGTAAGATTTTAAAAGCAAATGGAGTAGACGTTGTGTATACACGAACTGATGATATATATAGCAGCCCGATTAATAAAGCGAATATAGGAAATCGCTTAAATGCTGATTACTTTATATCAATTCATAGGAATACTGCTATATTCAAAAAAACTTCTGGGATTGAGACATTGGTTTACAATAAAAAGGGTATGAAATATAAGATTGCTAAGGATATCAATGATAGTATTGCAGCAATAGGTTTTATAAATCGTGGAGTTAAATCAAGAAAGTGCCCTACTGTATTATATCATACGAATATGCCTGCAATACTAATTAAAATTGGATTTATTACCAATGACAGCGATAATATTCTATTAGAGAGTAAATTTAATGAAATTGTTGAAGCTGTGGCTAAATCCTTCTTAGAAGCACAAGGGTTACAGTATAAAGCTAGCATTTAAGTTGACATCAATAAGATGTTGGTTAAATTGGATTATTAAACAATTGGAATAAGTTGTAATTCATAAGAAGGACGAAAGAAGGACGAAAGAAGGACTAGTTACCAGCTATCTAGATGGTAATTAGTCCTTCTTTCCTCTATACTCTGTGCTTTATAATTAGCAAGAACTTTATATGGATTTTATTACCAATAGATGGTATAATGAATAAATGTAAAAATATGGAATCATATAGAGAGCGTAACAGTTATCAATATACCATTAAGAGGGGGATCACTTTGAGAAAAATTACGGTAGAAACTCATATAAATGAAACAATTCATTATGCATTGCAGCAAAATTGTATACCAATTATCAGTAGCCTAGTGATAGCGAATACTTCAAAAGAAATATACACAGACCTTACTATCAAGGTCTCGTTCCAACCAGAATTCGCAGTTCCGTACGAAGTTAATATCAAGTGTTTGAAACCAAGTGAGCCAGTGGAGTTATCACCGATACGAATTGTCCCTTCTATGGAGTACTTGATTTCGTTGACAGAGAAGATAGAAGGAAAATTAACGATCGAAGTAAAAGAAGCACAGAATTGTATTTGGATTAAGACATATCCTATCACAATACTTGCTTATGATCAATGGACGGGTATTAATTATTTACCTGAGATGATTGCTGCCTACGTAACTCCGTTTCATCCAAAGGTGAATGACATAGTTGAAAATGCGACTAATTATCTAAAGGCATGGGGGAATACAGATTGTTTTACAGGATATCAAACGAAAAATCCTGATTTAGTAGAGGAACAGATGAAGGCTATCTATAAGACATTGCAGGACCTTGAGTTAGAGTTAGAAGTTCCAAAGGTAAGTTACGAAACGAATGGTCAGAGTTTGCATCTACCACAGATGGTGATAGAAGAAGGTAGGGGAACTGCGTTGGAATTATCTTTACTGTATGTAAGTTGTTTAGAGGCAATCGGCTTACAACCGGTAGTAGTTTTTCTTAGAGGACATGCGTTTCTTGGTTGTCATTTGGAGGAAGAATCATTTGCAGAATGTGTGGAAGACGATTTAATTGTACTAACGAAGAGAGAGGAAGGAAAGGATTGTATCCGATTTATAGAGTGCACCGATATTATTAAAGATCATTGCGTAGATTTTATGCAAGCAAAGAAAGATGCGAAAGAACACGTCTCTAATACAGAGATGTTTCTAATAGCTGTAGATATTAAGAGTTGTCGTGCGAGTGGAATTTGTCCACTTCCTTTGCGTATTCAAAAGGATGATAAATATGTGACAGTTGACGTGATTACAAGCAAGGATACTGACATGTCAGAAGAATTCTTAGGATATGACTACAATAAGAGGGAAGCTATAGATACAACGAGTGGACAGTCAAAAGTAAGACTATGGGAAAGAAAATTGTTGGATTTAAGTCTACGTAATACGTTATTGAACTTTAGAAAGACGAAGACAACGGTGCAACTGATGACGGCTAACCTTTTTGAATTACGGGATCACATAGCTAGTGGTGAACAGTTTATAATCATGGGTAAGCCCAAAGAAATTGCTACTATGCGTAATGATTTGAATGTATATCCAATTCAAAAGGATGTGGAATACATTGAAGCAATTGCCACTTCGGAATTCACCCATAGAAGAATACGAACGTTTCTAGAGGAAGAAGAATTAGATGGTGTGTTAAAGAATATTCATAGACAAGCACGAACTGTAATCGAAGAAAATGGTGCAAACTCGTTGTATCTAGCTTTAGGTTTCTTGCGTTGGTATGAAACAAAGCAGAGTCAGAATGCAAGATATGCTCCGTTGGTTTTAGTGCCTGTTGATCTAGTTAGAAAAGTGCAAGCCCATACATATGGCATTCGAATTCGAGATGAAGAAATCCAGATGAACATAACCTTATTGGAGCTGTTACGGCAGGATTATGATATTGAGATTACAGGACTCGATCCATTACCAACGGATGAATGTGGTGTGGACTTATCGTATGTATTTCGTGAAGTCAGAAAGGCAATTGCTAATAAGCCAAACTGGTCGGTAGAAGAATATGCGTTCTTAGGATTATTTTCATTCAATCAGTTTATATTATGGAATGATATTCATAGCCGAACTGATGAACTGATGAAGAATAAATTAGTTGCCAGTTTACTATCAGGGAAACTAGAGTGGTCACCACAAGGGAATACGATAACGGCAAGACAATTTGATGAACAGATTGCTCCAATGGATTTGGCTGTTCCGATTTGTGCGGATTCTTCTCAATTAGAAGCTATTTGGGCAGCTAGTAAGGGACAGAGTTTTGTACTCCATGGTCCTCCAGGAACAGGAAAATCACAGACAATTACCAATATAATTGTAGATGCATTATTCCATGGAAAGACAGTGTTGTTTGTAGCGGAGAAGATGGCGGCGTTATCAGTTGTGCAAAAGAGATTAGAAAACTTAGGACTTGGTGCATTTTGTTTAGAACTTCATTCGAATAAGGCACAGAAAAAAGAAGTACTGAATCAATTAGATCAAGTTTTACAAGTATCGAAGACGAGAACAAGTGGAGAATACAATCAAGTTGCAACACAGGTCCATATGTTACGACAAGAACTAAATCAAGTTATAGAAGCTATTCATAAGAAGCGAGAGTATGGTATGTCTTTATACGATGCCATTAGTAGATATGAGACATATAAACAATATAAAGATGTTCTTACAATCGACGACACATGCATATCTAAGTTAAAAGAAGGGATGTATGAGGAATGGTTAGAAGGAATTAGACAGTGTAAGAGAGCAAGTGAAGAATGTAAAGGAGGAGTACATTCTGTATTCAAACGATATCATAATCCTAATTATTCTCTAGAGCTGCGAGAATCTTTTGCAAAGCTATGTAAGGAATTTGCTGAAGCGTTAATACAGTTAGATGAGATGTTCCATTCTTTCGAGGCGGTATTTGACGTACGAATAGCAGAAAATTATTCGAATTATAAAGCATTTACAGAGTTACTAAGTTGTCTAGCTAGCGCTAGGTACCAACTAGATAGTTTGATGTTAGAGCCGGTAAATGAGAGAAAAGAAAAGAACTTATATGATGTGGTAGCTTGTGGTAAAGAATTGGTATCTCTAGAAAAAGAAATTGGTCAGGCTTTTGATGCTGAGGTATATCAATACGATGTGGATAAAGCATCTAAAGAGTGGAAGGAAGTAGGATCAAAGTGGTTTATTCGAAGGATACTAACGAAGAATAAATTAATAAAAGAATTAAGAGTGTATGCAAAAGCTCCGATTGATGTGGATAATCATACTATTACTATATGGTATAACAAACTTATTAAGCGGTTACAACTATGCGATTACTTGAAAAATCTTGACCCTACGATAACAGGAAGTTTCTCGTATCTATGGCAAGGGTTACATACAAACTGGGAGGTACTTACGCAGGCATTACAGGATACCTTGCAATTACGTAGTGCATTATCGGAGATTGCATTAGATAGAGATGATGTAATAACCGCAACTCAAAAATTAGGAAAACTAGTTGCACTACATAGTCCGAAAAAAGATTATTTACAAAATGATATCATGAATTATCTTCAGTGCTGGCAGTTGTGCATGACAAAAGAAGTACAACTTGTTAATCAGTATCAGGCTAGGATAGATTGTTACCATCAAGATGACAACTGGATTTCGAAAACAAGAGATGAACTTTCTATATGGGTGAATCATATTGGTGAACTTAGAGATTGGTCAGCTTTGTTGCAACAGATTGACAAGGTAAGAAATTATGGTTTTAATATGGCAGCAGATGAATTCCTATCAGGTAAGATACTGCCAGAAGAACTAGTAGAGAGTTTTATATGTAATTTGAATTTAGCAATCATTAAAAGAACAATTCAAGCAGAGCCAATATTAACGAATTTCCAAGGTGTGCAATTCGAAGATACGATTAAGAAATATAAGGAACTTACAGAAGAGTTTGATAAACTTACAATGCAAGAGTTGAGTGCGAAATTGTATTCTAAGATACCAGATTCTTCTGTTACGGGAGCTGCTTCTTCAGAGCTTTTAATACTTCAGAAGGCAATTCGGAGCGGGGGTAGAATGATGTCAATTCGTAAGTTGTTCGACCAGACGAAGCATCTAATCACAAGATTATGTCCTTGTATGCTTATGAGCCCGATGTCTGTTGCTCAGTATCTTGATCCAAAACTTCAAAAATTCGATATCGTAGTTTTTGATGAAGCTTCTCAAATGCCAACTTGTGAAGCGGTTGGTGCGATAGCTAGAGGAGAAAGTGCGATTATCGTAGGTGATCCAAAACAATTACCTCCAACTCGTTTTTTCCGTAATACGTATTATGACGAAGAGAATTATGAATTAGAGGATTTAGAGAGTGTTTTAGATGATTGTATGGCATTATCTATGCCACAAAAACACCTGCTATGGCATTATCGTTCTCGTCATGAAAGCTTGATTGCTTATAGTAATGCCAAATATTATGGACATCGTCTATACACCTATCCTTCGCCTGACGAAATGGGTTCGAGAGTTAAGTTGGTTCCGATTGATGGACTTTATGATAAAGGTGGAACGAAGCAAAACCAAGCGGAAGCAATGGCAGTTGTAAAAGAAATCTGTAATCGTCTCCTAGATGAGAAGAAGAGAAAAGATAGTATAGGAGTTGTAACATTTAGTTCTGCGCAACAGAATCTAATTGAGGATTTGTTAGAAAAAGAATTTCTAGATAATCAGGAATTAGAGAAGATAAACGAACAGATGCTAGAGCCTATATTTATCAAAAACCTTGAAAATGTACAAGGTGATGAGAGAGATGTTATCTTGTTCTCTGTAGGGTATGGACCAGATAAAGACGGTAAGGTTTCTATGAACTTTGGACCATTAAACCGAGATGGGGGATATCGTAGATTGAATGTTGCTATCTCAAGAGCAAGAAAAGAGATGCTGGTATATTCAACGATAACACCTGAACAGATTGATCTAACTAGAACACGTTCTGAGGGAGTTGCTGGATTAAAGGGATTCCTTACTTATGCCAGAGCAGGAAAGAGTGCAATCTCTGTTCATAAGGAAGATGTTGTATATAAAGATACTACTCTCCTAGAATACATAGCTAAGCAGATTGAGAATATGGGATATAAAACAAGATGTAATGTTGGGTGGTCTAAGTATACAATAGATATAGGTGTAATCAATCCTAAGGATGAGAATACTTATATATTAGGAATACTACTTGATGGAGATAATGCTAGGGAAGTGAATACGGCAAGAGAGCGTAACTTATTACAACCACAAGTGTTAACAGATCTTGGTTGGAAGCTTCATGCAATATGGATTCTAGATTGGTTAGATAATCCAGATAAGGTATTAAGTAAAGTGAAAGCTTCTATTGCAAAAGCATTAATTGGAAATGCGAAAAAGCAAAGTAGTAATGAGCGTCTTGCAAGTGAAGTACCAGAAGAAGAAATTGCTGCTACTTCAGGACACGAGAAGTCGAGTTCTTACGAACCAACGAAAGTGAAAGAATTTGGTTTTCAAGATGATTTCTATCAAGATAGTACGGATCTGCAGATTCGTAATGTGATAATGGATATTATTAAGAATGAAGCTCCTATTAGTAAACGGCTACTTACTAAGAAGGTTGTTTCGGGCTGGAATATTACCCGTTTAGGAAGTAGAGTAGAAAACCGTTTGGCAAGTATTCTGCAAGAGTTAAGACAAGGTGGTAATCTTAATAAAACTGTAGTTGGTGATATGAGTTATTATTGGAGAATGGATCAAAATCCAGAAGATTATATGGATTATCGTGTTGCTAATGAAGAGAAAGATAAAAGAAACCTAGAAGATATCCCACCGTATGAGATTGCTAATGCGATGAAGGAAATTATATCTTCACAGATTAGCATAAGTAAGAATGATATGATACGGGAAACTGCTAAGATATTCGGATTTTCTAGATTGGGAGCAGTTATGGAGGCAGCTTGTGCCCAAGGAATTGACGAGGCAGAAAGAAGGGGATATCTACTATTTGATAAAGTTAGTGAAAGAATAATGATAAGGGATAATTAAATAGGTAATTAGGACTAGTAATATGCATATGGTTGTGATATATTGATGTTATATTAAATTTCTCCAACTTCGCACTTGAAGATTTCGATAAGTAGTGTTGACATGTTCAGTTAGTTTTTCTTTGAATATAGCAATTAACTATTCTGAGCGAATTTTTTTATATGCGAAGTTTGAGTAAATGGTTTGGGTGTCAAAAGCCTTTCAAATAATTTGCCTTAGTCAATTTTTCAAAGTGCTGAGGGGCACTTGTACTTATCAAATACTACGAAGTTGGATTGGGTTTACCCAATGCAGCTTCGTTATAGTATATGTAAGAGAAACATATAGTAAGACGAATGAAAATTAGGTAGGGGATAGTATGAATGATTATAAATCACAACTAATATGTTTGATAGTTGTATTATTATTAGGGGAGTATTATTTGCTAAAAAAGCAATTGCACACGGTTACAACTGTTATTTATATTTGTATGCTATGTAATCTGGTTATTAATTTAGTCTTTGATATGATAACAAAGTATACCGTGAATCATCTAGATACCATACCGTTCTGGCTAGAAGATATCTCTCATCGGGTCTCATTATATACATATAATTTGTTTGTGTTTCTTCTGTTTTATTATTTATTATCCTATATACGAATTTTGATTAAGTCATTTCAGATTAAGATATTTTTACTTCTTCCAATTGTCATATCATTGATTACTTCAGTGTTTGGTGGAATCTATTATGTAGTGGTTCCAGATGTGAAGTATTCGTTAGGACCAGTAATAAACATAAATTATGTTAGTTGTATGTTCTATATTGTATGTATGATTGTATTATGCATAAAGTATTGGGGAGTGATCAACAAGAATAGGCGAAATGGTATTATTCGTTCTATAGTACTGGTAACGATTAGATGTATCTTGCAATTTGTACTTCCTACTGTTTTAATAAGCGGTTTTTTTGAGACATTAGTTATGTTTAATATCTTCTTGTCGCTTGAAGATCCAGGAGAATATGTGGATATGCAAACAAAGCTAGTAAATCAATATGGTTTTTATAAAGTACTAGAGGATAAGATGCTCGAACATAAGGAGAATGTAATTTTAACTGCATTCGTAATCGAGGTTGATCAAAGCAAGAAGGATCACTTCATGATGATTGTTGACAAAGCATTTAGAGATGAATTTAACAAAGGTATATATCGTAGTAGTGAAAGTAGTGTATCATTAATTATCTCGGGAAAAAGTAAACACTTGGATAAATTGACTACGTGTTATCATGATTGTATGTTTAAATTAGCTTTTGAGAATAACATACAACTGGAATGGAAGAATAGAGAATGTAATTCTGATCAAGTAAATGCAAAAACAATTATTGATGAAATTATAGGAATTCATAATAATATAGTTGAACAACAGTTTTATATAGATCAGAGCACTGGTGTAAAGAATCGGAATGCTTATAACAAGAAGATACAGTTGTTTAACCAAAAGCAACAAGAAATAGAAAAACTTTGGTGCTTGCTGATAGATGTTAACCATCTTAAAAATGTTAACGATACACTAGGGCATGAAAAGGGAGACGAATTAATCCGATTAACCGCTATGATTCTTGCAAGAACATTGAAGGGGTTCGGTGAGATCTATCGATATGGTGGGGATGAGTTCGTAGTATTTCTTGAGAATATTAATACCATGCAATTAATTAATGTGCTGGAAACGATAGAGAATGATAGATTGCATAATTGTACTGATGAAATTAAAGTGGATTTTGCCATTGGTTATGCTAAATGGAATAACAATGAGGATCGATACATAGAAGATTTGGTTCGAAGAGCAGACCGTAATATGTATGCGATAAAGAAAAACATGAAAAATATTGAACAGATGTAATATTAAGATACTACTTTAGGCTACCATTATTGGTAGTCTTTTTTTGCTTGAAAGTAAGGATACTCTTGAGATTATCAAATTTAGACTTTTATAAGAAGTAGTACTTTGCACAAAGTTGATTACTACAAAAGTAGTAGATAGTTACTTCTTTTTTGTGATTGTAGAAAACTCAAAATAGCGATATAAATAATACATCAAACACAACAGTAATTGTGTTGAAGCACAAATAATGAAACTATAATAGAATAGTTTTCACCTAAAATACATATTTACATGTGCTAATGCACAGATGTAATCGAAGGAGAGATGGATATGACAGGAGAAGAAATAAAAGAATTATCAAGAAAATATGTGTTGCAATCATGGAGTAAACAAAAGACGCTTAATCCAGTTCCTATTGAACAAGCAGAAGGCATCTATATGTATGATTACGATGGAAAGCGATATGCAGATATGTCAGCTCAATTAGTCAACTTAAATGTTGGATTTGGCAATCAAACAATTGCTAATGCGATTAAAGAGCAAGTTGATAGATATTGTTATCTTGCACCTTCTTATGCAGTGGAACCTAGAGCAGAACTAGCTAAGATGCTTATTGATCTACTGCCAGATAATTTTGGGAAAGTATTCTTCACCAACGCAGGGGCAGATGCCAATGAGAACGCAATTAAAATAGCTAGGATGTATACTGGTAAGAATAAGGTATTTAGTCGATACAGAAGTTATCATGGTTCTTCCTTTGGAGCGGGAAATCTTACTGGAGAACCTAGAAGATTCCCATTGGAACCTGGAATTCCGGGATTCGTTAAGTTCTTTGATCCATACATATATCGTGAAGCGATTGATTTCCCTTCTGAAGAGGCGGCAACGAAATTCTATCTTACAAAATTAGAAGAACAAATCAAATATGAAGGAGCAGATAGCATTGCGGCAATTGTAATGGAAACAATAACAGGTTCCAATGGTGTTATTATTCCTCCGAAAGGATATATGCCAGGGATTAGAGCACTTTGTGATAAATACAACATTATAATGATATGCGATGAAGTTATGGCTGGATTCGGAAGAACTGGTAAGATGTTTGCATTTGAAAATTTTGAAATTAAACCAGACCTAGTAAGTTTTGCAAAAGGTGTTAATTGTGGATATGTTCCATTAGGTGGAGTAGCAGTTAGTAGTAAAATTGCAGAATATTTTGATGAACATTTGCTATCATGTGGACTTACTTACAGTGGTCATCCACTTGCATGCGCAGCTGGTGTTGCTTGTATTAACTATTATAAAGAATCAAACATAATTAAGCATGTTAATGAAGTGGGGAAGGTTCTTGGTGATTTACTCGAGGAATTAAAGGAAAAACACTCATGCGTAGGCGATGTTAGATATATCGGATTATTCTCCTCTATTGAATTAGTAAAAGATAAGGAAACAAAAGAACCTCTTGTTGAATATGGTAAGGATCCAAACGGTGTCATGGGAAGTATCGTTGCTAAGCTTAAAGAAAAGGGATTCATGACGTATTCCCATGAGAACATGTTGTTTGTTAACCCACCTTTAATTATCACAGAAGAACAATTAAAAGAAGAATTAGTAAAGATGGATGAAGTATTAGCTGTAGTTGATAAGGAATATATCTAAAGAGTATTATCCTAATGAATAAAGAAAAGTAGGTGAATTAGATGGCACAGTTTACGGTCCCAATCCATATCATTACTGGCAAGGGAGCATTAGATGAAGCAAAAGGTTATATAAAATCATATGGGAAGAAAGCGTTAATCGTTACAGGTAAACATGTTGTGAGATCAACGATGATGCAAGCATTAATAGAAAAATTAGATGATTTAGAAGTGGAATATAATATTTTCGATGGTATAACTGGTGAACCCACAGATTGCATGATTGAAGAGGGTATCAAGGTGTATCAAGATAATAATTGTGAATTCTTAATCGGTATCGGGGGAGGAAGTCCACTTGATGCAGCAAAAGCAATCGGTGCCATGATTACGAATCCTGGTGCTATCGCAGATTATAACGGTAAAGAGATACCGAATAGAATACCACCAGTAGTTGCAATTCCGACAACAGCTGGAACAGGTTCGGAAGCAACGAAATTTACTATTATTACAGATTCTAAGAAGGATATCAAGATGTTATTAAAGGGTGATTATCTTATACCTGAGCTTGCAATAGTAGATTATGAATTCGGAATGACAGCACCAAGGTCTGTTACTGCGGCAACAGGATTAGATGCCTTAACTCACGCAGTAGAAGCATATACCTCGAAGAAAGCAACGGTTATGACGGATACGTTAGCAGTTTCGGCAATCAAACGTATTGTTAAATACTTACCTCTAGTATATCAAAATGGTAGTAATCTGGAAGCAAGAGAAGAGATGGCAATTGCGGCACTAGAAGCGGGCATCTGTATTAATAATTCCAGTGTCACTTTAGTGCATGGTATGAGTAGACCAATCGGTGCTCTATTCCATGTACCACATGGGATGTCCAATGCGATGTTGTTGACCAGATGTATGGCGTTTGCAGCAACAGAGGTAACAGATCGATTAGCAATCCTAGCCAGAGAGACGAGAGTTGCAACTGTAGAGGAAAGCGACACCATTGCAGCAGATAAATTCATCGTTAAGTTAGAAGAAATCTGCAAGATTTGTGAGATACCTACTTTAAGTGAATATGGAATTAATCAAGATAAGTTTGAGAGTGTTATTGAAAAGATGGCGACCGATGCAGTTGCAAGTGGAAGTCCTTCAAACACTAGAAGAGTGGTTACGAAAGAAGATTGTATGAAATTATATAAGGAAGTTTATTAAGAAAGCGTGACAACGGTGTCATTTATATGACCTGCTGCCACGCTTTTTGTTGCTTATCAAGCCGAACTTAGTGCAGGATTTTACAAAGCAAGTTTTCGAATAATAGTCCATTCGTTGTAATGGGAGATCACTAGGTGTTTGGAGACGATTCAATGATTATTACATAATACAGGAGGAATCGATATGAGTGAGATGATAAAAGAAATAGAAGTGGAGAGAGAAGTAGAAATCAAGATTGATGATGTATGCATGTCATTCAAGGATAATAACAGTAACGATGTGCAAGCTTTAAAGCATATTAATCTTGATATTAAAAAAGGCGAGTTTATCGCCCTTCTTGGACCGTCAGGTTGTGGTAAGACGACTTTACTTCGAACAATAGCCGATTTGTTAGAACCAACTTCTGGGAAGGTAAGAATCAGTGGAATGACACCAAAAGAGATTCGGTTACAACAAAAATTCGGTATTGTATTCCAAAATCCCGTATTGTTTGAGTGGAGAACGGTTAAGAAGAATGTGGAATTACCATTAGAGATTATGTATTGGAGTAAAGAAGAACGCAAGAAACAAGCAGATAGAATGTTAGATCTTGTAGGGTTAACAAAATTTGCAGATCACTATCCAAAACAGTTAAGCGGTGGTATGCAACAAAGAGTCGGGATCGCTAGAGCATTTGGAATAAAGCCTAATATTCTATTAATGGATGAACCCTTTTCAGCATTAGATGAATTCACCAAAGAAAAACTACATGATGATTTATTAAAGATATGGAGGGAAACCAATAAGACAGTTATCTTTGTTACCCACAATATTCAAGAAGCTGTTTATCTATCCGATAAGGTGTGTGTACTTTCTCCGCATCCAGGAAGATTATCAGCTGTAGTAGAGATTGATCTTCCTAGACCGAGAACAATCGGTATGAAAGATAGTATTCATTTCACTGAGTTTGTTGCGAAAGTAAGAAACAGTTTTGAAGGAGGAAGCCTATGAGTAAAGCGAAGAAGATCGTATCTTCGAAACCGTTTATTATGCTTGTCTGGGTTATTGTACTGGTAGCAATTTGGGAAATGGGAGCGGCTAAGATGGAGACGACGAAACGTACTCCAGAGAATGTACTTCCTCACATAAGTCAGATTGTGGATTCAGTATTCGATGATAAGATGGTCAGCAATTCACAGACAGCGAAACAGATTGTATGGAATAGTGCGAAAGCTACTTTAGAAAGAGCTTTTATAGGATTCTTATTCGGTACATTATTTGGCTTTTTATTGGCATTACTAATGAAATTATCCGGGCTGGTTGAGAAAACCATATTTCCATATCTGATGTTGATTCAGATGATCCCGATTATTGGGATGGCACCCATAATACTAGCAATTACCCATGACATAGGAACCAGTCGTATCGTAATTGCAGCAATATTAACGTTTTATCCAGTAGCAACCAATACGTTGGCAGGACTTAATTCTGTGTCGAAGGAGAAATATGAACTCATGTATTCCTATGCAGCTAGTAAGTGGACGATTTATCGGAAGGTATTAATACCGTCTTGTATCCCCTATTTTTTCACTGGGTTGAAGATATCAGCTCCTATGGCAATAACTGCGTCTATTTTAGTTGACACTTTACAAGGAGATGGTGGACTTGGTTGTATGTTATCGCAGTCACTAAAGCATGCCATGAGTATCTATGTGTTCTGGCAAATAGTATTCTTCAGTGCTTTTGTCGGTATCTTAAGTAGTGTATTAATGGGAGTATTGGAAAAACGAGTATCCCCATATATGAGAGCAGATCGAAAAAGAAGGAAAAAACCATAAGAGAGGACGGAGTGTAGATGATAAAAAGAAAGAAAAATATATTCATACGGTTTTTCAGGAATCCTAAGGTACAGCCTTTCTTAAGCGTCATATTACCAGTAGCACTTGGAGTGTTGGTGTTTACATTATGGCAAACACAGATTTTACATAAGATACTGGGTACAGATACCTTTACATTACCACTACCAAGTCAGATTAATCGCATCATAGGGGATAACCTTCCTAAGATAATGTTGAATGTAAAGGCAACAGTCTTAGTTGCAGTAATCGGTTTAGCCATTGGTTCTTTCATAGGATATCTAATCGCGGTTTTGGCAACGGTGTTTCCAAGATGGGGGACAGGTGGATTATCCATTGTTGCAGCATTTAATGCCATTCCCATTGTAGCACTTGCACCAGTTATGACAAACTGGACAAAAGATGTGAGTAGTGATGCAAGTGTAAGAAGTATGGTAGCGAAGGTATTAGTAGTCATAATTGTCTCCATAGCAACGATGAGTGTGAATGCATATAGAGGACTGAACGATTTGCAGGAATTTTCCTTAGACTTGATGAAATCCTATGCAGCAAAGAACAGAGTGGTTTTCTTTAAGTTACGACTACCAAACAGTGTGCCTTATATATTCACAGCACTTCGAGTAGGAGTACCATCTAGTGTTATTAGTGCAATTGTAAGTGAATATTTTGCAGAATATATAACGGGAGTTGGCAGGCAGATTAGAGAGAATATCGTTATTGCACAGTATGCAACAGCTTGGACCTACATTGCGGTTGCGTGCCTAATTGGTGTAAGTATGTATTGTTTATTAATGATGTTTGAAGGTATTTTGCTAAGGAACAGAAAATAGTGGTCAGGAGTGTTTCATAGCTTAAAATATGGTTGTTCTACAATAAAAGATAGTGCCGCAACTGATGGCAGACAGGAGGATTTTATGAAAGATATGAGAAGATGTAAAGCAAAGAAAATGGTAGCTATATTGATGGCCGCAACGTTGGTAATGGCTTCATTAGCTGGTTGTAGTAGCAATAAGAAGGAAGTAACTGGTAACCAAACACAAGAAACAGTATCAACAGATACAGAGGCAGGTGAAACAGCAGATACTTCTACAGAAGCAGGGACAGTAATGTCAAATGAGGAGATTGTTAAACTAGCAGCATCAGAAGGAAAAGTTGGTAACTGGGGGCTTGGTAATGAATATGAAATCCAAGCATTGTTAACCAAATATGGTCAACCAATTACATACTTAAGTCAGGCATTCGATATGGACGGCTTTGACGATGATTCTATTACATTAGCTTCTGCAATGACGTATAACGAGCTTGGATTAGTTAAAAACAATTATGATGGTGCTTACAATTATGGGGACACCGTTGGTACAATCGATATGAATGATGAGGGTGTAGCGATGCTTGAGGATAATATCTTCTGTACTAGAGCATTCGCAGAGCAAAATCCTAATACGGTAAAAGCATTCATCTATGCTTCTATGAAGGGCTGGAAATACGCTTGCGAAAACCCTGAAGAAGCAGCTGAAATTGTATACAAATATGGTTCTTCTGTATCAGCAAATCACCAATCCTATATGGCTAGCGAAGTTAAGAAGTTAGTTGAAACAGATATAAACGGTAATACGGTTACAGAGCTCGGTAAGATGGACGAAGCAGCTATGAGCCAAACACTAGAATTAGCTAAGAAATACATTGCACTTGATGATAAGGCAGCTGCGGATAAACTTAGCAAACTTACCTTAGATGATGTTAGAGATACTTCTTACTGGGAAGGAGCAGCTGCATCAACCGATGGTAAATTTGGAACTCCTGAAAAGGCTAGCGTAACAATCCAATTAAAATGGCTTCCGCAAGCACAGTTCATGGGTTATTATGTAGCACTTGAAAAAGGCTACTATGGTGAAGTTGGTTTAGAAGTAAATGTTGTATCTGGTGGTGGTGATATTAGTGAAACGACAGCGGTAAGTAATGGCACAGTAGATTTTGGCGTAACTTGGTTAGCAAATCTAATAGCTGCAAATTCAGGCGGTATGGACTTATTAGAAATCTCACAAGTATACCAAAGATCAGGACTTGTACTTGTATATAAATTAGATACGTTTATGAAATAACAAATATAGGATTCAAGTGCCAAAAGGTCTTATTCCCTAGTATTCATCTTCAATGTTGTTAATGACCTTTTGACCCTCGAAACCTAAATAATAACAAGAATTAAGAGTAGAAAAGCTATTAGATCTTTAGAAGGGAATGGTGTGATATGGATTTATTAATTAAGAATGGAACAATTGTAACAGCGAAAGAAAGTTTTGTAGCGGATCTAGGTGTTGAGGGTGGTAAGATTGTAGCAATCGGTAAAGATTTAGTTGGGGAAACAGATAAAGTGGTGGATGCCACTGGGAAGTTAGTATTACCAGGAGCGTTAGATGTACATACACATCTTGCAATGCCATTCGGTGGTACGGTATCAGCAGATAGTTATCTAGCTGGAACAAGAGCAGCAGCATGTGGTGGTGTCACTACAATATTTGATTATCCGATTCAACATAAGGGTGAAACAATCTTAGGAGTAATCAATTCTAAGAAAGAGATTCTAGTGAATGAAGCTTGTGTAGATTACGCATTTCATTGTTGTATCACTGATTTAAACGCTGGTGAGATATTAGAGGAAATGGAAAGGGCAGTAGAAGAAGGAATCACAAGCTTTAAGTGTTTCCTAGTCTATAAGAAAGAAAACATGATGGTTGATGATGGCACATTGGCAAGATTGTTGCTACGAGCAAAAGAGCTTGGGGCTATTATCAATGTACATGCAGAAAATCCAGACCTGATTGATTTGAATATAGAGGAATTCTTAGCAGAAGGTAAGACCAGTGCATGGTATCACTACTTAAGTAGACCGGAATTCGTAGAAGCAGAAGCAGATAAGAGAGCCGTTCACTGGGCAACGCATCTAGAGGCCCCAATCTACATCGTTCATATGGCGGATAAAGAGGGGTTAGAGGCTTGTACAGAAGCTAAGAAGGCAGGACATGAAGTGTATGTTGAAACTTGTCCACAATATCTTGAATTCACATGTGATGTGTATAAGAGAGAAGATGGAAGAAACTTCGTTTGTTCCCCACCGATGAAGGGAAAAGAAAGTCAAGATGCTTTATGGGAAGCAATTAAGACAGGATTTATTGATACAGTTGCAACCGATCACTGTCCATTCCAAAGTTACGAAAAAGATTGGGGAAAAGATAATTTCACTAAGATACCAAATGGTTGTGCAGGTGTTGAGAATCTGTATCCCTATATGTTAGATGCTGCGAATTCTGGAAAGTTATCCTTTGAGAAAGTTGTCGAGGTATGTTCTACAAATCCAGCGAAAATCTTTGGATGTAAGGAAAAAGGGTCTTTAGCAATTGGTAAAGATGCAGATATCGTAATCTATGACAAAGAGAAAGATTTTACCGTGCATGTAGAAAATATGCATTCTGATTATGATCATACAATCTGGGAAGGGAAAGAACTCCATGGGTATCCAGTGCAGACATATGTAAGAGGCAATTTGGTTTATGATAATGGTGACTTTGTTGGTACACCTGGTTTAGGCAGATTCGTTAAGCGAAAAGCAAAAAGATAATGAAAAGTATAAATCTGATTAAAACTGTTATTTAACTGTTTCGGACACTGGTGAAATGTAATTGTACGAAATAGTTACGATACATAAGATGAGAAAACCAAGAGTGGAGGCGATGTTAATGGCGGCAATCAAGAGAATATTAAATACATTAACAGGTGCATGTTTCCTTTGTGAGAATCCAGCTTGTACACAGGCGTGTAGCAATAAAACGGATCCTGCAAGAGTAATTCGTGCACTACGATTTGAGAATGTAAGTGGTGCGAGAGAAATTCTTACTGAGAATATAGATTGTACTACATGTGAGGATAAAACATGTATGAAAGCATGTGTTAGAAGTAAATTTGATCAACCAGTTGCAATTGACAAGATCATGGCAGGGCTAGGAAACCTACCTTATTATGAATCAAAATCAGTTGATTTATCAACAAGTTTATGTGGAGTTATCTGTGAGAATCCATTTTTTCTATCTTCCTCTGTAGTAGGTAGTAACTATGATATGGTGGCGAAAGCGTTTGATATGGGCTGGGCAGGAGTAGCATTCAAAACAGTTGGAATGTTCGTGCCAAACGAAGCTTCTCCAAGGTTTTCGCAGATAGAAAAAGAAGGAGAAAAGTTTGTAGGTTTTAAGAATATCGAACAGATCTCAGACCATACCTTAGAGGAAAATCTTGAATTCTTTTGTAAATTAAAGAAGGACTATCCATCGAAGATTATTATTGCTTCTATTATGGGTAGAGATGAGGAAGAATGGACGAAACTAGCCACTTTAGTTGAAGAAGCTGGAGCTGATATTATCGAATGTAACTTCTCTTGTCCGCATATGAGTGGAACCGGACTAGGTAGTGATATTGGAACGAATCCAGAACTCGTAAGTAAGTTTACGAAAGCCACAAAGAAAGGTACTTCCTTACCAGTTCTCGCGAAGATGACTCCTAACATTACGAATATGGAGATTCCAGCAAGGGCAGCAATAGAGGCAGGGGCTTATGGTCTAGCAGCAATCAATACGATTAAGAGTATTATGAATGTAGATATTGATACATTCACAACAGCTCCAGAGGTTGGAGGGTATTCTTCTGTTGGTGGATATTCAGGCAAGGCAATTAAGCCAATAGCACTACGCTTCATTCATGATATGAAAGTAGATAAGGTGCTTGCAGATATACCAGTAAGTGGTATGGGTGGAATAACAACTTGGAAAGATGCCATGGAATTCATAGCAATGGGGTGTTCCACGGTTCAAATTACAACCTCTGTTATGGAATATGGATACCGAATTATTGATGATTTGATTGACGGATTATCTAGATATCTATCAGAAAGAGGATTTAATAAGGTTGAAGATATATTAGGTAACGCGTTAAGCAAGATAGTACCAGCAGAAGACTTAGAAAGAGTTAGTATCTGTTATCCTAAGTTTAATAGAAGTGGTTGTGTGGGGTGTGGAAGATGTATCGTATCTTGTTACGATGGAGGACATCAAGCCTTAACAGCTGGAGATGATAGAAAACCAATTATGAACCCGAATAAATGTGTGGGATGTCACTTGTGTACGACGGTATGTCCCATTGATGCCATATCCTATGGTACTATAGTAAAGAAGAAAGATTTGACTAAGGTGATGTAGAGCATAGTTTGGTGAGCAACTGTATGAAGTCGTTGGTACCTAGGTTCTGTAGTTAGAGCCTTACGTACCACTTCGAACTTCGGCGAGAGCGGGTTGCGAATAAACTAACCTTATAGATATAAACTGAAAGGGGTAATTATTATGTATAGATGTAGTTTAGATAGAATGTCAGATAAAATCAAAACATTTTCAACTTTTGGAGATGCTGGTCATGGTGGTATTACAAGATATTCCCTTTCACCAGAAGCACTTATGGCTAGAAATGAATTCAAGAAACGTATGGAAGCAATCGGTGCAATCATAGAAGTAGATGATGTTGCCAACATGTATGCTACACTTCCAGGTAGCGATCCGGATGCTAAGCGTATCGTTATGGGTTCTCATGTGGATTCCGTTAAGAATGGTGGTAACTACGATGGTATTCTTGGAGTTATGGCAGCAATGGAAGTATTAGAAACAGTTGCTGATCAGAATATTCCTCATATACATCCATTAACCGCAATGATCTGGACCAACGAAGAAGGGTCATTGTATCCACCAGCAATGATGTGTTCTGGAATTGTATGTTATGAATATCTACCAGAAGATATCCGCGGTAAGTTTAGATACGAAGATATGATGAACTCTAAAAGTATTCTAGATAAAACGAAAACATTTGGTGATGCCTTAGAGGCATCTGGCTTCAAAGGTGATAAGGAAAATAGAATCTCTCCTGAGAGATATCAATATATGTTTGAAACTCATATTGAACAAGGTCCAATTCTTGAAGATGCAGGAAGTACAATTGGAGTAGTTGATTGTGTTCTTGGAATGTTTAACTATCGTGTTCGTTTCTATGGTCAAACTGTTCACGCAGGAACTTTCCCAATGCCTAAGAGACGTGATGCATTCTACGCAGCATCGAGAGCACTTTGTTACTTACATGACAAAATTGATCAATTAGGAGTTGATGATTTGGTTTATACAACTGGTGAAGTTGAATGCCACCCTTGTGTTCATACTTGTGTAGCGGATTACTTTGATTTCTCAATTGATGCAAGACATGAAGATCCAAAAGTACTTGAGAAAGTACTTGCAATTGTAAAGAGTGTTTCTGCAAAAGAATGGAGTGGTTGTACTTGTGAGGTGGTAAAAGCTTGGAACCGTGATACCGTTTACTGGGATAAGAAATTAGTATCTTATGTTAAGTCGGCAGCAGAAGAATTAGGAGTAAAACATCAATATATCCACTCGGGTGCAGGTCATGATGCTCAATTTGCTGCTTACATGTTACCAACAACAATGATATTTGTTCAATCAAAAGACGGTTTATCACATTGTGAACCAGAATATTCAACACCAGAACATTGTACAGAAGGAGCCACAGTTATGTTGAATGCAGTATTGAAAGCAGATGCTGAATAAGATAGTGAGGGGGATTTGTAATGAAGAATTATGTAATTACAATAGCAAGAGGTTTCGGTAGCGGTGGAAAAGAAATTGCTACCAAATTAGCAGAAGAACTTCAGATACCTTGTTATGAAAGACAAATCTTAACCATGGCTTCTCAGATGAGTGGAATTGATGAAAGTGAATTTGTTTCCGTTGATGAGAAATTACATGGTAGCTATTTAACGAATCTTTTGAAGGCGGTTCCATATAATACGATTATTGAACCTACGGAAAAAGACTTTGTGTCAGATACAAACTTATATAATATTCAAGCGGAAATCATTAGAAACCTAGCAAAGACGGAGGCATGTATTATAGTAGGGAAATGTGCAGACTATGTTCTTAGGCAATATAGTAATGTAATTAGTATATATATCGAAGCACCACGTCATGCATGTGTAGCTTCTATTATGAACAAAATGAATGTTTCTGAAGAAAGAGCACATTATCTAATAAAGAAAACAGATAAGTATAGAAGTAACTATTACAAGTACTACACTGGGGGTAAGGATTGGACGAATCCAATCAATTATGACCTTGTACTGAATAGTGAACGTATAGGTAGAGAAGATTGTGTGAATCTAGTTAAAGAGTATATTAATATTAAGTTCAAGTAGGAAACGAGTGATGCGATATGGCGATACACCTTCAAAAATTATGTCAAAATTCTGATTACTTGTATGGAATGCGTATTCTTGCAGGTGAACAGAGTATGAATAAGGTTGTTCAATGGGTACATACAATAGAAGACATTGAGGCAAGTAGCTTCTTACGTGGTGGCGAATTAATATTCACCACTGGTATTGCAAAAAGAGAAGGAAACTGGTTGACTCCCTTTGTTAAGAATTTGGTTGATAAAGAAGCGGCTGGTCTTGTAATTAATGTTGGCCCATACATTGATAAAGTACCAATGGAAGTACTTGAATATGCCAATGAAAAACATTTCCCCATATTAGAAGTGCCGTGGAAAACAAGACTAGTTGATATGACTAGAGATTTTTGCAATCAGATCATCAAAGACGAACAACGAGAAGAGCAACTCTCTACAGCACTTAAGAAATTAATGGAAACCTCTTATGATATGGAGAATCAGGTTGAAGTAGTTGAACGGTATGGATTTCGTAGAGATGATACCTATTGCGTAGTAGGTATTCGAGCGGCCAGGATGGATGAAGAACATGTTTTAGATTTTGTGATTAATAAAATACAAGAAGTGGAAGCAGATTCGTTAGAAAACATCAATATATTTATACAGAATCAAACGATTTGTATGGTATTCATTGGATACACGAATGAAAAAATAGAATTCATAATTGATAATATTGTTAAAATGTGTCATAATGATAATAGTGATGTTCATGTAGGTATAGGACCGAATGTAAATAACATATATTTGTTATCAAGAAGCTATTACCGGGCAATGCGAGTTGTGATTTTATCAGCGAATACATCAAGTACCTATCTAGTCTTTGATAAATTAGATAGTAGGAAGATTCTAATATCAGTTGATGATCCAAGAATCCTAAGAGAGTATTACCGAGATACTTTAGGAAACCTTGAAGATTATGATAAAGAACATAAAACGAGCTATGTAGAATTGTTACAACGATATATTGCATGTGATGGAAGTATACAAAAGATTGCCGAGGAAGAGAATTTACATCGCAATACGATTAATTATCAGTTAAACAAAATTAAGAAAATAATAGAAAGTGAAATCAGCACATTAGATGATAAGTTCCGTTTAATGTTAGCATTTCGAATTAAAGAGATATCTCAGTGAGGAGAAAAGGCCCTCACTGAGATTTTTTAATGTTTCTATGTTCTTGCGAGGCAATTCAATGGCGTATATTAGGAAGAATCATCGCGGTCAGAGATCGTAAAGTTATGGATTCGAAAGAAGGGATAGGTGTAATAGTATGGGGGAATCATGGCATGGTAAATTAGCGGTTGTAAGTGATTTGATTTATAAGGTTTACGCTATACATAACGTTAGTGATATGACTAGTCGTCTATTTGAGAGTTTGAGAATGTTTATCGAATACGATGCTGCTGATTTGTATCTATATGACGAATTGAATAAGGAGTATGTTCTTAGTAACTCGTTACATTATCATGCAAAAGACAAAAAGACAGCGAGGGAGTTAGGACTTAATACAGATATCCTTGATAAGAATACGAACTTCGTATATATAGAGTCAGATTATCAAAAAGAAGATTTGTTTGAACAAAGAAGATGTATTCATACATTGTATAAGGAAAATCAATTCCAATTTGCCTTACATGTTATCCTATCTTATGCAGACAAGAGAGTGGGTGTAATAAATTTATATCGTTATATTGGAAATCAAGACTTTGAATATGATGATTTGGCAATCTGTAATGTGCTAAAAGAACACCTTGCGTTACGATTATCTGTGGAGGTGCAAGAACAATCAGGAGCGAAATACACCGTTAGTGAAGTTGTTAATAGATTTAACCTTACACCGAGAGAAACCCAAGTCCTTAAGAATATGTTAGCTGGAAAAGATAATTTTCAGATTAGTGATGAGATGATGATTAGTATCTTCACGATTAAGAAACATATCATGAATATCTATCGTAAATTAGAAATTAGCAGTCGTACGCAACTGTTTAAGAAAGTTAAGGAATTTGAGTAGTAGCATACTGGATTGCAGAGTTAAAAGGGCTATCTTTTTGAGCGTCGTGGTGTACTTAATTGTAAAACACAATTGTACACATTGTATTTTAAAGCTGACTATATTATAATATTTTTATTATGTAATAATGAATAAAGGAAGGATAGTTTGATGGAAAATTTTAAATTTAGTGAATTAGAGTACATACGACCAGACTTTGATGCCTTCAAGAAAGAACTTGAAGAAACTACAAAAAAAGTTAAAGACGCAACTAGTTATGAAGTTATGAGAGATGCAATGCTTGAAGTATTAGAGAGTTCAGGTAAGCTTGAGTTTATGTGCACAATTGCGCAAATTCGTAATACTTTGAATACAACCGATGAATTCTACGAAAAAGAAGTTGAATTCATTACTGTTACTGCACCTACAACAATGGAAGCGAATATTGAGCTAAATAAAGCAATTCTTGCTAGTCCTTATGTAGCAGATCTTGAGAAAGAATATGGAAAACAGCTATTAATTGGTATGCAAAGAGAGATAGATAGCTTTAATCCTGAGCTTGTTCCATATCTACAAAGAGAAGGATTATTAACAACACAATATCAAAAACTTATGGCGACAGCTAAGATTCCATTTGATGGACAGACGTTGAATCTATATGGTATTCAGAAATATTTTGAAAATCCTGATCGTGAAACTCGTAAGAAAGCATTCAAAGCCTATTCTGATTTCTATCATGATAATGAAGAAGAGATGGAAAAGATCTTTGGAGAGTTAATTGATATCCGTAATAAGATGGGTAGATGTCTTGGTGATGAGAACTTCATCAATCTTGGATACAAACAACAAGGTAGATCGGATTATGGGCAAGAAGAAGTTGCAAAATTCAGAGAGCAGGTTCGGGAAGAAATCGTACCATTATGTGAAGAGTTATATAAAGCACAAGCAAGACGTATTGGTGTTGACAAGATTAAAGCATACGATGAAAAATTTGTATTCCCAGATGGTAATGCACAACCAATGGGAGACGATGATTTCATGATTGATAAGGCAAGAGAGATGTATCATGATATTAGCAAAGAAACAGGTGAGTTCATTGATTATATGATTGAACATGAATTAATGGATCTTAAGAATAAACCAAACAAAGCTTCAACTGGTTACATGACATACCTTACACCATTAAAAGCTCCATATGTATTCTCTTGTTTTAACCATACAATCTTTGATATGCAAGTACTTACCCATGAACTTGGTCATGCTTTTGCGGGTTACCAAGCTATGCGTCATCAGCCAATTGCAAATTATTATAGCGAATCAACAGATATTGCTGAGATTCATTCAATGGCAATGGAACAATTCGCTTATCCATATGTAGAACAATTTTTCGGTAAAGATGCTGATAAATATCGTTTTGCACATCTTCAAGAAGCAATCACTTTCGTGCCATTTGGCGTTGCAGTAGATGAATTCCAACATATCATGTATGCGAATCCAGATTTAACACCAAAGGAACGTACGTATGAATGGCATAAGCTAGAACAAAAATACATGCCATGGAGAGATTATGAAGGAGATGAGTTCATGGAACGTGGTGGTCTTTGGTACCACAAACTTCATATCTTCCTATACCCATTCTATTACATCAATTATACTTTAACTACAATGGGAGCAATGGAACTTAAGAAACGTTATGCAGAGAATAAGGAAGAAGCTTGGAATGACTACATGAAATTATGTAATGTAGGTGGAAGTTTAAGCTATCTTGAAACATTAAGAAATTCAAACTTAGCAATCCCATTTGAAGAAGGAAGCGTTAAGAAAGCGATGTCTTATGTAAAAGAGATTATACTAGAACAAATTAAAGATATGTAATAAAATCTATTATGTATAAGGGGGATTTTACAAAGTGTATTCGTTTTATGTGTACTTTGCAATTTCCCCTTTTTTACAGGTGCTTGAAAGGGAAGGAATATTAGAATGAGATTATTAATTAAACAAAGAGTATTTTCGTGGTCAGATACCTATGACGTGTATGATGAATACGGTAATGCGAAATATTTTGTAAAAGGAAAGGTGTTTTCTCTTGGTCATCAAATTTATGTATATGATGCTCGTACGAGTGAAGAAATAGGAGTCATCCATCAAAAATTATTTACACTAATGCCACGATTTGAAGTGGAAATAAGAGGACGAGTGATTGGTGAAATCCAGAAGAAGTTTACATTATTTCGTCCAAGATACGAGATTGAATATAATGGTTGGAGTGTAGATGGAGATTTCTTCGGTTGGAATTACGAAGTTCTAAAGGGGGATTATCGAGTGATGCAGATTAACAAGGAAATCCTTAATTGGGGCGATACCTATGTGATAGATTTTAGTAACCCAGAAGATGAAATCCAAGGTTTAATGCTCGTAATTGCAATAGATGCAGCAAATTGTTCACAAGATAACTAGATAATACTTGAATTTTTTTGCTAAAATACTATCATAATAGTATTTACATACCGTGATTAGAAAGGTGGTACTTGAATGTATTTTCAGGTAGAAAATGAACAGGTGGTACCTGTTGATAAGAATACATTTCTTAAAGAACGTAACGTAGTTGCAATATATAATCGAAAAGAGTGGGAAGAAGAAAAAGAATTACAGAACACATATCAACTAACACAATCCATTGCGAATGTGCATTTTTGTAAAGTTGAGCGCCATATTGGATATTTGTTTGGAACATGTTATGTTCCAATACCAAAAGAACATATGAAACACAAAGAATTTGTATTCTATATATTGGAAGGAAAAATTATCTTTATTGATGACAGTAACACCATTGTAAAAGAGATTATGTCAATTGTAGAGGCCAAGATTCGTCGTAATTATTCCTTAGAGCGTCTTCTATATGATTTGTTAATAAATCTGATTGAAAATGATTTGCTATTCTTAGAATTAATAGAGCAAGAAATCTCTAAAATTGAGGAGCATGTATTGAGAGGAACTCTTGATAATTTTAATATGAAGATGTTAGAGATTAAGAAGATGATTGCAAAATTATATCGTTATTATAGCCAAATGGCAGATTTAGGTGAAGAAATTCTAGATAATGAAGATGAATTTTTTGACAAGGAAGGGTATGCTACTTTCCGTGTATTTACGGATCGTGCTACAAGGTTACAGAATGAGACACAGACGTTACGAGAATACGCTATGCAAGTACAAGATGTGTATCAATCGGAAATTGGTATTAGGCAGAACAATGTAATGAAGGTACTGACGATTGTAACCACGATTTTCCTACCACTTACTTTGATTGTTGGTTGGTATGGTATGAATTTTGTCTATATGCCAGAAATATCTTGGAAATTTGGGTATCCTATGGTTATTTTAATCAGTGCATTAATTGTAATAGGTAGCTTATTATTATTCAAAAAGAAAAAATACTGGTAGTGGATTGTTGATTACTCTAAGTAACCTATCTAACAAAATTATCTCTTGACAAAAATGTTAGATAGCGATACAATGTTAGGGTTCTAACAAAAAAGATTAGGAAGCTAACAAAAGGAGGGGAGTATAGTTGCCAACTCAACTGATCGGTTTTGAGATTAAAACAATTTCAAATCTATTAATGAGAAATATTGATGCTAAACTTTCAAAGTTTCATAATCGTGATTATACGAAGATGCATGGTTGGATTATTGGATACATATATGATACTAGTATGAATCATGATGTTTTTCAAAAGGATATTGAGAAAGAATTTAAGATTCGTCGTTCAACCGCAACGGGAATTTTGCAGTTGATGGAGAAAAACGGTTATCTGAATCGTCTTCCTGTAGCACATGATGCCAGACTTAAGAAGTTAGTACTTACACAGAAAGCAATTGATCTGAATGAAGAGATTCATTCAAATATTAACGAGTTCGAACGTGAACTTTCTGAATGTCTAACGAAGGAAGAACAAGAGATGTTTTTCCAGATTACAGGTAAGCTTAAAAAGAAATTAGAGAATAATTAAGAAGTATGGTAAGTACTTTTTATTTTTAATAATAATAGAAAGCCCGAAACTAGTGCTTTCTATTATTTTGCTAAGAATGTTAGGAAGCTTACAGATAGGAAGCTAATTGATAGGAAGCTAACAGATTGAAAACAAAAGATTATAGTAAAAGATAGGAGGATTTATATGTTAAAGACATTATTGGCTGAAGTCAAGGAGTATAAAAGAGACTCGTTACTGGCTCCAGTTTTTATTACCTTAGAAGTTATTATGGAGATAATCATTCCAGTCATGATGGCTTCTATTATTGATAATGGTGTTGAGAAGGGAAATATACGCCATGTTTGTATTATGGGACTTTGCATGATAGCAGTAGCTATGTTATCACTAACCTTTGGTGCGATGTCAGGTAAAGTTGCTGCGAGAGCAAGTACTGGATTTGCAAAAAACATAAGAAATGCTATGTTCAAAAATATTCAAAATTACTCCTTTGCTAATATTGATAAATATTCTACTGCAGGTCTAGTGACCCGTCTAACTACAGATGTAACTAATGTGCAGAATTCTTATCAGATGGTTATAAGAATGTGCGCTAGGGCACCGTTCATGTTAATCTTTGCAATGATTATGGCGTTCTTAATTAATGCAAGGTTAGCATTCATTTTCTTAGGAGCAATTGCTTTCTTAGGAGTAGTATTATTCATAATTATTAGTAATGCACATCCAATCTTCTTAACCGTATTTCGTAAGTATGATGATTTGAATGCAAGTGTTCAAGAGAATATCAATGCAATTCGTGTAGTAAAAGCGTATGTTAGAGAAGATTATGAGATTAGTAAGTTTAAGAAAGCTTGTACGAATGTATATTGCATGTTTGTAAAAGCGGAGAAAATCTTGATCTGTAATACGCCAGCCATGCAATTTGCTATGTATTCATGTATCTTATTATTATCTTGGTTTGGTGCGAAGATGATTGTTGGAGGTTCCTTAACAACAGGACAATTAATGAGTTTATTCAGTTATGTTATGAATATCTTAATGAGTTTAATGATGATTTCCATGATGTTTGTTATGATTACCATGTCAAAAGCGTCTGGAGATCGTATTGCTGAAGTAATTAATGAAAAGTCTGATTTAACGAATAAAGAAGCTTCTATTAAGGCAGTGAAAGATGGCTCTATTGAATTCGATGATGTATCCTTCGCATACAAGAAACATGAAGAGGGTGTAGAGGATGCCAATGTATTAAGCAACATTAATATCAAGATACAATCAGGTCAGACCGTAGGGATTATCGGTGGAACAGGTAGTGCCAAATCATCTCTCGTACAGCTTATCCCAAGGCTATATGATGTATCTGCTGGTAAAGTCTTAGTTGGTGGTGTAGATGTAAGAGATTATGATATGGATGCGCTTAGAGATGAAGTAGCTATGGTTCTACAAAAGAATGTACTATTCTCTGGTACCATCAAAGAGAATCTTAGATGGGGAGATAAGCAGGCAACAGAGGACCAGATGATTCATGCATGTAAGTTAGCACAGGCAGATGATTTCATTCGTCAGTTCCCTAATGGATATGATACATTCATTGAACAAGGTGGTAGCAATGTGTCTGGAGGGCAAAAGCAAAGATTATGTATAGCAAGAGCATTACTTAAGAAACCTAAAATTTTAATCCTAGATGATTCTACAAGTGCTGTAGATACAAGAACAGATACTTTAATTCGTAAGGCATTCAAAGAGGAAATTCCGAATACAACAAAGATTATTATTGCACAGAGAATTACTTCGGTTCAAGATGCAGATCAAATTATTGTCTTGAATGAAGGTGAAATTTCTGATATAGGAACACATGAAGAACTCCTTGTAAGTAGTGACATCTACCGTGATGTATATGAATCTCAAACGAAAGGAGCGGATCAAAATGGCAGCAAATAAACAACAAGTACAAAGAACAGTCAAAGGACCGGGACAGGGAATGGCAATGGGTCCAAAGTCAAAACTTGAAAACCCAGGCAAGATTATGAAACGTATGTTAGCATATATATTAAAACAATACCGAGTAGCATGTGTTGCGGTTATTATATGCATCTTTATTAGCTCATTGGCTAGTGTTATGGGAACCATGTTCATTAAGAATCTAATTGATGATTACATTATACCATTCTTAGGGCAACAAAACCCAGACTTCTCAACCTTACTACAGGTATTAGGTAAGATGGCACTTGTATATCTCGTTGGAGTAGTTTCAACATGGGCATATTCAAGAATGATGGTTAATGTAGCCCAGGGAACAATGAGAAGTATACGTAATGATTTGTTCAAACACATGGAAACATTACCAATTAAATACTTTGATACCCATGCACATGGCGATATCATGAGTATCTACACCAACGATACGGATACTCTACGTCAGATGATTAGTCAAAGTATTCCACAGGTAATATCTTCTTTAATCACAATTGTAAGTGTATTCATATCTATGTTGATCTTGAATGTTTCGTTAACACTGGTTACGATTGTAATGGTTTTTGTAATGCTGGTAGTAACTAAAAAAATTGCATCAAAGAGTGGAACCTATTTTATCGACCAACAAAGAAATCTTGGTAAAGTAAATGGTTTCATCGAAGAGATGATGGAAGGGCAGAAGGTTGTTAAAGTTTTCTGTCATGAAGAAGAGAACTTAAAACGATTTGAAGAGATAAACGAAGAGCTCTTTGAGAGTGCAAACAATGCAAACAAATACGCGAATATTCTAATGCCAATCACTGGTAACTTAGGCCATATTAGCTATGTATTAACTGCAATTGTAGGGGCATTGCTAGCTATCTACAATGTTGGGGGATTTACATTAGGTGGGTTAGCCTCATTCTTACAATTTAATCGTTCTTTCTTTATGCCATTTTCACAGGTATCACAGCAGATTAACTCTATTATTATGGCACTTGCTGGGGCAGATCGTGTATTTAAATTATTAGATGAAGAGTCAGAAGTAGATGATGGTTATGTAGAACTTGTGAATGCATTGATCTTCGATTCAGGTGAAATTACCGAAGTAGAGAAAAGAACTGGTGTCTGGGCATGGAAGCATTATCATAAAGCAGATAACACCGTAACTTATCAACAGATGAATGGTGACGTTGTTTTTGACCATGTTGATTTTGGATATAACGATGATAAGATTATTCTTCATGATATAGTTATTGATGCGAAACAAGGGCAGAAGATAGCATTCGTTGGGGCAACAGGAGCAGGTAAGACAACAATTACGAACTTGATTAATCGTTTCTATGATATTCAAGACGGTAAGATTCGATATGATGGTATCAATATCAATAAAATTAAGAAAGCAGATCTTCGTCGATCTCTAGGAATTGTATTACAAGATACCCATCTGTTCACTGGTACGGTTATGGAAAACATTCGATATGGAAGGTTAGATGCAACAGATGAAGAAGTTATAGAAGCAGCGAAGTTAGCGAATGCACATTACTTTATAAAGCATTTACCTGAAGGGTATAATACGGTTTTAACAGGAGATGGTAGTAACTTATCACAAGGACAACGCCAGTTACTTGCAATTGCTAGAGCGGCTATAGCAAATCCGCCGGTATTAATCCTAGATGAAGCTACATCAAGTATTGATACAAGAACAGAGAAGATAGTTCAAGAGGGTATGGATCGTCTAATGCATGGAAGAACAGTATTCGTAATTGCACATAGATTGTCTACAATCAAGAATGCAGACGTAATTATGGTACTTGATAAGGGTAATATTATTGAGCGAGGCAACCATGAACGTTTACTTGAGAAGAGAGGAACATATTATCAATTGTATACGGGACTATTGGAACAAAGCTAAGTAAAAGAGTATAAGTAAAAGAGTAAGATAAGTAAAAATAAATATATTAGGAATTACAAGAAAAAATAAATATATTAGGAATTACAAGAAAAAATAGTTAAATAGACATATTGTGTAAAAAATGATTCTCCTTTATAATGTTTATTATGTCATGCCATGGATTATCCAAGCATATTATAGTTATGCTTGCTGTATTACCATATAAACATGATATGAGAATAGAGTAAAGGAGAATTTTATGAAAAAGTTAAGAGGGAGTCTATTAGTATTAATGCTTGTTGTAATCACCATGTTTTCTGGGTGTAACAAGAAGGAATCTAGTAAGCAAGTGTATAGTAAGGGAGTCATCAAAGAGGATACCTATGAGAGTAAATTTCTAAATCTTAAATTTACTACACCAGAAGGATATACTATGTTTGCTGAAGATGATTTGAACCAATATGTTCAATTCGCGGAAGGAATAGTTTATAAGGATAAGGATCAAAAAGTTATTGATTACTCGAAAGCTGTTACTGTATATGAAATGATGTGTGCTGAGGCAACAATTAATTCACCGAACGTAAATATTGTTATTGAAAATCTTATGGGAAGAAAAGTATCAGTAGATGATTACATTGAATCTTCAAAACAACAACTTCTAGCTACAGGAATTGAATACACATTTGGAGATACAACAAAAGATGTTGAACTTGCTGGTGAGAAGTACACGGTCCTTGATTGTGTAGGAAACTACGCTGGTCAAGAGTTGTTACAACAGATGTATATTAGACAAGTTGGAAACAGAATGTTATTATTAACAGTTACATATACTGAGGATACGGCAGAGGGTAAAGATACTTTGTTAGCTGGATTTACAGCGATAAAATAAGGATAATGGTAAAGATACATATATAATGATAAACAAGCTCAAGATGAAAAAGTTCATTTTGGGCTTGTTTTATGTTTTCCTTCTTTTTTTTAATCACGTTCCAATGCAATAAAAACTTAAATTGATATGAAAATCTATACGAAATTTATAATATCAAAGAATTTCAAAGATTCTCAATAGAATATCATATATATATTGCACAAAAAAACTGATATTATCAATTTCAAGATATACAAAATGTATATCTAAATAAAACGATAAACTAGAGGAGGATTTTCTATGAAAAAATTATTATCAGTATTATTAGTGCTTGTTATGGTATTTTCCTTAGCAGCATGTGGCAAAAAAACAAAGGGTGATACACCAACAAATGCTCCAGTAACAGATGAACCAGCAGTAGACTCAACGGAAGCACCAGCAGTAGATGCAGCAGATGCGGATGGCAAAGAAATTAAAGTTGGTATTTGTATTTACAAGTTCGATGATAACTTTATGACACTTTATCGTCAAGAATTACAAAGATATATTGAAAATGATTTAGCTGTTTCAACTGGCAATACATATAAAGTTACTGTTATGGATGGTAAAAATGATCAGGCTGAACAAACGAATCAAATTAACAACTTCATCACAGAAGGCGTTGATGTTCTTATTGTAAATCTTGTCCAATCTACAGCAGCAGCATCTGTAATTGATATTTGTAAAAACGCTGATATTCCAGTAGTATTCATTAACCGTGAGCCAACATCTGATGATTTAGCTCTTTGGGACAAGATTACTTACGTAGGCGCTGATGCTAGACAATCTGGTACTATGCAAGGTGAAATCGTACTTGGCCTTGAGAATAAAGGTGATATCAATGGTGACGGAACAGTAAACTATGTAATGGTTCAAGGCGATATGGAGAATGTAGATGCTCAATACAGAACAGAATTCTCTGTTAAAGCATTAACAAATGCTGGATTAAAAGTTAACAAATTAGTTGAACAAAGAGGTGACTGGGACCAAGCAAAAGGACAAGAAATCACCGCAGCAGCTTTAACTCAATATGAAAATGATGTAGAAGTAGTATTCTGTAACAACGATTCAATGGCACTTGGTGCTTACCAAGCAATCGAAGCAGCTGGAAGAACAGTTGGTAAAGACATTTATTTATTAGGTGTAGATGCTCTTGAAGAAGCTTGCACTTTAGTTAAAGAAGGCAAAATGACAGGAACAGTGCTCAATGATGCAAATGGTCAAGCTCATCAAGCAGCTAACGTAGCTCAATTATTAGTTGATGGTAAAACAGTTGAAAAAACTTATACAGTAGATTACGTAAAAATTACAGAATAAGATCAACAGAGTCAGCGAGTTCTTAAAGGCAACGGAAGAAGAAAGTGCAGAGCAGGTTGTCATACTTGCTCTGAAAAAATGATGTAACATAATGTGAACATCACATTATGTTACATCAAAATAATTAAGTTAGCTGGGTGTGCTTCATCACACTCTGATATCGAAAAGGGAGCGTGTTTTATGACAGAATATGTATTAGAGATGCGGAATGTGTGCAAAAGCTTTCCTGGTGTAAAAGCACTTGATGGGGTTTCTATTAAAGTGAGACCAGGTACTGTACATGCTCTTATGGGAGAGAATGGCGCGGGGAAATCTACTTTGATGAAATGTTTGTTTGGAATATATTCCATGGATGAAGGTGAAGTTTATTTCCAAGGAGAAAAAGTTAACATTATTAATACAAATGATGCTTTACATAAAGGAATTGCAATGGTGCATCAAGAACTTCAACCTATTCCAGAAAGAAGTGTTGCAGAAAATATTTTCTGTGGAAGATATCCAATGAAAAAAGGATTGGGTTTTCTTCCGATTATCAATCACAAAAAGATGTATGAAGAAACGGATCGATTATTAAAAGAAGTTAGGATGAATTTTGATGGTAGAGCCAAACTTGGGACTCTTTCTGTTTCGCAGATGCAATCAGTTGAAATTGCAAAAGCTGTTTCAGTAAATGCAAAAGTTGTTATTATGGATGAACCTACTTCTTCTCTTACTGATAATGAAGTAGACGCTTTATTTAATATCATTTATGACCTTAAGAAAAAAGGCGTAGCAATTATATATATTTCACATAAAATGGACGAGATTCTTAAGATTTCAGATGATGTCTCTATCATGCGTGATGGAAAATATATCGGTACTTGGGAAGCAAAAACAATGACTACGGAAATGATAATCACTAAGATGGTAGGACGCGAGTTGACGAATCTATTTCCACAGAAGGAGAATGTACCTGGAGAAGTTGTACTAGAAGTGAAGAATTATTCTTCCATTTCTCCAAGATCCTTTCAGAATATTAATTTTAATTTGCGAAAAGGAGAAATACTTGGAATTGGTGGATTGGTTGGTGCACAAAGAACGGAGTTAATGGAGGCAATCTTTGGAATTCGCTATGCAAGTCAAGGTGATATTGTATATAAAGATAAGGTATTAAAGATAAAAAGACCAAAGGATGCTATTAAGAATGGAATTGCATTATTGACAGAGGATAGACGTGGTAGTGGAATATTCGGCGTTCTACCTATTTCCGACAATGTAGCAATTGCTTCTTTGGATAAATATAAAGATTTTGGTGTTATGTTAAATGCTAAAAAAATTGATAAGTTAGTGAAAGAAAACGTAGCAAAATTAAGCATTAAGACGCCAAGTAGTAAGACCTTAATTCAAACTCTTTCCGGAGGTAATCAACAGAAGGTTATTATCTCAAGATGGTTAGCTAATGATCCTGATTTATTGATATTAGATGAGCCAACAAGAGGAATAGATGTTGGTGCTAAGTATGAGATTTATGTCATTATGGCAGAATTAGCAAAGCAAGGTAAGAGTATTATTATGATATCCTCTGAAATGTCGGAGTTGATTGGTATGTCAGATCGAATCATCGTAATGTGTGATGGAAAAGTTACCGGTGAAGTTTCAAGCGAAGAAGCTACTCAAGAGAATATTATGAATTTAGCTACCAAATTTGCATAGGAGAGAAAAGGACATGGGGAAAAAGAATAGCATAAATAAAAAAGCAGTAATTAATTTTTTGGAAAACAATGCGATTATATTAATACTTGTAGTATTGGTTATTTTTGTAGGTATTTCAAAAGATAATTTTATTTCTAAAGGAAATTTTAAAAACATTGCTGTAAATACATCTGTTCGGTTTATTATTGCATTAGGTGTAAGTGGATGTTTGATTACCAAGGGAACAGATCTCTCGGCTGGACGTGTTGTTGGTCTTGGCGCTTGTATCGCAGCAACGTTAGTGCAGAAAGCAGACTATAGTGGGAAGTTCTTCCCAGGACTTGGAGATATTCCGATTTGGTTGATTTTTACGATAGCAATTGCAATTTGTGCTTTAATTGGTTTAATCAATGGTTCGGTAATTTCCTTCTTTAAAGTTCCGCCATTTATTGCAACATTAGGTATGCAAACATTGGTATATGGTGTATGTCTTGTATACACAGGAGCACAGCCTTTAGGACAGTTTAGAGATAGTTTTAACAAAATGGCAACAGGTTCTTTTGCAGGAATTCCATTCCTATTTATTATCGCAACTGTACTCGGTGTTATTATGTGGTTTCTATATAATAAAACGAAACACGGTAAATATATGTATGCAATTGGTGGAAATGAAACAGCAGCTGAGGTGTCTGGTGTTAATACAACTGCTACAAAGATTCGTATCTATGCATTAGCTGGTGCACTTTATGGTCTTGCTGGTATACTTTTGGCAGCAAAGGCAGGTGGCGCAACCGTAAATACTGGTGGCGGTTATGAGTTAGAAGCAATCGCAGCATGTACAATTGGTGGTGTATCAACCAACGGTGGCGTTGGTAGAATTCCAGGTATCTTAATTGGTGTATTAGTATTTGAATTATTAAAATCATCTCTACAATTCCTTGGGGTGGAAACATCATATACATACATTGTACAAGGTTTAGTTATCATCATTGCAGTAGCACTTGATCTTAGAAAATATTTAGCTAAAAAATAGCTTGAGGAGGACATAATGGACGATTCAATTAAAAACAACATAGATAAAAGTGACATAATGAATCAGAACGAAGTGAATGTCCAAACAGAGGAAAGTGGTGTAACAATAGAGAACAGTGGCACTCAAGTGGAGCTCAAAAATGCAAAGGAAAGATTATATGATAAGATTCCTATAAGTGTAGCAACGTTAGATCTCGTTGTAAAAGGGTTGTTTATCATATTGGGTATCATTTTAGTTTATGTGATCTTTATACAATAATTAGTAAGTTATTTTAGTCATTCTATGATGAAATAAGAAAGCTCTGTAGTAAAAGTTAACGAAACTTGACAGAGCTTTTATTTTAGTTGAACGGGTCGAATAGAAGAGAAAGATTGTTGTTTAATTGAATAAATAAGAAATATCTGTTAAACTATAGTGAATATTAAAACGATAGGAATACTACATTGCTGAGGGCTGTGTTTTGGGTTGAAGGTGAGGATACTATGGAATTAAATCGTATTATGATAGTTGATGATGAAGAAGATTTTCGATTAGGTGTAATCAAAAAAATGGATTGGGAAAGCATTGGATTTGAAGTGGTGGGAGATGCATCGAATGGGCAAGATGCATTAGATCTTGTCGAACAAATAAATCCAGACGTAATTATTACAGATATAAAAATGCCATTTATGAATGGGTTAACACTAACAAAGAAGATTCATGAATGGAATCCAAGCATAAAAATTATTATATTATCAGGTTTTGATGATTTTGAATATGCAAAGACAGCAATTAAGTATGGCGTAAGCGAATACTTATTGAAGCCAATTCAGGCAAGTGAGTTAAAAGAGGTTCTGGTAAAAGTAAAAAATGAAATTTGTGATGAGGTAAACGAAAAAAGGAACAAGGAGATTCTTCATAGGCATTATATAGAAAATTTACCAATAATTCGTGAGAAATTCTTAGTAAACTTGATTGAAGGACGTTTAAATCAAAATCAAATCACAAAATTAAGTGAATTGTACGAGCTTATTTTAGAAGCACCCTATTTTGCAGTGAGCATTGCTTATGCTCAGAGTGAAGGACAAAGTCAAGACAATTATTATGAGTCAGAGCTAATGACATTATCGTTTCGCAATATAGTGGAGGAGCATGTTGTAAAGCAAGTACATTCGTATACGTTTGTGTACTTAGATTACGTAATAGTAATTGCTATGGTACCAACGAAAGAGGCTTTCTCAGAGTTTATACATATTATGAATCAAGTGTGTCATAGAGCTAATCGTATCCTTGGACTTAAGATATCTGCAGGTATTGGTTCCGCTTACGATAATATACTTAAGTTAGCAGATTCCTACCAAGAAGCAAAGAAGGCAATTGAATACAAGGTATTGCTTGGTGATGAACTTGCAATCTTTATTGAAGATGTTGAGCCTAAAGTAAAATCTAATTTTTCTTTTGAAGAGATGTATACGGCAGAGCTCATTCACAATATTAAGCTAGGGAAGGAAGAAGAACTTACTCGAACTATTGATACCATTTTGGTTAGTATGAAAGCTGCGCAACCGAGTCTTCAAGAATACCGAGCGTGCTTGATGGAGTTGGTGTCTTCCATTTATAAGTTGAGCCGTTCCTATCAATTAAACCAAAACGAGATATTTGGTGAAAACTTCGATATCTACGTAGATGTTTTCAAATTTAGTTCATTCGATACACTTGGACAGTGGTTACATACGATATGCAATAGGTTACGCCACTGCATTCGACATGAAAGAAAGGATTCTGCTAAATTGATTGTACAGCGCTCGGTGCAACTTATCAATGAACAGTATAGTAATAGTGAATTGTCAGTTGAAGTATTATGTGATAACTTAAACATTAGTCAGGCATACTTTTCAACAATATTTAAGAAAGAGCTAGGGGTGTCCTTTGTGTCCTATCTAACAATGGTACGTATGGAAAAAGCTGTTGACTTATTAAACAGCACGGATGAGAAAACTTATATTATTGCTGAAAAAATAGGTTATATTGAGCCTAATTATTTTAGTTATGTTTTTAAAAAATATTATGGGGTTTCACCAACCAAGTTTAGAAAAATTGATAGTTAGTGATGGGAAATGTAATGGATAAACATAAGAGAAGTCATAGAGATATCAAAAATTCACAGAGAAGAACGATAAGAAATACACTGACAATGTCATTTACTATAATTTCTGTTGTTAGTATGATTATTCTTGGATTTTCTTTGTATTTAAGGTTTGCTACATCAACAGAAGAAATGGTAGCCGAAAATAATCTTCAATTGCTAGAAGAAGTGAATTTGAATCTGGATTCCTATTTAAGAAATATGATGAGAATCTCGGACGTAATGTATTATTCTGTTATTAAAAAGGTGGATTTAGCAGAGGAATCTCTCGACGATGAGATGAATTTGTTATATCAGGAACACCAAGATTCCTTAATTAGTATAGCAGTTATGAGAGAAGATGGCGAGCTGGTTGCTTCTATTCCTGTAAATACGATCAAGAAAAATCTTGATGTCTCGCAAGAAGATTGGTTTATTAATGCAAATGAAAAAATAGAGAATCAACATTTCTCTAGTCCCCATGTTCAGAATCTATTCGAATATGCGAACGATTCATATCATTGGGTGGTATCATTGAGTCGAATGGTAGAATTGACGAATAATGGACGTAGTGAACGAGGGGTTTTGCTAGTTGATATGAATTACAATGGTATCGAGCAGTTATTTAAAAAGATTAATGTAGGACAAACAGGATATGTTTATTTAGTGGATAAGTATGGTGAAATTATTTATCATCCGAAGCAACAACTGATTTATTCTAATTTGATGGAAGAGAATAATTTAGAAGAGTATATATATGAAGATGGCACACATAAGGAGAAGTATCAAGGAAGGGAACGTTTGGTAACTGTGAAAACAGTTGGATACACAGGTTGGAAGATTATTTGTGTTGCGGAACAAAGCGACTTTTCAATTAATTTGAAAAATATGCGTGTATTTGTTTTCCTTATTATGTTCTTTAGTATTGCATTTATGATATTTGCAAATTATATTATTTCAGAAATAATTGCCAATCCTATTCGTAAGTTAGAGAAGTCGGTTAAGGGTTTAGAGGACGGGAATCTTAATGTGGATATCTACATAGGTGGGTCAGAGGAAATTAGGCATTTAGGCGTCACACTTACGGCTATTGTTGAAAGAATGAGACAGCTAATGAGTGAAATTCTAAATGAACAAGAGATAAAGAGAAAACGTGAATTTGAAGCCTTGCAATCTCAAATTAATCCACATTTTCTATATAACACATTAGATTCTATCGTTTGGATGATCGAGTGCGGTAGACATGAAGAAGCAATTACGATGGTTACTTCGTTAGCTAGTTTATTTCGTATTAGTTTAAGCAAGGGTAAAAATATTATTATGATAAAAGATGAACTGGATCATATTAAGCATTATATGACAATTCAGGAAAAACGCTATAAGAATCGATTTGTGTTTCATACAGTTGTAGAGGAGGATACTTTAACACTAGCCACGATTAAATTGATTGTGCAACCATTGTTAGAAAATGCAATTTATTACGGGGTTGAACACCTGATTGATGAAGGTATTATAACGGTTATGGTTTACCTAAAAGAGAGTATGCTTTGCATTGATGTAATCGACAACGGAGCTGGAATTCCAGAGTCACAAATCCCGTTGCTATTAACGGGAGCAAAGGGAGCAATAAAAAAGGGATCTGGGATAGGACTGCGTAATGTCCATGAACGTATTCAACTATTCTTTGGTGAGAAATATGGACTACAAATCGAAAGTGAATTAGATGTAGGAACAACAATTCATATTTGTTTACCAATCCTCCCTTATGATGACGTAACGGAGGATGAGAAAAATGAAAAAATATAATATTCTAATAGCAGCGTTGTTACTTATTGTAATTATTGGAATTTCTGGTGTGGTTTATTTTTATGGAACGGATTCTAAGCACCAAAATGAATTCTTGAAAGTTTCTGTGATATTAGACAGTAGTGCTGGAGACAGATGGAATAACTTGAAGCAAGGCATGAATCAAGCAGCAACGGATTATAAGGTGGAGATAAATATCTTGAACCTTTCCACTGCTGGTAGTGAAGAGGAGCAAATACAGCTATTGAATAGAGAAATTACAAATGGAGCACAGGGGGTATTAATTATTCCAGTTGTAGGATTTGCATTAGAAGAAGCAGTAAGATTAAGTAAACCTACATTACCAATATTAACGTTATTCTCTATGTTTGAAGATTATGACGATACGTATACCATTGGTTCAGAAAATTATCAGATGGGCTATGAACTTGGCAAAGAAGTGATGCAGCAAGCGAACGCAGAAGACGAGATTATTGTTCTGGTGAACAATGAAAATAGTAATTACATTAGAGAACGCAAAGAAGGTGTGTTATCGGCATTTGAACCTACTTTGGCAAAGATAACTGTGTGCGAGTTACAAGAGATTAAAGCAGAGAAATTAATGAATTATGATCGAATTGTTGCACTTGATGTAGAGAGCTTAGATTATGTATCAATGATCTCAGAATACAATGATGGATATTATCAGGTGTATGGGATTGGAGGTACAAATCGTTCATTGGTTTCTCTTGATAAGGGGTATATCAATACTCTTATTGTAGAAAATGAATATAATATTGGATATATCGCAATCCAGACTATAGCGGAAAAGATGCGTAATAACACAGAGATGCGAGATCATATGGTTGATTATTGTATTGTGAATCAGGAAACGATGTATGATCAGGATAAACAAAGATTATTATTTCCATTAGTGCAATAATCATGGAGGGGAAAATATGAAAAATCGGAAGATGGTAGTTATCATTGTTGGATTAATCATGATTAGTTGCGTTGGTTTGGTTGCTATTTATTTTAATGTTTTTGGAGCTACCCATACGGTGGAGGATAAGAATATTAAAATTGGCGTTACACTGTATACACGCAATGATACATTTATTAATTCTATCTCGAATAACTTAGAACTTGCAGCTAAAGACATGGAAATGAAAAAGGACGAGCGTATAACATTAAATATTGTGTCAGCGGACGGAAGTCAAATTAAGCAAAATGATCAAATTGATACGTTTATTGAGCAGAATTACGATGTGCTTTGTGTTAATATTGTGGATCGTACTGCAAGTTCCATTATAATCGATAAGGCGAAAAGAGCGAATATACCAATTGTGTTTTTTAACCGTGAACCTGTTCAAGAGGATATGAATCGTTGGGATAAACTTTTTTATGTAGGTTCCTTAGCATCGGTTACGGGTAATTTACAAGGACAAATTATTATTAATATTCTACATGATCGGTTTGAAACTGTAGACTGTAATGGAGATGGTAAAATACAGTATGTGTTGTTAGAAGGTGAGCCAGGGCATCAAGATGCTTCACTTCGTACGGAACATTGCATAAATGCGCTTATGAATGAAGGGGTTGAGATGGAAAAGCTGACCGGCGAATACCTTTACTGGAAGCGAGATCAAACTTTTACCAAGATAAAACAGTGGATGCAGACTTACGGTGATGATATTGAATTAATTATTGCCAATAATGACGATATGGCACTAGGAGCGATTGATGCGCTGAAAGAAATGAATTTGCTAGATAAAAGGCCACTTATTGTCGGAGTAGATGCTACAGAAGCTGGAATACAAGCCATCAATGATGGAATTTTAGATGGTACTGTTAATATCAATTCCAAGCAAAAAGCCCAACTGATCTTTCAGATGGCGTATGATCTTGCATGGAATAATCTAATCGATGAAACGGTTAAATTAGTAGATGGTAAATATGTGTTTTCTGATCAATCAATTGTCACAAAGGACAGCTTAAAGTAGATAAAGTTATTAAAACCATTTCTATTAAACGCTGTTTTAGAAGGCTAAAGAAAAGTACGAACAAAGGCATAATACTTAGATTGAAGGTATTAATAAATTTGAAGGAGTAGTAAGATGGATAATGGGGTGCTTGGAGCTAACAAAGAATATATTCAACAAACGAAAGTATATGGTAAAAAAGACGCCATATTATCTTTTGTTATTTTTGGTATTGTATTCGGAAGTATGTTTCTTCTTCGGCAATTATTAAAGTATAGAGTATTAGGGAGTTCAACTAGGTCGGTATTTATAGCTTCAGGTGCAGTATCATTATTTCTTATAGGAATTGTAATGTTATTCTGTTTTCTAAGAAAACAAAAAGCAAACACAATAGGATTTAGTATAACAGAGATAAAACAGTCCTTTTATACTGGAGCCGTTGGTTTTACAGTTATATTGGTATTGAAGTGGTTAACAAAAATTAGTTCGATGCAGAGAATACTAGAAGGAGTTACGAAGGAAAGTTTCGTAATGAATGTAGTGTATTTTCTTGTATTTGTGGCATTAATGGAAGAAGTAGTTTTCAGAGGATATATTGCGACAAGGCTTTATGGATTTTATAAGAATAAATGGTTATCTATTGCTACAGTAGGCATAATGTCTGCTATCATACATATTCCGATGTATTCTATGAGATTACAGATAAGTATGTGGAATTACACAGTAACGCATATTGATTACTTGATAAAAATTGCTTTATATCATTGCTTTTTTCAATGGATATTCTCAAAGAATAACAGTATTATAGCTCCAATTATGATACATTTTATGATTGATTTTCCAATATAAGAAGGAGAAACTTATGAGGTATGTCAAACAATTTATCGGAAGAATTTTGCTACTAGTGGCTATCGATCAAGTGTTAAAGATGATAATTAGTAAGCGATTTATGAATCAAGAATTCAGTATAATAGGGAATCTTATAAGCTTTCATCCCAAACAGAATACAAATTTAACTTGGGGTGGTAATTTCGTTGGGATTCTCAGTAATATATGGGTAGCTTTGTTTATTAACCTTCTTGTTATTGTGGTCTTAATAAGTGGATATTCTTTTTATCGTTATAAGAAAAATAACCCCAGTAAGTCCGTCAATATCTTGTATATCGCAGGAATGGCGGGTGCCATTTGTAGCTTAATAGATAAGATGTTCTGGGGTGGAAGTTTGGATTTTATCCAGATATATAATTTTTTTATTTGCGACATTAAAGATTGTTATCTAACGATTGCAGAGTGTTTCTTATTGGTTATTGGGCTTAAGCATGAGAAAGAGATATCACTTAAGGAATACATAGAGTATTGTTTAAAACGGGAGAACTAAAAGGAAAACTTGAGATAATAAGAAAATATTGGTATACTGATTATTAACTATTATTGAGATGTTTTTGACAGATAGGATATATAGAACTGTTTAGAAGAAGGAATAGTTATCATCAAACTACTAAAGGAGGATCTTAATATGTTAGAATATTTGTTAACTATTAAAAAATCAAGTATGAGTCCAAAAACACTCTATGCAACACAGCATATATATTAGTGAGCGATTCGGTGCATAGAGCGATTATTGAATCGCCAATATATGAATGTGTTGCACTCTAATAAATGTTCAATTGATTATTAGAAGGAGTGATTCGCATGTCATATGTAAACGCTAAAGAAGTTTTTCCTGAGGAACTTTTAATTGAAATCCGTAAGTATTTTAATAGCGGGTTATTATATATTCCACTATCTGAAGAGGAGCGTAAGGAATGGGGAAGCAATACCACAACGAAAAGCCTCTTAGAAGAGAGAAATAGGGAAATCAAAAGCAAAAAGCAAGCAGGATACAAGATAGAGGAACTTATGAAGGAATATCATCTTTCATACGATTCTGTAAAAAGAATATTATACAGGCGTTAATGTTTCTATATAGAAGAGGGGCAGTCTTAAGTGACAGTTCCTCTTTTTGTGCTATAAATGGTTTAAATCAAGATAGCACTAGATGAAATCGGTGTAATTGAGTAGTATGTTGATATAAAATAGTAAATATAGCGATTCTGCTGTAACGAATAAAGTAATGCGAGAGGGAAAATAGATTATGAGAGAAGAATTTTGTCTTTTACCAATGAACAGTAGTAACTTGAATAGATGCGTAGATTTATTTATAGAGACTTTTTCTAAAGAACCGTGGAACGATGTATATGATTCCAGAGAACAGGTGGTTACATTTTTTGAAAACTATAGGAACAATAATTATTTTCTTGGATATGTTCTAATGAAAGAGGAGGAAGTTATTGCATTAAGTTTAGGAGAAAGAAAGCCTTGGATCAATGGAATGGAATATTATATTGACCAGTTTTGCGTTAGTAGAGAATTTCAAGGAAATGGAATCGGAAGTTATTTCTTAAATTGTATTGAATCGAATATTAGAAAAGAGGGGATGAATGCTATTATCTTAATGACGGATCGGGGCTTCCCTTCGGAAAGATTTTATAAAAAGAATGGCTTTACCGAATGTAAAGAGATTATTTTTCTTGCAAAGTAAATATCCATATAAAAGAATAGAAAATTTAAAGGAATTTGATAGAAGAATTTAATAAAAGAAATTTAATAAAAGAAATTTAATAAAAGAAATTTGATAAAAGGATTGGTTTAGAGGGTGACAACGTACTGTGGAGAATCCAATACAGTGGCTACTATATTAGGGAAGGAGTAAACAAAAATGGAAATAGAATTACAAAAAGTTGATTTAGAAGAAAAAGAAATATTAAAAAATCTTTTAGAAAAATATGAATATGAATTCTCTCAATGGACCAATAAAGGAGTGAATAAATTAGGATTATATGGTTATAAATATCTTGATTTTTACTGGACAGAGGAAAGTCGTTATCCTTTCTTTATAATGGTAGATAATGCATTAGCTGGTTTTGTAATGATTAACGATTTTCCTGAAGCAGAGGAAGAAGTAGATTATGTGATATCAGAGTTTTTTGTCATGTATAAGTATAGAAGACTAGGAGTTGGAAGAATTGCAGCGTTTAAAGCCTTTGATAGTTTTAGAGGGCGTTGGCAGTTAAAGAGACATCCAAAAAACAAAGCGTCTGTTTATTTTTGGAATATGGTCGTTAAGGAATATACAAAAGGTGATTATCGACTAGTTGAAGGTTATAAGGATACAGAATTTGAAGATGGGACATTAGGAGATGTTTTCTTTTTTGACAATAGAAAGGTATAGGTATAATAATGAATGAGATTAATTCAAACAAAGAAGCTTGGGGGCAATTATCAAAAGATCACTATAACACGTTCTTGAATCAGTATCGTAAGAATAGATTCCAATTGAATTCCTATATACAACAAGAATTAGGTGATATTAATGGTAAGAAAATAATTCATTTGCAGTGCAATACAGGAGCTGATACAATTAAGTTAGCACAGATGGGAGCGAGACGTGTAGTTGGTGTAGATTTGGTCCCAGATAATATATTTTACGCGAAGCAGTTAGCAAAAGATTTAGAAGCAGAACATGTAGATTTTATTGAATCAGATATCATGAAATTGGCAGAGATTCATGAGGATACATACGATATCGTGTTTACTTCTGAGGGAGCACTAGGTTGGCTTCCTGATTTGAATGTCTGGGCAAATACGATTCGTAAATTATTGAAAGAGGATGGATATCTATATGTTTTTGATTCTCATCCGTTTTTCTTAACATTTGATGAAAGCAAAGTAGGAAAAGAGATCTACGAGATTAAATATCCTTATCTTTCAAAAGAACCAGATGTGTGTGATACAATTGGTGGTTATGCTTCGGAAGTAAAAGAAGGGGCTAAAAATTACTTTTGGCTGCATACGGTATCTGATATTATTAATGCGCTAACAAAAGCGGGATTACATATTGAGTTTTTTAATGAATTTTCTGAGAATTTTTATAATACAGGTGATATGCTTACGATAGAAGGAAAAGGGTTATATGAATACGCTCATAACAAAGATAAGTATCCTATGTCCTTTAGTTTGAAAGCATCAGTGTATAAGAACTCGTATTAGATAGGTAAATACTTATGGAGAAGAAGGCGTTATAAACATGAAGATTAAGATAATAGAGCAAGAATTTTCAGTTTGCAAAGTTAAGGATTTTTCTGAAGTAGATTTATCAGATGAATATTGTTTTCTTAGTAAAACCGACGAAGAATTGTCGCTAGTTTGTAGTACTAAAGCAGTTCCCGATAATATTGTCGAATGTGATAATGGCTGGAGAGCATTTAGAATTCAAGGGATTCTGGAATTTTCTCTAATTGGTATTTTATCAAAGATATCTACTTTGCTAGCAGAGAATAAAATTGGAATCTTCGCCATATCCACCTATAACACAGATTATATATTGACGAAGGAAGAAAACTATAATAGAGCAATTGCCATTCTTAAAGATAATGGATATGAAATAGTGTAGTAAGTAAGGCTGACTTTTCTTTGCAACGATTGCGAGGAAGAATAATGCGTACAGTGTTATGATCTTTATAGAAAGGGGGAGGTGTGAATGAAGTACCTTGATGAGATGAACCTAGCAATGGATTATATTGAAGATAATTTGCAAGGTAAAACTGACTATGAAAAAATAGCACAAATAGCTTGTTGTTCGGTGTATCACTTCCAAAGAATGTTTACGTTTATGACGGATATCACATTATCTGAGTATATACGTCGACGGAAAATGACAATGGCGGCATTTGAGCTACAAAGTAGTAACATAAAGGTTATTGATCTTGCTTATCGTTATGGATATGAATCACCAGAAGCTTTTGCCAGGGCGTTTCAAGGCATACATGGTATTACTCCTACAGCAGCGCGCAGCTTAGGAGCGGATATTAAAGCATTCCCACGTATCTCTTTTCAAATTTCTATAAAAGGAGCGAGTGCGATGAATTACAAAATTGTTGAAAAAGAAGCGTTTCAGGTATATGGAATTGAAGAGGTTTTTGAAACTATTAACGGAGAAAATTTAAAGAAAATACCTGAGTTTTGGCTCGAAAAACTATCAAACAAAGAATGTGCAAAGCTTGTAAAATCAGCAGGATATCCTAGTGTTGTTAATGCAGTTTGTGGGTATCGCAAGATAGAAGGAACTAAATTCCCCTATATGTTATGTGTAATGAAGACACCATTAAGTGATACTACAGGATATACGGTAGTTGATATTCCTAAAGCTACTTGGGCAGTTTTTGAAAATGAACCTCATAGCATAGAGGAAACTTCGGCTGCGCTGCAAGAATTAGGTTCCCGTATCTATACGGACTGGTTACCAACTGCAAATTATGAACTTGTTGAAGGGTATGATTTTGAGATGTACTACTCAGACTTTGATAAATATCGCGAAGAAATATGGATTAGAGTGGATCCAAAATACCAATTGAGCTAACCACCTATGTTATTAAACGCAATGTATTAAAATGCACCATCAAAAAGAACAACTTTTCGTAGCTGCGTGTCATATGGAACATGTATATGTTCACAAAATGGCATACAGCGTAGAAAAGTTGTTCTTTTTGATGGTGTGTGAAAGCATTTAGTTATAATGACATAGCGTGACTATTTAGTTTGCAACAGCCTCATTCTATGTACTTGCTTATTGCTTATTCTTATAATAAAAGATAGCAATCTGTGTACGATCGCGTAGATTTAATTTCTCGAGTATAAGGCTTATATAGTTACGCACAGTACCCTCGCTTAAAAACAATGTTTCTGAGATTTCTTTGTTAGAATATCCTTCTGCAATTTGTGTGATTAATTCGTATTCTTTTGTGGTGATACCATTATCTTCATAAACTTTAGTTGAAGACGATTGGTTCATAAGAGTAGGTAATTTGGTGATAATCTCACTTCCGTATACGTTTTGTCCCATCTCAACGGCTTTGATTGAAGGAACAATACTTTCATAATTTTGTTTTAGCATATATCCTTTAGCACCGATGTTCAAAGCTTTGATTATATAGTCATCATCTAGAAAAGTGGTTAAATAAAGAATCTTTGCCTCAGGGTGTTTCTTTAAAATCACTTCGCCTGCTTCTAGGCCAGTCATTCCCTCCATACGTATGTCCATAAGAACAACATCAGGCTTTAATTTCTCATACAGTTCTATTGCAGCAGCTCCGTTGTTATCTGTTCCAATAACGGTAATATCAGGATCAGCTGATAAGATAATCTTTAGTGATGAACATACTAAATTATCATCATCAATTACCAGAATGTTCATGTAATTATAGTCCTCCCTTTTTTGGAATTGTTATGAATATTTCAAATCCTTTATCTGTAAGGATATTAAAATTACCTTGAAAAGCTTTAATACGATCTGCCATACTTTGCAAGCCCATACCATCACCAGTTTTGTTTTGGGCTAGGTACCATTTAGCGGTGGAGGTTAGGGTGCCATTATCAGCGATAATTAACTGATACATGGCGGGGTGTTCTAATAATTTAATAGATACATTCGTTGCATTGGAGTGTTTCATAACATTATTAAGGGATTCTTTCACAATGTTAATTAAGCTACTCTTTACTTTGGCATTTGGTTGGGTAGTTAAATCATACTGAAAATTCACATGACAGAAGGTGAAATCACTGGTAAGCCTATGAATTGCATTGTATAAGTCGATAGATTCGTCATGCATGTTGTGAATACTACTTCTAATACTGTCCATCCCATCTGAGATGGAATCCCTTAGACTTGTTAAGGTTTCTTTCGTGATATCTTCTTTGGTTATCGTAAGTAAGGCACCGATTTGAAGCAGAGATCTTGATAATAAGTGTCCGATGTTATCATGTATTTCTTTGGATATACGATTACGCTCACTTAGCATAGCAGCAGTAATTTCGATATCTTGGTTTTCAAGTAACGTTTGATTTTGCTTCTCAAGTATGATTTCTAATTCTTTCGTATCATCACGAAGATTATTGTATTCATTAATCAAAGTATTTTCTTTTTCTGATTTATATTTGATTAGTAAACCTGTTACAACCATTACGCAAAAGAGAAGCAGTTTATTGTTGTAATAGAAGTCAAAGTTAACAACAAAAGGAATGACAGCAAACACAATTGCAGATTGAAGTTCGATTGTAAATATATCATAAACCATGATTGGAAGGTAATACAGTAAAACTGGATAGAAGGCACTAATTATTAAATATAGTACAAACACACCTACCTTAAGTTGCTTTTTCTCTGTACAGGTAGAGAGGCAAGTGAAGATGACGATAAGAAGAAAGTACACGATTGCATATGTACTGTTAAAATTCAAAAAGCAAAATGAACTACTGAGTGCTAGTAAAACTAGTTTATCAATAATCTCAATCAAAACGATATCCCCCCTCCTTATTAGATAGATAATTCCAATTTTGTGGAACTTCAAGTTGGCGATGTTCACCTAAACCTTCTTAAACTATACCATCCCCAAATTAAAATCTCAATAAAAATCCCATGTTACATTTGTCATATTAATTAATGACGGTTTACACTAGAGACGATTCCCAAATCATGGTATAGTTATGCTAAAGAATTAAATTTAATGTATCTAGTACCGAATAGGGATAACCCCTGTTGAATGATGGAGGAAAATGTATGGTAGTCAAAGTTAATAACTTAATTAAAAGGTATGAGAAACTAGTAGCCTTAGATCATCTGAGTCTTGAGATACAGGAAGGAGAAATCTTTGGTCTTCTTGGACCGAATGGTTCGGGGAAATCCACAACAATCAATTGTATTCTATCACTATTAAAATATGATAAAGGTTCCATTGAGATTTTTGGAAAACAGATGAGACCAGATGCCTACGACATTAAGAGGGATATCGGAATTATAATGCAGAATGTTGCTGTCTTTAATGAACTTACCGTATATGATAATATTTATTATTTTTGTAGTCTTTATGTAAAAGATCCAAAAGAGATAAGAAGATTGACAGAGGAAGCAATTGAATTCGTTTCGCTCGAAGATTTTAAGAAATTCTATCCTAAGAAACTAAGTGGTGGTCTTCTTAGAAGACTTAATATTGCTTGTGGTATTGCACATAAACCCAAACTAATTATACTTGATGAGCCTACTGTAGCAGTTGATCCACAAAGTAGAAACAAGATACTTGAAGGTATTAAGAAATTGAACGAAGGTGGAGCAACAATTATATATACAACGCATTACATGGAGGAAGTAGAACAACTTTGTGACCGAATTGCAATTATTGATAAAGGGAAAGTAATTGCAAGTGGTACGAAAGAAGAACTTAAGAATATGATTTCTCTTGGTGAAACCATCACTCTTGAGACTTATCACTTGACAGAAGAAAACATTGAAGAAATTAAGAATATACCAAACATAGCAAGTGTTGATTATAATGGACAAACGGTAGTAGTTAAGTCTAAAAAGGGTAAGAACAATTTAGTTCATGTACTGAATTATTTTGAAAACCGTAAGTTATCTATGGGTAAAATCTATTCCGAACTTCCTACCTTAAATGACGTATTCCTGGAGATTACAGGAAAAGAGTTAAGGGATTAACGGGAAGAAAGGGAGGATATGAACGATGATACCTAGATTATATTATATGAGGCTGAAATGTCTCTTTAGGAATAAAGAAAGCTTATTTTGGTCTGCACTTTTTCCAATTTTCTTATCATTTGTATTTAGTTTAGTGTTTTCGAATTTTGAGAAAGAAGAGCAATTTGCAACAATTAATATTGCTATCGTTGAATCACAGGAGCAGAGTTATATTATTGATGCAGCAAGAGAAGCGAAATATGGTAAAGATACCGCTATGTTTGATGTACAACAAGTTAGCGAGAATGATGCAAAAGATCTTTTGAAGAAGGGCGAGATAACAGGATATATTGTTGATGGTGAGAAACCGAGCTTATATATTGGAGGTTCTGGAATTGAAGCAACGATTCCGAAATCCTTTGTAGATAATTATCTGCAAACAGTAAAGAAGATTTCAATTGTAGCAAGTACTAATCCCGAGAAAGTACAAGAATTAATTAATGGATCGATGAAGAGGGCTGATTATATTAGTGACACAAACGTATCTGGTAGGGCACCAAACTTTACCTTGATTTATTATTATGCTTTATTATCATTAGCATGTTTATATGGTAGTAATTTTGGTATTACCGAGATTAGTGATATACAAGCAGACAAATCAGCAAAGGGAGCAAGGATTAATGTGGCTCCTATTCACAAATTGAAATTGTTGATCTGCAATATATGTGCAGCAATCACGGTTCAAGTACTTTGTATTTTAGTAGCCATTACTTTTATGGCGTATGTGTTGTCCATTGATTTTGGATCAAGAGTTGGATTAGTGGTACTAACCTGTGTGCTTGCAAGTATTTGCGGTGTAACATTTGGCGCAATGTTACGATCTGTTCTTAAGAAGAATGAGAAGACTGTTAATGCAATATCTAATGCAACGGTATTAATATTATCGTTTTTATCAGGGCTTATGAATCCTGAAGTGAAATATATGGTATCGGATAACATACCATTTTTTGCTAAAATCAACCCTGCTAATCTAATAACAGATAGCTTCTATTATTTGTATTATTTTGATTCACTTGATAGATACTGGTTTAATATCGTATGTATGGTACTTGTAACTCTAGTATTTGTAGCAATCACATATTTAGCGACAAGGAGGAGACAATATGCAAGTATTTAATGGTTATATCAAAGTATTAAAAAGATCAATTCCCACGTTGTTAATCTATGTGGCAGTATTCTCAGTAATTTTAATTATCTTCTCAAATTCTGGTGGGAGTAAAGCAGGTGGAACATTCGAAGCAACAAAAGTACCTACTGCATTCGTTAATAATGATAAGGATAGTGTGTTAATAGCAGATTTTAAAGAATACTTAGGAGATTATTGTGAATTTATTGATATTGGAACGGATCAAGAAGAGTTGCAAGATGCGTTATTCATTCGTAAGGTTGAATATATCATTAATATTGACGAGGGTTTCGAACAACGTTTCCTGGATGGAAAAGTAGTAGCAATTGATAAAAGAAGTGTTCCGGACTCTCAGAATAGTTATTATGTTGATAATGCTGTAAACACGTATTTTAATACACTAAAAACCTATGCCGATACCATGCCAGATGCTTCATTAGGTGAACTCTGTAGCCTAACTAGAGATACCTTGGAAGAATCCGCTACCGTTAATTTGGTACAGGAGAAAGTGGTGGCAAGTGCAACAAAGCATTATAACACATTTTTTAATTTTCTATCGTATCTGTTTGTGGCAGGGTTTATTTCTTGTATTGGTAGTATTATGCTAGTATTTAATGATGTAAATATAAGAAGAAGAAATACTGTAGCTCCTATTTCGAATAAGATTGTTAACTTACAGATGATGATTGCTAATTTTATCTTTGTTTGTATCTTCTTTATAATTATGATTAGTATAGGTATTATGCTTAGCCCTAGCAAAGTTGCATCTTTGAGATTGGGACTTAATATATTGAATTCTTTTGTATTCTTATTCAGTGCGCTTGCTATTAGTTATATTGTTGGGTTAACAGCAAAATCAGAAAATGTAGTTGGAGCGATTGCAACCATTGTTTCCCTTGGTCTTGCGTTCTTAAGTGGAGCCTTCGTGCCACAATTTCTACTATCCGATACAGTACTTAAGGTAGCTAGATTTACACCGAATTTTTGGTATGTATATGCCAATGATAAGATTGCAGAGATTACTACATTTACGAAAGAAAATGTATCAGAATTACTTGGTTATATGGGAATACAAATGGTGTTTGCTGTCGCGTTATTTTGTATTGCGGTAGTAATTAGTAAGATGAAAAGTCAACGCACAGAATAATTAATACTTGATTTTATGTATTTTTTCGATATAATATACATTGACTAATAAGTAGGTCGACGGTACTGTCGACCTTAATTAATTTAGGTTGCTGCGTAGTCATGTAATTATCCGTCATGCAACAATCTTAGTTGACAAGGAGTATATTATATAATGAGTATATTAAATGTAACGAATCTCAACCATGGCTTTGGAGATCGTGCTATCTTTAATAATGTGTCGTTCCGTTTACTTAAAGGAGAGCATATTGGACTAGTAGGTGCAAATGGTGAGGGTAAGTCTACCTTTATGAATATAGTTACTGGTAAATTAATGCCAGATGAAGGTAATGTAGAATGGTCTAAGAATGTACGTGTAGGTTATCTAGACCAGCATGCAGTACTTACAAAAGGAATGACAATACGTGACGTACTTAAATCAGCATTTTCGTTTCTTTTTGAGTTAGAAGCAAAGATGAATGATCTGTGTAACAAGATGGCGGAAGCAGACGATGATGAACTTGCTGCTTTGATGGAAGAGTTTGGTGTCATTCAAGATACTTTAGATTCCCATGATTTTTATATCATCGATTCTAAGGTTGATGAGATTTCAAGAGCATTAGGTTTAGATGCAATTGGACTTGATAAAGATGTTACAGACTTAAGTGGTGGACAAAGAACGAAGATCTTACTTGCAAAATTATTATTAGAGAAGCCGGACATTCTTCTTCTAGACGAGCCTACGAATTACTTAGATGTTGTTCATATCGAATGGTTAAAACGTTACTTACAAGAATACGAGAATGCATTCATATTGATTTCCCATGATATCCCATTTCTTAATAGTGTAGTTAATATTATCTATCACGTAGAGAACGCGGAGTTAAATCGTTATGTGGGTGATTACGATAAATTCTTAGAAGTATATGAAGTGAAGAAAGCACAATTAGAAGCAGCTTATAAGAGACAACAACAAGAGATCAATGAGTTACAAGATTTTGTAGCTAGAAACAAAGCCAGAGTTTCTACTAGAAACATGGCGATGTCAAGGCAGAAGAAGTTGGACAAGATGGATGTAATTGAACTTGCAAAAGAGAAACCAAAACCAGAGTTTAACTTCAAAGAAGCTCGTGCTGCAAGCCGTTATATCTTCCAAACAGAGCACCTTGTAATTGGATATGAAGAACCATTATCAAAACCAATTACCTTCTCAATGGAACGTGGTGAGAAACTAGTTCTTACTGGTGCAAATGGTATTGGTAAGTCAACTTTATTAAAGAGCATCTTAGGAATTATTCCACCTCTTGAAGGTAAGGTTACACTAGGGGATTACCTATACAAAGGCTACTTTGAACAAGAGATGACTGGTGCTAAGAACAATACCTGTATCGAAGAAATCTGGAAAGAGTTTCCGTCATACACGCAATACGAAGTACGTTCGGCACTTGCCAAATGTGGTTTAACTACGAAACATATTGAAAGTCAAGTTCGTGTACTTAGTGGTGGTGAGCAAGCGAAAGTTCGTCTGTGCAAGTTAATTAATGTAGAAACTAATATTTTATTACTAGATGAGCCTACTAATCATCTTGATGTAGAGGCAAAAGACGAATTAAAGAGGGCATTAAAAGCTTACAAAGGAAGTATTCTTTTGATTTGCCATGAGCCTGAATTCTATGAAGACTTTGCTACAAAAGTAATTGATTGTTCTAATTGGTCTACAAGGATCTAAGTACTACAATATTGATGTGAATTATCGAATGTTAACAAAAAGTTGACATGGTATGATACGTGGATTATAATTTAACAATAAAGAATAAGTCATAAGAGAATGAAAATTCTTTTATGACTTTTTTAATACAAGCGATTCATTAGGAAATCGCACTCACTCATTAGAGACATTTGTGGGAATCACAGAAAGTATAGAGGTGTGAATAAAATGAAAAATTTTAGTAATTATAACGATTTTAGTAGAAAAGAAGATTTACATTTTGAATCTAGAGCTGTACATGGTGCGTTAGGTAATGATCCAATTACAGGTGCTGTAAGCTTTCCAATATATCAAACATCAACATTCCGTCATAAAGCATTAGGACAATCAACAGGTTTTGATTATTCTCGTCTTCAAAATCCAACAAGACAAGAACTTGAAAGAACGATGGCTATCTTAGAAGAAGGATTTGAAGGCTTTGCGTTCACTAGTGGACAAGCAGCGAATATGGCTATTTTCATGAACTTGAATGAAGGTGATGAAGTTTTATTAACAGATGATATCTATGGTGGAACGTATCGTATAGGTGAGGATATTTACCGTAGATATGGTGCTAATTTCAAATACGTTGATATGTCAAACGTAGAAGATGTAAGAGCAGCAGTTACTGAGAAAACAAAGATTATCTTCATTGAGACACCAACGAATCCAATGATGAAAGTAGCAGATATTGAAGAAATTTCAAAGATTGCGAAAACTGTTGGAGCTATTACAGTGGTTGATAATACCTTCTTATCACCATATTTCCAAAAACCATTAACACTTGGTGCAGACATAGTTGTTCATAGTGGTACTAAGTTTATTGGTGGTCATAATGATGCTCTTGCTGGTATCGTTGTTGTTAAGACACCGGAGATGGCAGAGTTTATCCGCGGTCAAATTAAGACTCAAGGCAATATGCTTGCTCCGTTTGATAGTTGGTTATTACTTCGTGGTATAAAAACACTACCACTTCGTATGGATCGTCATAACGAGAATGCTATGAAGGTTGCTAATTGGTTAAGAACACAACCGAAAGTAACAAAGGTATATTATGTAGGTTTTGAAGATCATATTAATTATGATGTGACTAAGAAACAAACGTCAGGATTTGGCGGTATGATTTCCTTTAATGTTGATAGTTTGGAAACAGTTGAGAAGTTATTATCAAAATTAGATATGATTATGTTTGCAGAGAGTCTAGGTGGAACAGAGACTTTAATTACTTACCCACGTACACAAACTCATGAATCATTAACAGAAGAGACTAGACAGAAACTTGGTATTACAGAATCCTTCTTACGTTTATCAGTTGGTCTTGAGCATGTAGATGACATTATCAAAGATCTTGATCAAGCATTAAACGGTTAAATGGTGAAGCGAAACTCGACAGTTTTTAAACACACTTGAAAGCTTGATGGGGTACACGAAACACGCTGCATAACTAAGTGTTTCTAAGTGTGTGTGGAGAGTATTCAAACGATACGGACACGTCTTCGACACGACATCCTGTCGTGCTCAGACTGGTTCGGCATTCGTGCCTCACCTTCCTAGCGAGTTGAGCACACACTAAGAAACACTATAGTTATTACGCTATCGTTTCTTAGCACCCCATCAAGCTTCAAGTGTGGGTCTAAGTTATGGTGAGTTTCGCAACAAGTTGTCTTGAGTTAAAATGAGAAGTAATTAAGTAATAAAATGATTATAGATGGAATTCGTGCAATGTTGCGCAGGTCTAAGCGTGAATAAGAAATTTTTCATGTGCAATTATGTTTGAATCGAAGGTTGAAAGACTTAAAAATCTATGAAAGGGGCCATGCATGCTTTCTTTCAACTTGTTGTTATAGCAGTATCACAAATGAATTGTGGTAAGCATGGGTTTAAGATGAGAATTCGTTTTACAAAGATGCAAGCGTATGGTAATGATTATGTATATATTGATGCTATTAACCAAAAGGTGAATAATTTACCAGAACTTGCAAGATACGTAAGTGATAGACATTTTGCTATTGGTTCGGATGGTATGGTTTTGATTTGCCCTTCTGAGGTAGCAGATTTTAGAATGCGTATGTTTAATCCAGATGGAACAGAAGGTGAGATGTGCGGTAATGCTCTTCGAAGTGTTGGCAAATACGTATATGATCATAAATTTACTGATAAAGAATTTTTAACAATTGAAACACTTGGTGGGATTCAGAAGTTGCAACTATTTATTGAAAATGGTGTAGCAGTGAATATCAAAGCTGATATTGGAGAACCAAGACTTAGTACGAAAGTTATTCCAGTGAATAGCGAGTTAGTAGAATTCATAGAGCAGCCAGTAACTGTCCTTGATAGACAGTTCCATACAACAGCAGTGTCTTGGGGGAATCCTCATTGTGTACAGTTTATAGATGATGTAGCATCTTTTGATGTACATGGTTATGGAAGAGCTTTTGAATATAAAACGGAGTTATTCCCTAATAAGACAAACGTTACCTTTGCGCAAGTAATTAGTAGAGATTATATTAAGATGCGCGAATGGGAAAGAGGAACTGGTGAAACAATTGGTTGTGGTACTGGTTGTTGTACAGCTGTTGTAGCTGCTGTTTTAACTGGAAGATGCGACCGCAAAGTAACTGTTGAACAAATTGGTGGTCCGCTAGAAGTAGAATGGGATGAAGAAACTGATCACGTTTTCATGATTGGACCATCTCATACGATGTTTGAGTCCGATATTGAAGTTGGACACATTGTTAAGGAAGAATAATGATAACTTTATCCCCTATTCTTTGATATGATGGAATCACATGGAGAAGAAGAGGGGATATTTGTGCGTAATAATAGTGAATAATAATTAAGGCATTGCAAAACTCTTCTAATTGATTGTTTGTTTACATTGAAAAGGGTTTCGCAATTGACTCATCAAATAATAATCTAGGAAAGGAGCCATGTGATCCACTTGATTATATAGGAATAGGTGGAAGTGTAGAAGAACTTGTACATAAGTTCATTTGTACTATGCATGGGAGGTAAAATGCAATTACGTAAATTACTAGAACAAGTTGATTATAAATTATTAAAAGGTAACTTAGACGAGTCGGTAATTGATATTATATATGATTCAAGAAAAGTTACGAAAGGTGTAGCGTTTCTTTGCATTAGTGGAACGGCTGTAGATGCGCACAGATTTATACCAGATGCAGTAGCAAAAGGGGCAAGTGTTATAGTTGTAGAAAAGCCAGTAGAAGTTGAAGGTGATGTGACTGTTATTATAGTGGAAAGTACAAGAAAGGCTCTAGCACTTATGTCTGCGGCTCTTTTTGATTATCCTGCTAAGAAGATGATAACAATCGGTTTAACAGGTACCAAAGGTAAGACTACTACAACTTATATGATTCAAAAGATGCTTGAAGAAGCAGGTAAGAAAGTTGGAGTGATTGGTACTATTGGAGCAGTAATCAATGGAGAGAAAGTAAAGACAGAAAACACAACCCCAGAATCTTATGAATTACATTCTATTTTTCATAAAATGGTTGATGAAGGTTGTGAGTATGTAGTTATGGAGGTATCTTCACAAGGTTTGAAGATGGACCGTGTTGCTGGTATTGAATTTGATTTTGGTGTTTTCACAAATTTCTCAGCAGATCATATTGGACCTACTGAACATGCAGACATGGAAGAATATTTATATTGTAAGAGTTTGCTCTTCAAGCAATGCAAAGTTGGTATCATAAACAAGGATGATGATTATCATGTAGGTGTGCTTGAAGGACATACGTGTGAAGTGCAAACCTTCGGATTTAGTGAAGGTACAGATTTACGTGCATCGAATATCGAATTCTTAATGATGCATGGACATCTTGGAATTTCCTTTGATGTAGAAGGCAAGTTAGATGCACATGTGGAGACAAATATACCAGGAAGATTTAGCTCTTATAATTCAATGGTAGCGTTATTAGTAGGAATTAATATTGGCTTATCAAAAGAAGTTATGTTAAACGCTCTTTCGAATATTACGGTTCGAGGACGCGCTGAAATCGTTAAGGTATCCGATGATTTTATTGTTATGATTGATTATGCTCATAATGCAGTAAGTGTTGAGAGTCTATTAACGACAGTTTCTGAATATAATCCAAAGAGAATAATTTGTGTATATGGTTGCGGTGGTAATCGATCCAAATTACGTCGTTATGATATGGGTGAACTGTGTGGTAAGATGGCAGATTTGTCAATATTAACATGTGACAATCCTAGAGATGAAGAGATTGCGGATATCAATGATGATATTAAAGTCGGACTTGCTAGAAGTGGTGGTAACTATATGGAAATCGAAGATCGTACTGAAGCGATTCACTATGCGCTTGACCATGCAATGACTGGAGATATCATTATTCTTATTGGCAAAGGACATGAGGAATATCAAGAAATTAAAGGCGTAAAACATTATTACAATGAGCGCGAAGTAATTGAGGAATATGCAAATAACAGAACATTTGCGATGAAATAGTTATATACTAGTAATAAAGTGTATTTTATTAATGGGAGTGAATGCATGAAACTGTATACCTTGTTACAAGAAGTTTCTTACACTGTAGTACAAGGAACCATAGATATTGAAATTACCGATATATCCATGAATTCGAGAAATGAACAAAAGAGCACCGCCTTCGTTTGCATTAACGGAGCTACCGTCGATGGACACATATTTGTGGAAGAAGTTATCAAAAAAGGTGCAGCAGCTATAGTTGTAGAAGAAGAGATAACGGGTATGGAGCAGTTTAATGTTACCATTATTCGTGTTACGGATACGAAGTACGCATATGCAGCTATGTCTGCTGCGTATTTTGGTTATCCAGCGAAGGAACTAACAACAATTGGTGTTACAGGTACGAAGGGAAAGACGACAATCACCTATATGATTCAATCTATTCTTCAATATGCTGGTTTGAAAACTGGCTTGATTGGAACGATTGAAGCAATTATTGGCGATGTTAGTATACCTTCGGATAATACAACTCCAGAAGCCTATACATTACAGAAATATCTCCGTCAGATGGTAGACGGTGGCTGCGAGTATGCTGTAATGGAAGTTTCTTCTCAAGGGCTCAAATTAGAGCGTACAGCCACAATACTCTTTGATTATGGTATCTTTACCAATCTAGAAGAAGACCATATTGGTCCAAAAGAACATGCAGATATGGAAGAATACATAAGATGTAAGGGGAAATTGTTCAAACAATGTAGATGTGGTATTGTCAATAGCGATGATCCATACGTTATGCAAGTGCTTGAAGGGCATACCTGTGAAGTAGAGTCCTACGGTCTGACAAAGGAAGCTGATTCGTACGCAACAGATATCAGAAGATATCAAGATGAAAATGTTCTAGGAGTAAAATTCCGTGTGAATGGAAAGGTAAATCTTGATGCCTGGCTACCAATACCGGGGGTATTCAATGTATATAATGCATTAACGGCAATAGCGTTATGTAGACATCTTCCAGTATCGATGAATACACTTGTAGATGCGCTTAATCATGTAAGTGTAAAAGGTCGTATGGAGATAGTTAAAGTACCAGGGGCGTATCTTCTTATGATTGATTATGCCCATAATGCTTTAAGTTTAAAGAGCTTATTAACTACGCTTCGTGAGTATGAACCGAAACGTATTGTGTGTTTGTTTGGATGTGGAGGTAATCGTTCAAAATTAAGAAGATATGAAATGGGAGAGATATCTGCGAAGATGGCAGATCTGACAGTTATCACTTCGGATAATCCAAGATATGAAGAACCTATGGATATTATAGGTGATATCAAGATTGGAATCGAAAAAGGAAAAGGTTGTTGCATTATGATAGCAGATCGAAGGCAAGCAATTCAATATTGTATGGACAATGCAATAGAAGGGGACTTTCTTATACTTGCGGGAAAAGGTCATGAAGATTATCAAGAAATCAAAGGTGTCAAATATCCGATGGATGAGAGAGTGATTATAGCGAATATTCTTGCAGGAAATCGTTATTAATATAGTGAGATTCGAAGGATTAACAAGACATAAAACACATTTTATCGCTATTACAAATAGTTTTTGATTACTTAATTAATATAGATATGAAAGGAATTATAACGTATGGAATTACTGAATATAGGAGAAATCGTTAAGGCTACGAAGGGAGAGTTACTTTGTGGTAATGACAAGTTACAGATTCATGCAGTAAGCACAAATTCAAAAGAAGTGGAAGAAGGAACTTTATTCGTTCCAATTGTTGGCGAACGTGTGGATGCCCATACATTTATTCCGTCTGTATTAGAAGCTGGTGGAACAGCAGTTATTACAAGTAAGAAAATTGATTTATCTGGAATAAAAGCAAACCAAGCGGTTATTCAAGTGGAGGATACGAAGGAAGCATTACAGGACTTAGCAGCCTATTACCGTGACAAGTTTGATATTCCTGTGATTGGAATTACAGGTAGTGTTGGTAAAACAACAACGAAGGAGATGATATCCGCTGCACTTGAAACCAAATACAACGTTCTTAAGACTGCTGGTAATATGAACAGTCAAGTTGGATTGCCACTTACTATCTTTCGTATTGATCATACCCATGAAGTTGCGGTGATTGAGATGGGAATTAGTGAAGCTGGAGAGATGAGCAAGTTGGCACGTGTTGCTAAGCCTACACATGCTGTTATTACTAATATTGGTGTTTCTCATATTGGTCAACTTGGTTCAAGAGAGAATATTCGTAAAGAAAAATTGAATATTGTGAATGAATTTGGTGAAGCTAGTTGTCTTTTTGTGAATGGAACGGATGATATGTTAATGCATATTTTACCTTTTTCAGAATTTCTTAAGTTATCTGACAAAGAAAAAACACAGAAATATGATATAATTGACGTAAGTGATGCTACAGTTGAAAGTTTATGTCGTGCTGAGGTTGTCACATTTGGTTGTCAGAAAGACTGTATGTATTACGCTACTGATGCTATAGTAAGTTCGGGTCATACGAAGTTTTATCTACAAAAAACTGTAGAAGAAGTAAAATATGATGAGAATCAAATAGAATTACAGGTACTTGGAGAACATAACATCTATAACGCATTAGTTGCTATAGCAATTGCGAATAAGTTAGGAATTGAAACATCGGTAGCAAAACAAGGATTAAAAGAATATCTACCATTAGCAATGCGTGGTGAAATTGTGAAAACGAACGGTATAACAATAATCGATGATACCTATAATGCGAGCCCAGATTCCATGCGAGGTGGAATTAATGTTTTACTTGAACTAGAAGACGTATCTCGAAGATTTGCTGTGTTGGCAGATGTTTTAGAATTAGGAGAGTATTCATATTCTTGTCATTATGGCGTTGGTGAATATATTGCTAGAAAGAATATAGATGAAGTAGTAACTATAGGTAATGAGGCTAAGGCTATTGTGAAAGCAGTAGAAGATGCGAAAGCAAATATTATTACGCATGCTTTTGATAGTAATCAAGAGGCGATAGTATATCTAAAAGAAAAACTAAAATCAGAGGATGCAATCTTAGTAAAGGGATCGAGAGGCATGCATACAGACGAGATCGTTACTGCAATAAAACAATAGAAAGCTTGATGAATAGGGAACTGTTCAATTACAAAGTCGATAAAGGTGGTGGGAGAAATGATATATGCAGACATCATAGTGGATATCTCGCATGAGAACTTAGACAAAACCTATCAGTATGCAGTACCAAAGCATCTTGAAGAAAAAGCGGTTGTTGGTTCTCTTGTTAGATTTCCGTTTGGTAAGGCAAATCGTATTATCAAGGGATATATCATTTCTTTATCGCAAACACCAAGCATAGATGTGTCGTATATTAAAGAGATTGAAGAGGTTGTTGATAATGCTCTTGTGATGGAATCTCATTTGATTAGGCTTGCATCTTGGATACGCGATAATTATGGTGCTACTTTGAATGATGCACTTAAAATTGTTCTTCCAGTAAAGCAAACGGTGAAGATGGTGGAAAAACGGACAATTCGTTTGTTGTTAGGACTGGAGGAAGCGAATGCAAAGTTAATAGAATTACAGCGAAAAAATTATAAAGCTAGAATTCGCCTTCTAGAATTATTATTGGAACGAAATGAAGTAGATTATGATACAGCAATTAATAAGTATGGGATTACTAGACCGACAATACAGACATTTGTAGAACAGAATATTATTGAAGTTGAAGCAACTAAGATTTATCGTAACCCAATTAAAAACCAGCAACAGGTACAAAAAGCAATGGTGTTGACTCAAAAGCAACAAGTTATTGCAGATGACTTTTGTAACGAATACGATGAAGGGATTAGAAAAACATATCTACTTCATGGTATAACTGGTAGTGGAAAGACAGAAGTGTACATGGAGATGATTGAACATGTACTTGAACAAGGTAAACAGGTTATATTATTAATACCAGAAATTGCTCTAACTTATCAAACGGTAATGCGGTTCTATAAAAGATTTGGGGATCGAATATCCATTATGAACTCAAGATTGTCAAAGGGTGAACGATTTGATCAATATATGCGTGCAAAACAAGGGGATATTGATATTATGATTGGTCCACGGTCTGCATTATTCACGCCGTTTGAGAAACTTGGATTGATTATTATAGATGAGGAACACGAAGGTAGCTATAAGAGTGAGATGCCTCCGAAGTACCATGCAAGAGAAGTGGCGATTTACCGAGCTTCCTTACTTGGCGCTAGTGTAGTACTTGGTTCTGCAACACCATCCTTAGAAGCATATAAGCGTGCGAAAGATGGAGAATACAACTTGTATGAATTAAATGAAAGAATTAGTGGGGCGAAGCTACCACGTGTCTATGTAGTAGATTTAAGGGAAGAATTAAAGAAGAAGAATAAATCGATTTTTAGTGAGAAGTTAAAAAAACTTATTACAGACCGTTTGAATAAAAAGGAACAGATTATGCTATTCCTAAATCGAAGAGGATTTGCAGGGTTTGTATCTTGTAGAAGCTGTGGTCATGTGATGAAATGCCCTCATTGTGATGTTTCCCTAACCTACCATTATGGTAGGGATAAGAATAAGCTTGTTTGTCATTATTGTGGTTATGAAGAAGAGATGCCAAGTAAGTGTCCAAGTTGTGGTTCTCCATATATAGCTACGTTTGGTACAGGAACGCAGAAGGTAGAAGAGATGGTTAAGAAGGAGTTCCCTACTGCTAGGGTTCTTCGTATGGACATGGATACAACGGCAGGCAAAGAAGGACATGAGAAGATTCTATCAGCCTTTGCGAATAAAGAGGCTGATATCTTAGTGGGAACACAGATGATTGTTAAGGGACATGATTTTGGAAATGTTTCTTTGGTGGGGATATTAGCTGCGGACCTATCTCTGTATGCCAATGACTACCGTGCAGCTGAAAAAACATTTCAATTATTAACACAGGCGGCAGGTCGTGCAGGTAGAAGTAAGGATAATGGAGAAGTAGTTATTCAAACGTACAATCCGGAACATTATAGTGTAACAGCTGCAGCTGATAACGATTATGAAGCATTTTATAACCGAGAAATAGCCTTTCGAACAATGATGAAGTATCCACCTGTATCCAATATCCTTGTAGCGTTTTTGACATCTAAGAATGATGACGCGGTAGCTAAGGCAGCTGATTTATTCAAAGCTGCTGTTCTTGATTATAAGATACAATTGAAATCTCAGATGGATACAGCAGAAGGCGTTGTTGAAACAGAGGACCTTGAGATCATTGGTCCTGTGAAAGCAAATGTTGCAAAAGTGAACGATATATACCGATATGTACTATATATGAAGCATATGGATTATATATACTTAAAGAACTTAAAGAATTTTATGGAAGGTTTCATAGATTACTCGGCTATCTTCAAAGGTTGTAGTGTTCAGTTTGATTTCAATCCAATGAATAGCTATTGATTTGTTGAGGGTTACGAAACTCGGGTAGGTTGGCTAACATACTTCTAGCCTTAAACACAATTCACGAAATACGCTACGAAACTAAGTACTTCTAAGAGTACGCGTTTAGTTGATAGATGCGTACGGAAACGCCCTCAACACGACATCCTGTCGTGTTCGGGCTGGCTCGGCGTCCATGCCTCACCTTCCTAGGCATCTCGTCGTACTCTAAGAAGTACTATAGTTTCTTCGCTATCATTTCTTAGAATTGTGTTTTAGGATAGAAGTATGGTTAGGCATTTACCGAGTTTTGTAAAGTATCAACAAGGTTTGAGTAAGTAAGAATGTATTGAGAAATTTAGGCGCTATTAAGAGTCTTGTTGTGCACAGAGCATTTCAGTGGTTGTAGAATGAATAAGTCAACAAGGAAATAATGACAGACTAGAAAGCTAGCTAAATAAAAGGTAAAGTATATATTTCATTAGTTATCAAGTAAATTATCCAGAAATATTGATTATAAAATCAAAACTGGTTTATTATAATAATTTAAATAGGGAAAGGAAGATTAATATGGCAATTAGAAATATAAGAACTATGGGTGATGCGGTACTCAATAAGACTGCAAAGGCGGTTACAGAGATGAATGACCGTACTAATGAGTTAATCGGTGATATGTTAGACACCATGTATGATGCACAGGGCGTAGGTCTTGCTGCACCTCAAGTTGGTATCTTAAAGAGAATAGTAGTTATTGATGTATCGCCAGAAGCAAATGAGCCTATCATTTTAATTAACCCAGAAATCATTGAAGCAAGTGGGGAGCAAACAGGTGATGAAGGCTGTCTTAGTATTCCAGGGAAAGTTGGAGTTGTTACAAGACCTAATTATGTGAAGGTTAAGGCTTTGGATCGTAATATGGAAGAGAGAATTCTTGAAGGAGAAGGTTTACTAGCAAGAGCATTCTGTCATGAAATCGATCATTTAGATGGACACTTATATGTAGAGAAAGTGGAAGGAAAGCTATACAATACCAGTGATTTAGAAGAAGAGTAGGAGGGATGGGAATGAAAGTTCTTTTTATGGGAACTCCTGATTTCGCAGTATCTACGTTAGATAGTATTATCAAAGCGGGACATGAAGTTGTTGGAGTAGTTACACAACCAGATAAACCAAAAGGAAGAGGAAAAGCTGTTTTATATACACCTGTGAAGGAAAAGGCTTTAGAGCATAATATTCCAGTGTATCAACCGGTTAAGGTTAGAGAAGAAAGTGTCATCGAGGAATTACGACAATTAAAACCGGATATTGGCGTTGTTGCAGCATTCGGCCAAATCTTACCTCAAACATTATTAGATATGCCAACCCATGGATGTGTGTGTGTTCATGGTTCATTACTACCGAAATATCGTGGTGCAGCACCAATTCAATGGGCTGTAATCGATGGTGAGGCTGTTTCTGGTATTACAATCATGCAGATGGATGCCGGCATTGATACAGGGGATATGATTAGTAAAGTTGAAGTGCCAATTGATAAAGATGAAACATATGGTAGTCTTCATGACAAACTTGCTGTCGCTGGAGCTGAGTTATTGGTAGAAACATTAGAAATGTTTGAAAAAGGAACGGTAATACGTGAGAAGCAAGATGATTCAAAATCAAATTATGCGGTTAGACTTACGAAGGAATTAGGAAAGATTGACTTTAATAAATCAGCTGTTGAATTAGAACGCTTGATTCGAGGATTAAATCCATGGCCAAGCGCATATACTGCCTTAAATGGTAAGACCTTAAAAGTATGGAAGGCCGATGTTTTAGAGAAGCAGTATGGTGGAGAATTAGGTGAAATCGTTGACGTAACAAAAGATTCTATCTGTGTGAAAACAGCAGATGGAGCATTAGCTCTTAAGGAAATTCAACTAGAAGGAAAGAAACGTATGGATGTTGCTTCTTTCTTACGTGGTGTTACAGTTGAAAAAGGCGAGAAACTCGGTTAGAAAGAGTTAGTCACTTAAGATATAGAAAGGAGCTTTTATTATGGCATTATTTTATGGTTATAGATATTATTTTGATCCGACTTATATGTTAGTTATAATAGGTGTGGTAATCAGCTTACTAGCATCCGCTAAGGTTAAATCAACATTTGCTAAATATTCTAATGTACGAAGTATGTCAGGTCTTACTGGTGCTCAAGCAGCAGAGAGAATTCTTCGTAATGCTGGTATTTTTGATGTATCTGTTCAAAGAATTAGTGGACATTTAACGGATCATTATGATCCTAAGAATAAAGTTCTTCGTTTGTCTGATAGTGTGTTTGGTAATACCTCCGTGTCTGCTATTGGTGTAGCAGCGCATGAATGTGGACATGCGATTCAACATAACAAAGAGTACGCACCACTTAGGATTCGTACAGCACTTGTTCCGGTTGCAAACTTTGGTGCAACGTTATCTTGGCCACTTATACTAATCGGTGTCTTACTTAGTTGGTCACAGACACTAATTACGTTAGGAATTGTACTATTCTGTGCAGCAGTTTTATTTCAGTTAGTAACATTGCCTGTGGAATTCAATGCTTCTAATCGTGCAGTTAAGATTCTAGCTAGCACTGGAATATTATCAGATAGAGAAGTTTCACAAACGAAGCAAGTACTTGGTGCTGCAGCTCTTACTTATGTTGCAGCAGCAGCGGCATCGATTTTACAATTACTTCGTTTAATTATATTATTTGGAGGAAACAGAAATCGTGACTAAAGAAATGAATCTGAGAGAACTAGCACTCGCGATACTGATGGAAGTTACTCAGAATGGTGAATTTAGTAATAAAGTGCTTAACCAGACTTTATCAAAATATCAATATCTAGCGAAACAAGATAGAGCGTTTCTATCAAGATTAACCGAAGGTACAATAGAGAGAATGATTGAGATGGATTATATTATTAATCAGTACTCGAATGTGAAGGTTAATAAGTTAAAACCAGTAATTCGCAATATATTACGTTTAGGTGTATATCAAATCAAATATATGGATCAAGTACCTGTAAGTGCAGCCTGTAATGAGTCGGTTAAACTAGCAACAAAAAAAGGGTTTCATAACCTCAAGGGATTTGTGAATGGTGTTCTTAGAACAATTAGTAGAGAAGTTGAAAATATCGCGTATCCAAGCAAAATTGCACAGCCGATTTCCTATCTCAGCGTTGCTTACTCGATGCCTGAATGGATAATTCGTAATTGGTTAGAAGAGTTTTCATTTGAAACTATAGAGAAGATGCTGCAATTTTCTTTAACAGAACGAGAGACAACAATTCGTTGCAATACGAATAAAACTACAATAGATGAATTAAGAAAAGGTCTTGTGAGCCAAGGAGTACTTGTTGGTGATGGAGCTTATGTGGAAGAAGCCTTACGTATCTCTGAATATGATTCGATTCAAAGGTTATATGGTTTTACGGATGGTTTATTCCAAGTGCAAGATGAAAGTTCTATGATGGTAGCACATGCAGCTGGTATCAAAAGGGACGATCTTATTATAGATGTATGTGCTGCACCAGGTGGAAAGAGCCTGCACGTGGCTCAACTATTAGAAGGAACGGGAAACGTTATTGCATGTGATTTAACAGAGTATAAAGTAGAATTAATTAAGCAAAATGTAGAACGTTTGGGATATACGAATGTAAAACCAAGAGTACAAGATGCATTAGAATTAGATGATACATTAATTGATAAAGCAGATGTCGTAATAGCTGATTTACCTTGTTCTGGACTTGGGGTTATTGGCAAGAAAAATGATATCAAATACAATATTACACCTGAAAAACAAAAGGATCTTGCTCAGTTACAAAGGAATATTTTACATGTTGTACAGCATTATGTGAAAAAGGGCGGAACTTTAGTATATAGTACATGTACGGTAAATAGGGAAGAAAATCTCAGTAATGTTGAGTGGTTTGTAGACAGGTATGATTTTGAGCTAGAATCATTGAGAGAATATCTACCTGAGAGATTTGTTAAACGTGAAGGTAAAGAAAGTACGATTGACAAAGGGTATATTAATTTCATACCTGGTCTCTACAATACAGACGGCTTTTTCTTAGCGAGATTAGTTAAGAAGTAATTAAGATGTAGTTAGATAAGATGACTATGAATGAATCAGGAGGTGATAACATAATATGGATAAGCGTGATTTAAAATCCATGAACTTTGAACAAGTAAAAGTGGTGATGGAAGAACTTGGAGAGAAAGCATTTCGTGCGAAGCAGATCTATGAATGGATGCATACGAAATTAGTTGATAGTTTTGAAGAGATGACGAATCTGTCCAAGGCCTTACGGGATAAATTATCGGAGAATTTTGAATTAACCTCCTTGCATGTAGTAGATAAGAGGGAGTCAGCAAAAGATGGAACTTGTAAATTCCTTTTTGAACTTTCGGATAACCGAGTAATCGAAAGCGTGCTGATGAAATACAAACATGGGAATTCAGTTTGTATCTCCTCGCAAGTAGGGTGTAGAATGGGATGTCGTTTTTGCGCATCTACACTTGGTGGACTTGAGAGAAACTTAACTCCTGCTGAGATGCTAGATCAAATCTATAAGATTCAGAAGATGTCTGGAGAACGAGTTTCCAATGTAGTACTTATGGGCACAGGGGAACCTCTTGATAACTATGATAACGTTCTACAGTTCATTCAATTATTAACGGATGAGAACGGGCTAAATATTAGTCAAAGAAACATTACAGTTTCCACATGTGGTCTGGTAAATCGAATTAGAGATCTTGCAAATGAAGAGTTACAGATAACTTTAGCTATATCGCTGCATGCTCCCAATGACAAGATTCGTAAAGAGATTATGCCGATTGCTAATAAATATACAATCAATGAAATTATTGATGCAGTTACATTCTACTATAATAAAACTGGTAGGCGTATCTCCTTTGAATATAGCTTAGTAGAGGGTGTGAATGATAGTGAAGAAAATGCGAAGGAATTAATTCATGTTGTGAGGGGACTAAATTGTCATGTTAACTTAATTCCAGTAAACCCAATTAAGGAGAGGGATTTCAAGCAAACACAGATGCAGTTTGTTCAAAATTTCAAAAATATACTTGAAAAAAATCGAATTAATGTTACTATTAGAAGAGAAATGGGCTCAGATATTGATGCAGCCTGTGGACAGCTCAGAAAAAGTTACATGGATGAGCATACTACTTAATAAGGAGGTAACGCCATGGAATCATTTTCTATTACAGATATCGGTGTAAAACGTAAGATGAATCAAGACTTTGTTTTTTGTGAACAAAATCAAGTTGGCAACCTTCCCAATTTGTTTATAGTTGCTGACGGCATGGGAGGACATAAAGCGGGGGATTTTGCATCTAGATTCAGTGTAGAGAAAGTCGTTGAATATATACGAAGTAGTAAATTAACATCACCTATTCGGATTTTTGAGGAAGCCATTAAGAATACGAATATGCTACTTTTGAATGAAGCAAAAGAAAATCCGAATTTGGAAGGTATGGGAACAACGTTTGTTATTGCAACAATCATGGAAGATATTTTGTACGTTGGAAATATTGGTGATTCTCGTTTGTATCTAATACATGATGATATTAAGCAAATCACTAGAGATCATTCTCTTGTAGAAGAGATGATTAAGAATGGTGAATTAACCAAGAGTGAAGCAAGATTTCATCCGAATAAGAATATTATCACTAGAGCACTTGGTGCTAGTGGTGAAGCAATACCTGATTTCTTTGAAGTTTCTTTAAAGAATGAGGATATAATACTTATGTGTTCTGATGGTTTATCTAATATGATTGATGATACAGAGATTTTTGAGACTGTAACATCTAGAAGAGACAAGATTAAGAGTGCAGTCAGAGCTTTAATTGAGAAAGCAAACGAGTATGGTGGCAAAGATAATATAACAGCAATTGTTGTGAAACCGTGATAATTCAGAATACTCGAGAAGAACTTACTTTATCGAGTTAACCAGTGACAAAATACGTTATGTTTAATTTATTGTATCCAGTTTTGAATAAACTGGTTAACTGAAAAGTTACGTAAAACCATAATAGAGAGGTGAGAAAATGATTAAACCAGGAATATTTATTAGCGACAGATATGAAATAATTGAAAAAGTTGGTACAGGAGGAATGGCTGATGTTTATAAAGCAAAATGCCATCGCTTAAACCGTAATGTCGCAATAAAAGTCTTAAAACCTGAATATAGTGATGATCAAACATTTGTCTCAAAATTTAGAGGCGAAGCACAGTCTGCTGCAGGATTATCCCATCCTAATATCGTAAATGTATATGATGTAGGTGATGATGGAAATCTACATTATATTGTAATGGAATTGGTAGAAGGTATTACACTTAAGAGTTTTATTGAAAGAAAAGGAAAACTTGAGATAAAGGAAGCTGTTGGTATTGCGATTCAGATTGCACAAGGTATGGAAGCAGCTCATGCGAATCATATTATCCATAGGGACATAAAGCCACAGAACATAATCATTTCTAGGGAGGGTAAAGTCAAAGTAACTGATTTTGGTATTGCCAAAGCTGCATCGTCTAATACGATTACTTCGAATGCCATGGGATCGGTACATTACATCTCGCCAGAGCAAGCGAGAGGTGGTTATAGTGACGAGAAGAGTGACATCTATTCTTTGGGTGTTACTTTATATGAGATGTTAATTGGTAAAGTTCCGTTTGAAGGTGACAATGCTGTTTCCGTAGCATTGCTTCACATTCAAGGAGAAGCTACACCGTTAAGACAACTTGATCCGACAATCCCACCAAGCTTAGATAAAATTGTACAAAAATGTATGCAAAAGAAGCCAGAACGCCGTTATCTTAGTGCTTCAGAATTCATTCAAGACTTAAAGCGTTCCTTAGCAAATCCGAATGGTGAGTTTGTTAAGATGGAACCAGTTGGTGTTACAGATTCTCCAACTATCAATCTTACACCAGAACAAGTAGGTGAAATCAGAGAAGCTTCTGGTTATACTGGTGAAGGAAATGGAACTCGTAATAATCCAGGCGGTTATAATAATGAGATGGATGATAAGAATCAATTGTATGAAGCAGATGATGAGGATTTAGATGAGGATAAAGATGTTGATCCAAAGTTAGAAAAATTCATCATAGCAGGTTCTATTACCGTAGCAATTGTTCTTGGTATCGTAATCATTGCCATAGTAGGTAAAGGTTTTGGCTTGTTCAAATTCGGACATGGAAGTAAAGATAATATTCAGAATGAAACTACACTCCCAGAAGATGAAACAACTGATGATACAGAGCAAACTGAAGATACCTCAAACAAAACTACTGTTCCAGATGTAGCTGGTAAGTCATTAGAAGAAGCGATTGATTTATTAAAGAAAGCAGAATTGAGCTCTAGAAACGAAGAAAAATCATCAGATGTTGTTCCTGAGAATTATGTTATTGAACAAAGCATTGTAGCTGGTGAAGAAGTTGATAAGAATACAGTAGTTGTGCTTACAGTAAGTACAGGTGTGGAATCTAATCAATTACGAGATGTAACAGGACTTACTGTTGACCAAGCAGATACCATCCTTAAGAATGATCAAGAACTTAAAGTTGTACACGAGTATGAATACAATGATACTATAGATGAAAATCTTGTAATTCGTACCTCACCAAAAGCTGGATCTGATGTGAAAAAGGGTGATACAATAACGGTTTATGTAAGCAAAGGAAAAGAAACAAAATACGTGAAAGTACCTGATTTACGTAATTATACCCAATCACAAGCAGAAGATATTCTGAAATCAAAAGGTCTTGTAAAGGGTAAAGTTAGTACTGCTAATTCAGATAATTATGCACAAGGTGTTGTTATGGACCAATCCTATTCTCCTGATACAGAAGTAGAAGAGGGTACTAAGATTGACTTTACAGTAAGCCTTGGACCAAAAGTAGAAGATGTGACATACATCTATACGGCTAGTGCAACAATGGATTCAAGTCCATTTGCCGATGATATGGAAGATGGTGTAATCTCTATGGATATCTATTATGATAATTCAGATGAAGTGGTTATGGATGCATATAGCCAAACATTATCTTCATCAGATTTCCCTAAAACAGTTACACTTCAAGGTACACAAGAAGGTACTGCAACCGTGATATTCTATCTGGATGGAGAGGAATTCGGTAGTACCAATGTAAGATTCAAGAAGGTAGCTAAATAATGCAAGGAAAGATTATTAAAGGAATAGCAGGTTTTTATTACATTCATGTATCCCAGGAAGGGGTATATGAATGTAAGGCGAAAGGAATCTTTCGTAATCAAAAGATTAAACCACTTGTTGGTGATAATGTAGAGATTGAAGTATTAGATGAAGAGAAGAAGCTAGGCAATATCATATCGATATTACCTAGACAAAATGAGCTGATAAGGCCGGCTGTAGCCAATGTAGATCAAGCACTTGTTATCTTTGCTGCTGCTGATCCGAATCCTAATTTGAACTTACTAGATCGTTTTTTAATTATGATGAGTAAACAAGAAGTGGAAACCTATGTATGTTTTAACAAACAAGATATCGTTACTGCTAAAGAACAGAAATTATTAGAAGAAACATATCGTTTAGGTGGTTATCATGTGATCTTTACTAGTGCCTTACAAGGCGAAGGATTACAACAAATTAAGGACATTGTCAAAAATAAAACCACAGTTCTTGCAGGACCTTCCGGTGTTGGTAAATCCTCAATTATTAATTCTTTAATTCCTACGGCCCAGATGGAAGTAGGTAGTATTAGTGAGAAGATTAAGAGAGGTAAACATACAACAAGACATTCGGAATTGTTTGCGATTGATGATGATTCTTTCATATTTGATACACCTGGATTTAGTTCTTTATATATTGACAATTTTGAAAAGGAAGAATTAAAATCATATTTTCCTGAGTTCCTTCCATATGAAGAGTATTGTAGATTCCAAGGGTGTGCTCATATCAATGAGCCACAATGTGGTGTGAAACAAGCCTTAGAGGAAGGTGAAATAAGCAAAACCAGATATGAAAACTATCTATTATTATACAATGAATTAAAAGATAAGAAGAAATATTAGGGTAAACAGTCCCGGTTAAAGAAGCTAGTGTGAATAATGGAAATTTTCACATGTAACTTTGTGTCTACGGCCCAAAGTGTACAGGCTTTGAGAAAGGCATGGTTAGTTATGAACAAATTATCACCGTCGATTCTTGCGGCTGATTTTTCTGAATTAGGCGAAGAAGTAAAAAAAATAGATCAAGCGGGAGCACAATACCTTCATATTGATGTCATGGATGGCATGTTTGTACCAAGCATTTCTTTTGGTATACCGGTTATTAAGTCACTACGGAATAAGACAAGTCTTGTTTTTGATGTACATTTGATGATTGAAGATCCTGATCGATATATCAGGGATTTTGCAGATGCTGGAGCAGATATTATTACTGTTCATTATGAAGCGTGTAAACATCTCCATAGAACGATTCAACAGATTAAAGAATATGGAAAGAAAGTTTGTGTTGCGCTAAATCCGGCGACACCTGTAGAAGTTCTTGAATATGTTCTTGATGAACTTGATATGGTATTGATAATGAGTGTAAATCCTGGATTTGGTGGACAGAAATTCATTCCATTTACTTTGGAAAAATTAAGAAAGCTTCGTCAATTAATTAGTGAAAGAGGTTTGGATATTGATATAGAAGTTGATGGAGGAGTAAATCTTGATAATGTAGAAGACATTATTAAGGCGGGTGCCAATATTATTGTTGCTGGTACAGCAGTTTTCTCTGGCGATAAGGATAATAATGTGAAGATGTTTTATGATAAGATGAAATAGAGTGGTAAAGTAGGTGTAAAGATGAATACAATAATCATTACGGGAGGATTCGTAGATGCCACTTTTGCTAAAGCCTACCTTGAAGCGGAGAGCTTTGATATGGTAATAGCGGCAGATCGAGGAGTGGAGACAGCGAAGTTGTTGAATATTCCAATTGACTATATCCTTGGTGATTTTGATTCTTTAGAACCATCGATACTAGTAGAATTAAAAAATCAATTAGCGAATGACGATTCTGGATTAATATTGAAAGAATTTCCACCAGAAAAAGATTACACAGATACACATCTTGCTATTGTTACGGCGATTGAATCAGGTGCAACTAAAGTAACCATACTAGGTGCAACTGGGACAAGACTTGACCATGTAATGGCGAATGTGAATCTATTATCGATATGTTTAAATTATGGTATAGAAGCAAAGATTGTTGATGCACATAATCAAATCTATGTCATCGACTCTGATAAGCATCTTAAAAAAGATAAGATACATGGTAAGTACGTGTCTCTTATTCCTTACACAGATTGTGTTACTGGAGTAACATTAATTGGTTTCAAATATCCCTTGTGTGATATGACAATGACAAAAGGGAATAGTCTAGGTATAAGTAACGAGCTTCTTGAAGAGGAAGGAGTTATTAAACTAGACAAAGGAATTCTTATTGTGATTGAATCAAGGGACTAAGTTTATATAACAAGTCTTTTTATTGGAGTTTTTAGTATGGAATAATTCCTCAGGAATATGAAAACGGCTTGATAGATAATAAGTATAGAATATGATTAAGTGATAGAAAAGGAGACACAAATGAAATTAGGAATTGTAGGATTACCAAACGTAGGGAAGAGTACATTGTTTAACTCATTAACAAAAGCAGGAGCAGAATCAGCAAATTATCCATTCTGTACGATTGATCCAAACGTTGGTATTGTACCTGTACCAGATGAGAGATTGAATGTTCTTTCTAAAATGTATAATTCTAAAAGTGTTCTTCCAGCAGTTGTTGAATTTGTTGACATTGCAGGGTTAGTAAAAGGTGCTTCCAAAGGAGAAGGTTTGGGAAACCAATTCTTATCTAACATTCGTGAAGTTGATGCCATTGTACATGTTGTTCGTTGTTTTGAAGATGGCAATGTAATCCACGTTGATGGTAATGTTGATCCTCTACGTGACATCGAGACGATTAATCTTGAATTAATCTTTTCGGATATCGAAGTACTTGAAAGAAGATTTTCAAGAGCTTCCAAAGGAGCTAAGAATGATAAGGCACTTGCTAAAGAAGTGGAATTAATCAAGCGTTTAAAAGAGTTCTTAGAAGAAGGAAGACTTGCAAAAGGTTTTGAATCAGACGATGACGAAGAAATCGAATTGATTAAATCCTATAACTTATTAACATATAAACCAGTTATCTATGCTGCTAATGTTAATGAAGATGATCTTGCTACGGATGGTGCAGATAATGCAATGGTGGCAAAGGTTAGAGAATTTGCAAAGAACGAAAGTTCTGAAGTTTTCGTTATCTGTGCACAAATTGAACAAGAAATTGCTGAACTTGATGAAGAGGAAAAGAAAGAATTTTTAGAAGATTTAGGTTTAAAAGAGTCAGGACTGGAAAAACTAATTCATGCAAGTTATGAAATCTTAGGTTTAATCAGTTATCTAACAGCAGGTGAACAAGAGACAAGAGCTTGGACGATTACTAAAGGAACAAAAGCTCCGGGTGCTGCTGGTAAGATTCATACAGACTTTGAAAGAGGATTCATTCGTGCAGAGATCGTTAGTTATGATAATCTTGTAGCTTGCGGTAGTTATAATGCAGCAAAAGAAAAAGGTCTTGTACGTTCAGAAGGTAAAGAATATGTTGTTCAAGATGGAGATGTTGTATTATTCCGCTTCAACGTATAGGATAATAGAATACATGTAACTAAGGTAAGATAGATGTCACTAAAGTAACATCTATCTTACTTTGAATATAACTTAGTTTTACTATAGAAGGGTATGATAGAATGCAATTAGGTGCAAGTATACGATTTCCTAAGCTTGGTATAGAGATAGAAAACTTAGGGACTGGAATTGATTTTTTTGGTATTCAGATTGCATATTATGGCATAATAATTGCGATAGGGATGCTAGTAGGTTACTTGTTGGTAGAGTGGCAAGCGAAGAGAACAGGTCAGAATAAAGAGATGTATCTTGACTTTGCATTATATGCAATTGTTATCTCAGTCATCGGGGCGAGACTTTATTACGTAGTTTTTGCTTTTGATGAATTCAAAGATAATCTATGGAGTGTGTTCAATCTACGTGGTGGTGGATTAGCTATCTACGGCGGAATTATAGCTGGCGTTCTTACTGCAGTTGTATTTGCTAAAGTTAAGAAAGTATCATTTGCTTTGCTTGCTGACACCAGCTGTGTAGGTTTGCTAATTGGACAGATTATTGGTAGATGGGGGAATTTCTTCAACAGAGAAGCTTTCGGTGGTTATAGTGATGGTCTTTTGGCTATGCAGATTAAAAAGGCAGAAGTAGCAACTTCGAATATAAGTGCAGATCTTATGAATCATCTAGTTGTTGTAGATGGAGTTGAATATATACAAGTTCATCCAACGTTCTTATATGAATCTCTATGGAATCTAGCGTTGTTGATTATTATATTGTTGTATACGAATCACAAAAAGTTCAATGGAGAACTAACCTTGATCTATGCACTAGGTTACGGAATTGGACGTGCGTGGATTGAATCATTACGTACAGACCAACTACTATTATGGGGGACTAATATTCCTGTTTCAGAGTTGTTATCTATTGGAGTAGCAGTGGTTGCAGCCTGCCTATTGATATACAAACATGTTATGATATATAAACATAAGAAAAAAGATGCTTAAATCGAAAATTTAGTAGTTGCAACCAATGACTTTATGGCTATTGGTGGTGATGGATACACGATGTTAGCGAAACAGTGGTGAATGAATTCTCTGCACTTGACGAAGTTTTAATCGATTATATTGCTAAGATTGGTTTAGATGATATTAAGAAGATTGATAATGAAACTCCTAGAGTATCAATCGTGGGAAAATAGGACTAAAGACTTGTTTTTGTATAAAATCTATATGTTGTATTCATGAATAAAAATCAATTAATATACACAACATATTGTATAAATAAAAAGGCGACAAATTATGATACCATAATTTGTCGCCTTTTTGTTTACAGAAAGGCTTGATAAAATCTTAATAATGTTATAAAATTACACTACAAGTGGTGCAAAGTGGTGTAAAGTGGTGCGAAGTGGTGAGAAAGTGGTTAAATAATTTATCAAGTGGTAAATGACTTAAAAGTACCATGTATACAAAATTCATTTTGGGGTAATCAACCTAGCACGAAAGCAGGTGTGTCATATGTTTATGGGTGAACATAATCATACAGTCGATGCCAAAGGCAGAGTAATTATTCCCGCCAAATTCAGAGAAGAACTGGGAGATGAGTTTGTTCTAACTCTTGGACTTGATGGGTGTTTATTTGTTTACCCAAATGACGAGTGGATTAGCTTTGTAAATGAATTGAAAGGACTTCCTGGAAGTAAAGAAGCAAGACAATTGCAACGTTACTTTATGGCTGGAGCTGCTGGGTGTGAGGTGGACAAGCAAGGAAGATTTTTGATACCACAAAAATTACGTGAACATGCAGGACTTGACAAGGAATTAGTATTAGTCGGTGTGCTTAATAAGATAGAGATTTGGAGTAAAGAACGCTGGGAAAGTAACAATACATATGAAAATATGGATGAAATTGCAGAACACATGTCAGAGTTTGGTTTGAGTTTTTAGACGTTAGGCTGGTTTTCAATCGACTATTAATAGTAAAGTAGATCTCGAATACACAATTGACAGTAGGATATACTAAAGAAGATGGAATATACAACATCAGCGATGGAGGTCAAGAAATGGAATTTAAACATAAGTCGGTATTATTAGATGAGACAATTGATGGCCTTAATATCAAGCCAGACGGAATCTATGTTGATGGAACACTAGGTGGCGGTGGACATGCATATGAAGTATGTAAACGCCTTGGTGAACAAGGAAGATTTATTGGAATCGATCAAGATGAGGCTGCTATTGGAGCTGCCACAATGAGATTGAACGAATTTTCAGATAAAGTAACAATTGTAAGAAATAATTATTGTAATATGCGTCAAGTGTTGCAGGAATTAGGTGTTGAAAAAGTTGATGGAATCGTTCTCGACTTGGGAGTTTCCTCATATCAATTAGATACGGCCGAGAGAGGATTTACGTATCGTGAGAATGCTCCTCTTGATATGCGAATGGATCAAAGAAAAGAACAAACCGCTAAGGATATTGTCAATAACTATAGTGAATTTGATCTGTACCGGATTATTCGTGACTATGGAGAAGACAAGTTTGCAAAAAACATTGCAAAACACATTGTAAGAGCGAGAGAAGAAAAGACTATAGAGACAACTGATGAGTTAACGGAAGTAATTAAGGCAGCTATCCCTATGAAAGTAAGAATGAATACAGGACATCCTGCTAAGAAAACTTTTCAAGCTATAAGAATTGAATTGAACAAGGAACTTGAAGTATTGAATGATACTTTGAATGATATGATTGAATTATTAAATCCAGAAGGAAGAATATGTATTATAACATTCCATTCTTTGGAAGACCGAATTGTTAAAAGCATCTTCCGTAATAATGAGAATCCTTGTACATGCCCTCCGAGTTTTCCAATATGTGCATGTGGTAAGAAACCAAAGGGAAAAGTTATAACAAGAAAACCAATTATTCCATCAGATGAGGAAATAGAAGAGAATAAGAGATCAAAAAGTTCTAAGTTAAGGGTATTTGAGAAAATAAAATAGCGATATAGGCGAAGGGACTACAAAGTAAGCCATCGACTAATATTACTATAATAAGTCTGGGAAGGAGAATGGACGATGGCACGACAACAAGTAAGAAAAAATCGAAACGTGCAATATAAGGACTATCAAAGAGAGAACTACGTTGATGGAGCCACTGCAAGAAAATTGCAGGCTGTCCCAGATTACGCAGACAATCGTGATTACGATGATGATTATGACTATGCGGAAGAAGAAAGAAGAAGAAAGCAGACATATCAAGAAAGAAAGCGTAGAGAAAGAGCTGCGAGTCGCAGAAGAGAAAAAACGAGGACAATGGATGGGATATCACTAATTGTACTTGTAGCAGCGATGGCAGTTACGTTTTATGTATGTCTTCAATATATTAGAGTACACACGGATATTACGGCGTTAAGTAAAAGCATAGCAGTGAAAGAGAGCCAAGTGGTAACGATGAAAAAGGATAATAATGCTGCTTTAGAAGAGATTTCAAGAACATTTGATTTGAGTTATGTTTATAAGATTGCTACGAAAGAACTAGGCATGGTATTTCCTGATGCAAATCAAGTAATTAAATATGAGAGTAGAAAAAGTGATTATGTTAAACAGTTCGAAGAAATCCCAAGTGAAGAAGATGCTAAGTAGGTGACGTTTATGAATAGAAGAGATCGAGTTAAAGAGAAGAAAATGAAAAAATTTACGCACCAAATGCAAGCAAAAACATTGCTTGTATTTGGTGTTGTTTTGCTATTGCTGATAATTCTGGTAGCTAGATTAACGTACTTAAGGAATGAAAATGGAGATAGATATTCTAAAAAAGTACTATCACAACAAACCTATAGTAGTAGTGTAATTCCTTATAGAAGAGGAGATATTGTTGATCGCAATGGAACTGTACTTGCTACTTCGATTAAAGTGTATAATCTTATACTGGATCCAAAAACAATCCTAGAAACGAAGAAGGTTAATGGAGAAGCGACAACTCCTTATCGTGAACCAACGCTACAAGCTTTAACTACATATTTCGATGTAGAATATGATGAATTAAATCAAATCCTAATTGATAAACCGAATAATCAATACACAGTAATGCTAAAACAATTAGAGTATAATGAAATTAAAGATTTTAAAGAAGCTATGGCAAAAGAGGATAGTAAGATACAAGGAGTTTGGTTTGAAGAAGAGTATAAGAGAATCTACCCTTATAATTCCACTGCTAGTGATATCATAGGATTCACTTCTTCTGGAAATGTTGGTAACTGGGGACTTGAACAGACGTATAATTCTTATCTTAATGGAACGAATGGAAGAGAGTATGGGTATTTTGATTCAGAATTAAATCTTGAAAGAACAGTGAAACCTGCTGTAGATGGTGACACAGTTGTGTCAACCATTGATCTAAACATTCAACAAATCGTTGAAAAACATATTAAAAAGTTTATGAAAGATGTTGGTGCTAAGAATACGGCGGTTATAGTGATGGATCCTAATACTGGGGAGATTATAGCTATGGCATCTGACAAACAATATGATTTGAATGATCCATATGACTTGACAGGATATTATACGGATAGTGAAATTAAGAAAATGTCAGAAGAAGAACGTCTGAATGCGTTATATGACATATGGAAGAATTTTGCGATTTCTCAAAACTATGAACCTGGATCTACATTTAAACCTTTTGTTATGGCCGCAGCCCTAGATGAAGCTATCGTATCAGATGGCGATCATTATTATTGTGATGGTGGTGAAGTAGTAGTGGAAGGTACGAAGAGAATTCGTTGTGTTAATCGTAGTGGTCATGGTGATCTAACAATTGAAGAAGCTATTATGAAGTCTTGTAATGACACAATGATGCAAGTTGTAGCTAAGATGGGACGCTCACTAATGTCAAAATATCAATTTAATTATGGATTCGGAAGAAAGACAGGAATTGATTTGCCAGGTGAAGAGAAAGGTCAAGTGTTTACAGAGGAGCAGTTGAATCCCCTTGAACTTGCAACAACTTCATTTGGTCAAGGTCTTACAACTACAATGATACAAATGGCTTCCTCTTTAAGTGCAACAATCAACGGCGGATATTATTATACTCCACATCTTGTGAATAAGGTTAAGAATGCGGATGGTGCCACTGTAGAGAATAAAGATGCTGTATTATCAAAGCAAGTAATTAGTACTAAGACTAGTGACCTGCTAAGAAGATATCTATATAACACAGTTAAAAAAGGAACGGCTGTAACTGCAGGAGTAAAAGGTTATCAAATAGGTGGTAAAACAGGTACAGCTGAGAAACATACAGGAGATGAAGGTGCGTATCTAGTATCCTTTATCGGATTTGTACCTTATGATAATCCACAATATGTTATCTATACAATTGTTGATGAAGTGAATGCGGATGATCAAGCACAAAGTCGTTATGCACAGCAGTTATCACATGATATCTTAGAAGAAATTCTTCCGTTCTTAGGAGTACTAAAATCAAGTGATGATAGTACTGCGAAGGATAAAAATAAGACGGACAAAAAAGATTCTAATTCATCACAAACAAATGGCGCAAATGCAAACGATACAAACACGAATGCTAACAACACAAATCAATCAAATGAAGCTACAAGTGGTGAGCAAAATGCCGAGTCTAGTGAGGATGAGGAGAATGATACTGAAAATTATGATTTCTTCGACGATGATGTTGATAGCCAGATTAAGAATGGGTTAGATTCTAGCAAGAGTGATGAGGAAGAAAAAGGACCTGCCACGGAAGGCGAAGAATAACGACCTAGGTCGACAGTGTTCGAAATTAACATTGTCGACCTATAAATTTTTCGGCATAACAAGAAGGTTTGTAAGCTTAGGAATAACCCAAAGTTATTAGTAATACAATGAATTAATAACAAAACGAGGTTTAGGAATGGCTACAAATCGAACTTATAATCGTAGGAACATTTTTACAGTGTTTACGATTGTACTACTTATTTCCCTTGTTCTTGTTGGCAGGCTTACTTACATAATGGTATATCGAGCAGATTATTATGGAGTGAGGGCACAACAATTACACGAAAGAGAAAGACCAATTAAGGCAGAGAGAGGTATTATATATGATAGAAACGGTATTGAGATTGCGTCTAATAAACCAGTATGTACAATATCCGTAATTCATAGCCAAATCAAGGATCCTGAGACAGTTATAAAGCTATTATCAGAAACACTCGTTATGAGTGAAGACAAGGTTAGAAAACGAGTAGAAAAAGTATCTTCCATAGAAAGAATTAAGGCTAATGTTGACAAAGAGACCGCAGATAAAATAAGAAATTATGACTTAGACGGTGTCATGGTTGATGAAGACTATAAGCGTTATTATCCATATGGTTCTCTTGCATCGAAGGTAATTGGTTTCACGGGTAGTGATAACCAAGGTATAATTGGCTTAGAAGTGGAATATGACAAGTATCTTCAGGGAATTGATGGAACAATTCTAACTTTGACAACAGCTCAAGGTCTTGAAATTGAGAATGCAGCAGAGGACCGTGTAGAACCAATGGAAGGCAATAGTCTTTCGCTAAGCTTAGACGTGAACATACAACAGTATTGTGAACAGGCTGCAAAGAAAGTTATGGAGGAAAAACAAGCCAAGAGTGTTAAGATGATCTTAATGAATCCTCAGAATGGTGAAATCTATGCTATGGTTAATTATCCAGAATTTGATTTGAATTCGCCATATACATTAATTAATCAAGATGAATCCCAGGCAGCAACATTGACTGACAAAGAGAAGAACAATTTGCTGAATGAGATGTGGAGAAATGCTTGTATCAGTGATACTTATGAACCAGGTTCTACCTTCAAAATCGTTACAGCAGCTTCGGCGCTAGAAGAAGGTGTTGTTAAACTTACAGATAACTTCTATTGTCCAGGTTATAAGATAGTAGAAGATCGTAAGATTCGTTGTCATAAGGTAGGCGGACATGGGGCTGAAACCTTCGTAGATGGAATTAAGAACTCTTGTAACCCAGTTTTTATAGAGCTTGGTGCACGGGTAGGAGCTACGAATCTGTATAAACAATTCAAAAAAGTTGGCTTGTTTAGTAGAACTAATATTGATGTACCTGGTGAAGCGAATTCTATTATGCATAAGATAGAGGATATAGGAGCAGTAGAATTGGCAACTATTTCATTTGGCCAATCCTTTCAGATTACACCTTTACAGTTATTAAGAGCAGCTAGTTCGATTATTAATGGAGGCACATTAATAACACCACATTTTGGCGTTTCCATTACGAATCCAGAGACGGGGAATGTTCAGAAGCTTAAGTATGACATTAATGATGGTGCAGTATCAAAAACCACATCAGACACTATGAAGAGTTTACTTGAAGCAGTAGTTTCAGACGGAAGCGGTAAACGTGCATACTTGCCAGGTTTTAGGATTGGTGGTAAGACAGCTACTTCTGAGAAACTTCCAAGAGGTACTGGCAAATACATTTCTTCCTTTATTGGGTTTGCGCCGGCAGATAATCCTCAGGTTATTGCAATTGTATTGATTGATGAACCAGTAGGAATCTACTATGGAGGAACAATAGCAGCCCCTGTAATATCAGGAGTATTCGATAATGTATTGCCATATCTAGGGGTTGAAGAAAACTATTCTGAGCAAGAAATTGAAGAGTATGGAATTGGAAGTTTTACTGTACCTGACTTTCTAGGGAAATCAAAAGAAGAGGCCGATCAATTGATTAAAGTGCATGAATTCGGTGAAATATACTATATAGGAGAAGGGGATACAGTAGCAGAACAATTCCCGTTATCAGGTGAGACTGTTGACAAAAATAGTGACTTGATTCTATATCTTGATTAGATTATAATTATAAGTTAGGCGGGTTTGCGACGTTTATATAAATGCAAAATACGTATGAAAATATGAGGTGAATGACATGAATTTAAAATTAGTATTACCAGTGTTGATATCGTTTGCAGTTACGATTATACTGTGCCCTATAGTGATTCCGTTTCTAAAGAGACTTAAATTTGGACAGTATATTCGTGGTGAAGGACCACAATCACATCAGAAGAAATCAGGTACTCCTACTATGGGAGGAATTATTATATTGGTAAGTATAGTAGTTACTTGTTTGTTCTATATTAAAGATTATCCAGGTATTGCTCCAATTCTTTTTGTAACTTTAGGTTATGGATTAATTGGGTTCTTAGACGACTACATCAAGATAGTTATGAAACGTAATCTTGGATTACGTGCTTGGCAAAAGATGCTTGGTCAACTTATAGTAACAGCAGTATTCGGTTACTACCTGATGAATTATACAGATGTTGGTACTGCAATACTAATTCCGTTTACGGGTGGGAAGTTAGTTGATATATCTTGGTTATATATTCCAATGTTCTTTATCGTAATGTTAGGCACCGTGAATGGTTCTAATTTTACAGATGGTCTTGATGGTTTAGAATCAAGTGTAACAGTACTTATTGCAACATTCTTTTCTGTAGTGGCAATTATTGCGCCTATCGGGGCAAATAGTGGAATCTCTCCGATTACTCTAGCAGTAGCAGGTAGTTTATTAGGTTTCTTGATTTACAACGTATATCCTGCAAGAGTGTTCATGGGAGATACCGGTTCGCTAGCATTAGGTGGTTTTGTTGCCGCTACAGCATGTGTGTTAAGAATGCCATTATTCATTGTTCTTGTGGCATTGATATATTTGGTGGAAATCCTATCAGTTATGATTCAAGTAACATATTTTAAGTTAACTGGTGGTAAGAGAATCTTTAAGATGGCACCAATCCACCATCACTTTGAATTATGTGGTTGGTCAGAAACAAGAGTAGTAGCTGTTTTCTCAATTATTACAGCAGTACTTTGCGTTATTGCGTTTGCTGCTATGTAAGGTGATTTCGTGTGTACTCGCACACTAGCGTATAATTTGATACAAACGAGAAAATGGTTGAAAGAATATTCAATATTAAGAAAGGTGTCATGCATTGCTCGCTTTCAATCTTTTATATGAGCAGTATCACAAGTATACTTGCGATATGCATGGGTATAAGTATGGAATTAGAGAATAAAATGGTATTAGTACTTGGAACTGGGATTAGTGGTATCGCTGCAACAGAGCTTTTACAGCAAGCGAAAGCTAATATTACTTTGTTTGACTCGAATGTAGAGTTAGATGTGGAAGCAGTAAAAAGACGTATTGGAAATGTAGAGAGAGTAAACATTGTGACTGGTGAGTTAACAGAAGAGAAGATTGCATCACTAGATCTTATGATTATAAGTCCTGGTGTTCCTACTGATTTGCCTCTTGTTAACAAGATAAGAGAAGCGGGCGTTCCTATTTGGGGTGAAATCGAATTGGCTTATCAGTTTGAGAAAGGTCATGTAGCTGCAATAACTGGTACGAATGGCAAAACAACAACAACAGCACTTACGGGAGCTATTATGAAGACCTATTTTGAGAGTGTTTTTGTTGTTGGCAATATCGGTATTCCATATACGAATGTTGTTGCGCAGACAGACAAAGATTCCGTTACGGTAGCTGAGATGAGTAGTTTTCAATTAGAAACAATTCAGAAATTCAGACCAGCAGTGAGTGCTATACTTAATATTACACCAGATCATCTCAATCGTCATCATACAATGGAGAACTACATTGAAGCCAAAGTTAACATAACAAAGAATCAAACACCATATGATACTTGTGTACTTAATTATGAAGATGAGATACTTAGAGAAATTGGTAAAAAACTTAAGGTAAGAGTAATTTACTTCAGTTCAGCTAGAGAGCTAGAAGAAGGAATCTATCTGAAAGGTGAAGAGATTTATAGCCGTTTTGATGGAACAGAAACAAAAATCTGTAATGTTCATGAGCTCAAGGTAATTGGTAAGCATAGTTATGAGAATGTAATGGCTGGAATTGCAATTGCAATTACAATGAATGTCCCTATGGAATACATCAAAAAGGCAATCTGTTCGTTTGAAGCTGTTGAACATAGAATAGAATATGTTGCAACGAAAAGAGGAGTTAAATACTATAATGACTCAAAAGGAACAAATCCAGATGCGGCTATTAAAGGAATCCAGTCTATGTCAACACCAACAATGCTAATTGGTGGTGGTTACGACAAGGATTCTGATTATACAGAATGGATTCAAGCCTTTGATGGGAAAGTTAAGAAATTAGTATTAATAGGTCAAACAAAAGAGAAGATTGCAAATACAGCTAAGAAATGTGGATTTACTGATTATGTTTTTGCTGATTCTTTAGAAGAAGCTTTTGCAATCTGTATGAATGAAGCTAAGTCAGGCGAAGCTGTATTATTATCTCCAGCTTGTGCTAGTTGGGGAATGTTCAAAGATTATGAACAAAGAGGAACAGTTTTCAAAGAATTGGTTCATAAGATAGAAGAATAATTTTACTTATTCCTGTTCTGGGAAAAACTCAAAACGAGAAAGGCAGGGGAATAGAAAGTGGCAAGAAATGATAGTAGAAAGATAGCACAGAAGAAAAAAAGATATAGTTACTACGACTATAGTTTACTATTTCTAACCTTATTTCTTGTTTGTTTTGGGCTTGTTATGATATACAGTACGAGCTCCTTTAATGCACAAAGAATGTACGGAGATTCTACTCACTTTGTTAAACAGCAAGGTATAGCAGTGGTGCTGGGAATTATAGCTATGTTGGTAATTTCGAAAATTGACTACAGAATATTCCTTAAAAAGATTCCTGTATTGAAGATGCGATTGGTAACTTTAATATACATAGGTGCAGTATTTTTACAAATTGCAGTACTTATAGTCGGTAGAGAGATTAAAGGTGCTAAGAGATGGATTGATCTTGGTTTCACAACCTTTCAACCATCTGACTTGTCCAAAATAGCTACAATACTTTTTGTAGCATATGTGGTTAATCTAGCACCGAGAAGACTTGACAAAATCACAGGCTTCTTTCGTATCGCAGTTTACATGGCACCTTTGCTAGGGTTAATCGCGAAAGAAAACTTAAGTACAGCGATTGTTATAGCAGGTATTTTGGTATCTATTTGTTTTGTGGCAAGTAGAAAGAAATTATACTTTATCATAGTTGGAATCCTTTGTGTTGCAGTTGGTTCTCTTTATGTATTTGGGGTTGGTTACCGAAGTGAACGTGTTGATGTCTGGAGAAACGTTGAGACACATCCAAAAGGATATCAGATTCTACAAGGCTTATTTGCTATTGCATCGGGTGGTATCTTTGGTACAGGTCTTGGCCAAAGTATGCAAAAGTTAGGATTTATTCCTGAGGCACATAATGATATGATTTTTACAATCATATGTGAGGAATTAGGTTTGTTTGGCGCAATTGCAGTTATATTATTGTTTGTTTTATTATTATGGAGATTATTCATCATTGCAATTAATGCACCAGATCTTTTTGGTGGGCTAATTGCTGTTGGTATAATGGCACATATAGCAATACAAGTTATCTTAAACATAGCGGTTGTATCAAATTCAATTCCATCAACAGGAATTCCACTACCATTCATCAGTTATGGTGGTACCTCTGTATCGGTATTATTGGCTGAAATTGGTCTTGCTTTAAGCGTTTCTAATCAAATTCGAACGGAAAGATAATTTAATAAAAAGATTTCGTTCATTATGAATGAGGGAGGTAGTCCCGATTAGTTACAAATGTTTTTAATTTAGCACACATATTTTAAGAGTTCATATAATATATTATATTTATGGACTGTTAGGGGTGTGCGCTGTGACTTATATTCAGGTTACTGGGGGCAAAAAGCTTCACGGTGATATTGAAATTCAAGGGTCAAAGAACGCGGTACTTCCTATTTTGGCTGCCAGTGTTCTGCATAATGGTGTTACGACAATTCATCATTGTCCTGATATTAGTGATGTACAATGTATGATTCGTATATTAGATAGTATAGGCTGTAAGATTAAGAAAGAAGGGTCTACAATAATTGTAGACGCCACACAGCTTAATAATTATCGTATACCAGATGAATATGTAGCAAGAATGAGATCTTCAATTATATTACTTGGCCCGTTATTAGGAAGACAGCATTTTGTTACCATTTCATATCCGGGTGGCTGCACAATAGGTGCTAGACCGATTGATTTACATGTTAAAGGGCTAAAACGTTTGTGTGCCGAAGTTATAGAAGCAAACGATCTACTTACATGTATGACTACAAAGTTACTAGGAAGTGAAATTAATCTTGATTTTCCTAGCGTAGGTGCAACTGAGAATATATTACTAGCTGCTGTATTAGCGGAAGGTACAACTATCATTAAAAATGCCGCAAAAGAACCTGAAATTGAAGAATTATGTGAATTCTTAATCTGTATGGGAGCTAAAGTTGATGGTATTGGAACTGGTACTATTGTAGTTCAAGGTGTGACTGCATTACATGATTGTGAGTACACAGTGAAGGCGGATCGAATTGTTACGGGGACGTATATGGCTGCAGTAGCAGCTACAGGAGGCAAAATAACCTTACGTGGAGCAGTAAAAGAGCATTTAGAGGAGGTAATTGGGGTAGTTAATAGAATGGGCTGTGTTACACAAACTAGCTCAGATGGTATAACAGTTATACAAAAATCAAGACCGAATGCATATGATTTGTTAAGAACAAAGCCATATCCAGGTTTTCCAACTGATTTGCAGTCACCAGTTATGGCAGCTTTAACAATTGCGAAAGGTAATAGTATACTGATTGAGAATATATTTGAAGCAAGATATAAGGTTGTTAGAGAACTTATAAAAATGGGTGCCAATATCGAGATTGATGGTAAAATTGCTATAATTAGAGGTGTTAAATCTTTGCATGGAACTTCCGTTAAGTCATATGAATTACGTGGAGGGGCAGCACTTGTTATTGCTGGTATGTTAGCGAAGGAGACAACGGAAATTCATTCGATTGAATATATATTAAGAGGTTATGAAGATATCTGTAGAGATTTACAGATGCTTGGAGCTAATGTGAATTATATGGAAGAAAATATGTAATAACGTATGTAATAGTGTATGTAATTACTAATTTGATAACTAACTTTCACCACGATGATAGAAGTTTCTATTATTGTGGTGAAGAGGTTATCGCGTAGATACTGGTTGATACCCTAGAATACGAAGAAGATGGTGAGAAAGCATGAGGAAAGTACGAAAATACAAAAAGAGAATAAAAGCTAAGATTATATTGTCCGTATTTGCATTGCTAGCAATTGGACTAGTTGTTTTCTCACAAGTAAGTCGAATTCGGGATATCAAGGTAATTGGTTGTGAACGGTATTCACAAGAAGAGATAAAAGATATATTGATAGCTGACACTCGCTACAATAATAGCATATATCTATATCTTAAGTACAAATATGGAAAACCTAAAAATGTGCCTTTCATTGAATATATGGATGTCAAGCTTACTAGTATTAATACGCTTACCGTTCATGTTTATGAAAAATCAATTTTTGGCTGTATCAAATATTTTGGTGACTATATGTATTTTGATAAAGATGGTATCGTTGTTGATAGTTCTAACGAACGATACGAAGGAATTCCGATAGTGACAGGACTAACATTCAAGACAATGATACTAACTGAAAAACTTACAGTACAAAAGGACGAGTTGTTTGATGTTATTAAGGATTTGACAAAACTTATACATAAGTACAAAATCAATATCGATACCATACATTTTCAGCCAAACAATGAGGTAATATTGTATAGTCAAGACATAAAAATTTTGCTTGGTAAGAAGGATATGTATGACGAACAGATTGCAGAACTTGAGAATATGTTGCCAAATATTGAAGGCAAAAAAGGTACTTTGCATATGGAAAACTTTACAACAGGAAATAAGACCTATTTTGAATATTCCAAGTAAAATTCTTTTAAATAAGGGTTGATTATTTAGGTAATAAAAGATATTATATAATATAGTTATGATGTTATCATTGTAAGTAATTTTATTCTCTTCAAAGAATAAAAACCTACGGCGGGATTGAAAAGCCATACAAAAGTTTAGAGTCATGTAGAGTGATACATGTCTTGTAGCAAGCGCACTAAAGCGTTCTTGAAAATTACAAGATCACTTCGGGGAGTGATTTTGTTTTATAAAAATTGATATAAGTAAAAAGGAGGAAGTACCTTGCTTGAAATAAGAACTAACGAATCTGATTCAACTGCTAAAATACTTGTCATTGGAGTTGGTGGTGCAGGCAATAATGCTGTTAATCGAATGATAGAAGAGAATATTAAAGGGGTTGAATTTGTCTGTGTGAATACGGACAACCAACATTTGAAAACTTGTAAAGCACCTACATGCTTACAGATTGGTGAAAAACTTACAAAAGGGCTTGGCGCAGGTGCACAACCTGAAGTAGGAGCAAAAGCAGCTGAGGAAAATAGAGAAGACTTAACAGAAATCATAAAGGGTTCAGACATGGTTTTCGTTACTTGTGGAATGGGAGGCGGAACAGGTACTGGAGCAGCTCCTGTAGTAGCACAGATAGCGAAAGAACTTGGTATACTTACCGTTGGTATTGTTACAAAGCCTTTCAAATTTGAGGCAAAAGCAAGAATGAACAATGCCGTATCCGGAATCGAACGTTTGAAAGAGAATGTTGATACATTAATTGTTATCCCAAATGATAGATTACTTGAAATTGTTGATCGTAGAACAACAATGCCTGATGCACTTCGAAAAGCAGATGAAGTACTTCAACAAGGCGTACAAGGTATTACAGACCTTATTAACGTACCTGGTTTAATCAATTTAGATTTTGCTGACGTACAAACTGTAATGAAAAACAAAGGCGTAGCTCATATTGGTATCGGTGTTGGACATGGTGATGATAAGTGTGTTGAAGCAGTAAAACAAGCAATTACAAGTCCATTACTAGAAACAACAATTGAAGGTGCATCTCATGTCATTATTAACATCTCTGGTGATATCAGTTTAATTGAAGCAAATGAAGCAGCAACTTTTGTACAAGAATTAGCGGGTGAGAGTGCAAACATAATCTTTGGTGCTATGTATGACGAATCATCACCTGATCAATGTACAATTACTGTAATTGCAACGGGCTTAGAAGAATCATCACAGAAAGAACCTGTAAAGGCTCCTACGTTTTTAAATCAAGGTACTAACCGTCAGGTAACACAACAAGCACCTAAGTTTGGTACAGGATCAAATAGTGGGACAAGTACTGCAAGTCCATTCTCAAGACCATTATCTAACAATCCTACTCCAGTAGCACATACGCAATCATCTGCTACTAGACCTGTTCAGAATTATTCAAGACCAGTATCACAAGATACCGATCATGATGGTATTAAGATTCCTGAATTCTTAAAGAAAAATCGTAAATAATAAAATTGTTGTTGAAACTTATTAGGACCATTGTACATAATGGTCCTATTTTTCTCTTGTTTTTTCTCTAAAAAGTAAAGTTTGTGTATTCTCGACCTACATTCTGTAGGATTCTGTATTACTTTGATGAAAAGTAATTGGAATATATTACCAATAAATGACAAAAACAATATTGCAAATACGTTATAATAAATTCACTGAGTGTGTTTGATGATCACGTTTCGGTACATCGTTAAGCGACAAGAGGTGGGGGTGAACATTGAAACTAGAGGTTTACATTGATTTAGTCTTCGGGGTAAATCTAATCATGGATTACTTACTTCTAGAAGTGATGCAAAAACTCGTGAAGAAGAATAGTAAAATGGGTCGGAAAATATTTGCTGCAATACTAGGAGGTTTGGGAGCTTGCTTCAGTATTATGGTACCAACGTTTCGATCAGGTATCTTTATGATACTATTTGGAGTTATATTGGCAGGCTTTATGCTTAAGATTGCGTTTCCTTATGAAACTATGAAAGCACTTGGGAGAGATATTTTAGTATATTATTCAATAACCTTCCTGATTGGTGGTATTTTGAATTATTTATATTATTATACAAGTGCGGGATATTATATTACTGAGTTTATGCGAATATTGCCATCAAAAGCTCTTAATTTTTTCTATTTGATCAGTTTTTTTGCTATTGCAGGAGGTTTTATCCATCTTGTGAAACGAATTTTGATACAAATGAAAGGAACAAGGGAGTTGTTCTATAATGTGGAATTAGTATTTGGTGAAAAAAAGATAACATGTAAAGGTTTTTTAGATACGGGGAATCATCTAAGAGAACCGGTATCGAAGAGACCAGTAGTTATTGCGGATCTAGATGGAATTAAGGATATTTTACCAGAGGAATTGATTGATTATGCAAAAGATTTTATGAGTGATGCAATACATAAGAATATCGATCGATTTGTGGTTAGAATCAAATGGATTCCCTATCATGCTGTGGGTACTGAAGAAGGTATCTTGCCAGGAATTGTATTTGATGAAGTGAATATCCTTAAGGAAGATAGAGTAGTACATAATCCGAATATTACAGTTGCAATTTATCAAGGTAAATTAACGGTGGATAACAGTTATCATATTATCTTACATGAGGAATTATTATAACGGGAGGAATGGAGCATGTTGTTAAAGGTATCAATACCGAATAAATTTCAATTCAGAGTAATACCAGATTTTAAAAATGTAATTTTTAAACAAAGAGGTGACATTCACTATATTGGTGGAGCAGAAGTTTTACCTGCACCACTAGATACAGAAAGAGAATCTGATATTATTTCAAGGTTGGGGACCGACGATGATGCAAAAGCGAAATCAATCTTAGTAGAACATAATTTGCGTTTAGTTGTGTACATAGCGAAGAAGTTTGATAATACTGGTGTTGGTGTCGAAGATTTAATCTCAATAGGAACGATTGGGTTGATAAAAGCGATTAATACGTTTAAGCCTGATAAGAATATTAAGTTGGCAACCTATGCTTCGAGATGTATCGAGAATGAAATCTTGATGTATCTACGCAGAAACAATAAGACAAAGTTAGAGGTATCTATTGATGAGCCTCTTAACGTAGATTGGGATGGTAATGAATTGCTATTATCCGATATATTGGGAACGGATGAGGATATTATATATAGGAATATCGAAGATGAAGTAGATAGAAAGCTCCTTAATAAAGCACTTGGAAAGCTTAGTGAGAGAGAACGGGTTATTGTTCAACTTCGGTTTGGTTTAAATTCCAAAGATGGTGCGGAAAAGACGCAAAAAGAAGTGGCTGATTTATTAGGGATATCACAATCATACATATCAAGGCTAGAAAAGAAAATAATGAAACGTCTAAAAAAAGAAATTGTGAGACTTGAGTAGAGTGTAACGTTACTAGGAAAGTTGAATACTATATAATATGGTAAAAAGTACTAAATAATGAAAAATATAATAAGTATAAAGTGCCATTAATTAGCACATCATTTATGTATATATTTGATGTGGAGGTTAATGAAATGGCTCTTTACAAAGTTGAAATATGTGGTGTTAATACAGCAAAATTACCTTTACTTAAGAATGATGAAAAAAAGGTACTCTTTGATCGTATACTCAAAGGGGATAAAGAAGCAAGAGACCTTTATATAAAAGGTAATCTTAGACTTGTTCTTAGTATAATTCAAAGATTTTCTAACAGCAATGAGAATGTTGATGACTTATTTCAAATTGGTTGCATTGGTCTTATGAAAGCGATTGACAACTTTGATATATCGCAAAATGTAAAGTTTAGTACCTACGCAGTTCCAATGATTATTGGTGAGATTCGTAGATATCTTAGGGATAATAATAGCATTCGTGTTAGTAGATCCTTACGTGACACAGCTTATAAAGCGATCTATACCAAAGAAGCTTTGATGAGGAAGAATGATAAAGAGCCAACAGTATGCGAGATTGCCAGCGAAATTGGTATAAGCAAAGAAGATATCGTGTTTGCTTTAGATGCGATTCAAAGTCCAGTTTCCCTATATGAGCCAGTTTATTCAGAAGGTGGAGACGCCATCTATATTATGGATCAAATTAGTGATAAGAAGAATAAAGAAGAGAACTGGATTGAAGAAATTGCTTTAAAAGAAGCAATGGGTAAATTATCTGATAGAGAAAATAATATTATTAAATTAAGATTTTTTGAAGGAAAAACGCAGATGGAAGTAGCAAATGAGATAAGCATATCTCAAGCGCAAGTTTCGAGATTAGAAAAATCAGCACTTAAGAATATGAAGAATTATTTAATGGGCAAATAAAATCTGAAGGGGCGATATGCTTGCGTTTTTGTGAATTGAGAGAGAAGGAGGTCATTAACTGTAGAAACGGACAGAGATTAGGATTTGTATGTGACCTTGATTTTGATACATGTACCGCAAAGATACGATGTTTGATAGTACCAGGACCTTGTAAGATCTGGGGCATACTTGGTAGAGAAAGTGAATTTATCATTGATATTGCATGTGTCAAGCAAATAGGAGAAGATGTTATTCTAGTAGATATTGATGAAGAAAGGTGCCTTGTTGGGTGCAAGTGTTAATGACAAGGTTAAATCTCAATAAAGTTCTTGACATAATACAATCAGTTACTATAATTAGAGTGTGAACATATAATTGTCCACACTCTAATTTTTTGCAATAACGCAGACAAGCCTGCGATATTCATAGAAGAAAGTAAAACTAATATGTAATTGAGGGGGGATTTAATGAAGTGTCCGTTTTGTGGTGAAGAAAATACTAGAGTTATTGACTCTAGACCAGCCGATGATAATTGCTCCATTCGTAGAAGACGTCAATGTGACCAATGTAGAAAACGTTTTACTACGTATGAAAAGATAGAAGTAATTCCATTAGTAGTAATAAAGAAAGACATGAATCGTGAGCCTTACAATCGATCAAAGATTGAAGCGGGGGTATTTCGTTCTTGCCATAAGAGGCCGATTTCCGTGAATAGTATTACGGCTGTTGTTGATGACATTGAAAATGCGATTTTCAACTTGGATAAGAATGAGATTAATAGTAATTTAATTGGCGAAATTGTAATGGATAAATTAAAAGAATTAGATCCTGTAGCTTATGTAAGATTTGCTTCTATATATAGGGAGTTCAAAGATGCTAATACATTTATGGATGAACTTAAGAAGATTCTTGATAACCAAGGCGAATAAAACTAGTAACTTAATACTAGTAAATAAAGACTATGGAGTGATATTAATATATTGCTTGATAGTCTTTTTGGTTTGTGAGAAAGACGTGCAGGTATGTTTGGTTCTAAGACGAGCTTGTACATATATGGTAATTATGCTATAGTGTAAATATATGGTTCCTGAAGTCTTGAAGAGAGGGAAAGGATCATTATGTTTAGTAAATCGTACTGTGCTGCAATTTTAGGAATAGATGGAATTCCAGTGCAAGTGGAGGCAGATGTTAGTGATGGTCTGCCAAGCTTTGATATGGTCGGTTTTCTTGCTTCAGAAGTTAAGGAAGCAAAAGAAAGAGTGCGAATAGCTTTAAAGAATTCGGAATTTCGTCTACCACCCAAACACATCACAATTAATCTATCACCTGCAGATATCCGTAAGGAGGGAACTGCTTTTGATTTTCCAATCGCTATCGCGATTCTAGTCGCTTCTGGCTATATTCCACAAGACAATATAGATGATTGTATGATAATTGGCGAGCTAAGTCTAGATGGGCATCTACAACGTGTGAATGGGGTGCTTCCCATGACTTATGCTGCGGCAAAGCATGGTTTTAAGAGGTGCTTAGTTCCGATTGATAATGTAAAGGAAGGCGCTGTAGTAACAGATATTGAAGTAATCGGTATAAGGACATTAATGGAAGCGGTAGAGTATCTGAATGGAGCACGTATAATAGAGCCGTGTTTCGTCGATTTAGAAGCTTTGTTTGAAAATGAAATCTATCAAGAATATGATGACTTTACTGATTTGGTCGGACAGAATATGATGAAGAGAGCTGTTGAGGTTGCGGTTGCAGGAATGCATAATATTGCGATAATTGGTCCGCCAGGGGCAGGTAAAACTATGATTGCCAAACGGATACCGAGTATAATGCCTCGAATGAGTGTCGAGGAAAGCATGGAGATCTCAAAAGTGTATAGTATCGCGGGCTTATTAGGTGGAGATCGAGTATTAGTACATAATAGACCGTATCGTGCACCACATCATACCATTACACCAACAGCATTAGTGGGTGGCGGAAGAATGCCAGTCCCAGGAGAGATTAGTTTGTCATCAGGGGGAGTTCTTTTCTTAGATGAACTTCCAGAATTTCAAACTCGTACACTTGAAGTTTTGCGGCAGCCATTAGAAGAACGAACAGTTACCATTACTAGAGTTCAAGCGACCTATAGATACCCTGCAAGCTTTATGCTTGTTACCGCGTTAAATCCTTGTAAATGTGGATATTATCCTGACACACGAAGGTGTAACTGTTCGCTCCATCAAGTTAAACAATATCTAGGGAAGATATCAAGACCATTACTAGATCGAATCGATATCTGTGTGGAAACAACACCAGTAGAGTATCAAGAATTAGTTTGTTCTGAAAAAGGAGAGTCATCAAAAGAGATACAAAAACGGGTTCAAGAAGCAAGAAAGATACAAAGCAAACGTTATAAAGGTACAGGAATCTATTATAATTCTATGTTGAATACGAAACAGATTAAAAAGTATTGTAAGCTTGGGACTGAAGAAGAAAAGATCATTGAGAATGCATTCAATACGCTTAATCTAAGCGCTCGTGCATACCATCGGATTCTTAAGGTTAGCAGAACGATAGCTGATCTATGTGGGGAGGAAACGATACGAAAAGAACATCTGTATGAAGCAATTAGTTATCGAAGCTTAGATAAGAAATATTGGGGGGATATATAAATGGAATGTTCAAAACAGAAATTATTATGGTATGCCTGGTCAAAGAAGGAGAATATAGGATATAAAGAAACCTCTAACCTATTAGCTTATTATGGGTCATTAGAAGCAGTGTTAACGGTAGAAGCAGATGAAATCAATTCGCTAGAATGGTTATCTGATAGTGCTAAAGTTATGATACTAGAAGGCATAGATCTAGAAAAAGAATACAAATCATATGAAAAGTTAATTAGTAAGGACATACATTTTGTTATTCAAGAAGATCTGAGTTATCCAAAACGATTACTGAATATGTATGATCCGCCTTGGTTTTTGTATTATCTTGGAGAACTACCAGATGAGAAGTTACCTACTGTTGCAATAATAGGAGCAAGGGCTTGTTCTGCATATGGTTTGGAGGTGGCACGTAAGTTTGCTAAAGAATTAGCTATGAACAACATACAAGTTGTAAGTGGACTTGCAAAAGGAGTTGATGGCTATGCTCATAGAGGAGCATTAGAAGGGAAAGGAAAGACATTTGGTGTTATTGGAAGTGGTGTGAATATCTGCTATCCCAGAGAGAATTATCAATTGTATCATGATGTGGAATACCAAGGTGGTATTCTATCGGAATACCCACTTGGTTCCCCGGCATTAGCATTTCATTTTCCTGTAAGGAATCGAATTATAGCGGGACTATCAGATGGCATATTAGTAGTGGAAGCTAAGGAGAAGAGTGGTACGTTAATAACAGTAGATTGTGGTCTTGAACAAGGTAAAGATATTTATGCGCTACCAGGAAAGATTACGGATCAGTTATCAATTGGATGTAATCGATTAATACAAAACGGTGCAAAATTAGTACAAACAGCTAGTGATATTATAGATGAACTAACGGTGCGATATCCTTTCTTAAAAGAAAAGGGAAAAAAGAGTAAACAAGAGTCTATGGTATTTGAACATCAAGTGACAAATGAGGAGAAGTTAGTTCTTATGAAACTGGGGTATGAACCAATACATTTTGAGAAGCTATTAACAGATACTGGACTAGATACCGTTAAGTTAATGGAAGTTATATTTGTTTTACAGATGAAAGGTTTAATAAAAGAGATATCTGCGCAATACTATATATTACATACATTATTCGTGTATTCTTAATAATGAAAAAGCGGGTTATCCTCCTTGTAAAAAGGAGGGTGTCTCTTATGTTTGGTTATATAATATAAATGAACTGCAAAATATGGTTTGATTTAAGAAGGGAAATAGTAAATATACCCAAAAAAAGAAAATAAATAATAATTCGCTTGAAACGTATTAAAAAATAGTGTATGCTAGTTTAAGTTTAGACTACGGTAATACAAAAGTTAGATATTTGTTATTAACGTTGGAATAATGAATAGTGAATTAGTAAACAGTATGGGAATATAAATTCACTTAATAATTAAAGGAGTGATTACATGCCAAAATATCTCGTGATAGTAGAATCACCTGCTAAGGCAAAGACAATAAAAAAATTTCTTGGTTCCAATTATGAAGTATTAGCTTCTAGTGGTCATGTAAGAGATTTCCCAAAGAGCCAAATGGGTATTGATTTTGAACATGATTATGAACCTAAATATATAACAATTCGAGGTAAAGGGGATTTACTTGCCAAACTAAGAAAAGAAGTAAAGAAAGTAGATAAAGTTTATCTTGCAACTGACCCTGACCGTGAAGGGGAAGCAATTTCATGGCATCTTGCAACGGCATTAAAGTTAGATCCTACATTATCAAATAGAATTGCATTCAATGAAATTACTAAGACTGCAGTTAAGAATTCATTGAAACAAGCAAGAACAATAGATATGAATTTAGTTAATTCACAACAAGCAAGAAGAATGCTAGATCGTATGGTAGGCTATTGTATTAGTCCACTGTTATGGGAAAAAGTAAAACGTGGATTAAGTGCTGGTAGAGTACAATCAGTAGCACTTCGAATTATCTGTGATCGTGAAGAGGAAATTAATGCGTTCGTACCTCAAGAATACTGGACATTGGAAGCTAGTATTCAAGCTAGCGGTGAGAAAAAACCTTTAGTAGCCAAATTCTACGGTGATGAGAAGAGCAAGATAGAGATTGAATCCGAAGAACAGATGAATGAAATCTTGAAGAAGTTAGAGAATGCTGAGTACAAGGTTACTGATGTTAAAGTTGGAGAACGTATTAAGAAAGCTCCATTACCATTTACAACTAGTACGTTACAACAAGAAGCAGCTAAAGTCCTGAACTACTCTACTCAAAAGACGATGCGTCTTGCCCAACAATTATATGAAGGCGTGGATATCAAAGGTAGTGGAACAATTGGTTTGATTTCTTATTTGCGTACAGATTCTACGCGTATCTCAGAAGAGGCAGATGCAAGTGTAAAAGAATTTATCAAGGAAAATTATAGTGATAAATATGTAACATCAGAAGATGGCAATAAGAATGCAGGTAAGAAGATTCAAGATGCGCATGAGGCAATTCGACCTACTTATGTTGATATGACACCGACGAAGATTAAAGAGTCTTTAAGTAGAGATCTATTCCGTCTATATCAATTAATATGGAAAAGATTTGTGGCATCTCGTATGCAACCAGCGAAGTACGAAACAACTTCTGTTAAAATTTCTGCAAACGGATATAGATTTACCACAAGTGCATCAAAACTAGTGTTTGATGGGTACTTATCTGTATACAATACAGAAGATGATAAAGAAGAAAAGAATAACCTGTCAAAAACATTAGATACAAACTCTAAGTTGACACTAATCGACACTGAAAGTAAACAACACTTTACACAACCACCAGCTCATTTTACAGAAGCTTCTTTGGTTAAGACGTTAGAAGAGTTAGGAATTGGTCGTCCTAGTACCTATGCACCAACAATTACAACAATTATAGCAAGAAGATATGTTGCGAAAGAGAATAAGAATCTTTATGTAACAGAACTTGGTGAAATCGTTAATAAAATTATGTTACAAGCTTTTTCTAGCATTGTAGATGTTAATTTCACAGCAAACCTTGAGATGTTGTTAGATAGAGTAGAAGATGGATCTGTTAACTGGAAAACTGTTGTTAGCAACTTCTACCCTGATTTAGACGAAGCTGTTCAAAATGCAGAGAAGAAATTAGAAAAAATAAAAATCGAAGATGAAGTTACAGATGTAGAATGCGAAGAATGTGGTAGAAAAATGGTAATAAAATACGGTCCACATGGTAAATTCCTAGCATGTCCTGGCTTCCCAGAGTGTAGAAATACGAAAGCATATCTTGAGAAGATTGGTGTTGCATGTCCAAAATGTGGAAAAGATGTTGTTATTCGTAAGACTAAAAAAGGTCGTAAGTACTTTGGCTGTGAAGACAATCCAGAGTGCGATTTTATGACATGGCAAAGGCCTACGAATGAAAAATGTCCGAAATGTGGAGCTATTATGGTAGAACGAGGAAATACTCTAGTTTGTAGTGAAGAAACTTGTGGACATACACAACCTAAAGAAATAAAAAAAGAAGATTAATAGTAATAACTAATACTATGTAATTATATATTAACGCTAGTTTTTTATATAAAACCTATAGTATTTATGAGATTTGTGCTATAATTGTCAAACAACTATTGTTTTTATTCAAAATGTATGATAAACTTGGTCTATCAAGAAATATTTTGCAAATGGTATGTTTAAATACTGAAGTCTTCTCATATTGGGGGTCTATTGTTAATATATAAGAAGATATCTTTTATTTGCAGAAAATTATATAGTTATTCTATATAATAAGTAAGTACGTGATGTTAGTAATGTTGAGTTTATGTAACAAAAAGCAGGAGGGCTGACAATATGAGCGTGCAATTATTAGATAAGACAAGAAAGATTAACAAGCTTCTTCACAATAATAATTCTCATAAAGTAGTATTTAATGATATTTGTGATGTGCTTAGTGAAATTCTTGAATCTAACATATTGGTAATTAGTAAAAAGGGTAAAGTTCTAGGAATTAAGAATCGTAGTGATATTAGTGAAATCAAAGAGCTTATTAAAGATAGTGTAGGAGGTCACATTGATAAACTTTTGAATGAACGTTTACTAAACATTCTTTCTACAAAAGAAAATGTGAATCTTCTAACGCTTGGTTTTGAATTCGATAATATTAATGATTGCCAGGCGATGATTACTCCAATTGAAATTGCAGGGGAGCGTTTGGGAACATTATTCATATACAAGAATAATGCACAGTATATAATAGACGATATTATTCTTAGTGAGTATGGAACTACAGTTGTTGGGCTAGAGATGATGCGTTCGGTTAATGAAGAAAATGCAGAAGAACATAGGAAAGTACAGATTGTGAAATCTGCGATTAGTACATTATCTTTCTCAGAGTTAGAAGCAATAACACATATTTTTGAAGAGTTGGATGGAAATGAAGGAATTCTTGTTGCAAGTAAAATTGCGGATAGAGTTGGTATTACGAGATCTGTTATTGTTAATGCACTTCGTAAATTCGAAAGTGCAGGGGTTATTGAATCGAGATCATCAGGTATGAAAGGAACTTATATTAAGGTACTTAATGATGTTGTATTTGATGAGTTAAAAAAATTGAAATACAAATAGTAAGTAAGAAGGTTGAAAATTCGAAGAATTCTTTCAGGTATGTTGTGTATCGTTTTTCGAACTCAATTATGAAAAGAATTTGCACACGTTGCAGATTCTTTTTTTGATGTTATTTGATTGGATTTTTATGGAAATAAAAATTCTGTTTATTATATTACTTTTTATTTTGGATAATTATTAACTAGTATTCGTAATTTATATTAAATAGCGAGAACAAACAAAATAAATTACAATATGTAAAAATATGACAAAATGCACGGAAGTTGTTAATCGAAATATAAAAATTATTGTATATTTATCAGATTTTTAGATAGTAAAATAATCCTATTTACTTAACTCTTGAAATTTCAAAATTTTATATAATTGGTTGTAAATGGCTTAAAATCAGCATTTTTTAGAGAAATGATGAAAAGTTAAGAATTGTGCCATAAAGAAATAAAACTTGTTTTTTTGACAAAAATCAATATAATTATTATAGGAATGATTATTTTGGAGATCCTTTGAAAGGAAGTGTGAAAGAATGATATTATCAGATGCGTATAATTATATTAATGTAACTGGACAAGCTGCTGCTGCAAGCAAGATGAGAAGTACAGTTATAGCAAACAATATTGCAAATGTTGATACACCAAATTACAAGAGACAGGATGTTAAATTTGAATCCTTATTAGCGGCACAGATGTCTGGCGGTGGAAGTCTAGATTCGAAAGTAGCTTCCATGGATTTAGCAAGTTTAAATGCTCAGGTATATACAGATAATGCGAATTTAAGTTATCGCTCAGATGGTAACAATGTAGATATATCAACAGAAAGTTCTTATTATGCACAAAGTCAGTTAAAGTATAATACATTAGTGGATTATATGAATCGAGGATTCAGTGCGATTAAAATAGCAATGGGCAAGTAAATTTAACACGGGTAAGAATAGATAAAATATAATTAGTATGGAGGAATAGCATGTCGTTATTTAATGCAATGAACGTGAGTGCAAGTGGTATGACAGCGCAACAACTGAGAACGGATATTATTTCACAAAATATTGCGAATGTAAATACAACTCGTGGTGCTGATGGGAAACCATATGTTAGAAAAACGGTAGTTTTTGCTGAAAAAGATACTAGAAGTTTTAGCGGAGTTTTGCAGAATGTCTTAGCTTCTAGCAATGGAGTTAAAGTTACAAAAATAGTAGAGGATACACAAACACCGATGAGGAAAGTTTATGATCCCGCTCATCCAGACGCTGATCAAGATGGTTATGTAAGTTATCCTAATGTGGACACTGTAACGGAAATGACTAATCTTATTGATTCAAGTCGTGCTTATGAAGCAAATATTACTTGTTTTAATGGTGCAAAAGCAATGGAATCTAAAGCTTTAGAAATTGGGAAATAATATTAAGAGGAGTACAGAATGAATATAGAATCTATTAAAAATATATCAAGTATACTAGATAATACATATAATGGAGCTGTAAAGAAAACAAATACTGGTACAGGTTTTGAGAGTTTATTTCAGTCTGCTTTAAATATGGTTAATGAGACAGACACGTTAACAAATAAGGCAGAAGAAGAGGCAATCAAATATTCATTAGGCTATTCGGATAGTGCGCTAGATTTGATGGTAGCTCAGACAAAAGCCAACACCTCTTTACAATTCACAGTAGCTGTAAGAGATAAAGTATTAGAAGCCTATAAAGAAATTATGAATATGCAGTTTTAGTTAGAGATATAAGAAGTATCTTGCAGTGTATATTTTGCTGAATAGATTTATTACAATATACAAAGCAAAAGAAATAACCCAAAATTGCTTAGTGAGTTGTATTAGGTAAGGGTGATTAGAGGAGCGTTACAATGGTAGAAAGATTAAAAAAGATACCTACCACGTTGCTTGAAACGTGGAACAAATTTACAAGCAAACAAAAAACGCTGATTATAAGTGTTGTACTAGCTGTGTTTTTGACGATTGTTATTCTAGTTTATATGCTTTCTCGTACATCATGGAAGGAATTGACGAGTTGTGAGAATACAAAACAAGCAAATGAAGTTGTAACTTTACTTGAAGATGAGGGAATTCCGCATCGTGAATCAGATAATGGCTTAACGGTATATGTTGATGAGAAGAGATACACAGATGCTCTTTTGAAACTTGGCTCAGAAGATATCATGACAACTGGTATGACAAAGGAAGACTTGTTTAATACAAGTATTACGACAACACAAAGTGAGAGAGATTTAAAGGCAACGATTTATCTTCAAGATGATATTGCGAGAACAATCCGTACGAATATGACTGGTGTGAAAGATGCTGTTGTATACATAGGTGATAATACTAGTTCATATACAATTTTTGAAGATGAGAAGGAAAAACCAGCAAGCGTATTATTGACTGTTAATGATGAGTTTAGTGCAGGTTCAGCGGAAGCAATAGCGATGATGGTTGCATCTGCGATAGGAAATCAATCTACAGAAAAGATTAAAGTTACAAATCAAAATGGAGATGTCCTATATAATGGGACAAGTGATTTGTATTCTGTTGGTAATTTTAAAACGAATTTAGAATATAAAGAAAAGTTGAATGCTACAATTTCTAACACAATATATATGATGATGTTGAAGTTAGGTTATGATGACGCTGAAATCGGTTTGAATCTAAAACTTGATATGGATGTTGTAGAAGAACTGCAAAATGAATATACACCGGCAGAAGGACAAGAGCAAGGTGTTTACAAATCAAGTTACAACTATGAAACAACTGGAACAAATACTTCAGGTGGTGTTCCTGGAACAGATTCGAATGACGGAACGGATTACCTTACACAAGATTCGTCTAATTCAGACTCCGAAACTAAGACATCAACTATTGAATATCTTCCTAATGAAAGATCTACTAATACGAAGAAAGAAGTAGGTGCGATTGTTCCGGAAGAATCTTCGATTGCAATTATACTTACAAAATATGTTGTATATAAAGAAGAAGATCTAAAAAAACAAGGTGTTCTTGGTGACATGACTTTTGATGAATATGTTAAGGCTAATAATACAAGAACTAAATTAGAAATTGATGAAGATACAATCACTACTGTTGCGAATACCACTGGTATTTCTTCGAAATCTATAAGTGTGCAAGCTTTTGAAGTTCCAGTATTCCAAGCTACAGAAAAGGGTACATCTAGTGCGACTAATTATCTAGCAATTATTTTATTCGTATTAATTGTTGCATTATTATTGTTCGTTGTGTTCAAAGGAACTGCTCCGGTTGAAGTTACTGAACAAGAGCCAGAATTATCTGTTGAACAGTTATTAGCTACTACAAAAGAGAATCAGACTCTTGAAGATATTGAATTCAGCGAGAAATCTGAGACTAGAAAGATGATAGAGAAATTCGTCGATGAGAATCCAGAAGCGGTTGCGCAATTACTTAGAAACTGGCTCAACGATGATTGGGGGTGACCTTATATGGCAACACAGAAAAACTCTGATATTTCAGGTGTTCAAAAAGCTGCGATTTTACTAATTGCATTGGGACCAGAAAAGTCAGCTAATATATTCAAGCATTTAAAAGAAGATGAGATAGAACAACTTACACTTGAAATTGCCAATACACGAAGCATATCGCAAACTGTAAAAGATGACGTATTAGATGAATTCTATGAAATCTGTCTTGCACAACAATATATCGCTGAAGGTGGTATTGGTTACGCTAAAGAGCTTCTTGAAAAAGCACTTGGTGCGGAGAAGGCAAGAGATGTTATTGGTAAACTTACAGCGAGTCTACAAGTACGTCCGTTTGAATTCATTCGAAAGACAGATGCGAGTCAGTTGTTGAACTTTATTCAAGATGAGCATCCTCAAACCATTGCATTAATTTTGTCATACCTTTCTTCTTCACAATCGGCAGCAATTATATCCTCACTTGCTCCGGATAAACAAGCAGATGTTGCGAAACGTATTGCACAGATGGACCGTACATCGCCAGATGTAATTAAAGAGGTGGAAAAAGTATTGGAAAGAAAGTTATCATCACTTGTAAATCAAGATTATACAATCGTTGGTGGTGTGGATTCTATCGTAGATATCTTGAATACTGTTGATCGTGGTACTGAAAAACATATCATGGAAACTCTTGAAATCGAAGAACCAGAACTTGCTGATGAGATTAGAAGAAAAATGTTTGTATTCGAAGATATTCTTTCTCTTGATGATAAGTCTATTCAGAGAGTTCTTAGAGAAGTTGATAATAATGAACTTGCTGTTGCACTTAAAGGTTCTAATGAAGAAGTTCAAACAGTTATCTTTAATAACTTATCAAAACGTTTATCCGCAATGATAAAAGAGGATATGGATTTCATGGGACCTATTCGTATGAAGGATGTTGAAGAAGCACAGCAGAAAATTGTTAATATTATTCGTAAGTTAGAAGACTCTGGTGAAATTATAATCTCTAGAGGCGGAGGTGACGAGATCGTTGTCTAGTAACTTAATTAAATTCAATTATGTGAATTATGATAAAGAAGAAAAAATTGTTATCGACTCTGACTCCAAACTTCCTTTTTTTAAACCGCTAGGCTTTGAGAATCTAGAAATTATCAAAACCACACAAACAGCTGAGACTGAAGGGGGCTTGGACGGATTCGTTCCAGGTCTTCAAGCTGTGCCTGTAAGTCAGGTAGAACAACCTGATTTCGAGCTTATTAACAGAGAAGCGGAAGGCATTATTAATAAAGCAAATGAAGAAGCAAAACGTATTATTCAAGATGCGAAAGAAGAGGCAGAACAGATAATTGAGGAATCAAAGACTGCTGGATTCCAACAAGGTTACCAAGATGGTAAAGATGAAGTGTCTAAATTGCAAGAAGACCTAAAAAATCAGATCAAAGAAAATGCAAGAGAACAACAAAGGATAATACAAAACATTGAACCTCAATATACCAATCTGGTAGCTAACCTTTTGGAAAAATTAACAGGAATTGCTTCGTCTGAACATAAATCTGTAATTTTACATCTAATTCAAAAAGCTCTTGAAGATAATGAGAATGATGAAAATTATTGCATTCGTGTATCAAGAGAAGATTATGAGTATGTAAAGAACAGAGTTGATGTGGTTAAGGCGTTATTAAAAGAAAATGCAATTGTTGAGATTGTAATAGATAATAAACTTGAGAAATCTCAATGTTTTATTGAAACAGACACAAGTGTAATTGATTGCAGTTTAGAAGTTCAATTAGAAAATCTAATTACAGACCTGCGTTTTTTAGCGGGTATATAGAATAAAAGAAAGCAGGTAATCAGTTGAGTGTGATAGACTTTAATAAATACACAGAATTACTTGACAAAAAGTACGAGCGTAGGCTTGGTAAAGTTGTTAAGGTTGTTGGTCTTACAATTGAATCGATTGGTCCAAGTGCTAATCTGAATGATTTGTGTGTGATTACCTCGCAAGACAAAACGCAGAAGATTATGGCGGAAGTAGTAGGATTTAAAGATAATAGAATTCTATTAATGCCATACGGCAATGTCGAAGGAGTAGGAATTGGTAGTATGGTAGAAAGTACCCATCAACCGTTGCAAGTTCAAGTTGGTGATGAGTTACTTGGAAAAACATTAGATGGCCTAGGAAATCCTATCGATGGGTCGGGGTTACACTCAAGTTCGTCTTACCCTGTTGTGGCAGAGCCACCTGATCCATTAAAGAGAAAGATAATTGATTCTGTTTTACCTCTAGGTGTTAAGGCAGTTGATGGATTAATTACGGTTGGTAAAGGGCAAAGAATCGGAATATTCGCAGGTAGTGGTGTTGGTAAAAGTACATTGCTTGGTATGTTTGCGAGAAACACGAAAGCGGATATTAATGTTATTGCTCTTATTGGAGAGCGTGGCAGAGAAGTACGAGAATTCATTGAACGAGACTTGGGTGAGGAAGGTATGCGAAGGTCAATAGTAGTTGTTGCAACTTCTGATAAGCCGGCATTAATTCGTAATAAAGCTGCAAAGACAGCAACCGCAATTGCGGAGTATTTTAGAGATCAAGGGAAAGATGTTCTACTTATGATGGATTCTCTTACTCGTTTTTCTATGGCTCAAAGAGAAATTGGTTTGGCGTCTGGTGAGCCTCCTGTATCTCGAGGGTATCCACCAAGTGTATATGCAGAGATGCCAAAACTACTTGAGCGTGCTGGTAATTCTGAAGTTGGATCCATTACTGGATTATATACTGTCCTAGTTGATGGTGACGATTTCAATGAACCAATCACGGATACAGCCAGAGGTATTTTAGATGGACATATTATGCTGTCTAGAAAACTAGGACACAAGAATCATTATCCTGCAATAGATATATTACAAAGCATTTCTCGTGTTATGAGTTCTGTTGCGAAAAAGGAACATAAAACGAATGCAAGTAAATTAAAAAGTGTTCTTGCCACTTATAGTGAAGCAGAAGATTTGATTAATATTGGTGCCTATAAAAGTGGTTCTAATAAGAATATTGATTATGCAATTGAAAAAATTGAAGAAGTGAATGCGTTCCTGAGACAGGATGTTGATGAAAAATTTGATTTTAATGAAGTTGTCTCTTTATTAGAGAATATATTTGAAGAATAGGTGATAAGGTGGCCAAGTTCATATATACAATGCAAAATATACTTGATATTAAGTATAAATTAGAAGAGCAACAGAAAACGGAATTTTCTATAGCAAGACATAAATTAACAACAGAAGAGAAGAAATTAGAAGATCTAAACATAAAAAAACAGAAATATCAACAAGAATTAAAGATGCAGATGCAATCTTTACTAAACATTCAAGATATCAAATGGTATGAAGAAGCCGTTGAAACCATGAAGTACAAGATTAAAATTCAGATGCTTATGGTAAAACGTGCAGAGAATGAGTTAGAAGCTGCAAGAGTAAAACTAACCGAAATTATGGTTGATCGAAAGACTCATGAAAAATTAAAAGAAAATGAGTTTGAAGAATTTAAGAATGAGTTAAATTCCATAGAGAGTAAGGAAATTGATGAATTAGTAAGTTTCAAATATAACAATAATACGGTAAGTAGTGAGGAAGATTAAGTATGGCGAAAAACAAAAATAGAAATGAGATGGAACTGGATAGTGAAGAAAAAGGTGGAAATCGAATTGTTACAGTACTTATAGCTGTACTTATAGTCCTAATTTGGCTTGCTATTTTTGCTTTATTAGTAAAATTCGATGTTGGAGGTTTTGGATCAGGGGTATTACGTCCAATTCTGAAAGATGTACCTATTATTAATAAGATATTACCAGATGTATCTGATGAACTATTAGCTGAAGAGAATGATTATGAATATAGCGATATTGCGAAGGCAAACGCTAAAATTAAGGAACTTGAGAGACAGCTAGAATCTACTCAAAGTTCTAATAGTACAAATGATAGTACAATTCTTGATTTACAGGCTGAAGTCGCAAGATTACAAGTGTTTGAAGATAATCAATTAGAATACGAGAAGAAGCTTAAAGAATTTAATGAAGAAGTAGTATTCGCGGAACAAGCACCAGATATCGAAGAATATAAGAAGTTTTATGAAGGAATAGATCCTGCTAATGCTGAAGAGATTTATCGACAAGTGATAGAACAACTTGCCGCAGATGAGCTAATCCAGACACAAGCAGATCGCTTTGCTAAGATGGATCCGAAAGTGGCTGCACAAACAATGCAAGAGATGACAGGTGATATTAAGTTAGTATGTAAAATATTGAAAGCAATGAAACCAGCACAAAGTGCTACGATTATGGATGAGATGGACCCATTGTTTAATGCAAAAGTCGTTAAACGTCTTTCAACGCTTGACGATAATTAAATTGGTACTAAAACTTGTATTAATGTAACTGTTCAGAAATACAGTTTGAATGACTTACCTTTTCTTGAACATTCTGAATGGTTACAAATGATTAATAACAATATAAGTTTTAGATATAGATTATTATTATGAAAGGAGGAAAAACATGAAAGCAAATGAAGTAATGTCACAGATACCAACTATTACAAGTTACCAAGCTAGTTCTAAAGTAAATACTGGAAAGAATACTGATTTTCAAGGTATAATGGATGGAAATTTACAATCTAGAGAAGAAAATAACAATAGTCAGACCGTTGATAAGAAAACATCTGTAGTTAGTCAGAGTAACAATAAAACGAGTAATAATGATGATAGTAAAAAGACGGTTAATGAAACAAAGAAGTCGGACTTAACAGATGCTACTAACAATGTAAGCAACGATAAGAACCCGATTGAGGACAAATTAAATCAATTGACGACAGAAGTTAAAAACATAATAATGGATAATCTTGAAATCACAGAAGAACAATTAGAAGTTATTATGTCAACTTTGGGATTAAACTATCTTCAACTACTAGAACCAAGTAATTTGGCTCAAGTTTTTATGGAGGCAAATGGCTTAAGTGATCCCACACAGATGTTAACTGACCAACTTTTGTCTGACCAATTTAGTCAATTAGTTGAACAAATTGGACAAGTTGATTTGGAAGAAATGGGATTAACTACTGAAGATATAGCTTTGCATCTTGAGAACTTGAACCTTAAGAATGCAGAAGATGTTCCTGCAGAAGAAGCTGTGGTTACAACAACTGTTAATGATGATTCAGAAGAAGATGTAGTTAATAATCAAAAAACTTTAAATCAGAAGTCGACTGTGGAGAATCAAGATATCAAGGTTGAAGTCCAAAAACACACAACTGATTCTGATGCGGATACTTCAAGTTCTAACAAACAAAAACAAGATCCTTCTGTTGAACATGCAAACCTTAATACGATTCTTAATAATGTTACTAAGGTTAATACAGTGGAGAGTTTTGGTAATGAACTTGTTCAAATTCAACAGTTGAGAGATATTGCGAATCAAGTAGTGGAACAAATCAAGGTGATTATTAAGCCTGACCAGACAAGTATGGAGATGAATTTAAATCCTGAAAGTTTAGGTAAAGTAAATTTAGTAGTAGCTGAAAAAAACGGGCTATTAACAGCTCAATTTACAGTTCAAAATGAAATAGCTAAAGAAGCATTGGAAAGTCAAATGCAGACGCTAAAAGATAATTTTACAAATCAAGGTTTAAAAGTTGATGCAGTAGAAGTTTTAGTTTCAAATTCGCCTTTTTCGCAAGATAACATGTCTGAAGGCAGTAAAGAACAACAAAAATCTTCTGGTAAGAAGAAAAATATTAATTTAGCCGATCTTGATCTGCTTGAAGATGATATAACAGAAGAAGAAGCAATGAAGATTGATATTATGAGCCAAAATGGTAACAGTGTCGATTATAGTGCATAGAAAATTCGAAAAGGAGGTAGGGCTATGTCAGATCTAATAGGAACAATAACCGATGGTGTAATTAAAAAAACATCAACTGTAAATTCGGATTCGTCAAACAACTCTTTGGGCAAAGATGCATTCCTTCAGTTACTAGTAACACAGATGAAGTACCAAGATCCATTAAATCCTTCATCTGATACTGAATTTGTTGCGCAATTAGCAACGTTTTCACAATTAGAACAGTTACAAAATCTTGGGACAACAATGACAAATTCTCAATCATTTGGCTTAGTTGGAAAAGATGTAATTATGAAGGCGGTTGATAGCAATGGTAGTACATCGTACTATAGTGGTACGGTAGACTTTGTCACTGTTACGAATGGAAAAGCATATTTCTCAATTGGTGGTAATTTATATCCAGCTGATCAGTTAGATACGGTAATTAACAGTGATTATATGAATCAATTGCCACAGGTAGCTGATACAAAAATTACGTATAATATAGCAGATCCGAAAGATGCAGATATCAAGATTAGTCTAGGATATGGTGAACATTCAGCTTCAAAAGCGATTGTAACAATTGATGGTAAAGAAATCAATGAAAAGTTCATTACTATTAAAGACGATAAATTAACAATTAAGAAAGAAGCATTTGATGAATTAGAAGAAGGTACTTATAGGATTTCAATAAGCTTCAATAACACATATGAAACAACGGTTAGTAACAAGGTAACAGTTACAGTTGTCAATAAACCTGTAGAAGAGGATTCTGACGGTGGGACAAATGATGGTGATAAAACCGAGGAAGATAAAACCAAGGGTGATGCAACTAAGTAACAGATATGGGTGGAGAAGAGAAGGAACTTTTCTCTGTGTGAGGTGATAAGATATGGATATCAGAAACAGTCAATACACGTCGATTGAGCAAATGACGGGTCAGTTTCTTCAAAATCGTAAAATAACACATGAAAAACCGAAGACAGAAACAGCCCTTTCGTTTAAAGAATTATTCGAAACCAAACAGCAACAAGGGTTAGAAGAAAAAACGGAAACATCTTTAAAATTCTCAAAACATGCAAATCAAAGATTAGAGAGTAGAAATATTGATTTGTCTGGAGAGGTTTTACAACGTTTGGAAGATGGTACACGTAAAGCTCAACAAAAAGGTATTAAGGAATCGCTTGTTATGATAGACAACATGGCGTTCATAGTGAATGTTCCTAGTAGTACAGTAGTAACAGCGATAGAGGAAAATGAAAGCAAAGTATTTACAAACATTGATGGCGCGGTTATAGCATAGAGGCCGGACCTTATAGGAGGCTTATAACTTTTGAATGACAGATAAAGTTATTGGGATAAGAAATTGCATAACGCGCTACATAATAGGAGGATATGCATTATGATGAGATCACTTTATTCTGGGGTATCAGGACTTAAGGTTCACCAGACAAAAATGGACGTTATTGGTAACAATATCGCTAACGTTAATACAATAGGTTTTAAAGCAAGTACAGTACAATTTTCAGACGTTTTCTATCAAACAACACAAAGTGCCAGTGGTGCCAATGCACTAACTGGTATGGCGGGTATGAATGCGAAGCAAATTGGTTTAGGAACTACATTGTCGTCAATCTCTGCTTCCATGTCTACACAAGGTGGAGCACAAAGAACGGATAACGCTACCGATATTATGATTACAGGAAACTCATTCTTTGTTGTTAACAATGGAAACGGAAATTATTTCACAAAGAACGGTTCTTTCACAATTGATGGCTCTGGATATCTTGCTACAGAATCAGGATATTATGTAATGGGTTGGTCACCAGATCCTGAAAATCCTAATAAGATTAAACAAGATACAGTAAATAAGATAGCAATACAAACACCAGAGAATTCTACAACACCTCCAGAAGCGACTACTGATGTTACATTAAAGGGAAATATTGATAAAACAGATAGTAATTTAACTGGGGATGGTTATATTATTTCATCTGAATTTTATGATAATTTAGGTAATGCGTATACAGCGAAAATTAAGCTGGAAAAGGATACAGCTGCTACAAAGGATGAAAATCAATACAAAATGACACTTGCAGGTATTACTGACAAAGATGGTAAAGCGGTTACGAGTGCTTTGATGACAGGTGTTACTTTTGGTGGTGATAATTACACGATAGATGCAACTGGTAAAATTACAGGTACAGGTACATCAGCAGTTGTTAAATTTGATGCGAATACAGGTGCATTTATTTCAACAAGCACAGGTACGGCAGCCGCACCAATAAAGACACTTGACATGAAAATTACAGCGGCCTCCGATACAACAGGAAAAGTTACCTTGTTTGGTAAAGAAGGTGTAATTAAATATGACTTATCTTCCATCACACAATACTCAACAACTGGAGCTTGTAGTATCTCTTCAAGCAAAGGAAGTCTTGAAAACACAGGTGCCGGAAAGAAAGTTGGTAACTTATCTGGTATTAGTATACAAACTGATGGTAAAATCTATGGCTCTTATGATAATGGGACAAGCAAATTGCTTGGACAAATTGCTGTAGCTAATTTCGCCAATCCAGCAGGTTTAGAGTCGATTGGTGGTAGTTTGTTCGCTGCAACACAAAACTCTGGTGAGTTTGATGGTAAAGGTAAGGACGTTTCAGAAGATGGTGGTAAATTCTCAACTGGTGTACTTGAAATGTCTAATGTAGATTTATCATCTGAATTTACAAACATGATTACAACTCAAAGAGGTTTCCAGGCAAATTCAAGAATTATTACTACTTCGGATACGTTATTAGATGAGTTAATCAACCTTAAGAGATAATAACATTAACGATTTTATTTGATTAGTTATTCAACTTCATGCGAGAAATAGAATAACTACAAGTTTTAATGAATGGTAAAGATTCAAGGAAGAATCTTATTTACATGATAAGTAAGTCCTGCTTCCTTACAATGTAGAAGCAGGATTTACTATATCTTTGATAACTAAACAAGGAGGAAAATTATGATCGAAGTAACGAGGCTGAACGGAGCAAGGTTTTCTATCAATTGTGATTTAATTGAAACCGTAGAGGAGACACCAGACACAGTAATTACCTTGACTAATGGGAAGAAATTTATTGTTTCCGAGAATATGGAACAAATTAAAAAACTAGTAATAAGTTTTAAGAAAAAGATATATTGTAACACGATTTGATTTTAGAGTTGAACAATAGAGTTTAAAAAGTATAAACTTTTGAAATAGATTAAAATACATAGAATAGGCGGTGGAGCTATGGATATAGCAACTATAGTTGGATTGATACTAAGTTTTATATTGGTAATATTTGGTATCGTTTTTAATGAGGATACGTTAGGTTTTGATTTTTACAAATTAGCAAGTTTTATTAATTATCCTTCTGTATTAATTACTTTTGGTGGTTCTTTTATGGCTGTTTATACAGCTTCAAAGAGTACAAAGGAATTCTTTAATAATTTAAAGAGTTTCAAATTAGCATTAAAAACGTTACCTTCCAATGAAGCTGAAACTATTACAACAATTATTGAGTTGTCTAATGTTGCTAGAAAAGAAGGACTGCTTGCTCTTGAAGAAGCAGCGAATGGAATTGAAGATACTTTTTTAAAAAAAGGAATTTTATTAATTGTTGATGGTACTGATCCAGAACTTGTACGAAGTATCTTGGAAACAGAATTGATCTCCATAGAAGGAAGACATAAAAGTACAATATCCTTCTGGGAAGATCTTGCAACAATGGGACCTGCTTGGGGTATGATTGGTACCTTAATTGGTCTGATTAATATGTTAAAACAAATGAATGATCCTGATTCAATCGGTCCTTCGATGGCGGTTGCCCTTATCACTACTTTATATGGTTCCATGCTTGCAAACTGGATTTGTACACCGATTGCTTCCAAACTGAAGTCAAATAATGATACAGAAATAATGACAAAAGAGGTTATGGTAGAAGGATTGTTATCAATTCAAGCTGGTGAAAATCCACGTGTAATTGAAGAAAAATTAAAATCATTCCTTCCACCGACTATGAGAAACAGCATGGCTGAAGAAAATGAAGGTGGTGAAGTAAATGGCTAGAAAGAGGCAAGATGATCCACCAAAGGGTTCTCCTGCTTGGATGAATACGTTTAGTGATTTGATGAATCTATTGCTTTGTTTCTTCGTTTTACTTTTCTCAATGTCTTCGGTTGATGAAGATAAATACGATCAATTATTAGCTTCCCTTAATAGTTCTTTTAGTATCTTCAGTGGTGGAGGTTCGGCAATTGGTGAAGGACAATTAATATCAAGTGGTGTTAGCCAGCTGAATAAATTAGATAGTTATGTTTCTGAGATGGGTTATGAAGCAGAAGAAGAAGTAGATTCAGATGAGACTGACCCTATGAAGTATCTTGAAGAGCAAAGAAAAGAATTGTCTGAAGAAATGTTTGATGAGATTACAGAATTGACTGAAAAATATAAGATTGATCAAAAAGTTGATGTTAAGATTGATGGTCATAATCAGTATATTAAGTTGTCCATTGGCGGTTCCGTTCTCTTTGATTCGGGCGTAGCAGAGATTAAACAAGAAGCATTGCCTATACTTAATAAAGTCGGAGATATATTGGACGAATATAGTGATTGTTTGATTAAAATTGAAGGTCACACGGATAATGCACCAATAACCGCTAATATTAAATTTGCTGATAATATGGATCTATCAGCAGCTAGAGCAATATCAGTATGGAATTATCTGACAGACAAGAAAGGTTTGGATCCTTCTACACTAGAAGCTTCAGGGCGAAGCGAATTTGATCCAATTGCATCGAATGATACACCAGAAGGTCGAGCAAAGAACAGACGTGTCGAGATAAAGATCTACAATGAACTGAGCAAATAGCGTATTAACTCAGTACTATACAAAAAAATAGGGAGTGACAACTTATGAAAAGAAATATTTTAACCATCGTTATTTTAGCATTATCAATTGTTAATTTGGTTCTGTCTGCTGTAATTGTATTCTCAGTAGTACCTAATGTAAGTAAAACTAATAATTTAATTAATCAAGTATCAGAAATCATTAATCTAGATTTAGAAGCGCAAAATGGAAACGAAAAGATAATTACATCAGATGACTTAGTGAATTATGCATTAGAGGAAGAGATAATTATTAATTTAAAGAAAGATACAGATTCTTCAAAAGAGAGATACGCTGTTGTTTCAAAAATTTCTTTAACTTTATATAATGGTGTTTCTGATTATGAAAAGGTTAAAAAGAATATAGATGAATCCAAAGCAGGTATCTATGATAGTATAAGACAAGGGTTTACTAGTTATACAATTGATGAGGCAAAAGCCAATGAAGATACTATTAAAGCAAACATTATTCAGATGTTAAATGATAAATATGGTGATAAAGTAGTACAAGATATAGTTTTTGGTAGTTTAATATACCAATAATATGTTATAAAAATGATACATTTGTATCAGAAAGAATCCTAATTTATTGCTTTATATTAAATGAAAAATGTGATATTATTAATTATAATTAATTTTTATGATTATTTATGTAAAAGAATGTAGAAAATTATGATAATCATCATTTTCTATTGATTTTGTTTGCGGAATTTGAAATAATATAAAATATCACCTGGGAGGTGAGAGATAATGGGTGACGTCTTATCGCAAAATGAGATAGACAATTTGCTTGCTGCACTTAGTAGTGGTGAATTAGATGCTGATGAGATTAAAGACACAGGCGAGAAGCAAATTAAAAATTATGATTTTGCACGGCCATCAAAATTCTCGAAGGAACATCTAAGAACGTTAGAGATCATATTTGAACATTATGGTAGGTTACTGTCTACGAATTTACCTGCATATCTTCGTAAGAATGTTCAGGTTGAAGTAATGAATTCAGAGGCAGCTGCTTATTCAGAGTTTTCGAATGCATTATCTAATCCAGTGTTGCTTGGTATTATTAATTTTGCTCCATTAGAAGGAAACGTTGTTATTGAGCTTGCGGCTAATTTAGGTTATGCAATTGTAGATCGTATGCTTGGTGGTAATGGACTGCCGCTCGAAAAATCGAGAGATTTCTCAGAGATTGAGTTAATAATAATTGAGAGAATTTTTAATATATGTACAAATTTATTAATAGAACCTTGGCAAAATGTTATTAACATTGAACCAAGACTAGAAAGAATTGAAACAAATTCTCAGTTTGCTCAGATTATTCAACCTAGCGAAATGACCTCAATTGTTACTATGAATATCCGTATTGGTAATGTAGAAGGGTTAATGAATGTGTGCTTACCATATAACTGTTTAGAACCAGTTATTGATAAGTTGAATACAAAGTATTGGTATTCAACTATGCAAGTTAAGGATGATGAAACTTATCAGGATATCATCGAGATAGCCATCGAGAAAGCTAAGATTCCAATCAAAGCCGTTCTTGGTAACAGTATGATATCGGTAAATGATTTCCTTAACATTCAAAAAGGTGATATTATTCGACTGAATACAAAGGTCGATGATGAACTAGATATTTTCGTTGGAAACATTAAAAAATTTACTGCACTTCCGGGAGCATCTTCGGATACATATGCTGTAAGATTAACATCAATTATTAGAGAGGAGTAAGAATATGGACGGTATGTTATCGCAAGAAGAAATCAATGCGTTATTAGGTAGTATTGATAACATGGATTCTTCTGCTAATGGTACGGCTTCTAGCTCATCAGATTCTTTAACAGCAGATGAGAAAGATGCAGTAGGTGAGATATCTAATATAAGCATGGGGACGGCAGCTACAACTTTGTCTACATTAGTAAACAATAAAGTAGTGATTACAACACCTGTTGTTTCTTATTCTACATGGGATAATCTGTCACAAGAATTTGGAAAACCATGTGTGTTTATTCAGATTTCTTATAAAGAAGGTTTAGATGGTAATAATATCTTGATTCTTAAAGAGTCAGATGTGAAGATAATTACAGATTTAATGATGGGAGGAGAAGGCATTAATGTAGATGGTGAATTATCAGAACTTCATCTTAGTGCTATTGGTGAAGCTATGAACCAGATGATGGGTTCTGCAGCTACTTCATTGTCCTCCATGCTTGAAAAGAAAGTAGATATTAGTCCTCCAATTGCTAGTCTTGTTGATTTAAACAGTACTATTAATGAGGCAGAGATATCAGATTTCTTAAAACAACCTTTTGTTAAGGTTGCATTTAAAATGGAGATAGGGGATTTGGTTGATAGTCAAATTATGCAATTATATCCTTTTGATTTCGCGAGAGATTTATATAGGAAATTCTCGGAATCAGGATCAAATTCTGAAGAACAACAGGCTAGTTCAGTTGGTCAACCAGTACAACAGGAACAACAATTAAATCAACAAACTATTCCTGTACAACCAATGACGGGAGGTCAACCAATGATGGGTCAACCGATGATGGGTCAACCAATGCCTGGTTATGGAACGATTCCTATGTATCAAGGTCAGATGCCTTACACGCAACCTGCAATGGGGCAAATGATGCCAATGCAAGATGTAAATGTTCAACCAGCTCAATTTCAAGCATTTAATAATATTGCGGCTCAGTTACCAGGGCAAGAGAATATTGATTTGATTATGGATGTTCCACTTGAAGTTACAGTAGAACTAGGTAGAACAAACAAGTCAATTAAAGAAATTTTAGACTTCACACCAGGAACAATTATAGAATTAAACAAGCTTGCTGGAGAGCCAATTGATGTCTTAGTTAATGGTAAGTTTGTTGCTAAGGGTGAAGTTGTAGTAATCGAAGAGTGCTTTGGTATTAGAGTGACAGAGATTGTTAAATAGAAGAGAAGTATAGATAGGAGAGGTAAAAATGGCGAAGAGAATTTTGATTTGTGACGACGCAGCTTTTATGAGAATGATGATTAAGGATATCTTAACAAAGAATGGTTATGAAATTGCTGGTGAAGCTGAAAATGGTGCAAAAGCAGTTGAAAAATATAATGAGACAAAACCAGATTTAGTTATGATGGATATTACTATGCCAGAAATGGATGGAATACAAGCACTTAAAAAAATTAAGGCAATGGATCCAGCATCTAATGTAATTATGTGTTCGGCAATGGGACAACAAGCAATGGTAATCGAATCAATCCAAACTGGAGCAAAAGATTTTATTGTTAAGCCTTTCCAAGCCGATAGAGTTTTAGAAGCTGTTAAAAAAGCGATAGGCTAATAAGATGATTACTAAAAATTATTTATTCCAAGGCAGTTCTACGATACGTAATATTGCAGAACTGTTTGGATTATTACTTGTATTTGTATTGATATTGGTACTAGCTTATTACACTTCAAAGTGGATAGGTAAAACTGGCGCAGGAATGACCACAAAAAACCATAACATTACAATTATAGAAACGCTAAGATTAAGTCAAACAAAATATCTTCAGATAATAAAAATAGCAAATAAATATATTGTAATTGCAGTATCTAAGGATCATGTTGATTACTTAACTGAAATTGATGGAGATCAATTGAAAAGCTTTGAAGGTGTTATGGATACACCTTCTTTTAAAGAAGTGCTATCAAAGATTAAATTAGGAACAAATGTAAAATCTAAGGATTGCAAAGATAATGAAAAAGATGAGAATGATGTGTAGAGGTTAAAAGTATGAACGCAAAGATAAAACATAAAATTAGTAAAATGATTATAAATTCACTTGTTGTTTTGTTTGTAATGTCAACCATCATTCTAGTTTTTTCTGTTCCTGTAAAAGCTAGTAGTCAGACAGATTCATCAGATGTTGCGATTACATCTAATGATGAACCATTTGGTTTTAATTTTAATCTCTCTACGAATGGAGAGGGCTCAGGTGTAGCATCAACATTACAAATAGTAATATTACTAACTGTAATCTCTATAGCGCCTTCTTTGTTATTGATGGTAACTTCGTTTACAAGAATTATTGTAGTATTACATTTTGTTAGATCAGCACTTGCGACACAAACAACTCCGCCAAATCAAGTATTAATCGGATTAGCGTTATTTCTAACGGTATTTATAATGGGACCGGTTTTTACACAGGTTAATAATGAAGCTATTAAGCCTTTATCCAAAGGTGAAATCACGCAAGAAGAAGCGTTCAAAAAAGGTATGGAACCGATTCGTGGATTTATGTTTAATCAAGTTAAGAATCGCCCTCAAGATATTAAATTATTTATGGATATTGCCAACTTAGGTGACGCTAATATAACGGTGTACGAACTTGATGATATACCGAATTCTGTATTGATACCTGCTTTTATGATTAGTGAGTTGAGAGCTGCATTTATTATTGGATTCCTGTTATATATACCATTTATTGTTATCGATATGGTAGTTGCTTCTACGCTGATGTCTATGGGTATGATGATGTTACCTCCAACAACAATTTCAATGCCGTTTAAGATACTATTATTTATCTTAGCTGATGGTTGGAACTTAATAATTGGAAACGTAGTAAAGACTTTCTATGGATAGTTAATTGTTTTTCGGTTTGGAGGCTTATATGAATGTAGATGTAGTAATTGACATAGCGAGAGAGACACTTTTAGTTATTATAAAAACTTCTGCTCCGATGCTATTAGTATCATTAATTGTTGGTTTGGTTATAAGTATTTTTCAAACCATTACCTCGATTCAGGAGCAGACATTAACATTTGTTCCTAAATTATTAGCTATATTTTTAGTAATAATGTTAACAGGTTCTTGGATATTCAAAACCATTGTTGATTTTACTTATGAATTGTTTTCGAATTTCGGAACCTACATAAAATGATTAAAGATGCTGTATATAACTAGGTAGGATAATATGAATGTTGATTTAGCAGTAGAAGATATAGAAGTATTTTTATTAATATTAGTTCGAATTTCAGGTTTCGTATATACTGCACCCTTCTTTAGTCAAAATAGCGTGCCTAGGAAGGTTAAGATTGGACTTAGTGCTTTTATGGCACTTGTAATCTTTAGTTCTGTAAAAGGTATACAGCTTGAATATGTTGGTATAATTGATTATGCCATTTTAGTAACCAAAGAATTAATCACAGGTATTTTAATTGGATTCAGTGCCAATATGTGTGTCTTTGTTTTGGCCTTTGCGGGGCAGATGATTGATATGGAGATCGGTTTTTCCATGGTAACACAATTTGATCCTACATCGAGGATGCAGACAACGATAACATCTAATTTTTATACGTATCTTGTTATGTTAATAATGCTTTTGAGTGATATGCATTTGCATCTGATTAAGGCTATTATGGATACGTTCAACTTAATACCAATAGGACATACTGTTTTTAATTCTGGATTGTATGATGGTGCTATAAAGTTTATCACAGATTACTTTATTATTGGTTTTCGAATTATACTTCCAGTATTTGCGTCGTTATTAATAGTAAATATAGTTCTGGGCATTCTAGCAAAAGTAGCGCCTCAGATGAATATGTTTGTTATTGGTATGCAACTTAAAGTTTTTGTTGGACTTTTTGTTTTGTTCTTTGTAATTGGCCTTATGCCACAAGTTGCAGATTTTATCTTTTCGGAGATGAAGTACATGATTCAAATGGTAGTTAAGAATCTTATAGAATGATTTGAGGTAACGAGAAGTTGAGTTTACAAAAGGATGATTTCAATCAGAACTTAATATACAAGCATACGACACTCTTACGATATAATTTGCAGTTATTTGCAAATGATGAGGGCGGAGAAAAGACTGAAGATGCTACGCCTAAGAAACTTAAGGAGGCGAGAGAAGAAGGTCAAGTTGCAAAAAGTACCGAATTAAATACAGCAGTCATGCTTTTTGCGTTATTTCTTGTTCTAAAGATTTATATTGGCTCTATCGGAAATCAATTCATTGATGTTTATGAGAAGATATACGGAAGTATTACACTTGTTGTTGAAGATGATATGTCGATGAATATCATAATGTCTTTACTTGGATATTCAATAAAAACGATTATTTTAATTGCACTGCCAATATTCTTGGTTGGTGTAGTTGTGGGATTTTTAGTTGATAAAGTCCAGATAAAATGGAAAGTTACAACTAAGCCCTTGAAACCCAAATTAAGTAAGCTAGATCCTATAAAGGGATTTAAAAAGATGTTTTCTAAAGAGAAATTAGTACAATTATTATTTTCATTACTTAAGATAATATTAATCGGAGTCCTTGTTTATGATACTTTAAAAGATCAGTGGGGTTTAATTCTCAGTTTATATGATTTTTCTTTATTCCAAGCGATTGGAGTTATTGGAAGTATGGTGATTTCACTGGGGATGCAGATTAGTTCAGTGTTCTTAGTCATTGGATTCGCTGATTTGTTTTATCAAAGAATGAAATTCAAGAAAGATATGAAGATGTCTAAGAAGGAAGTTAAAGATGAATGGAAAAATGCCGAAGGTGATCCTCATATCAAAGGTAAGATCAAATCGAAGATGTTAGAGGCATCAAGGCGTAGAATGATGAATGCGATTCCTAATGCAGATGTTGTCATTACTAACCCAACACATTTTGCTGTGGCATTGCAGTATGATAGGGAGTCGGGCTCTGCCCCTGTAGTAGTGGCTAAGGGTGCGGATTTTATGGCTCAAAAGATAAAAGATATAGCAAAAGAAAACAAAGTTGAAATTGTTGAGAATAAACCACTTGCAAGAATGTTATATTTTAATGTTGAAATCGATCAAGAGATACCTCAGGAGCTATATCAAATGGTAGCTGAGATATTAGCTTATGTATATAGAATAAAAAATAAAATTTAGTTTAGGAGGTAAGGTGAATGAAAAAGTCAGATTTGGTACTTGGGTTATATATCCTGGCAGCTATTGTATTTTTGATTGTACCAATACCTTCTCTTTTATTGGATGTATTATTAGCGCTTAATATTGCGATAGCAATGATTATCTTATTCAATGCGCTATTTTCTAGGGAAGCATTAGATATGTCAAGTTTCCCAACGGTACTGTTATTTACTACAATATTCCGTATATCGCTTAACATATCATCAACAAAATTAATTCTTTCTACTGGTGATCCAGGTAATGTAGTTAGAACTTTCGGTGAATTCGTAGGTGGCGGTGACCTTGTAATTGGTGCAATTGTGTTCATAATCTTAATATTGGTACAGTTTATGGTTATCAATAAAGGTTCTGAAAGAGTTGCAGAAGTAACAGCAAGATTTACACTAGATGCCATGCCTGGTAAACAGATGGCGATTGATGCTGATCTGAATACGGGTGCAATTACAGATACAGAGGCAAGAGAAAGAAGAGAGAAGTTACAAGCGGAATCTGCATTCTTCGGAGCGATGGATGGTGCTACGAAATACGTTAAAGGAGATGCAACAGCTGGTCTAATTATTACAGCAATCAATATTGTTGGTGGTTTAATAACGGGTGTAATGAATCAAGGTATGCCAATGGCTGATGCACTTCAAAAGTATACCATTCTTACTATTGGTGATGGTCTTGTAAGTCAAATACCTTCAATATTGATTTCTCTAGCAACAGGTCTATTGGTAACTAAGGTTTCCAAAGAGGCAGATTTGTCAGAAGTACTTGTTAGTCAATTGTTTTCAATACCAAAGGTATTATATATAGTTGGTGGAGCCTTAATATTCCTTGGAATAGCTACTCCTCTTAATGTGATTGTATTCTGTGCATATGGTGCAGCATTTATTATATGTGGTAGAATGATCAATGCTAAGATTGAAGAGAGTAATATTGAAGATGAAGTAGCAGCTACAGAAGATAATGCGGATGAGATTCGTAAGCCAGAGAATGTTACTGCGTTGTTGCAGGTTGATCCAATTGAATTGGAATTTGGTTATGGTATTATACCTTTAGCTGATGTTAATCAAGGTGGTGACTTGTTAGACCGAGTTGTTATGATTCGTAGACAAATTGCCTTAGAACTAGGTTGTGTTGTTCCAATCATTCGATTACGTGATAACATACAGTTAAACCCTAATCAATATGTTATCAAGATTAAGGGTATTCCGGTTAGCGATGGTGAGATTTTATTTGATCACTATATGGCTATGAACCCAGGGTATGTTGAAGAAGAAATCACTGGAATTCCAACTTTTGAACCTTCTTTCCACCTGCCTGCAATCTGGATTACAGAAAACCAAAGAGAGAGAGCAGAGTCACTTGGTTATACAGTAGTAGATCCACCTTCAATTATTGCAACACATTTAACTGAAGTTGTTAAGAATAATCTAAGCGAATTATTAAGTCGGCAAGATGTTCAAAATCTTATCAACAATGTTAAAGAAGCTAACGAGACACTTGTATCCGAATTGGTTCCAAAACAACTTGGTGTTGGTGAAATTCAAAAAGTTCTACAGAATTTATTGCATGAAGGAATATCAATTCGTGATTTAGTTACTATTTTTGAGACACTTGCAGATAATGCAGCTGTAACAAGGGATACGGATGTACTTACTGAATATGTACGTCAGAGCCTAAAACGAGCAATCTCAAACAAGTATTTCCCAAATGGGGAAACTACAAGTGTTGTTACTCTCGATCCACAAATCGAGCAAGAAATCATGGGTGCTGTTAAGCAAACAGAACAAGGTGCATATTTAACCTTGGATCCAGAAAAGACACAGGGAATTATGAATTCTGTTAGGGATGAAGTATCAAAGCTTGAGAATTTGGGAAGAAATCCTATTGTTATTACATCCCCAATCGTACGCATGTATTTTAAAAAATTGACTTCCGATTACTTTAAAGATTTGATCGTAATTTCGTATAGTGAAATTGATACAAATGTTGAATTACAATCAGTAGGGATGGTGACATCGTAGTGATAATTAAGAAATTTCAAGCAGAAACAGAGAAAGAAGCCATATTAATGGCAAAAGAAGAATTAGGTAAAGATGCAATAGTAACTAATATAAAGACTATTAAACCGAAGGGGATATATAAGTTTTTTAGACCATCAAAAGTTGAAATAACAGCAGCTGTAGACGATACAGTTAATTATGAAGAGGATAGTTTATTATCCTCTTTTCAAAAGTTAATCAACGAAAATCAATCGAATAAGCAAACGGAAACACGAAAAGAGAAGGTTATTGAGAAACAATTAGATAAAGATGAGAATCTTTTTGTAGATGTAAAGTCCACATATTCTTCAGAAATTGAAAAGAGATTAGATAATCTTCAAAATTTGATTGAAAAACAGATAAAACCAACACAAGAGAATGCAAATCCATCAATTGAAGAAGATAAGAGTAATGAAAACGAGTATATTAAGCTAATCTATAAACAAATGCTTATCAATGAAGTTGATGAAAAATACGCCAATCAAATCATTAATGAAATTGAGGCTACTTTACAAAAAGGAGCCTCAGTAGACACGGTATTAACTAGTATTTATCAAAAAATCGTGCTAAAGTTAGGACAACCAGAGACGATTGAATTAGGAGAAAAGAAGACTAAATTTGTGTTCTTCATCGGTCCTACAGGGGTAGGTAAGACTACGACAATTGCTAAGATTGCATCTGGTTTTAAGATGAATAAGAATACTAAGATGGCTTTGGTTACTTCGGATACGTATCGAATTGCTGCAGTTGAACAATTAAGGATCTATGCGAATATTCTTGGAGTACCCCTAAAGGTAATCTATTCCGCGGAAGAAATGAGTCAAACAAAAGAGGAATTTGAAGATTACGATATCGTTTTAATTGATACAGCAGGAAGATCACATAAGAATACAGAACAAAAAGATGACTTAGAAGCGCTCTTAGGTACCGTTGATGACTCTATGAAGGAGATTTATTTGGTATTAAGTGCAACTACAAAATATAAAGATTTGGTACGAATTACTGAAACGTATTCTACGATTGCAAATTACAGAATTATATTTACGAAACTTGATGAAACGATATGCATGGGTAATATACTTAATGTCAAAATGATGACAGGTTCACCATTATCTTATGTTGCTTGGGGACAAAATGTACCAAATGATATTGGAAGGCTCGATGCGCAATTTGTTGCTAAAAAACTGTTAGGGGGCAGTGATTGATGGATCAAGCGGAAGAGTTACGAAGGATGATAGAGAAAGATACGCGAAAGAACGATGTGGCAAGAGTAATAACTGTAACTAGCGGTAAGGGAGGTGTTGGTAAGACTAGCATATCCGTTAATCTCGCGGTGCAGTTAAGCCAAATTGGTAAAAGAGTAGTGATTCTAGATGCTGATTTTGGATTAGCGAATGTAGAGATTATGCTAGGTATTCGACCACAGTATAACTTGGCAGATTTAATGTACAGAGGAAAGACTTTACGTGAAATAATTACAGAAGGACCACAAAACATTGGTTTTATATCAGGCGGATCTGGAATTGAAGAGCTTGCGAATCTAACAAGGGTTCAACTTGATGATTTGAGAAAGATGCTATATGAGTTAGATGACCTAGCGGATGTAATTATAGTGGATACGGGAGCTGGAATATCGGATAGTGTATTAGAATTCGTAGCGGCTAGTTCAGAAGTAATCTTAGTAACTACACCTGAACCGACTTCGATAACGGATGCATATGCACTATTAAAAACACTTTCAAAACGTTCGTTGTTTTCTATAGAAGACACGGTCATAAAGATGGTTCCAAATCGAGTTGCTTCGATAGCGGAAGGTAGAGAGTTATACAATAAACTAAGCGTAGTAGTTCAGAATTTTCTACAGCTTAATATTGAATTCCTTGGGGCAATACCAACTGATATGAATGTATCGAAAGCAGTAATCAAACAGAAACCTGTGTCATTAGCTTATCCTAATTCAGACGCTGCTAAGGCAATTGCTGATATTGCATTAGCATTATCTAACGAAGAAATGGTGGTTGAGAAGCAGCAAAAGAGAGGAATTTCACAACTCTTCTCAAATTTAGTTAGACTGAAAAAGAATAAGATTAAATAAGCTTAGCATAGAGTATTAGAATAAGGGGTAAATGTAAGAGTATGTTTACGAAACTATCATGATAAAGGGGAGTGAAAGTATATGGCAAACATGGAAAATCTTACTATCGGTGATAAAGTTAACATATCAAAAGTTAACGGAAATGTACTCCCAGAGGAAAGTTATGAGATGTACGCATCGAAGTTAATTGAAATAAAATCAGATAACACTATAGTTATAACAATGCCAATTTATAAAAATAGAATTATTAATCTTGAGCAAGATGGTGAATATATGTTGACGTTTTTTACAAAAACAGATACTTATAGAGCAAAAGGAAAGATAATTCAAAAATACATAGATAAGAGTATTAAAGTTGCTGAAATCTATATATTGACGGAACTAAAACATTATCAAAGGAGAAATTATTACCGTTTAGCTTGTATTCTTGAGGCTGCATATCGTGTTATTACGCCTATGGAAGAAATGCTTCTAAAAAGAATTAGTTCTAATCCAAATAAAGATGATGAAATTTATAGTATGTGTAGAGAAAGTCTTAGTCAATTACAAAACTATAATTTAACTGCTACAATAACAGACCTCAGTGCTGGTGGTATACGGTTCCATTCAGAGGATAAGCATATGATAAAAGATCGATTAAATTTTAACTTTATTTTATCAGAAGGAAACCGTGAATTATTTATAGAAGTGAATGTCCGTATTATAGCTGCATCACGTGTTCGTGTGAAACCAATGAATTACGAGTATCGTGCTATATTTGATGATATAACTAATGATACAAGAGAAAAAATAGTTCGTTATGTATTTGATGTACAGCGTTCTAAAAGACGACGAGATAAAGGAAATGATTAAATGAAAAAAAATATTTTGGTTGTTGATGATTCTGCACTTATGAGAAGATTGCTATCTGATATAATTAATTCAGATGATCGATTTGTGGTATCTAAAGTCGCTTTTAACGGATTAGAGGCGCTTGATTATATTACCATAAATTATAGAAATATTGATGCGGTCGTCTTAGATATAAACATGCCTAAAATGAATGGATTACAGTTGATGGATAGAATCTCTAAACTGAACATTAAACTAACAGTTATTATTGTTAGTACATTAGCTAAAGAAGGTACGAAAGAAACCATACAGGCATTGGAACTTGGCGCATTTGACTTCGTTACTAAACCAGAGAGCTTTATCGAAGCGAAAGGAGACAGTTTCAAAAATCGATTAATCGATTGTCTTTTAATCGCAACTGGGCAAAATCCTAACAATCAACAAACCTATAATCGGACACAAAAAGGTTCGAAAAACCTTGATAATGTTATAGGTAGTAGTCTAAACACTAACACTTTCTTAAAACGTGAGTTTATCAAAGATAAGATGAAGAGTACGTTAATTACCAAAGAAAGCAAGCCTGTGAACAAAGATGCTAACAAACTAGTCGCGTTGGCCTGCTCTACGGGAGGACCTAAAGCATTGCAAGAAGTGATTCCATTGCTGCCTAAGAATCTGAATGCAAGTTTTTTACTTGTACAGCATATGCCAGAGGGATTCACATATTCGCTAGCACAGCGACTTAACGAGATGAGTGAACTAGTTGTTAAAGAGGCAGTTGATGGTGAAGAAGTGCAAAAAGGACATGTTTATATTGCAAAAGGTGGATATCAGATGAGAATTAGAAAAGAACGTGATAAACACTTCTTATCAGTCTCATTAGAAGCCGCAAGAGGTGGATTAAAACCTTGTGCAGATATTTTGTATGAATCAATAGTAGATTCTAATTATGATGAAATAACATGTGTCATCTTAACTGGTATGGGTGGAGATGGAACGCACGGAATTAAGAAACTTAATGAAAACAAGAATATTTATGTTATAGCGCAAGATGAAGAAACATCTACTGTTTATGGTATGCCTAAAGTAATTGCGGAGACCGGATTGGTAGATGAAGTTGTGCCATTAAAGAAAGTTTCAGAAGCTATAACAAATCACGTGGGGGTGCTGTAAGATGGACGTTAGTCAATATCTAGAGATATTTATCGATGAAACAAAAGAACATTTACAAAATCTTAATGAACAATTACTAATTCTTGAAAAAGAACCGGATAATGTGAATACAATTAATGAAATATTCCGAGCAGCCCATTCTCTTAAAGGAATGGCTGGTACAATGGGATATAAGAGAATGCAACGTTTAACACATGATATGGAAAACGTATTCTCTGAAATTAGAAATGGTAAAATGTCCGTTGGTGCAAACTTAGTTGATGTTTTATTCCAAGGATTAGATGCACTTGAGTCTTATTTAAGTAACATACTAGATACTGCTGATGAAGGAACAGAAGATAATGAGCCAATAATCACGCAGCTAAATAAGATTCTTCAAGAAGGCATTGGAGAGAAAACAGAAGGTCAAGGTACTTCTGCTATGGCAACTCAAGCTGAAACAGTAGAAGAAAAAGAGGAATGCGCTAAATATCAAGATCTTAGAATTGCTGATTATGAAAGTCATGCAATGTTAAAAGCAAAAGATATCGGACAAAATGTATTCGGTATTACAATCTATATTCAAGAAACTTGTATTCTCAAGGCTGCAAGAGCATTCCTAGTGTTCAAAGCATTAGAAGAATTTGGAGAAGTGATTAAATCATATCCTGAGGTTCAAGATATAGAAGATGAAAAATTCGAATTTGATTTTAGTGTAATCTTAATTACCAAGTCATCACTCGAAGAGGTAAAATCGAAAATTCTTAATGTGTCTGAAATTAAGTCAGTATATATTGACGTGATGCAAGCACCTGAAGAAAAGAATGAAGAGTTTGAAGAAGTAGAAACCACTGATAATAAAGTGGATACGGTACAAGCAGCATCAGCAACGGCTACTGCTCCAGTGGAAAAGAAGGATACGAATCAAAGTAAAGCGCAGACTAATGCTAAACAACAGGCAAAACCTGTAGTTAATCGTTCTGTACGTGTTGATATTGAAAAACTTGATGTATTAATGAATCTAGTAAGTGAATTAATTATTGCAAAAAATGGTTTGGTATCTATTAGTTCCGGAGACAATGAAAACCGCTCTGAAAATGCATTTAATGAACAAATTGAGTATCTTGAAAGAGTAACTACTAACTTACATGAATCTGTTATGAAAGTTCGAATGGTACCAATTGAAAGTGTTGTTAATCGATTCCCTCGTATGATACGTGATTTATCAAAGAAATTAGATAAAAAGATGGAATTATACATGACAGGTGAAGATACGGAACTTGATCGTACTGTAATTGATGAAATTGGTGATCCTTTAATGCATTTACTTCGTAACTCTGCTGATCATGGTCTTGAAAGTTCAGAAGATAGAAGAAAAGCCGGTAAACCAGAAGTTGGATCTATATTCTTAGATGCTTATCAAGATGGTAATAACGTTGTGATTGAAGTACGTGATGATGGAGCAGGTATCAATGTAGAAAAAGTGAAACAAAAAGCTATCGAAAAGGGAACGATTACGAGAGAACAAGCTGAAACAATGACCGATAAAGATATTATTGACTTGTTATTCCGTCCAAGTTTCTCTACTGCAGAAAAGATTACAGATGTGTCAGGAAGAGGTGTCGGTCTTGATGTCGTTAAGACAAGAATTGAAGCACTTGGTGGTGATATAGAAGCTCGTACTAAGTTTGGCGAAGGAAGTAATTTCATCATTCGATTACCATTAACACTTGCAATTATTCAAGCATTAATGGTTGAGATTGGACCAGAAAAATACGCGATACCACTTGGAAGTATTCAAACGATTGAAGATGTTCCTGTAAGTGATATCAAATATGTTCAAACGAAAGAAGTTATCAACTTAAGAGGAACTGTTATACCAATTATTCGTTTAGCTGATATTCTAGATGTAGAACAAACAAATGAATCTCCTGAAAATCTTACAGTGGTTATTGTTTCTAAGGGAGACAAGCTAGCAGGTCTTGTAATTGACAATCTAATTGGACAACAAGAAATTGTTATAAAATCACTAGGAAAATATATTAACAACAATAAGATGATTGGCGGAGCAACAATCCTTGGCGATGGTGAAGTAGCCCTAATTCTTGATGTTAATACATTAGTATAGGAGGTACTTACTATGGATACAAAATTAAGAACAGAAGCAAAGCAATATATCGTTGTAAGAATTGGTAATGAACAATATGGAATTGATATTCAGAATGTAGATAACATTGTAAGGATGCAACGTATAACAAGAGTTCCAAAGGCACAATCGTACTTCAAAGGTGTTATTAATCTAAGGGGTGAGATTATTCCAGTGATGAGTATACGTCTTAAATTCGGCCTTGAAGCAGATGAAATTACTAACGCGACAAGAATTATTATTCTTAAGTTTGACGCGCAATCTGCAATTGGTATTCTTGTAGATGAAGTTAAGGAAGTAGTAACATTAGAAGACGAAAGTATTGATAAAGTTACTTATAATGCAAAAGATGAAAAATCAATGTTTCTAAGCGGTATTGGAAAACATGGAGATAACTTAATCTCGTTGCTTAATATCGCAGGTGTTATTGTAGATAAAGAGGCTATTTAAGCTTGATATGAGAAGGAAGGGGTTGATGCAAATCCAACCCCTTTTTACGAAAGAGTATGGACTGTGAGGTGTTACTTTGGATTTAGAACATATAGATAATATGCACTTTGATGTATTGAAAGAAATCGGTAATATAGGCGCGGGCAATGCTACTACTGCATTATCACAATTAATTAATTCAAAAGTTGATATGAAGGTACCTGTAGTTGACCTTCTTGAATTCCGTGATTTGCCAGATACAGTTGGTGGAGCTGAAACGATAGTGGTAGGTATACTATTAACTATCGATGGTGACATTGATGGTATGATGATGTTTATGCTAGATGAGGAATCGGCGCATCATCTAGTAGATATGATTGTTGGAGAAAAATCAGATGAATCTAGAGAATTTTCAGAAATGGATTTATCGGCACTGAATGAAATCGGTAATATTATAGCAGGAGCGTATCTGTCATCACTTTCTGCTTTAACTAATATGCGAATATCTGCTTCTGTTCCATACATGTCAATTGATATGGCTGGAGCAATTCTAAGTGTGCCAGCAATAGAATTTGGTAAGATAGGTGATAAAGCACTATTAATACAATCTCAATTCTGTGAAGATGATGATGAGGTTAACGGATACTTTATACTTATACCTACATTAGACTCATATGGCAAGATCATGAGTTCTTTAGGGCTATAGGTGATTTGTATGGGAGAGATGATAAAAATAGGGATGGCAGATTTGAATGCATGTAAATATCCAGGTGCTTTAACAACGCTTGGACTAGGATCTTGTGTTGGGATTGCATTATATGATCCTTCGACGAAGGTTGGAGGTATGGCTCATATAATGCTACCGGATAGTACGAAGATACGTAAGAATGAAAATCATGCAAAATTCGCAGATACAGGTATAGATGAGCTAATAAAACTAATGATTTCATTGGGTGCCAACAAACATAATCTTGTAGCTAAGATAGCGGGTGGAGCACAAATGTTCGCGTTTACATCAAATAATGATATGCTACGAATTGGTGACAGAAATGTAGAAGCTACTAAGGCCAAGCTCTCTTCACTTGGTATAAGAGTGATCGGAGAAGATACTGGTTTGAATTATGGACGTACGATTGAATTCTACACTGAGACAGGAGACCTATTAATTAAATCTGTTGGTAAACCGATAAAGACTATATAGTGTGTTATTTTATTATGATAATTTTCATAATAGTATCGGAACATGCTTATGTTAACAGGCAATCAATTACTGTGAAACGCTTTAATTATAATAGTTTTAGTAAATGCATGCATGAGAATGCAACATAAAAAGTAAAATCTAGCAGGAGTGAATGTAATGAGGACAAGATATATACCATCAATAATAATGCTGCTAGCAGGAACAATAACTTGTGCTTTCTGCCTAATTAAATCTTATAGCGTTGAATTAACGTTAGAGATTTTACTTGGTGTATTAATCGTATTTTATATGATTGGATTAATAGCAAGGAACTTAATAAATAGAATTATTAAAACGGATTTGAAACAACCGGAAGATATGGATGTCGCTACGGAAGGTGAAGAAACTGTAACTGTTGAAGATGACGTTACAGAGCAATAAAGGTTATTAATTAGTTAGTCCGCAGGAATGACTGAATAGTAACCAATAGTGTAAGTATGAAACAGTCTTTTGGAGGCGAACATGAACGAAGAAGGAAAAAATAGATTATGGGAAGAGTACAGTAAGGGCCGAACAAGTTCTAATCGGGAGAAAATAATTCTTGAATACGCTGAATTAGTTAAAATAGTAGCTGGACGACTCAGTATGTATCTAGGATATAATGTGGAATATGATGATTTAGTGGGGTACGGAATCTTTGGACTAATAGATGCAATAGACAAATTCGATTATAGCAAGGGTGTAAAATTCGAAACATACGCAACCTTACGTATAAGAGGAGCTATCTTAGATCAAATTCGAAAGATGGATTGGTTACCACGAACGTATCGTCAAAAACAAAAGAAGATAGATTCAGCATACCAAAAGATAGAGGCTAAATTAGGTAGAGTAGCTACTGATGAAGAATTAGCAGAAGAGTTAGAAATTACAGTTAAGGAATTAATTGCATGGCAAAGTCAAACTAAGATATCATCACTTGTATCATTAGATGAATACATTGAACACGGAAGTGATGTGAAAGTAGAAGCGAATGAAAACTCGCATTATATGCAGCCAGAGAAATTGGTTGAACGTAATGAATTGAAAGAGATTTTATTAGAAAGTTTAGAATCATTAACGGAAAAAGAAAAAAAAGTAATAATACTGTATTATTATGAAGAATTAACATTAAAGGAAATTAGTTTATCATTAGAAGTATCAGAATCGAGAGTGTCGCAGTTACATACTAAGGCACTTCAGAAAATGAGAAGTAAAATGGGAAATAATATAGAATTATTTAATATATTTTAATAACGACAAGTTCTCTTTATCGTAAAAGGTTTCAGAGGACTTGTTTTAGTACCAAGATATAAATGTATAATAATGGAGAAGAACTGACAGATCCTTAATGCATCTGTTAATGACGAAAGTGGGGGAATAACATGAAACAAAAAAATGGATATTTTTATTTACACATGAAAGATGACGGAGTGTATATACATCTAGTTCCCAACATGCAAGGTGGCTTATCTGTAACTATAGATGAAATATCAGCATACTTATCAAAAGTTAAGGTTCATAATTATGACATCAAAAAATTACATACAGAGGTAGTTTCTTTGGTTGAAGAAATAGAAGTTAAAATTAGTGAGGATATAATGCTACCTGTTATGGAACTAATGACAATATCCATATCAGATGATAGAAAAACTGCTTTTGCTAAATGGTATCCACCTTCAATCAATGGAAAATTATTAGATAATGAAGATATTAAATCAAGTTTAACAAGAGAAGGAATTAAGTATGGAATCCAAAGTACAGCTATTGCAGAATTTTTAAGAGAACGGTGCTATAACACTAATATAGTTATTGCAAAAGGATTAGATGCTGTAGAGGGAAAGAGCGCAGAAATTAAGTATTATTTCCAAACTGATCGTACATTACAACCAAAGCATAATGAAGATGGATCCGTTGATTTTCATCAATTGGATATGATTAGTCATGTTAATAAAGATCAATTATTAGCTGAGTTAGTTCCAGCTGATGCAGGGGTTCCAGGTATTGATGTACTTGGTAATATAATACGACCACAGAAGATTGTTAATAAGATCTTGAGACATGGGAATAACATCTACAAGTCAGAGGATGGTTTAAAGATGTATTCAGGTGTTTCAGGTCATGTTGAATTAGCGGATGAAAAGGTTTTTGTATCGGATACGTTGGAAGTACTAGCTGATGTTGATACTTCAACAGGCGATATAACGTATGACGGGAATGTCCATATAAAGGGAAATGTTAGAACCGGATTTACGGTACGAGCAAAAGGTGATATTATTGTAGATGGTGTTGTTGAAGGCGCAAAATTATATAGTGAGGGACATATTATTTTAAAACGTGGTATCCAAGGTATGAATCGCGGACTTCTACAAGCTGAGGGTAACATACTAAGTAAATTCATCGAAAGTTCAACTGTTAAGTCAGGTGGCTATGTTGATACAGAAACAATCTTACACAGTAAGGTATATGCTAGGACCGATGTTGTTGTTAGTGGTAGGAAAGGCTTAGTAACTGGTGGAGAGATCAAAGCGGGTTCGCTTATTCGTTTAAAAACTGCGGGATCAACTATGGGTACTTCTACAGTACTTGAAGTGGGGGTTGACCCAACATTGGTCGATTCATATAGAGATTGTGAAGTGAAAATAGTTTCACTGCAAGAAGAAAAAGATAAGATAGTTCAAATTCTAACGATATTTAAGAAGAAAGTAATGAGTGGAGAGAAACTATCAACTGAGAAATTACAACATTTACAAAAATTATCAATACAAAATGCTGAATTAGATAAAGTGCTTGAACCATTAATAAAACAATACGATCAATTGCAAGAGAAGATGGAAGAAAATATTAATGGTAAAGTAGTAGTAGAAAACATGGCGTATTCGGGTGTACGTATATCAATTGGAAGTGTAGTATACATTATTAAGACTGCAGAGCATCATTGCCAGTTTGTTAAAGATAGAGCGGATATTAAGGTGTTAGGATTGAATTAGCCTATAGAAAGGGAGGATCTTATGTCAATTTCTCAAGTAGATATGTTAACATTGGTACCTCGTACAAACGAAGTGTCTCAAATTAGGCATGTTGAGATGCAGCGACCTGCACAAGAACAAGCGCAGATGAACACTATGTTTCAACAACACATAAAGCATGAACAGAACAAAACGGTGGAAACCAAAAAAGGTGAATACAAAGAAATGCGTTATGATGCAAAAGAAAAAGGGAATGGACAATCATTAGGAGATAAAAACAAGAAGGGGAAAAAGAAACAAGAAGAAACTCATCTTAATACACCTCCTACTAATAGAAGTTCATTTGATATTAAAATATAAGCTAGGAGAAGGTATATGACGGTATTTGAGGTATGTATGTTAATTCTTGGTTTAGTCTTAATTGGAGTAAGTTTCTTCTTCACAGAGAAGGTTACTTCTAAGGGGAAAAAGGAAGAAGCGACCAATTCAATAAAAGGACTAGATGAGGAGCATTTACTTGTAATACAAAACACGGTAGAAGAAAATTTAGAAAAGATATCAGAAGCTACCATTGTTAAGACTGAAAACGATCTTAATAAGGTAACTAATGAAAAAATAATGGCTATTAGTGAGTACTCAGAGCAAATTCTTGAGAAGATAGAACAAAACCATACGGAAGTAGTGTTCCTGTATAATATGCTTAATGAAAAAGAAAATGCTATGAAAGAAAATTATTGTAAAAAAGAAATCAAAACAAAGGATTCAGAATCTAAAAGTAACGATTTAGAAAACCAAACAGATACTAATAATTCAACTGTAATTGATAGTAAAGTCACAGAGCCAGAGAGAGAGATTCAAGGTATTAATGACGAAGAGGCAGCTATGCTTGTTAATAATACGAATTATTCATATAATGAACAAGAGTTTACAGATGAAGATAAACAAAATAACAACCAAGAGATTATGAGGTTATATGCGCAAGGGAAGAGTATTACTGAAATTGCTAAGACTTTAGATTTAGGAAAAGGCGAAGTGAGTTTCGTATTAAATCTTTATAAGCAAAATTAATTTGTTATTGGTTAGGAAGGTTTGGTTCGCATATGAAATTAAAACTAAGATACTTTATTCGTGGGCTAGGTATTGGAATTGTATTCACAGCTATTGTAATGTCGCTGTCATTACAAGCCTCTCGTAGCAGAATAATAAGAGAAAATGCATTAACAAAAGAAGAAATTATGGAAAAAGCCATGGGTTATGGAATGATAATGAGTGCATCGGACGATACTACTTCGGTTGAACAAAAAGATCCTTCAAAAGAAGAACAAAGCCAAGAAAAAAATCAAGATGTAAAAGAAGAACAAGATGCAGAAGACGATCAATTAAAAGAATCCAATGATGATGATCAGCAAAATGAAAAAGATGAAAAAGATAATAAAGATAAAGTAGAACCCAATGTTGATTCAACGAAAGATAAGGATTTGATAATATCCATTGACTATACTCCAATTAAAATCACTTCGGGGATGACAGCTACTAGCGTTGGAAAGTTGTTAAATGAAAAGGGAGTTATAGAAGATGCAGACGAATTTCGTACCTATATGTCAGAACAAGGTTATTCAAGCAAAATACTAGTTGGAGAATACCTAATTCCCTTGGATGCTACTTATAAGAAGATAGCGGATATAATTACTAGAAAGAAATAGCGGTTATCTGATTGCTATCACTAGAAGAGTAGAGGCTTATTAGCAAGAATTAAAATAAAGTAAAAAAAGCTTGTCATATGTAAATTCATGTGATATACTTGCTATGTTAAAATACACGTATATTGATTTCTGACAGGGTGCCGTAATGGTCTGTTAGTAAGTTGAAATATACGGAAGAAATCAACCAAATGGAGGTAAATTATGAGCGTTATATCAATGAAACAATTACTTGAAGCTGGTGTACATTTTGGACACCAAACTAGAAGATGGAACCCTAAAATGGCAGAGTACATCTACACTGAAAGAAATGGTATCTATATTATCGATTTACAAAAATCTGTAGGTAAAGTAGATGAAGCTTACAATGCTATTAAAGATATCGTAGCTGATGGTGGTACTGTTCTTTTCGTTGGTACTAAGAAACAAGCTCAAGATTCTGTTAAATCAGAAGCTGAACGTTGTGGAATGTACTATGTAAACGAAAGATGGTTAGGTGGTATGCTTACAAACTTCAAGACTATCCAAGGTAGAATTGAAAGATTAAAAGCTATCGAAACTATGGCAGAAGACGGAACTTTCGAAGTTCTTCCTAAAAAAGAAGTTATCAATCTTAAGAAAGAACAAGAAAAACTTGAAAAGAATCTTGGTGGTATCAAGAACATGAAGAACATCCCAGATGCAATCTTCGTTGTTGATCCTAAGAAAGAAAGAATCTGTATTCAAGAAGCACATACATTAGGAATTCCACTAATTGGTATCGCTGATACTAACTGTGATCCAGAAGAATTAGATTTCGTAATTCCTGGTAATGATGATGCAATCAGAGCAGTTAAATTAATCGTTGCTAAGATGGCTGATGCAGTTATCGAAGCTAATCAAGGTGCTCAATTAAACGATGAAGCTCCTGTTGAAGAAGCAGTAGAAGCTTAATCTGATTATTCATACCCATAATGGGCTTGCGATAATGCTTCAGCCAGGGTTACCCGGTTGAAGCATTATTCATGATAATAGAAAGTTCGCAAAGCGTACTTTCTATTGTTTATGAATAAATTATTACTTTGCATGTCAATCCTATGAAAGATGTGTATTAGTTTTGTATTATAAAGAGAGCGTTTACGCTACTCATAATAAGAATAAAAAACGGAAACGTAAATTATAACGGAGGTATTCGAACATGGCTATTACAGCGTCAATGGTAAAAGAACTTAGAGAAATGACAGGTGCAGGAATGATGGATTGTAAAAAAGCTCTTGCACAAACTGATGGTGATATGGACAAAGCAGTAGAATTCTTAAGAGAAAAAGGTCTTGCTGCAGCTGAAAAGAAAGCTGGAAGAATTGCAGCTGAAGGACTTGTAGCAACTAACGTATCTGCAGATGGTAAAGTAGCTTCTATCGTAGAAGTAAACAGCGAAACAGATTTCGTTGCTAAAAACGAAAAATTCCAAAGCTATGTAGCAGAAGTAGCAGCTCAAGCAGCTTCAACTACAGCTACAGATATCGAAGCTTTCTTATCAGAAGCTTGGGCTCCTGATACAAATATGACAGTTAAAGAAGCTTTAGCTGCTCAAATCGCTGTTATCGGTGAAAACATGAACATCAGAAGATTCGAAAAAATCGTTGCTGAAAATGGATTTGTTGAATCATACATCCATGCTGGTGGTAGAGTAGGTGTTTTAGTTGAAGTTGAAACTACTGTAGTGAATGATCAAACTAAGGCTGTTGCTAAAGATGTAGCTATGCAAATCGCTGCTATCGCTCCTAAATATTTATCATCTGATGAAGTTCCAGCTGATTACAAAGAACACGAAAAAGAAATCTTAAAAGCTCAAGCTATGAACGAAAACCCAGATAAACCAGAAAACATCATTGAGAAAATGATCATTGGTCGTTTAAACAAACAATTAAAAGAAGTTTGTTTATTAGAACAAGCTTTCATCAAAGATGAAGACTTAACTGTTAAAAAATATGTTGAAACAGCTGCTAAAGAAATCGGTGCTGATATCACAATTAAGAGCTTCGTTCGTTTCGAAACTGGCGAAGGTATCGAAAAGAAATCAGAAGATTTCGCTGCAGAAGTTGCTGCTCAAATGGCTAAATAAGCGAAGTTTTCAATCTAATATAATTTAAACTTTAAGAGGCTCCAAATGCCTTATATTATCGGTTTTTACATGATATATAAGGTGTTTGGAGCCTTTTTGTTATCTCCTATAATATACCGTTAAATACCGTTAAATATCGTAGAAAATCAAAAAAATTTGAGTATTACTCAAATCGTAATTTGAGTAAAATGAGTTCAAAAATCTTTAGCGAAGTTTACTCAAATTTACTCAAAATCATATTATTAATATGCTTTATCAAATTATCTCTTTTAATAGAATTTATAAATTGATTGTAAGGAAGTTTAGTAAAAAAAAATAAGAGAGGGTTCCCGTTTCCCTCTCTTACCTAGGTAGAATTACCTTTTAGAAAAGAACTAAAAAGTTCGTTTAGAAAATATTTTCAAAAGCAGTATAACATAAATGGATTTATATAACAAGTCATTATAGGAGGAAATAGGATGAATAAATGTAAAGTTATTGCTATAGCAAATCAAAAGGGTGGAGTTGGTAAGACAACAACATGTGTAAATTTAGGTATTGGGTTAGCAAGAGAAGGTAAGAAAGTCTTATTAATTGATGCTGATGCACAAGGCAGTTTAACAGCAAGTTTAGGATTTAAAGAGCCTGATAGTTTACAGGATACATTAACCACAGTATTATAAGCTACAATAAATGAAGACGATATTGATCCACGCAGGGGGATTCTTGCACATGATGAGAATGTTGATCTTTTACCTGCCAATATAGAGTTATCAGCACTTGAAGTTACATTAGTAAATGTTATGAGTAGAGAAACTACTCTTAAAACTTATATAGAAGGTATACGTGATCAATATGACTATATATTAATAGATTGTATGCCTTCACTTGGAATGATTACAATTAATGCCTTTGCTGCAGCGGACTCGGTACTGATCCCTGTACAAGCGCAGTATTTACCTGTAAAGGGACTTCAACAATTAATTCAGACCATAGGTAAGGTTCGTAGACAAATTAACCCTAATCTTACTATTGAAGGAATATTGCTAACTATAGTAGATAGTAGAACAAATTTTGCTAAAGGGATTATCAATAAACTAGAAGAGGCTTATGGACGAAATGTAAGAATATTCGAACAATACATACCAATATCAGTGCGCGCTGCAGAGACAAGTGCAGAAGGGAAAAGTATCTACATGCATGATCCAAAATGCACGGTTGCTAGTGCATATAGTAACTTAACTAAGGAGGTATTGGAAGATGAGTAAAGTAAATAGCGCAGCCAAAGTAGAATTTCAATCCTTTGATACCTTAT